>NC_020829.1:3315000-4515000 GCF_000349845.1 Pseudomonas sp. ATCC 13867 | reverse complement strand
GTGTCGGCCAGCGCCTGCTCGTTCACCAGCCCGCCACGGGCGGTGTTGATCAGGAAGGCCGTGGGTTTCATCAGGTCCAGCTCGCGCTGGCCGATCAGGTGGCGCGTGGCCTCGGTCAGCGGGCAGTGCAAGGTCAGGGCGTCGACCTGCGGCAGCAGCTCGTCCAGCGCCAGGCGGTCGGCTCGCGGCGGTCGGCCGGGCAGCGCGCCGAGCAGCACGCGCATGCCGAAGGCTTCGGCCAGCTTCGCCACCGCGCCGCCCAGTTCGCCGTGGCCGAGCAGGCCGAGGGTCTTGCCTTCCAGCTCGACGATGGGGAAGTCCAGCAGGCAGAACTGTGGCGCCTTCTGCCAGCGACCCTCGCGGATCGCCGCCTGGTAGTCCGGCAGGCGGGTGGCCAGGGCGAGCAGCAGCATCAGGGTGTGCTGGGCCACCGACGGGGTGCCGTAACCCTGGCAGTTGCTCACCGTCACGCCGTGGCGCCGCGCGGCTTCGAGGTCGACGTTGTTGGTGCCGGTGGCGGCCACCAGGATCAGCTCGAGGTCCGGGCACTGCTCGAATACCTCGGTGCCGATGCGTACCTTGTTGCTGATCGCCACCTGCGCGCCCTGCAGGCGCTCGGCCACCTGCTGCGTGTCGCTGCGCCCGTGCAGGACCAGTTCGCCGAACCGGGCGCGCAGCGGCGCGAGGTCGAGGTCGCCGAGGTCGAGGGAGGCGTGATCGAGGAAGACGGCGCGAGCGCTGTTCATGGGGGTTGTACCTTTGCGGAATGTCGGGCTGTTGCGGGAAATCGGTCTGGCGTAAGGTGATCAGCCTAACTGTTTTTCGAAAAGGCTGCGGAGGCGCGATGTACTGGACGGAATTTCTCACCGTGGCATTGATCCACCTGCTGGCGGTGGCCAGCCCCGGCCCGGATTTCGCCGTGGTGGTGCGCGAGAGCGTGACCCACGGCCGGCGCGCCGGTACCTGGACGGCGCTGGGGGTGGGCAGCGCGATCTTCCTGCACGTCACCTATTCGCTGCTGGGCATCGGCCTGATCGTGTCGCAGTCCATCGTGTTGTTCAACGCGCTGAAATGGCTGGCGGCGGCCTACCTGCTGTACATCGGCATCAAGGCGCTGCGGGCGCGTCCGGCCGGTCCGGCGGCGGCTGAAACCCTCGTCGCGCCGGTCGCCCGTACTGCGCGCGGTGCCTATGTCGCCGGCTTCGTCACCAATGGTCTGAACCCCAAGGCCACGCTGTTCTTCCTCTCGCTGTTCACCGTGGTGATCAACCCACACACGCCGCTGCTGGTGCAGGCGGGCTACGGCGTCTACCTGGCCTGCGCGACGGCGGCCTGGTTCTGCCTGGTGGCGCTGCTGTTCAGCCAGCAGCGGGTGCGCGCCGGCTTCGCCCGGATGGGCCACTGGTTCGACCGGATGATGGGTGTGGTGCTGGTGGGGCTGGGGATCAAGCTGGCGTTTACCGAGCTGCGCTGAGGCGTGGGATGACGCTTTCGCAGGAGCGGGCTCTTTCCGCGATTCGCCGGTAGGTTGGGTGTCAAGCGGGTTCGCGAGCAAGCTCGCTCCTACGGGACGACCGGGATGGCATGGAGCGAAGCGCTACCCGTCATGGCGGATGACGTTGCGCATTATTCGCCCTACGACGAGCAAGGGCATCGCGGACGGAGGGAGCCGTGCAGCATTCCCCATAGGAGCAAGGACATGCCCTTGTAGGAGCGAGCTTGCTCGCGAACCTTCTCCGCTGCGGGGCCGTTCGCGAGCAAGCTCGCTCCTGCGGGGTCAGACCTTGATCTCGGCCAGTTGCGCCAATGCCTGCAGGTATTCCCGAGGGTTCTCCCCCAACAACCTTCGGAACATCGCACTGAACGCCCGCCCGCTGGTGTAGCCGAGCGCGGCGGCGACGCTCTGTACGCTCTCGCCGGCCAGCAGGCGCGGCAGTGCTTCGGTCAGGCGCAGTTGCTGGCGCCATTCCTGGTAGCTCATGCCCAGTTCCTGGCGGAACAATCTCGCCAGGGTGCGCGAGCTGGCGCCTACCTGCTGGCCCCAATCCTCCAGGGTGTGCGGGTGTTCGGGATGTTTCAGCAACGCCTTGCAGATCGCCTGCAGGCGTCGGTCGACGGGCAGCGGCAGGGCCAGGGGCAGACGCTCCAGGGTGGCGATCTCCAGCAGGATCAACTGCTCCAGCAGCGGCAACGCCGGCTCGCCGGGCTGTGCCTGCCAGCGGATACAGCGCAGGATCATCTCCCGCAGCAGTGGCGTGACCGCCAGCACGCAGCAATCGGCCAGGTGCTGCGGGCAGGCCTCGGCGCGGATGAACAGGGTGCGCATGTGCACCTCGCCGGACATCTGGATCTCATGCCGGATACCCGGCGGAATCCACACCGCGCGGGTCGGCGGAATGACCCAGGCGCCCTGGTGTGTCACCAGCCGCATCATGCCGCTGGCGGCGTAGAGCAGTTGTGCCTGCGGATGATCGTGGGGCAGCACGTGGTGTCCGTCGGCATAGTCGAAGCCAATGGCGGCGAGACGTGAGTCCTGGGGGATCTGCAGGTGCATGTCGGATCTGATGACTTTTCTGTCAGGTCTGCGTTTTCCAGACAACCTAGCATGGAGGCTCCTTCCCACCAACCCGAGAGCCCGACGCCATGTCCCGACCTCGAACGATCATCCGTTACATCAACGCCGCCCACATCATCGATCACATGTTCATGCTGATCTTCCCGGCCGCCGTGCTGGGCATGACGCAACACTTCGGCCTGACCTACGCCGAAATGATCGGCCTGTCCCTGGGCGGCTTCATCGCCTTCGGCGCCTGTTCGATCCCGGCTGGCTGGCTAGGCGACAAGTGGGACCGCCGGCACATGATGCAGCTGTTCTTCTTCGGCATCGGCGCATCCTCCATCCTCACCGGCCTGGCCGGCTCGGTGCCGCTGCTGGTTGCCGGCCTGACCCTGATCGGCGTGTTCGCCGCGATCTACCACCCGGTGGGTACCGCGATGCTGGTGGCCCATGCGCAGAACCGTGGCCACGAGATCGGCATCAACGGCATGTGGGGCAACCTGGGCGTGGCGTTCGCCGCCTTGCTGACCGGTTTCCTCACCGCGCACTTCGGCTGGCGCGCGGCGTTCATCCTGCCGGGGGCGGTGGCGGTGCTGATCGGCATCGGCTTCGCCTGGCAGGTGCGCGCCGAGGCGCCGGTGGCGGTGCCGCATCCGGCGCCGCGCGGCGTGGGCGGGCAGAAGCTGTCGATGCCGCGGGTGTTCGGCGTGCTGGCGCTGGTGACGGCCACCGGCGGTGTGGTGTTCAACGCCAGCACCGTGACCTATCCGCGGCTGTTCCAGGTGCGTCTTGAGGAACTGCTGGCCTCGCCGGAAAGCCTTGGCGTGGTGGTCAGCCTGGCCTATGCCTTCGGCGCCGTGGCGCAACTGATCATGGGCCGCCTGCTGGACCGCTTCAGCCTCAAGGGGCCGTTCCTGCTCATGACGCTCTGCCAGGGCCCGTTGCTGGTGGCGCTGGCCTATGTCTCCGGCTGGCCGCTGGCGGTGGTCGGCGCGCTGTTCATGTTCGCGGTGTTCGGCCAGGTGACGGTGAACGACGCGATGGTCGCCAATTTCGTCGCGCCGCAATGGCAGGCGCGGGTGTTCGCCTTGCGCTATTTCGTGTCCTTCGGCGCCAGCGCGGCGGCGATTCCGCTGATCAGCTACATCGAGCCGCGCCAGGGGCTGAGCGGGCTGTACCTGATCCTCGCGGTGCTGGGGGCGGTCACCTTCCTGGCTGCGGTGGTGTTCCCGCGCACGGCGCCGCATGCGCCGAAGGTGGCGGCGGCTTAGGGCAGACGCGTCCGTCGTGGACGGTTCGCGAGCAAGCTCGCTGCTGCAAGGAGTCATGAAAAAGGGGCGCCGAGGCGCCCCTTTTTCAGGTCGGATCGAAGATCAGACCAGCTCGACCGCCACCGCGGTGGCTTCGCCGCCGCCGATGCACAGCGAGGCGATGCCGCGCTTGCCGCCCGTCCTCTGCAGGGCGTTGATCAGGGTGACGATGATCCGCGAGCCGGTGGAGCCGACCGGGTGGCCCTGGGCGCAGGCGCCGCCGTAGACGTTGACCTTGGCGTGGTCCAGGCCGTGTTCGCGCATGGCGAGCATGGTGACCATGGCGAAGGCTTCGTTGATCTCGAACAGATCCACGTCGTCCTTGTTCCAGCCGGTCTTCTTGAACAGATTGGTCATGGCGCCGATCGGGGCCAGGGTGAACTCGGCCGGGGCCTGGCTCTGGGTGGCGTGGCCGACGATCTTCGCCAGCGGCTTCAGGCCACGGCGCGCGGCTTCTTCGGCGGTCATCAGGACCAGTGCGGAGGCGCCGTCGGAGATGGAGCTGGCGTTGGCGGCGGTGATGGTGCCGTCCTTCTTGAACGCAGGCTTCAGGCCCGGAATCTTGTCCAGGTTGGCGGTCAGCGGCTGCTCGTCGTCCTTCACCACGGTCTCGCCCTTGCGGGTGGTCACGGTGACCGGAACGATTTCCGAAGCTAGCGAGCCGTCCTTGATGGCGGCCTGGGCGCGCTTGAGGGATTCGATGGCGTAGGTGTCCATCTCCTCGCGGGTCACGCCGTACTGGTCGGCGGTTTCCTGGGCGAAGGAGCCCATCAGGCGGCCGCTGCGGGCGTCTTCCAGGCCGTCGAGGAACATGTGGTCCTTGATCTCGCCGTGGCCCATGCGCAGGCCGGTACGGGCCTTCTCCAGCACGTAGGGGGCGTTGGACATGCTTTCCATGCCGCCGGCGACCATGACGGTGTTGGTGCCTGCCTTGAGCAGGTCGTGGGCCAGCATCACGGCTTTCATGCCGGAGCCGCAGAGCTTGTTGATGGTGGTGCAGCCGGTGGCGGCGGGCAGGCCGGCGTTCAGGGCCGCCTGGCGGGCCGGGCCCTGCTTCAGGCCGGCGGGCAACACGTTGCCCATGATCACTTCCTGCACGTCCTCGGGCTGGATGCCAGCACGGGAAATGGCTTCGCGGATGGCGGCGGCGCCCAGTTCCACGGCGGGAACACTGGACAGGCTGCCCTGGAAGCCGCCCATCGGAGTACGGGCGCCGCTGACGATGACGATCTCGGACATGAAACTAACCTCTTCGCTCTTGTTGTGGTGCGCTATCGGGTACCGATCGTGAACGACCGGGCGGGGGGGATTCTACCGCGTGACCGGAAGTCGCCAAAGAGTCATTGGCAAATCACTCTTTTGACTGATGAACGGACACAGGTGGGCCTCTAGAGTCGGACCCATTCTGATGAGTCTCATCTTGCAATCCAGCCTTGAGAGTGCGCACGCCATGCTGAAAACCCGCGTCATCCCTGCTGCACAGAATGCCCACCAGTACCCGTTGCTGATCAAGAGCCTGCTGCTGTCGGGCAGCCGTTATGAAAAGGGCAGGGAGATCGTCTATCGCGACACCGTGCGCTACAGCTACGCCACCTTCAACGAGCGCGTGGCGCGCCTGGCCAACCTGCTGACCGAGGCCGGCGTGAAGGCCGGCGACACCGTGGCGGTGATGGATTGGGACAGCCACCGCTACCTGGAATGCATGTTCGCCATCCCGATGATCGGCGCGGTGCTGCACACCATCAACATCCGCCTCTCGCCGGACCAGATCCTCTACACCATGAACCACGCCGAGGACCGCTTCGTGCTGGTCAACAGCGAGTTCGTGCCGCTCTACCAGGGCATTGCCGGGCAGTTGACCACGGTGGAGAAGACCCTGCTGATCACCGACGGCGCCGACAAGACCTGTACGCTGCCCAACTGCATCGGCGAGTACGAGACCCTGCTGGCCCAGGCCAGCCCGCGCTACGCCTTCCCCGATTTCGACGAAAACTCGGTGGCCACCACCTTCTATACCACCGGCACCACCGGCAACCCCAAGGGCGTGTACTTCACCCACCGGCAACTGGTGCTGCACACCCTGGCGATGGCCTCGACCATCGGCAGCCTGGACAGCATCCGCCTGATGGGCACCAATGATGTGTACATGCCGATCACCCCGATGTTCCACGTCCACGCCTGGGGCGTGCCGTACGTGGCGACCATGCTGGGGGTGAAGCAGGTATACCCCGGCCGCTACGAGCCGGAGCTGCTGTGCAGGCTGATCCGCGAGGAGAAGGTGACCTTCTCCCACTGCGTGCCGACCATCCTGCAGATGATGCTCAACGCCGCCGGCGCCCAGGACCACGACTTCGGCGGGCTGAAGATCATCATCGGCGGCAGCGCCCTGAACCGCGCGCTGTACGACGCGGCCAAGGCCAGGGGCATTCAGCTCACCGCCGCCTACGGCATGTCCGAGACCTGCCCGCTGATTTCCTGTGGCTACCTCAACCAGGAGCTGTGCGCCGGCAGCGAGGATGAGCGCACCACCTATCGCATCAAGGCCGGCGTGCCGGTACCGCTGGTGGAAGCGGCGATCATGGACGAGCACGGCCAGTTCCTCCCGGCGGACGGCGAGTCCCAGGGCGAGCTGGTGCTGCGCGCGCCCTGGCTGACCCAGGGCTATTTCCAGGAACCGGAGAAGGGCGAGGAGCTCTGGGCCGGCGGCTGGATGCACACCGGCGATGTGGCGACCCTCGACGGCATGGGTTTCATCGACATCCGCGACCGCATCAAGGATGTGATCAAGACCGGCGGCGAATGGTTGTCGTCGCTGGAGCTGGAAGACCTGATCAGCCGCCATTCTGCGGTGCGCGAAGTCGCCGTGGTGGGCGTGCCAGACCCGCAGTGGGGCGAGCGTCCGTTCGCGCTGCTGGTGCTGCGCGAGGGGCAGTCGCTGGACGCCAAGGGACTGAAGGAGCACCTCAAGCCTTTCGTCGAGCAGGGGAACATCAACAAGTGGGCGATTCCTTCCCAGATCGCCGTTGTTACTGAAGTTCCCAAGACCAGCGTCGGCAAGCTCGACAAGAAGCGCATCCGGGTAGACATCGCCCAATGGCAGGAGGCCGGCAGCGCCTTCCTTTCCACGGTTTGAGCGACGACCGGCCGGTCAGGTCGTGAAGCGTGCGTGCCAAGCAAGCGCTTGGCCGCGCGCAGCCCAGTCGTGGTGCCGCTCCGGGCCTGCGCAGGTGTCTAGGAAGGGGCTTTGTAAGACAAATCACACTTTAGAGCGATCAAGCTGCGGGGGACGCTGGATATAGTCGCCACTACTCATAACAAAAAACACATGGAGTAGCGTCGATGAAAACCATGCAACATATCTGGCGACTGGCGCGGCTGCCGCTGGCCGTCAGCCTGGCGTCCTCGCTGGCGACCCCCGCTTCGGCCGTCACCTTCAACATCGGGGAAATCGAAGGTTCGTTCGACTCGTCGCTGTCCGTGGGGGCCAGCTGGTCGACGCAGAATCCGAACAAGAACCTCATCGGCGTCAACAACGGTGGCAAGGGCCTGTCCCAGACCTCCGACGACGGCCACCTGAACTACAAGGCCGGCAAGACCTTCTCGAAGATCTTCAAGGGCATCCACGACCTCGAGCTGAAGTATCAGGACACCGGCGTGTTCCTGCGTGGCAAGTACTGGTACGACTTCGAGCAGAAGGACGAGAACACCGAGTTCAAGCCGCTCTCCGACCACAACCGCAAGGAAGCCGCCCAGGCCTCCGGCGCCGAACTGCTCGACGCCTTCATCTACCACAACTACAACATCGCTGAGATGCCGGGCACCGTGCGCCTGGGCAAGCAGGTGGTGAACTGGGGCGAGAGTACCTTCATCCAGAACGGCATCAGCGTGATCAACCCGTTCGACGTGACCGCCTTCCGCCGTCCGGGCTCCGAGATCAAGGAAGCCCTGGTGCCGGTGAACATGTTCTACCTGTCGCAGAACCTCACCGACAACCTCTCCGCCGAAGGCTTCTACCAGCTGGAGTGGGACCAGACGGTGGTCGACAACTGCGGCACCTTCTTCTCCCAGCCGGACGTTGTCGCCGACGGTTGTACCCAGAACCTGGCGGTGCTGACCAATAACCAGGCGTCGATCAACCTGCTCAATGGCCTGCTGGGTCCGGACCTGGCGCTGACCCCGTCGCCGTGGAACGAAGGGGTCGTGGTCAAGCGCGGACCGGACCGCGACGCTCGCGACAGCGGCCAGTACGGCTTCTCCCTGAAGTACTTCGCCGACAGCCTGAATACCGAGTTCGGCGGCTACTACATGAACTACCACAGCCGTCTGCCGATCTTCAGCGGCAAGGGCGCCGATGCTTCCAAGGTGACGCAGATCAACCAACTGATCACCAACATCGCCGCCATCAGCCCGTCCCTGGCGGCCCAGGCCGGCGCCGCGGCGATGGCCGGCAACTCCAGCTACTTCATCGAGTACCCGGAAGACATTCGCCTGTACGGCCTGAGCTTCTCCACCACGCTGCCCACCGGCACCGCCTGGCAGGGCGAGATCAGCTACCGCCCGAACGCTCCGGTGCAACTGAACACCACCGACATCCTCTATTCCGGCCTGGACCCGGTGGCCATCGGCGGCAACCATGTGTACGACAATGCATCGGTGCTCAACGGCGCGGCCGGCGAGGACCTGCACGGCTATCGCCGCAAGGAAATCACCCAACTGCAGACCACCTTCACCCACTTCTTCGACCAGGTCATGGGCGCCGAGCGCGTGACCCTGGTGGGCGAGGTCGGCTGGACCCACGTCGGCGGCCTGGAAAGCCAGAACAAGGCGCGCTACGGCCGTGATCCGGTCTTCGGCCCCGGCCCGCTGGACGGCACCCTCAACGGCCTGGCCACCTGCGAGGCGCTGAACGCTTCCACCCTGGGCACCACCAACGCCAACAACGTCAGCCGCAACTGCGAGAGCGAAGGCTTCACCACCGCCGACTCCTGGGGTTATCGCATGCGCGCGATCTGGGACTACAACGACGTCTTCGCCGGGGTGAACCTCAAGCCGAACGTGGCCTGGCAGCACGACGTGAACGGTTACTCGCCCGGCCCGGGCGGCAACTTCGAGGAAGGCCGCAAGGCGGTCAGCCTGGGTGTGGATGCCGACTACCTGAACACCTACACCGCCAGCCTGGCCTACACCAACTTCTTCGACGGCAAGTACTCCACCGTCGATGACCGCGACTTCGTCAGCCTCAGCTTCGGGGTGAACTTCTAAGCCGGCTGTTCAACCGGTACCCGGCCCGCAGCCGCTGCGGGCCATCCGCCGGTCGGTCGAAGCGGCCGGCGGCGCAGCAGATACAGGCCGCGACCCGCCCCCGCCAGGGGCGGCCCCCGCGGAGGGCACAGACTCAACGAGGACGACATACGAATGAGAACAACAAAGATCCTGCTGCACACTGGCGCCCTGGCGCTCAGCCTGCTCGCTACCCAGGTGATGGCGGCCGTCTCCGCCGATGAAGCCGCCAAGCTGGGCGCCACCCTGACGCCGATGGGCGCGGAAAAGGCCGGCAACGCCGACGGCAGCATTCCTGCCTGGACCGGCGGCCTGCCGAAGAACGCCGGCACCGCCGACAGCAAGGGCTTCCTCTCCGATCCGTTCGCCAGCGAGAAGCCGCTGTTCACCATCTCCGCGCAGAACATGGACCAGTACAAGGACAAGCTGACCCCCGGCCAGCAGGCCATGTTCAAGCGCTACCCCGACACCTACAAGATGCCGGTGTACCCGTCGCACCGTACCGCCACCGTGCCGGAGAGCGTGCTGGAGGCGACCAAGAAGAACGCCACCACCACCAAGCTGCTGCAGGGCGGCAACGGCCTGGAGAACTTCCAGGTGGCCAACCCCTTCCCGATTCCGAAGGATGGCCTGGAAGTCATCTGGAACCACATCACCCGCTACCGTGGCGGCCACGTGCGCCGTCTGGTGACCCAGGCCACGCCGCAGGTCAACGGTTCCTACTCGCTGGTGTACTTCCAGGACGAGTTCGTCTTCCGCTCCGACCTGAAGGACTACAACGCCAGCAAGCCGAGCAACGTGCTGTTCTACTTCAAGCAACGCGTCACCGCCCCGGCGCGCCTGGCCGGTAACGTGCTGCTGGTGCACGAGACCCTCGACCAGGTGAAGGAACCGCGCCTGGCCTGGCTCTACAACGCCGGCCAGCGCCGCGTGCGCCGCGCCCCGCAGGTGTCCTACGACGGCCCGGGTACTGCCGCCGACGGCCTGCGTACCTCCGACAACCTGGACATGTACAACGGCGCGCCGGACCGCTACGACTGGAAACTGGTGGGCAAGCAGGAGCTGTACATTCCGTACAACAACTACAAGATGGACGATCCGAAGCTGAAGTATTCGGACATCATCAAGCCCGGCCACCTGAACCAGGACCTGTCCCGCTACGAGCTGCACCGCGTGTGGCACGTGACCGCCACCCTGAAGCCGGGCGAGCGCCACATCTACGCCAAGCGTGATTTCTACATCGACGAGGACACCTGGCAGGCCGTGGAAATCGACCACTACGACGGTCGCGGCACCCTGTGGCGCGTGGCCGAGGCCTTCAGCCAGTACTACTACAACTACCAGGTACCGTGGTACACCGCCGAAACTCTGTATGACCTGCTCTCCGGCCGCTACCTGGTGCTGGGTCTGAAGAACGAGGAGAAATCCGCCTACGACTTCAACTACAGCGCTTCGGAAAGCGACTTCACCCCGGCAGCGCTGCGCCAGGAGGGCGTACGCTGATCCCCCGATCCCCACGGGTGGTTCCACGGTGACAAAAGACCGGCCTTCGGGCCGGTTTTTTTATGGACGATCATCTGCCAGGTGAATGGGAGGGCCGAAGGTAGGAAGATGTCTGGTCATCTTGTGGGCAACGGTAACAAAATCGGCTTCAAATACCGCTCATGAGCGGCTAGGCTCCGTCCACATAGAGACAAGAGCTAGAGCAAGAGCCAGGTGATGACCGACTTCTCGACTCTGCCACGACTGACCGAGGTTCCCACCAGCACGGGGGGCAGCCGCTTCTTCCGGCCGCCGCTGCCGCATGGCTACGTCTCGCGTTCGCGATTGTGCGAACGCATGGCGGCGGGGCTCGAGGGACGGCTGATCCTGGTGTCCGCGCCGGCGGGGTTCGGCAAGAGCTCACTGGCCATCGAGTTCTGCCAGACGCTGGAAAGCCAATGGCGCAGTCTGTGGCTGGGGCTCAGTGCCAGGGACAGTGATCCGGGGCGTTTCCTCGAGCGCCTGCTCGAAGGCTTGCGCCTGCACTTTCCCATGCTGGGCGAAGAGGCCCTGGGCATCCTGAAGATGCGTCAGCGGCACCAGCCGTTCGCCTTCGAAGCCTGGCTCGATGACCTGCTCGATGAACTGCTGGACAGCCTGTCCGCCGAGCGGCCGCTGCTGCTGGTGCTCGACGACTACCACCTGGCCCAGGGCGCGGTACTCGACCGTTGCCTGCAATTCCTCCTCAATCACCAGCCGCCCGGCCTGGTACTGCTGGTTACCAGCCGCCAGCGTCCCGACTGGCACCTGGCGCGCTTGCGCCTGTCGCGGCATCTGCTGGAGCTCACCGAACAGGACCTGCGCCTGACCGCCGAGGAAACCGCGCGGCTGGTCTCCGCCAACGGCGCGCAACTGGACGACAACGCCCTGGACAACCTGGTCGAGCGCAGCGAAGGCTGGATCGCCGGGCTGCGCCTGTGGCTGCTGGCCCACGGCGACGAACTGGCGGCGAAAGTGCCGGACCTGTCGGTGCATGGCGCCGAGGAATTGATCCGCGATTACCTGCTGGAAGAAGTGATCGACAAGCAGCCGCCGGAGGTACAGGTCTTCCTGTACCAGACCGCGCGCTTCGAGCGCTTCTGCGCCGAACTCTGCGATGCCGTGCGCGAGGCCTACGACAGCGCGGCGATCCTGCGGCACTTGCAGCAGCACCAGGTGTTCCTGGTGCCGCTGGACGAGCAGGGCCGGTGGTTCCGCTACCACCACCTGTTCTCCGACCTGCTCTTGGCGCGGTCGCTGCCCGGCTCCGGCCCTTCGGCGGCGGCGCTGCACCTGCGCGCGTGCCGTTGGTTCAGCAGCCAGGGGCTGTTCGACGACGCTGTGGAGCAGGCCCTGCGCGCCGGCCACCCGGAAGTGGCGGCGAACCTGGTGCAGAGCCTGTCCGAGGAACAACTGCTGGCCGAGCAGAACGTCGCCACGCTGCTGCGCTGGAAGATGGACCTGCCCGACAGCCTGCTGGCCAGCACGCCGCGCCTGATCGTGCTGTACAGCTGGGCGCTGGCGCTGGCCTGCCAGCTGGATGCGGCCGAGGAACTGGCGCTGCAGTTGTCGCGCTTCCTGCCGGCGGCCGATGCGGCGACCCAGCATGATCTGGTGGCCCAGTGGCAGGCGCTGACCGGGGTGGTCGCCCGTGGCCGTGGCGACATCGAAACCGCCGAGCGACACTGCGTGGAAGCCTTGCAGGGGCTCGGTTCGGAGCGCTTCGGCCCGCGCCTGCTGTGCCTGTCCACGCTGAGCAACCTGGCCGTCGTCCGCGACGACCTGTGGCGCGCCCGTGGCCTGAACCGCGAGGCGCTGGAGCTGGCGCAGCGTTTCGGCAATCCGCTGTTCGAGGCGATGGTGCATTACGACCGCGCCCGGGTCTTGCAGGCGCGCGGCGAAGTGCTGCGCGCCGAAGAGGAAGTGCGCCAGGGACTGGCGCGGTTGTCCGGCTTGTCGGCGCAGCGTCGCTACGCGGCGCGCGGGCGGCTGATGCTCTACCAGGGCTATCTGTGCAGCCTGGCCTTGCGCCCGGACGAGGCGCGCAAGTGCCTCAAGGCCGGGATCGAAGAGGCGCGCGCCTGCCGGGACATCAGCCTGGTCATCGGCTTCTGCGTGCTGGCCAGCCTGGAAGGGCGGCTGGGCAACTACACCCGTGCGTTCGGCCACCTGGGCGAAGTCGAGCGGATGATGCACGTGTGGGACGTGCCGCCGGTCTACTACCTGTCGGCCATCACCCTGGTCAAGTGCGAGCTCTGGCTCGGCCAGGGACAGACTGAATTGGCGGCCGCCTGGCTGGAGCGCCTGCGCGACACCTATACCGGTTCGGAGTCGGCCATGCCGCCGGAGTGTGCGCCGCAGTTGCCGCGCAACGTGGAGATGCTCCAGGCCCAACTGGAGTGCCGTGAAGGCCGGAGCGAGGCCGCCGAGTCGCGGCTGCGCGCAGTGGCTGGCGGAGCGCTGGCGGTCGGCGCCCAGTTGCAGGCGCGGCTGGCGCAAGGACAACTGATCGTGCTGCTGCTGCAGGAAGGGCGCGAGCGCGAGGCGGAGACGCTGCTGCAGGAGTGCCTGGACGGCTTGGTGACCGGGCTGGTGATTCCGCTGCACGAGACGCTGCAGCAGCATCCGGACTGGTTGCGCGAGCAACTGGCCGCCCGCCCCTCGACCGCCGAGGGGGAGGCACTGCGCGAGCGGCTGCCGGTACCGCCGGAGCGCGGTGGGCAGGTGGCCGATTGCCTGAGCGGACGCGAACTGGCGGTGCTGGAACTGATTGCCCAGGGGTGCTCCAACCAGGAGATCAGCGAGCGACTGTTCATCTCCCTGCACACGGTCAAGAGCCACGCCCGCCACATCAACGACAAGCTCGGCGTGGAGCGCCGCACCCAGGCGGTGGCGCGGGCGAAGGAGATGGGGTTGTTGCGCTAGGGGCGACTCCTCTGCCTGGGCTTCCCCTCACTCCAGCCCTCGGCTTTGGCATCCTGCGTCGCTCTACCTCCTGCATCCATGCGGTCGTCTCCCGGGAGGAGAGGGTGCCGTATGTGCCGGTTGAAGCTATGGTTTCTCCTGTGCCGATCAGTCCCCTCTCCCTCTGGGAGAGGGCTAGGGGGAGGGCCGCCGATGCCAGGGTGCGGAGTGGAGCTCATCCCCGCTTACATCCCCTTCTTCTTCTCTGCCTCCGGTGGCGCGCTCAGGTCCAGCCCCTTGGGCACAGGCTGCCCTTTGGCCG
The DNA here is from genome assembly GCF_000349845.1 of Pseudomonas sp. ATCC 13867. Lineage (NCBI taxonomy): Bacteria > Pseudomonadati > Pseudomonadota > Gammaproteobacteria > Pseudomonadales > Pseudomonadaceae > Pseudomonas > Pseudomonas sp. ATCC 13867. The sequence continues at coordinate 4,501,106 of NC_020829.1, read as the reverse complement.
GGGCGGCCAGCTGACGCTGTACGTCATCCTGGATCGCCTGCAGCACCGGCAGCAGGTCGCGCATGTTCTCGCGTACTTCCGCATAGGCGTGCTTCTGCGCCAGTTCGTCCACGCGCATCAGCAACTGCGCGCGTACTTCTGCCGGCAGGTGGACGAACAGCTCCGGCATCTGCTTGGCCAGTTCGGCGCTGTAGAGCACCAGGTCCTGACGGTCGAACTGGGCGGTGAGGCCCAGGTAGTCCAGCGCGCTGCTGGTGAGCATCGACGCGGCGGCCTTGGCCTCTTGCATGCCTTGCAGGCGCACCGGGTTGCGCTGTTCGTTCTGTGCCAGGGTCATCCAGAACTCCACCGTCAGGTTGAACAGGATCGCCTGTTCACGCAGCGAGTAGCTCATCAGGCCCAGCGCCTCGGCGCCATACGGTTGCTTGGCGGCGCGGAAGTTGAAGTACAGGCGCATCAGCTCCTTGAGCTTGAACAGCACCTCGCGCGCCTCGTTCTGCCGCAGCTCCAGCGGCGCGTAGATGTTCAGTTGCGGGCGGAAATTCTCCTCGCTGACCATGCGCTGGTAGATCGGCCCGGTGAACTCGCCGCTGCGCCGAGGCAGGCCGTTGGCCTGGGTTTCGTCGATCTTTTTCAGCGCCTCGATCAGCACCTGGTAGTCGGCGCTGGTCCAGGGGCGCTGGATGTCCGGGATCTTTTGCCCGAGGTAGTACAGATCGGCGCTGGAGGCGGGGCGGCAGAGAACCAGCAAAAGGATGGTCAGCGGCCAGAGCAGACGGCGTGGTAGGTTCGGCACGAACGGGCTTTCCTTGCGCGGGAGCGGTCGGCCTAGGTTAGCGAGGCCGGGGGGCGGCGTCATCCCGCGCCTTGGTTGGGTGCAGTGGGGAGGGGCGATGGAATCGGCAGCGGTCAGTGCGGTCTTCGAGGACCTGGGCGGCTTCGGCGCGGTGGCGCGGCAGAGCGAGGGGCCGCTGGTGGGGCATCTGCAACGGGCCAATATCCAGTTGGCGAGCATTCCGGTGTTCGTCGCCAAGGGGCTGGCCGACACCACGGTGAACGACCTGCTGGATGCCGCCAAGGTGTCGCGGCGCACCTTCTACAAGTACTTCCAGAGCAAGCTCGACGTGCTCGAAGGCATCTATCGCACGGCGGTGCAGCTGCTGCTGATGCGCTTTCGTGAGATGCGCACCGACGCCGGCAGCACCGACGCCTGGCTGCGCGCGATGGTCGAGCGTTTCTTCGACTATCACCTGGCGGTGGGGCCGATCATCCGCCTGATGCACGAGGAAGCGTTACGCACCGACTCGCCGCTTGCGGCCCATCGCGCCGAAGCGCACCGGGAACTGCGGGCGTTGCTGGAGGAGCGTTTCCAGGGCGAAGGCGTGCGGCACGCGGCGCTGACCTACCAGGCGCTGATCTGGGCGCTGGAGGCGACGTCGCTGGAGCTGCTGGGCAAGGGCGGCGACATGCCGCTGGGCGAGGTCAAGCAAGTCATCGGCGACCTGCTGGTGACGACACTCTGTTCGCGCACTACCTAGGTTGGGCGCGGCGACGGCCGGGCTGTGGTGTGATCGGGGCTCGAGAACAACAAGCACGGGAGTCACTCGTCCATGTCCGCCACCCTGTCTCTGCAACCGCCACTGGCCGAGGGCCTGGCCCGCTACGGTTTCGGCGCCCTGCCGCTGGAGGCGCTGAAGGAACGCTACGCCGCGCCGGAAAGCGGTTCGCGCTTCATCAACGTCGACGGCTTCGACATCCATTACCGTGATGAAGGCTGCCGCGACAAGCCGGTGCTGGTGATGATCCACGGCGTGATGGCGTCGCTGCACACCTGGGACGGCTGGGTCGCCGAGCTCTCCGAGCACTTCCGCATCATCCGCCTCGACGTGCCGGGTTTCGGCCTCACAGGCGGCGGCCGCGATCGCGAATACAGCGGCGAGCGCCTGGTGAAGGTATTCGGCATGTTCCTCGACCGCCTGGACCTCAAGCACGTCTCCATCGCCGGTAATTCCCTGGGCGGCTACATCGCCTGGAACTACGCGCTGGCGCAGTCGCACCGGGTGGAGCGGCTGATCCTGATCGACCCCGCCGGCTACTACATGCAGAAGGTGCCGCTGATGATCGCCAGCGCCGTGCTGCCCGGTGCCGGCCTTCTGATGCCGATGTGGATGCCGCGCGCGCTGGTGGCCCAGGGCATCAAGGAAGTCTATGGCGATCCGCGCAAGATCAAGCCCGGCGTGATCGATCTCTACTACGACATCAGCCGCCGTCCGGGCAACCGCCGGGCGATGATCGATATCTTCCGCGTGCTGGTGAAGGCCAACCGCGAGGAACTGACCGGAACCGCGAACCGGGTGGCGGCAATCAAGGTGCCGACGATGCTGATGTGGGGCGAGCGCGACCGCTGGATTTCGCCGCGCCACGTACCGATGTGGCAGCGCGACGTACCGGGGATCGAAGTGAAGGTCTATCCGGGCGTGGGGCATATCCCGATGGAGGAGATTCCCCAGGAGTCGGCGGCGGATGCATTGCGCTTTTTGCATGCCTGAATGCTGAGCGACCGATGAAAAAGCTCGGCCACGCGCCGGGCTTTTTCGTGCCGCCCAACTGCCTTTCGCAGGAGCGGGCTTGCTCGCGAACCGCTCCGCCCCTGACAGTGCCGGCTGGGTATCGGTGAGGCAAAAGAGCTTCGCGAGCAAGCTCGCTCCTACAGGGTAACTCCGTCGCAAGACGTAGAAACGTTGGCGCGCCACAGCCGCGTGTCGATACACCCTACGTCGTCATTGCCGCCAGAGCTGGGCCTGGAGCGCCCAGGGATCAAGGCCAAATGGCGGATATCGTCGAACGTTCTCCGCCCCACGCCCAGCACCGTGCCGCTCTCGTGGGAGCGGACCTTGTCTGCGAATCGCGGACATGGCCCGCGCCCGCTGTGAGCACCCGGAACGACGCCGCCCCGACAAGGCGGGGCGGCGCGTACAGCAGCCAAAGGATCAGCCGGCATGCGCCAGCGGCTGTGGGTCGTACTCCCGGCGTACCTCGTGCAGCAGGTCGAGGTTGTTGTGCTGCCAGGGGTGGAAGTCGCTCTTGAAAAAGTCCAGGTACTCGCGCACCAGCGGGCGGAATACGCCGTGCTTGCCCCAGCTCCACTTCAGTCCGTCGCGCCAGACCCGCCAGTTCCACAGCAGGCCATCCTGGCGCAGCATGTGGGTGAGGCCTCGGAAGGTGTCGAGAACGAAGAAGAAGCTCGCCATCAGCATCGCCCGGCGCAGCAGCTTGCGGCTGCCGCAGACCTGGTTGTAGACGTCGAAGGCCACCGCCTTGTGCTCGGTCTCTTCCAGCGCGTGCCAACGCCACAGGCGCTGCATCACCGGGTCGGCGCCCTGCATGGTGCGCGGGTCGGTGAGCAGCCCGTTGGCCATGATCGCGGTGATGTGCTCCAGCGCGGCCGTGGCGGCCAACTGGCGCTTGGCGGGGAATTTCTTCTGGGTGTAGCGGATGCGCGCCTGGGCGCGCTTCTCGATGCGCGTGATGTCGTAGCCGAGGTCGCGCAGGCGCTGGCTGTACACCAGGTGCTCGCGGCTGTGGTGACCTTCCTGGCCGATGAAGCCACGGATCTGCTCCTTGAGCACCGGGTCGGTGATGTTCTCACGGAAGTGCCTCACCGAGTCGATGAAGAAGCGTTCGCCGTCGGGGAACAGCACCGACATCGCGTCGAACAGATGGGACTTGAAGGCGTCGCCGCCATGCCAATGGCGCGGCAGCGGATCGGGCAGATCAAAGTCCATGTGTCGGGGCTTGATTTCCAATCCCGCGGGGGTGGTGCTGGCCATGACGACTCCGTTGTTGTGGTTGTCCATGAGTCAGTACTGTGGCCTTGTGGGAAAAGCCTCACAAGGTTATTGTCTGCCAACTTTCCGGTCATATCCGGCCAGCGGTCAACACAAGAAAAACGATGAAACAACCGCTCAATTTCACCGCCGAACTGGTGCCCGTCGCCTATGCGCAGGCGCTGCTCGACCTTGCCGAGGAACTGGGCGTGCCCCGTGCGCGCCTGTTCGAACTGGCTCGAGTGCGCCCCGAGGTGTTGCAAAGCCCCAACGGCCGCCTGTCCTTCATCGACTTCAACCTGCTCGCCGGCACCGCGCTGACGCACTGCGGCGAACCGGCCTTCGGCCTGCTCCTGGGGCAGCGGCTGAATGTCTCCACCCACGGCATCCTCGGCTACGCGGTGCTCTCCAGCGCCAACCTCGAACGCGCCATCGGCTTCGCCCTGAAGTACTACCGCGTGCTCGGCCTGGCGTACGACCTGGAAATGGTGGAAGACGAGGGCGTCTCCGTCCTGCGGGCCAGCGAGTCGATCCCGCTCGGGCCGATGGGCCGCTTCGCCGCCGAAGGCCTGATGACCAGCCTGTACACCATCGCCCGCTTCCTCGTCGGCGAACCGCTGCAGGGCGTCAGCGTCGGCTTCGGCCATGCCGCGCCGGCCTATGCCGGGCGCTACGCCGAGGTGTTCGGCTGCGAGGTGTCGTTCGACCAGCCGTTCCACTTCATCGGCCTGCCCAGCGAATACCTGGCGCGCCCGATGGCGCTGGCCAACCCGGCCACAGTGCAGATGTGCGAACAGCAATGCGAGGCGCTGCTGGCCACGCTGGACGTGCAGGAAGGTCTGTTGACCCGCATCCGCCGCTTGTTGCTGGCGCGCCCCGGCGAGTTTCCCGACCTGGAAACCGTGGCCGGCGAGTTGCACACCAGCGGGCGCAGCCTGCGTCGACATCTTTCGAACCTGGGGACGACCTATCAGGAAGTGCTCGATGACGTACGCAAGCGCCTGGCCTTGCAGTACCTCACCACCACCCACCTGCCACTCTACGAAATCGCGCTGTTGCTGGGTTTCAACGACCCGTCGAACTTCCGCCGCGCCTTCCGCAAGTGGACCGGCAAGCTGCCCACCGACTACCGCCGCGACGGGTGATGCCCGGCTCGCCAGGTCGGGTGGAATCGGCGAAAATGCCGGTCCGCCCAAGCCATCGAGTGACCCCGTGATGAGTGAGCAACCCGCGCTGATCCGCGAAACCTTCCCCGTTGGGCCTTTGCAGTGCAACTGCACCATCATCGGCGACCCGCTGACGAAGAAGGCCATCGTCGTCGATCCGGGCGGCGACCACGAACTGATCCTGCAGCGCCTCGACGCGCTGGGGCTGAAGGTGGTCAGCATCATCCACACCCATGCGCACCTGGATCACTTCCTCGCCTCCGGGCAGATGAAGGAGAAGACCGGCGCGACCCTGCACCTGCACAAGGACGACCAGTTCCTCTGGGACAACCTGGAGATGCAGTGCCGCATGTTCGGCGTGCCCTACACGCCGGTGCCTTCGCCGGACCAGTGGCTGGCCGACGACGAGGCGCTGGCCTGCGGTTGCGGCGTGGCATTGCACACGCCGGGGCATACGCCGGGCTCCATGAGCTTCTGGTTCCCGCAGGACAAGCTGCTGATCGCCGGCGATACCCTGTTCCGCCGCAGCATCGGCCGCACCGACCTGTGGGGCGGCGACTACGCCACGATCGAGCGCTCGATCCGCGATCGCCTGTACTCGCTGGACGAAGAGGCGACCGTAGTCACCGGCCACGGTCCGGACACCAACCTGGGCGACGAGATGCGGGAAAACCCCTTCATCCGCGCTTAAGGTTGCTGCGGAATTATTTGCACGATCTACGCTCTAACCAGCCGCCCGCTAATGGGTGTTTCGCTATTTCAAGGAGTCATCCGACATGTTCACCGCACGTAGTCTGTCCATGGTTGCGGCTGCCACCGCCTTCGCCCTCATGGCCGGTTGCGCCTCCCAGAATCCCTATGACCCCAACACCCAGGCCCCGCCGGCCGAGGGCGGCATGAGCAAGACCGCCAAGTACGGTGCGTTGGGTGCGCTGGCCGGCGCCGTCGCCGGTGCCGCGATCAACCACGACAACCGTGGCAAGGGCGCGATGATCGGCGCCGCCGCCATCGGAGCCGCCGCCGCCGGCTACGGCTACTACGCCGACAAGCAGGAAGCCAAGCTGCGCCAGCAGATGCAGGGCACCGGCGTGCAGGTCGAGCGCCAAGGCGATGACATCAAGCTGATCATGCCGGGCAACATCACCTTCGCCACCGACTCGGCGAACATCGCGCCGTCCTTCTACAGCCCGCTGAACAACCTGGCCAACTCCTTCAAGGAGTTCAACCAGAACAGCATCGAGATCGTCGGCTACACCGACAGCACCGGCAGCCGCCAGCACAACATGGACCTGTCCCAGCGCCGTGCGCAGTCGGTCGCGAGCTACCTGACCTCCCAGGGCGTCGACGCTTCCCGCGTGAGCACCCGTGGCATGGGCCCGGACCAGCCGATCGCATCCAACGCCGACGCCAATGGCCGTGCGCAGAACCGCCGTGTGGAAGTGAACCTGAAGGCCCTGCCGGGCGCGCAGACCCAGCAGTACCAGCAGTAAGCGCCGCCCATGAAAAAACCCGCCGATTGGCGGGTTTTTTTGTTTCCGGGACCTCGCTGGGCGTGGGACCGAATCTGTAGGAGCGAGCTTGCTCGCGAACCGCATGGCAAAGCGGCTCAGGTTCGCGAGCAAGCTCGCTCCTACAAGGGAAGGTCAGGCCTTGGCGGCGGGGAACTCGTGGTGCAGCTGGGCCAGCAACTGGTCCTTGCGCTCCCACAGCTGGTTCACCCACAGCTGGAACTCGGCGCGGTAGCCCTCGTCCTGGTCGTAGCTCTTGCCGACGAACTGACGGGGGATTTCCATCTCTTCGAAACGCACCACCACCGAGCGCAGCTTGCCCGACAGCAGGCACCAGAAGGTCGGGCGGCCGTCGGGGTAGTGGATGGTGACGTTCACCAAGGTGCGCAGCTGCTCGCCCATGGCGTCGAGGACGAAGGCGATGCCGCCGGCCTTGGGCTTGAGCAGGTGCCGGAACTGGGAATTCTGCTCGTCATGCTTGGCCTGGGTGAAGCGGGTGCCTTCGAGGAAGTTGAAGATCGCCACCGGGATGCGGCTGAACTTGGCGCACGCCTTGCGGGTGGTTTCCAGGTCCTTGCCTTTCTTTTCCGGGTGTTTGGCGAGGTAGGCCTTGGTGTAGCGCTTCATGAAGGGGAAGTCGAGCGCCCACCAGCACAGACCGATCACCGGGACCCAGATCAGTTCCTGCTTGAGGAAGAAGCGCAGCAGCGGCACGCGACGGTTGAGTTGGTACTGCAGGACGAGGATGTCCACCCAACTCTGGTGGTTGCTGGTCACCAGGTACGAGTGGTCGTACTCCAGGCCCTGCAGGCCCTGCACGTTCCAGCCGGTGTCGCGGACCAGGTTCATCCAGCCCTTGTTGCAGGCGATCCAGCCTTCGGCGATCAGGCTCATGACTTTGCCGAGCAGCATCTGGGCCGCGTTGAAGGGCAGCAGTAGCTTGATGATCGACATGGAGAGCAGCGGAATGCACCAGCACAGCGTGCTCACCACCAGGATCAGGGTGGCGAGGATGCCGCGCAGGGTGTGCGGGAGGAAACTCAACATCGAGGAATGGTCCTTGTACGTAGGCGCCCGGTCGGCCGGGCGCGTGATGCGTTCGTGGGCACATCCCTCGTGCCGGGTTTATCAGCCGTCCTTGCCGTTGTCCGCCTGGATCGCCGTCAGGGCGATGGTGTAGACGATGTCGTCCACCAGCGCGCCGCGCGACAGGTCGTTCACCGGTTTGCGCAAACCCTGCAGCATCGGTCCGATGCTGACGCAGTCGGCACTGCGCTGGACGGCCTTGTAGGTGGTGTTCCCGGTGTTCAGGTCGGGGAACACGAACACGTTGGCGCGCCCGGCCACCGGGCTGTCGGGCGCCTTCTGGCGACCGACGCTGGCGATGGCGGCGGCATCATACTGCAAGGGGCCATCAATCAACAGATCGGGGCGTTTTTCCCGCGCGATGCGTGTTGCTTCGCGGACTTTCTCGACATCTGCGCCGGTTCCGGAGTCGCCGGTGGAGTAGCTGATCATCGCCACCCGCGGGGTGATGCCGAAGGCTTGCGCGGAATCGGCACTTTGCAGGGCGATCTCCGCCAGGTCACTGGCCGAAGGGTCGGGATTCACCGCGCAGTCGCCATAGACCACCACCTGGTCGGGCAGCAGCATGAAGAAGATCGAGGACACCAGATTGTAGCCGGGCGCGGTCTTGATCAGTTGCAGGGCCGGGCGGATGGTGTTGGCGGTGGTGTGGATGGCGCCGGAAACCAGGCCGTCCACTTCGTTCAGGGCGAGCATGACGGTGCCCAGCACCACGTTGTCTTCCAACTGCTGCTCGGCCATCGGCGCGTTCAGGCTCTTGCCCTTGCGCAGTTCGACCATCGGCTCGACGTAGCGGCTGCGCACCAGGTCCGGGTCGACGATCTCCAGGTCCTCGGGCAGCACGATGCCGAGCATCTGCGCCACGGCCTGCACGTCGTCGGGCTTGGCCAGCAGCACGCAGCGGGCGATTCCGCGCGCATGGCAGATCGAGGCCGCCTGCACGGTGCGCGGCTCGCTGCCCTCGGGCAGGACGATGCGCTTGCCCGCGCGGTTGGCGCGCTGGGTCAACTGGTAGCGGAACACCGGCGGCGACAGGCGCAGCTCGTGGGGCGCACCGCAGCGGTCCTTGAGCCATTCGAAGTCGATGTGCTCGGCGACGAACTCGGTGACGCGCTCGGCGCGCTCGCGGTCGTCCACCGGGATTTCCTTGTTCATCCGGGTGAGGTCGCCGGCGGTGTCGAAGGAGCCGGTCCTCACCGTCAGCACCGGCAGGCCGCTGTGCAGGGCGCTGCGGCACAGCTCCATGATCCGCGCATCCGGTGTCAGGCCGGAACAGAGCAGCAGGCCGGCCAGCGGCACGCCGTTCATGGCGGCGAGGCAGGCGGCGAGGATGATGTCGTCGCGGTCGCCCGGCACCACCACCAGCACGCCGGGCTTGAGCAGGTGCACGGTGTTCGGCGCCGAGGGCGCGCAGAGGATGATCTTCTGTACGCGACGTTGTTCGTAGTCGCCGGCGTTGAGCACGCTGGCGTCCAGCAGGTCGGCCACGTCGCGGGTGCGCGGGGCGTTCATTTCGTCCTGCCACGGGATGCAGCCGAGCAGGCGCACGTCGCCATCGCGCAGCAGCGGGGAGTGTTCCTTCAGGCGCTCGCCGAACAGCCGCGCGGCTTCCTCGGCGGCACGCGGCATGTCGTCGCTCTCGCCGCCGCGCACCTTGTTCACGATCAGGCCGGCCAGGTGCGGGTCGCGCGGGCCGCCGAACAGTTGGGCGAGGATCTCGATGCGGTCGGACAGCTCGCTCACCGTCTCGTTGTCCGGCGCAGAGACCAGGATCACCTCGGCATCCACGCTGCGCGCCATATGGCTGTTGATGCGCGCGGCATAGCTGGCGTGCTTGGTCGGCACCATGCCCTCGACGATCATCACGTCCTTGTCTAGCGCCGCTTTGTTGTACATCCCGACGATCTCTTCCAGCAGTTCGTCGAGCAGGCCGTCGCCGAGCATGCGCTCGACCTTGGCCAGGGACAGCGGGGTAGGGGCATTGAGGCCGTGGGTGCGCGCGACCAGTTCGCTGGAGCGCTCCGGGCCGTCGTCGCCGGCATGGGGCTGGGCAATGGGCTTGAAGAAGCCGACTTTCAGGCCGGCGCGTTGCAGGGCGCGGATCAGGCCCAGGCTGGTGGACGTCAGGCCGACGCCGAAACCGGTCGGCGCGAGGAAGAAGGTGTGCATCCGGGCTCCTTAAGCCGTGCGGGAGTGGGAGTTGCCCTTGTGGGGCACAACCGGTGAATCTTCAGTCGAGTACGGCCAGGGTGTCGAGTGCGATCTGCTTTTCCTCGTTGGTGGGGATCACCAGCACGCGGGGATGGCCCGGCAGGTGGATCGGCCCGCCGACGCCGCGCACGCAGCGGGCGTTGGCTTCGCCGTCGAGCTCCAGGTTGAGCACATGCAGGTGCTTGACCGTCAGGTTGCGCACCAGCGCCGAGTTCTCGCCGATGCCGCCGGTGAAGATGATGCCGTCCAGCCGCGGCAGCGCACAGGTCAGCGAGGCCAGGGACTTGGCCAATCGGTAACAGAATACTTCGATGGCCAGCGCCGCATTGGCGTGGCCCTGCTCGCGGGCATGCTCCAGGGTGCGCATGTCGTTGGACAGTCCCGACAGGCCGAGCAGGCCGCTGTCATGGTTGAGCATGTGGTCGATCTTCTCCAGGCTCCAGCCCAGGGTGCGCGCCAGGTGGCTGTGCAGGTTCGGGTCGACGTCGCCGGAGCGGGTGCCCATCATCAGCCCTTCCAGCGGGGTCAGGCCCATGCTGGTGTCGCGGCTCTGGCCGTTGGCGATGGCGCAGGTGGAGCTGCCGTTGCCCAGGTGCGCGGACAGCCAGTAGCTGTCGCCCACTGCCAGCCCGCTCATCTCGGCCGCCTTGTGGCTGACATAGCGATGGCTGGTGCCGTGGAAACCGTAGCGGCGCACATGCTGCTCGCGGTACAGCGGCTCGGGGATGGCGTAGCGGTAGGCGCGCTCGGGCAGGCTCTGGTGGAAGGCGGTGTCGAACACGGCGATGTGCGGCAGGTCCGGGTAGAGCGCCAGGGCGGCGTCGATGCCCACCAGGTTCGCCGGATTATGCAGCGGGGCCAGGGGCGAGGTCTCGCGGATCGCGCTGAGCACTTCGTCGGTCAGGCGCGAGGCCTGGGTGAAGCGTTCGCCGCCGTGCACCACGCGGTGGCCGATGGCGTGCAGCTCGCCCTGGGCGGCTTCGTTCACCAGCGGCAGCAGGCGGGCGAGGGCGGCCTTGTGGTCGGCGCCGGGCAGCTCCAGGGTCTGCGGCTGCTCGTCCGTCTCGCCCTGCCAGCGCAGGCTGGCGCCGTTGGCGCCGAGGCGCTCCGCCAGGCCGTGGAGAATGAAATCGTCGCGCCCCTCTCGAACCAGGGCGAACTTGATCGACGAACTGCCGCAGTTGATCACCAGGATATTGCGTGCCGGCATGCCTACTCCTTGTTGCTGTCGGATTCCTTGGCGCACCAGCCACAGGGGAACCAGCGGCCGATCTGCGCCTTGCGCTGTTGCGCGTCCAGCACCCAGGGCCTGGATTGCCACGGTGGCTGGTGGCGCAGGTGCTGGGTGTGGCCGCAGGACAAGACTGCCACCCAGTGGCCGTCTCCGTCCTGATGAAAGTCAAGCAGGCGCGGCGGGGCCGCGTCATCCCGTCCGTCCGTCTTCGGGTCGCATTCGGGGACGTCGCCGCGTAAACTTACGCGCTCAACTTCTATATCAGATAGGTTTCGAACCATGCAGATCGCGGCCAACAAGGCGGTTTCCATCGACTATACCCTGACCAACGACGCAGGTGAGGTCATCGACAGCTCCGCTGGCGGCGCTCCGCTGGTCTACCTGCACGGTGCCCACAACATCATCGGCGGCCTGGAAAAGGCCCTGGAAGGCAAGCAGGTCGGTGACGAGCTGGACGTGACCGTCGAGCCGGCCGACGCCTACGGCGAGTACAGCGCCGAGCTGGTCGCCACCCTGACCCGTGAAATGTTCGAAGGCGTGGACGAGCTGGAAGTCGGCATGCAGTTCCACGCTTCCGCTCCGGACGGCGGCATGCAGATCGTCACCATCCGCGATATCGAGGGCGATGACGTGATCGTCGACGGCAACCACCCGCTGGCCGGCCAGCGCCTGAACTTCAAGGTGAAGGTGGTCAACGTGCGCGACGCTTCCGCCGAAGAAGTCGCCCACGGCCACATCCACGGCGAAGGTGGTCACCACCACTGATCGCATTCGCCGGTCGGGTACGACCGGTGGAGCCATCATTGAGCTGCTACGCTCAATCGTGAAAGGCGCCTTAGGGCGCCTTTCTCATGCAGTCCGCTTCAACAGCAAAGAATGCCAGGGCATTTTTCCCGTATCGACTGGGATTGTGCAGAGCGACGGACGCGCTGTCCGCCCCTGCGCGGGCACGTTGTGCCTACTTCTTCAAGGAGCAAGCAATGAGCGCTTTTCACGATCTGACGCTGGAAGGTCTCGACGGCCAGGATCTGCCGCTGTCCCCGCTCAAGGGCAAGGTCGTGCTAGTGGTCAACGTCGCCTCGAAGTGCGGCCTGACCCCGCAGTACGCCGGTCTGGAGAAGCTCTACCAGCAATACAAGGACCAGGGTTTCGTGGTCCTCGGCCTGCCGTGCAACCAGTTCGCCGGGCAGGAGCCGGGTAGCGAAGCCGAGATCCAGTCGTTCTGTTCGCTGAACTACGGGGTCAGTTTCCCGATGTCCTCCAAGCTGGACGTCAACGGTTCGGAACGCCATCCGCTGTACCGGCTGCTGGCCGGCGAGGGCGCCGAGTTCCCCGGCGACATCACCTGGAATTTCGAAAAATTCCTGCTCGGCCCGGACGGCCGCGTGCTGGTGCGCTTCAGTCCGCGCACCGCGCCGGATGATCCTGCACTGGTTCAGGCCATCGAGAAGGCGCTGGGCGCCTGACTCGCTGCGGCGGGAGAGGGCGCTTGCGCCAATCCCGCCGGCATTTCTCCCTCTCGACTTGTTCCGTGCCGTGCGTGACGGCTTAATTGGGGCGACCTGCCCGAGGAGCCAGTCATGAGCCGTTTTGCCGCCGAGTCGTCCTGCCTGCCTGCCACGCCCGATGCGCTGCGCGTGTTGATCGAACAGCGCCGCGCGGTGCGACGCTTCCTTGACGAACCCGTGCCGGATGCCGTGCTGCGCGACTGCCTGGAACAGGCGGTGCTCGCGCCCAATGCCTGCAACCTGCAGCCGTGGAGCTTCCAGGTGATCCGCGATCCGGCGCTGCGCCGGAAACTGGTGCCGGTCTGCCTGGGGCAGAATGCGGCGCGCACGGCGCCGGTGCTGATCGCCGTGCTGGCGCGGCCGGATACCTGGCGTGAGTCCTGCGCCGCGATCCTCGAGCAATGGCCGGAGCCGCAGGTGCCGGAGAAAGTGCGGGAGTTCTATCGACGTACCGCACCCTTCCAGTACAACCAGGGTGTGCTTGGCTGGCGCGGGCTGTTCAAGCGCGTGCTGTTCTCGGTGCTCGGCCTGCGCCGTGCGCTGATGCGCCAGCCCAACAGCCACGCCGAGATGCGCCTGTGGGCGGTGAAATCCACCGCGCTGGCGGCGCAGAACCTGATGCTCGCCCTGCAGAGCCACGGCTATGCGACCTGCCCGATGGAGGGCTTCGACGACGTGCGGCTGCGCAAGGTGCTGTCGATGCCCCGCCGCGCGGTGCCGATCATGCTGCTGGCGGTGGGCCGCGCTGCCGACAACGGTGTCTACAACTCGCGCCTGCGCTTCCCGTTGGAGCAGCGCGTCAGCTGGCACTGATCGCGACGAGGCGGAACCTCCGCTAACGCAGCGGTGGTTTGGGAGGATGATCACCACGATCAATGATGCTGGGAAAAACGAGACGACCGGTCATATTCTCGTGCCCCATGAACAGCATCCGACTCGACAAGCGTGACCTGATCCTCGCCAAGGGCTCCCTGGCGATGACCCGTTGCGGCTACCACGGCACCGGCGTGCAGGACATCGTCCAGGCCGCCGGCATCCCCAAGGGCTCCTTCTACCACTACTTCGAGAGCAAGGAGGACTTCGCCCTGCAGGCCCTGGAGCATCTGTACGCACCGCGCCTGGCCCGCTACGCCGAGGCGCTGGGCAACCCGGCACTGGGCCCGCGTGCGCGCATCCTCACCTATTACCGCGAACTGCTGGCGCACTTCGCCCGCCAGGAGAAGCTCGAATACCACTGCTTCATCGGCAGCCTGAGCTTCGAGATGGCCGAGCTGTCGCCGGCCATCGCCGAACGGGTCGACGGCATCCTCCAGCAGTCCATCGACACCCTGCGCGGTTGCCTCGACGAGGCCCGGCACGCCGGGGAGCTGCCGGCAGCGGAGAACGTCGAGCACCTGGCCGAGTTCATCGGCAACGCCTGGCAGGGCGTGCTGGCGCGGATGAAAGTCAGTGCCTCGCTCAAACCGGTGGAGCGCTTTATCGAACGCCTGGAGCACCTGCTTCAGGCCTGATCTGCCTGAGTCATCATTTTCTTTTCCAAAAAAGCGAGACGACCGGTCGCCTGGTCGTCATGGAGACCTCAATGACCGCATCCGTAGACACCCTGTTCTCGCCCTTCCGCCTGGGCGGCCTGGAACTGCCCACGCGCATCGTGATGGCGCCGATGACCCGCAACTTCAGCCCGGGCGGCGTGCCTCACGCGCAGGTGGTCGAGTACTACCGACGCCGTGCCGCCGCCGGCGTCGGCCTGATCGTCACCGAGGGCACCACGGTCAACCACAAGGCCGCCAACGGTTACCCGAACGTGCCGCGGTTCTACGGTGAAGACGCCCTGGCCGGCTGGAAGCAGGTGGTCGATGCGGTGCACGCCGAAGGCGGCAAGATCGTCCCGCAACTCTGGCACGTCGGCGCCGTGCGCCGCCTGGGCACCGAGCCGGACGCCAGCGTCCCCGGCTATGGCCCCAGCGGCAAGGTCAAGGACGGCACCGTGCTGGTCCATGAAATGACCAGGGAAGATATCCAGGAAGTCATCGCCGCCTTCGCCCAGGCCGCCCGCGACGCCAAGGCCATCGGCATGGACGGCGTGGAAATCCACGGCGCCCACGGCTACCTGATCGACCAGTTCTTCTGGGACGGCAGCAACAAGCGTACCGACGAATACGGTGGCAGCCTGGCCAACCGTTCGCGCTTCGCCATCGAGCTGATCCAGGCCGTGCGCGCGGCTGTCGGCCCCGACTACCCGATCATCTTCCGCTTCTCCCAGTGGAAGCAGCAGGACTACAGCGCCCGCCTGGTGCAGACTGCCGAGGAACTGGAAGCCTTCCTCAAGCCGCTGTCGGATGCCGGGGTGGACATCTTCCACTGCTCCACCCGCCGCTTCTGGATTCCCGAGTTCGAAGGCTCCGACCTCAACCTGGCCGGCTGGACCCGCCAGCTCACCGGCAAGCCGACCATCACCGTCGGTAACGTCGGCCTGGATGGCAGCGAGTTCCTCGCCTTCTTCGGCAACACCGAGGAAGTCGCGCAGCCGTCGGGTATCGACGGGCTGCTGGAGCGCCTGAACAAGGAAGAGTTCGACCTGGTGGCCGTCGGTCGCGCCCTGCTGGTCGACCCGGACTGGGCAGTGAAAGTGCGTGACGGCCGCCTGGAGGACATCAAGCCCTTCAGCCGCGATGCGCTGATGTCGCTGGCCTGATTCGCGAATGTGAAAAGCCCCTGGCGCCGACGGTGCCAGGGGTTTTTGGCTTTTCGTAGGAGCGAGCTTGCTCGCGAACCAACCTCCGCTGCGGGGCATGTTCGCGAGCAAGCTCGCTCCTACAAGGTGCGCGCCGTTTATGGCGCGGTATTGATGATCTGAATGATCTGAAAACCCCGTCCTAGGCGTTTACAAAACTTTTCCGAGACCCACCTTTCCGCATGCTGACTTCATGGTCCGAAACGGGCATTGTATGACCGCGTTCACACAACAATAGGCCGGGATACGGCCATAGGAGTAAGACATGCGGATCGGCTTGGTGGTCGATGCAACCTGTGACCTGCCCCCCGAGTTTCTCGCCGCCCACAACATTCGTGTCCTGCCCATCGGTATTCGCCTGGGGGAGCGGCGCATCGTCGATGATCGCGATCCCGACACCACCTTGCGGTTCTATTCGCAGGACCTGCCCAAGGTCGGCCCCGAGGACGGCAGCGAACCGCTGACGCCGGCGCAGACCCACGACTGGTTCCTGGAGCAACTGGTCACCGATTTCGATTATGTCATCTGCCTGACCGTCACCCGCCAGCGCAGCCCGATCTTCGAGCACGCCACCCAGGCCTCCTTCAGCCTGCTGCAGAGCTACAAGGAGCGCCGCGCTGCCGCCGGCATCGCCGGGCCCTTTGCGCTGCGGGTGATCGACAGCCATACGGTGTTCGCCGGCCTTGCCGTGCTGGCCGCCGAGGGCGCGCGCCTGCTCGGCGAGGACCAGCACCCCAATGCCGTGCGCACGCGCCTGGAGCAGCTCAGCCAGCAGATGAACACCTTCCTGGTTGCCAGCGACCTGGGACATATCCACCGCCGCGGCTTCCAGAAGGGTGACCGCAGCAGCATCGGCGACCGCCTGCGTGGCGCTTTCCTCGGTATCGGCTCGATGCTCGATATGAAGCCAGTGCTGAGCCTGGTGCAGGGCGAGGACAAGCCGGTGTCGGTGTCGCCCAACTACGAGAAGTCCGCCGAGCGCCTGCTCAACTTCGCCCGTGCGCGGGTCGAGGCGGGTGAGCTGCTGGCGCCGCAGATGTGCCTCAGCTATGCCGGCGACCCTTCCGCGCTGCGCGACCTGCCCGGTTTCGCTGCGCTGGAAGCGGCCTGCCAGGCCAAGGGCGTGCAGGTGCACCTGGCGATGCTCAGCCCCACCGGTGGCATCAACCTGGGCGCCGGCGCCATGAGCCTGTCGTTCGCGGCGGAGCCCAAGCCCTTCGCCTGAGCCTCACTTGTGCACGGAGGAGCCTCCCACCGGCCCCAGGCCGGTGGCGGTCTTCCCGTGCAGCGCCAGGCGGCAGGCTTCCTGCAGGTAGCTTTCGAAGCGCTCCACCACCGTATCCCAGGCCTGATGGCTGGCGTGATGACGGGCGTTCAGCCGCACTCGGCGCAGACGCTCCGGGTCTTCCAGCAGCCAACTGGCCGCCTCGAAGAAGCCTTCGGTGTCGCCCGGCGTCGCCAGGGTGCCGTTGTGCCCGTGACGGATGTGCTGGCCCGCCGCCGCCTGGTCGAACGCCACCACGGCCAACCCTGAGGCCAGGGCTTCCAGTACCACGTTGCCGAAGGTTTCCGACAGGCTGGGGAACAGGAACAGGTCGCCGCTGGCGTAGTGCCGGGCCAGTTCCTCGCCGCGCTGCAGGCCGCAGAACACGGCTTCGGGCAGTTCCTTCTGCAGGTGCGTGCGCTGCGGGCCGTCGCCGACTATCACCAGGCGCAGCTTGAGCTGCGGGTGCGCCGCGCACAGGGCGCGGAAGCTGCTGCCCAGCAGCGACAGGTTCTTCTCCGCCGCCAGCCGACCAACGTGCAGCACGGCGATGTCGCGTTCGCCCAGGCCCCATTCACGGCGCAGCGTCTCGTCGCGCCGGGCGGGGTTGAACAGTTGGCTGTCGACGCCGCGCGAAAGCTGCGCCAGGCGTTCGAAACCGCGTCGCTGCAACTCCAAGGACTGGCTGACGCTGGGCACCAGGGTCTGCTGGGTACGGTTGTGGAACCAGCGCAGGTACAGCGTCACCAGGCGCATCAGCGGGCCGAAACCATAGTGCGCGCTGTACTGCTGGAAATTGGTGTGGAAGCCGCTGATCACCGGGATCCGCAGGCGCCGCGCGGCGCGCAGCGCGGCGAGGCCCAGCGGGCCTTCGGTGGCGATGTAGAGCACGTCGGGACGCACGCCCTTCCAGTGGCGCAGCAGCTTGTGCAGGCAGGACTGGCCCCATTGCAGGCCGGGGTAACCGGGCAGCGGCCAGCCACGTGTGAGCACCAGCTCGGCGTCGCTGTGGCGGCCGCCGTCGCCCTGCTGCCGCGGCCGTACCACCTGGATCTGGTGTCCGAGGCGCAACAGCCCCGAAGCCAGCCGGCCCAGGGTGTTGGCGACGCCGTTGATTTCCGGCGGAAAGGTTTCGCTGATCAGCGCGATGCGCAGGGGAGTCGTGGTCATGCTCGCAGTGTCCCGGCGCCCGGTGGCGCGCCGATGACAGAGCGATGATCGATAGGTGACAGCGGCTCGGGCGGCGTCGGTGATTACTTCACCAGCGCCTGGTCGCCGCCTTCACGTACCCAGAACAGCACCGCGCCGGCCACGGCGGCGGGCATGGCGACCAGGTTGACCAGCGGGATCAGCAGCACCAGGTAAGTGATGCCGCCGAAGCCCATACAGGCCCAGCGCTTGCTGCGCAGCCAGGCGAGCATTTCGTTCCAGCCCAGCTTGTGGTTGTCCGCCGGGTAGTCGATGTACTGCACGGCCATCATCCACACGCCGAACAGCAGCCAGAGCGGCGCGGCGATCAGGTTCAGGCCGGGGATCAGGCTGAGGATGAACAGCGCGATGGCGCGCGGCAGGAAGTAGCCGAGCTTGCGCAGTTCGCGGCCGATGGTGCGCGGCACCATCGCCATCAGTTCGGCCCAGCTGAAGGCCGGGAAATCGTCGGTGCCGCGCACCACCACTTCGACCTTTTCCGCGAGGAAGCCGTTGAAGGGTGCGGCGATCAGGTTGGCGATCAGGGTGAAGGTGAAGAATACGATCAGCAGCACCAGCGTGACGAACAGCGGCCAGAGGATGAACTGCAGGAAGCTCAGCCACTCCGGCAGGCTCGGCATCAGCCAGTCGACCCAGTGGCTGAACTGGTTGATGGCAAAACCGATCAGGCCGATGAACAGGATGAGGTTGATGCTCAGCGGCAGCAGGACGAACAGCCGCAGACCGGGGCGCATCATCAGTTTCAGGCCTTCGCCGAGGTATTGCGGGCCGCTCAGGGTAGACATGGGACTCTCCAGGAAACTCTCCAAGGGTAAAGCGCTTGCGACCTTAGCAGACCCGGCGAAGGGCCGGCGAGCCGTCTGTTTTGCCGGGTGTGTGGCAGTTCAGGCGCGGCTGTAGCGTTGGCAGCGGTTGCGCTCCTGCTTGGCCTGGTACATGGCGCTGTCGGCGGCGCGGGTGAGGCTTTCGGGATCGCTCGCGTCCTGTGGATAAAACGCGATACCGATGCTCGGCGTGACGAAGTCGATGGTCTGGCCGCCTAGCTCGTAGGGACTGCCCAGCACCCGCAGCAGGCGCATGCCCAGGCTTTCGGCCTGCGGCGGTTCGGCGTTTTCCAGCAGCACGGCGAACTCATCGCCACCCAGGCGGAAAGCCTGGTCCGGTTGCCGCAGGCTATTGTGCAGGCGCTCCCCGACGGCGGCCAGCAGGGCATCGCCGGCGGCGTGGCCGAAGTTGTCGTTGACCTGTTTGAACCGATCCAGGTCGATGTACAGCAGCGCAACGCGCTCGCAGCGGGTGATCGAGGCGGGCAACTGCTCGTCGAAGGCCTTGCGGTTGCCCAGGCCGGTCACGGCGTCGCGGAAGGCCAGGTCGATCAGTTGGTTCTGGTAGGCAACGTGCTGGCTGATGTCGCGCAGGATGCCGCGGAAGCCGCGGAACAGGCCTTGGTGGTCGAGGATCGCCGAGCAGCGCGTCTCGCAGTTGAGCAGCCGGCCGTCGCGGCAGCGGAAGGGGGCGGAGAAGGTGGTTTCGCGCTGTTCGTCGCGTACCTGGACGTAGAGTTCCTGGGCGCGGCGGGCGTCCTCGTCAAGCAGCAGCACGCTGTAGTGGCGGCCGGCGACCTCCTGTGTCGAATAGCCCAGCATCCGGCACAGCGCGGCGTTGACGGTGAGCAGGATGCCGTTGTCGTCCATCTCGAAGTAGCCGTCGCGGATCGCGTCGAGGATCGCCCGGTCCCGCGCCTCGCTCTGTTCCAGGCGGTCGAGCATGTGGTTCATCTCGCCGGCGAGATGGCCGAGTTCGTCGTTGCCCAGGTTGCCGAGACGTTGCTGGTGGTCCTCCGGGCCGATGTTCGAGACCTCGCGGTTGAGCGTACGCACGCGACGGATGATCCAGAACTCCAGCGCCAGGTAGGCCAGCAGCATGGCGGTGGCCAGCAGGGCCAGGGCCTGGTAGAGGAACAGGCGGATGGACTGTCGGCCCTGCTGGTAGAGCGGGCGCGGGCTGACCACGTCGAGCCGCATCTGCGGCTGGCCCTGGGAGCTCAGGTACAGCAGCGACATCTGCTGGGCGTTCTTGCCGAGCAACTGGCGGGGGCTGAGCAGGGTGGTACCGCGATTGCTGGGAATGTTCAGCGGTCGCCAACTGCTGTCGGGGCTGGAGTCGTTGGCCAGGTGCAGGCGCGCGCCCATCTGGTTCTCCAGGGCGGCCATCCGTTCCTTGTCGAACAGCACGCCGGCGATCAGCGCGCCGGCGGGTTCGGCGTGGCCGGCGGTATCGCTGATCGGGTAGCTCAGCAGCAGTTGCGGCACACCGTCGATCTGCACCAGTTGGTCGATGCTGTGCCGCGTATTGCCCTGGATGTCGAGGGCGCCGAGCGCGAGGGCGGTTTTCAGGATGTCGCGCCGCAGGGTTTCCGGGCTGGGCATGGAGGCGCCGGGGAAGCGGCCGGGCAGGTCGTCGAGCTTCCATTGCTGGCCGACGACCCGGCCCTGGCGGTCGACGTACAGCACGTAGTCGAAGCTGAGGAAGCCGAGCATGTCGACTTCGAGGTTCTCCTCGACGAACTTCGGATCGGGTTTCTGCATGAAGGCATAGCTGCTGTCCCACTGGGCGTAGCTGCGCACGATGTCGAGGAAGCGTTTCTTCTCGAAGCCGATGCGCTTGTGGACGATGCGCACCTCGTCGGCCAGGCGCTGGCGGTCGCCGCGGTCGAAACGGTCGAGCAGGATCATGTCGGACAGCATCCAGACCCCGGCCAGGCTGGCGGCGAACAGGGGCAGGAACAGCAGGAGCAGGCGGGCGCGAAGATTCATGCGGGGACTGAAGGGACCTTGAGCGTTGGCTTGAGTCTAGTCAGCCCGAAGGGAGATGCGTGGTGCATAGACAAGGGCTATTGGGTGAATTGGGAAAGGGCATTTCTGTAGGCATGAGTCTGAGCTGTAAGCTCCGCCCCAAGTCGAATTGCGCAGGATCAATGGAAAATCAGGATACGCCTGACTTATCTCAACGGCACTGGGAAACTCCGCGGGACAATGGATTCCGTGGTTCAGACCACGCCGCATCGTCCACGGTCTCCAGGCCATGCGGTCCTGCGCAAGAAACCTTTCAGAGGAGCTGCCGTTCCTCCCAACCTTCCCCCTGGTACTTTGGCAGCTCCCTTTTCTTTTGCCTGACTTTCCTTGTCTGACTCTCTTTAGCTGAAAAAGGAGGCTGCGATGTCCGAGAATCGCCACGCGCGGGTCATCATCCTGGGTTCCGGTCCGGCCGGATACAGCGCCGCGGTCTACGCCGCTCGCGCCAACCTCAAGCCGCTGCTGATCACCGGCCTGCAGGCCGGCGGCCAGTTGACCACCACCACCGAAGTCGACAACTGGCCCGGCGATCCCCACGGGCTCACCGGACCCGCGCTGATGCAGCGCATGCAGGAACACGCCGAGCGCTTCGAGACGGAGATCGTCTTCGATCACATTCACGGCGTCGACCTGGCGGGCAAGCCCTTCGTGCTCAAGGGCGACAGCGGCACCTACACGGCGGATGCGCTGATCATCGCCACCGGCGCCAGCGCGCGATACCTGGGGCTGCCCTCGGAAGAGTCGTTCATGGGCAAGGGCGTGTCCGCCTGCGCGACCTGCGACGGCTTCTTCTACCGCAACCGCGAGGTGGCGGTGGTCGGGGGCGGCAATACCGCCGTGGAAGAGGCGCTGTACCTGGCCAACATCGCCAGCAAGGTGACCCTGGTGCACCGCCGCGACAGTTTCCGCGCCGAGAAGATCCTGCAGGACAAGCTGCGTGCCCGAGTGGCCGAGGGCAAGATCGAGCTGCGCGTGAATGCGCAGGTCGACGAGGTGCTGGGCGACGACATGGGGGTTACCGGCGTGCGCCTGCGCCACAACGATGGCGGGACGTCGGAGCTACCGGTGGATGGCCTGTTCGTCGCCATCGGCCATACGCCCAACACCTCGCTGTTCGAAGGCCAGTTGGCATTGAAGGACGGCTACCTGGTGGTCAACGGCGGCCGCGAAGGTAACGCCACCGCCACCAACATTCCCGGTGTGTTCGCTGCCGGCGACGTGGCCGACCACGTCTACCGCCAGGCGATCACCTCCGCCGGCGCCGGCTGCATGGCCGCGCTGGACGTCGAGCGTTACCTGGATTCCCTGTAACGGCCCGAAGAGCCGGCGTGCAGGAAGAGGCCCCGCTTGCGGGGCCTTTTTCTTTTCTGCTCGGCGAGGCGGGATGTTCTTGGCAGGCCGTATAACGCATCAGCGTTATCCACCGCTGTGATCGGCGTACGGGCAACCTGTAGGAGCGAGCTTGCTCGCGAACGATCTGGCACCGTGCCTTGCAGGTTCGCGAGCAAGCTCGCTCCTACAGGTGCAGACCGTGGCGCGCGAAATGAAAAAGCCCCGCATCAGCGGGGCTTATTCATCGAGCCAGACAACTCAGCCGCGACGCGACAGCGGCTGGCGCTCGAAGTTGACGCCGGCCAGGCCGGTGCTCTGCAGGGCGCGGATGTTGGCGTGGTCGGTGCCTTCGGGGTTCTCACGCACGGCGCGGTAGTGCTCGCCGAACGCCAGCAGCGACTCTTCCTGGCTCAGGCCTTCGAGAATCGCAAAACCCAGGGTCTTGCAGGAACCTTCGTTCTGCCCGGCGGGGTTTTCCACGCTGCCGTTGCTGAAGGCGCTGGGGGTGTAGCTGTAGTGCTCGGCGATGTACGCGAGGGTGTCGGTGAACAGGTGCTGCTCGCTGCGCAGGCGCGCGCGAAAATCGTTGAGGGTCATCAAGGCAAACTCGTCAGTGCTTTTTCGCGTTATCGAAGGCCGCCTGCTGTTCGGGCGTCGCTTCCTTCTGGTACTTGGCCTTCCATTCGGCGTAAGGCATGCCGTAGATCTCTTCGCGGGCCTGGTCAGGGCTGACGTCCAGTCCCATGTCGTCCGCCGCAGCCTTGTACCACTTGGACAGGCAGTTGCGGCAGAAGCCGGCAAGATTCATCAGATCGATGTT
This sequence comes from Pseudomonas sp. ATCC 13867, assembly GCF_000349845.1. NCBI lineage: Bacteria > Pseudomonadati > Pseudomonadota > Gammaproteobacteria > Pseudomonadales > Pseudomonadaceae > Pseudomonas > Pseudomonas sp. ATCC 13867. The sequence continues at coordinate 4,478,352 of NC_020829.1, read as the reverse complement.
CTGCACGTCCTTGCGGGTACGCAGGTGCTGCACCAGGGTGCGGAAGGCGGCGGCCTCGAGTTCCGTGCGTTGTTCTTCGGTCAGATGGGTGGGCTCGGTCATGGCGTGTCTCTCAGTGGGCGCAACAGAGGCGCATGGCGGGGCTGTCGAGATTCTAGGAGGCCAGCGATCTGCCAGCAACGCCCGTTGGCCGGCTGGCACGGGCGTGCAGAATGCTCGACTGCCCGGTCAGCGTTGGGCGGCCAGCGCGATGGACACCGACTCGGCGAAACGCAGGGCGTGGGGCTTGTCGACCTCCACTTCGGCGTAGCGCACGGCCGGGTTGCTCATCACCAGGTCGAGCAGTTCCTGGGTCAGGCGCTCGAGCAGGGCGAAGCGGTTTTCCTCCACGTGGGCGATGATCGCCTTGGTGATGGTGCGGTAGTTCAGGGCGTGGTCGATGTCGTTGACCTGCACCGCATCGCCGGCCGGGTAGAGGATTGTGAGGTTGATCAGCACATCCTGCTTGTTGAGGATTTCGTCCTCCTTGATGCCGATGTAGGTGCGCACGCGCAGATCCTTGACCCGGATTCGCGCCATGCCTGGCTCCAGTCGCGTCATTTCACTTGCTCCGTCCGATCAGTTGCAGAAATTCCTGGCGGGTGGTGTTGGACTCGCGGAAGGCGCCGAGCATCACCGAAGTGTTCATCACCGAGTTCTGTTTCTCCACGCCGCGCATCATCATGCACATGTGCTGCGCTTCGATCACCACCGCCACGCCGGCGGCGCTGGTGACCTGCTCGATGGCCTCGGCGATCTGCCGGGTCAGGCTTTCCTGGATCTGCAGGCGGCGCGCGAACATGTCGACGATGCGCGCCACTTTCGACAGGCCCAGCACCTTGCCGGTGGGAATGTACGCCACATGGGCCTTGCCGATGAAGGGCAGCAGGTGGTGTTCGCACAGCGAGTAGAGCTCGATGTCCTTGACGATCACCACCTCGTCGTTGTCCGAGGCGAACAGCGCGCCGTTGACGATCTCTCCCAGCGTCTGCTCGTAACCGTGGCAAAGGTACTGCATGGCCTTGGCGGCGCGCTTGGGTGTGTCGAGCAGGCCCTCGCGGCCGGGGTCTTCGCCGAGCCCTTTGAGAATCTCACGGTAGTGGCGAGACATGTCTTCGATCATGGTGGGATTCCTCGCGCCCGCGCCGGGCGGGTCATTTGAGGTGCCGGCCGCCGTTGACGGTCAGGGTGGTGCCGGTCACGTAGGGGCTGTCGAGCAGGTAGCGCACGCTCTGGTAGATCACCTCCGCGCCCGGTTCGATGCCCAGGGCGGATTTCGCCAGGGTGCGCACTCGGTAGTCCGCGTCGTCGCCTTCGTTGAACAGGATCAGGGCCGGCGCGATGCCGTTGACCTTGATGCGCGGCGCGAAGCGCGCGGCGAAGGACAGGGTGAGGTTGTCCAGGCCGGCCTTGCTGGCGCAGTAGGCGATGCGATTGGCGCTGCCCTTGCGGGCGACGTCGTCGGAGAGGTGGATGATGTCCGCCGGGGCGCCACGTTCGACGGCGTCGCGTTCGAGCAGTTCGGCGCAACGCAGGTTGATCAGGTAGGGCGCGAGCATGTGCAGGCGGAACAGTTCGCCGAAGGCGTCCGCCTCAAGGCCGGGCTCTTCGCTGATCCAGGCCGAGGCGTTGTGGACGATCGCGCGCAGGTGGTCGGTGCGGGATTTCAGCGTGTCGATGAAGGCGAGGATGCCGGCTTCGTCGGCCAGCTCCGCGTGCAGGCAGGTGGCGCCCAACTGGCGCAGCTCATCGACGCCGGGCTTGTCCTGGCGATAGGTCACGATCACCGGCTGGCCGTCCTGCAGCAGGCGTTTCGCGCAGTGCAGGCCGATGCGCTGGCTGGCGCCGGTGATCAGGATGGGAGCCGGGGTGTTGCCCATGCGCGCCTCGTGAAGTCGGGGAAAACGGCGCGCAGGGGAATATCCGAGCGGCCGGGTAGGGCAAAACTATACCAGCCCCGGCGCGGCCGGGCACGGATGGGGCATAATGGGAGGCCTTGTCTTGCCTTGTGGGAGTGATCATGAAAGTCGCCATTCTGTCCGGCTCGGTCTACGGCACCGCCGAAGAGGTCGCGCGCCACGCCAAGCGCCTGCTCGACGCGGCCGGTTTCGAAGCCTGGCACGATCCGCGCGTGACCCTCGACGGCCTGCTGGCCTTCGCCCCCGAGGCGCTTCTGGTGGTGACCTCGACCACCGGCATGGGCGACCTGCCGGACACCTTCCAGCCGCTGTACTACGCGCTGCGCGATCGCCTGCCGGACTGGCGCGACCGTCCGGGCGGCGTGATCGCCCTGGGCGATTCCAGCTACGGCGACACCTATTGCGGCGGCGGCGAGCAGGTACGCGAACTGCTGGTGGAGCTGGGCATGCGCGAAGTGGTGCCGATGCTGCGCCTGGACGGCAGCGAGACGGTCGACCAGGAGACCGACTCCGAGCCGTGGATTGCCGAGTTCATCGCCGCGCTGAAAGCCTGATGCATCCCCGCGCCCGTTATCTGATCGACACGCTGGGGCTCGCCCCGCACCCCGAGGGCGGTTTCTACCGCCGCGTGTTCGATTCGACCCTGACGGGCGCCGATGGCCGCCAGCAATCCTCGGCCATCTTCTTCCTGCTGCCCGGCGGCACAGTCAGCCGCTGGCACCGTATCGACGCCGATGAGTTGTGGCATTACCACGAAGGCGGGCCGCTGGACCTGCTGGTGGCCGAGCGGCCGGACACTCCTGTACGCATCGAACGCCTCGGCCCGGTGGGCGAGGGCAGCCTGCCGCAACGCGCGGTGCCCGCCCATGCCTGGCAGGCGGCGCGTTGCCGGGGGGATTACGTGTTGGTGGGCTGCACGGTATCGCCGGCGTTCGAGTTCGGCGGGTTCAGGCTGCTGGCCGATGACAGCGAGGCGCAGCGAGCGTGGCCGCGATTGGTCGGGGAGTTCGCGGAGCTGCTGTAAAGCGGTTCGCGAGCAAGCTCGCTCCTACAAGGGCGGGCTCGGCACAGAGGCTAACCTGTAGGAGCGAGCTTGCCCGCGAACCCGCATCACGCCGACCCCAGCGGATGCAACGGCATCTCCCGCATCAGATCCAGCCAGGCCTTGGCCGCATTCGACAGGTACGCATCGCGCCGCCAGATGAAGCTGATGTCCCAGCGCAGCTCCGGCTCGCGGAGCAGCACGCGCACCACCCCCGGACGCTCCAGTTCCTCGGCCACCACCCGTGGCAGCAGCACCACGCCTTGCCCGGCGGCGACCAGCGCGCCGAGGAAGTCCGCCTGCCCGCTGCGGCCACCCTCGCGCGGCTCGAAACCGGCTTCGCGGCAGGCGCGCAGCAGGCGGTCGTTGAGGGTGAAACTCTGCTGGTAGAGCAGGAACGGCGTATCGGCCAGCTCCACCAGGCTCAGGCTTTCCCGCGTCGCCAGCGGGTGATCGGCGGGGAGCAGGGCGTCCAGCGGTTCGTTGCAGAACGGCTGGTGGTCGAAGGCCGGGTCTTCCGGGGTGAGACCGCCGCCCAGTTCCAGTTCGCCGCGGTGGACCAGCTCCTCCATCGTCTTGCTGCCGCCCTCGATCAGGTGCACGGCGATATTCGGATAGCGCCGCCGGTACTCGGCGAAGCGTCCGGCGAACAGGGCGTCGGCGCCCAGCAGCGGTAATCCCAGGCGCAGTTCGCCACGGTGCAGGCGGCTGAGGTCATCCAGTTCGGTGAGCAGTTCGCGGCGCAGGCGCAGCATGTCCTCGGCGCGGCGCAGCACCAGCTCGCCGGCGGCGGTGAGGCTCACGTGCGGGCCGCTGCGTTCCAGCAGTTGCACGCGCAGGCTCTGCTCCAGCTGGGCGATCTGCTTGCTGACCGCCGACTGGCTGGCATTCAGGTGTACCGCCGCCTGGGTGAAGCTGCCCTGGCGCACCACTTCGGCGAAGGCGCGCAGTTGCTTGAATTCCATTCTGGAATGGCTCCGATTCGATCTATTCGCTTTAGGGATGATAGGCGCGGGAGTAGGCTTTGCGCCATTCCCAACCGATTTTCCACCCACTCAACGTATCGAGACCGCTGCCATGTTTCGCCGCGCCGCCCGCCTGTTTCTCGAACTTGCCGTTCTGGTCGCCTTCTGGTGGCTCGGCGGCTGGATCGCCACCCTCACCGGCCTGCCGTTGCCGGGCGGGGTGATCGGCCTGGCGCTGCTGCTGATGCTGTTCGCCTGTGGGGCGATTCGCCCGGCCCTGCTGCAGGGCGGCGCCGGCCTGCTGCTGGCGGAGATGCTGCTGTTCTTCATCCCCGCGCTGATGAGCCTGCTGGACTACGGCCCGCTGCTGCGCAGCGAGGGTTGGAAGATTCTGCTGGTGATCACCGCCAGTACCGTGATGGTGATGCTGTCCACCGCCCTGGCGGTGGAGTGGATGTGCCGCTGGAGATCGCGCCATGAGCCTCGATAAGCAAGCCCTGTTCTGGTTGGCCGTCACCCTCGGCGGTTACCTGCTCAGCCGTACCCTCTACCGCCGTTTCCAGCAGTACTGGCTGTCACCCATCGTCTTCGTGCCGGCGCTGCTGTTCGCCCTGGCGATCCCGCTGCACGCGCATTATGCCGACTATGCCCGCGACACCCGCTGGCTGGTCGCACTGCTCGGCCCGGCCACGGTGGCCTTCGCCATTCCGATCTGGCAGCAGCGCGCCTTGCTCGCCCGCCATTGGCCGGCGCTGCTGACCGGCATGCTCGCCGGCTCGACCGTGGCCATCGGCAGCTCCTGGGCGCTGGCCCATGCCCTGGCGCTGGATGGTCAGGTGACCCTGTCCCTGCTGCCGCGCTCGATCACCACGCCGTTCGCGATGGAAATGTCCCATGACCTGGGGGGCGTGCCGGATCTGACGGCTGCCTTCGTGATGATCACCGGGGTGTTCGGCGCCCTGGTGGGCGGCGTGCTGATGCGCCTGCTGCGACTGCGCTCGACCCTGGCGCGCGGCGCGCTGCTGGGGGTCGGCGCCCACGGCGCGGGTACCAGCCGGGCTTACGAGTTCGGGGGAGAAGAAGGTTCGGCGGCGGGGCTGCTGATGGTCCTGACCGGGCTGTTCAACCTGCTGCTGGCGCCGGTCCTGGTGTGGTGCCTGTGATCAACTGAGCTCGTAGGCATCGAGCATGCGGGAGGTATCGGCGGGGGAGTTGAACATCATCACGTCGATGATCGACAAGCCCGCCTCGAAGGTCGGGCGCTTCTGGTCGTAGGGGACGAGCCTGGGTTCCTGGAAGCGCAGTGTCAGCCCGGCCGCCTGGTACTTGCCGCGGTCGAAGAAGCTCTGCCCGCCCGGCGGGTTCCAGTATTCCTCCACGCCCTCCAGCGCCTTGCAGATATTCAGCGCCCACTCGTCCGGCGCCTGCGGGCGCTGCAGGGACAGGTCCATGCGCGAGAGCACCGGCATCTGCCGGGGGAAGCCCAGGTAGGCGCAGGTTGCCTCCAGGGTGGTCTTGTTCAGCGAGACGATGTCGTCGAACGGGTGGTCCAGCGCCGTTGCGATCATTTCCCGCACGTCGTGGTAGTGCGGTGCGACCTTGCGGTACACCTCCAATTGCGAAAAGAAACTGCGCCGCCAGTCCTGGCGGTTGTCCAGGCGCACGTCCTTGATCAGCGTCTCGCGGTGATGCTTGACGCGCGGCACGCGAATGTACAGCCAGCCGTCCTGCGGCTTGAGGATGCGGTTGCGCTCGATCCAGCCGTGGTGGATGTACTGCACCGTGTCGAACAGGACGAACAGGTCGGTGTGCTTGATCAGGCTGAAATAGCCCAGGTACGGAAAGAAATAGGGCTGCATGATGGCGGTCTTCTTCACGGGACATCCTCGTTGACCGGCATGGAGTCTCCTCCCGACTCCCGGGTACTACTCTCGAAGGGCACTGCAAAAGGTATTGCGAAATGTTTCCAGGCGGATTGGGGCCGTGGACGGCACTCGGGCAGGGGGTGGAGAGGGGCACGCTTCCGCCGGCCCTGAGGGGCGAGTTGCCTGCGGCACCATCTGGACGCCGCTTCTGGAGGGAGTCGCCGTTGCGCCGAACTCCGCCGGTGCAGTAGGGGTGACTCTATCCACTATAGGCGGGGACATCCGTCGCGCAAGATCGCGCAAGGCGGTGTCTTCGCCTGCGCTTATGGGCAGGCATTCGCCAGACGTCGGCACGTGCAACTGTCAGTTCCGTGACAGTCCATTCTGCGTCACGCTGACTAGACTGCGCCATCGAACAACAACAACGAAGAGGCTACCGACCATGCACGCCGCACACCCGCTGCCCACCGTGAACGTCAAGGAGCAGGTCTCCGCCGCCGAATGGCAGACCCGTGTCGATCTGGCCGCCTGCTACCGACTGATCGCGATGCACGGCTGGGATGACCTGATCTTCACCCATATCTCCGCCAAGGTACCCGGCACCGAAGACTTCCTGATCAACCCCTTCGGCATGATGTTCCACGAGATCACCGCGTCCAGCCTGGTGAAGGTCGATGTCTCCGGCAAGAAGCTGATGGACAGCCCCTACGAGATCAACCCGGCCGGCTACACCATCCACAGCGCCGTCCACGAAGTCCGCCACGACGTCTCCTGCGTGCTGCACACCCACACCGCCGCCGGCATCGCCGTCTCCGCGCAGAAGCAGGGCCTGCTGCCGATTTCCCAGCAGTCGCTGTTCGTGCTCGCAAGCCTTGCCTACCACGGCTACGAGGGTGTGGCGCTGAACCACGATGAGAAGGCGCGCCTGCAGGCGGACCTGGGCGAGGCCGGCTTCATGATCCTGCCCAACCACGGCCTGCTGAGCTGCGGGCCGACCATCGCCGACACCTTCCTGATGATGTTCGTCCTGCAGCGCGCCTGCGAAATCCAGGTGCTGGCCCAGGGCGGCGGCGCCGAGTTGATCATGATCCCGCAGCAGATTCTCGACGGCGCAATGGCGATGGCGGCCGGCGTCACCCGCAGCAAGCAGGGCCTGGGCGGCGCGCTGGCGTGGCCGGCGTTGCTGCGCAAGCTGGACCAGCAGAACCCCGGCTACCGTGACTGATGGGCCTGCCCGGCATCGCCCTGTGCGACTGGCGCGCACAGGGCCGCTCCTTCACCTTTCGGGGCCACGACATCCGCTACTGGAGCGCCGGCAGCGGCGAGCCGCTGCTGCTGATCCACGGCTTCCCCACTGCCTCCTGGGACTGGCATTACCTGTGGCGCCCGCTGGCCGAGCGCTACCGGGTGATCGCCTGCGACATGCTCGGCTTCGGCGACTCCGCCAAACCGCGCGGGCACGACTACCGCATCCACGAACAGGCCGAGTTGCAGCAGGCGTTGCTGGAGCACCTGAAGGTGCGCGAGCCGATTCACCTGCTGGTGCACGACTATGGCAACAGCGTCGGTCAGGAACTGTTGGCCAGGCACGAGGATGGGCGTTTGCGTGTGGCGTCGTGCGTGTTCCTCAATGGTGGACTGTTCCCGGAAACCCACCGTGCGGTGCTGTCGCAGAAGCTGCTGCTCAGCCCGCTGGGCGGCGTATTCGGCCGACTGTTCGACCGCCGGCGACTGGCGCAGAACTTCGCCAAGGTCTTCGGCCCGCGAACGCAGCCCTCGGCGGAGGAACTGGACAGCTTCTGGAGCCTGATCCGGCATAACGACGGGCAGCGCGTGATGCACCGGCTGATCCACTACATCCTCGACCGCCGCGAACACCGTGAGCGCTGGGTCGGCGCCATGCAGCGCACGCGGGTGCCGCTGCGGGTGATCGATGGGCCGCTCGACCCGATTTCCGGTGCGCACATGGTGGCGCGCTACCGGGAACTGATCCCGCAGCCGGATACCGTGCTGCTCGACGGCATCGGCCACTACCCGCAGGTCGAGGCACCGGAGCGGGTGCTGGAGCATTATCTGGCGTTTCGTCAGGAGCGGACGCCGTAGATTCGGATTGATCCTCGCCCATATCGGAATGGGCTGATGGCTCGGCGTTGTCCTGCGCACGTAGCGTTGTGGGTCTTTCCAGCCAGAGATCGCCGCCATGCCGCTCAGAGTCATCATTCCCGTTCGCCAGCCGCAGGGTTCGTTGCTGTACCGGGTACTGCTGCACCTGCGCCGGGACTTCGCCTGGGTCGCCGTACCCCTGCTGCTCCTGTTGCTGGCCGGCGGTGCGGCCGGTTGCTATTTCGCCTGGCTGATCCGGCACTGGCTGCCCGCCGCCGGTGCCGTTGCGGCACTGTTGCTGGCGGTGGGTCTGTTGCTGTTCTGGGGCGAATACGACTGGTGGCTGTTCAAGCTCGGCCCGCGCGAGGACGTGAACCTGCCGCTGCGCTGATCATCCCCCTGCCTTATTGGACACCATTCGCCCTGGTCGTCTTGCTTGTGACCGAATCGTGACTGCTGGACACTTCGAAAAAACAGACCTGCCTGGAGTTCCAGCCATGAGTGATGCCCTGCGTTTCGACGGAAAAGTCGTGATCGTTACCGGAGCCGGTGGTGGTATCGGCCGTGCCCACGCCCTGCTGTTCGCCAGGCATGGCGCCAAGGTGGTGGTGAACGACCTGGGTGGCAGCACTCACGGCGAAGGCGCCAGCGCCTCGGCTGCCGACCGCGTGGTGGCGGAAATCCGCGAAGCCGGCGGCACCGCCATCGCCAACCACGACTCGGTGACCGACGGCGAGAAGATCGTCCGCCAGGCTGTCGAGGAGTTCGGCCGCATCGACGTGGTGGTGAACAATGCCGGCATCCTGCGCGACAAGACCTTCCACAAGATGGAAGACGCCGACTGGGACCTGGTCTACAAGGTCCACGTCGAAGGCGCCTACAAGGTGACCCGCGCCGCCTGGCCGTTCATGCGCGAGCAGGGCTATGGCCGGGTGATCTTCACCTCGTCCACCTCCGGCATCTACGGCAACTTCGGCCAGAGCAACTACGGCATGGCCAAGCTGGGCCTCTACGGCCTGACCCGCAACCTGGCCATCGAAGGCCGCAAGAACAACATCTTCGTCAACGCCATCGCCCCCACCGGCGGCACCCGCATGACCGAAGGCCTGATTCCGCCGCAGGTGTTCGAGGCGCTCAAGCCCGAACTGGTCAGCCCGCTGGTGGTGTACCTGGGCAGCGAGGCCTGCCAGGAAACCTCCGGCCTGTTCGAGGTCGGTGGCGGCTGGATCGGCAAGGTCCGCTGGGAGCGCAGCCTGGGCGTGGGCTTCGACCCGCGCAAGGGCTTCAGTGTCGAGGACGTAGCGGCCAACTTTGCGCAGATCTGTGACTTCGACAACGCCGCGCACCCGGCGGACAACGTCGAGGCGCTGCGCGAGATGATGGCGAACCTGCAGAAATACGCCGGTTGATCCGGCCAGCCTGACCGGCGGAATGGCCAGTGGGGCTGTTCCGCGGCGGTGGACGCAGTAAGGTGCAAAGGGTCGGCATGAAGTCGGCCCTTTGCATTGGTGCCTACGGTGCTTGCCTGCTAGACCGTAAACAGGCCCTGAGGAGTTCGCCATGAGTGTGATTATCGAGAGGAACGGCCCGGTCACCACCCTGGTCATCGCCCGGCCGGCGGTACGCAATGCGGTCGACCGGCCCACCGCCCAGGCGCTGGCCGATGCCTTGCGCGATTTCGAGCAGGATCGGGAGGCGCGGGTCGCGGTACTCACCGGCGCCGGCGGTACCTTCTGTGCGGGCGCCGACCTGGCGGCGGTGGCCGAGGACGGCGAGCGGCGCAATCGCCTGGAGACCGAGGGCGACGGGCCGATGGGGCCGAGCCGCATGCAACTGTCCAAACCGCTGATCGCCGCCATCGAAGGCTACGCCGTGGCGGGCGGGCTGGAACTGGCGCTGCTGGCCGATCTGCGGGTGATGGCCGAGGACGCGGTGTGCGGGGTGTTCTGCCGGCGCTTCGGGGTGCCGCTGATCGACGGCGGCACCGTGCGGCTGCCGCGCATCATCGGCCAGGGGCGGGCGCTGGACATGATCCTCACCGGCCGTCCGGTCGGGGCGCACGAAGCACTGACGATGGGCCTGGCCAACCGCGTGGTGCCGCGCGGGCAGGCGCTGGAAACGGCGGAGGAGCTGGCGCGGGAGATCGCCGAGTTTCCCCAGCGCTGCATGCTGGCCGACCGGGACAGCGTTTTCACGCAGTGGAACCTGTCCTTCGACGTGGCGCTGGCCAATGAATTTCAGGGCGGGATGACGGTGGTCCAGAGCGGCGAGACGGTGGAGGGGGCGAAGCGTTTTGCCGACGGGAAAGGGCGGCACGGGGAGTTCTGAGGGGATCTGGCGCGCTGGATCGCAGCTACGCGCCGGTTCCGGTGCGGACGCCTATTCCTGTAGGCGCGCGCTTGCTCGCGAACCCGTCCAGCTCCGTTGCTGCCGGTAAGTCCTATTCGCGAGCACGCTCGCTCCTACGAAAAGCAGGTCAATCGCGCTCGATGATCACGTAGGTCTTGCGCACGGTTTCCTGGATATCCCACACGCCCAGGCTGTTCTGCGGCAGCAGGAAGGCGTCGCCGGCCTGGAAGGCGATGATCTCGCCGCCGTCGTCCGGGGTGAAGGTGCCGCGGCCGGAGATGAAGTGGCAGAACTCCTGCTCGACGATCTGCCGGCGCCAGCGGCCGGGGGTGCATTCCCAGATGCCGGTTTCCACGCGGTCGCTGCGCTCGATGGATTCCACGCGGGTTTCCGATACCGGCTCGCCCAGCGGCACGGCGACCGGAGTGGCGGCGCCGAGTTCGGCATGGGCGGTGTTCTTCAGGTGGGTGAGTTTCATTGGGGGCTCCAGTGGGTTTCTTCTAAGAGCCTGTCCACGATCTGCTGCGCGTCGGCATAACTGCGTTAAAAACAGGCTCGGAATGCTCATTTACAGCTCGTAAACTCCGCTTCCTCGCATGTTTGACTCGCTGGCGCTCGCCCTTCGGGCCAGCCTTCGGCTGTTACTCCCGTTGGTCGTTGCGCCTTGTTCTGCTCTAGCTCGCGAGATCGTGAACAGACTCTGACGGCTGATCAGCCGACCTTCCAGGTCATCAGGCCTTCCATCGTCGCGGCGAGCTTTTCCGCCAGGCGGCGGCGCCACGGGGCGCTGTGCGGGTTGGCCAACACTTCGTCTTCGTGCACGAAACTGCGGATGATCGCGTTGTAACCCAGCCAGCGGCAGGGCTCGGGCTCCCAGCCGCGCAGGCCGTCCTGCACGCGGCGGTCGTCGATCACCCAGGGCTGCCGGGTCAGTTCGCTCTGCTGGCCGAGGATCAGGTCGGCCAGGGTGCGGCCACCCAGGTTGGTGGCGCCGACGCCTTCGCCGCCGTAGCCGCCGGAGAGGGCGATGCCGTTGCGGCGGTCGATCAGCATGTGCGGGTGGAAACGTCGCGACATGCCGAGATTGCCGCCCCAGGTATGGGTGATGCGGACGTCTTTCAGGCGTGGGAAGAGTTCGCCGAACAGGTAACGGCGCAGCCCCACTTCATCGTCGGTCAGGCTGAAATCGGTGCGCAGCCGGCCGCCGAAGCGATAGCCGCCACGGGCGCCGAAGGCCAGGCGGTTGTCGGCGGTGCGCTGGCCATAGGTGACCTGGCGACTGAACTCGCTGAAGGCCTGGCCGTTCTCCAGGCCGATCTCGGCCCAGGCCGCTTCGGGCAGCGGCTCGGTGGCCACCAGCAGGCTCTGCACCGGCAACTGGTAGTTGCCCAGCGGCGGCAGGTCGGCGGCGTAGCCTTCGATGGCCGGCACCACCCAGTGCGCCTTCAGCTCGCCCTGGTCGGTGCGCAGCAGGCCGGGCGCCCAGTGGGTGACGCGGCTCTTCTCGAAGATCTGCACGCCCTGGCGTTCCACGGCGCGGGCCAGGCCACGGACCAGCTTGGCCGGGTCGATGGTGGCGCAGTGCGGGGTGTGGATGGCGCCCAGCGCGCTGGGAATGCGCAGTTGCTCGGCGAGCTGACTGGCGTTGAGCCAGCGGTAATCGTCCTCGGTCAGGCCCTCGGCGTAGAGGTGCGCGAGGTACTCGCGCAGGCGGGTTTCCTGCTCCGGGTAGCGCGCGGCGGTGTAGAGCACGCCGCCCTTGCGGTAGTCGCAGGCGATGCCTTCGCGTTGCAGTACGCGGGCGACTTCGTCGGGGATGTCGTGCAGCAGGTCGTAGGAAGCGCGGCGCTGTTCCGGCGCAAGCCCGGCGAGCAGGCGGTCCTCGCCCAGGAGATTGCCCATCAGCCAGCCGCCGTTGCGGCCCGAGGCGCCGAAGCCGGCGGTTTCCGCTTCGACGATGGCGACCTTCAGCTGCGGCGCGCGCTGCTTCAGGTAGTAGGCGGTCCACAGTCCGGTGTAGCCGGCGCCGGCGATGGCCACGTCGACGTCCAGGGCGCCGTGCAGGGCCGGGCGCGGGACGAGGTCGTCGTCCAGTTGGTTCATCCACAGACTGATATGACGCCATGCCGACATAGACGACTCCGGGAGGGAAGGGAGGGGAATGTCGGCAAGCCTAGAAGTGGCGCGGGGGCCTGTCGTCTGCGCGGGTACGCGGGGAGTGCCCGCGCGCCCGCCGGCAAATGCCGGTCAGGCGTCGTTCTGTTCGTCGCGCAGGCGCTTGAGGTACTCGCGCGGAGACTGCCCGGTGTGCTGGCGGAAGCAACGGTAGAACGCCGAGAGCGAGTTGAAGCCGGCGGAGAAGGCCAGTTCGTCGATGCGCGCCGGCAGCGGCGGGCGCAGTTGGCCGAGCAGGTGGGTGAGGCGCGTCTGATTGACGTACTGGTAGAAGCTCAGCCCCATCACCTGGTTGAGCAGGTAGGAAATCTGGTTGCGGGTGTAGCCGGTGGCGGTGGCCACCTGGGTCAGGTCCAGGTCCGGGGCCAGGTATGGCTGGCTCTTGCTGAAGTAGTGCTCCAGGTCGTTGGCCAACTGGCTCAGCTGACGCGGCGAGAGGCCCAGGCGGCTGGTGGCCGGGCGCGGGTCGCTGGCCTGCGAGCGGTTCTCGGCGCCTTCGCGCGCCACCGAGGCGTATTCGTTGATCCGCCAGATCATGCCGTCGCGCACGGTGATCGCTTCGCTGGAGTGAAAGGTCGCCAGGCGCCCGCTGAGGGTGACGGCGATGCGGTACTGGATGAACGCGGTATCGCCGTCCACGCGGATGCGGTCGATGTGGTCGAGGAACTCCTCCGGACGGCTGGGCATGGTGCCGAGCACGTACTCGCGCAGCTCGGAGAGGCCCAGGCAGCGGTTCTGGAAGAAGTCGTTGTACTCCACCTGCGGATGGTAGAGCGCGAGCACCGCTTCGAGGTCGCGATGCTTCCAGCACTGGTGATAGCGCAGGACCACCTCGCGAGTCTGCTCGCTGAGGTGGCTGTCGGTGGGGCGTTGGTCGATGGCTTGCATAGGGTGCCAAGGATGCCCCAGAACCGCGTCATTCGGGTAGTGGCAATGTCCATGCACTATCCAGTTGCTCGATGACCTGTCATTGCCTGCGCCAATGTCGCCCGGAAATGCCCGTTCCAGAGGGGGGATTCACTCTTTCGGGCGACATCGCGAATACCACCTTGGAGCGCTTACTCCCCACGGGGGGCCTTTGTAGGGTGTAGCCACCTCGACACCGTCAGGAGAGCCGCATGACAACAAAAACAAGGCGCGGATTCTTCCAACCGCAACTGCTCGCCACCGCCGTCGCCCTGGGATGCGCCACCCAGGCTCAGGCCGTTTCATTCAACATTGGGGAAATCGAAGGACAGTTCGATTCCAGCCTGTCCGTGGGGGCCAGCTGGAGTACCCAGAGTCCCAAGCAGGATCTGATCGGCTCCGCCAACGGCGGCCACGGGATGACCCAGACCAACGACGACGGGCGCCTGAACTTCCGCAAGGGCCACACCTTCTCGAAGATCTTCAAGGGCATCCACGACCTGGAGCTGAAATACGGAGACTTCGGCGTCTTCACCCGTGGCAAGTACTGGTACGACTTCCGCCTCAAGGATGAAAGCGTGGCCTGGAAGGACATCTCCGACGATGGCCGCAAGGAGGGCGCCAAGTCGTCCGGGGCGCAACTGCTCGACGCCTTCGGCTACTACAACTATTCCATCGCCGAGATGCCCGGCACCGTGCGCCTGGGCAAGCAAGTGGTGAGCTGGGGCGAGAGCACCTTCATCGGCAACAGCATCAACGCCATCAACCCCATCGACGTCTCCGCCTTCCGCCGGCCCGGCTCGGAAATCAAGGAAGGCCTGATCCCGGTGAACATGCTCTACCTGTCGCAGAGCCTCACCGACAGCCTCTCGGTGGAAGGCTTCTACCAGCTGGAGTGGGACCAGACGGTGCTCGACAACTGCGGCACCTTCTTCTCCACCACCGACGTGGCCGCCGATGGCTGCAACAGCAACTACAACATCCTCGACAAGAACACCGTCAGCGCGCTGAACGCCCCGGCGACCAAGGCGCTGCTCAATTCCCTGGGCGTGACCGTGACCCCCGAGGGCCTGATGGTGCCGCGCGGCGCCGACCGCGATGCCCGCGACTCCGGGCAGTGGGGCCTGACCCTGCGCTGGCTGGGCGATGACGTCGAATACGGCGCGTACGCCATGAACTACCACAGCCGCACGCCCATCGTGAGCATGAAGAACGCCAGCGCCGCCGATATCGGCAACGCGCTGACCGCCATCTCGGCAGGCGCCTCGGCGCTGGCCCAGCCGATCCTGCTGGGGCGCGGCAACTACTTCCTCGAATACCCTGAAGACATCCGCCTGTACGGCCTGAGCTTCTCCACCACCCTGCCCACCGGCACCGCGTGGAACGGCGAGATCAGCTACCGGCCGAACATGCCGCTGCAGCTCAACACCACCGACCTGACGCCGCTTTTGGCCACCACAGTGGCCGACGGACTCGCCAGCGGCGGCGTGCCCGGCGCCCTGGCCCAGGCCGGCCAGGTCAACCACGGCTATGTGCGCAAGGAAGTGACCCAGGCACAGACCACCTTCACCCACTTCTTCGACCAGACCCTGGGCGCCGACCGCGTCACGGTGGTCGGCGAGGTCGGCGTGACCTACGTCGGTGGCATGACCAACGACGTCGGTGAGCGCTACGGCCGCGATTCGGTGTATGGCGTGCCGGAGAACGCGGCGGCCGACGCCGAGTACGGCAGCGGCGGCTTCTACACCTCGTCGTCCTGGGGGTACCGCGCCCGCGCCATCTGGGACTACAACAACGTCTTCGCCGGGGTGAACCTCAAGCCCAACGTGGCCTGGTCCCATGACGTGCATGGCTACGGCCCGGTCTTCAACGAAGGCAGCAAGGCCGCCAGCGTCGGCCTCGACGCCGAGTACCAGAACACCTACACCGCGAGCCTGAACTACACGAACTTCTTCGGCGGCGATTACAACACCATCGTCGACCGCGACTTCGTGTCGCTCAGCTTCGGCGTGAACTTCTGACCTGCCTGACCAAGGAACCGACGTATGAGAACGACAAGAATCCTTCAATGCGGCGCGCTGGCCTTGAGCCTGCTGTCCTGCGGGGTGATGGCCGCGGTCTCCGCCGACGAGGTGGCCAAGCTGGGCAGCAGCCTCACGCCAATGGGCTCGCAGAAGGAAGGCAACGCCGACGGCAGCATCCCGGCCTGGACCGGCGGCATCGCCCGCGACGCCGCCAAGGTGGACGCCAAGGGCTTCCTCGCCGACCCGTTCGCCGGCGAGCAGCCGCTGTTCACCATCACCGCGCAGAACGCCGGGCAGTACAAGGACAAGCTCTCCGCCGGCCAACTGGCGCTGTTCAAGCGCTACCCGGATACCTACAAGATCCCGGTGTACAAGAGCCACCGCACCTTCGCGCTGCCCGACGACATCTACGGTGCCATCAAGCGCAGCGCCGAGTTCGTCCAGCCGATCAACGACGGCAACGGCCTGGAGAACTTCGAGAAGAGCCGCTACTACGCCTTCCCGATTCCGAAAAACGGCGTGCAGGCGCTGTGGAACCACCTGACCCGCTACCACGGCGGCAACATTTCCCGCGTGGTGGTGCAGGTGGTGCCGCAGACCAATGGCAGCTACACGCCGATCCGCTTCGAGGAGTCGATCGCGGTGCCGCAGAGCATGTCCGACCAGGACGAGGGCAAGACCGGCAACATCCTCACCTACTTCAAGCAGCAGGTCACCGCCCCGGCGCGCCTGGCCGGCAACGTGCTGCTGGTCCACGAAACCCTGGACCAGGTCAAGGAGCCGCGCCTGGCCTGGATCTACAACGCCGGCCAGCGCCGAGTGCGCCGCGCCCCGCAGGTGGCCTATGACGGTCCCGGCACCGCCTCCGACGGCATGCGCACCTCGGACAACTACGACATGTTCTCCGGCGCCCCGGACCGTTACGACTGGAAACTGGTGGGCAAGCGCGAGATGTACATCCCGTACAACAGCTACCGGCTGAACTCGCCGCAGCTCACGTACGACGACATCGTCAAACCCGGCCACATCAACCAGGACCTGACCCGTTACGAACTGCACCGCGTGTGGGAAGTGGTGGGCACCCTGAAGTCCGGCGAACGCAACATCTACGCCACCCGCCGCTTCTACCTCGACGAGGACAGCTGGCAGATCGCCGAGTCGGAGCTGTACGACGGCCGTGGCCAACTGTGGCGCGTGGGTGAGGGCCACTCGATGACCTTCTACCCGGAACTCGCCACCGGCTATTCCGCCGAATCGCTCTACGACGTGCTCGCCGGCCGCTACGTGACCTTCGGCCTGAACAACGAGGAGAAGCGTGGCTATCAGTTCGGCGTCAAGGCCAGCATGGCCGACTTCACCCCGGCGGCGCTGCGCAACACCGGCGTGCGCTGACCGGCTCTCTCGCTCCTTGCCCGGCGTCTCGCACGAGCCGCCGGGCTTCTTTTTTTCGAGCGGCGCAGCGTCTGCGCCGGGCCTGGAGCAGCCCGCGCTATGACAGGCCATGAGTGCGGCTGATGGTCCTTTGCCCGGTCCGCGCCTGGGCATAGTCTGGCTCGCAGCAAATGGCCGGAAGAAGCCCATGTCGACAATCGCCCTGCACAGCGCGGCGCTGCCGCGACTGCCTCGCCAGTACCTGTCCCGCGATCGCCTGCGGAGCAGCCTGGATTCCGCCGAATGCCGCCTGCGCCTGCTGGTGGCGCCGCCCGGCTGTGGCAAGACGGTGCTGCTGAGCGAGTGCGCGCGCCAGGCGCCGGCCGGCACCCGCGTGGTCTGGCTGGGGCTCGGTGGCCGGGCGCTGGAGCCCGCGCAGTTCTGCGAGCGGCTGGCGGAAGCGCTCGGTGTGCTCCGAGACGGCGAAGAAGCGCTGAGCGCCTGGCTGGAGACGGCGAGCGAGCCGGTCTGGCTGATGCTCGACGACTATCCCCGGACGCCGGATGCCGCGCTCGACGAGTGTTTCGACCGCCTGCTCGCCGTGGCCTCCCCGCAGATCGGCTGGTGGCTGGCCAGCCGACGGCGACCGATGTGCAACCTCACACGCCTGCTGCTCGAAGGCGAGCTGCTGGAGCTGGACGCTTCGGCCCTCGCGCTGACCCAGGGCGAGCTCGATCGCTACCTGCAGGCATCCGGCCTGGAATGGCCGCAGGCCCAGCGCGAAGCGCTGCACGAAGCGACCCGAGGCTGGTTCGCTGGCGTCCGCCTGCGATTGCTGAGCCTGGCCGGCGATGGCCTGGCGCCCTGCGCCACGCTGATGGCGGAGAGCGGCAGTGCGCTGCTGCAGGACTACCTGCAGCGGGAAGTACTGGCCACGCTGCCCGAGCCGCTGGCGGACATTCTCTGCGCGCTGGCCATCGTCCCGCGCTTCGGCCGCGAGCTCAGCGACTACCTGTTCGACGCGCCCGGCCAGGGGCTGGATGGCCTGCTCGCCTGGGGCGCGCTGATCGAACCGGTGGACAACACCCAGCGCTGGTTCCAGGTCGCGCCGATGCTGGCGCCGGCCCTGGCGAGCCTGTCCCGCTGGCCGGCGACGATGTTGCACCGCCGGGCCTGCCAGTGGTTCAGCCAGTGCGACGACCTCCACGCGGCGCTCGAGCACGCGCTGCTCGCCGAGCAACCCGACGTGGCCGCCAGCCTGCTGCAACACTTCACCGAGGAGCACCTGCTGTACGGGCGCACCATCGAGCGGGTGCTCAAGCTGCGCGAAACGCTGCCGGACGAGCTGCTGTGCAGTACGCCGCGCCTGCTGGTGCTCAACGCCTGGACGCTGTTGTTCGTCGGCCGGCTGGACGACGTCAAGGCGCTGCTCTCGGGCTTCACCCGCTTCCTACCGCTGCCCGGCGAGCGCCGGCAGCGCGCGTTGGTCGCACAGTGGCAGGGTCTGGCCGGAATCCTCACCCACGCCCGGGGGCACGCCGGCGCACACGAGCAACTGCGCGAAGCGCTGGAATGCCTGCCGGAGGATGCCTGGGCGCAGAAGCTGATCTGCCTGTCGGCGCTGACCCAGCAGGCCCAGGCCGACGGGCGCCTGGCCGAAGCCCGCCTGATCAACCGGGATGCGCTCAAGGTCGCGCGGCTGCACGGCAGCCTGACCTTCGAAGCGCTGCTGGAACTGGACCGCGCACAGTGGCTGGAGCAGCGCGGCGAGCTGCAGCGGGCCGACGCGCTGCTGGCGCGGGTGCAGGACTACCTGGACGAAATGCGCGTGACCGGCAATGCGATGGCCGGACGCGTGGCCCTGCGGCGCGGCTGGCTGAGCCTGCGCCAGGGACGCAACGACGAGGCGCGCGAGCTGTTCATCGTCGGCCTCACCGAGACCCGCCGCAGCCATGACCCGAACCTGATCTACGGCCTCACCGGCATGGCCTGGCTGGACGCGCTGGACGACGACATCGATGGCGCCTTCAACCGTCTGCTGGAAGTGGAACGGCTGATGCAGCTGCAACATGTGCCGGAGGCCATGTACCGTGGCTCGCTGTTGCTGCTCAGCGGCGCCCTGAGCCTGCGCCAGGGGCGTGCAGCACAGGCGCGCGAGGTGTTGCTGCGGGTCGCCTCGCGCTGCCGCACGGACCGCCTGAACCCGCCGGCGGCCACGCCCGACCTGATCCTGCGGGTGGAGCACTACCTGGCGCTCGCCGAACTCTACGACGGCGACGTCGAGGGGGCGCGGCAGCGGTTGTCCGCAATGTTGCCCGACTTGCTGCGGCAGGGACGCAACACCTTGGCCTGCGATGTCTGGCTGGCGCTGGCCGAAGTCCATTACATCGCCGGCGACCTGGACGAAGCCCGCGTCGCGCTCGACGAGGGAGTGGCGCTGGTACAGCGCTTCGGCCTGCTCGCCACGCTGCGGGAAACCCAGCGTCGCCAGCCGGCGCTGTTCGGCCTGCGCCCCTGTTCCGGCGAGATGCCGCCGCACAGCCTGCTCAGCCTGCGCGAGCTGTCCGTGCTGGAACTGATTGCACGCGGCTGTTCGAACCTGGAGATCGGCGAACGTCTCTACATTTCGCTGCACACGGTGAAGACCCACGCCCGGCGGATCAACGGCAAGCTCGGCGTCGAACGGCGTACCCAGGCGGTGGCGCGGGCGAAGGAACTGGGCTTGCTGAAGGTCTGAGCGCCCGCCGCGCCTTGTCCTGCCCCGGCTCGCGAGACCCTGGTCAGGCCCCGAGGCTCAGTGCAGGGCCTTGGGCGGCACGCTGATTTCCGCCAGGCGCTGGGCCAGGCGCATGTGCTCGGCGGGATCGTCGCTGAGCAGCATGGCTCGCTCCAGGTCGTAGCGTTCGGCCTGCGGGCACTCCAGGGCGTGGTAGAGGTCGGCGCGGGCCAGGTGGTCGCCGGCGCTCGGCGGGCCCAGCTCCAGCACGCGCTGGGCGTCCTTCAGCGCGGCCAGCGGTTCGCCGATGCCCTGGTGCAGTTGCCGCAGATTGCGCGACAGGCGCTGCAGCATCTCGGCGGCACTGGCGGTTTGCAGGTGCGCGGCGGACAGTTCCACCTGCGGTCCCAACTGGCGCACCAGCAGGTCCCGGCAGTCGCGGGTGTAGAGGCGCCGGCCGGTGGCCGGATCGAGCAGGTGATCGGCGCCGGGAACGCGCAGCAGGAAGCGTCCGGGGAAGTTCACGCCGACCAGGGCGATGCCCTGCTGGCGCGCCAGCTCCAGAGCGATCAGCGCCAGCGACAGGGGCTGGCCGTGGCGGCGTTGCAGCACCTGAGGGAGCAGGGCGGCGCGGGGTTGCAGGGGGAACTCGTCGTCCTCGGCGAAGCCCAGTTCGCTCAGCCGGCGCAGCAGCGCCTGGGCCCGCTCGGCATCCGTGGTGCTTGCCGGAAGCGCCACCGCGACCTGGTGCGCCAGGCTGTCGAACAGGCGGCGTATCTGTTCCGGGCTGTGCTGCGGCAGGTGCTCGGCGGCGATCCACAACGCAGCCTCGAACAGGGCCGGTGGCTCCTGGGCAAGACAGGCGAGGCAGGCTTGACGCGGGTTCATGGCGTTCTCCGGCTGACCCTGCGGTTGTAACCGCTGGGGGCTGCGCTCGTCCAGTCTCCGGTGGCGCTACGCTCCCCGCGGACTGCCTATACTGTTAGGGCCCTGATGCAAGGGCGCCCGGTCAACAGCAAGGGAGCGCCGCCATGTTCGACATGATGGAAGCCACCCGGCTCGAGTCGCTGCATCTCACCCAGGACCCGGCCACGGGACTCAAGGCCATCATCGCCATCCACAATTCCCGGCTCGGGCCGGCGCTGGGTGGTTGCCGCTATCTACCCTATCCCAGCCAGGACGCCGCCCTGCGCGATGCCGCGCGGCTGGCCCAGGGCATGAGCTACAAGGCCGCGCTGGCCGGCCTTCGCCAGGGCGGCGGCAAGGCGGTGATCATTCGCCCGCCGCACGTGGCCAATCGAGGCGAACTGTTCGAAGCCTTCGGGCGTTTCATCGATTCCCTGGGCGGCGCCTACATCACCGCAGTGGACAGCGGCACCTCCAGCGCGGACATGGACTGCATTGCCCAGTACACCCGCCATGTGACCAGCACCACCAGCGGCGGCGATCCCTCGCCGCACACGGCGCTGGGGGTGTTCTCCGGCATCCGCGCCAGCGCCCAGGCACGCCTGGGCAGCGACGACCTGGAAGGCCTGCGGGTCGCCATCCAGGGCCTGGGACATGTGGGCTATGCGCTGGCCGAGCACCTGGCCGCCGCCGGCGCGGAGCTGCTGGTGAGCGATATCGATTCGGGAAAGGTGCAACTGGCGGTGGAGCAACTGGGCGCACGCCCGGTGCCCAACGAAGCGCTGCTCACCACGCCTTGCGACATTCTCGCGCCGTGCGGGCTGGGCGGGGTGCTGACATCGCAGGTGGTGGGCCACCTGCGCTGTGCGGCGGTGGCGGGCGCGGCGAACAATCAGTTGGCGCAGCCGGTGGTGGCCGACGAGCTGGAGGGGCGGGGGATCCTCTACGCGCCGGATTACGTGATCAACTCCGGCGGGCTGATCTACGTCGCATTGCAGCACCAGGACGAGTCGTTGCCGACCATCACCGCGCACTTGTCGCGGATCGCCGAGCGGTTGACCGAGGTGTACGCCCATGCCCAGGCCGATCACCTGTCGCCGGCGCGAATCGCCGACAAGCTGGCCGAGCGGATTCTCTACGGGGAATATTCAGGGCACTGAAGGAGCCATGCATTCCCTTAGGAGCGGACCTTGTCCACGAAATCCATCGCGGAGGAATGAGGTGTTCAAGGTGACTGCCGCGGTTCGCGTGGAGACATTCCCGGCACCGGCCCTGCCGGTACATCGCGGACGAAGTCCTACGAAAGCTGCACCTCGACGTCGGACTTCGTCCGCGATGGGTCGGCTTACTCTTCGGCCGCGGCCTCGCTGAAAATCTCGTTCAACGCATCGGGCTGGTTCTTGAAGGCGCGGGCGAAGGCGTCGCGGTTCTTGGCCATGAAAATGCCGATTTCCTCGACCTGCTCCTCCTTGAGCGAAGGCACCGCCTTCTGCAGAACCTCGGCAAGCGTTTCCGCCAGCTCCAGCATCTTGTCGTGCCGGTCGGCTTCTGCCTTATCCATGATTTTCTATACCGGAAGGTGCCTAGTTGTTAATTCTTAAATTGAATATTCGTGAGATTGCTAATTTCTAAATTCAATTATGATCGGCTTTAAATATTCAAGTGCTGCGATTAAAGTTTGAGCGTGCATCAGCGTAATGCTCATGGTCCACGGTTAACCTGCTTCTCGATCAGTCCATATCTAGATGACGAGACGGTAGCTGTGCCCGACAATCCGTCGAGGTATAGCTATGTCTATCGAGTCCTTACGAAAGTTAATTGCTGGTCTTCCGCTCATTCAATCTTTTGAACTGCGACCAATTCATATGCTCGTGGTTTTAAAACTATCTGCTATTCGTAGTTCTAAAATCCTATTCTTCTTGTTTAAGAGGGATGGGCAATGAGTCGCCTAGATTTCGTAGTGGAGAAGTTTTCTCTCAATGGGTGTGTCAGATACGTGCTGAGTGGAAATATGCATAGTCCACCTTTCAGTGCGTCTTTGTATGAAGCGTATCTATTTGCTAGAGGCGGCGGCCAGCGAGGTAGTGGAAGGACAATTATGCAGCAACTTGCCTACCTGTTTACGTGGGGGAATCGAGAAGGTGTCGACATCGATAAACTGATGTTGTGTGGGTTTGGTCTCAATCGAGTTGGTGTAGTTTCATTTGGTCGCTGGTTGAAAGGGTTGAAGGATTTACGGAGTGGTGAGCCTCTTTCTAGTGATTATATTTATCAGATTTTTTGTAGTGCCCGAAAATTCGCTTTTTGGCACGTTCTGCGAAATATGTCAGGCCGCAAGGGAAATGCTGCAGTCCTGGATACGAAAGATGCATTGGAGGTGTTAAAAATTTTTTGGGATGTCCCGTTTAGAGTTAACGGGCACGATCTGGAATTTTCTGATTTTGATATGAGGTGTTATTCAGGGATTGAGAGGCATCTTTATGTAGATAGAAACTCATCAAGGGAGAATATTTCTCCTCAATGTTTCAGAGACTATCTGATTTGGAGGATAGCCTGGGAATTTGGTTTGCGAATAGGTGAGATATTAGCTTTAAGGCTCCAGGATCTGTATCTCTTTGGTAGTGATCCATATCTGCGAGTTGTACGACTGGATGAGCGAGACCTTAGCGAATATGACCCGAGGGGAGTTTATTCGCCAAAAGTGAAAACCCTGTCAAGAGATCTTGGGTTTATTGATAAAGACAGTAATCTTCCTGATGCTTTGGAAGATTATGTGTCAAGGTTTAGATGTTGGTCTGAGATTGGAGGGAGTAGGAATTTAGAGTCTGTCTCGCATAATTATTTATTCGTTTCCCATGGTGTGGGATGTCTCCCGCTTTCGTATTCCGCTGTCCGAAAATTGGCTCTAAAAGTTTCCGATGCTCTGGGGATGGATTTTAGATGGCACATGGTTCGTCACACGTTTTTTAACAAGTGGTACTCCGAGATACCAGAAGGTGACAAAGCAGCCTATGAGTCTTTGAGGTATTGGGGGGGGTGGAAGTCTGAAAAATCATTGAATATATATACTCGAAGAGCCATTCGGGACGCTGCGGTAAAAGGGCTTATAGGTTTTAATAGGAGAGCGTCGATGTGATTGACTCTTCAGGATTTCCACTGATAAACATGCGGTTAGGTATTTCCATTGACGCTTGTGGTGATAGGTGGGTTACAAGGTGGCGAGGTATCACATATTGCATCGATTTTTCCAAATTTAAGGTGCCAGAAGTCGTACTTGTCTCGGTATCTAAGTATTTGCGTAGGAAGTTACTTGAGGTTACTCCTGGAATAATGGTTCAAGTAAGTTTAGCTTTGGGGCTTCTCTCTGATGAATGGAATCCAAGCTGGAGCGACTTTTCCTCCATTTCGGAATGTGACTGGAGGTCGTTATGGCTGCATGCAAAAGGAACAAGATCCGAAACAAAGGTCATGACCATAAGGAGGATATATAAATTCTGTGCTGCTAAAAAGTTGGCAGGAGCAAACTCTCTTGGTGAATATCTATTAGATAGGCTCTCTGCATCTTATGAGCGAACAAAGTACCAGGAGGTTCTTGATTGGGATTCTGAAATCGGAGCGTTAGTCACCGCAGAATCTGAGCTATTACGGATTAACGTAATGAGGGAGCCTGAGGATGAAACTTGGGATAACTGTTCTCTGCGCCTTGTAATCTGGTCACTAATAGAAACAGTGAAAAGATTCGGTCAGATTGTAGCTATACCAAATGATGGGCTGTGGAATGCCGCGGAAGATACAAATGGCAGTGATTACTTTCTTTTGGTTCCAAAGTGGAAATATCAGTCAGGAAGAAAGCCTGAGCTTTGGCCAATCAGCGACGCCCTTGCTGAAGCAATTAAGAAATTTGGAAGAATACCAGGGGTTGCGGAGAAGCAGGCACTGGAAGGTAGGCTGTTTGTTACCAGCAAAGCTAGCCGATTTGATGACCCTAGAGGATGGGCGAGCTCTTCTATTGGAAGATGGATAGAAAGACGGTGCCTGATCAGTCCGCGAACTAAACAAAACATGATTTTGACAGCGACAAGGATTAGGCATAGTGGGGCAACTTCCTTGGCATTGAGAGGGGCATCAGCTAAAGAGATACAGTATATTCTTGAGCATGACTCTGAAAATGCCTCGTATGTTTACATCGATGCTATTGGGAGTGAGCTTAGACCTCTGACAGAGAAGGTCGATAATCGTCTAGGAGGCATGTTCTCTAGTCTAAATGAGACCTTCTTCAAAGGAGTAATATCGGAGAGTATTAGTGGCAATGAGATTTTTGTTCCTTTGGGCGAAAGGCCTGCAGTAGTTGGGGAGTGCTCATGCTCCACGGTATGCACCAAACACCCCTTCTTTAGTTGTTATAATGGTTGCAAATTCTTCATTGCTTGGAAAGATGGCGACCATAGGCGGGCTAGAGACTTTGTGCAGTCCGAATACACTAGATGGAATTCGGTACCAGGAGTGCACGAGCGAAGTAAAGTAGTAAGTGACTTCGAGAGGGTGTATCAGGCGATAGAGGATGTCATAAAAATTATTGAGTGCGAAGAGGACGAGAATCATGTCAGTCGCTAGCCTCGGTTGTTTTTTAGATGTCTATTCTGGATTTCTTCCGGAACATCAAAATGTACAGTCGGATAGATGGAATCTTGTTGGTTGGTTGTCTCGGCCAGGGAACTTCAGTTCTCTAAGTGTGAGCTTTGAGGGTTATCGTAATTATGAGCTTAAAGTGGCCGTTAAGCTGTTTGTATTGGATAAGCGAGCGTTAGATGGAGTCTCAGTTGCGTATATTGATAACTTAGTTAGGAGTTTGGCTGCTCTGGACAATGTTGTTCGCCAAAAGAAATTGGAGGAAATATCGGATGGTGATTTCTATCGCGCGGCTGAGTTGGGAGAGAAGCAGTTCAAGCGCGGAGTAAGAAGTCCACTTCAGCTGTTCTCTAAGTGGCTACTAGCTAGGTTTGGCATGAGAGTTAGCTATGAAGGATCTGATCGACGGGTGGTGGATTACGGGAGGTGGGGAACCGAGAGTGGTAAAAAGGATAAGTTAATCCCTGATGAGGTGATTTTTAAAGTATTTAGTATTGCAAGTTTATCTCGGCTGACTAAGGTGGACCGTTTTTATACATACTCTCTAATTCTGTGTTCAATTCTGGGGTTAAGGATTGGCGAATTGGCAGGGCTTCCAAAAAATTGCCTAATTTTTTTGGAAGGGGTTTATGTCGTGAAAATTTACGTTGAGAAATCTGGAAGATTGGGTGTAAGACACTTCCCGCAAGTTTTGGTTCCTACTGTAAAGCGGATAATAAAGTTTATTGAAAAGTGTACGGATGCTGGGCGCTCAATTGCGGAATCTCTAGAAAATAATCCGAAGTTAAATTGGCCAAAGATTGTATCCGATCGTGATGCTTTGAGGTTTTTCGTCATGCAGTTTTGCCACGAGTGGACTGCAGGAAATGTTCTGGTCAATCCCAAAGCGGTTTGGTCGCATAGCCTCAAGAGAGAGTTGGATGTCATGGCCGTTCTTGAGGCGGCTGGCTCTTATTCCAAGGCATCGAATTCACTTGGTATGACTGATCGTGCATTTCGCGACCTAGTCGTGAGGCAGCAAGCGGCAGTTGATGGGAAGTATCTCCTCTTCAACGCAAAGCGAGAAGCTGTCGTAGTAAATGAGTTTAGCGATAAATGGCAGGGCCGAGTCAGGATGAATCCGCTTGCGATAGGTATTGAAGTTTTGAATCGTAATTTGGAATTTAGCGTGGGTGATTATGTTTGTGAGATTAAGGATATTTTGGATGATGCGCTTGTTTGTCAGTTGAATTGTCGGGTTTATTCTCCAGATATATATCCAGACGTAAACCGGGAGGACTTCGTTAAGAAGGTAAATCCAGTAATTATGAGCGAAACAGGTGCAAGTGTTTTGCATCCCAAAGACGCACTCTATGTGGTTTCTGAAAATTTGCTAAATAGTTATAAGGTTAAACGTGGGAGTTTTACGGTCGTGAGTGTTGGTATGTTCACCGAGTGGTTGAGTGGAAGTAAAAAGAGAGAGGGGTTCTTGGTTAGGCATAAAGTGGTCGATTCTAGAACAGGTGAGATGGCAAGGTTCAGTTGGCACGATGTGAGGCATTGGCTTAATACTGTTTATAAGAGGGGTGGGCTGACAGATACACAGGTTGCATTGTTGCTTGGGCGGAAAAGTTCGGAGCAAACCGCTGTTTATGATCATGTTGGTATTCGAGATAGAGTAGCATCGATACGGAAAACTAGAGATTCAATTCGATCAGGTGAAGCGGCCGGTTACATTACTGATACATATAAGAGGCTAAGGGTTGTGGATGAAGGCAGGGCAGAGCAATACCTTGAGGCATCGACTTCTCTATTGAACTACATGCCTCATGGTGTATGTACGATGAATCTTGCATTAAATCCTTGCCCGCATCATCTCTCTTGCTTCTCTCATGGAAAGGAAGATGAAGCTTGTGAGCATCTTGTTATAGATGTCCAGAACCTTAGTCAAATTGCGCAGATTAGAAAGATTCATGACAGCTCCGAGAGGTTCATTAGAAGGTTGAAAGAGATTGGCAAAAGTGATAGTCCCCAGTTCATTCATTTTTCTAAGGTGTCAAGTTCCACGGGGAGGTATTTGGCATTATCTTCCAAAGAAAATAGCAAGAAGTGACTCGGAGGGTTTATGCAATTGCGTGGGCTGAGGCTAGAACAATATTTAGAGGTTAGACTCATGTCGTTGATTGAGGGCGAAGCGGCTAGCGGTCGAATTTATACCTATACGCAGTCGGGTTTTGCTCGCGATGCCAATGTGTCACGTGAGACTATTCGCAAGAAACAATGTTTTTTGGACTCGGTCTTAAAAAGATATGAAACCGAGCGGCGCCAGTCTGATGGGGGAAGGGAAGTTGATCTGTTAAGAGAGAAAGTGCAAAAGCTACAAGCTGAATTGGAGGTTTCTCGCGTAAAATATAACAGCTTGCGTGCGCAGCACGTAAAAATTTTCGAGGCTATATATTATTCATCTGCTGATCTAGGGAATCTAATTTTTGAGCTTGAAAACATTGGGTTTACTAAGTTGAATTTCTCTTTAATGGTTAAGTAAGCGCCTTCTTAAAGTTGAAGATCGCTTTGAGATAAGAGATCTTTAAAGTGCTCTAAGGATTTTAATTCCTCACTGATGATTTGAGTCAGCTCCTCCACGGAAGCATTCTGAGTTGGACCACCGAGCAGATAGGTGAATGCAACCATTGTCGCGGGGTGAACCTCGAGAACGGAGCAGAGATCGTCGAGTTTCTGTAGTGTCACGCTTGATTTACCTCGCTCAAGGAAACTGACCGTCTGGCGACTGCTGACGGTTTCGAAATTCTCTTGCAACAGCCCTTTCTTCAGCCTGGCCAACCTCAAGGCCTGTCCAAACGGTTTTTTCGTCTCCATCTCGCCCCCCCGCAAAAGAGAGCGATAAAGCGCTGTTGAACGCGATATGACTACCAGATATCTTAGTCATGGAAGTGATCTATTCTCATTTGCCTGGTTTCTTGTGCTGCCTTTGCCAATCTCAGAGCTCGGAGGATATGTAGTGCGACGACCACAATGGCTTGAAGATGCTGATCAAAGGAGGACGGCAGGTCTTGGTAGTGATTGCGCATTCGGATCGAGTGCGCCGGTGCTTCTTCTCGATATATCAGTTCGTCGCAAGAGCACACCTAGAAAGTTATTCCTCACGATTAGCAATCTTGCAGATCTAAAAGGATTGATTTATAGGCAGGATGCTGAATTTGAAATAGAAAGAATTTATATAAAATCATCTCGATTGTTTCATGATAAGTTGGTTTGGTGTGTTGATGTGGTTGATGAGATATTTCATGTTTCTGATTTGATGGCCGGCCGTTTGGGGGTGGTTTATTTGACAGAAAGCCAACAATGCATTTTCTCTGAACCAGGCGACTGGGGAGCGGTTGTTAATATTGAAAAAACAGTCTACTCATCGAATATAAGACGCTTATCTAATCCTCTTGGTCGCCGTAGGTGAATTTCTCCGCTTTGGGTCTGGTTGAGATTGTCTATCGCTGTGTGTTTGATATTGGGATGTGTATGATTCACCGCAGTGGCAGCGTGGAGTACTTACTGGTCGTAGAGAGATACTAACTCTCACGGGGGGGATATGTCTGTTGTCGATAAAGTTTTAGTTCGAATCAAGAGAGTAAAGATAGGAGAGCCATTCTTATGCGGGAAATTCGAAGGGCTCGGGTCTCGGGGCTCTGTAAATGGTGCTCTCCGCCGCCTAGCTAAAACTGGTGTGATTGAAAGGATCTCACGAGGGGTATACGTGCGGCCGTTAGTCCATAAGGATATTGGAAAAATATGCCCTGGGTGTATTAAGGTTTTGCGCCTTATTTCCAGTTCAAGTGGAGAGATCTTTCAGGTTCATGGATTGGAAGCATTAAGACGATTTGGCGTCGGTACAAGGATCTTAGTGTTTCCTACTTTTTATACTAGCGGTCGCACCAGGACGTTAGTCATTGGAGGGCTGGCTGTTGAACTTTTCCATGCTCGCAAAGACTGGTTGCAGAATCCTGAGTCACTAGCGGGATTAGCACTCGTGGCTATGTTTCAACTTGGTAAGCTGTCGCTCGATGGCACGATATGCTCTATGATTCTTCGGCGTCTGCCTTGTGAGGAGCTGGAAAAGTTAATGGAATCCAAAATGCCAAGCTGGATGCGGCGGCAGTGTGAGATAGCAATAAAGGAACTGTCGTCTAAATGCTAAGCTAGATAGTTTGTGGGAAGCCGCAAATGCATAACTCAAATGCCTATTTTGCTATGCCAGAAGTTGTTGTTTTTGATGTGTTTGGCACCTTGCTTCGCATAGGTGATCGCAAACATCCTTTCCTCAAACTGATGAAGCTTGCCAGGAATATGGGGCGTCGGCCAACCCCTGATGATGCGCGAATTCTTATGTGTGAGGACTTGGGACTTGCTGCGGCGGCTCAGCGCTTCGAGGTTGAAGTCACACTCTCTCAGCTAGCGGAATTGGAGCATGATCTGCTCTGCGAGTTGGGTAGTATCAAGCTCTATCCCGACTCTCTACCAGCTATCCGAATTCTGCAGGACGCTGGAATAAGTGTTGCTGTTTGTTCGAATCTCGCAGCACCATATGCTCTCCCTGTAATGCTCCTCCTCCCTCACCTTGATGCGTATTCCTGGAGCTTTAGGGTAGGCGCCGTTAAGCCGGAGCGCGCGATCTACGAGCAGGTGTCTCTGCAACTGAACTGCCCATTATCAAGCATGGTCATGATTGGCGATACGCTCGAGGCTGATTGTCTTGGCCCCCGACGATTCGGCATGCGAGGCTTTCACCTAAATCGATCCGGTAGAGCAGATGTCGACACCTTCGCGGACCTCACTTCGTTTTCTCAGTTCTTATTGAAATTACACCGGCGAACTTGAGAAAGGGTGTCAGGCTTGCTCGGCCAAATAGGTCGGCACGAGACGTCGCCAATTTCGCTTACTGAGTTGCTGGCAGGCCGCAGGCTCGCCCCCAAAACATCCCAGCACTTGGCCGGTAAACAGCGCGTATCTGTTGTACTGGATGGCGAATCCTTGATGATCAAGCAGGTCGCCTCCGGCCGCACGTAACAGAGCATGTCCAGCTACAACATCGTGAGGGGCGACCGGATACAGCGAGATTGCAGCAATGCCGTCACCTGCGGCTACTCGAGCCAATCGGTAGGCAACACTGGTCATCGGATGGCAGAGGGCTGGAGCGCAAAGCTCATTGTTCAGGTTTAGATGGGCCTCTGCCGCCGCGCTTACGAAAACTGTGGTGCCGGACACTAGCGGCTGCAGAGGTTTCGGAGTGAGGATCGTACCGTTGCGCCAGATTCCTACGCTGCCTTGTTGCCAGGCTATGCAGTCCGACCCTTGCTGCGTGAATGGGGCGTGTACGACGCCCAAAACTGGTTGCTGCTCATGAAGCAGTCCAACAGAGATGGCAGAGCCCATCCCTGTCCGGAGAAAATCGGATGTGCCGTCGTTGGGATCGACCACCCAGCAAGATGGATCGCCGCTGAGGTGCACGCCAGTCTCTTCACCAACGAAATCGCAGGGCAAAATCTCCATCAGCCCTTTTCGCAGAAGCTCTTCTATCTCGACATCAACGTCCGCTTTATCAATCGCCCCGCGTGGGCCGCCGGGTCGCGAGGCCTCTTGAACAATTAGCTTACCCAGTTGCATTACCAGTTCGACTACAGCGGGCAGAATCAAAGCTGGCATCGATGCTCTCCGTTACTGGGGGGCCGCTCTCAGTTTGCGCTATTGCGGTCCCGATATGCGCTTCTACGCAACGTGACGCTGAAGATTTGACCTGCATATCAGGACAGCTACTACCGTGGGATCTAGAGTGCGAAGGGAGCGCTGCCAGCGCCCCCTTGTGCAGATCAATTACAGTCTGGCTGATCACCAGTGCCACGTGAAGGTTCGTGAGAGTGACTTACTGATAGATTCCCATTCGATGCACGCCAGATAAGCCTCTATGACTTGAACCCAAGGCGTTGTCGATGATGTCTATAGGGACATACCGGTCTAGATACTTTGGTCTTGGTCTGTCCCGGAACTGGTGTAAGCACTTCGACGTTTTCACACAGCCTGAACCCATAGCTGCCCCTCATAGGAGACAGCTAGCGGCCGGAAAGGTATGGCTCAATCGCGTGCAACAACTTTCTGAAGCGCGAATTGACCCTCAGAGCTGCGAGGCGTCCAGCAGGTACAGCGACTCGCTGCCCGCCTTCACCGAAGCGCTCAGGGAGTGGATGCGCGGCAGCAGGCGGGCGAAGTAGAAGCGCGCGGTGCCCAGCTTGCTGGCGTAGAACTCGTCCTGGCCTTCCTTGCCCAGCGCAGCGCGAGCCATCAGGGCCCACATGTACGCGTAGGCGGTGTAGCCGAATGCGTGCAGATACTCGACCGACGCGGCGCCGATCTCGTTCGGGTTGCCCTTGGCGCGGTCCAGCACCCAGGCGGTCAGTTCGTCCAGGTTCTGCACGGCGGCGTTCAGCGGGCCGGTGAACTCGGAAAGCTCGGCCGAGGCCGAGGCGGTGAATGCACGGATCTCGTCGGTGAACAGCTTGGCGTAGGCGCCGCCGCTGCCGACGATCTTGCGGCCCATCAGGTCCAGCGCCTGGATGCCGTTGGTGCCTTCGTAGATCTGGGTGATGCGGCAGTCGCGCACCAACTGCTCCTGGCCCCACTCGCGGATGAAGCCGTGGCCGCCGAAGATCTGCTGGCCATGAATGGTGGTTTCCAGGCCCATGTCGGTGAGGAAGGCCTTGGCCACCGGGGTCAGCAGGGCGACCAGTTCCTCGGCGCGCTTGCGGGTGGTCGGCTCTTCGCTGTACTTGGCGGTGTCCAGCTGCATCGCAACGTAGCTGGAGAAGGCGCGGCCGCCCTCGTTCAGCGCCTTCATGGTCAGCAGCATGCGACGCACGTCCGGATGCACGATGATCGGGTCGGCGGCCTTGTCCTTGGCGACCGGGCCGGTCGGTGCGCGGCTCTGGATACGCTCGCGGGCGTATTCCACGGCGCTCTGGTAGGAACGCTCGCCGGTGGCCAGGCCCTGGATGCCCACGCCCAGGCGCTCGTAGTTCATCATGGTGAACATGGCGGCCAGGCCCTTGTTCGGCTCGTCGACGATCCAGCCGGTGGCGCCGTCGAAGTTCATCACGCAGGTGGCGGAGCCCTTGATGCCCATCTTGTGCTCGATGGAGCCACAGGACACGGCATTGCGCTCGGCCAGGGAGCCGTCTGCGTTGACCATCACCTTCGGCACCAGGAACAGCGAGATGCCCTTGGAACCGGCCGGCGCGTCGGGCAGTTTGGCCAGCACCAGGTGGATGATGTTCTCGGTGAGGTCGTGCTCGCCGCCGGTGATGAAGATCTTGGTGCCGGAAATCTTGAAGCTGCCATCGGCCTGCGGTTCGGCCTTGGTGCGGATCATGCCCAGGTCGGTGCCGGCGTGCGGCTCGGTCAGGCACATGGAGCCCGCCCAGGTGCCGGCGTACATGTTCGGCAGGAACTTGGCCTTGAGTTCTTCGCTGGCGTGGTTGAGCAGCGACAGGCAGGCGCCGGCGGTCAGCATCGGGTACAGGCCGAAGGACAGGTTGGCCGCGTTGACCATTTCCTCGACCTGGGCGCCAATCACCTTGGGCATGCCCATGCCGCCGAATTCCGGCGCGCCGCCCACGCCCACCCAGCCGCCTTCGGCGTAGGTGCGGTAGGCCTCGGGGAAGCCGGCCGGGGTCTTCACGCCCTCGGCGCTCCAGCTGCAGCCTTCTTCGTCGCCGCTGCGGTTCAGCGGGGCGATCACGCCTGCGGTGACCTTGCCGGCCTCTTCGAGAATCGCGCTGGCGGTCTCGGCGTCGACGGTCTCGGCCAGCGCCGGCAGTTCTGCCCAGAGCTTGGCAACCTCGAAGACCTCATTGAGGACGAATTGCATGTCACGCAGGGGAGCTTTGTAGTCAGACATTGTTATCCACTCGTACAGAGGGACGCGAAAAAGCGCCCCGCGTTATTCACTGAATCTCGTACCTACAAACCATATGCACGCGAAGATCGCTGCGAAGCCTGCACACCACCAACCACGTGATTGTCAGCACATAGCGTCCCTCCCCTGATCCGAATTTGGATGCTCGTGAGCGAACTGCCGAACGGCCTGATTGCAGCTGGAGCTGCGCTGACGACATGTTTGTCATGGCTGCCTTATCGGTCATCTGTCGACTGACTGAGCAGCGGAACGGCACGCGCCTGGGCGATATCAAGTCTAGGGAGATGGCAGCTGGATGCCGATGTCGGAAAATGCCTCGATCGAATGTCACTTTTTGCAACCCAGGACCGGAAGCTCAGCTGCATGCTGCGAAAGAGACTCGGCATCAGTGGGGCTTGTCGGGACAGCCCTGCGCCGCCTGTGCGATGAAAGAATTTCATAGCGGCGAATCAGAAATAGAGCTCGCCGCAACATCGACATTGGGCATTCGGGCTGCTTAGTCATCACCCGCTCCTTACGCATAGATGTTCTGCAGTCCACCAGTCTGTTCGCCGCCAGCGATTTGCAACCCTAGCTCAGCCAGCCCGTCGAACTTGTCGCCCAGTGAGGGAGTTCCAGCGGACCAGACCGCTGGTCGTGCCTTAATGATCTTTTGTGAGACATTATTGACTCATATGAGTCTTAATGGAATCATTTGTTTGCCGGCTCCGGACATCCGAAGTGCCGGTGAGATCCTGATCGACACGCCTGAGTCGCAAACGATACGAGTGCCGTTCGGATAGCTCTGCCCTGGTTCCGCCAGCATGAGGCTGGCTCTAGGAGTCCGCGTAAAGGATGTGTTTCAACAGTGTCGGGGCTCTTTGAGGCCGCACGTTCGAGGCTGAGATCATGTTGCAGAAGAAAGTGGTCGGTACCCTGGAAGTCCTTATTTCATCGATTAAGGATCTATCTCTGGAAAGCAGCATCCTTGCGTGCCTAAGTCGACTGCGCGCCGCAAGAGGGTGCCTTGAGTATCGCTTTACTCGAAGCCATGAGCAGCCCGATCTCTGGATACTGCAGAGCCAGTGGGCCAGTGAGGAGGACATGGAGAACCATATGGGCTGTCGCGATTTGACCGATCTGATTCAGCTGCTCGCCAAGTTCAGCAGAGCCCTGCAGTTTTCCACCCGCAATGGAGGTGGGGCTAATGCGCTTTGATGAGCAGGTCTTACGTGAGGTCGATCTGAATTCGCTGGTGACCTTTATGGTGGTGTACCGGGAGAAGAGCGTTTCTCGCGCAGCCCAAATGCTGAGCGTCACTCAGCCTGCGATCAGCAATTCGCTTCGAAAGCTGCGGTGCAAATTTTCTGACCCGCTATTTTTGCCACGCTGTCGGTACCTGGAGGCAACGCCTTTGGCGATGCGGATGGCAGAACTGCTGGAGCCTGCGATGCATAGCCTGCAGGGCGTACTGACGCCTGACTATCTGCGCTCAAGCAGCCCCGATTCAGGCAGGGCATGAATCAGTTATCTGTGCCAGATTTCGCGGGCTCCAATCGACTGGTTTCAAGGAGCCTTGCACACAAGATTCCGCTAACTCTTTCTGCGCTTTTGCAATAGAAGCGGCTGACGTTTTGTGCAGTGCTGTCGCTGCCATTCAAGCGGTGTCGTCCCGAACCAGCGGTGGAAGGCCCGGGAAAAGACGCTTGAGTCTGCATACCCGAGTAGCTCTGCGATCTGCGCCACGCTCAGG
The DNA here is from genome assembly GCF_000349845.1 of Pseudomonas sp. ATCC 13867. Lineage (NCBI taxonomy): Bacteria > Pseudomonadati > Pseudomonadota > Gammaproteobacteria > Pseudomonadales > Pseudomonadaceae > Pseudomonas > Pseudomonas sp. ATCC 13867. The sequence continues at coordinate 4,443,654 of NC_020829.1, read as the reverse complement.
ATAGGGTTCTCCAGGTAGCTCCGTGCCATTGTCTGACGTGTATCGTCGAGTATCCGCTGGAACGTGATTCCTTCCTGGGCCAGGCGACGTTGTAGCGTTCGTGGAGTGAGGATCATGCAGTCGGCAACCTTCTCGACAGTGGCCTGCCCACCAGGTAGTAAGTCTCGCAATAGCTGCCGGATGTAATTGGGTAGTTCACCGGTAGCCAGACGTTCCATTCGGCGGATGTGTTCTTCGAGCAGGTGATGGAGATGCTCGTTGGCTGCATTGAGTGCTACGGAAAGCACTGAAGTATCAAACTGAATGCCAGTGACGTTGCTATCGAAGATTGGCGCGATATCAAGCTGCCGCAGATAGCTGGAAATGTCGCTGAGGGGGGCGTGCCGGAGCAGCACCGCTCGCGGTTGCCAGTCCTTGCCCACCAACGCGCGCATGAGCTCAAGCGCGACCCCGCAGGCCAACTCTTCAGCCTGATCTAGGCCAGGCATGTAGCGTTCCTTCACGTGATGGTCGAGGGTTACGAGGTTGCCATCCACTCTCAGCACAATTTCCGCTGCTCCGTTGTACAGCGCGAAGTAATTGCCCAGTTCGTAAAGCGCATTGCCTACCGTCTCGCAGTTGCGGATCAGGAAGAGCAGTTCACCAAATACGTCGACGCCCTGATGCAGCCCCAATTGCAGGCCGAACAGAGGGTTCCCCGAACGTTGTCGGCATAGTTCGAGAAGTGCACAGTAGCGGCGGTAGGACAGGATTCCTTCCGGGCGACTCAGGAGGCTTTCCGGGAGCGATACGTCGCGCAGCAATCCCTTCGCGTTGAGGCCCTGGGCGTTAGCAAACTCGTCGAAGCCAGTAAGGCCGATAGCGCGAATGAATGGGTTGGGGTTCATGACTGGATGCCCGGCGTTTTAGGCTGGCGAAAGGTGGCAGGGGAGTAGTCCGTGCCTAGATCCATTGGTTGCCGGCCCTGTCGATACAGTTGTCGCCATTGCTGCGGGCCGACGCCATACCAACGGTCAAATGCTCGGGAAAATGCACTCAGGTCTGCGTAGCCAAGCAGCTCTGCAAGCCGAGTCAGGTTGACGGATGAGTCGCAGAGATAGCGCGTTGCCATGGATTTGCGGGTCTTATCGAGTAGCTCCTGAAAGCCTGTACCTTCAGCCCGCAGATAGCGTTGTAGCGTACGTGGGCTGATTAGCATGTGCTCGGCGATTCGCTCCAGGGTCAGTTGGCCTGTAGGCAGCTGGTTTCGCAGAAGCTTCTGCACATAGGCTGGAACTTCCGCCAAGGTGATCCGCGACAGTTCATCGATGTGCTGTTGCATCAATTGATGGAAGCGCTCGTCCGTGGCATCCAGTTTGACCTCCAGCAGCGAAGCATCGAAGAGCCAGGCGTTCATCGGGCAATCAAATCGAGGAGTGACCCCAAGCAGGCTCCGATACGCGCCTGAATGTCCTCCTGCCGAATGACGTAGCAGCAGCCCGGCCGGTTTCCAGCTGTTGCCAAGCAGGCTCTGCATGATCCGCGCGCCCATGCCAATGGCCAACTCGACGGTTTGTCTTGCCGAAGTAATGTCATCGTCCGTTACGTCGTAGAGGAAGTGAGCGACACCCGCACGATTTTCAAGCCGGATTTCGGCGCCATCGCTATGGGTATGCAGGCATCGCACCAAAGCATTGAGAGCCTCCCCGACCGAGCCGGTGCTGCGTATCACGTAGGCAAGGTCCCCCAGTCCCTGGGCGCCCTGGCTAAGGCCATATTGCAGCCCGAACAGCGGGTTGCCGGAGCGCTCGGCGCAGACCTCAAGCAAGGCATTGAAGCGGGTGCCCGGTATCAGGCCATCCTGGGCGTCGATTGGGAGGCCAGCGAGCTCCAGCATTAGGCGAGGATCGAGCCCCTGAGCGGTGAGGAAGGGGGCGAGCCCGAGAAGGGCGATACCGCGCACGAAGGAAGTCATCGCCATTACCTGAATTAGGCGGCAGCTGTGTTTTTCTGCCGGTGAAATCCGATGAGTGATGTTGTCATGCATTGTCTTTTTTGTGGCGTCATCTGCAAAGCTTTTCCACTGCTCGCTCAGCAGAATCGATCTTGCCAATAACAAGAAACCTGCATCCGCACCTCGCGAATGCTGGAGGTTGTCAATGCGTCGAGTTCTTTTCGCCTGCCTGGCTGTTGCCTTGGCCGCTGGCGCTATTCACTCCATCAAATCGCCGATCCTGCTCGTCGTTGCCCAACAGCCGACGGCACATCCGATTGTGAGCATTGGCCAGATATTCGGCCGCTTCTGAAAGCGTCAAATCCGATCGTCATCAGCTGCATTCCGGGCCGGCTTCCATTCCTCTGAGCGAGAGCGTCCATGATCTGCATGGGCGCTACGAATGGTCGAGCCTGCCCGCGCAATAAGTAGGACCTCTATCCATGAGCGAATTGATCCAGTACCGCCTCGAAGACGGCGTGGCCTTCGTTGGCCTCTGCCGAGCCCCCGTCAACGCCCTCAGCCAACGTCTGCGCGCGGCCATTCTCTCGGCTTGTGAGCGTGCGGCTGCCGATGCCGAAGTGAAGGCGATCATCCTCCATGGCGCAGATGGCTTGTTCTGCGCAGGGGCGGATATCGCGGAGTTCGGTACCGATGCAGCCTTCGCCGAACCTAGCCTGCCCGACACCCTGATGCGCATCAGTGAGATCGACAAGCCGGTGATCGCCGCCATCGGCAAGCTGGCCCTGGGCGGCGGGCTCGAGCTCGCGCTCGCCTGCGGTTATCGGGTCGGTGAGCCGGGGACGCGCGTCGGGCTGCCGGAAATCAATCTTGGATTGCTGCCGGGGGCCGGAGGCACCCAGCGCCTTCCGCGGCTGATTGGCGCCGAATCAGCTTTGAATCTGATTCTTTCGGGCGAGCAGATCGACGCGGAGCGCGCACGTCTGCTTGGGATCCTGGATCGCCTGGCAAGCGAAGCGAAACACTTGCTCGACGAGGCGGAAACCTATGCCCGGGAGCTGATCGCGATGTCTGCTCCAGCACTACCGCCAGAGCATTGTCCGAGGCCCGCCGAGGATTTGCCTGACGGCTTCTTTGCTTCCTTCCGAGAGCGTCAGGAATCGCTCTGGAAGAATCGCCTGGCTCCGCGCCTTGTGCTGGCGGCGGTGGAGGCAGCTTGCCTGCTTCCGCTCAGGGAAGGGCTTGCTCGCGAGCTGAGCCTGTTCAAGCAGGCCGAAGCATCTTCGCAGTCGCAGGCTCTGCGCCATGTGTTCTTTGCTGAGCGCGAGGCCGGCCGCATTCCGAACATAGCTCCTGACCTTCCGCTACGCAGCATCCGTAAAGTCGCCGTCATTGGTGCCGGCACCATGGGCGGCGGTATCGCAATGAATTTCGTCAATGCCGGTATCCCGGTGATGCTGTTGGAGCAGCAGGGCGCCGCGCTTGATCGCGGCCTGACGATGATTCGCAAGAACTACGAGATCAGCGTCAAGCGCGGGAAGCTGAGCGCCGACCAGGTCGAAGCACGGATGGAGCTGCTGCACGGCACGCTAGATTACGCCGAGCTGGCCGATGCCGATCTGGTGATCGAGGCAGTGTTCGAGAAGATGGAGATCAAGCAGCAGGTATTCCGTACCTTGGACCGGGTGTGCAAGCCGGGCGCCATCCTGGCTACGAACACTTCTTCGTTGGATGTCGATGCGATTGCCATGTCGGTTTCCCGCCCGCAGGACGTGATCGGTCTGCACTTCTTCAGTCCGGCGAACGTCATGCGCCTGCTGGAGGTGGTGCGTGGCAAGGCGACTGCGCCTGATGTGCTCGCCACGACCATGGCGATCGCCAAGCGTATCGGCAAGCTGGCGGTGGTTTCCGGGGTCTGCTTCGGCTTCATCGGCAACCGCATGTTGGAGCCATATTCCCGTGAGGCACAACGTCTGCTTCTCGAGGGCGCCACGCCCGCGCAGGTTGACAAGGTGTTGACCGAGCTGGGGCTGAACATGGGGATTTTCAGCATGCAGGACCTCGCTGGCGTCGACGTGCTTTACCTGATCCGCCAGGCCAATCAGGCCGCCACCGCTCATGACGAGAGCTACTGCCGGATCGGTGACGAGCTTACGGTGTTGAAGCGCCATGGCCAGAAAAGCGGTCGCGGGTTCTATCGCTACGAGGGGCGGGAGCGGCAGGAGGACCCCGAAGTGGTTGCACTGGCCGAACGCCTGTCCCAGGAGCTGAATATCTCGCGTCGTGCTGTCTGCGATGAGGAAATTCATGATCGCTGTCTCTTCATGCTGATCAACGAAGGCATCCAGTTGCTGGACGAGGGTATCGCCCTGCGGGCCAGTGACATAGATCTGGTATGGATCAATGGCTACGGCTTCCCTGCTCATCTTGGCGGGCCGATGCACTACGCCGAGCAGCTTGGGTTGGAGCGAGTGCTGGCGAGCATCCAGCGCTATCGCAGCGAGCTGGGAGCCTACGGCGAAATGTGGTTCCAACCCGCGCCGCTGCTGAAGCGCCTGGTTGCCGCCGGTAAAACCCGGATCGAGAGATTCTGAGTATTCCCTTGCGCTTCGGGGGAGCCGGTCGGTGGCGGGGACCACGCATCCCTCGTCTTGGTTTTCTCCCGAAGCGAAAGGGAACCCTATTTGTAGAGCCAGGACCCAGGCTTCATGGGCGTACCCATATCGCCGGTGATAGCGGTCCTTTCTAGCCTTTGAGAGACATCAATGGAAGAGAGTACGAACCAGAGTTTTTCCCTCGCCGGGCGCACGGTGCTGATCACTGGCGCCTCCAGCGGAATCGGTGCGCACTTGGCAAGAGTTGTCGTTCGTGCCGGCGCTCGGGTAGTCCTGGCAGCGCGCCGGGTCGATCGACTTGAACAACTGTCCATGGATATCGAGTGGGAAGGGGGGCAGTCCCTGCCCGTGGCCATGGACGTCACCAGCCGCGACAGCGTTGAAGCGGTCTTCGATGCCGCGGAGGCGCATTTCGGAGTCATCGATGTCGTGCTCAACAACGCTGGGATCGGCAACGGCAAGCGGCCGTTGGAGATTAGCGAGGAAGACTGGCGTGCAATGCTGTCCACCAATCTCGACGGCGTCTGGCGTGTCGCTCAGGTTGCCGCGCAGCGCCTGGTGAAGGCAGGGAAGGGTGGCAGTATCGTCAACGTCGCGTCGATTCTGGGATTGCGCGTCGGGACGGGGTACAGCCATTACTGCGCCGCCAAGGCCGGCGTTGTGCAATTAACTAAGTCGCTGGCGTTGGAGCTTGCGCGCTTCCAGATTCGCGTGAATGCCATCGCTCCCGGCTATTTCAGAACCGAAATGAACGAAGCCTTCTTCGACAGCGAGAAGGGCGTGGACTACATCCGCCAGTTGGTTCCCATGCGTCGGTTAGGCGAGCTGAGAGAGCTGGAAGGGCCGTTCCTGCTGCTGGCCAGCGATGCAGGCTCCTTCATGACCGGCAGCGTCCTGGCGGCGGATGGCGGCCATCTGCTCAGCAGCCTGTGATTCGGCGAGAACCCATGAACACAAAGGGAAAAGAATGACGCTGACAGATCAAACCGTAGGGACCCGCCTGGGCGAGGAACTGGACATCGCCCGCATCGACCCTTACCTCAAGGCGGGCATTTCGGGGCTTTCCGGTACTCCACGTATCAGCCAGTTTTCCGGAGGCGCCTCGAACCTGACCTATCTGCTGGAGTATCCCAGTCACGAGTTGGTGCTGCGCCGCCCGCCGTTCGGTCGCAAGGTCAAATCGGCACACGATATGGGGCGCGAATTCCGTATCCTCGACCGGCTCAATGCGGGGTTTCCCTACTGCCCCGAGGCCTATCTGCACTGTACTGATGAATCGGTGATCGGCGCCGAGTTCTATGTGATGGAGCGGGTAAAAGGCCTCATCCTGCGCGCCGAATTGCCCCCTGAGCTAAGCCTCGATGAGCAGCAGACCAACAGGCTGTGCAGGAACTTCATTGACCGTCTGGTCGAGCTTCACAACGTCGATTACCAGGCCTGCGGTCTGGGCAACCTGGGGAAGCCTGAAGGCTATGTGCAACGTCAGATCAGCGGTTGGATCGATCGCTACGAAAAGGCCCTGACACCTGACGCGCCAGCCTGGGAGCAGGTCAAAGTTTGGCTTCGCGAGAAGATGCCGATTGACCATCACAAGCCGGCCATCGTGCACAATGACTACCGCTTCGACAATGTCATCCTCGATCCGCGCGACCCGATGAGAATCGTCGGTGTGCTTGATTGGGAGCTGACCACTCTGGGCGATCCGCTAATGGACCTCGGCAATACGCTGTCCTATTGGATCGAGGCGGGTGATCCCGAATCCATGCAGCTGATACGCCGCCAGCCCAGCCACCTGCCGGGTATGCTGAGCCGCCAGGCCTTCGCCGACTACTACGCCGAGCGCGCTGGCATGCCGCCGATCAGGAACCTGGACTTCTACTACACCTACGGCCTGTTCCGCCTCGCAGGCATCGTTCAGCAGATCTACTACCGCTTCTTCCACGGCCAGACGCAGGACCCGCGTTTCGCTCAATTCATCCAGATGAACCGGCTGCTGGAACAGGTGAGCCTGAGTGTTATCGACCGATCCCCTCTGTAGTTTCGAGGGTAATGAAAACGCGAAGGGGGCCTGCAGGCCCCCTCGTAATTATCAGCTCTAATCCTGGCAAGGAAACTGCGTTAGCTTGCTGTACGGCGAGCGGCCTTCTTACGTGGAAGTCTGCTGCTCACTAGCATGCCCAGAGCTTCACAGGCAGTTTCGGTTTCATCTCTTAGACGATCGTCGTCGCGATGTGCGCTCCAAGCGATGATCAGGCCGTCAAGCAGTTGCACCATCAGCCGGCTGACTACGCCAAGAAGTTCCTGGTCTACCGAATAGCCGACCGAGCGTTCAATAGCTTGCTGGGTAGACACAAGGGCTTCCGCATAGATCGATGCCGCCATCTCGGGTGCATTGCGATTCGCCCAGATGAACAGATCGTATTGCGCTGCTGCCGAATCGGGATGGGCGATAAACCAGTGCACCAAATTGCGCAGCAAGCCCGCCGCTGCTTCCGCCTCGGTGGTGCCGATAGGGCCGTGCTCCAGGGCTTGCTGAGGCAGGTTGAAGAGCGTCTCGAAAACTGCGTAGAACAGATCTTCTTTGGTGTGGAACAGGTAGTGCAGCGAGGCCAAAGGACAGCCCGCGGCAGCGGCGATTCGGCGCGTTGTAGCATTCGCGACACCATGCTCCGCAATTACCTTCACAGTCGCTTCGACGAAATCCTGTCTGCGCAGATCCGCGCCCATTCTGGCCATAACTAAGCAGTCTCCTTGGTGTCGGTCGTTCCGTCCATTACGGCTCAGGGGTCCGACGCGGCGGATGCTACATCAAGCTCGTCGCGGTCGTCATGGGCCAAAAGAGGGCGGCCTAATGGATTTTTCCTCTCGACAGCTCGGGCCTTGGCTATCACGGCAAACTGTTAGCAGTTATTTCGGTAACATGTGTTCCGTTAATTCCCATGTTGGTGCGCAGAGCTGTCGCATAGTGGTGCGGGCCTGGGTCTAACGGTAGCGAGAGTAAGATTTTGTTTTTATCTAAGACTTTGAAATAAAAGGAGATATATAGGATTCAAGGGGTTGGCACATGGCTTGCTTTGGTCATATGACTTGGTCAATTGATCAGGTCGTTTGATTAGGTGCGTGCCGCTATCCGATGTATCCCCTCGGGAAGTGCTCGCCACCGGTTGAGGCTCATGAGGACTTTCCAATGAAAAGCGTGTTTCAGCGTGCAACTGCGGGTAAATCGAGCGGTATTGAAGTCAGAAGTCTGATCGCGGCGGTGGTGGCCTCGGCCGCCATCTGTTCGGTTCATGCTGCGGACAAGGACGCCGCATTGCTGGGTACCAAGCTGACTCCGTTGGGTGGAGAAGTTGCGGCCAACGCCGATGGCAGCATCCCCGCCTGGACGCAGCCGGGGCCGCAGGGTGGTGACTGGAGCTATGGCCAGGTGCGTGGCCAGCATTGGAAGTTCAAGAGCGACAAGCCGCTGTACAGCATCACGGCGAGCAACGTTTCCCAGTATGAAAGCAAGCTTTCCCCTGGGCAGTTGGAATTGTTCAAGAAGATTCCCGGCTATCGCATGGATGTGTACCCGACTCGTCGAAGCTGCGGTGCGCCGGACTTCGTCGAGCAAAACACGCGCAAGAACGTTGGGTCCGCCACGCTGGATAGTTCCGGCCTGGTGCTCCAGGAAGCGAGCCTGCCGGGCGTGCCGTTCCCCATGCCGACCACCGGCGCCGAAGTCATGTGGAACATGAAGATGCGCTACCGGGGCGTGGGGTTGTCCATGCCCAAGGATACGGCTGGTATCTCACCTCGTCGCGGCAGCGAGGATTGGCTGCACACCTCGATCGACATGTTCATGTTCATGCCTTGGGGTGGCAAGGGGAGTGCTTCCTTCGCATCGACCGGCCAAGTCGAAGTGGGCACCTTCTTCGCCTACAACGAACCCGCCTCCTTCGCCGGCCAAGCGGCGGTGTCCATCAGCAAGGCAGGCGAGGAAGCGACCACTTACTACTACTTCCCTGGTCAGCGCCGCGTGCGCCGCATGCCGGCGTACTCTTACGACGCCCCGCAGATCGGCCTGGACAACCAATACACCGTGGACGAAACGAACATCTTCTACGGTCCGCTCGATCGCTTCGACTGGAAGCTGCTGGGCAAGAAGGAAATGCTGGTTCCCTACAACGCCTTCGGTGCCTATGACACCTCGGCCAAGCTCGAGGATGTCGCCAAGCGTGATTCCATCGCCCCCGAATACCGCCGTTACGAGCTGCATCGCGTGTGGGTGGTTGAAGCAACTGTCCGCGACGGCATGCGCCATCAGGAGCCCAAGCGCCTGTTCTACGTCGACGAGGACAGCTGGAACGGTCTGATGGCGGTTGACTACGACAAGCAGGGCCAGATCTGGAAAGTCCGCGAAGGCTTCACGATTCCGGTCTACGAGACCGGTAGCTGCGACATGGCGGCCTCTGTGCAGTTCAACATGATCGATGGCCGTTATGCCTACGACATGACCTCCATCGGGGCGGGCAAGGATGACCATCGCTGGCTGACCGAGAGCGCCGGCAATCCGCGCCTGAAGCCTGACTTCTACACCTCCGACAACCTGCGCTCGATCAGCGAGCGTTAACCCGTAGTCGATGTCGATCGAGAGCCAACATGAAAAGAATAATTACGAAATCCGCAGGGCTTGCCCTCGCGTGCAGCGCTCCGCTGGCCATGGCGTTCACCTTCGAGACGGAGAATGTTCGTGGGTCCTTCGACTCCACCATCGCGGCCGGCATGGCTGTCCGTACTGAATCACAGGACTGCGATCTGATCACCGCTGGCGCCACCGGGCACCATCCGCCCAGCGGCTGCCAGTCCCCGGTTGCCGGTTTCGGCGACCAGGGCGACCTCAACTACGACAAGGGTGATCTGTTCACCAACTACATCAAGGGCACCCACGAGCTCCTGCTGAAGTTTCCCGACGACTACACCTTCATGGCACGTGGCAGCTGGATCCGCGACTTTGCCGCGACCGACACGACGGGCGCCCTGAGCTACGGTTCGCCGCCGGACGTCCACAAGAACGGCCTCACCGACAATGCTCATGACGACCTTCGTTTCAAGGCACGCCTGCTCGATCTCTGGGTGAGCAAGAGCTTCGATGTCGGCGAGCAGCGCGTACGGGCCCGACTGGGTAACCAGGTCATCAACTGGGGCGAAAGCATCTTCACCCTGGGCGGGATCAACAACACCAACGCCTATGACATCGCGGCACTGATGCGCCCCGGCACCCAGTTGAAGGAAGCGGTGCTGCCCGCTCCGATGCTCAGTCTCGCCTCTGGCGTGGGGGGCGGGGTCAACGTCGAGACCTATTACCAGTTCGACTGGAACAAAAGCGAAGTCCCTCCAGTGGGAAGCTACTGGTCGACCACCAACGGGCTGGGTGACGGCATGCAGGCCTATGGGCTGCACAGCAAGAACGCACGCAACAGCGGCCAGTGGGGGATCGCCGTGCACTGGCAGCCGCGTGACAGCGACCTGAACCTGGGCGCCTATGTGATGCGTTATCACGACAAGTTGCCAGCCCTCGATATTCAGTTCGACCCGAACACCGGTGCTGCGCTGCAGGAGTGGCAATACCCGGAAGACCGCATGCTCTATGGCATCAGCGCCAACATGCCGGTAGGTGACTGGGCCGTGGGCACGGAGCTGTCCTATCGCCCGAAAGACGCAGTTACCCTCAACCCCTACATCGATTATTGCCAGGGCAGCCGCGGTAAATGCTGGAAGGACGAGAAGAAGCTCCAGTGGCACCTGACCGGGCTGTACAGCCAGACTCCGCAGAACTCTTCACGTTGGCTTGAGCTTACCGGCGCCAGCACCGGGACCCTGGTGAGCGAACTGGTGGTGGTTCACTACCCTGGCCTGAACGACGAGTACGACGGCGAGCCGACCGCGCCGGGTACCTACAGCTGGATCAAGGACCCGAATGTCGCCCCGACCTCCAAGGGTGACAAGACGTCCTCCGGCATCAGCCTGGATTACAGCCTGACCTACGAGAACACCTTGCTGCCGGGCTGGCAGGTCACCCCGGGCGTCTTCTATTCGCGCGGATTGGGCGGGCGCACGCCGAACCTCTCGCAGACCTGGACCGACGGTGCAAGCTCGATGAACCTGTACCTGAACTTCGTGCGCAATCCTGCGAGCTGGCAGGTGTCGTTCAACTACGCGAAGTTCATGGGCGGCGCGACGCCTTACGACCAACTGCTGGGCGATCGTGACTACGTCGGCTTCGTCGTATCGCGCACCCTGTGAGGTCTGATGTGAACGCATCCGTAAATCTGTCCGGTCAGCGGGAGCGCCGTATGCTCCCGCGTATCGAGAACGGGCTGTTCGGGCATCGCCGGCTGGTGCTGGCGTGCCTGGCAGTGTTCACCTTGATCATGGGCTGGTTCGCCGTGCAGTTGCGCATGGACGCCGGCTTCGAGAAGCAGCTGCCCATCGGCCACGAATACATCGAGACCTTCAAAACCTATCGCGGCGACCTTTTGGGCGCCAACCGCCTGACTGTGGTGGTCAAGGCCCGCAAGGGCGAGATATGGAACAAGGCTGGACTGCAGCGGCTGTATGACGTGACCCAAGCGGTGAATTTCCTGCCGAACGTTTCGCGAAGCAGTGTACGTTCGCTGTGGACGCCCAATGCCTTTGTCAACGAGATCACCGAGGAAGGCTTCCGTGCCGATCCGTTAATTCCAGGGACGGTGACGCCCGAGCGACTCGACGATAAGACCATCGGCAAGATCGCCAACTCGACAACCCAGGGTGGCTTCATCGGCACCCTGGTATCGCGTGATCAGAGCAGCGCGATGATCACAGCCGATCTCGAGGAGTATGACGCCAAGGGCCAGCGCCTGGACTATGTGTCCTACAACGACGTGCTGGAGAAGCAACTGAGGGAAAAGTTCGAGGACGGTGATTTCGAAATCCAGATCATCGGCTTCGCCAAGCAGATCGGCGACATCGCCAAAGGTGCCTCCTCGGTACTGGAGTTCTGCCTGCTGGCGCTTTTGCTGACGGCCGCTGCCGTTTACTGGTACTGCCATTCAGTGCGCTTCACCCTGCTGGCCCTGGGCTGCTCGCTCACCTCGCTAATCTGGCAGTTCGGCAGCCTCCGTCTGTTGGGCTATGGCCTGGACCCACTGGCTGTGCTGGTGCCATTCCTGGTATTCGCGATCGGGGTTTCCCACGGTGTGCAGCAGATCAACTTCATCGTGCGTGAGATCGCCTGCGGCAAGTCTGTCGACCAGGCCGCGCGCTCCAGCTTCAGTGGTCTGCTGATTCCAGGAACCCTGGCGCTGGTGACGGCGTTCGTGTCCTTCGTCACCTTGTTGCTGATCCCCATCCCGATGGTGCGGGAGCTGGCGATCACCGCCTCGCTCGGCGTGGGTTTCAAGATCGTCACCAATCTGGTGATGCTGCCGCTGGTGGCGTCGATGCTGCGTGTCGAGGGTACCTACGCCGCTGCCGAGGAACTCTCGCGTGAGCGTCGTGCGCGCTGGCTACATGGCCTGGCCCGACTGGCCGAGTGGCGCAATGCAAAGCTGGTGCTTTGCCTTGCCGTCGTGGTCTTCGCTGCCGCCGTCTGGCAGAGCCGCGACCGCGTGGTGGGAACCTTGCAGGCCGGTGCACCTGAGCTTCGCGCGGATGCCCGCTTCAATCGCGATGCGGTCGCCATCGCGTCCAACTACGACATTGGGCTCGACTGGTTCTCGGTGGTGTTCGAGGACAAGCCGAAGGAGGGCGCCGGTGGCACGGCCTGCGAAGATGTGGCGCTGGGGCAGTACCAGGATCGATTCGTCTGGGCGATGCAGGGCGTTCCCGGGGTCCTGTCGGTGGCTTCGTTCTCCAACAGCATGCGCCAGTTCAACGAGGGCTATAACGAGGGCAATCCGAAGATGAACGCGGTGCCCATCGATCCGGCCAACTACTCGTCGATGGCGACCGAGATCGCAAGGGTCGCGGGCCTGATGCGCTCCGACTGCAGCATGACGGCCGTTCACCTGTTCCTGGCCGACCACAAGGCCACCACCATCAACCGTGTCGTCGAGGCGGCCAAGGCGTTCCGCACCCAGTATCCGATGCCGGGCATCACCATTCGCCTGGCATCCGGCAACGCCGGCCTGCTCGCAGCAATCAACGAAGAGGTGGAGAAGAGTGAAACGCCGATGCTGCTGTACGTTTACGCCGCCATCGCGCTGCTGGTCTTCGCCGTTTATCGCGACCTGAGGGCCGTCCTGGTCTGCTGCCTGCCTCTGACCATTGGCACCTTCATTGGTTATTGGTTCATGGAGGAGTTGCAGATCGGGCTCACCATCGCGACCTTGCCGGTGATGGTGCTCGCAGTAGGCATCGGGGTGGATTACGCCTTCTACATCTACAACCGTTTGCAGATGCACCAGGCCAATGGTCAGCCGATCGTCAAGGCGGTGGAGCATGCACTGCTGGAAGTCGGGGTGGCGACTATCTTCACCGCGATCACCCTGGCCGTCGGCGTCGCCACCTGGTCGTTCTCGCAACTCAAGTTCCAGGCCGACATGGGCAAGCTCCTGGCCTTCATGTTCATCGTCAACATGGTGATGGCCATGACCGTCCTGCCGGCATTCGCCGTCTGGCTTGAGCGGGTGTTCCCGCGCAAGCGCCCCGTGCGCATGGTTGGCGCGTTGGCGCACTGAGGAGAGGTCAATGCGTTACGAAATTGCATTCATCGGCGTGCTGTTTGGGGCACTCCTACCGATATCTGCCACGCAGGCTGAAGACCTGCAGCCGGTGCCTGCGGTAGCCGCGAGCTATGCCACCGCTGCTGCCATGCTGGACGCGACCTGGGCGAAAAATCGCCTGGTGGCTGTGGGAGATCACGGCGAAGTGCTGTTGTCCGACGACCAGGGCAAGAACTTTCGCCAGGCGCGTTCAGTCCCCCTCTCCACGCCTCTGACGGGGGTGTCCTTCGTCGATGCCGATCATGGCTGGGCGGTCGGCCATTGGGGGGCGATTCTCGTCACTTCTGATGGCGGGGAGTCATGGCAGATCCAGCGCATGGCCAGCGACGTGGATCGGCCGCTGTTTGCCGTGCATTTCTTCAATGCCCAGCAGGGGGTGGCCGTGGGGCTGTGGTCGCTGGTGCTGACCACGGATGATGGCGGCAAGACATGGAGCGAGCAGAAGCTCGCTCCGCCGCCCGGCTCCAAGCGTGCGGACCTGAACCTGATGGGGCTCTTCAGCGACGGCAAGGGCACCCTCTATGCGACGGCCGAGCACGGACAGCTGCTGGCTTCGGAGGATCGCGGCAGGACCTGGCGATACATCGATACCGGCTATAGCGGCACGCTCTGGTCGGGAGCGGTGCTGGCCGATGGCAGCCTGCTGGTTGGCGGACAGCGCGGAACCCTGATGCAGGGCTCCGCCCTTGGACAGGACTGGCAGCGCATTCCGGTGCAGAGCAAGGGCTCGGTCACCAGGGTTGTAGTGTCTGGCCAGCAGGTGCTGGCCGTAGGGCTGGATGGTCTTCTGGTGCGTAGCAGCGATGGCGGACATAGCTTCCAGGAGCAGAAGGCCGCCGAGGGCGCGCCGCTGACCACGGCGGTGCTGGAGCCTGACGGCAGCGTTGCGCTGTTTTCCCAGCGCGGCGTAGTGCCTGTGCCCTGACGGTAACGCGAGGTCCTCAGTGGCCTCCAAGGATTGCTCCCTTTTAGGGGCTTCGGCCCCTTTTTTATTTTCGATGAAGTCGAGACATCACCCGGCGGGCCCGGCAAGCACGCGTGCCAGCGGGCAAGACTCGTGGAGTGGAGGCGTAGATTGTTCGGACAAAAGCTGGACGCACTGGCCGATGACGTTGGCACCCTGATTCAGTCGCTGCTCGCCGGCCAGCCGGCAGAGAAAGATCGGACGCGCCTGGCTGACCGCCATCCCGCCCTTGGCGGAATATTGGAAGCCCTGGAAAGCCGGCTCGCTCTGCCGTTGAAGGCAGCCTTCGAGCAAAGCGAACTGGATGCTGAGCGAGCGTCTCGCCGAGAGCTGGAGCAACGGTTGCAGCAGAGCCAATCCGAACTGCTGGCGCTATGCAGAGAGGCTGACAAGAGCGCCTCGCAGCTGGCTGACCTGCAAGGTGAGCTCGCCGATCACCATGCCAGGGAAAAGGTCTGGGACCTCACCCAGCAGGTTCTCACCGAGGGCTGCTGGGAACTCAGCGTGATTGACGGAGATCCGGAGAACCCTGCCAACCAGCTAAGTTGGTCAAGGCAATTTCGCGATCTTATCGGCTATTCGCAGCAGGACCTTCCCGATTCCTGGGACAGCTACTTTTCCATCGTCAATCCGGAGGACCTGCAGCAGATCGTCAAGGTGGTCACGGATTACGTCCTGCGGGACGACTTCAGCGCGCCCTATGTCGTCGAGTACCGGATGAAACACAAGTCCAGGGGCGAGGTGTGGTTCCGAGAGCGCGGGCAGGGCATGAAGGATGCGAGCGGAAAGCTCTGCTGCCTGCTGGGTGCCGTCCGCGACATTTCGGACGAGAAACTCGCCGCGGCCCTGCATGCAAGGGAGCTCGCCAGCATTCAGTCAACGTACGAACAGATCGCCCAGGTGGTGGGCGTGATCAAGGCCATTGCCGATCAGACGAACATGCTGGCATTGAACGCGGCAATCGAAGCCGCGCGGGCGGGCGAGGTCGGCAGAGGATTTTCCGTCGTGGCGGATGAGGTCAAGAAGCTGGCAGGCAGAACACGCGACGCCACCCAGCGGATCCAGGAAATGCTGTCCTCCAGGACCGGCTGATCGATGCGGCTGAAGACGCGGGGATCAGCGGCTGATCCCCGGCTTGCGCGCGAGGGGGGCGGTCAGTACTTGCATGAGTCGCGCGGCCTGTTGCTCACGATCCAGCGGATAACGGGACAGCCAGATGGGCAGGTGCTCGAAGAGCTCCAGCACCGGGATGCCGTTGGACGAAGTGTTCAGGTATCCCGCTGCGACTAGGGCGGCCGCCAGTTTTTGCTCCAACTGATGACGAAGCAGTTCGATGTACTGCCGTTGCTCGGACTCCAGGTAGCCGATATCGCGCGTTGCCAGTTGGAAGTATTGGGGGTAGGCGGCGTGCCGCGAGACCAGTCCCAGAACGGTGACTTCCAGGGTGGCCTTGGGACACTCCCTGCGGTGGCGCCGGTCGAACAAAGACAGGAGGGCCAGGTAGTGCTCCTCGATGAACTCCAACAGCAGCTCTTCCTTGCTGGCGCAATGGGTGTAAAGCGAGCCGGCGGTCAGCTCAAGGTGTCGTGCCAGCTCACGCAGGCTGACCTGGGCGAAGCCGCGCTCAGCGAAGAGATCGAGCGCCTTGGGACGATTGCGTTCGAAGCGGGAGCTGGAGGAGGGCAGCAAGCACTTGGCTGTATTCATGGTTCGTACCTGTGCGTTTGGGACACCCTGCAGCGGCATTCGCCACTGCAGGGGAGAACGGCTTCAAGAGCGCCAGACCGGTCAGACGCGCTCGAAGATGACAGCAATACCTTGCCCGCCACCGATACACATGGTCGCCAACGCGTAGCGCCCCTTGATGCGGTGGAGTTCGTGGATCGCCTTGGTGGCGATGATGGCGCCGGAAGCACCGATCGGATGCCCCAGGGAAATGCCCGACCCGTTCGGATTGACCTTCTCCGGATCGAAGCCCAGCTCGCGCGACACGGCACAGGCCTGTGCTGCGAAGGCCTCGTTGGATTCGATGACGTCGAGATCACTCACGCTCAGGCCCGCGCGTTGCAACGCCAGGCGGGTGGCGGGGATCGGGCCGAGGCCCATGACGGTCGGTTCAACGCCCGCGTGAGCGTAAGCGACAATACGTGCCATGGGTTGCAGGTTGTCGCTCTTCACTGCATCGCCGCTGGCGAGGAGCAGGGCCGCTGCGCCGTCGTTCAGGCCGGAGGCGTTGCCCGCGGTGACGGAGCCACCTTCAGTGAAGGCGGGCTTCATCTTGGCCAGTTGCTCAAGGCTCGCATCGGCACGGACATGCTCATCGACTTCGAATGCCGAGACACCCTTGCGGGTCTTGATCTGCACGGGAACGATCTGGCCGGCGAAGCGCCCTTCGGCGATGGCGCGGGCTGCGCGCTGCTGGCTCAGCAGGGCGAGGGCGTCCTGGTCTTCGCGGCTGATGTCGTGCAGCTTGGCGATGTTCTCTGCTGTAATGCCCATGTGGATGCCATGCAGCGGGTCTTGCAGCGCACCGAGCATGTAGTCGAGCATCTTCACATCACCCATGCGTGCGCCCCAGCGAGCGCTGGGTACCAGATAGCCGGCCTGGCTCATGCATTCGGCACCGCCGGCGATGGCAACACGGGAGTCGTCCAGAAGCAGGCCTTGGGCTGCGCTGACAATGGCTTGCAGGCCGGAGCCGCACAGACGGTTGACGGTGAAGGCCGGGGCCTCCTTGGGAATGCCTGCCTGAAGCGCCGCCACCCGGCTGATGTAGGCATCCTTGGGAGTGGTGGGAATGACATGGCCGAATACCACATGGTTCACGCTTTGCGGATCGCAGTTGGCGCGCGACAGGGCCTCCTGTGTGACCAGCGTGGCCAGTTGGGCGGGGGGCGTGTCCTTCAGCGTGCCGCCGAAGGTTCCGATGGCGGTGCGGACCGCGCTGACGACGAAGACTTCAGGTTTGTTCATGGTTGTGGCTCCTGGCTGTATGGCCGGGAGTCTAGGACGCGGGTAAGCAACCTCCTATGCCTGAATCGCGCAGCCGCCGTTGACGAAAATGGATACTGCAGATGATCGAAAAGAGTGACACCGAGTCCGGAGTACTTCGCCAGAGCGACTCGGTCGCCGCGTATTTCGTGACGACTGCCCTGCATCGTCTGGCCTCTCGCCCACAGCGGGTAAGGGAACTGCTGGATGCAGCGGGGATCGATCCGTCCTGGCTGCTCGACCCTCTGCATGGTGTGCCCGCCGATGCGGTAACACGCTTGTGGCTGTCGCTCACCGAAGAGCTCGGCGACGAGTTTTTCGCCTTCGATTCACGCGGCATGCCGCGCGGCAGTTTCGCCATGATCTGCCGAAGCGCGCTGCATGAGCCCGACCTTGGGCGCGCGCTGAATCAGTGCCTGTCGGGCCTCGGCCTGTTCCTCGCGGATATCCGGGCGCGGCTGGAGATACGCGGTGATCGCGCGGTGATCGTGCTCGACAACCGGATCGATGAGAGCTCCATCCGGGGCGTCGCCGAGGAGGTATACCTCAGCATGGTCATGGGCGTTGCCTGCTGGCTTGTGGGAAGGCGGATCAACCTGGAGCGAACCCAGTTCGGGCATTCCCGCCCGCCCCACAGAACGGACCCGCTGCTGTGGGGGCACTGGATTCAGTTTGACGCCACGCACACCGAAGTGGAGTTCGACGCCTCGCAACTCGGCCTGCCGGTGGTGCGCAACTTTGCCGGGCTCAAGCAGTTCCTGCGTCATGCACCGGAAGGCGTGGTGGTTCGCTTCCGCAATCGCAGCGGTCTGTCCGCCAAGGTCTATCGACGCCTGAAGGCCGGAAGTGAGCAGGATTGGCTTTCGCTGACAGACATGGCGCGCAGCCTGTCGATGACGGATTCTGCTTTCCGTCGACAGCTTGAGCGTGAAGGTTTTTCTTACCAGTTGCTCAAGCACGAGGTGCGCAAGGCCCTTGCCTTCGAGCTTCTTGATGATACCGAGCTGAGTATCACGGAAATCGCCATTCGTTGCGGCTTTCAGGAGCCCAGTGCTTTCCATCGTGTCTTCCGCCAGTGGACTGGCATGAGTCCTGGGCGCTACCGGTCCGCCCGCACTGGCCACGGGGACTGAGTTTCCAATTTTCATCCGCTCCGTGAATCGGGGCCGGTCGGTGATGGCAACGTGAGTCGGCGGACCCCAGCGTCCTGAATACATTGAAATAACGGTCGTTGTTAAAAATATTCCGCATTGCTAGATTTCCTGCCGGGGCGCTGAAGCAGCAGCGTGCACGGGTATTGCGTATTCGTGCCAGGCGATGCTTTTCCTCCTGTCGATACCAGGCAGCCTCCGCATTCAGAGCACCCGCGAGCGAGGAGCAAGCAATGGATTACCCTGAGGGAAACACCGTCGTGCGGGGGCTGCAGACGGTGCCTGGCGACACGTCGGTCGACGATGTGATCGACATTGTCCAGAAGGACGGGGCAGTGATTCTCGAAGGAGTGCTCAGTGCCCGGCAGGTCGCCGCCATCAATGTGGAAATCGATGCAGCCATTGCGGCTGATCTTGCGCAAGGCCTGGGTGGTCACGAGTCCGGCCGATGCTCGGCTCACGTGGCGAACCTGGTGACGCTGAGCAAGACCTTCCGAGATGCCTTCCTGGATCAGGACAACATCAATGCACTGGTCCTGGCTCTTCTGGGCGGGAGCAGCGGTGCCATGTGGCTGAGCTGCTCCGAGGTATTGGAGAGCCGTCCCGGCGATGAGGCATTGCCGCTGGGACGCAGCCTGTATCACTACCCGATTTTCCTTCCATACGGCCCGGGCGCGGAGGAAGTGACGTGCAGTATGTACGTCGCGCTGGGCGACTCGACTCAAGCCTCCGGCGCTGTTCGGCTGATTCCGGGCAGTCACGAGTGGGATTTCTGCGAGCCCTATCAGCCGGAGTCGACGATACCCGTGCCGCTGAAGGCCGGGGCGGTTCTTTTCTGCAGCGGCAAGCTTGTGCATGGCATTGGCGCTAACGTCTCGCAGGCTGACAGGCAGAGGCTAGCCGTAGCGTTGTTCAACATTGCCTCGCTGGTGCCCCTGGATGCCCACCCGCTCCAGATACCCGCCGAAATTGTCCGTGACATGTCCCCTCGCCTGAGACAGATGACAGGGTTCCAACCCTTCCGCCATCGAGGCCTGCGGAGCGGCTCGCTGTGGCGACGCAGCAGTGCGCCAGGTGACACTCCGAACGGCTGAAAAGGGATTTTCAGTCGGGAGCTGGGCAGGCTCCGAGTGCGCCGCTGACAAGCCTCTAAAGGGGCTTGAACCTCTCTGATCTATCAACGTGCCGAGTGCTTCCGGTTGGCATTTGGCGCGCCTGACTGACGCCTTCGACTCTCGTTGCGACTGGCGGTCAAATATTTACATAACACTTGTTGCGTAAAAATAGACGGCTTGTTAGATTGACCTCAAACAACAACAGGCTGACCAGGAGGACGAGCGCCGAGAGCTCGCAGCTGGATCGATGTGCAGTGGGAATCTCACTGCCGCCCCAATGCCTTGCAGCAGCTCGCCGACGTTCGCGTTCTCCGGTCGCCTCTACTGCCTGTCCGGTCTCCAACGGATGACCTGTCAGGTGCCTTCCCAGGAGGTGTCGCCATGATTTCTCTGAAGCCCAACCTGACCTTGCCTGCCGTCGGTCTGAGCGGATTCGAAACCCCACTGTCTGAAGAAGAGGCCGCGATCCAGGCCTCGGTGCATCGCTTCGCAAAAGACGTACTGCGGCCGATCGGGCGCGAGCTGGATCGCATGAGCGCGGAAGAAGTCATCGCTCCCGGCTCGCCCTTCTATTCGGTATTTGGCGAGTTCGCGAAGCTGGGGCTCGATCCCGCGCTGCTGGCCGAGCTGCCGCCGGAAATGGCGGTACGCATCGAGTCCATGATTGGCGAGGAGCTGGGTTGGGGCGATGCAGGCCTGGGCGTATCGCTCGGCTGCGCCGGCTTCCCGCTGCAGATGGCTGCCGCCGCCGGCAGCGCCGAGCTGGTCGAGCTGTGCCAGGGGCGTATCGGGTGCTGGATGGCCACCCAGCCGGATCGCGGCAGCGACAACCAACTGCTGGATATCAAGCGCGACTGGCCTGCCGGCACGCCTGCCAACATTGGCAACCTGACCGCCAAGGTCGTCGGCGACGAGATCATCATCAATGGCCAGAGCTCGGCCTGGGTGTCCAACGGCGCGGTGGCTCAGGTCGCCTTCGGCCTGATGTGCGCCGACTACGGTGACGGTTTCTACGCTGACGATGGCCTGCCCAATGGCATCGCTGTGATCGTGCCGCTTGATATCAAGGGCGTTTCCAAGGGCAAGCCGCTGGCGAAGATCGGCCAGCGCTCGCTGCCCCAGGGCGAAATCTACTTCGATGACGTGCGTATCCCGCGGCGCTTCGCCATTGCCGAGAAAGATGGCTACTACGGCGCTGTGAGCTCTTCCTGGTCCTACGCCGGCACCCACATGAGCCAGGTCTTCACCGGCGTTGCCCGGGCTGCATTCGAGCTGGCGCTGCAGTACTGCCATGAGCGTCGCCAGGGCGGCCGCATGCTGATCGACCACCAAATGACGCGACTGCGCCTGGGCGAAATGCTCCGTCGAGTGGAAACCGCCCGTGCGGTCGCTCGTCGCTCACTGAGCTTTGCTCGTCTCTCGCCGCTAACCCATCCCTATGCCACTGCCTCTGCCAAGGTCACCGTGACCGAAGAGACGCTGGCGGTGGTGGAGGAAGCGTTCCGCCTCTTCGGCGGCAACGGCACCACCCTCGAGTACCCGATCGAGAAGCTGCTGCGCGACACCCAGTCCGCGCTCATCGAAGACGGTGAGAACCGCATCCTGACCATGCGTCTGGGGCTGCTTGCGCAGCAGCTCTATGCCGAAGGCTGGTCCCAGGCCTGATCGGGTCCGGCCGTTTCACCACCAACAAAAACCATTCAATAAGAAAGCGAGGAACTCGCAATGGCTAAATATCCTGTCGTTGTCTATGGCGCCAGCGGTTACACCGGCATGCTGATCATGGATTGGCTGATCGACCAAGGCATTCCGTTCACCGCGGTTGCCCGCAATGCCGCCCGCGCCAAGGAAATGATGGCCGAGCGTGTGGTCGGCCTCGAGTCCGCCACCTATGAGCTGGTCGAGTGCCCCCACGAGGTCGAGGCGCTGGTCAAGGTGTTCAAGGGGGCCCGCGTGGTCTGCAGCACCGTCGGTCCGTTCGCAAACTTCGGTCAGGTTACCGTCGAGGCTGCCCTCAAGGCGGGCTGCCACTACCTGGACCCGGCCGGTGAGCAGCAGCACATCCGCGCCCTGCGCGATAACTACGGTGAGCTGTTCCGCCAGGCTGGCCTGCTGCTGTCGCCCTCGGTCGCCTACATGTACACCTACGCCGAGATCGCGGCCGAGCTGGCACTGGAAACCCAGGGCATCGATGCGCTGGAAACCGCGACCCTGACCCGTGGCCCGCGCGGTGCCGCCGGTGTGTCCGTGGGTTCGGCTGCCACCATCTTCGAAACCTATCGCCAGGAAGCCCACTATCTGTGGGAGAACAAACTGGTCCCGCACTCGCCGCGTTCCAGCTTCAATGTGGTTTCGCCGGACCTGATGGAGTCCGTGTTCTGCTTGCCGTGGGGCGGTACTTCGCTGCCGGTGTACTTCGAGAACGATCCGCGTGTGCGTAGCTGCATCTCTTGCGTCGGCTTCTACGACAACCCGGTCATGCAGAGCGTGCATGCGCTGGGCGAGAAGTGGGAGGCCGAATACAAGCACCTGCCCAAGGAACAGCAGGACGCGGTGATCAAGAGTCTCGTCGACTCCACGACCCCGGTCATGCCGCCGCGTGAGCGCGGCCCGCTGCAGCGCACCGTCGACTTCGCCATCGGTCGTGGCCACCTGTCGGCCGTACGCGCCACCGTTCATGGCGTGAAGCCCTACATCGCCACCGGCGCGCTTCATGCCGCAGCCGTGGTTCGCCTGCTGGATAACGACACCGCCAAGGTGGGCTTCGCATCGACCTCGAAAGCCTTCGGCCATCGCTACATGCTCGGCTTCCTCGAGCAGCGTGGTCTGGCTCGCGCATCCATTACCCAGCTGTGAAGTGACGAAGATGGCGATTATCGATTTCTTCGACCGCGGCTGGCGGAGCAATCCGAACGGCGCGGCCTACATCCAGGACGGTGAGGTCACGACCTTCACCGAAGCGGGTGAAATGTCCTGCCGCATTGCTAATGCCCTTCTGGCCAGGGGCTTCGCGTCCGGAACCAAGGGCGCCGTCTGGGCGGCCAACGATGTGACGGCCTGGCTCTGCGCGCTGGGACTGTGGCGTGCCAATCAATGCTGGATTCCGGTGGGCGCGCGCAACGCGCCCGAGGAAAACCGCTATGTGCT
This sequence comes from Pseudomonas sp. ATCC 13867, assembly GCF_000349845.1. Taxonomy (NCBI): domain Bacteria; kingdom Pseudomonadati; phylum Pseudomonadota; class Gammaproteobacteria; order Pseudomonadales; family Pseudomonadaceae; genus Pseudomonas; species Pseudomonas sp. ATCC 13867. The sequence continues at coordinate 4,420,991 of NC_020829.1, read as the reverse complement.
GGACGCGTTCGACTGCGAAATCCTGTTCTTCCAGCGTGAATTCGCCGAAGCCATTACCTCCTTGCGCCCGCAGCTGCCCAAGGTCCGCCTATGGATTTGCGTCGATGGGGATGTAGATGGTGCGGAGTCGCTCCAGAGCTTCGTCCAGGACCAACCGAGCACCGATCCGCGGGTCGCCGTTGACCCCGACGATGTGATTTGGGTCGGTCCCACCGGTGGCACTACAGGCTTGCCCAAGGGGGTCATGAACACGCATCGGAGCGTACAGACCAGCTTCGCGCATTTCATGATCAATACCCCTTATCCGGCGGACATCCGGCCGGTGAACCTGGCGGCGGCGCCGATGACCCATACCGCCGGCATGCTGTCCTTCCCCTGCACGGCAAGGGGCGGCACCGTGGTGGTGATCACCAAGCCCGATCCGCAGCTGCTGCTGGCTGCGATTCCGCAATACAAGGTCACGGAGTTCTTCCTGCCGCCGACCGTGATCTATCGACTGCTGGACATTCCCGACCTGAACAAGAAGGTCGACTTCTCGTCGCTGCGCTATTTCCTCTACGGCGCGGCACCGATGTCGGTGGAGAAGCTGCGCCAGGCCATCGAGGTCTTCGGGCCGGTCATGATGGAAGGCTATGGCCAGACCGAAGCACCAGGCGCCATCGCACACCTGACGCCAGGCGAGCACTTCGTCGATGGCGCTGTCGCAGGCAACGAGCGGCTGTCCTCGGTCGGCAGGCCCAACCCGCTGATCCGGGTCGAGATCATGAACGACGACAACCAGATCCTGCCGCAGGGCGAGACGGGTGAGATCTGCGTGCGTGGCGACCTGATCATGAAGGGCTACTACAAGGACCCGCAGAAGACCGCGGAAACCATCATCGACGGCTGGCTGCATACCGGCGATATCGGTCACCTTGATGCCGATGGCTACCTCCACATCACCGACCGCAAGAAGGACATGATCATTTCCGGTGGTTTCAACGTGTACCCGAGCGAGGTTGAGCAAGTGCTCTGGGGTCACCCGGCGGTGCAGGACTGCGCGGTGATCGGCGTGCCGGACGAGAAGTGGGGCGAGAGCGTCAAGGCGGTGGTGGAACTGGCCACCGGGCAGAGCGTCAGCGCCGAAGAGCTGATTGCGCTGTGCAAGGAGCGCCTGGGGTCGGTGAAGGCGCCCAAGACCGTCGACTTCGTTGATGCCCTGCCACGAAGCCCGGTTGGCAAGGTCCTGAAGAAGGACCTGCGCGCACGCTACTGGCAAGCCGCCAACCGGCAGATCTGAGGTCGAGGAGAGCTCTGATGGAACCAATCTATATCGCCGGCATTGCCATGACCGAATTCGGTCGCCATCCGGACCGCAAGCTTGAAGAGCTGGCCCTGGAAGCGCTCAACGGTGCGTTGGCTGATTCCGGCGCACAACGCTCCGATATCGGGGCCGTCTTCTACGCCGGCATCACCAACGGAGCCTTGCAGGGCCAGCTGTCCATTCCCGGGCAGGTGGTCATGAGCAAGATCGGCATCGAAGGTGTGCCGGCCTACAACGTGGAGAACGCCTGCGCATCTGGCAGCACTGCTGTCCACCTGGCGGTGCAGAGCCTGCGTGCTGGCGCGACCGATGTTGCGCTGGCCCTGGGCTGCGAGAAGATGGTGGTGGCCGACAAGGCGAAGTCCTTCGCCCTGTTCGAAGCGGGATGGGACGTAGCCCGTGCGGAGGAAAACTTCGCCATCCTGTCGAAGATGGGGGACGGAATAGTGCCGCCGCCCGGCTCGGAGTCCGACCGTCCGTACAGCCGCTTCATGTCCATCTACGCCGGCTTCTGCCGTTGGCACATGAAAACCTACGGCACCACCCAGCGGCAGATCGCGGCGGTGTGCGCGAAGAACCATAACCATTCGGTGCACAACCCGTACTCCCAGTTCCGCAAGCCCTTCACCATCGAGGAAGTGCTGGCGGCGCCGCCGATCACCTATCCGATCACCCTGCCGATGTGCGCACCCATGACCGACGGCGCCGCCGCCGCGATCATCTGCACCGAGGCCGGCCTGAAACGGATCGGTGCCGACCCGCGGCGCTGCGTGAAGATCGCCGCCAGCGTGATCCGCAGCTTCACGCTGCGGGGCATCGACGAGTCGGAGAAGCATGTCAGCCACCTGGCTGCGCTGCAGGCCTACGAGATCGCCGGTCTGGGCCCCCAGGACATGCATGTGGCCGAAGTCCACGACGCATCCGCCATGGGCGAGATCATCCAGGCGGAAAACCTTGGTTTGGCTCCCATGGGGCAGGGCGGGCCCTGTGCCGAACGCGGTGACTTCACCGTGGGCGGCCGGATTCCGATCAACCCGTCTGGTGGCCTGGAATCCAAGGGGCATCCTCTCGGCGCGACTGGCATCGGCCAGCTCTACGAGCTCACCACCCAGTTGCGTGGGGAGGCGGGAGCACGTCAGGTCGAGGGCGCGCGCCATGCGATTCAGGAGAACGGCGGCGGACTCGTGGGTGTGGAAGAGGGCGCTGTCGCAATTCATATCCTGAGCCGATAGGAGGCCTGGCCATGCGTGGGAATTATCCAGATGAAAGTGCCGGCCGTGGCGCCGGAGCCCAAACGTTTCGCAGTCTTGGCGGCTGGGTCGAGAAACCGGACGACTTGCAGCCGGAGCTCGAAGGTCACGTCACTGCCGATGTGATAGTGGTGGGGGCCGGTTTCGCCGGCCTCTCCACTGCCCTGGAGCTCACCGCACTGGGCGCGAAGGTGATAGTGCTGGAGAAGGATTTCGCCGGCTTTGGTGCCAGCGGCCGCAACGCGGGGTACCTTGCCGGCGGCCAGGGGCTTGAATACGAGTTGTTCCTCAAGCGCGTTGGCCGCAAGCAGGCGAAGGAAATCGTTCGCTTCTACGATCAGGGCGTTTCCTATGTCGAAAAGAGGCTCGGCGAACTCGGGATCGACTGCGACTACAACGCCTCGGGCATCATCCGCGCCGGGGTCCATCCCTCCCAGGAGAGGAAGCTTCGCGAGAGTATGCGTACAGGCCTGGAACTGGGCTCCCCCGGTGAGTTTCTCGATTACGCCGCCATGCGCGCTCGTGGAATACCGCCCGCGTTCCTGTTCGGTTGCTATGTCCCCGGCGGTGGCACGCTCAATCCGGGCAAATATGTGATGGGGTTGCGGCGTGCGGCCATTCAGGCAGGGGTGAAGCTGTATGAAAACACGGCTCTTCTGTCGTACCAGGAAGGCCCGACCATTCAGTGCCGGACAGCCCGAGGCACGGCGAGTGCTCCTTTCCTGGTGTTGGCAACCAACGCCTATACGCCTCAGCTGGGCTTGCTGCAGAACAAAGTGATGCCGCTGAAGGTTTCTGCAATCGAGACCGAACCGCTCTCCTCCGCACAGTTGGACTCGCTGGGTTGGCCCAATCGTGAAGGGATCGTGACCTCGCACTTCACCATGGAGAGCCATCGTCTTACCGCCCGCAATACGCTTGTACTGACGACCAAGCGGCTGCGTTACGTATATGGCGCCCAAACGCCGAACGAACCGGATCATGCCGCCTATCGCGAACTGGCGTTGGCGCTGAACGATCGTTTTCCAACCTTGCGTGGTCTTGGTATCCAGGCCTGCTGGAGTGGCTACATCAGCTTTGCCTACGACGCGTTGCCGGTGGTCGGTGAGACCGGTGCGCAGCAGAACATCCTATACACGGCCGGATGTTCCGGACACGGGGTGGGGACTCAATCGCTCATGGGGCATCTGCTCGCCGAGCGAATCGGTGGTATCGAACATCCACTTCTGGCCGCCTTGCGGCACAAGACCCCGGCGATGCTTCCTGACCCGTTGCAATGGTGTGTGATGAATCTGGCGCTGGGTGCGGCGAACCGGCTCGATGACTACACCAACCGCAAGGCTCGCAGCAGAGGTGATCACCACGTGTAAGCCGCTACAGGCGTGGGGCTTGTGCGCTGTGCTGGATGAGTAACGTTTCAGAGACGGGTTTGCATATCGGCATCGCTTGTCGAGTGCGCATTCAAGCGTCACTTCGGCATCCGAAGTCAAAAACAAGAACCGATTATTTGACTTGGGCTTTCCGGGCCGCACCCGGAGTTCACTGGTTCGGCAACGCATTGGTTTTAAAAGATTTATTTAGATGTGATGCCGATTTTTCATTGCCGTAAAGACGCTGTTTTGTGGGTAATAAAAATCAAGAATTCGTGAGGTATAAAGCATGACTAAGAAGTCCTCCTCGAATAGTTCTTTCGACTTACGGCGAAGGCAATTACTCAAGTTTGCAGGGGCTACCGCTGCCGTCGGAGGGCTGGGGCTGAAGATGGGCCTGGCAGCTGCTGCGGAGCCTTCTGCCGGAACCTCCGCGACATCCGCAGGCGAGAAGGATGTTCTGGATGTCGCCATCATTGGTGCCGGCTTGGCCGGGCTGACGGCTGCAAGGGACCTGCATCTGTCAGGGTGTCGCTCCTTCGTTGTCCTGGAGGCTCGCGATCGCGTTGGTGGACGCACCCTTAACCATGATCTGGGGTCGGGGTTCATTTCCGAGGCCGGCGGCCAATGGATCGGGCCGGGACAGACCGCAGTCGCCGATCTCGCGCGCGAGCTGGAGATTGGAACCTTTCCGACCTACTACGATGGCCGGACCGTCATTCTCGGCGGAGAGGGGCACCTTGAGATCGATCTCAAGGGCACTTTCGGCACCGATCCTGCGCTCGCTGCCAAGCTCAGCGAAATGTCACGGGACGTGCCTTCGGGAGCACCGTGGAAATCTCCGAAGGTCGCCGAGCTGGACAAGATGTCGGCTGGCGACTGGCTGGCCGGACAGAACATCAAGCCCGAGGATAGAGGCGGGTGGAATGCCAGTTTCCTGCTCAGTGGTGGCGTGGCGCCGGCCAAGATGGGGCTGTTGCATTTCCTCTCGATGATCAACTCCGCCAGTTGTGAATACGACAAGCTCGACTCGATCAAGGACAGTGCCCAGGGCACACGTCTGGTCGGTGGCTCGCAGATACTTTGTCTGAAGATGGCCGAGCAGTTGGGCGACCTTGTGCGCCTGTCGTGTCCGGTCCGCGAGATATCCGGTTGGGATAGCCCAGTCGTCACGCTGCACACCGGCCAGGGGGAAATCCGCGCGCGCCGGGTCATCGTGGCCATCCATCCCGCGCTGTGCCATCAGGTCACGTTTGACCCGCCCTTGCCCGAAGGTCGCGCCGCGTTGCAGCAGGCCTGGCCGTCGCATTCCCCCGCACGCAAGAGTGCCATGGTCTATTCCCGGCCGTTCTGGCGGGAGAAGGGTTTGAACGGTCATGTGTTGACCGTCGATGGCCCGGTCATCTGGGCCTGGGACAACTCACCACCCGGCGGTGAGATCGGTGTCATCAACGCCTTCATCTCCAATGCGCGGGTTCCTTCCGATCGGCAGGCAGCGCAGCGCATGCAGGCGGAAATCTACGCTCAGGCGCTGGGCGAGCAGGCGCTGCATCCGGTGTCGTATCACGAGCATGACTGGGGGCAGGCCGATCCCTGGACTATCACCTGTGTCTCGGCAATTCCACCGGGTTTCTGGAGCACCCATGGCGAGGCACTGCGGCCTTCCTGCGGCAACCTGATCTGGTCGGGCACGGAAACGGCGGACATCTGGGCCGGGTATATGGACGGCGCGGTCCGTTCCGGCCATCAGAGCGCTCTGCATGCCCTCAATGCATTGCGTCAGGCGTAGGAGCGGACGATGAAGAAATTCATATTGCTTGGCGTTGCTGCAGTGCTGGCCATTCTGATGGCCTTCTATGGTCGCGATGTTCTCGGTCTCTACCGTCTGCAGAGCTACATCAGCGATTCGTCCAATGCCTACGAGGCCGATGGCGGTCCATGGCCGCATCTGACGGACACCTGCGTCAACTGCCATGGTGTCAAGGGTAGTTCGCTTAACCAGCGTTACCCCAGTCTTGCGGGACAGCCAGTGACCTATTTGGCGACTCAGCTTCAGCATTTTGCGAACGGACAGAGGGCCTATCCGAACATGGGGCCACTGGCGATGACGCTGAGTGCGCAGGAGATTGACCTGCTGGCGAATTACTACGCCAGGCAGCAAGCCCGGGAGAACAGCAGCTTCCAGGCGGATCCGGCATTGCGCAATAAGGGAAAGCAGCTGGTAGCGGCCGGAGGATGCATTGCTTGCCACGGCGAGCACCTGATGGGGCATGAGCAGTTCCCACGGCTTGCCGGTCAGGGCGTGGACTATCTGATCGCCCAGTTCGATGCGTTCGCCAGCGGCAAACGAAGCGAACCCAGCGGAGTGATGAAAGCAATCACCTCCACACTTTCCCCAGACGATCGGCGGGCAGTTGCCCACTACCTTGCGGCACTAGCACCGCAAGCCAATTGATCAGCCATTCAATTTCGAGGTTGCCGTTATGGACGCCAGAACTTTGGTGTTGTGTTTTGCTTGTTTCCTGTTGGTTCTCTCCGGATTCGTATTCGGATATAAATTTCTGAAGAAGCGAAACTATCTTCTGGGCGTCGAATGCCTGGTGATCGCCTTTTCAGCATCCAATGCCTTGATCTTCTTCCTGACCAACTCTGGCATCGCTTACGAGATTTCGCACTTTCTCGATGCCTTTTCCAGAGGGTTCGGCGTTCCCATCATCAGCATCATTGGCCTGATGGCCGTCACACATGGGTACAAGCCATCGAAGTCCAAGGACTTCCTGATGTTCCTGGTTACCTTCGCCGCCACCTTTGTGCTCATCCTGGCGGACTTCATGGTCAAGCCTCTTCCTTACTTCTATGTCGCGATGTGGTCGCTCTTCTCGATCTACCTGGTCTATTTCGCGTCTCGTCTGGTTGGCGTCGGAGCCTATCTCCAGGCACTTGGCGTAATCATCGCGATGCTCGCTGGCCAGGCGATTGCGAGCATCTATGACTTCTACAAGATTCCAGGCGACGAGACGAACGTGGTTCTCAATTTCTATGTTCTCGCCTTAAGCACCTGGGCCTTCATGCTGAGTCAGTTCTACTACGGCTATGGGGCGCTGGAGCGATTGAAAGGCTCGTCGGAAATGCTACCGGCCCGCTGACTGCAATCTGTGGCGCAGGCAAACACTACCTGCACCCCAATTGCCTCCTGAGCAAAAGCCGCCTGACCAGGCGGCTTTTGCTTTTCGGATGACTGATTGTTCGCTTGTGCAGGGTGATGCGCAGTATCGTTCTGACGGGGGAAGAATGGGTTGTTCAGGCCGCTGGCTTGGCAGCGATAGCAGAAGGGATGAGGCCTGATCACAGGGCCGGAAAAAGTGGTGGGCGTCCATGCCCACCGAGAAGGGCAATGGTTACTGTTTGGCGGGAGTAAGCGTGGACAGATAATGCGCTGCCGCGAGGATTTCTCCCTCGGAAAGAGAGCTGGCCAATGCATTCATGGCCTGCGTCGGATCCTTGCGATCACCACGTTTGAAGGCTGAGAGCTGATCAATCAGGTAGAGCTTTCCCTGGCCTGCGATACGCGGAGCAATAGGGCCGCCGGCAAGCCCTTCGCCATGGCAGGCAGTGCAGCCCTTGGCGGTGACCGTGGCCTGGCCTCGCTGCTCGAGCTCTTTGTCGCTTGCGGGACTTTCCGTCCGACCAGCCTTCTGCCGCGAGAAGTAATGGGCCAACTGCTTGATCTGCTCGTCGTTCAGGTTCGCCGCCAATGGGCTCATTTGAGGGCTGTGGCGGCGCCCTTCGGCGAAGGCCCTTAGCTGCTCCTCGATGTAGGCTTCGCTCTGGCCGGCCAACGATGCGAATTGGGCGTTCTGCGGTTGGCCATGGTCCCCGTGGCAAAGCGCGCAGCTGTCCTGCAATTGCGGCCAGGCGCCGCCATTTGCCTGATACTCGGCATCATGCTCGTCGAGGGCATTCATGAAGCGGTATCCCGCATAAATCTCAGGGCCGTAGACGGCGCCAGCGCCTACCAGCGCAACGGCTGCCGTGAGGGCGCCAATGACGAATACTCGTTTCATCATGCGGTCCTCCGGCTCTGAGTCAGCGCTTGCAGCGCTTCCAGCGCAGCGCGGTGTCCGGAGCGGACGGCGCCATCCATTGAGCCGGCCCAGATGTCGGCGGTTTCGGTACCTGACCAGATCAACCTGCCTACTGACGGGGTCAGATATTCGCCCAGTTTGGTCCAGAAGCCGGGTGGCATCGGCGAGATGCAGGTCAGGGACCAGGGGTCGATCTTGCCCCAGTCGTGATCGTGATACTGCATGGGGTGAAGCGCCTCGTCACCCATGGCCTGCGCGAAAATAGCGGACAAGGTTTCCTGTGCGGCCTTGGGATCGACAGGCAATTGCCCCGGTTTAACGAAGGCGCTCAGGACCCCGAGGCTGCCGTCAGGCGGCGAGTTGTCGTAGGAAAGGATCAGCGGACCCTCGACCTGTACAATCTGGCCGTTGAGGCCTTTGTCCCGCCAGAACGGGCGCTTGTAGACATGCACCGTCTTACGCATGGGTGCATGCGCTGGCCAGCGTCGTTGCAACTCGGCGCGGCCGCCCGGTAGCGGCGGATCGAAAGTGATCTGCTCGCACAGGGCCGGGTTAAGGGCCAGGATAACCGTCCGCGCGCGGACGATGCCCTTGTCGGTATGCAGTTCGACGATGTCGCGATCCCAGCCAACTATCCTGCGCACCGGGCTGGAAAGACTGACCTTGTTGCCGAGCGTCTGGGCCATTCGGATGCTGAGGATCTGCGAGCCGCCCACGAAGCGAGTTTCCTGGGCGCCGCCCTTGAAGCCCTCGAGCTTCTCCAGGCTGCAGTCGGAGGAGTTGATCATCGACAGGTAGTGCAGAAGTCCCATGCCGGCGGGCGGGCTACCGAAGGTCAGGCTCACGGACATGTTGAAGCCGAACTTGTCGACATTGCTGACGCCCTGCTGCTTCAGCCATTCACCGACCGAAAGCTTGTCCAGCGCCGCCGCATCGGCGGCTTTCCAGGGCGCCTTACTGGGCACCTTGCGGGCCAGCGCGTTGAGCTTCTCGACGATTACTGGATTGGTCTTGGCGCCATCGGTCGTGTCTTCCTCGTACTTGGCGTCACCCATGAGGTAGGCCGACTTGCCCTGGTAATAAGTGGGGAAGGTGTCGACCTCGAGCTCACGCGCCAGGTCCACAATGGCGGTCTGACCGGGGCCGATCCATTGACCGCCTGCTTCGGATATCACGCCGTTACCCAGGTTGTGGTTATAGGTGCGTCCACCGACCCGATCGCGTGCTTCAAGCACGATGAAGGACTGGTTGCCGGCCCGGAGCAAGTCGCGCCCTGCCGTTAGCCCCGCGAGGCCGCCGCCGATGATGGCGACGTCGAGCACATCGCCCTGGGTATCCTGCGCCGCTTGTGCATTGGCACGCGTGCTGAGCGCGAGCCCGCTGAGCAGTGCTGCGCTTCCCAGTGCTTGCATCAATTGCCGCCGCTGCCGAGCTTGTAGCGACAGCTCGTTGTTATCGTTTTCTGTGACCATCGTTCACACCTGTGGGTACGTTTTATTTGTTATCACAACTGTTATGTAAAAGTACCGCACAATGCTGCCCTAGCAAAGGGGGAGAAGGGACGAACTATTCGATGATGGTCGGCGGGGATGAAGCGGGGAGGCGATCGAGCGGCAAACGGCGTGCGGCCACTCGCCGGAGAGGAGCTACAAGGCCGGTGTGTCCGGCCTTGCAGGGAAACTCAGGAAATTTCGATGAGGTCAGCGCGAGGTGGCGCGCTTACCCTTGGACGCAGGCTTGGCGCTTTTAGGTTGGGGAGGGGAGATCAGGGTAATGACCGCGTCCAGGAGTGCCTGCTTGCGCTTGGGATTGAAGCGCTCGGGCTCGATGGGCTGCGACATCATCCAGCCGTCGCCCATTGCGCTGATCTGGTCGGCGAGCAGGTCGGCGTCGATGTCGTCGCGGATGGTGCCTTCGGCCTGGCCCTTGGCCAGGATCGACGCAAAGACTTCGCGGAACCTGAAATAGCGCTGCTCCAGGACGTCAGCAAAGGCCCGTTCGTGCCTGGCATGAGCCAGTAGCTGGAACAGGGCGAGCCACGAATCCGGCTCGTCAGCCTTGGTCCAGTTGAGCCACTGGTCGATGATGGTCCTGACGTCGATCCCTACCTTGCTGAAGTCCAGCAGTGTGTCGAACTCATCGAACAGAGACTGGGCCGCGGCCGTGACCATCTCCTCCTTGTTTGCGAAGTAGTAGGTCACTGCTCCTGTCGTGCAACCGGCATGCTGAGCAACCCTGCGCATCGAGGTGCCTGCGTAACCTTCCTTGGCGATCACCTCGATCACCGCTTTCACGAGTTCGGTACGCTTTTCTTCGTGATTCCCCACAGGGCGCCCGCGACGTGCAGGTCGCTCGGACTTGCCGTGGGCTTCGGTGGTGGCGGGAGAGCGTTGGGTGTCAGGCATGGGAATGGCGCTTTTATGGCTGGCTGGGCGAAGTTCGTTCACTGGGAAGAGCCGGAGCCTTCCGAGTTGCTCAGCATAGGGAATTTGCTGGATGAAAGCATCAAAGGCCGCCAAGGGCGGCCGCGCCTCGATGGAAACTCTACCCCCAAGCTCAGTCGTCTGCGCGAAAGATCTGAGGCGTGAGGTTGGTGAAGTTCGGGACGTCACCCACCACCTCAGCGGTTTTCGGGGAGGCGAGTGCGGCATCGATGTCCGACTGATTCGCGAAGCGCATGATCACCATGCCGGCGAGGGGTTGCGGTCCTGCCGCCGGGAAAAGGATCTCCGCGGATTGCAGGCCGAACTCGCCCCAGGCCGATTGGGCCAGAGGGATATGCCGGGATACGTAGTAGTCACGATCGAAGGTTGCGCCTTCGCTGACCGGGTAGCTCACGATGAGAGTTGCCATCTGTCTAATTCGCTCCTGCAGGTGATTGGCGCCTCGATGAGGCGCCGGTTGATTTCAATGCCGGCGAATCAGGCCTTGCCGCTGCCGATGACTGCCACCGCGCGGACTTCCACTCGCAACTGAGGCAGCGACAGCTGAGTGATGCCGACAGCGCTCCAGGCCGGATAGCGGTCAGGGAAGTACTCGTCCTTGACCTGGCCGAAGGCATGGACTTCGCCTTGCAGATCGGTGTGGAAGGTAATCAGCTCGACCACATCGGCCAGGCTGCCGCCCGCTTCCTCGAGAATCCCGCGCAGGGCCTGGAAGGCCAGGTGCGCTTGCTCAGTGATATCGGCGCCGGGAACGAAGTTGGCGTCGATTCCCACCTGGCCGGAGACCCAGACGATATTGCCAACACGGTTGGCCTGGGAGAAATGATAGGTGTCGTACAGCACTTGGGTATGCGGCGGGTTGATCAGTTGCCGCTTCAGATCCTGGTTACTCATGACAGGCGTCCTCTTTTTTATACGAGTTGGCGGAAGGTCGGATGGCGGAAGGCATCGCCTGGTTTCAGGGACTTCAGTTCCTCTGTGAAGAGGACGCCCTGCTCGGGATAGCCCGAAGCACTCTGGCTCGGCAGCGGACGGAAGGTCGCGTCGTCGCCGAAGAAGCGGAATACGAAGGTATGACGATTCGGGAATGTTTCGTCGACCGGAGCACCGCCATGTAGCGATCCGGGATGAAGCACGACTATGTCGCCGGGCTCGGTGGCAAAGGACAGAACGTCATAGGCGTCCGGATCCTGTCGGCGCTGCGCCTCGATATCGGGGAGTCGTGGCAGGGTGTCGCCGCCATGCAGGGGCTGGGTCGGATCACTGGGGTCGAGGAATGTGGTGCCGTCGTAGCGTGGGCCGCGGTGTGAGCCGCGAATGATCTCCAGGGCATTCGTCTTGGGTACCGACTCGAAGCTGATCCAGGCATTACCCCAGTGATTTCCCGCCCATGGCAGGTAAGAGGTGTCCTGGTGCCAGAGCGTACGTGAGCCACGACCGCCCGCCTTGAGGAATACCTCCTCGGCGAAGTACCAGACGTTTTTGGAGCCCCAGAGCTCGGCAAACAATTGACCGAAGGGCAGGGAGGAAACCAATTCCTCCAGCTTTGACTTGGCCACCGGATTGGCATTGTCGACGTGCGACTGTTGCTCGGTGCCGTCGAACATGCGGAACGCGTTGGGACCATGATTCTCCACGGACCAGTCGTACGCCTCGCGGCATCGGGCCAACTGTTCCTTGTTTAGGAAGCCTTTGATCAGAACGGCCCCGTCTTCCAAAAACGCCTTACTCAGGGAAGCGTGCATGGTGCTTGTCTCCTGCAGAACGCTAGTTGTTGTGTCTTGGAGACTAACAAGCACTTCGTATTTACGCAACGATCGTTATGTTAATGTTACAAAGATCATTTTGTTCGGAAGAAGCAGGGTGAACTGCCTGTTTCGAAGCAGCTCGTGAGGTTTGGAAATGCCCAATAGGAGCTGCGCATCGGCTGGCCGGCTCAAGGTTGCCCACGGGCTCTTCTCGGAGGTGAAGGAAGCTTGTGGTTACCGGGTAACGGCAATCGGAGGAGGCGTAGAGTCTTGGGTCGGAGCTATGGCAGAGCTTTCGTTTTCCGACCGGTTAATGACAGCTGATGCGGCATCTGCCGCTGTCATTCCGTCTCGGAAGGCCTGGAACGCAAAGTGCGCTCCAGGCGTGTAGCGCCAGGTCCCTCGGTCTATTCGTGAGCGGCGCTGCTGAGCGGGGGCCAGACCTTGCCGATGGCTTGTCTTTGCTCGGTGGAAAAGCGCTCCGGGAGGAACAAGCGTCTCTTCTCGTCGGAGCTCAGCGGTGTCCGTTCAGAGAGCAGCTTCTGGTTGGATGGCTGCTCAAGGTCAAGGCTGGGTGTGAAGTGCGTGGCCTTGGCATTTCGCGCCGCATTGGCTGGCCTGAGCATGTAGTCGATGAAGCGGTAGGCGGCGGCCTGGTTCGGGGCGTTTCGAGGAATGGCGAAGCTGTCGATGAAAACCAGCCCTCCTTCCTGCGGGATGCTGTAACGCAGATTGCCCTTGGTGTTGGCTGTGGCAGCGATACCGTTCCAGGTGATCGCCGCGCAGATTCTCCCTTCAGCGAGATCTGCAATGAACGACGAAAATGAGCCCGTCCAGAGTGGTAGATCCAGGGCATCGAGCTCATGAGCGGCTTTCTGGACGACCCGGGCATTCTGGTTCTGCAGGCTTCTTCCCTTGTAATTCAGGAAGAGGGAGAGCGCTTGTTCGGGCACGCTGCCAAGCGTTGCACCACATGACTTCAGCTTGTTCGCACTGGCCGGGTCGAAGAGAACGCTCCAGCTATTGGCGACTGGTTTTTGCAGAAGCCTTGATGCCAGTTCTTCATTGACGACCAGGCCAACCGTTCCCCACATGTAGGGCGCCACGAATCGATCTGCACGACTGCGGGCCGTGATCCTCGCAAGCAGTTCACTGCTCACCTGTGACCGGTTTGGAAGCCTGTTCAGATCGAGCTCGACGAGCCGTTGCTGGTCTATCAATTGGTCGAGCTGAAAATCCGATGGGACGATAACGTCGAATCGCTGGCCAGCCGCCAACGCCGTATCCAGTTCCGCTGCGGAATGAAACTCGCTGTAGTCGACCTTGATCCCGGTGTCTCGTTCGAAATCCTGCAGAACGCCTGGGTCAACGTAGTTTGCCCAGTTGAGCACCCGCACGACCTCTCCTGCCGTCGCGTGGGCCATCGTCAAGATCAGGTATACCCCAGCTAGCCACGATCCTTTGCGGTACCGCCCAAGCCGTTTGGGAGACACGCGTCGATGCTCGTTTAGAAGCTCTGATCTCCTGGTTCCTGGGAGCATATTGGTCCTCGCTTTGCCGTGGTTTTTATTTTTGTATCGGTTGTTTTGTAAAATACACGGGCAATGCGAGACGTGCAAAAAGTGCGTGGGGACTGCTCTGCTCGAGGGATAGGTCAGGTGATACTGCAGATGACGCAGCAGCGCAGGCCCGACCCTTTCACCCCAGGCGAGCAATGCGGCGGGTTCACTCTCGGCGTAATACTGGTGGTTGGGCGGCCTGTGCTCCGGTTGCATGCTGATTCCAGAGACATATTGCCGGGTATGACTGCTGACCCCCAGATGGTTGTGGAAGACTTCCACAACCTCGCCCGTAGCGCGCACATCCACTTGCTGCTGTACCAATCGGCTCGGTACGGAATAGTGGTGGTTGGCCGTCGTTGCCAATGGATGCATTGAGACCGAGGCATACAAGCACTGGCTCCGTACACAGCGGCCACTACGCTCGGCATTATCTGCCATGATCTAGGGGGCCTATCAAAGCCGTTAAAAATATGGATAAGCGATGCCACAGTATTTAAGGACAAGCACTGTTCGCTTGCTTGAAGCAAGTCAGGAAGCTTTGACTCTTGCGCTCCTTGGCCTGGGAATGCCCAGCCGTGGAACCCTTCGCGTTGATTGTGCGCGATTCGCCGCTCCAGTGGGGCTTGTTGGCGCGGCCGCAGAACAAGCGCTATCAGCCATACTGGTACAAGTTCGTGGCGACGAAGCCCTCATGCTGTCCCCAACTCAATTCAAAAGTGCGCGGGATGTACTTCGGGATGTCCGAGACATATTGAGAGCTCCTGTCCCAAGGGCTTCGTTCCTGACTGTAGGGGTCGGAGATCCAGTTCGGCATCGAGATCAGCTTATCCAAGCGACCGAAGGTCTATCACTGCTTTTCGGTCAAAGAGCTGCCGGATTCCATGCAGGGAGAGGACCCTCAAGGGCCGTCGCCCTCGTGCAGGCGCATAAGGTACTGAATTTTCTCAGCCTCCTCGCAGAGTCGACGCGTGTCCGGCCCTACCTTGAGTGTGTTCCACGTCCACCAGACGAAGTGTTAAACCGGAACGTGCTAGTCGATGATCTGGCAAGAAGGTTTCGAGAGGCTGAAACAGCCGGGGAGCGAGGCGACTCATTGCGATCGCTGTTTCTGGTTTTGCCAGAAGTACCTGCAGAGGCACCAGAGTGGCTGGATGCTTTTGACAGGTCAGCAGTGGCACCAACAGTTGAAGATATCAATCTACTGCTGGGGACTTTGGAGCGTGCCGCTCCTGTGCGTTTTCAGCGCCTTAACGCTGCAGGGCAGGGGCTGCATGTGGTCGTGCGCCCACAAGATGCCAACGCCTTACCAATAGCTCCGCACCATATGCGGCGCGCGTTTGCCGACATTGCAGATCAGTTCGCTGCGGACGTCGGTAACGCCAATGGCAGACTCGATGCAGGAATCCTCGACCTGCCCCCGGAAAGTTTCTTGCTTGACTTAAGCGTCCTTGGCCCCGAACAGATTCGGCAAGTCCTAGGGCGGCAAACACTGACAGCACATGAGGTGTGGCCGTTCGTTGCTACAGCACTTTCTCAGCAAGGCACAGAGAGACCATTTTGGTTCATCACGTCTCTGGTAGATGACTTGGGGCAGCTTATTGGCCAAGTGCGACGGGCATTCGATGCAGCTCAGCGCAACCCATTCCGTCAGCGCCGAGCTGCAGCATTGGAGGCTTTTGAGGCATTGCGCCAACGTCAGCTGCTCGCCCCTCCTACAGAACTGGCGGTGTTCGTTAGAACCGCATATGCCAAATCAGAACGAGCAAGAGAGGCTCTTATTGCAGCAGTAGAGCGAAACAGAGGAACTGAACGGGGGGCGACTGCCGAGGCCGAGGCTGTCCTGCGCAGGGTGGCAGCCGGAGACGTTAATGCGGGTCAAGCGCTTACCGCTATTGTCGCTTCTAACAGTCTGGAGGCTCGCCGATATTGGTCGCGACTATTGGCGGAGGCCGCCACTGATCCTGAAGACCGCAACATGCTGGTGGAGATACTCCGGCATGCGGACCTCGCTCCTGCAAGGACTGCAGCAAGGAAAGCCTTGAAGCTCGTTGACGCGATTGCCTATGGACCGCAAATTGAGCTGGAATAATCAAAACGGCCCAGCTCAATTATATTTGCAATTATCCAGGTCGGCACAACGAAAAGTATTTTGAACGGAGAGTTATTGGCATGGCTGAGCTGAAAGAGCAAAGTAACCCATTTTCCACTGGAGGTGGTGGCGTCAATTTTGAAAGCCGGGTGCAGGCTTCATTTCTAGTCGCGCTTTTAGCTGGAACACCTATCCCATGTATGCCTACCAATGCTCGCGTAAAGGAAATTAGCTTCCAGAATAGATATGCCGGAGTGCACACAGATGATTTGCTTGTCATCTCTGAAGATTCAACCAATAACAAGCGAAATCTGCGAATTCAAATTAAACATGAAATAACGATAAGCGACTCTGAAGAATCTGTATTTGCCGAAGTGATTTTAGCCGCATGGGAAGACTTCAATAGCCAAGGCTTCAATAAAAATCTTGACTCCATCGCGCTTGTTACTGGCCCATTGACCAAGGTCGATCTTTCCAGCACTATTCCTATACTTGAGTGGGCTCGTCATTCATCAAGCTCCGATGAGTTTATCAAAAAAGCAACAACTAAAGGCTTCACAAGCGCTAAGAAAAAGGAACGACTAAGTGCTTTTCGAGCGCAATTAATTCGGGCAAGCGGCGACGCATTGTCAGACAATGAGTTCTGGGAATTCCTGAAGGCATTTCATCTTATTTCATATGATTTTGACCAAGTGGCATCAGTTACGGCTGCAATGCTTGGCTCGCTCATTCGTCAACACTCTGACCTACCGCCCTCAGCAGTTTTGGCACAGATTGTAACGACCGCTCAAGAATTCAACCAGAATGCAGGTACACTAACAGTCGATAACATTCCTGCCGATTTGAGTTCTTTATTCAGAGCCAGAGTAACTCAGTCGCTTGAAGCGGATATAGATAAGCTGCGGGAGAGAAGTCGCCATATATATCTAGGCATTTCTAATTCGATATGCGGGAGCCATGTATCCCGAGAGGACATTGTTGAAGAGATACGCGACTCTTACGAAGAAGGTGGATTCGTATTCGTTACCGGCGAACGGGGCGCCGGTAAATCTGGCGTTGTAAAAGACTATGTACAGTCCAGAGACTCTAGCGCGGCCACCTTCTACGTCAGGGCCGAGGATTTCGACAAGCCCCATCTTAATGATGTGTTTGTATCTATGGGGATCAGCTCAGACCTACACCAATTGGCGAGCCATTTCTCTCTCCTTAAAGAAAAAATCCTGATCATTGAGTCAATTGAAAAAGTATTAGAGCTTAATAACTCAGCAGCCTTTATAGATTTATTGAATTTCATAAGGTTGCAAGGGGGATGGTGCGTGATTGCGACAGGACGCGATTATGCATACCAGCAACTGGCATTTAATTACCTTCAACCCTGCGGCTTGAAATTTAAGAGCGTAAAGGTTTCAGGTTTCACCGATGGACAAGTTGAAGAGATCTGTAATAATGTTCCTGAGCTGCGGCAGTTAACGGGAAATCCAGCCATCTCGGAGCTTTTGCACAATCCGTTCTTTATTGATCTTGCTGTTCGCGCGCTTGCAAATGGTGCCAAATTTGAGTCCGGCAATACCGAGGGCGACTTCCGAACAATTGTCTGGAATTCGGTCATTGAAAGACAATCCGATCGCAGAAATGGAATGCCCGCTCGGCGCAGAGCCACTTTTATTGAGGTGGCAAAGCTGCGAGCAAAACGAATGGTATTTGGTGTTCCTGATACAGGTTTTGATCCTGCGGTTGTGGCCAAACTGGAAGAAGATAATCTTATTCGCCGCGATGCCCGTAGCTCTTTGATAAGCCCTTCTCATGATGTATTGGAGGACTGGGCTCTCGGCGAATTCATTGAAAACGAATACTTAGAAAATTTGGGGGCGCCGAATAATTTTCTAGCCGCAATCGGAAGTGAGCCCGCAATTGGTCGCGGCCTCCGCTTATGGATGGGCTTCAAGCTTGCAGCTGAAGCTGAATTGACAGACCTGATCGAAAGCATACTTACAGCGGATGATATTTCTAGCCACTGGAAAGATGAGGTTGTCGCCACCGTACTGTTAAGCCCTGACCCATCTAGATTTTTTAATCTACTGCAAGACAAATTATTAGCTAATCAATGCATTCTGCTAATTAGATTCAGCTTCATACTACGTATTGCTTGCCAGCGTCCTGTAGAAGGTGCAGGCGGCTATCCGGATAAAAATTCTGACTCTGGATTCTTGCTGTTATTGAAACCATATGGTCGCGGGTGGGAGGCGCTGATAAATTTCATATTTTCGAATAGAGCGTCTTTGTCTGAGTCAGTTCTCCCTCATGTTGTAGAGGTGGCTCACTCATGGTCGGATATTATAAGTATCTGGAGTAAACTGCCCGCGGAGGCACCTGCGGTTGGTGGCATCTGCTTATTTTTACTTGAATGGGTAGATTCGTATAAAAGAGAGAAGCTACGAACTAAGGTCCTGAAAGTTCTGCTGAAAGTAGTTCCGGCTATACCCGAAGAGTTCAATGCACTGGCAGAGCGCAATGTATTTGCATCAAGGCTGAGGCGCGACCGCCCCAACTATGTGGAGGAGCTTGTCAGGTTGGCTCTTGCTAGCGATTTGGCCCCCATGCTCTGCCGGCATCGCCCTGATTTCATTATGCGGCTTGCCAGGCATGAATGGTTACAACCTGAAACAGATGACGATAACCAGGGTGGCTATCGCCCTTTATCCGCAATGGGTCTGGATGAAGCTTACGGCCTGCAAAATGAAAGAGACTATTTTCCTGCAAGTGGCTTGAGAGGTCCATTTAAGTACCTGCTGCAACATCATCCCCGCAAAGGTCTAGATTTCATTCTAGACCTTTGCCGCGTTTGCTCCGCGAAGTTTGCAGCATCTGAGTATGGCCAGAATCGTGAAGATCTGCTTCAGGAAATGCCTGATGAGATGGAGGTTCGATCGGTTCTGATTCGCGCTAACGATGGAACCCAGATATCCCATTTTGCATCACCTCATTTGTGGAAAGGATATCGCGGCCACTCCACTGTGCCTTATTTGCTCCAATGTGCCTTGATGGCCCTGGAGAACTGGTTAGTTGAGTATGTAGAGAATCCGCCACCCAAGAATGAACTTTCTTGGATATATGAATACATATTGAAAAGCAGTAATTCAGTGTTAACTACAGCTGTGCTTGCCTCTATAGCCGTGGGGTTTCCTAAGCAGGTCGGCAGTGCAGCGTACCCGTTGCTTAAATGCACCAATCTCTACACATTAGATCTAATTCGTCAACTCGAGGAAAGAGGCAGTCAGGAACTAAATTGGTTTGCGATGCGCTTCGATCCCTGGTCTGAGTTCTTTGCTGAAGAGAGAAAAAATTCAGCTCTTAAGCCTTGGAGAGGGGAATCTCTAGAGGCATTACTGGTTAAATTCCAGTTCATTGAAGAGGATAGATCTGCGGCGTATGAGATTATTGACGAACTGAGCACACTTGCGGAGGCAGGTGAAAGCACCAGCCTGAAGTTCTTGGTTCATAGAGTTGATACGCGAAGCTGGGAGGCTGTTCCGGACGAGGAAAACAATAGGATCATTTTTCAATCCACTCAGGCCCTTAGCGAAGATCTTCAGCAGGCTCAGCGTGAACACCAGGAAATTCATGCTCATGACTTTTCCGTCCAGCGACTCTATCTGTGGTCTAGGAAAAAATTTGAAAACAATGAAACTAGCAGCTCTGAGCTGATTGGAGTCGACGAAGCTATCGCAGATGCAAGAAAAATCCTGGACCTTCTAATTAAGGGGGAAGTTGGGCGCTTTGAAATAATGGCGCTAGGTGCGGTTGCCACTACGGCTGCAGTTGCAGTAAGAGATTATTTTGACACCCTGTCAGTTGAGGATGTTAACTGGTGCTTGGAGGTGATAACTCAAGTAATCCACTTGAACTCGGATGACATTAGCGGTCATATGGCGGTCGATGCTACCGATTCTAATGGAGCTGCCGCTTGTGCGTACGTTCTTGCGAAGCTCTTGGAACTTGAGCTTGATCCAGAACCGCGCGAAGAGATTTATTATGCAATCGCTACGGCGATAACGCATGTCAACATACATGTATGTGCGTCTGCTGCTAAAGGAGTGCGTGATTACCTCTGGAACATGGATGAGAGCTTTGCTAGCAGCTGCATTAGTGGAGCTTTGGAGTTTGCACGCTTCGAGCTTGCATCGCGCTACACGTCCGTGCGAGCGGTTCCAAATAGCGACCCTGACACACCGCCTAGCGAATGGAGCACGCTTGTTTCAGAGTTTCGAGAAAAGATTCTCGGGGCAGAATTTGAGTTTTCCCCATCTGAAATCACACCGGAATCTCACTCCTTGTGGCGCATCCATATTCCGATGCTGATGCTCCCTCTCGGCAACTATGATGATAACAGTCTTAGTCTTTTATATAAGACCGTTTCAATAGTATATGAGGAGGAAAATGAACATAAAAATCGCTCGTCAAATCGATCATTTCGATTGAATCATGATGTGGCTGTAGTTATACAGAACTGCTTGGCCGAGCATGTCATTGCCAGCAAAAGTGATAATTTTAGGCCCGTTCGTGATCTTCTGCTGGCGGGATGCCAACAAGCGCCTAGCTTTATATATCTTGTTAAGCTTCGATTCGACACCGCTATGGAGCAACGGTCTGACTATAAAGGTATGTGGGAACTCTGGTGCTTATTGGAGTCTCAGTTGCATGAAATTGCACTAAATGCTGTATATACACCTTACTCAGGTCATCAGCATGATCTAAATACATTTTTACGCGGTATGCTGTACAGCGATGGCGTGTATCAGAAACATCCAAATCGGGTCAAAGCGATAACGACAGGGTCGCAATACTTGCTTGAATTTTGTAGGCGTTCAGCATGTAACAGCTTGGTTTTTGAGTCGCTATGCTCGCTCATGTATCAATTCCACGACTTGTTTTTTGACGATGGCATTCATGTTTTGGCAGCTGAGTACAGGAAGAATTCGAGCATTCTGACATCTCAAGGAAATTCTGCATATTGCCTAGAAATGGCAATCGCTAAGTTTTTTAAGCTCACTGACAAGCTAAGTCTTAAAATGTACGAAGCTTGTTTGGATCTTCTTACGGGAATAGTAGAGACAGGGTCTGCTAGAGCATACTATCTCCGTGAATCACTGATCCGAACACGCAGAATTTATAGCTAATTTCCGCTGATTGATGATTGGTGCATAGATCTAGGTCTCCCTAGCCGCTCACTTTTAGCCTTACTCTGTCGATTACGATTAGTTGGAGATAGCCAGGGCGAGTAAAAGTACTGGCCAAGGCCAGTACATGCGCGAGACCAAACCAGATGTAACTCCGCGGCTACATATTGGCAGGTAGCAATTACTCGCTTCACTTCTGCGGCGACCAGTTGCCTAGGGAAACTCTGAAAAAGCCTGCCTTTTTCGAGTTTGCAGGCCTGTAAGTCGCGTGGCTACTGGGGCGCATTTTTCGAGTTGGGGCTTTTTCAGACCATCCCTAGCTATTTCAAGGGTGGGTCAGGATCGTTGGCGTCGTGGACCACAACTACTGGAATGGCTGGACACAACCTCCAGCGCGGGTGGGTCACAATAACTGGAATCGAAGGGCAGCATCACTGGAATACACACCTGTCGAGAAGCCTCTACCGACCTATAGAGGGCCCCAGCCTCGAAGACAGCCTGCGCGCTAGATTTGTGCAAAGAAGCGCAAGGCATCACTATTCAACAGCAGGGTCTGCGCCAATCGGCAGGCCAACGTTAGAGACAGAGCTTTTGCCTGATCAGGTTTGGCTGGGCGACGGGGCTGGGCTTCAGTAGGATTGCTTAGGAGTGAATGATGACCGGTACCAACGTTGAGAAGAAAGAAGTCCTGCAATTCATCGAATTGATTTCGGCGGATGGCGTCAAGTCTTACACCCGTGCTGATCCGAAGGTCACCTATCTGCTCGTCGTGTTGGGTCGCACCGTCAAGGAGTTTGAGTGCCCTGAAGAGGCCAATGCAGCTGAGAAAGAAATTCTCGACATACAATTGGAGAAATTTCTCGAAATAGTGGGGATGGAGCTACGGGAGCATTTGTCTGAGCGGGATGATGAGTTAGCAGCGCATCTCGATAAGAAAGTGCGGGATTATGTCGAGTACTGGAACGAGAAGTTCAATGCTGTCTCGGCGGCGAAGGGTGCCATCAGGCGGGCCCTTGAGGGAAATCAATGGAAAGTCCAGAGCGCCAACGGAAAAAAGGCTTGGGCTAATCATCCAAAGTTCAAGGCGGGTAGTTTCTTACCACGGCCTAAGCGATCGAGATCCGGCAGCGACCTCGAAGTATAGCGAGTAAAAGCCCAGCTATTGCTGGGTTTTTTCGTATGGGGCGACAACGGCGTTGTCGAGGTTCTGCGGGTTTCGCTCTTTCAGAGCCATGGATACTACCTTGGCACTGATGAAAATGTAGAACAGGCTGTTGATCATGTGTAGGCCAACGATGATCACTTCCCCTCGCCTGATAGGCTCTTCACTGGAATAGAACAGCCAGATCCCGTAGAACGATGTGAGCACTACGAGAAATGGCAGTAACAATGCCAGGAAACCTAGGCAGCCGCTGACGGTTGTCTTTGCAGCTCCAAATGCGCGCTGCAAGAACGCAAGCATATCCTCACGATTTTCCCGTGGCATGGCGAAGTAGGCGATTAGCAAACCAATTGCCGACAGAAACAACGCTCCTGTTGCCACAAAATCCATATCACAACCTCCCTGTCGAAAATCGAATGGTAATACACCTATTGCCTGGGGGGCAGGGTGTCTTGCTGCCTGGAGTAAACATGAATGATGAGCAGCAAGCCTAGGCGGAAATGCTGCTTTGGATGGTGCTGCTGATCTCTATGGTCCCTGGTGTGGCTCGAGAGATGTGGAGGGCTGATGGATGTAGCATGCTCTTGGAGTTGCGCTCAGAGCCCGTGCAGCATGATCGATACGTATGCTGACCATCGCATAACTGGCTCGCCGGAGCATAGCGAGCCGAAGAGAGCATTCCTGGGTTGACTTAGAGTGGGCTATTTGAGGCTATGGATTCAGCTGCTGAACCAGTCGATCTGGTAGGTAGTCGGCTAATCATTAGCGAAGGAGGGAGGGGAACGCCCCAAGTGGCCATAGCAAGGGGTCGCCACTTGGGGGGAGGACCAATCATCTTCAAGAGTAGGACCAGCGGGTGGCCCTTGTTGAATTTGACTCGCAGGAGCGTGTCAAAGATTGCTACGACGATCCGGCTTATACAGAAGCTAAGAGATTTACAGCCGCTGCATCTAGGCGGCAATTAATGATCATAGAGGGAGGCCTAAGGTAGCCGACGGCTGAACCTTGATGCGTTCTACACATTTAAAGTGCGCTCGTTACTATTCGCTCAACCGGGCCTCCCTGAAGGCGCTTGCGACGGTGCGGGCAGGGGGATTCAAATTGACTAGGTAGTGCGCCTCCTGCGCGATATCTCTCAAGTAGTTAATGTCGTCGGTATCGGTATCGGTATCGGTATCGGTATTGCTGAGCGCTTGCCGTGTAACGCTATAGCCATTCGAGATCTGCTGGTCCGTTTGCCTTTGGTCGGAGGCCGTTGATCAGCATCTGCGCGGGATTACTGCTGCTTTTAAATGCAATGAGGCACAACTGAGCGCGGTAGTGAGGCCTGTGGTCGGGTAGTTATCTGTATAGGCAATTTTTGGAGGCGTCATAGAACAGATGGTGGTAATTTATCTAGTAAGGTATATTTTGCAAAATATCTAACTCGTCTCAAGGGAGTAGTCATGTCGAAGCTTGCTGAATTTCGTGCCGCTGAAAAGCAATTGGCGGAGCAACTGGCGCTCCTCGAGTCGCTTAAGAACGATTCTGGGCTGAAGAAAGAGATTGAGTTTGAGGAGAGGCTCAAGCAGCTCCTTTCTCAGTACGGAAAGTCTCTGCGTGATATTGTTGCCCTCTTGGATCCTGTCGGCGGGCAGAATCGTGCTACTCGCACTGCTCAGCCGAAACGCCGTGAGCGCGCAGTCAAAGTATACAGGAATCCGCAAACTGGTGAGGTTGTAGAGACCAAGGGCGGCAACCACAAGGTTCTCAAAGCGTGGAAGGCTCAGTACGGTGCCGAGGCAGTGGAGTCTTGGCTCCAGTCGTAAGAGTTTGCTGTGCTACGTCGAAGCCCGCCCTAACAGGCGGGCTTTTTTTGAATAGTAGTGTGCGTGGTCTTCATTTATAAAAATTGACGGCGTTGGGAGCATGACGGCTGAAGAAGGTGTTGAACAGATGGTTGACGCGTTTTCCTCTGCTCCGTGGGGCGAGACGTTAGGTGTATTGAATACGCTAAGCTATTGGTCAAACTAATCATTCTGAAACATTAGGAATTTCGGCTAGCGCGGACGGGTTATTTTTGAATGCTGCTGCAAAAGACGCCCTATTTTTTGCCATAAATATTCCAGCATCTTCTGCCGTCTTTTCGTCCAGATTAGGCACGTTTTTCAGAAGTACATCTGTAAGTGCTTCAGCCAACTCAAGCATCTGGTCGTGAGCATCGGCAAGTTTGCGGTCCACAAAAATAGTCTCCATATCGCGAGTGCTACGGTACAAAGTCTCGATGGCCATAATGGGTCTCTTTATCGGAGTGGGTTATTTAGTCCGTATACGCGCGTGAGCCTTGCAGGTCGCCCTAGGCTCGGGCCGGGACCGTGAGAAAGCGGTGCAACTAGGCATCAGGGGATTTTCCACATCTAGGCATCAGATTCTCCATGAGCTGCCTTTCAGAATAGAGGGGCTGTATCTATAGGATTTCTAAAGTTTTTTCGGCGCCTAGATAGGACGAAAACTTGTTGGCAGTAATACGGTATAGAAAATTGCCAACAGGCGCTCTGGATCGCGGCTGCTGCGGTACACCACTTCGACGGCCATTCATCACCTCGTAAGCCTTCTCTTGTTGGGGGAGTGGAAATTACTGTTTGTTTATACAGTAAAATAGTTGCGCAATGCTACTACCGTTGCGCGAACCATTCGTCAGAAGCCTGGACGCAGGGACATGGCATGCCGGTATTCGGTCGGATTCAGTTGTGGCCCAAAGCAGTGCGCGCGCTCTGTTGGCGCGCGCAGCTGTTCCGACGTGACCGGCGCGAGGCGCCGTCAGTCAGAAATTTCAGAAGGTGGGAATTGGGCTTAGGAAGCGATAGGCAGGCCGTCGCCGCCCCGCGTCATCGAGGCCAGCAGCTGTGGCGCCAGGCGACCCTGTTCTATGGCGATGCCAAAACGGATGCTCTGGATGAAGCGTTGCAACTGTTCCGGGTCCTGCAACTGGCTGCTGCGGATCAGGCGGCGCGCGGCGACACCTTTCTCGGTGGAAAGGGTGAGGGCGATGCTGCCGTCGGGACGTTCGACGCTGAAGTTGACGCGGTACTGCTGCTGGAAGGCGTCGGTCAGTACCTGAAAGGGACTTTCCATGAATCGGTCCTGCCTGTTGTGGGGCGTGCCTCTGGATTGACCGGAGGGCCACCGGAAAAGTTCGCCGTCATGTTGCCGCAGCGAGGCTGTGCCATGACTGCGCAAGATCAATGGCGTAGTGCTTGCAGGCTTTACGCCAGGAATCCTTTGAGACGCGGAGAACCGACGAATGAAACTGGACTGGGCCGAGCGCCTGCGTGAACGGATGCACGGCTGTGCCGAATCCCTGGGCAATCTTCTGGTGGAGGGCTTCCACTACCTGGCGCTGTTCGCCATCGGCGGCACGGTGTTCTGGTCGGCGGCGGTGGCCTTCGGCGAGATGATGGGCAAGGGCCACGCGAGCATCGACGACATCCTGCTGCTGTTCATCTACCTCGAGCTGGGCGCGATGGTCGGCATCTACTTCAAGACCAACCACATGCCGGTGCGCTTCCTGATCTACGTGGCGATGACCGCGCTGACCCGTCTGATGATCGCCGACATCCAGCACAACCACGTGCCGGACGACGGCATCATCCTGGTCTCGGTGGCCCTGCTGTTGCTGGCGCTGGCGATCCTGGTGGTGCGTTATGCTTCCTCGCGCTTCCCATCTCCCGCCTCGCCGCAGCGTGGCGGCGAGCGCGACCTGATCAGCGACGACGAGCGCTGATCGCCCGGCGGGTTTGATCCAGGGCCGTCGAAGTGGCGGCGGATGCACTACCATCGGTGCATCCGGCCGCCGAGGAAGACCGAGCCCATGAAGGGATGGAAGCTGTTCGCACCCCTGCTGATCCTGGTGATCATCGCCATCACCCTCTATCTCCGCCTGCACAGCCAGCCCCTGCTGCTGCAGGGGGAAGCGGACGCCACCACTGTCATCGTCGCTTCCAAGGCCAAGGGCCGGGTCGAAGTGCTGCACGTGCGGCGCGGCGACGATGTGAAGCAGGGTGATCTGCTGATTTCCCTCAGCAGCCCGGAACTGCAAGCCCAGCTGGACTCCCTGCGCGCCGCGCGCAACCAGGTGCAGGCCAACCTCGACGAATCCCTCCACGGCACCCGCGAGGAAACCCTGCGTGCCCTGCAGGCCAGCCTGTCCCAGGCCCAGGCCGAGTTGCGCAACGCGGAGCTGGAGTACCAGCGCAACGAGGAACTGGCCGGGCGCGGTTTCGTGTCCCGGGCGCAACTGGACCTGTCCCGCCGTGGCCGCGACGTGGCGCGCAATCGCGTCGCGGAGGCCCAGGCCAATCTCGACGAAGGCACCCGGGGCGACCGCGAGGAGCGCCGCCGCGCGCTGGAGGCGGCGGTGCGCCGGGCCGATGCGCAGATTCTCGAACTGCAGGCGCAGACCGACGACCTCAACGTGGTGGCCCCGGTGGACGGCGAAGTGGGGCCGATCCCGGCGGAGCAGGGGGAGCTGATCAACGCCTACAGCCCGTTGCTGACGCTGGTGCGGCTGTCCGACAGCTACTTCGTGTTCAACCTGCGGGAAGACCTCCTCGCCGAGGTGAAGAAGGGCGAGGAGGTGGCCCTCCAGGTACCGGCATTGAAGAACGCCCAGGTCATGGCCAGGGTCAGCTACATCGCGCCGCTCGGCGATTTCGCCACCAAGCGTGCCACCCGTGCCACTGGCGATTTCGACCTGAAGACCTTCGAGGTGCGGCTCTACCCCGAGAAGCCGGTGGACGGTCTGCGTCCCGGGATGAGCGCGCTGTGGCACTGGCAGCAGTAAGGCGCAACCTGCAGCGTTTCGCCCAGGCCTTCGGCAGCGAAACGCGAGTCGCCCTGCGCAGCTGGACCATCCACTGGCTCGGCTGGCTCTGGCCGCTGCTGCTGTTCGTGGTGATCAGCGGCGTGTACCAGGCCGGCACCCTGCTGGACATGCCGGTGGCCGTGGTCGACGCCGACCACGGCAGTCTGTCGCGGCGCATCGTGCGCGAGCTGGATGCCGGCTCCCACGCCAAGGTGGAAGTGCTCGGCGGCGGTTTGCAGGAGGGCCTGCGCCGCCTGCGCATGGCCGACGACTACGCGCTGCTCTACATTCCCCGCGACTTCGAGGCGGACGCGCTGGCCGGCCGCCAACCCACCGCCGAGCTGTACTACAACTCGCTGTTCTACTCCGCCGGCTTCTACTCGACCCAGGACTTCAGCGGCCTGATGAGTTCGCTCAACGCCGAACTGCGGCCACGCCTGGCCACCGGCATGGACCGCCCGATGCCGGCGCTGGCGAACGTCGCGGTGTCCTACGAGAGCCTGTTCAACGCCAGCGGCAACTACATCTACTTCCAGCAGTTCGCCGCCATCGTCCACCTGCTGCAACTCTTCGTGATCGTCGCCACGGTACACGTGCTGGCCCGCGAGGCGCCGGAGCTGCGCGCGTCGTCGCCGCACATCCTGCGCGCCCAGGCCCTCGGCGTACGCCTGCTGGGCAAGCTGGCGCCCTATACCCTGCTGTTCAGCACACTGCTGATGGTGGAGCTGTTCCTGCTGGTGGAACTCAATGGCGCGCGGATCAACGGCAATCCCTGGTGGATGCTGGCGATCACCGTCTGCTACGTGGCGGCGGCGCAGAGCGTCGGGCTGGTGCTGTTCATCTTCACCGCCAACCGTTTCAGCGCCTATTCGCTGATCGGCCTGCTGATTGGCCTGGCACAGACCTATTCCGGTGTGCTGCTGCCGGAGCTGGCGATGCCGCAGATCGCCCGGGTGATCGCCGAGGCCGAGCCGCTGACCCACACCCTGCACGGCCTGTTCGACCAGTTCCTGCGCCGTGCGCCGGCCGAGTCGGGGCTGTACACCTGCTGCAAGCTGCTGCTGTACCCGCTGCTGGCCTACATGATCGCCAAGATGCGCCTGCGCCGGCGCCTCGACCTGAGCCCGGCGTAAGGAGCGAGCATGGAGAACTTCTGGAGCGTCTTCCGCGAATCCCTGGGCAACATGCTGGGCAAGCCGCTATGGCTGCTGATGGTGCTGTCGGTGGCGCTGACCACCTTGCCCTATGCCCACCGCACCATGAACGACCTGCCGGTGGCGGTGATCGACATGGACCACAGCGCCGTATCCCGCGAACTGGTGCGCCTGCTCGACGCCGCGCCGAAGATCGCCACCCTCGGCTACGACCAGTTGCCCGACGCCCAGCACGACCTGGCCTGGCGCAAGCTGTTCGCCATCGTGGTGATCCCGCTGGACTTCGAGAAACGCGTGCTGCGCGGCGAGACGGTGACCGTGCCGATCTTCGGCGACGCCACCAACCGCATGGCCAACGGGCAGATCCAGCAGGACATCAGCGCCACCTACAACGAGCTGTCGCTGCGTTACAACCGCGAGCGGCTGATGCGCGGCGGTTTCTCCGAGCCCCAGGCGAACGTCCTGCTGCAACCGGTCATCGGCCAGCTCACCGACCTGTTCAACCCCGGCACCAGCTTCGCCGCCATCGTCCTGCCGGGGCTGGTGACGCTGATCCTGCAGCACAGCCTGCTGCTCTCCTGCACGCGGGTGAACCTCAACCTGCGCGGCGGCACCCCGCGCTCGCTGCGCCAGCCGACCTCCACGCGCTTCGGTCGCTACGCCGCGCAGTTGCTGATCTGGACGGTGCTGGCGATGCTCTTCTACGTGATCTGGCCGTGGATGATGGGTTACCGGCAGACGGCCTCGTTCTTCATGCTGATGGGGCTGGTGCTGCCGTTCCTGCTGGCGGTGATCGCCATGAGCGAGTTCATCGCCGAGCTGCTGCCCTCGGAGGAAGCGGTCTACCTGACCATGACCTTCATCACCCTGCCGCTGTTCTACATGGCCGGCTTCACCTGGCCGCCGCAGGCCATGCCGCACTGGGTGCAACTGCTGGCCGACGCCATTCCCTCCACCTGGGCGATCCGCGCCGTGGTAGAAATGAACCAGATGAACCTGCCACTCTCCGCCGTGGCCGACAGGATCCTGATCCTCTTCGGCATGGCGGCGGCTTATGGGCTGCTGGGGACGCTGATCTACCAGTACCGCAACTGGCGCTGGGACCAGCTCAAGGGCTGGTGACGGAACGATGCCCGCACGACAAGGAAAGGAAACCATGATGCACATTCGATTGTCCGTTCTACTGATGCTCGCGGCCGGCCTGGCCGGCTGCGGATCGATGCATACGCTGCGCAGCGACGAGGTGGTCAGCACCCGCGACATCAAGCTCGAAGGCACCTATTGCGAGGCGATTCCCCGGGTATACAGCGGGGTGACCTACGATCTCTGCTGGATGCACGGCGAGCCCTTCGTGCCGCGCGGCGGCGTCAGCGGTGCAACGGTCGTCTGGCCACTGGCGGACATGCTGCTGTCCGGCCTGACCGACACGGTGTCCCTGCCTTACACGCTCTATCGCCAGCATCGCGACGGCAGTATCCAGCTGCGCCGTGACTGAGCGGGACATCCGCCGCGCCGCTACCCTGGCGCCGCCTTGCACCCTGTACCGTCAGGGTCGCCCAGTTGCTGCGCGACCGACGTCGAACGCTGAACCCGGAGGATGAAATGACGCAATTGAACGGCAAGGTTGCAGTGGTCACCGGCGCGGCCAGTGGCATCGGCAAGCAGATCGCCCTGACCCTGGCCCGGTCCGGCGCGGCGGTAGCCATCGCCGATTTGCAGCAGGACGCCGCGCAACGCGTGGTGGACGAGATCGAGCGTGAGGGCGGCAAGGCCCTGGCGCTGGCGATGGACGTGACCGACGAGCAGGTGGTGGACGCGGGCATCGAGCGTGTGGTGGCGACCTTTGGCAGCCTCGACATCCTCGTCTCCAACGCCGGCATCCAGATCGTCAATCCGCTGGAAAGCTACTCCTTCGCCGACTGGAAGAAGATGCTCGCGATCCACCTCGACGGCGCCTTCCTCACCACCCGCGCCGCGTTGCGCCACATGTACCCGGCGAAGCGCGGCGGCGTGGTGATCTACATGGGCTCGGTGCATTCCCACGAGGCTTCGCCACTGAAGTCCGCCTACGTCACCGCCAAGCACGGGCTGCTAGGCCTGGCCCGCACACTGGCGAAGGAGGGCGGGCCGCACGGCGTGCGCTCCCACGTGGTGTGCCCCGGCTTCGTGCGCACGCCGCTGGTGGAAAAGCAGATTCCCGAGCAGGCCAGGGAACTGGGCATCAGCGAGGATGAGGTGGTGAAGAAGGTCATGCTCGGCGGCACCGTGGACGGCGAGTTCACCACCGTCGACGACGTCGCGCAGACCGTGCTGTTCCTCGCCAGCTTCCCCTCGGCGGCGCTCACCGGGCAATCGGTGCTGGTCAGTCATGGCTGGGGGATGCGCTGAGTTTCCCGTCGAAGCGATGCCACGCTTTTCGTAGGAGTGGACTCCGTCCGCGATAACCCGCTGCAATGCGATCGCGGACGGAGTCCGCTTGTACGAGAGCCCCGCGGGAAATGCATTGCGTGGCATCGGGCCGAGTTCCCGACGAGTCACTCAAACCGCCTTGGGCAGCGGCGCGAACAGCGCGTCGATGTCCGCGTCGTCCAGTTGCCAGTCCGAGCCCGTGCCTTCGAGGATGCCGGCGGCCAGCGCCGCCTTGTCGCGTTGCAGCAACTGGATCTTCTCTTCCACCGTGCCACGGGCGATCAGCTTGTAGACGAACACCGGCTTGTCCTGGCCGATGCGGTAGGCGCGGTCGCTGGCCTGGTTCTCGGCGGCCGGGTTCCACCAGGGGTCGTAGTGGATCACGGTGTCGGCGGCGGTCAGGTTCAGGCCCACGCCGCCGGCCTTCAGGCTGATCAGGAACAGCGGCACGCGGCCTTCCTGGAAGTTCTTCACCGGCGCACGGCGGTCGCGGGTGTCGCCAGTGAGCAGGGCGTAGTCCAGGTTGCGCTCGGCCAGCGCCTCGCCGATCAGTGCGAGCATCGAGGTGAACTGCGAGAACACCAGCACGCGGCGGCCCTCGGCGAGCAGTTCTTCGAGCATGTCCAGCAGGTAGACCAGCTTGCCCGAGGTCACCGCGCGCGCCGACTTGCCGGTTGGCGGCGGGACTTCCCTGTTCACCAGGCGGATGTCGCAGCACACCTGGCGCAGCTTGAGCAGTGCCTCGAGGATGATGATGCGGCTGCGCGCCAGGCCCCGCCGGGCGATCTCGTCGCGCACCTTGCGGTCCAGCGCCAGGCGCACGGTTTCGTAGAGGTCGCGCTGCGCCTCGCTGAGTTCGATGTGCTGGACGAACTCGCTTTTGGGCGGCAGTTCCGAGGCCACCTGTTCCTTGGTGCGGCGCAGCAGGAAGGGCCGGATGCGCGCGGCCAGGTGCATCAGCCGCGCCTGGTCGCCGTGGCGTTCGATGGGGGTGCGGTAGTCGATGGCGAACTGGCGCGCGTCGCCCAGCCAGCCGGGCAGCAGGAAGTGGAACAGCGACCACAGCTCGCCCAGGTGATTCTCCAGCGGCGTGCCGGTCAGGCACAGGCGGTTGCGCGCGTGCAGGCGGCGCGCGGCCTGGGCCGCCTTGGTGCCGGCGTTCTTGATGTTCTGCGCCTCGTCGAGGATCAGCAGGTGGTACTCGTGCTGCGCGAGCTTCTCCGCATCGCGCGGCAGCAGGGCGTAGGTGGTGAGGATCAGGTCGTGCTCGGCGATCCTGGCGAACGCCTTGCGCCGCCCGGCGCCGTGCAGGGCGAGCACGCGCAGGTCGGGGGTGAAGCGCTCGGCTTCGTCCAGCCAGTTGGGGATCAGGCTGGTGGGCATGATCACCAGCGCCGGCGTGGTCAGGCGCCCGGCCTGCTTTTCCAGCAGGATGTGGGCGAGGGACTGCAGCGTCTTGCCCAGGCCCATGTCGTCGGCGAGGATGCCGCTGGCGCCGACTTCGCGCAGGGTCTGCATCCAACTCAGGCCTTCGTGCTGGTAGGCGCGCAGCTCGGCGTTGAGGTCTTCGGGAATGGCCGCCGGGCGCGCCCGGTAGTCGCGCAGGCGGTGGGCGATCTCGCGCAGTTGCTCGCCGCCTTCCCAGGCCAGCGGCAGTTCTTCCAGTTCGGAGAGGCGCGAGGCGTCGGGCGCGCCCATGCGCAGGCGACGCACCGGCGGCAGGTCGCCGATATAGAACTCCGACAGCGTGCCCAGCATCGGCTTGAGCTTGCCGAACGGCAGCGAGACGCGCAGCGGGCGTTCCGAGGCCGTCTGCCAGGTGTGGATCGGGCTGCGCCCGGCATCCAGGCGCAGCACCAGCTGTTCGTCGTCGGCGTGGCGGGCGAGGGCGGCCGGGTCGAGCAGTGCCGGCATGCGCCGGATCAGTTCGATCAGCGACGGCAGCAGGCTGATGCGGCGGCCGTCGACCTGGATGCCCAGCTCCAGGTCGAACCACTGGCGGTCCTCGGTCTCCTCGATCTCGGCATACCAGTCTTCCACCGGCGAGATGTCGAAGACGAATTCCGGACGCACGTCGATTTCCCAGCCCTGCTCGCGCAACTGCGGCAGGCCCTCGCGCATGAAGCTCTGCCAGGCGCTGTCGTCGGGCAGCTCGAACATTTCTCCGGCGCTGTCCTCCAGCGCATCGCTGCGCCGCATCGCCGGCTTGAAGCCCAGCTCGCGCAGGTCCAGGCGCCAGGCCTGTTCGAGTTCCAGCTGGCGGCTGACGCGGACGATGCGGTCATCGCGGAACACCCGGATCTCGCGGCCCGAACGTGGGGTTATGCTGCCCGAGACCGGCATGTTGTCGTACAGGAAAGCCAGCGCGGCGCGGTGCCGGGAGATGTTCTGCATGCGTCCGCTGCGCAGGTCGAAGCCGCTGTGCACATGGCTGCCCAGGGTCAGCCGTGGCCGTGGCGCGAACTCGTCGCGCTCCACGGCGGGCAGTGGAGATTCGGCGGGTGGCTTCATCCGAGCTTCCTTCCGGCGATCCAGCCGAGTACGCAAACGTCCGATGATACCGCGAATCTTCTCGGGCGGGACGCGCAGCTGGTCGTGAACGGGCTCTGAGGAAACCAGCGGTCAGCGGGCGAAGCGTTTGGCTCCGGCGACGCACAGCACCACGGCGACGGTGGCTCCGGCCATCAGCGGGCTGACCTGCTCGTGCAGCAGCAGGCCGGCCAGCGCCAGACCGAAGAACGGCTGCAGCAATTGCAACTGGCCGACCGCGGCGATGCCGCCGGTGGCCAGGCCGTGGTACCAGAAGAAGAAGCCGATCAGCATGCTGAACAGCGACACGTAGCCCAGGCTCAGCCAGGCCGGCCAGCTGGCGCCGCTGAACGTCTCGGGCTGGGTGTACCAGGCCAGCGGCAGCATCAGCGGCAGGGACAGCACCAGCACCCAGCAGATCACCTGCCAACTGCCCAGGTGGCGGGCGATGCGTCCACCTTCGGCATAGCCCAGGCCGCAGACCAGGATGGCCGCGAGCATCAGCAGGTCGCCGGTGAAATTGCCCGCGCCGCTCTGCGACAGGGCGAAGCCCGCGACCACGGCACTGCCCAGCAGCGAACAGATCCAGAACGCCGGGCGCGGTTGTTCCCCGGCGCGCATCACGCCGAACAGCGCGGTGGCCAGCGGCAGCAGGCCGACGAAGACAATGGCGTGGGCCGAATTGACGTGCTTGAGCGCCAGCGCGGTGAGCAGCGGGAAGCCCACCACCACGCCGCCGGCGACCACCAGCAGCGGAACCAGGTCCCGGCGCGCGGGCAACTTCTGCCGCAGCACGATCAGGATCGCCGCCGCCAGCAGGCCGGCGATGCTGGCGCGGGCGAGGGTGAGGAAGGTCGGGTCGAAGTCGGCCACCGCCACCCGTGTCGCCGGCAGCGAGCCGCTGAAGATGAGGACGCCGAGGAAGCCGCTGAGCCAGCCACCGAGATTGCGGTTCATGGCGAGAGTGTCGTTCATGGTGGGTCATCCAGCAGGAAAGCGAGCTTCGAGGATGCGCCCGGGCCCGCCGGGCGGCCAGTGACAGATGGGTACAATTTGCGCAAACTGTCTGTGAATTATCCCGGTACAAATTATCCCGGTACAAATTATCCAGGGGCAGGTGAGGGGCGGCATGGGCAGGCCAAAGGGCACGCGGGTCGATTCGGTGATGCGGCATGTGCGTGAGCGCCTGGCCGCGCGGGCGCTGGTGCCGGGCGAGCGGCTGCCGTCGATCCGCCAGCTGGCCGCGCAACTGGACGTGTCCAAGACCACCGTGGTGGAAGCCTACGACCGCCTCGCCGCCGATGGCGTGATCGCCGCCCGGCGCGGTTCCGGCTTCTATGTCAGCGGTCACGCGCCGCCGCTGTCGCTGGCGGAAATCGGCCCGGCGCTGGACCGCAGCATCGATCCGCTGTGGATATCCCGGCAGTCCCTGGAGGCCGCCGACACCTCGCTCAAGCCCGGCTGCGGCTGGCTGCCGCCGTCCTGGCTGCCGGAGGACGAGCTGCGCCGCGCGCTGCGGCAGATCGCCCGGGCGCCGCAGTCGAGCCTGCTGGAGTACGGCCGCCCCTACGGCCACGCCGGCCTGCGCGAACAACTGGCGCGGCGGTTGGCCGACTATGGGGTGCCGGTCGGTCCGCAGCAGGTGGTGCTCACCGACAACGGCACCCAGGCCATCGACCTGATCTGCCGTTTCCTGCTGGAGCCGGGCGACTGCGTGTTGGTGGACGACCCCGGCTACTTCAACTTCCAGGCCCTGCTGCGCGCGCACCGCGTGCAGGTGGTGGCCGTACCCTACACGCCGACCGGGCCGGACATCGCCGTCATGGCGAGCCTGCTGGAACAGCATCGGCCGCGCCTGTACATCACCAACTCGGCCTTCCACAACCCGACCGGCGCGGTGCTCTCGCCGCTGATCGCCCATCGCTTGCTGAAGCTGGCCGAGGCCCATGACCTGCTGATCGTCGAGGACGACATCTTCGGTGACTTCGAGCATGAGAGCGCGCCGCGCCTGTCGGCCTTCGACGGGCTGGAACGGGTGATCCAGGTCGGCAGCTTCTCCAAGACGCTGTCCGCCTCGGTGCGCTGCGGCTACATCGCCACCCAGCCGCAATGGTGCGAGCGCCTGGTGGACCTGAAGCTGGCCACCAGTTTCGGCAACAGCCCGTTCAGCGCGGAAATGCTCTATGAGCTGCTGCGCAAGGGCAGCTACCGTCGCCACCTGGACAGCCTGCGCGCGCGCCTGGCCGACGCGATGGGCGAGACGCTGCAACGCCTGCGCGCGCTGGACATCCAGCCCTGGCTGGAGCCGCGCGGCGGTATCTTCATCTGGGCCTGCCTGCCGGACGGGCTGGACGCCGCCGAGGTGTCCCGCGCGGCGCTGGCGGACAACCTGGTGCTGGCGCCGGGCAACGTCTTCAGCCTCAGCCAGAGCGCGACCGGCTTCCTGCGTTTCAACGTCGCCCAGTGCCTGTCGCCACGGGTTTTCGAGGGGCTGGAGAGGGCGATGGACGTGGCGCGCGGGCACTGACGGAAATAACGTTCAGGTCGGCCCGCAGGTTTTTCTTCGTCGTACGGCTTCTGTGCAGTCCCGCTGATCCGCGGCCTGCTCCGCGCGCTGGACGTCAGCGACACCTGTGCCGTGTTGCGGTTGGCGGACACGACTGCTGACAATGACGACGACGGATTTCTTTTAATTGAGAAGCAATATCATATAATTCCGCTTTTCAATCATCCTCCGGGGACTTCCCGGAGGGCTTCGCAGGATCCACCCGCATGTCTGCTTCCCCGCGCGCCCGACGCATGACCGGCGCCCAGGCCGGCGCCGTCACCGCACGTATCCTGAGCGCCGCGGTCGGTGGCTACGCCCTGGCCTATACCGCCACCGCCTTCCTCAGCGTCTACCTGCCGATGGAGCGTCCCGACCGCGTATCCTTTGCCAGCCTGGCCAGCTTCTTCGTCTGGGTCGTCACGATCCTCTACGTCTTCGCCGCTCGCAGCGCCTGGCGCGCAACCTGGGTGCCGCTGGCGCTGAGCCTGCTGCTGGGGCTGGCGGCCTTCCTCCCCGGCGGTTACGGGGTGCGCCCATGAGCCTGCGCCAATCCATGTCCGGCCTGCACACCTGGAGCGGACTGCTGATCAGCTGGATTCTGTTCGTGGTGCTGTTCTCCGGCACCCTGTCGGTGTTCGACAAGGAACTCACCCGCTGGATGACGCCGCAGTTGCTCCCGCTGGAGCGGGTGAGCGTCGGCGCCGACCAGGTGCGCGACCTGCTCGTCGAGCGCGCGCCCGACGCCCACGGCTACTGGATGCTCCCGCCCACCGAGCGTATGCCGTACTGGACCGCGGGTTGGGAGCCGGCGGATTTCAGCGCGTTCCAGTCCTTCCGGGTGGACGCCCGGCAAGGCGAGGTGCTGCCGGAAACCGTGGGCGGCAACTTCTTCCTCGAACTGCATTACGAGCTGCATGGCGGGATGCTCGGCCTCTATGTGGTCGGCGTCGCGGGCCTGTTCATGCTGGTGGCGCTGGTCAGTGGGGTGATCGTGCACCGGCGCATCTTCAAGGACTTCTTCACCCTGCGGCCCAGCGTGGCCAGGCAGCGCGCCTGGCTCGACGCGCATAACGTACTGGGCGTGCTCGGCCTGCCGTTCCACCTGATGATGGCCTACACGGGGCTGGCGATTTTCATCACCTTCTACATGACCGCGGGAATCAAGGCCGCCTACCAGGACGATGCGGAACACTTCTTCCATGACGTCCAGGGCGCCTTCGACCGCGAGGCGCTGGGCAAGCCGGCCAAGCCTCCGAAGTCCATCGACCGCATGCTCGTGAAGGCGCGCGAGGCCTGGGGCGACGACAGTCAGGTGGGCTGGATCAGCATCGAGAACCCCAACGATGCAGCGGCGATGGTACAGGTACGCCGGGCCATCGACCGTGGCATGGTGAACGACCAGCGCACCGTGTCGTTCGACGCCGGCAGCGGGGCGCTGCTGCATGTGCAGAAGCCCTACAAGCCGGGCTACCAGACCTATGCGTGGCTGACCGGCCTGCACATGGCGCAGTTCGGCAACGATCTGCTGCGGGTGATGTATTTCGCCCTCGGCCTGTTGGGCTGCGCGATGGTCTTCGGTGGCCTGCAGGTCTGGGTGAGCAAGCGCGAGACGCGGGGGCATCGGGGCGTGGCGTGGGTGCGGGTGCTCAATGGCGCGGTGTGCGGCGGGCTGCCGCTGGCCTCGCTGGGGCTGCTGGCGGCGTCACGCCTGCTGCCCGCCGGGATGGTCGGACGCGGGCGCTGGGAGGCGACGGCATTCGTGGTGGCCTGGCTGCTGGCGCTGGCCCATGCCCTGTGGCGTCGCGGTGGTCGTGGCATGGCCCGTGAGCAGCTCGGCGCGCTGGCCGCCTTGGCGCTGCTGCTATCGCTGCTCGGCCTGTCCGGTCCCGAGCCCGGTCGGCTGACGGCACGGATCGCCGAAGGCGACTGGCTGATGGCCGGCGTCGACCTCGGCCTGCTGGTGATCGGCGTGGGCTGTGGGTTCCTGGCCTGGCGAGTGGGGCGCGAAGGCGCCGAGCCGGCGCGCGTGCGTCGCGCCCGTACCGAGGAGTACGCCTGATGCTGCTGGTGTTCGGTCTCAACCTGCTGGCGCTGGCCGCCGCCTGCCTTTCGCTGGCGCGCCATCATCGCGAGCTGTTCGGCAGCGCGCCGTCGGCTTTCCGCGTGCGCCTGTCACGGGGCGTCGCGCTACTGGATGGGACGTTGGCGCTGGCTTATGCGATTCGCCGGATGGGGGCGGAATTGGGCATCGTCTACTGGGCGTGCCTGCTGATGATCGCGGGCGCCGCGCTCGTCCTGCTGCTGGCCTGGCGGCCGCGCTGGGCATTGCCGACGGCTGCTGCCATGCCGCTGATCGGGGGCGTGGTGGCGGTGCTGGGCTGACGCCCGGGATTGTAGGGGCGAGCATGCTCGCGAGCCTTGATTGACGCCGGCCTTGCCGGCGGATCGCGTTCCAGCCCTTAGCGCTCGAACGCCAACCGAAATTCCCCCGGCGTCCCGCCCACCACCGAGCGGAACCGGTTGGCAAAATGGCTGGCGCTGGAGAACCCGCACGCCAGGGCCACCTGGGCGAGCGGCTGGCGGGTATCGCGCAGCAGGCGTTGCGCCAGGGCCACGCGGCGGGCCAGCACGTACTGGTGCGGCGGCATGCCGAAACTCTCGCGGAACATCCGCGCGAAATGGTATTCCGACAGTGCCGTCTGCATCGCCAGCTCGCCCAGCGACAGCGGCTGGTCCAGGCGCTGCTCGATATAGTCGGCCACCCGCCGGCGCATCGCCGGCGCCAGCCCGCCCTTCAAACGCAGCCCTTCACGCAGGCCAACCTGATTCAGCAGCAGATGATCGATCAGGTCATGGGCCAGCGTGCTGGTGCGGATGCGTTCGCCCGGCTCGTGCCAGTCCAGCTTCACCAACTGGCGGAAGCGCGCGGCCTGCTGCGGGTCGTCGAGGAAGGTGCGTTCATGCAGTTGCAGCTCGCGCGGCTCGCGGTCGAGCAGGCGAATACAGCCCAGGGCGAACTGCTCCTGGCCGATGTACAGGTGCGCCAGGCGGATGTCGCCGTTGACGATCCACGCCGACTCGGCGCCCGCGGGCATCACGCACAGCTTGTCCGGCGCGCCCTTGGTGCCGGGGGCACCGCGGCGGAAGGTGCCGGTGCCGTCGTTCAGGTAGCAGGACAGGGTGTGATGGCTGGGCGCGTGGTAGTCGCGAGCGTCGTGACTGTTGCTCCAGATGGCCGCCGACAGCCCGTCGCCCAGCTCCGCGCAGCGCTCCAGGCGGGCGTTTGGCGATGCGTTCATCGACTGGAAGACTTCGAGCTGTTGAATGGCGGGCATGGGCGTTCCTCTGTTGCGCCTCACTCTACTCGCGCGAGCGCGCGTTGCCAGCCCGGTTGTCGCAATAAGCGCAAGAATCTGCAAGCCGGCGCCGGAGGAGGGCGGGAGACTGTTCATCTATCATCCGGAGGCCGCCATGAACCTGTCGCTCTACCTGCTCACCGTGCTCATCTGGGGCACCACCTGGATCGCCATCAAGCTGCAGGTCGGCGTGGTCGCCATTCCGCTGTCCATCGCCTACCGCTTCAGCCTGGCGGCGCTGGTGCTGTTCGTCCTGCTGCTGGCGTCACGCCGCTTGCAGCCGCTGGGACGGCGCGGCCAGGCGATCTGCCTGGCCCAGGGGGGGTGTCTGTTCTGCGTGAACTTCCTGTGCTTCTACACCGCCAGCCAGTGGATCCCCAGCGGGCTGATCGCCGTGGTGTTCTCCACCGCGACCCTGTGGAACGCGCTCAATGCGCGGCTCTTCTTCAACCAGCGCATCGCCCCCAACGTGCTGGGTGGGGGTGCCCTGGGGCTGGCCGGGCTGGTGCTGCTGTTCTGGCCGGAGCTGTCCAGCCACGGCGCCGGGCGTGAGACATACTACGGATTGGGCCTGGCCCTGGCCGGCACCCTGTGTTTCTCCGCCGGCAACCTGCTTTCCAGCCTGCAGCAGAAGGCCGGCCTGCGTCCGCTCAGCACCAACGCCTGGGGCATGCTCTACGGTTCGCTGATCCTGCTGGGGATCTGCGTGGTGCAAGGCGTGCCGCTGACTTTCGATGGCAGCCCGCAGTACGTTGGTTCGCTGCTGTACCTGGCAATCCCCGGTTCGGTGATCGGCTTCACCGCCTACCTGACCCTGGTCGGGCGCATGGGACCGGAGCGCGCCGCCTATTGCACCGTGCTGTTCCCGGTGGTGGCGCTGAATGTCTCGGCGTTCGTCGAGGGCTACCAGTGGACGCTGCCGGCGCTGGCCGGACTGGGGCTGGTGATGGCGGGCAACGTGCTGGTGTTCCGCAAGCCCAAACCCGTTCTGCAGCCGGTGCGGGTGTGATGGCGGTGTAGGACCGGAGGGCACCCGGCTCCGGCTCGCGAACCGCCGACGGCTCCGGGCGCCTCGAACCTGTTCGCAGTTGTGGAGCAGACGCCGGTACGCAAACCATCGGCCGCCTTTCACCGAGGCGACGCCTCGGC
Source organism: Pseudomonas sp. ATCC 13867 (assembly GCF_000349845.1). NCBI lineage: Bacteria > Pseudomonadati > Pseudomonadota > Gammaproteobacteria > Pseudomonadales > Pseudomonadaceae > Pseudomonas > Pseudomonas sp. ATCC 13867. Next base: position 4,380,813 of record NC_020829.1, on the reverse strand, counting down.
AGGCCAGTGCCACCCTGCCTGGGGCTGCCCGCCAGTGATGAGGCGAGGGCGAGTTTCCCCGTCCTCTCCGCTATCAATCGAATGCCCTGATTACGTTCTGTCGATCCGACCGTCCGGATAGGTCGCGCCCGGCTGTACCTGGCTTCTTGCAGATATCGCTCTCTCGATTTTGCCTGCGACAAGATGTGATATTGCTCTTGAGTGTCATATCGCTATCATGTCGCCCGGCGACCTTTTGCCTCTGGAAAAGTTCCGTTGGCTCGGTTGGTCGTATTGACGCAACTGATTCTGCAAGGACGCTTACGCAATGAATGCCCCTCTTCCCCCAACCCGCAGAAGTGACGAAATCGATCTTATCGCCCTGTGTGGTTCCCTTTGGGCATACAAGTTCCTGATCCTGGGGGTCACGCTTTTCATCGTCGCTTGTTCCGCGCTGTACGCCACGCTGGCGACGCCTGTATATCAGGTGGAAAGCGTGCTTCGACCCATAGCGCTCAAGGACCTCGATGGACTCAATGAAACCAAGCTCATGGAGCTGAGCCCCGCCAAGGCATTGAGTCAGGTGGGTGTGGCGCTGGAGTCCTACAGCGTTCGTTTGCAGTTCTTCCGTGATAATCCGGAGTTGGCGGCTGCACTGCGGGTTGGTGACGAGCCGCTTGAGCAGATGCTCGAGCGACTGAACAGGGACGGATTTACCGTGCTGCGCCCGGACCTGAAGAAGGTGCCGGCCAGTTCACCCTTTGTGGGGTTGCGCTTTCTCTTCCCGGCTGGAGTCGACGGCGTTGCGATCGTCAACGGGTTGATAGAGGCTGCGGTGCAGCGGGAGCGTCAACGAATCCAGGATGATTTCAACGTTCTCCTGGCCAATCGCCTGACACGCGTCGAGAGGCAGATAGCGGTCCAGCGAGCAGCCTATGACACCAGTAAGGAAGCCAAGATAGCGGCCCTTCTGGAAGCCGATAGCCTCCGGACAATTCAGCTTACGGACGAACTCAAAGCGCTTCGCCAGCAGTTGCAGGTTCGGCGGCAAAATCGCATCAAGCAGCTCAATGAGGCGATTCAGATTGCCGAGCGACTGCATATTTCCAAGCCGACCACGCCTTCTGCCCTGGGCGACAACAATCGGGAAATACAGGGAAGCATCTTCCGGACCGAGGTCACCAATCAGCAGATACCGCTCTATTTCATGGGGGTGGAAGCCTTGGAGGCTGAGCGATCTGCCCTGATTGCCCGGCAATCGGATGACTTTTCCGAACCCCGGGTTTCCGAGATCCAGAAACAGCTGGCGCTGCTCTCCCATAACCGGGAGGTCGAGGTGCTGCGGGGGCGCGCGAACGACGAGCTGTTTCTTGCGAATCTTGCCGCGCTCACCGAGCAGAGGGCTAGATTGGAGCACCTGAGTGTCGATTTCTCGCAATTGCAGTTGGTTCAGCTCGATCAGTCCGCTACCGAGCCTTCGGCGCCGGTGCGGCCTCGCAAGATGCTGATCATGGCTCTCGGCCTGTTCCTTGGCTTGGCGCTCGGTGTGGGTGCCGCGCTTGTGGCCGTAGTCAGAAGGGGACAGCCGATAGTTCGCGAGGAACGAGCGCTGGTTCTGAACTACTCCAGCTGATGCCTGCTCGATCGCGGCCTCTTTTTGCTGCATAGGGGTAGCCATCGTCCGGGCTTCAGACGGCGCCGGGCTGAAGAGCCTGTGCTCTGAAAGGGCTGCAAGTGAAGTACGCTGCGGCTCGGCGATCTGCCTGGCGCGCAGCCAGGGGGAGCCCAGGTACGCATTTTCCCGGAGAGGCGGCTATTGATCAGCCTTTCCAGGCCTGCGGGTTGACCAGGTTCTTCGGCCGCTCGCCGCGCAGCGCGGTCTCGAAGTTGTCCAGCGCACACTCGGCCATCGCGCGGCGGGTGTCGAAGGTGGCGGAGCCGATGTGCGGCAGGGTCACGGCGTTGGGCAGGGCGAACAGCGGCGATTCGGCCAGCGGCTCCTTCTCGTAGACGTCCAGGCCGGCGGCGAGGATGCGTTTTTCCTGCAGCGCTTCCACCAGCGCGGCTTCGTCGATCACCTGGCCACGGGCAATGTTCACCAGGATGGCGCTGGGCTTCATCAGCTCCAGCTCGCGCTTGCCGATCAGCTTGCGGGTCTGCTCCGACAGCGGCACCACCACGCAGATGAAATCCGCTTCGCCCAGCAGTTCGTCGAACCCGCAGAAGCGCGCGCCCAGTGCCTGCTCCAGTTCCGGCTTGCGGCTGTTGCCGTGGTAGAGCACGTCCATGTCGAAGCCGAAGCGGCCGCGTCGGGCGATGGCGGCGCCGATGCGGCCAAGGCCGAGGATGCCGAGCTTCTTGCCGTACACGTCGACGCCGAACTGCGGGGTATCCACGGTGCGTTTCCATTGCCCGGCCTTGGTCCAGGCGTCCAGCTCGGCGGTGCGTCGGGCGGTGGCCATGATCAGCGCAAAGCCCAGGTCCGCGGTGGTTTCGGTGAGCACGTCGGGAGTGTTGGTCAGCGGGATGCCGCGCTGGTTCAGGTAGGCAAGGTCGTAGTTGTCGTAGCCCACCGAGACGCTGGAGATCACCTCCAACTGGCCGGCCTGGGCCAGTTGCTTCTCGCCCAGCGGGCGGCCCACGCCGATCATGCCGTGGGTGGTCGGCAGGGCGGCGGCCAGTTGCGCGTCGACGTCGCCCAGCCTGGGGTCGAGCACGCTGACATTGAACTGGCTGCGCAGGCGGTCGAGGTGTTCCGGGGCAAGGCGGCTGAAGACGAAGACGTTCTTTTTCATGGCGCTCGGACGGCTGGGGATCAATGAAGGGGCTAACCCTATCACCGCGGGGACGGGGCGGGGCAAGGCCGACTTGCACGTCGGGCGGTTATCGAACGGCTGGGTTGCTCTTGTAGGAGCGAGCTTGCTCGCGAAAGGATTTCCCGGCGACCTCGGTGCAATGCGGTTCGCGAGCAAGCTCGCTCCTACACGGGGCGGAAAATTAAGGCGCGGGAGATTGGGAGTTGCGGGCAAGTTCACTCACACCGGGGTCAGGAGTTACATCGAGCGAACTTGCCCGCAAACGCGGGGAAACGGCGCTCAGGAGGCGACGTTGGCGAGGCCGGCGCCATCGGCCAGGAGTACGCCGGGCAGGTTTTCGCGCAGGTAGGCGACCCAGGTCTTGATCTTCGCGTCCAGGTACTGCCGCGACGGGTACAGCGCGTAGACGTTCAATTGTTGCAGCTTGTAGTGCGGCAATACGCGCACCAGCGAACCGTCGCGCAGGCCGTCGATGGCCGAGTAGACGGGCAGGGCGCCGATGCCCATGCCGTAGGTGATGGCTTCGGTCATGGCATCGCCGACGTTCACCTGGAAGGGGGAATGGCCGAGGGTGACCATTTCCTGGCCGTTCGGGCCGTCGAACAGCCACTTGTCCAGCGGCAACACGGGGCTGAGCAGGCGCAGGCAGTCGTGGTCGATCAGGTCCGAGGGCGTCTTCGGCGCGCCGCGCCGGGTCAGGTACTCGGGCGAGGCGCAGAGAATGCTGTGGGTCTCGCCGATACGCTGGGACACCAGGCCCGAGTCCGGCAGTTCGGAGGCGACCACGATGGCCACGTCGAAGCCTTCGTCGAGCAGGTCGGGCACGCGGTTGGCCATCGTCAGCTCGAAGGTCACTTCCGGGTGCAACTGGCGGTAGTGGGCGATGGCGCGGATCACGTAGTGCTGGCCGATCCCGGTCATCGAATGCACACGCAGGCGGCCGGCGGGACGGGCGTGGGCGTCGCTGGCCTCGGCCTCGGCCTCCTCGACATAGGCGAGGATCTGCTCGCAGCGCAGCAGGTAGCGCTGGCCGGCCTCGGTCAGGGCGATGCGCCGGGTGGTGCGGTTGAGCAGGCGGGTCTGGAGGTGCGATTCGAGATTGGCCACGGCGCGCGAAACGTAGGCGGTGGTGGTGTTCAACTGCTGCGCGGCGGCGGTGAAGCTGCCGGTTTCCGCGACGCAGGCAAACGCACGCATGGTCTGCAGTGTGTCCATTGGGGCCTCGTCAGTAGTAGCGGTGTATTGTCACACGGATGAAGACACATATTGTTTCATTATCGGTAACAAACAATCGCATTTCAGCCGGCTTATCCGTTCCCTTCCGCATCCCTAAAATTCAATCGCTGCCATTGGCTTTGGCAGCTACCCTTCGCTGATTGCCCGATCATTTTCCAGGATCCTCACCGTGTCGCGTCACCTCGTGAAAGGACTGACGTTCGTCGGCTCCTTTGTCATTTTTTCAACAATCGCCGGATGTATCAGTACCCAAGGCATCGCCCCGCAGGAACAACGCCTGGGTGACGCCGAGCTGGCTACCGACGCCGCCATCGCACACGCCAACCGGGAAGCCGGCTGGCCGGCGGAGCAATGGTGGCGGGCCTATGGCGATCCGCAGTTGAATGCCTGGGTGAAGACCGCGCAGGAGGGCAGCCCGACCCTGGCGCAGGCCGAGGCACGGGTGCGCATGGCCCTGTCGATGGCCGGCATCGCCGAGTCCGCCGAGTCGCCGCAGGTCAGCGCCGATGCCTCGCTGACCCGCCACCGCTGGCCGACCGACTACTTCTACGGTCCGGGCGACCTGGCCGACACCACCACCTTCAACAACAATGCCGCCCTGGGTTTCAGCTACTCGCTGGACCTCTGGGGCCGCGAGCGCAGCAACACCGAGCGCTACCTGGACATCGCGAAGATGACCGCCGCCGAAGCGCGCATGGCCCAGCTGGAGCTGGAGAGCAACATCGTCCGCGCCTATATCCAGCTGTCGCTGCAGTACGCCGAACTGGACATCGGCAAGGCCATGCTCAAGCAGCAGGAAGGCATCCTGGCCCTGGCCCAGCGCCGCCTGGCCGGCGGCATCGGCACCCATTTCGAAGTCAGCCAGGCGGAAACCCCTCTGCCGGAAACCGAGCGCAAGATCGAGTCGGTGGATGAGGCCATCCAGCTGACCCGCAACCAGATCGCCGCCCTGGCCGGCAAGGGGCCCGGAGCGGGCGCTTCGATCCAGCGTCCGAGCCTGACGCTCGCCGAAGGGCCGGGCCTGCCCAGCAAGCTGCCGATGGAACTGCTGGGCCACCGCCCGGACGTGGTCGCCAGCCGCTGGAAGGTCGCCGCGCAAGCCAAGGGCGTGGACGTCGCCCGCGCCGAGTTCTACCCCAACGTCGACCTGGTCGCCAGTATCGGCTACAGCGCGGTGGGCGGCGGTGTGCTGGAGTTCCTCAACGCCGAGAAATTCACCTACGGCGTCGGCCCGGCCATCTCCCTGCCGATCTTCGACGGCGGCCGCCGGCGCTCGCAGCTCGGCCAGGAGTCGGCCGGTTACGACGCCGCCGTGGCGCAGTACAACCAGACCCTGGTCAACGCCCTCAAGGGCATCTCCGACCAGTTGATCCGCATGCACTCGATGGAGCTGCAGCAGGGCTTCGCCGAGAAGTCCGTGGCCTCTGCCCAGCGCACCTACGACATTGCCACCAGGGCCTACCGTGGCGGCCTGACCGATTACCTCAACGTGCTCAACGCGCAGAGCCGCCTGTTCCAGCAACAACTGGTGGAGCAGCGGGTGCGCGCCGCGCGCCTGGCTATCCATGCCGGCCTGGTGGTCGCCCTGGGCGGCGGCCTGATGGACGTTCAGGAAGGGCCGAAGGATTCGAAGATGGTCCCGGAAACCGTCGACGTCCGCGCGGTCAGCGAGCGCTGAGATGGCGGGCGACAACTACACCTCGTCCGCCCGCCCGGCAGCGCCGCTCGACGCCCTGCGTCGCGCGCTGCTGGAGTGGGGGCGCAGCGACGGCGTCAGCTGGATCTACATCGCCAAGGTGCTGCTCGCCGCGTTGCTGACCCTGTGGCTGGCGATGCGCCTGGAACTGCCGCAGCCGAGCACGGCGACCATCACTGTGTTCATCGTCATGCAGCCGCAGAGCGGCCAGGTGTTCGCCAAGAGTTTCTACCGGATCATCGGCAGCCTGATCGGCCTCTCCGTGATGGTCGCGCTGATCGCCATCTTCGCCCAGGAGCGGGTGCTGTTCCTGCTCGTCTCGGCGCTGTGGATCGGCCTGTGCACCGTCGGCGCCGCGCGCTACCGCGACTTCCGCTCCTACGCCTGCGTGCTCGCCGGCTACACCGCCACGCTGATCGGCCTGCCCGCCACCCTGCATCCGGAAGCGGCCTTCATGTCGGCCATCTGGCGGGTGCTGGAAATCAGCCTCGGCATTCTCTGTTCCACGGTGGTCAGCGCCACGCTGTTCCCGCAGACCTCCAGCACCGCCATGCGCAGCGCGCTGTACCAGCGTTTCGGTGCCTTCGCCGGCTTCGTCCTGGACAATCTCGGCGGCGGCGAACGGCCCAGGTTCGAAGCCGCCAACGTGGCCTTCGCCGCCGAGGCCGTGGGCCTGGAAGCGCTGCGCAGCGCCACCCGTTTCGAAGACCCGCACATGCGCCTGCGTTCCGGTCGGCTGTCGCGCCTGAACAACGAGTTCATGGTCCTCACCACCCGCTACAACGCGCTGCACCAACTGCTCTCGCGCCTGCGCGTGCAGGAAGCCGAGGCGGTGCTGCGCGCCCTGCAGCCGTGCCTGGACGAACTGGCCCAGGTGCTCGCGCCGTGGCGCGGCCAGTCGGTGACCGACCGTGACGCCGAGCACCTCGCCGCGCAACTGGAAAGCCACCGCTCGCGGATGATGCAGCGCATCCGCTCCGGCCGTGCGCAACTGCTGGCCGAACAGGACGAAGCGTCCGCGCTGCTGGACTACAACACCGCCGGCGAGCTGCTCTACCGCCTGGCCGACGACCTCTACAACTACGCCCTGACCCACGCCTCCCTGGCCGCCCACAAGCACGAGCGGGAGAACTGGAAGCACGGCTTCTCGCCCAAGGCCAACCTGGTCGCCTCGCTGGTGGCCGGCGGGCGCACCGCGCTGATGGTGCTGGTGTTCGGCCTGTTCTGGATCGAGACCGCCTGGCCCAGCGGCAGCACCTTCGTGCTCAACGCCGCCGCCGTCGCCGCGCTGGTCTCGGCAGCGCCGGACCCGGCGAAGATGGCCATGCAGATGGCCGTGGGTACTTTCTTCGCGGCGATCCTGGGTTTTTCCGAAACCTTCTTCGTGTTCCCGCACCTGGACGGCTTCGCCCTGCTGGCCTTCGCCCTGGCGCCGGTGTTCGCGGCGGGCGCGTTCCTCTCGACCAAGCCCAAGTACGCCGGCTACGGCCTGGGCCTGCTGGTGTTCTTCAGCTTCGGCGCGATCCCGGCGAACCTCACGGTCTACGATCCGGGCCGCATGCTCAACGAGTACATTGCCCTGGTGCTCTCGCAGAGCCTGGCCGCGCTGGTCGTCGCGGTGATCATGCCGCCCACCAGCGCCTGGCTGTGGCGCCGCCTGGAGAAGGACCTGCGCCTGCGCGTGGTGGAAGCCATCAGCGGCAAGCTCGACGGCCTCGTCTCGTCCTTCGAGAGCGGCACCCGCGACCTGCTCAACCAGGCCTATGGCTTGGCCGCGCGCAGCCCGCGGATGCAGCGTCGCCTGTTGCGCTGGACCTTCGTGGTGCTGGAGATCGGCCACGCGATCATCGAGTTGCGCGTGGAGCAGGAGGCGTTGCCCGATGAGCCCTGCTACGCCGAATCGATGCCCTGGCGCCAGGCCATCCGCGCCCTGGGCCGTGCGCTGATCCGCCTGTTCGTGCAGCCTGGCGAGGCCAATCGTGAGCGCGCCCTGGCCGCCGTGGAGCAGGCCATCGACTGCGTGAAGAACACCGACGAGCCGCGCGCCCCGGACTTCGAGAGCTCGCCGCTGCGCCGTGTGCTCAGCTACCTGCACTTCATCCGCAGCAGCCTGCTCGACCCGCAGTCGCCGCTGCGCGATGCCCCAATGCCTTCAGGAAAAGCCATCCATGTTGCCTGACCTGCCCCGCGAGATCGCGTTCCACGGGGTCTACATGCCGACCCTGACCCTGATGTTCATCGTCGCCGCGGTGATCTGCTGGGGTATCGACCGGATTTTCGCCTCCATCGGCCTGTACCGCTACACCTGGCACCCGGCGCTGTTCCGCGTGTGCCTGTTCGCCTGCCTGTTCGGCGGGCTGTCCTTGACCATCTACAGATAACGAGCGTGCATCGATGACTCTCAAATCCATCATCAGCCTGCTGGCGACCCTGATCATCCTGGCGGTCGCCGCGTTGATCGGCCGCGCCCTCTGGGTGAACTACATGGATACGCCCTGGACCCGCGACGGCCGGGTGCGCGCCGACATCATCAACGTCGCCGCCGACGTTTCCGGCGTGGTGGTGGATGTGCCGGTGCGCGACAACCAGCAGGTGAAGAAAGGCGACCTGCTGATGCAGATCGACCCGGACCATTACCGCATCGCCGTGAAGCAGGCCGAAGCCCTGGTCGCCTCGCGCAAGGCCACCCTGCAGATGCGCCAGCTCAACGCCAAGCGCCGCCGCGCGATGGACGAGGAAGTGGTCTCCCGCGAGAGCCTGGATGACGCCAGCAACACCGCCGCCGCTTCCGAGGCCGACTACCAGCAGGCCCTGGCCACGCTGGATGCCGCCAGGCTGAACCTGGAGCGCACTCAGGTGCGCGCCTCGGTGGACGGCTACGTGACCAACCTCAACGTGCACCGTGGCGACTACGCCCGCGTCGGCGAGGCGAAAATGGCCGTGGTCGACGAGAACTCCTACTGGATCTACGGCTACTTCGAAGAGACCAAGCTGCCGCACATCCGCGTCGGCGACCCGGCCGAGCTGCAACTGATGAGCGGCGAGCGCCTGAAGGGCCACGTCGAAAGCATCGCCCGCGCCATCTACGACCGCGACAACCCGGAAAGCCGCGAGCTGGTGGCCGACGTCAACCCGACCTTCAACTGGGTGCGCCTGGCCCAGCGTGTGCCGGTGCGCATCCATATCGACGAAGTGCCGGATGGCGTGCTGCTGGCGGCGGGGATTACCGCGACCGTGATCGTCAATCCGCAGAGCCGTAACGCGGAGCGCTCCGACGGGGCGGCTGCGACGGCGCAGTGATCCGATCGGGTGAGTGAAAACGGGAGCTTCGGCTCCCGTTTTCGTTTGCGGCAATGCAGCGGGAATCTCCGCCACTTGCCCTCATCCCAACCCCGGCTGCGCGTCCCGCTCTGCGGGAGAGGCTTTGGCTCTTCGTAGGAGCGAGCTTGCTCGCGAACAGGCACCGCAGCGGAATCGGTTCGCGAGCAAGCTCGCTCCTACAAAAAAGCCGGTTATCCCCGGGAGGCTTTACTCCGGCGGTTCTTGTAACTGCCGCGAATGTTCATCGCCGCCAGACACAACTGCAGCAACACCAGCGCATAGGCCTGGGCTGGAATACCCCAGGCGATCCACAGCGCGTTGCTGGCGAGGAATACCCAGAAGCCGATCTCGCGGCGCTTGCGCTCGCGGGAGCCGACCAGCCAGGCGGCGAGGACGGTGACCAGCATGGCGGGCCATTGCAGCAGGTCGATCAGCTCGTTCATCGGTGGTCGGGCTCGGGCGGTTGTCCTGAACTCAGACCAGCCCCGGCGCGGCAAAGTGCGGGCGAACCGGATAGCCATCGAGCAGCGCATGGGTCTTCTCCGGGGACAGCCCGGCATGGTCGATGCAGCGGGTGTGGGTGACGTCGCGCAAGCGGGGGGAGGTCATGGCGAGCCTGTCGAGCGGGTGGGAGATTTTCCTAACCTACCGCACTCGCAGGCATCTGGCGTGATCGGTGGGGATCAGTGGCCGGGGTGTGGCGCACGCGTTTCGCTGAAGGTGCTCACCAGCCATTCCCTGAGGTGGCAGCTGGAGAACGCGGTGGTGCTGCAGTCGCCGCTGGCCAGGGCCTGGCGCAGCCTGCCCACGTCGGCCTTCTGCACGTAGGCGATGGCGTCCTGCATGTCATCTTCGGCGCCGAAGCCGCCCTGGACCATTTCCTTCAGCGCGTCTTCCTTGCTCCAGCCTTCGACCACGGTGCGGTACATGGCCGCGAACAGGCCGGTGCGATCGCGCCCGTGCTTGCAGTGCATCAGCACCGGCCCCTGCAATTCGGCCTGCTGGAGGATGCGCAGGACTTTCAGCACGTCGGCGTCGTCGACGCGATCGGCGTGGCTCGGGATGCTCACGGCTGTGATCGGCTGGTTGCCGATCCAGGCCTTGTCGTCGTCCTTGATGAAGCTGACCACGGTCTTCACCTTCAGTTGTGCCAGCACCGGCAGGTCCTGGCCGTCGGGCAGGGCGCTGCGGTAGAGGGTCGGCGACATCTGGTAGAGGTTGAACGACTTGTCCACCGGCTTGGCCCAGTCGGCCTGCGTCTCGCCGGCGGCGAGGGCGGAGAGGCTGGACAGGCTGGCGATCAGGGCGACGACGCCAGCGGTGGCGCGCAGGATGCTGGGGAAGGGCATGGGCACTCCTCGAAAGGTCGCGCCACCATAGGCCGCGTCGAGTGGTGCCTGAATGAAATGAGCGTGAAGAAAATGTGAAGCGGCTCAGCGGGCGTCGTGCGGCAGGAAGCGCGCCAGCACGCCCGGTCGGAAGAACCACCAGACGCTGAGCGGGTAGCACAGGTAGTTGAGGCCATAGAGCAGCAACGCGGCGGGGCTCGGTGTGTTCTTCCAGGCCGCCAGCCCGACCAGGACCAGGTAGAGCACGGCCAGGCCGCCGCCATAGAGCGCGGTGAGCCGCCAGCGCTCGCCGGTTTCGGCCAGGCGCTTGTGCCGCCGGGCGAACCAGAAGGCCATGAGCGCGGCGATCAGCGCCGCCACCAGCAGGGTCGCCGGCACTCCCCCGACCCGCAGCAAGCCGCGCGCCACCACGTTGAGGATGAAGGCGGCGAGGATGCCGGCCAGGGCGAGGTAGCGGACCTGGTATGTCATCAGAGTTGTCCATCGAGGCCGAAGCGCTTCTTCAGCACCTTGTCCAGCATCCCGGTGGGCAGCCAGCGGGCAAGCAGGGGCAGGGCGCGGCTGCCGTGGCCGATGCGCACCAGGCGCGGGCGCGGCGAGCGCTGTACGGCGGCCAGCAGCTCGCGGGCGAAGTCGCTGGCCGGGGTGGGTTTGTCCTGGGAGGCAGCGGCACGCGCCTGGATGAAGCGGCGCAGCGGCCACCAGGCGGAATCTTCGCTGACCACCGCCGCCATCTCGCGGCTGGCGTTGGCGGCAAAACGGGAGGCGATGGCGCCGGGCTGCACTTCCAGCACTCCGATGCCGAAGGGCGCCAGCTCCAGGCGCAGCGCGTCGTTCAGCGCATGTACCGCCGCCTTCGACGCGCAGTAGGCGCCGGCGAAGGGGGTGACCAGCACGCCGGACACGCTGCCGACGTTCACCACCAGCCCGCGCCGTGCGCGCAACGCCGGGAACAACGCGCGGGTCACGCCGACCACGGCGAATACGTTGGTCTCGAACTGTTTGCGGATCGCCTGGCTGCCGCCGTCCAGCAGTGGTCCCATAGCGCCGTAGCCGGCGTTGTTGATCAGCACGTCCAGGCCGCCGGCTTCGCGCTGCAGTTGCTCGGCGAGGCGCTCGATGGCGGGTTCGTCGTTGACGTCCAGCAGCACGCCCCGGAAGCCGGCCTGGTCCAGGGCGGCGACGTCCTCGTCGCGGCGGGCGCTGGCCCAGACCTGGTAACCGGCATTCTGGAAGGCATCGGCGAGGGCGCGGCCGATGCCGCTGGAACATCCGGTGATGAGCGCGACGGGCTGGGGCATGGTCTGGCAGTCCTTGGGCTGTGGGCGGGACTACCGTACCGGATTGTGCCGGGCAGGTGAATCAGTTGCCGAAGCGGCCGTTCACCCGTTCGGCGCGAAATTCCAGGGTGCTGGCGCGGTAGCCGGGGCGTAGCGGAGGTAGGGGCAGGCAGTCGCTCCAGGCGTCGCCGGCGAGCAGGGCGCCGGGGCCACGGTAGCGCGGGGCTTCGTAGAGGTTTTCGGCCAGGTCGGTGGTGTCGCCGGGGCGGTAGGCGGCGACCTTCCAGCGCAGCTCCAGCAGCGGGTGCGAGGCGCCGTTCTTCAGGCTGACGGCGAGAGGGCGGTCGGGCGGGCAATGCTCGGGCTGGTAGGCGATGCGCAGTTCCAGGTGCTGCAGTTGGCGGCTGTCGTTGCTGTCCTGCCAGATGGCGAGGGTGATCACCGCCGCCAGCCCGGCCAGGCCGGCGCCGGAAATGGGGAGGGCGCGGGAGGGATAGCGGATCAGGAGGATGACCCAGGTGACGATCAGCAGGATGCCGTACAGCATGGAGCGCTCCGCGGGGGATTCGATGATTACCTTAGCAGGGGGCGGGGCGGGGTGGGTTGATGCAGATGCGGGTCTTGTCCCTCCATCCCCGACAGGTTCCTACCCTGACGCCATACAGGCGGACCTTGTCCGCGAAGGCCAACCGCCGTACTCACGTCGCAGGACGAACACCTGTAGGAGCGAGCTTGCTCGCGAACCGCCCAACACCGATGTGGCCGGGTTCTGTTCGCGAGCAAGGACTGGGCGTCCCCCCGGTCCTATCAAAAACAGTTGGTGTACAGCCCTTGGCGCATAACGCTGCGCGTTAAGGGCATCGCGGATGAGTCCGCTACGAGCGAGGCTGGCACCGGCGTGAGGGGGCCCTCATAAAAAAGCCCCCGCACCACAGGGGGCGGGGGCGTTGGCGCCGATGAGGGAAGCGCCAGACTCAGCGAACGGCGGCGCGCAGCGGCTCCACGTTGTCCGAGGTACGTCCGTAGACGTCTTCCAGACGCTCGATGTCGTCCTCTCCCAGGTAGCTGCCCGACTGCACTTCGATGATCTCCAGCGGGATCTTGCCCGGGTTGGCCAGGCGGTGGACCGAGGCGATCGGGATGTAGGTGGACTGGTTCTCGGTGAGCAGGAAGGTGTTGTCGTCACAGGTCACCTGGGCGGTGCCGGATACCACGATCCAGTGCTCCGCGCGGTGGTGGTGCATCTGCAGCGACAGGCGCGCGCCCGGCTTGACGGTGATGTGCTTGACCTGGAAACGGCCGCCCATGTCCACCGAGTCGTAGGAGCCCCACGGACGGTAGACCTGGCAGTGGTTCTGGGTCTCGCTGCGGCCGGCGGCGTCGAGCTGGTTGACCACCTTCTTGACGTCCTGCACGCGGTCCTTGTGGGCGATCATCATGGCGTCCTTGGTCTCGACCACCACGATGTCCTCGAGGCCGACCACCGACACCAGCTTGCCGTTGCCGTGCACCAGGCAGTTGTGGCTGTCGTGCACCACCACGTCGCCCATCGTGACGTTGCCGTCGGCGTCCTTGTCGTGCACTTCCCAGATCGACGACCAACTGCCGACGTCGTTCCAGCCGGCGGCCAGCGGGACTACGCAGGCGCGGCGGGTCTTTTCCATCACGGCGTAGTCGATGGAGTTGTCCGGGCAGCACTCGAAGGTGGCGGCGTCAATGTTCACGACGTCGCCGTCGTGCTGGCTGCGCTCCAGGGCCAGCAGGCAGGTGTCGTAGATGTCGGTGTCGTGCTTCTTCAGCTCTTCCAGGAAGCGGCTGGCGCGGAACAGGAACATGCCGCTGTTCCAGTAGTAGCCGCCTTCCTCGACGAACTGCTGGGCACGGGCTTCATCGGGCTTCTCGACGAAGCGCTCGACGCGGATCACGCCGTCCGGCAGGCCACGCTCGTCGCCGGACTTGATGTAGCCGTAGCCGGTTTCCGGACGGTTGGCGGGGACGCCGAAGAGCACCATCTCGCCTTTCTCGGCGGCGTTGGTGGCCAGGGCGAGCGCACGCTGGAAGGCGCGCTGGTCTTCGATCACATGGTCGGCGGGGAGGACCAGCAGCAGCTCGTCACGGCCTTCGGCGAGCAGTTTCATGGCGGCGATGGCGACCGCCGGCGCGGTGTTGCGGCCGAAGGGTTCGAGCAGGATCGCCTGGGTGTTCAGGTGCAGCGCCTCGAGCTGCTCCTGGACGATGAAGCGGTGCTCCTGGTTGCTGACCACCACCGGCGGTTCCATGCCTTCGAAGACCAGGCGCTCCAGGGTCTGCTGGAACAGGGTGTGTTCCCCGGTGAGGGCGAGGAACTGCTTGGGATACTGTTTGCGGGAAAGAGGCCAGAGTCGCGAGCCGCTGCCACCGGAAAGGATTACTGGGATCATGTGGTTTCTCCTAAAGCGTTCATGCGTTCTGTCAGCCGTGCCACATCGGGCGGCATGGCGTGCCTTGTGGGTGACCTCTCCTGTGCGTGCCGTCGTTGCGGCGCACTGTTCTTTCTGCCGGTGCGGTGCCGGTCTTGTTGTTCTGGGCGGGATGGGGCGCCGCGGCGCCGTCATCCCGAGGCTTTCCCCGAAGGGAGAGCAGGCAGTTGGTGCCGGCGGGAGACGCGCTGTCTCGTCCGCACTCCGGGTGGGAGTGGCTGGGGAACGGCCGCCGGCTCATGGGATCAGTCCACCTTTACCGGGCGTTTGACCCAGACCGGGTTGAGCTTGCCGCCCTCGCCGGTGATGTAGAGGCAGACCACTTCGCCGCGCTCGAGGGTGACGGGCTTGAGGTCGCTGACTTTCTTCGCGCCGTCGAACAGCGCGAGGTTCACTTTCACCGGATTGATCTCGCGGTCGCCGTGGCTTTGCGGGGCGACGTTGCTGACCACTTCGGTCTTGCCGTCGGCGGTTTTCAGGGTCAGGGCCTTGCCGCTGAGGTTCTGTACGCGGACCAGGGCTTTCTGCTTGTTCTTGAACGGCGGTTCGGGCACCAGGCGCGGCTGTCCGCCGGGTTGGCTGACGAGGGTGTAGTAGGCGTCCGGATCGAGTTTCACCGGCAGGCTCTGGGTACCGACCTTGGCGGTGTAGTTGCCCGCCGGGAGGAATTTGAAGTCGCTGGAGCCCAGTGGCGAGACGTCGTTCAGGGTGGCGTTGCCGACGGCGACGTTCAGTTCGGAGCTGCCGGCGTTGTAGGCCCGCACGAAGGCTGAACCCTTGGGTGCTTGCGGCCCATAGAGCGCGCCTTCACCGCCGGCGAAGGCGCCGAAGGATGCTGCGCCCAGGCAGAGGGCCAGTGCGGACGACTTCAGGGTGCGAATGGTCAGTCGGTTCATGGGGTGTACCTCCGTCTTCTCACTTTTGTGGGGCATGGGTGATGCCCTGTCGCGGCGCTCAGTGCGCCGTTGGGTGGCTTGCCTGGTTGGCGGCCAGGCGTTCGTCGCGGTTGCCCGCCGCGCGCAGCTGGGCGACCCAGTCCGGGTTGAACTGGCTCAGGTCGCTGTGCATCGGCAGGTAGCGTTCGGGAAATTCCCAGACCAGCAGGCGCGCCGGCTTCTGCTTGAAGCCTTCGTCCTGCAGGAGTTCGAGCATCGGTTCCAGGGGGCCCTTGCCCTCCTTGGCGTAGTTGATGACATCCGCCGAGAGCGCCTGCTTGAGGGCGCCGGCGAAGTTCCAGCGCGCATTGGCGCTGTAGCTGGTGCCGACCAGGGCGACCTGCGGCTGGGCGCTGTCGCCGAAGAGATCGGCGTCGCCGCCGTTGTCAGCGGCGGCGGAGGCGGCGTCCTCGGTCGGGTGGGTCTGGCGCTGCTCGAGCTGGTCTTCCGGCGGCAGGAGGCTGGTGAACAGCGGGTCCAGCGGCAGGAAGGTGAGCAGGTCGCCCTTGTGCGGAGTGCTCTTGCCGGCTTCGGTGACGAAGGTCTGGGTCGGCAGATCGGCACCCTGGCCTGCGCGGATGCTTTCGCCCAGGCGCTGGGCCACGGCTTCGGCACCCAGCGGCGTCCAGTGGGTGTCGGTACGCAGGAAGACCTGGCCGTTGTCCTTGGCGTGCTCCAGGGTTTCCAGCAGCTCCGGCGCGGCCATGCCGGCCTGGCGGGCGCGTTGCAGGAAGTCCTCGTAGAGCGAGGCATGCAGCGCCGCCGGTTGCGCCTTGCCCAGGTACTCGGGGTAGAGGCGGGTCTTGGCGGGGATGATCGCCAGCACCAGCTTCACGCCGCGGTGCTCCAGCTCCTGCTGTACGCCGCGCACCAGGGCCCAGTTGTCGTCCAGCTGCTGCCGGGTGGGAGCGGGCTTGAACTCTTCATCGGTGAACAGCCAGCCGTCCTTGCCGAGGACCACGCCCGGACGGCCTTCCTCGAACACGGTGTAGTCCAGCGCGGCCCAGAGATTGGTGCCCAGGCGCTTGATCGGGAATTCGTCGTCGTAGTGGCCTTCGAAGGCGTGGGACAGCTTGCCGTTGAGCACAGTGGTGCCCTCGGCGGCGGAGAAGCTGGGGAAGGCTTTCAGCGACCAGCCGGCCAGGCCCAGCAGCATTCCGCCGAACACGGCGATATAGGTGTACTGCAGGGGCTTGCTGATTTTGGGGTGTGTAGTCGGTTGCATGATCCGGCCTCGCTCAGAACTGGAAGTAGAGGAACGGCGAGTAGCTCTGCGCCGAGAGCTTGAGCACCGAGGCGGCGAACAGCAGGAGCAGGGCGGCGCGCATGGCCAGCACCGGCATCACGGCGAGGGCGCCGCCATTGCCGGCGAGCACCGCCGTCGGTTCGACGGCCTTGGCCTTGCTGGCCTTTTCCGCCAGCGGTGCGTTGTAGAACTGGCGCAGGCCGAACACGGCGAGCACCACGTAGGCGACCACCAGGGTGCCGACCTGCAGGCCGGTGAGGCTGGCGCGGTTGAGTTCGGAGAGGCTCCAGTCGCCGAAGCTGAACATCGCCGCGTACATGCGCCAGGCCACGTGCAGGTTCTCGGCGCGGAAGATGACCCAGCCGATGATCACCATCAGGAAGGTCAGCGCCCACTTCAGCGGGTTGAACACCCGCGGCGCGGCCTTCACGCCGAGCAGGCGTTCGATGGCGAGGATGGTGCCATGCCAGGCGCCCCAGATGATGTAGGTGAAGTTGGCGCCGTGCCACAGGCCGCCGAGCAGCATGGTGAGGAACAGGTTGCGGTAGGTCTGCAGCTCGCCGCCGCGGTTGCCGCCGAGGCTGATGTACAGGTAGTCGCGCAGCCAGTTGGACAGGCTGATGTGCCAGCGCCGCCAGAACTCGGTGATCGACTGGCTGATGTAGGGCTGGTTGAAGTTCTCCAGGAAGCGGAAGCCCATCATCAGGCCGAGGCCGATAGCCATGTCGCTGTAGCCGGAGAAATCGAAGTACAGCTGCGCGGTGTAGGCCAGCGCGCCGAGCCAGGCGTCGCCGGTGGTGGGGTTCTGCAAGGCGAAGCAGTGGTCGGCCACCGCCGCCAGGGTGTCGGCGATGAAGACTTTCTTGACGAAGCCCTGCATGAAGCGGGTGCAGCCTTCGGCGAACTTGTCGACGGTGTGGGTGCGGTGGTTGAACTGGTCCACCAGGTCGCGGAAGCGCAGCACCGGGCCGGCGATCAGGTGCGGGAAGATCGCCACGAACGCCGCGAAGTCGATCAGGTTGTGCGTGGCCGGGGTGTCGCCGCGGTACACGTCGATGATGTAGCTGATCGATTCGAAGGTGTAGAAGCTGATGCCGATGGGCAGCAGGATGTGGGTCAGCACGAAGGGCTGCATGCCGAACGAGGTGATGATCTCGTTGAGGCTGTCCACGCCGAAGTTGGCGTACTTGAAGTAGCCCAGCACGCACAGGTCGACCACCACGCCGATGATCAGCCAGCGCTGCGCAGCCTTGGTGCGCACGCCGGCCGCGCCGATGCGCAGGCCGATCCAGTAGTTGAACAGCGTCACGCCGGCGAACAGGGCCAGGAAGTCGACACGCCACCATGCGTAGAAGACGTAGCTGGCTACCAGCAACAGGAGGTTGCGGTAGCGGTTCCCGCTCAGGTAGTACAGGCCGAGGAATATCGGCAGGAACAGGAACAGGAACACGTTGGAAGAAAAGACCATTCCGCGTCTCTCTCTGGAGCTTCATATTTGGACCGCTCCAGCCCTTCCGGCATCTTTCGATGCCTTGAGGAAAGGCCGGGGCAACCCGCCATTTCCTCCCCTGGTGTTGCTCAATCTGGTGCGCCCGCCCGCGTCTTTGTCGCGTGGGTCGGGTGGTGTTGCCGTGCCCCGCGTGTGCGGGATGGGTAGCTCTTCGTAGGAGCGAGCTTGCTCGCGAACCGCCCGACGCCGGAGCTCCCGGAAATACTGTTCGCGAGCAAGCTCGCTCCTACAGGTCCCGGCCGGATGACGCGAAGCGTTATCCGCCCTACGTGAAGTGCCTACGGAGACGGGCGCTGCTTCAGCTCCCCGCCCCCTGTCGGTTGAAAACCTTGGTCACTTCACCCCCCAGGCGGAAGCTGTTGAACGGCTCCATCTTCTTCTTCCAGTCCTGGGTCTTCGGCGCGCAGCTGTAGAGCGCGCAGTAGGGTTCCAGCCAGGCGAACTTGCTGCTTTTCTTCAGGTCGTCCATGTCCTGGTCGTTGCCGGTCTTCTCGTCGAAGGCGTCCGGGTCGTCCACGCCCTGCATCACGCGGTTGGCCAGGCGCTGCAGGGCGCCGTTGTTTTCCTGGCGCAGATCGACGCCGTTGACCTGTGCGAAGGCGGCGATCATGGTCAGCGGCGGCAGCGAGTAGTTGTGGTACGACAGCGCACGCTGGCGGCGCTTGAGTTCGTTGGGCAGGTAGCCGTCCGGGTCCACCTGGTTGGCGGCGACCTTGAACTCCTGCACCGACCAGTCGAACAGGTCGCGGCGGTTGGTCACCACGGCGGCGGACATTACCGACCAGGCGGCCCAGTAGGAGTGGTTGTTGATCTTCTTCAGCGGCAGGTCGCTCCAGTCGCGCACCACCTGGCTGCCCAGGGTGCTGAACCAGTTCTCGATGGTCTTCGACTGTTCGGCGTAGGCGGCCAGCGGCCGGCTGCTGGAGAACTTCAGGCGCATGTAGGAGGACGACAGGCTGCCGAGGGCCCATTTGCGCATGGACTTGCCGGTGTGGTTGAAGTCGGTGCTCTCCAGGGCGCCGGCCTGGGCCCAGGCGTCCAGCCAGTTCATCGCGCAATCCAGATCACCTTTGTTGCCGCTGCGCATGTACTGGGTGATCAGCTTGGCGGTGCCGCGCTCCATCTCGGAGATGTCCTTGATCTGGTTGCGGAACTCCTTTTCCGCATCGGCATTGAGTGTCGAGCGCGCCGAGTCCGAGCCCTTGTACTTGCTGGTGAACTGCAGGCTGCCGGTGTAGGGCGTCGGGATGGCGGGGCAGCGGTCCGAATCCTTCTTGCTGCCCTTGTCGCCGACGGCGGAGAAGTAGCCCGGTGGTGGCACCAGGTCCGCGGCGTGACCGATCCTGGGAAACAGGGGGCCGCCGAACAGCGCTGAGACCACGGCGACCGTCAGGCCGACTCGGGTAACGATGGGAGTCTTGATCTTGCGTAGGCTGGGCATGGCTTTCGTCCCCGCTCTCTAGTTGGCGGCCACATTGGCCGACTTGGCTTTGGGCGTTTGACAGAGCTTGGCCTCGACCTCCAGGCCCGCCGGCATGTCTTCCGGCGCCTCGATTTCCAGGGAGAGGAACTGCTGGTTCGACCAGTCCTCGTCGTTGCGCAGCTCGAAGACGTAGCGTCCGCCGGTATCCACGGCCTTGGACTGCTCGATCTTCAGCTGCTCGCGACGACCGTTCATGTACCAGATGGTGTTCTTGAGTTCGTGCACGCCGGGGTCGGAGTAGGTGACGTCGGCGGTGTAGCTGCCCGAGCGGATCGGCAGGGCGCCGCTGTTGACCAGCACCTCGTTGCGGCCCGGATGCAGCTTGATCTTGCGGCTCAGCGCCGGCTTGCCGTCGGCGCAGCCGTTGTCCACCAGCGGCATGGCCTGGCGGTAGAAACTCTTCTGCGCCATGTCGTAGTGGGTGGCAAATTCCCAGATGAGGATCTTCGGCGGCTTGTCGTGGAACTCCTTGCTGGTCATGTAGGCCAGCAGCGAGCTGTCGAAACCGCCGCCGGAGACGGCGTTGTTGAGGATGTCGACCTTGGCGTACTCCTCCAGAAAACCGGCGAAGTTGTAGGCCGGGCCGCTGTTGGAGGTACCGACCAGGGCGACCTGGGCATCGCCGCCATCGCCGAACAGGTCGCCGTCGCCGGAGCCGCCCACCGGCTCGGTCTCGAAGCGGTCGACGTACTGCGGTGCGTAGCCGCTGCCGCAGAGCTGAGCGGCGGCCTTGTGGAAGGTGCCCAGCTTGGACAGCAGGCCCACGCGCTTGCTTTCGAAGTCTTTCTTCGGCACGTCGTCGTACGCCGGAATTTCCTTCAGGGTCTCGGCCACGATCTTCGCGCTGCGCATGGCGCCGTACGGCGTCCAGTGGTGGTCACCCTTGAAGTAGAAGGAGTGTTCTTCCTTCTCGTCGAACAGCGGGGAGAAGTCCGGGGTGTAGATGCCGGCCTTGCGGAACTGGGCGATGGTCGCCTGGTAGTTCTGCTTGGCCAGCTCGTAGTTGAAGCTGGCCTTCTCCTGCGGGTTGAGCTTCTCGCGGTTCACCAGGCCACGGGTGGGCTGGTAGACGACGACGAGATCGATGCCCTTGCGCTTGAGTTCGTCGCGCAGCTGCTTGAGCTCGCGCCAGCCCTCGGCGCTGGTGCCGAAGTCGGTGCGCAGGTCGTAGGTGGTACGGAACAGCCAGTCTTCCTGGGCCGGCACCAGGTGGGTGAAGAAGCCCAGGTACTTGGTGTTGTAGGCCGCGTCGTTGGCCGCGTTCGGGCACAGGGCCGCGGTAGGCTGGGCGGTGTAGGTCGGCGCCGAGGCGTCGGCGGCCAGGGCCTGGTGGGCGAGCAACAGGCTGGCGGTGAGGCTCGACAGGCGCAGCAAGTTGAAGGTCATACGTTTCATCGGTCGGTCCTCAGTTCTGCAATTCGGCCTGGCTTTCCACGGGGTCGATCAGCACGGCGCGTTGCTGGCGCACCAGCAGGTCGAAGATCTGGTCCTGCTTCTCGCCCAGCACGCCGTTGAAGGAAATGCCGGAGGATTTGGTCGGGCCGAGCATGTTCACCTTGTAGAGCTCCAGCGACAGCGGCGAGTCCACCGACAGCGGGCCTGAGCCATTGCCGGCCAGCTTGCCGCCGACCACGATCAGCGAAACCTTGGTATCGAAGGGGTCGAGGTCGATGTTGCGGTCGGTATCGGTCAGGTCCTTGATGTGGCCGTACACGCCCATCAGTTGGTTGCCGGCGGCGAGGTTCTCGTACAGGCGGATGTTCACGCTGTTACGCACGCGGATGCCGTGGCGCCGGTTGGCCAGCACCTGGTTGCCGTAGATGAGGTTGTCGCCCGACTCGTAGAGGGTGATGCCGTCGGAGTGGTTGCGGTACACCTCGTTGTAGGCCACCAGGTTGCGCTCGGAGTTACGGTCCAGGACGATCCCGGAAAGGTGGTTGTCGTAGGTCTTGTTGTTGAAGATCCAACTGTCGTTCACCTCTCGGGAAACGATGATGCCGTGCTTCTTCTTGGTCCCGTGGACCTCGTTCTCGGCGATGATCAGGCGATGCGAACGGTCGTGCGGGTCGATGCCGTAGATGATGTTGTCGCGGTAGGTATTGCCGCGCACCACGAGGTCGTCGGCCTCGTAGCAGTAGAAGCCGTACCAGGCGTCGACGAAGGTCGAGCCGATCACCCAGCCCTTGGGGCGCGGGCGCTTCATGGTCTTGTCCATGCCCGGGCTGTACTGCGAGATGGAGATGCCGTAGGCCTTGGAGGCGTTGTAGCCGAAGCTCTGGAAGGTGCTGTTGACCAGGTAGGCCTCGGCGCCGCCCCAGGAGACCAGGAACGGACGGAATTCATTGGGGGACTTGAACCAGGCCTGCTCCTTCTTCGCTTCGTTCCAGGCGGTGACCTTGGTGTCCCGCACGAACAGCTTGCCGTCGTTGACCAGGAACGCGCCGCGGTCCTGGGACAGGCGCAGTTCCTTGACCTTGCCGTCGATCTCCAGGGTCGCGCCCTGGTTGACGACGATGGGCAGGCGGGCGATGAACACCCCCGGTTCGACCTGCTCCAGCGCAGTCCTGGGCAGCTTGCCGGCCAGGTCCGCGAGGCTGACGTAGCCGCCGTCGATGAAGATCGCCTGGGGCATCTGGCGCTGGCGCTTCACCCATTCGGCGAGGCGGTTCTTGCCGCCGGTGAACTCTTTCAACGGCTGCTGCTGGACCATGCGCTGCACCAGCGCCTTGCCACGCTTGCTGCGGTCGATCTTCTTCTGCACGGCTTCGGCGGTGTAGCCGGAGAGGTCGGGCAGCTTCGGCGGGTCCAGGTGCAGCGGCTCGCTGGGCGCGGCGGTCACGGTGTAGTTGCCGGACTCCTTCAGCGTCTGGGTATGGCCCGGCTCTTCGGCGGGGGCCGAGCCGGACGCGGGCTGCCGTCCGGCGCTGGCGGGGGCCTTCTCCGCGGGCGGCGCGGCCCACACCGGTGCGGCGGCGCTGAACAGGCCGCCGAGCAACAGCGCGGTCAGCGGCAGGGCGTGTAACGGATGGCGGTTCATGGCCGTTGTCTCCTTGCGGGCTCTGGCGTGGTTTGCCGGACTCCCGGATTCGCGGGAGGAACGGGCGGGCGGGACGAGGCGCAGGTCCTCGCCCGTGACTGCTTTTCCGTCGTTCCCGCGAGCGCGGGGCCCAAGAACAAACCAGCCATCGCAGCAGTCCTCAGAAGCGCCAGATGACGTCGATGAAGGCGTGGTGCATGGTCGAGTCCACGTGGCTGCCGTAGGCGTCGCCCGGCTTGAACACGCCGCCACGCAGGCGCACGAGTGCCGACGGTTCGTCGATGCTCTGGCTCATCGAGGCCGGCAGCAGACCCTGTTTGAAGTACTTGGTGACGACCAGGTCGGCCTCCTGGCCGAGGTCCGTGGAGTCGTTGACCAGCGGGGCGTTGATGCCGCTGTTGCCGATGTCCGAGTCACCGTCGACGCGGCGGAACTTGTGGTACACGATGCTCGCGTCGTAGTCCTCGCGCATTTGCCAGGAGCCGAACAGGGTGGCGGCCTCGACGTTGGAGAGCTCGCCGCGGAAGGCTTCACCGAAGCGGGCCACGCGGGCGCGGGTACCGGTGAAGTTGGAGCGGTTGCTTTGCAGGCCGGTCTGCTCGAACTGGTCCTCGCCGTCCTTGCCGCCGCCGCTGCCGCGGGCATAGGCACCACCGACGCGCCACTGCTCGTCGATGTTCCAGCGCAGGCCCAGGTCGACGCCGTAGGCGTCCACGTCGCCGCTCTGCTTGCCGGTGGCGACGCGATCGCCGTTCACCGGGACGGTGGTCAGGCGGTCGCGGTTACCGGTCAGCCAGGTGGCGCCGGCCCAGTAGTTGATGGGCATCTGCGAGCGCCAGTTGTAGCCGTCGCCGTTGGCTTCCAGGCCCACCCAGGTGAGGTCGCCGGTGGAGCGCTTGTCCAGCGAGTCGACGGTTTCGCCCGGGTCCGGCAGGCTGCCGCTGTCGTCGGAGTGGTGCAGGCGCAGGCCGACCCAGTGGTTGGGCATCCACTGCGTGGAAATGTCGCCGAAGACGTGGGTGCGGTCCTTGTCGTCCGGCGCCAGGTCGGTGATGTCGGTGCGGTAGTCGGAGAAGCGCTGGGCGGCGCCGAGGTGGGCACGCAGCAGGGTGGTGTCGAAGGTCCAGTTCAGGGCTTCGATGTTGGTGTCCTGCCAGGTGCCGCTTTCTTCACGCAGGCGCTGGCGGCCGAAGCGCAGGTGCTCACCGGGGTACTGGGTGAGGCCGGCGTAGTCGACCCAGAACTCGCGCAGGGCCAGGTAGGCGTCGTCCGGCTCGCGCTTGTCGTTGTTGCCGCTGCTGTCGTTGTTGATGTCATCGGACTGGATGGTGTCGGTCTGGATGGTGTCGGTCGCGGCAACGGCCTGACCCATCACGTAGGCGCTCCAGTCACCCCATTGGCCGAAGGCCCAGGGGCGCAGGTCGATACCGATACCGTTGAGGTCGCCGCCGGGAGCGGTGCCCAGGTCGCGGTCGTCCTCGGATTCGGCAGTGATCTTGACGTCCAGGCCGTAGTTCTTTGGCGGCTCCTCGGCCGCGTAGGCGAGACTGCCGAACAGGCTGCCGGCGAGGCTGAGGCCGGCGCCAAGCATGGCTGGGAACAGGCGTGCGCGGCGAACGGCGGAGGCCAGAGCACGCGGCTGAATCCCTTCGATAAGAGCAAACGGCGGAGTGATCATCGGGTCAAGGCGCTTCATAGGTTTTCTTGTTCCTGGTTGTTCTGCAGAAGGCTGACGGTGGCTTGCCAGTTGGCGCCGCGCGTTTGCTCCTCGCGCTTGAGCAACTGCTGGGCCGCAGTGCGGTCGGCCGGTTGTATCTGCGGCTCGATCTGCGCCATCAGGTCAGTGGCGGTAGGGACCTGCTGGCGTTTTGCAAGCTCGCCGAAGACGTAAGCGTTGACCAGGTTCGGCCGAATGCCACGCCCCTGCGAATACAGCTGTGCCAGAGCCATGTCAGCGCTGGCCTGCCCTGCGCGGGCGGCGATCAGCAGGTGGTCCACGGCTTTCTGCGGGTAGACCTTGCCGAGGAAGCCGCGGCGGTAGATCTGGCCCAGGTAGTAGTGCGCCTGGGGCTCGGTGGCGGCGGCCTTGAGCAGGTGCTGCTCGGCTTTCTGCGGCTCCTGCGGCGTCCACTTGCCGTCGTAGTAGAGGCGGCCGAGCAGCAGCTCGGCGCGCGGTTGGGCGGCGTCCTGGGCCTTCTTCAGGTAGTCGAGCATCTGGTCCAGGTCGCCCAGGTCGGGGTGGTCGTACTGAAGCTTGGCCAGGCTCACCCAGGCCGCCGGGTAGGCCGGGGCGATTTCGCTGAGCAGCGCCTGCGCGGCTTGCGGGTCGGGGGCGCCGAGGTTCTCGTCGGCCAGCACGCCGGCGACCGAGTCGACGCGTTCGGAGGGCACGCGACCGGCTTTCCAGGCGGTCTTGAGCGCTTCGATGTGAGCCTTCTGCTTATCCGCGTTGCCTTGGATCTGGTACACGGTGGCCAGCTCCATCCAGCACACGTCCATGCGGCTCAGCCAGCGCTGGCAGACCTGCTCGACCTCGCCCAGGTGCTGGTTGTAGGTGCCCTGGGTGCGGTAGAGGATGATCTGCGCCAGGTCTGCCTGCGGCAGGCCCTGGGCGCGCCACTGGTCGATGCGCTGCTGCGGGTTTACGTTCGGCCAGGCTTGCGGGTATTGCAGGTAGAGGACGATCAGCGGCACCAGCGCGCTGTCCTCGCCTTCGTTGAAGGCGCGGTTCAGCAACTGCTCGGCTTCGCGGTGTTCGGCGTCGGTGCCGCCGGGCTTGGCCGCCAGCCACTTGCCCAGGCGGGCGCGGGCGCGCGGCGAGGTCTCGGCGGCGCCCCGGTAGAGCTTCTCGGCGCGGGCCTGCTCGGCGGGATCGCCGGTGGCGGCCTGCATGTCGGCCAGACCGACCTGTGCGTCGGCGTAGCCCAGGGTGGCCAGGCTCTGGAAGTTGGCCTGGGCGGTGGCGATGTCGCCGCGCTCCAGTGCCTCCTGGGCCAGACGCTGGTCGGGCAGGCCGGCGCAGCCAGCGGCCACGGCGATGGCCAGAGCCAGGGCGAGCTTCGGGGCCTGCTTGGGGATCATGGCTTCGACGGGACGGTTCATGGCGGGCTTCCTCTTAGCGTGCGGTGGCCAGGGCCATCGCCTTGTTCAGCAGGGTGCGGCCCGGCAGGCCACCGATGCTGACTTCGGTCGGACGGCCGGCGAGCTGGCTGTCCAGCGGCTGGTCGGGCTGGATCTGCACGCGGATTTCCGAGGCCAGGTCGCCGTCCACCGGCGCGGTGCGGACGATGCGGCCGCTGCGGACTTCGCTGTCACCGGCGATCTGGAAGTGCACGGCGGTGCCCGGCGAGAGTTCGGCGGCGTTGCGGTAGGGGAAGCGCGCCTCGACGGTGGCGATGCTGTCGCGCGGGGTCAGGGTGAAGATCACGTCACCCTTGTTGGCGAACTGGCCGTTGGCCACGCGCTGCTCGACCACACGGCAGTCGCACGGGCTGGTCAGGGTGCCTTTCATCTGGTGGCCGAAGAGCTTCTCGATGTTGCTCGGGCTGAGCTGTTCTTCGGTCAGGTTGCCCTTGAGCAGGTCCAGCAGATTGGCGGAGAAGGTGGCGATCGGCGCGCCCTTGGCGACTTCGGCGCCAGCGTCCACCAGGCTTTCCACGGTGCCTTCGCGGGGCATGGTGATCTGCTGGTTGGCGACGTTGACCACGCCCGAATCGGCATGGGTGACGAAGTACAGGTTGTAGATATTGTTGAGGATCACCGCGAAGGCGCCGATGCCGACCACGAAGATGGCGGTGCTCAGGGTCACTGCGCGGATGCGGCTGAAGAAGCCCATGCCGCCGCTGCCGATGCCGTGCTTGCGGGCCTTGGTGAAGTTCTCGCGCTGCAGGGTGTTGAGCATGTCGCCGACGCTGATCACTTCACCGGCGAGGAAGGAGGTGATCAGGTAGCGCAGCGCGGCGATCTCGCGCGGCTTCAGGTGCTGGAACTCGCAGCCGACACGACGGCTGTCCGGGGCGAAGGAGCGCACCTGGAAGTCCACTTCCAGGGAGAAACTGATGCTGTCGATCTGGAACAGCAGCTTGCCCTTGTGCAGGTCGCCCACCTGGATCGGCGCAGCGCTGGCGGTGAAGGCGAAGCCACCGGCGGAGATGTCCAGCAGGCGGGCATCGACGCCTTCGCGGTTGGCGCCGATATAGCGGATGCGCGCGGGCAGTTTGACCCGGGCGTGCTGGCGCTGGGCTTCGGATTCGTGCACGACATTGACGTTGACGGCGGTATTCATGGGGTCGAGTCCTGTTCGTAGCTAATAAGGGCTTGGCTAAAGGGAGCCTTCAGACGATGGTCAGCAAAACGGCGACGAAAACGCTGGCCGCGGAGAACGTCATCGCGCGCGAGGACCAGGTGTTGAACCATTGCTGGAAGCTGGCCAGGCCGCGGTCGAGCTTGGTGTTCTGGCGGGTCCACGACTGCTGGTCGAGGCGGAAGAACACGTAGATCTTCACCAGGGCGCCAACGATCTGGTTGTAATAGAGGATCAGGGGATAGGCCGGCCCGATGTGGTGCCCCGACAGCGACAGCAACAGGGTCAGCACGAAGCGGGTGATGCCGATCCACAGCAGGTACACCAGCAGGAAGACGATGCTGTACTTGATGCTGGCGATGAGCGCGGCGACCAGGCCGAGCAGACAGGTCCACATCGACAGGCGCTGGTCGAACAGCACCACGCTGGTGAACCAGCCCAGGCGTTGCGGGCCCAGGGCCAGGGCGCGGGAGTTCTGCCGCAGATTGTTGCCGTACCAGCGGAACATCAGCTTGCGGCTGGCCTTGATGAAGCTTTTCTCCGGCGGGTGCTCGACCGTGTTGATCGCCGCGTCCGGCACGTAGAAGGTGTCGTAGCCCAGGCGCATCAGGCTGTACCAGCTGGACTTGTCGTCGCCGGTGAGGAACTGGAAGCGACCCAGGCGCCAGTGGTCCAAGTGATCGCTTTCCACGTCGGTGATGAAATCCGGGTCGGTGACGACCTGGGCGCGGAACACCGACATGCGCCCGGTCATGGTCAGCACGCGCTTGGACAGGGCCATCGAGCACATGTTGATGTGGCGCTGGGCGAAGCGCAGCTTGTGCCACTCGCTCATGATGTAGCCGCCCTGCACTTCGCAGAACTCGTTGGTGGTCAGGCCGCCGACGTTGGGGAAGAGCTTGAACCAGGGCACGGTCTTGCGCACCACGCCGGGCTCCAGCACGGTGTCGCCGTCGATCACCGCGACCACCGCGTGCTCGTCCGGCAGGTCGCGGGAGATGGCGCGGAAACCGTGGGCCAGGCCGTCGCGCTTGCCGGTGCCGGGGATGCGCACGAAGTCCAGCGACACGTGCTCAGGCGGATTGAGCTTCTGCCACTGCTGCTTGATCAGTACCTCGTCGGACATCTCGACGATGGAGCACACCACGGTGGTGGGATAGCCGCAGGCGATGGCCTCCTGGATCACCGAGCGGTAGACCATCGAGGTGGTCAGCGCGTCGATGCGGAAACTGGTGACCATCAGGAATACGTGGGATGGATCGGCCGCATCGCCCATCTTGCGCAGCTTGCGGCGGTAGTAGGGGTAGACCCCGTAGAGGAACAGCATGCCGCGCAGGAAGTGCAGGCCGCCCATCGAATAGCGCCAGATGCCGACCGCGCCGATCAGCAGCAGGAAGTCCTTGGAGTCGGCGTCGAACACGGTCTTGGGCACCAGCAGCGCCAGCACCATCAGCAGGCTGAGGAAGGCCAGCCAGCCCGTGGCTTCACCGATGACTCGTTTGTAGGTGTCCATGATGAGATCCGTCAGTCGCTTCTTGGGGCGGTGGCTCCTGTAGGAGCGAGCTTGCTCGCGAACCCGCTCGGGGAGAGCTTTCGCGAGCAAGCTCGCTCCTACGAAGAGCCGATTGCGCTTACCAGCAGATGCCTTCGGCGCGCTCGTTGGTGCCGTGCGACATGAAGCCGATCAGGTCGACCACCTTCTTGCCTTCGGGCGCCTTGTTCACCACATCGACGAACAGTTCATCGCCGTTGCCCAGCACCAGCACGTCGGAGGTCTTCACCACCGCATCGAGGTCGGAAACCAGCAGCGAGGACACGTGCGGGATCTTCGACTCGATGTACTCCTTGTTCGCGCCGTGGACGCGGGCGTACTCGACGTTGCGGTCGAAGATCTGCAGCTCGTAGCCCTTGCCGATCAGCATCTCGGCCAGTTCCACCAGCGGGCTTTCGCGCAGGTCGTCGGTGCCGGACTTGAACGACAGGCCGAGCAGGCCGACCTTGCGGGTACCGTGCGCGGTGATCAGGTCGAAGGCCTTCTGCACCTGGTGCTGGTTGCTGCGCATGATCGAGCCGAGCATCGGGTGCTCGACGTCCAGCTGGCTGGCGCGGTAGGTGAGGGCGCGCACGTCCTTGGGCAGGCAGGAGCCGCCGAAGGCGAAGCCGGGCTTCATGTAGTAGCGCGACAGGTTGAGCTTGTTGTCCTGGCAGATGACGTCCATCACCTCGCGGCCGTCGACGCCCACCGCCTTGGCGATGTTGCCGATCTCGTTGGCGAAGGTGACCTTGGCGGCGTGCCAGACGTTGCAGGTGTACTTGATCATCTCGGCGACCTCGATGGTCTTGCGGATGATCGGCGCGTCGAGTTCGCGGTAGATCTCTTCCAGCAGATCGCCGGTCTGGCTGTCCAGCTCGCCGATGACGGTCATGGGCGGGAAGTCGTAGTCCTTGATCGCGGTGGATTCGCGCAGGAATTCCGGGTTGGTGCCCACGCCGAAGTCGACGCCGGCCTTCTTGCCGGAGCAGTCTTCGATGATCGGGATCACCACGTTGTTCACGGTGCCCGGCAGCACGGTGCTGCGCACGACCACGGTGTGGCGCTCTTTCTTCTCGCGGATGGCATAGCCGATCTCGCGGCAGACGGATTCGATGTAGCCCAGGTCCAGGTCACCGTTCTTCTTGCTCGGGGTGCCGACGCAGATGAACGACACATCGGTGTCCAGCACGGCCTTCTTGAAGTCGGTGGTGCCTGACAGGCGAGCGGAACGGATACCCTGCTCCAGCAGCGATTCCAGACCGGGTTCGACGATGGGCGACTTCCCTTTGTTGATCAGATCGATCTTGGTGGTGGAAACATCCACCCCGACGACTTCGTGGCCTCGTGCGGACAGGCAGCCGGCACATACTGCGCCAACATACCCAAGACCAAAGATGCTGATTCGCATCGCATTCACCTCGTTCAATTGTCGAACTTTCAAATTTGCCCAGAAGGGCGGTTTATTTAGGTCGAAAGAACCCGCGGAGGGCACTTTCAGGTGTCCTCCGTACTTCCTCCGTCAGGCAGGGAAAGTAGTGCTAAACTTCAGAGCACTGTCTTTGGGCAAATTTCATATGCTTGCCCTGTATTGTTTCAGGCGGATTTCAACAGGGGCCGTTTATCCGCTCCGATGTGCTCCGGTTTGGGGCGATGATTGCCTTTTCATCTAAAAACTTAAGTTATTTCATGCGCTTGTGAATGCTCTATATCGATAAGCACTTATCGTTAGAACAAAAGCGCTCATGCCATCGATGCACTTCGCTGATCTGTATCAATGGTCGTTGCGGAAATAGGATTTTTTCTTGGCGGAGTTAGTTCCTTCCACTTGTCCCGTGCGGGAAATCTTTTGAAATATCCAAATGACATCACTTGATGCCGGGATGGTGGCAAAAGAGAAGTTATTTCCGGGTATGCTGTTGTAGTGCAATCTGCAAGGTGCTGAAAAGTTCAATGGAATTTTTCATTAAAAACGACCGCGCATCGCCTTTGATACATTCGTTCAGCTGCCGTTCAGCTTTCTTCATTGCAAGTTGCAATCGTGAAATGCACGTCATGGCAATGGGCTGTTAGTGGCCAATGGGTTGCTGGCAGAGGACGATATCGGAAGGTTTTCCTGCCAGGGAACGCGGATGGGTGGTCGAAAAAAAATCTCACGATTCCGCGCGAAGCAGACGAGCGGTCACTAAGACCATCCGTAGGGTAGGGGCATTAGGGTGTTTTTTGCGCAGGAAACAGACAATCCGTAGCCCTTTGACTGACTCATTTCATGGTCAATGGCTTACAGGCGACTTGGCATCAGGCGGGGGAAAGGGCAGGCACGGCGGGGGAGGGAGCCCGGTGGGCTCCCGGCGTGGAGGGTCAGTCTTCGGGGTGGTCGCGCAGGAACACCAACTGGTCCGCCTTTGACTGCTCGGCGCTGTAGGCGTAGCCGGCGTAGTTGAAGTCCTTCAGGCCTTCCGGGCTCCGCAGGCGCTCCTTGATCACGTAGCGCGCCATCATCCCGCGGGCCTTCTTGGCGTAGAAGCTGATGATCTTGTACTGGCCGTTCTTCAGGTCCTTGAACTCGGTGTCGATCACCCGTGCGTTCAGCGCCTTGCGCTTCACCGCGCCGAAGTACTCGTTGGAGGCCAGGTTCAGCAGCACCTCGTCGCCCTGTTCGGCCAGGGCCTGGTTCAGCCAGGCGCTGATGCGCTCGCCCCAGAAGGCGTAGAGGTCCTTGCCGCGGGCGTTGGCCAGCCGGGTGCCCATTTCCAGGCGATACGGCTGCATCAGGTCCAGCGGCCGCAGTACGCCATACAGGCCGGAAAGCATGCGCAGGTGGCGCTGGGCGAAGTCGAAATCGTCCTCGCTGAAGTCCTCGGCCTGCATGCCGGTGTAGACGTCCCCCTTGAAAGCCAGCAGCGCCTGCTTGGCGTTGGCGGGGGTGAAGTCCGGGTGCCAGTTGCCGAAGCGCGCGGCGTTGAGTCCGGCCAGCTTGTCCGACAGGTGCATCAGCTCGGCGATCTGCGCCGGAGCCAGTTCGCGCAGGATGCCGATCAGTTCCTGCGCATCGTCCAGGTGCTCGGGCAGGGTGAAGCGCTCCGTCGCCGGGGCGGTGTCGTAGTCCAGGGTCTTGGCGGGGGATATCACCATCAGCATCGTGCGGTCTCCTTCAAGCGAGGCGCGATTGTAAGGAGTCGCGGGCGTTGGCTCCACCTATGGAGACGATAGGAGGCGCTGCTCCACCGGCACCTGCTCCATGCGCTTGAGCAATTCCCCGAGGAAGCAGCGCTCGGCCTGGGTGTGCTTCTGCTCGCGATTCCACAGCAGGTGGATGTCGACATCGGCCACGCCGTCTTCCGGCGGCAGCGCCCAGAGCCTGCCGTGGGCAAGGTCGTCGGCGACGATGTGTTGCGGCAGGCAGCCGATGCCGAAGCCGCAACTCACCAGTCGGCGGATTTCTTCGAGGCTGGGGGAGGACGCCACCAACTTGCCGGTGAAACCCTGCTGGTCGCGGAAGATGGTCAACGGCGAGAGCACCTCGCCGATCTGGTCGCTGGTGAAGGTGACGTAATCCTCGCCCTGCAGGTCGGCCAGGCGCAGGTCGCGACGGCCGTAGAGCGCATGGTGGCGACCGCAGAGGAACACGTAGCGCTGGCGCAGGAAGGTGCGCTGCTCCAGGCGCGGCGAAGGTTGGCGGCACAGCGCCAGGCCCAGGGTGGCGGTCTTCTGTTGCAGCGAGCTGAGTACATCGGCGCTGCGCATCACTTCTATATCCAGCTCCACGCCGGGGTGGGCGCGGTGGAAGCCGGTGAGGAAGTCGTCATAGAAGTCGGACTGGATGCGGCTGATGCTCAGCAGGCGGACCTTGCCCACCACCTGGTCGGCCGGTTGTTCCAGGGCCGCGGCCAGGCGCGAGACATTGCCATTGATGTCGCCAGCGATGCGCAGGATCTCCTCGCCCAGCGCGGTGATCTCGAAGCGTGGCCCACGCCGCTGCACCAGGGCGGCGCCCAGTTGCTCCTCCAGCCGGCGCAGGGCCTGGCTGACCGCCGGCTGGGTCAGGTGCAGGCGTGCGGCGGCGCGGCTGATGCTGCGCTCCTGGCCGATCACCAGCCAGGTGCGCAGCAGGTTCCAGTCAAGGCGGTCATTGAGGAAGCGGCCAAGCTCCATAACGGGACTCCGTTGGGGAATCCTTCGATTATAAGCAGTAATTATTCTTTGAATAACGATTAGAAAATTGACTGATTATTCGGCTGGGGGCGATAACGTCCGCAGGCGCCGGAGAGCGCCGAGCCTTTTCGCAAGCTGCCTAAAACAATCGACAAGATCCGGGAGCCTGAGATGTCCCAGCCCGCACCGCAACCGGTCCGCGCCGCCACGGCCGCATTCATCGGTACCATGATCGAGTGGTACGACTTCTATATCTACGCCACCGCTGCCGCCCTGGTGTTCGGCACGCTGTTTTTCCCCTCCGACAGTCAGTTCCTCAGCACTATGGCCGCCTTCGGCACCTTTGCCGTGGGCTTCTTCGCGCGGCCGCTGGGCGGGCTGATCTTCGGTCACCTGGGCGACCGCATCGGCCGCAAGAAGGCGCTGCTGGTCACCCTGGTGATGATGGGCGTGGCCACGGTGTGCATCGGCCTGTTGCCCACCTATGGACAGATAGGCCTGCTCGCCCCGGTGTTGTTGGTATTGCTGCGCATCGTCCAGGGCATCGCCGTCGGCGGCGAGTGGGGCGGCGCGGTGCTGATGGCCGGCGAGCACGCGCCCAGCGGCCGCCGCACCTTCTTCGCCTCCTTCGCGCAACTGGGTAGCCCGGCCGGGTTGATCCTCTCGCTGCTGGCGTTCAAGGCGGTGACCAGCATGGACAGCCAGACCTTCCTCGACTGGGGTTGGCGCCTGCCGTTCCTCGCCAGCGCGGCATTATTGATCGTCGGCCTGGCGATTCGCCTCGGGGTGAACGAGTCCCCCGAATTCGCTCGCGTGAAGCAGCAGGCCCGCCAGCACAAGCTGCCGGCGCTGGAGGTCGTACGCACGGCCTGGCGCCCGCTGCTGCTGTGCATCGGAGCCAACACCATCGGCATCGCCGGGGTCTATTTCACCAATACCTTCATGATCTCCTACACCACGCAGAACCTGGCCATCGACCGCAAGCTGATCCTCGATTGCCTGTTCTACGTGGCGCTCATCCAGTTCTGCGTGCAGCCGCTGGCCGCGCGGCTGGCCGAAGTGATCGGTTCGGCGCGCTTCCTCAAGCTGGCGGCTCTGCTGGCGCTGGCCTCGCCCTACCCGATGTTCCTGCTGGTCAGCCAGGGCCACGCGCTGGCCATCGTTCTGGGAATCGCCACCGCCGTGGTGTGCATGTCCAGCTTCTATTCGGTGATCGCCGGCTACGTCAGCGAAGTGTTCGACACCCGCGTGCGCTACTCGGCGATCTCCATCGCCTACCAGGTCTGCGGCGCCATCGCCGGCGGCCTGACCCCGCTGATCGGCACCTGGCTGGCACACCGCTTCGACGGTCAATGGCTGCCGCTGGCGCTGTTCTATTCCCTGCTGGCCGGCCTCTCGCTGCTGTGCATCGTCGGCCTCGACCGCCGCCTGCGCGTGCGCGTAGCGCCGGCCGCCGCGTGATTTCCAGGAGACTGCAATGCTGAAGATCGACGGTGCTCGCCTGTGGGCGAGTCTGATGGACATGGCCGAGGTTGGCGCCACCGCCCGCGGCGGATCGCGCCGGCTGGCGCTGTCGGAAGAGGACCGTGCCGGCCGCGAGCTGTTCGAGCGCTGGTGCCGCGACGCCGGTCTGAGCCTGCACCGCGACCCCGTGGGCAACCTGTTCGCCCGCCGCGCCGGCGTAAACGACGGCCTCGAGCCGGTGGTGATGGGCAGTCATCTCGACACTCAGCCCGAGGGTGGTCGCTTCGACGGCGTGTACGGCGTGCTGGCCGGGCTGGAAGTGCTGCGCAGCCTGAACGACCACGGCATCCGTACCCGCCGCCCGTTGGAAGTGGCGGTCTGGACCAACGAGGAGGGCGCGCGCTTCACCCCTGCCATGCTCGGCTCGGCGGCGTTTACCGGCGCCATGCCGCTGGACGCCGCGCTGGCCTCGCGGGATGCCGAGGGTGTGAGCGTCGGCGAAGCGCTGCAGGCGCTCGGCTGGCAAGGCGACCTGCCACTGGGCCGACGCCTGGACTCCTACTTCGAGGCGCACATCGAACAGGGCCCGATCCTGGAGGACAACGCCATAGATGTCGGGGTGGTCACCGGTGGCCAGTCGATCCGCTGGCTGGACGTGCGCGTCAGCGGCCAGGCCGCCCACGCCGGCACCACGCCGATGCCGCTGCGCCACGATGCGCTGTTCGGCGCCGCCGAGATGATCGGTGCCCTCGAGGCGCTGGCCCAGCGCTCCCCGCCCCACGGACTGGTGACCGTCGGCCAGTTGGAGATCGCCAGATCCTCGCGCAACACCATTGCCGGGCTGCTGGACTTCACCATCGACCTGCGCCACCACCGCGACGACGTGATTGCCGTCATGGAGCAGGAAGCCCGCGCATTGCTCCAAACCATCGCCGCGCGCCGCGAACTGACGCTGGAAATCGGTGTGCACTGGATCAGTCCGGCGACCCCCTTCGATGCCGATTGCGTCGGCCATGTGCGCGAGGCCGTGCGGGGCCTGGGCTATTCGCACCAGGACATCGTCAGCGGCGCCGGCCACGATGCCATCCACCTGGCGCGGGTATGCCCGACCGCCATGATATTCATCCCCTGCGTCGGCGGCCTGAGCCACAACGAGGCCGAAGACGTGATCCCCGAACAGGCGACCCAGGGCGCCGACGTGCTGCTCAATGCCGTGCTGGCCCGCGCCGGCCGACTCGACTGAAGGAGATATCGATGCAGACCTTCTTCCACCCCGACCAGTTGCTGCACATTCCGCGCAGCTACTTCTCCCGTGGCCGGATGCGCACCCCGCAGGAAGTGCCACAGCGCGCCGAGCAGCTCCTGGCAGCGGTCCATGCGTTGGGCTTTCCGCTCGCCCAACCGCAGGACTTCGGTCGCGAGCCGCTGCTCGGTGTGCACAGCAAGGCGTACCTGGACTTCCTGGAACACGCCTACGAGCGCTGGCATGAAGCAGCGGAGGATTGGGGCGACGAGGTGATGTCCAACGTCTTTATCCGCGAGGGCAACCCGCTGCGCGGCATCCTCGCCCAGGCGGCGCGCTACCTCGCCGACGGCAGCTGCCCGGTGGGCGAGCACACCTGGCGCGCGGCCTACTGGTCGGCGCAAAGTGCGGTGGCGGCGGCGCGGGTGGTGCGCGATGGAGCTCCAGCGGCCTACGCGCTGTGCCGCCCGCCGGGCCACCACGCGCGGGAAGAAGGCGCTGGCGGTTTCTGCTACCTGAACAACGCCGCCATCGCCGCCGCCGAACTGCGCGCGCGTTTCGACAAGGTTGCCATCCTCGATACCGACATGCACCACGGCCAGGGCATCCAGGAAATCTTCTACGGCCGCGACGACGTGCTGTATGTCTCGGTGCACGGCGACCCGACCAACTTCTACCCGGTGGTCGCCGGTTTCGAGGACGAGCACGGGACGGGGCAGGGCGAAGGCTTCAACCTCAACCTGCCGATGGCACATGGCGCCAGCGAAGAGGACTTCTTCGTGCAGGTGACGGCGGCGCTGCAGGCGGTCCGTGAGTTCGGTGCGCAGGCGCTGGTGCTGTCCCTGGGCTTCGACATCTACAAGGATGACCCGCAGTCGAAAGTGGCAGTGACCACCGAGGGCTTCGGCCGGCTCGGGCGCGAGGTGGCGTCGTTGGGGCTGCCAAAGGTCATTGTGCAGGAGGGCGGCTATCACCTGCCGACGCTGCCGGCCAATGCACAGGCGTTCTTCGGAGGCCTAAGGGACTGATCTAGCGAAAAAGGGAGGGCGTTACGAGAGGTAGGACTTTTAAAGCTAGCGCTGCCCGCAGCCCCCGCCAAGGTATTTCGTCGTACGACGAAAAAAAGCTGCCTGAGAAGGAAAAAGACTTTTTATCGTCATGTTTTTTCCTGTATTTCTGGAGACGTAGACCGCCGAACCCTGCAGACAGGTGGCGGCCCCGGCCCGTCCCCTTATATGCAGTGCTCTCGTGCCCCGGTAGCGAGAGCAGGCGGCTCACCGCGCGGCGGAGCGCTGTAGTGGCATTCCGTCGTAACGCTCTCAGAAGAGGTGAACCGCGTATGGATGACCACGGACGCTCCAGCCCGACCCAGCCCACCCTGTACGTCCTCGATACCAACGTTCTGATCCACGATCCCAACGCCTTGCTGAATTTCCAGGAGCACCACGTCGCCATCCCGATGACGGTGCTGGAGGAACTGGACAAGCTCAAGACCGGCAAGCACACCGTGGCCGCGGAGTGCCGCCAGGCGATCCGTCTCATCGATTCGGTGCTGGGCGAGGCGACGCCCGAACAGGTGGAGGATGGCGTTCCCATCCAGCGTGGCAAGAGCGGGCCTTGCGGTAGTCTGTCGATCCTCATGAGCAAGCGGGCCGAGCCGATTACCTGGCTGCCCGAGCATCTGAACGACAACAAGATCATCAACCAGTTGGTGGAGCTGAAGAGTCGCCATAGCAGCAAGCGCGTGGTGCTGGTCACCAAGGACATCAACATGCGCCTGAAGGCGCGCGCCTGCGGGGTGTTCGCCGAGGACTACCACACTGACCAACTGGTCGACGACATCAACCTGCTGTCGCGCGGCTACCACTCCCTGAACGGTTCCTTCTGGGACCGCGTGAGCAAGGTGGAAACCCGCCAGGACCACGGCCGCACCTGGCATCGCGTGCAGCTCACCGACAACCTGCCGGCGGTGCACATCAACGAGTTCATCGTCGACGAACAGGGTTTCGTCGGCTGGATCAAGGGTATCCAGCAGGACGAACTGCTGATCCTCGACCTGCACCAGGAACCGCTGCTGCACCAGGAGGCGTGGGGGCTGCGGCCGCGCGATATCTACCAGGCGCTGGCGCTCTATGCGCTGCTCGACCCGGATATCCACCTGGTCAACCTGTCCGGCGCCGCGGGCTCGGGCAAAACCATCCTGGCCCTGGCCGCCGCCATCGAGCAGACGATGGTCAGCAAGCGTTACAGAAGGATCATCGCCACTCGCAGCGTGCAGGGGCTGGACGAGGACATCGGCTTCCTGCCGGGCACCGAGGCGGAGAAGATGGAGCCCTGGCTCGGCGCCATCACCGACAACCTGGAGGCGCTGCATTCGGACGACGAGTGCACCCACGGCAGCGTCGACTACATCCTCAGCAAGGTTCCGCTGCAGTTCAAATCGCTGAACTACATCCGCGGCCGCAGCTTCCAGCAGAGCCTGATCCTGATCGACGAGTGCCAGAACCTCACCCCGCACCAGATGAAGACCATCATCACCCGCGCCGGCAACGGCTCGAAGGTGGTCTGTCTGGGCAACCTGGCGCAGATCGACACGCCCTACCTGTCGGCCACCAGCTCTGGTCTCACCTACCTGACCGAACGCTTCAAGGACTTCCCCCACGGCGTGCACGTGACCCTGCAAGGGGTGCCGCGCTCGGTGCTGGCGGAGTTTGCCGAGACGCATCTGTAACCTACGAAGGCCCGCCATCCGGCGGGCCTTTTCTTTCTATCAGAGGCTGTTTGCGAGCAAGCCCTACACAGGTTCTGCCGTCTAGGTGGCCACCTGGGCGCCTGGCCCGCTTTTCGTAGGAGCGAGCTTGCTCGCGAACCCACCCAGCTCCAGTCCCCGTTCATACCTCTTCTTGTATACAATCCCCTCCCCAACGCGCCGTCCGCCATACTGCCGATCGCGCTCCTCGGGGTTACACTGTCCTCTTGATCGTCCGCATTCTCCGGAGAGTTCCCGCCCGTGCTGACCCATCTCGATTCCCAAGGCCGCGCCAACATGGTCGACGTCACCGAAAAAGCCGTGACGTCCCGTGAGGCGGTGGCCGAAGCCCGGGTGCGCATGCGCCCGGATACCCTCAAGCTGATCCAGGACGGCGGCCATCCCAAGGGCGACGTGTTCGCCGTGGCACGCATCGCCGGCATCCAGGCGGCGAAGAAGACCCATGAACTGATCCCGCTGTGCCATCCGCTGCTGCTCACCAGCGTCAAGGTCGAGCTGGAGCCCGAGGGCAACGATACCGTGCACATCGTCGCCCGCTGCAAGCTGGCCGGGCAGACCGGCGTGGAGATGGAGGCCCTGACCGCCGCCAGCGTCGCCGCCCTGACCATCTATGACATGTGCAAGGCCGTGGACCGCGGCATGACCATCGAAAGCGTGCGCCTGCTGGAGAAGCTCGGCGGCAAGAGTGGCCATTACTTGGCAGAAAATGGCGTAGCAGGAGGCACCCCATGATCCGCGTGCAGTACTTCGCCCGTTACCGCGAAGCCCTCGGCGTGGACGGCGAGCAACTGAACTGGAGTCCATCCCTGACCAGTCTCGACGACCTGCGCGGGCTGCTGCTGGAACGTGGCGGCGCCTGGGCTGTGCTCGCTGAGCAGAACCTGATGTGCGCGCGCAACCAGGAGCTGTGCTCCCTGGACGAGCCCCTCGCCGATGGCGACGAGGTAGCGTTCTTCCCCACCGTGACCGGAGGATGAGGCCATGACGATCCGCGTCCAGGCGGCGGCGTTCGATCCGGGCGTCGAGCTCAATGCGCTGCATGACGCCAACGTTGGCGTCGGCGCGGTGGTCGGCTTCGTCGGCTACGTGCGCGATTTCAACGATGGCCGCGAAGTCGGTGGCATGTTCCTCGAACACTATCCCGGCATGACCGAGAAGGCCCTGGAGAAGATCGCCGTCGAGGCCCGCGAGCGCTGGCCGCTGCTGCGCCTGGATATCCTCCACCGCATCGGCCGCCTGGAGCCGGGCGAACCGATCGTCTTCGTCGGCACCGCCAGCGCCCACCGCCAGGCGGCGTTCGACGCTTGCAACTTCGTGATGGATTACCTCAAGACCCGCGCGCCGTTCTGGAAGAAGGAAGACACCCTCGACGGCCCGCGCTGGGTCGAAGGGCGCTGCAGCGACCAGGCCGCCGCCGACCGCTGGGAGCGCTGAGCCCATTCATCGCACCGGAGTACCGGCGCGGCGCAATCTCGAAGCTTGTCTATGCTCAGAAGCGATGCCAGGGAGGTGGCGTTGCTCCATGCCAAGGAAGCGTTCCGTTCCCCGTTGTACATCTCCTGGTTCCAGCGCTGTGCCGGCGAATGCCGCCACAGCGGATCGCAAGCCGAGGAGACTCTCATGTACAAGCCCAACTTCGCGCTCAAGGCGCTCGCCGCTGCGCTGCTGGTCGGCGGTTTCTGCCAGAGCGCGCTGGCCTGCACCACCATCATCGCCGGGCGCAAGGCCACCGCCGATGGTTCCATCCTGGTCGCGCGCCTGGAGGACTACACCTATAACAACCACGCCAAACGCTTCGTCGTCGTGCCGCACCAGGCCTACAAGGACGGCGACACGCTCAGCTTCGACAACGGCGTCAGCGTTCCCGCGCCCAAGGTCGGGCTGCGCTACACCGCCATGCGCGACTGGAACGGCGACCAGCGCGGCGCCTTGGGGCCCTGGAGCGAGTTCGGCGCCAACGAGGCGGGAGTGATCCTCTCCGCCACCAACAGCACCGAACCCAATGACAAGGCCGCCAAGGCCGACCCGCTGGTGGCCGACGAGGGCGGGGTGATCGAGGCGATCCTGCCGGACCTGATCCTGTCCCAGGCCAGGAGCGCCCGCGAAGGCGTGGAACTGCTGGGCAAGTACGTGGAGAGCCTGGGCGCCGGGGAAACCAACGGCATCCAGATCGCCGACGACCAGGAGGCCTGGCTGTTCGAGATCGGCTCCGGCCACCACTGGATCGCCGTGCGCGTGCCGGACGATGGCTACGTGGTGATGGCCAACGGCATGCGCGTGCAGGATGCCGACCTCACCGACAAGGCCAACGTCCTGAGCAGCGCCGACATCGCCGAGTTCGTCGAGAAGCACCAGTTGCTGGACAAGGTCGACCCGGCGAAATTCAACTTCGCCAAGGCCTTCGGCATCGTCGGCGACGCCTACAACGTCGACCGCGAATGGCTGGTGCAGAGCAAGCTGGAGCCGGCGCGCAAGCAGGGCATCCGCCAGCAGCAGTACCCCTTCTACACCAAGCCGGAGAAGCCGATCACGGTCGAGCAGGTGGCTTCCATCCTGCGCATCGACAGCTACGCCGGCACCCCGCTGGACGGTAAGAAGCCGGCCGGCGAACAGAAGCAGCGACCCATCGCGATGGAGCGCAACGTCGAGGCGCATATCCTGCAGGTCCGCCCGCAGATGCCCAAGGGCTTGCAGGTACTGTCCTGGCAATCGCTGGGCAATGTGCGCGACGGCCTGCTGCTGCCGTATTACCTGGAAAGCCTGCGCAGTACGCCACGGGTATTCCAGCAGGGCAGCGACGATTTCGACGAGCGCTCGGCCTGGTGGACCTTCCGCAGCCTGACTTCCCTGGCCCACGCCAACGCCAAGCAGTACATGCCGCTGCTGCACGGCTGGCGCGACCGCCTGGAGGACAGCCTGCACGCGGCGCAGCCGGCCCAGGACGAGATGCTCAAGAGCCTCGCGCAGAAGGACGGCGAAGTCGCCCGTGCTGCCGCCGAGCGCTTCAGCAACGGCACCGCCCTATGGGCGCTGGACCAGGCCGGCGTCCTGCGCGCCAGCATCCTCACCGACCTGACCAAATCCACCGAGCAGAACTACAGCCCCGAGGAGCTGGACAAGATCAAGCATCTCTGATGCCTCAAGCAGTTATGAGGCCAGACGGACGGTAGTGCCCCGCACGCGCTGGGGTGCTACCTCTTCCGGGGAATGGGCGGCACCTTCGAACGGGCGCAGGCTGGCGCCAGCCCTTTTTTGCTCCTTATCGGAAAGCCCCGTCATGAGTCATCTGAGCACCCAGGAATTTCAGCCGCTGGAGATTGCGGTCCTCACAGTCAGCGATACCCGGAGCCTGCACAACGACACCTCCGGCCAGGCCTTGGTGACCTCCCTGCAACGCGCCGGCCATGCCCTCTCCGAACGCCAGCTGGTCATCGACGACATCTACCAGATCCGCGCCGTGGTATCGGCCTGGATCGCCGACCCCAAGGTTCAGGTCGGCCTGATCACCGGCGGTACCGGCTTCACCGACCGCGACAACACCCCGCAGGCCGTGGCGCCGCTGCTGGAGCGCACGGTGGACGGCTTCGGCGAGCTGTTCCGGCAGATTTCCCGCGAGGAGATCGGCACTTCCACCATCCAGTCCCGCGCCATCGCCGGCATCACCAACGGCACGCTGATCTGCTGCCTGCCGGGCTCCACCGGCGCCTGCCTGACCGCCTGGGAAAAGATCCTCGTGCACCAGTTGGACAGTCGCACCCGACCGTGCAATTTCGTCCCCCATCTCAAGCGTTTGCCTGAGCGCCCGGTGCTGGTCTGCGGTACCCGGTCATGAGCGGCTGCGGTTGTTCCGGCGCCGGCCTGCGGCCGGTGGACGAGGCCATCGCCGCGCTGATGGATTTCGTTCCTCTGGCGCCGCCGACCGTGCGCATCGACCTGGAGAACGCCCTGGGCCGCATCCTGGCCGAGGACATTCGCTCACCCATCGACCTGCCGCTGTGGGACAACAGCGCGATGGACGGCTACGCCCTGCGCAGCGCCGATACCGGCGCTGCCGGCGCACGGCTGAAAGTCGCCGGCTACATCGCGGCGGGCGACGCGGCGCAGGTCGAACTGCAACCGGGCGAGGCCATGCGCATCTTCACCGGCGCGCCGCTGCCGCCGGGCGCCGACAGTGTGATCGCCCAGGAGGATTGCTGCGTCGACGGCGATTGGCTGCAGGTGCCGCAGGTTGTCCGTGGCAACCATGTGCGCCTGCGTGGCGAGGAGCTCTGCGACGGCGACATGCTGCTTGGCGCCGGGAGAAAACTGCGGGCCCAGGACCTCGGCCTGCTGGCCAGTGTCGGCATCGACCGCGTGCCGGTGTATCGGCCTTTGCGCGTCTGCCTGCTGAGTAGCGGCGACGAACTGCGCGAGCCGGGCGAGCGACTGGCGCCGGGGCAGATCTACAACGCCAACCGCTTCAGCATCGGCGCGCTGCTGCGCGGCTGGGGCATGGAAGTACACGACTACGGCGTGCTCGCCGATACCCTGGCGGCCAGCCGCGATGCGCTGAACCTCGCCGCATCCGAGTGGGACGTGCTGATCACCAGCGGCGGCGTGTCGGTGGGTGACCGCGACTACCTCAAGCAGGCGATCCGCGAACTGGGCGAGCTGCACCTGTGGAAACTGAAGATGCAGCCGGGCAAGCCGCTGGCGTTCGGCAGCATCTCCGGCAAGCCGTGGATCGGCTTGCCGGGCAACCCGGCTGCCGCGCTGGTTACGGCGCTGGTGGTGGCGCGGCCATTCCTCTGGCGCGCCCAGGGGCGCACGGAGGTCGAGACGTTACCGGCCTCGCTGCCGGCGGGCTTCGAATGGCCGGTTGCCAACTCGCGCCGTCAGTACCTGCGCGCGCGCCTGGAACTCGACGTCCAGGGAGTGGCGCGCGTCCACATGCACCCGCAACAGGGTTCGGCCATGTTGCGCGCGGCGAGCTGGGCCGACGGTCTGGCGGTGGTGGAAGCCGGGCGCACGCTGCGCCTGGGTGATCCGGTGCCATTTCTGTCGTTCAGCGAACTCGGCGCCTGATGGCGTTCCCGGCCGCCGGTGGGGACCGGCGGCCTTCCATTGATCAGGGGGAAGTATGCAACTGGTCTGTCCGGCGGGGAGTTTGCCCGCCTTGAAGTCGGCCTTGCGCGAAGGGGCCGACGCCATCTATGTCGGTTTTCGCGATGACACCAATGCCCGGCACTTCGCCGGCCTCAACCTCGATGACCGCCAGCTGCGCCAGGGCGTGGACCTCATCCACGGCGCCGGCAAGCAGATGTACGTGGCGGTCAACACCTACCCCGGCGCGGCCGGCTGGGCGCGCTGGCAACGCGCCGTGGACCACGCCGCCGACCTGGGCGTGGATGCGCTGATCGCCGCCGACTGCGCGGTGCTCGGCTACGCCGCCAAGCGCCATCCCGACCTCGCGCTGCACCTCTCGGTGCAGGGCTCGGCCACCAACGTCGCGGCGCTGGCGTTCTACCACGAGCGCTACGGCATCCGCCGCGCCGTACTGCCGCGCGTGCTGTCGCTGGCGCAGGTGCGCCAGGTGGCGGCGAACAGCCCGGTGCCCATCGAAGTCTTCGCCTTCGGCAGCCTGTGCATCATGGCCGAGGGACGCTGCCACCTGTCGTCCTATGTCACCGGCGAGTCGCCCAACCTCTGCGGCGTCTGCTCGCCGGCCAAGGCGGTGCGCTGGAGCGAGGAGCCCGAGGGCCTGACCTCGCGCCTCAACGACGTGCTGATCGACCGCTACGCGCCGGACGAACCGGCCGGCTACCCGACCCTGTGCAAGGGCCGTTTCGTGGTCAACGGCGAGCGCTTCCATGCCCTGGAGGAGCCCACCAGCCTGAATACCATCGACCTGATCCCGCAACTGGCGGAAATCGGTGTGGCGGCGGTGAAGATCGAGGGCCGGCAACGCAGCCCGGCCTATGTCG
Organism: Pseudomonas sp. ATCC 13867; assembly: GCF_000349845.1. NCBI lineage: Bacteria > Pseudomonadati > Pseudomonadota > Gammaproteobacteria > Pseudomonadales > Pseudomonadaceae > Pseudomonas > Pseudomonas sp. ATCC 13867. The sequence continues at coordinate 4,337,037 of NC_020829.1, read as the reverse complement.
AGCAGGTCACCCGCGTCTGGCGCCAGGCGCTGGATGCGTGGAAGCGCGCGCCCGAGAACTACCGCGCGCTGACGCAGTGGCAGGACGCCCTGGACAAGCTTTCCGAAGGCCACCAGACAACCCTGGGCGCCTACCATCGCTCCTGGCAGTGAGAGTCTGTTCAAGGTCTCGCCGGGCGCAGCTCAGGCAAGGCGGAAACAGGCGAGAAAGCGCGGTTTACGCGCTGTAAATGAGCATTTTGAGTCTGTTTTCAACGCGGCATGAGCAAGCGTAGGCAGGCGTTGGACAGACTCTGAGGACGTTGTGATGAAACTCAGCTTAGGACCGGTGCTGTTCTACTGGGACCGCCGGACACTCCTGGATTTTTATGCGCAGATGGCCGAACAGCCGCTGGACGCCATCTATATCGGCGAGACCGTCTGCTCCAAACGCCGCGCCATGTCGCTCGACAACTGGCTGGGCCTGGGACGCGAACTGCAGCAGCAGAGCGGGGCGCAGATCCTCATCTCGGGCCTGGCGCTGATCGAGGCGGCCTCCGAGCTGTCGTCGCTTCGCCGCCTGTGCGCCAACGGCGAGCTGCAGGTCGAGGCGAGCGACATGGGCGCGGTGCAGATACTCAGTACGCTCGGCGTCGAGTTCGTCGGTGGGCCGGCGCTGAACGTCTACAACGGCCACACGTTGTCTGAACTGCGCGAAGCAGGATTGCGCCGCTGGGTGCCGCCGGTGGAGTGCTCCGGGGAGCAGATCCACGCGGTGATCGAACAGGCTCGCGAACTGGGCATCAACGATGTGGAGACCGAGGTGTTCGCCTACGGTCATCTGCCGCTGGCCTACTCGGCGCGTTGCTTCACCGCGCGGGCGGAGAACCGGCCCAAGGACGACTGCCAGTTCTGCTGCATGAACTACCCGGAGGGCATGTCGATGCTCAGCCAGGAGGGCATGCCGCTGTTCACCCTGAACGGCATCCAGACCATGTCCGGCGAGGTCAGCAACCTGCTGGCGGACTACGCCTCGCTGCGCGACTGTGGCGCCGATCTGCTGCGCTTGAGCCCCCGCGCCGAGGGGATGGTGGACGTGGTGCAGGCCTTCGACCGTGTGCGCAAGGGCGTCACGCCGCCGCTGGCGGTGACGGGTTGCAACGGATACTGGCATGGCCGTCCGGGCATGCTGCGCAGCGATGAGGTGAACCTGTGCTGACTCTCGAAACCGGCGCCTTGCGCGTCGCCGATCGCCTCCTGCCACTGGCCGCCCGTGTCCCTCTGGGGTTGCAGCGGGCGGTGCTGCAGCGCGCCGCCAACCGGCTGTTCGCCGAACCCCTGGCGGACGGCGCCTTCGACATCCTCGATGGGCACTGGCTACGCCTGGAGGTGAGTGATCTCGGCCTGGGCTGGAGCTTTACGCGTGGCCGTGACGGCCTGCGTTTCGCCGATGCCTGTGTACCAAGCGTCACCATTCGTGGCAGCTGGCGTGATTTTCTGTTGCTGGCGGGACGGCAGGAGGATCCGGACACGTTGTTCTTCCGCCGTCGTCTGGTGATCGAGGGCGATACGGAGCTGGGGCTGGCAGTGAAAAACCTGATCGACAGCCTCGACCCGGACAGTCTGCCGGCCTGGCTGTGGAGCGCCATGCGCCGCGCCAGCCGGGTAGTGCAGGAAAACGCCTGATCCGTTCCCCGTAGGATGGCGTGGAGCGAAGCGATACCCATCGATTGGCGTGCCAGGACAGCATGGGTATCGCAAGCTCGCGGCACGCCGCCCGCCCCATCCTGCGCCAGTGTCCGTTTGTGGTCTTGTGCCTCGCCTGAGCGGCGAAGGCTCAGGCCGGGACGCGTACGAGGAACTGCAATTCCTCGTAGAGCATCTCGAAGTCCTGTACCGGCGCATCCTGGCCGTAGCGTTTCTTCAGGCCGTACTCGGTCAGGGTGATCTCGTGCTCGGCCTTCACCCCGTGACGTGCCAGGCAGTTCTGCACGCAGTGCAGGTGGCAGCCGTCCACGGCGATGATCGGCCGACCGGAGCAGGCCTTCTTCACCAGCGCCGGTACGTCGCCACCTACGCCCGCGATGCAGGACATTTCCGCCAGACCGTCACGGTCCAGGCGCAGGGCGAGGTCATTGGCCAGCTGCGCGAGGTTGGAGCAGCCGGAGCAGGAGTAGACGAGGGGCAGGTGCGGCGAGGGCGGCATGGGAACCTCCTGGGTGAGTCCCACAGTGTCCCGCCGCGACGCCTTGTCGCGACATGATCTGAATCAAGTCGGGTGGAGGACTACTCCGAGCGAGGTAGGCGGGGAAGGGCTCTTCGTGAGGCGAGCTTGCTCGCGAACAAACTCTGCTGCGGGGCCGTTCGCGAGCAAGCTCGCTCCTACGGGTAAGGGCTCGCTCGGCTCGTAGATCGGACCAGACGGTTCTCTACTGCTGCCACGTGCGAGCGCAGGCCCGGCTCGTGTCTTGGTATGGGGTTACTGAGGTATCCGCCCTGAGAGGCTGAATCAAGCCGGATTGGAGCGCCGAGGTGGTTTGGAAAAGAGCTCTTCGTAGGAGCGAGCTTGCTCGCGAACAAACTCTGCTGCGGGGCCGTTCGCGAGCAAGCTCGCTCCTACAGGTAGGGGCTCGCTCGGCTCGTAGATCAGACCAGATGGTTCTCTACTGCCCAGACTGCCGCCTCGACGCGCGAGCGCATGCCCAGCTTGTGCAGCACGCGCTTGACGTGGACTTTCACCGTGCCTTCGGTGATGTCGAGCTTTCGCGCGATCATCTTGTTGCTGTAGCCGTGGGCGAGCTGGCGGAGGATCTGCCGTTCGCGGTCGGTGAGTTCCTCGATGCCCTTGGGACGGTCGTCGCCACGCAGGGCCTGGGCCAGCACCTGGGTCAGTTGCGGGCTGATGGTGAGCTGGCCGGTGGCAGCCTGGCGGATGTGTTCCAGCAGGCGCTCGGGCTCCATGTCCTTGAGCAGGTAGCCGTCGGCACCGGCGCGCAATACGTTGATCACGTCGTTGCGATCGTCCGAGACGGTGAACACCACGATGCGCGCATCCACGCCGTTCTCGCGCATCGCCCGCAGGGTATCCAGGCCGTTCATGCCTTTCATGTTCAGGTCGAGCAGGATCATGTCCGGCTCCAGTTCCGCGGCCATGTGCAGGGCTTCTTCGCCGCTGCTGGCTTCGCCCACCACACGCAGGTCCTCTTCGAACTCCAGCAACTGGATCACTCCCTTGCGCATCATCGGGTGGTCGTCGACGAGCAGGATGCGGGCGCGGTCATCGGTGGGGGTGGCCGTCATGAGGGGTTCTCCGGGTGTTGCGACAGGGGTTTGTGGGTGAAGCGTACGCTGACACGGGTGCCCAGCGGTTCGCGCGGGACGATGGTGAAGGTGGCTTCCAGAGTCTGGCTGCGCTCACGCATGATGCTAAGCCCATAGTGGCCGTTACGGCTCTGCGCTGGGTCAAAGCCCACTCCGTCATCATCGATGGTGATGCACACCTGGTCGTCGGCGTCTTCGGCGAGGCTCACCTTGGCGTGGCTCGCTTGGGCGTGACGCACCACATTGGAGAGCGCCTCGCGGACGATCTGCAGGATGTGGATTTCCTCGTTGGGGTTGAGAGGGATGTGCGCCAGGCGGTTGTCCAGTTCGATGGACAGGTCGCCGCGCTCGCCGAACTCTTCCACGGTCTTCACCAGCGCCGCTTCCAGGCTGGATTGCTCCAGGCTCAGGCGGAAGGTGGTGAGCAGTTCGCGCAGCTGGCGGTAGGCGCTGTTGAGGCCTTCGCGCAGCTCGTCGAGGGTTTCCTCGATCTTCTGCGGCGGCACGTCACGCTTGAGCAGGGTGGCCAGGCGGCTGACCTGGATCTTCAGGTAGGACAGCGACTGTGCCAGCGAGTCGTGCAGCTCGCGGGCGATGGTGCTGCGCTCGGCGAACAGCGCCAGCCGGTTTTCCTGTTCCTGCTGCAGGGACAGGGCGAAGGTGCGCGCGATGTTGTCGCAGAAACCTTCGACGAACTGCCGCTGCCAGTCTTCCAGGCGGCCGCTGGTGGTCTCGATGAACAGCTCGCCGAAGCGGTGTTCGCCGATGGTCAGCGGTTGCATCAGTAACGGGTTGATGCCCCGGCTCGGTTCGCCGCAGTGGGCGGCCTGGGCGCGGCAGTCGCCGCAGTTGCCCTGCAGGCAGAAGCTGCCGGTGATGCCGTCGGTAGTGAGCGAGGTGTAGGCGCGTTCAACGCCGTCCTTGTTCAGGCACAGGGTCACCTTGCCGCCCTGCAGTACGCGCTCCAGCTGGTTCAGCAGCGGTTGCAGAGTGCGTTCGTCATAGGGGTCCTGGCCCAGGCGGCGGGCGCTGGCGTAGAGCAGCTCCAGGCGCTGGTGGCTGTTGGAGAGGTCGCGGGTCTTGTCTTCCACCCGCGCCTCCAGTTCGCGGTAGATGGCCTGCAGCTCCGTTGCCATCTGGTTGAAGCGTTCGCCCAGTTGGCTCAGTTCGTCCTCGCCGCTGCTGCTGACCCGCGCGCTGAGGTCGCCCTCTCCGAGCCGGCGGGCGGTGCTGGTGAGGTCGCGCAGCGGACCGACCACGTGGTAGCTCAGGTCATAGAGGCTGATGAAGACCACCAGCAGGCTGAGGAACAGGCACAGGCCCTGCACTGTGCTGAGCATCTGCGAGCGCTGCTCGGCGTTGTTCTGGAGCGTGCCGACGAAGGCATCGATGTGGCTGACGAAGGTGTCCAGGGTGCTCAGTGTCGGTTCCTGGGAGAGGTCGAGCTTGTTCAGCTCCTGGCGCAACTGATCATGCTGCTGGCGGATCGGCGCGTCGACGTCGGAGCGGCGCAGCAGGCGGGTGATTTCGTCGTTGTCCAGACGCGCGGCGAGGGTCGACTGCAGCGCCTGGCGGTTGATCGGCGACGGATCCAGCGCCAGGCGGTAAGTGAGCATGCGCAGCGAGCCGGCCTGGTTGATCACTGCGGCGTCCTGGTGCGAGTAGTCGGCGAACAGCAGGGCGCTGAACATGCCGGCGAGCGCCAGGGAAACCAGCAGGGTGAGGTAGCAGCCGAAGCGGACGACGATGGATTTGCGCAGGGCCGTGCGGCTGGCGGGCGGACTACCCACAAAGATTCGGTCGTTCGCGGAAGGCTCGGTCGAAGGTGCGGTGTTCATTAAAAATGCCTTTAAAAACAATAAATTAAGCATTCATTTCGTAGATACCTACTTGGAGGTAGCGGCGCGCATCTGCTCATGAATCGCCCGTTGGCTCATTGATGGCGATCAAGAGACGAGGCTTAAGCCTTACCTAACGTGCGGGCAAAGGCTGTCAGGAAGTGAGCTTAGCCATGTTGTCTCATCGTCAGAAACAGTACTCCGTGCTCGGCATGAGCACACTGGCGTTCGCCGTGAACTTCGCGGTCTGGACGATGTTTTCGATCATCGGTATCCGCATCAAGGAGGAACTGGGCCTGTCCGAGGCGCAGTTCGGCCTGATGGTGGCGCTACCGATCTTGACCGGTTCGCTGGTGCGTCTGCCGCTAGGGCTGATCACCGACCGCTTCGGCGGGCGCATCGTGTTCTTCATCCACATGCTGCTGGTGGCCATCCCGATCTACGGTCTGGCCTTCGCCACCCTCTACTGGCACTACCTGGTGCTGGGCCTATTCGTCGGCCTGGCCGGCGGCTCCTTCGCCGTGGGCATCGCCTACACCTCCTCGTGGTTCGAGAAGGAGCGCCAGGGCACCGCGATGGGCATCTTCGGCGCTGGCAACGCGGGCGCCGCGATCACCAACCTGGTGGCGCCGATGATCGTGGTTGCCTTCGGCTGGCGCATGGTGCCGCAGATCTACTCGGTGGCCATGCTGGTGACCGCGCTGCTGTTCTGGTTCTGCACCTGGACGGACCCGGCCCACACCAAGGGCGGCGACGCCGACCCGGGCCGCCCGCGCCCGACCCTGGCCAAGCAACTGGCGCCGCTGGGCGAACTGCGCGTGTGGCGCTTCGGCCTGTACTACTTCTTCGTCTTCGGCGGCTTCGTCGCCCTGGCCCTGTGGCTGCCCAAGTACTACATCGCCGAGTACGGCCTGGACCTGCGCACCGCATCCTTCATCACCATGCTGTTCACCCTGCCATCGGGCCTGATCCGCGCCCTGGGCGGCTGGTTCAGCGACCACTATGGCGCTCGCGCGGTGAACTGGGGCGTGTTCTGGATCTGCCTGGTCTGCCTGTTCTTCCTGTCCTATCCGCCGACCACCATGACCATCCACGGCATCAAGGGTGACGTGAGTCTCGGCATCGGCCTGAACGTCTGGCTGTTCACCTTCCTGGTGTTCGTCGTCGGCATCGCCCAGGGCTTCGGCAAGGCCAGCGTGTACCGGATCATCCACGACTACTACCCGCAGAACATGGGCACCGTCGGCGGCATGGTCGGGGTCATCGGCGGCCTCGGCGGCTTCTGCCTGCCCATCCTGTTCGGCTACGCCGCCGACCACATCGGCGTGCGCTCCTCCTGCTTCATGTTGCTGTTCGGCCTGACCGTGATCTGCATGGTCTGGATGCACTACGCGATCAAACAGCAGCAACGTCTCGACGGTCAGGCCCAGGCGGCTGACGTCGACGCTACCCCCATTCCTTTCAGTCAATCCTGAGGTAGTGCCGTCATGGGCATGATGAACACCCAACTCAAAGCCGCCAGCGGTCCGCTGCTGATCGACTGGCGCCCCGAGGACTCCGAGTTCTGGGCGCGCAGCGGCAAGCGTATCGCCGCGCGCAACCTGTGGATCTCGATCCCCGCGCTGCTCCTGGCCTTCGCCGTATGGATGATCTGGAGCACCGTCACCGTGCGCCTGAACGCCGCCGGTTTCAGCTTCAGCAACGACCAGCTGTTCCTGCTCGCCGCGCTGCCGTCGATCTCCGGCGCCACCCTGCGGGTGTTCTACTCCTTCATGGTGCCGATGGTCGGCGGCCGCCGCTGGACCGCGCTGTCCACCGCCTCGCTGTTGATCCCCTGCATCTGGCTGGGCTTCGCCGTGCAGGACCCGACCACCCCGTACTGGGTGTTCGCGACCATCGCGCTGCTGTGCGGCTTCGGCGGCGGCAACTTCGCCTCCAGCATGTCCAACATCAGCTTCTTCTACCCCAAGAACCAGCAGGGCACCGCCCTGGGCCTGAACGCCGGCCTGGGCAACCTGGGCGTCTCGGTGATGCAGTTCGCCGTCCCGCTGGCCGTTGCCGGTGGCCTGTTCGGCGCCTTTGGCGGCGAGCCGCAGCAGCTGAGTGATGGCGGTCGCCTGTTCCTGCAGAACGCCGGCTGGATCTGGGTGCCCTTCATCGCCGTGGTCTCCATCGCCGCCTGGTTCGGCATGAACGACATCGCCGATGCGAAGGCTTCGTTCCGCGAGCAGTCGGTGATCTTCAAGCGCAAGCACAACTGGCTGATGTGCTGGCTGTACGTGGCCACCTTCGGCTCGTTCATCGGCTTCTCCGCCGGCTTCGCCATGCTCAGCAAGACCCAGTTCCCGGACATCAACCCGCTGCAGTACGCCTTCCTCGGCCCGCTGGTAGGCGCCCTGAGCCGGCCGCTGGGTGGCTGGCTGGCGGACAAGTTCGGCGGCGCGCGCATCACCCTGTGGAACTACGCGGCGATGATCGCCGGGGTGTTCGCGGTGATCAGCTTCCTGCCCAGCGCTGGCAACGCCGGCAGCTTCTTCGGCTTCCTCGGCTCCTTCATCGGGCTGTTCTTCTTCGCCGGCATCGGCAACGGCAGCACCTTCCGCATGATCCCGGTGATCTTCCGCAACGAGTGGGCCGCACGCCTGAAGCGGGGCGGCTTCACCGAAGCCCAGGCAACCAAGAACGCCAGCATGGAGTCGGCTGCGGTGATCGGCTTCTCCGCCGCCATCGGCGCCTTCGGCGGCTTCTTCATTCCCAAGGCCTTCGGCACTTCGCTGGACATGACCGGCAGCGCCGAGGGTGCCCTCTACGTGTTCGTCGCGTACTACCTGAGCTGCATCGTCGCCACCTGGTGGTGGTACGCCCGCAAAGGGGCCGAGAGCCCCTGCTGATTGCTGTGGCGGGCGCGCCGTGCGTCCGCCATCCCACCGTTCCGCGAGCTTGATTAGCGTTTGAACGCCCGGCGTAGACCGGGTGAGGAGATATAGATGAGTTACCTGCTCGACCGCCTGCAATTCTTCAAGAAGAAGCAGGGTGAATTCGCTGATGGTCATGGCGAAGTCAGCAACGAGAGCCGTGCCTGGGAAAACAGTTATCGGCAGCGCTGGCAGCACGACAAGATCGTGCGCTCCACCCACGGGGTGAACTGCACAGGATCGTGCTCCTGGAAAATCTACGTGAAGAACGGCCTGATCACCTGGGAAACCCAGCAGACCGACTACCCGCGCACCCGCCCGGACCTGCCCAACCACGAGCCGCGCGGCTGCCCCCGTGGCGCCAGCTACTCCTGGTACATCTACAGCGCCAACCGCCTGAAGTACCCCAAGGTGCGCAAGCCGCTGCTCAAGCTCTGGCGTGAAGCACGCACCACCCACAACGATCCGGTGGACGCCTGGGCCAGCATCGTCGAGGACTCGGCCAAGGCCAAGAGCTACAAGAGCGAGCGCGGCCTGGGTGGTTTCGTCCGCTCCAGCTGGAACGAAGTCACCGAGATCATCGCCGCCGCCAACGTCTACACCGCCAAGGTCTACGGCCCGGACCGCGTCGTCGGCTTCTCGCCGATCCCGGCCATGTCGATGGTCAGCTATGCCGCTGGCGCCCGTTACCTGTCGCTGATCGGCGGCGTGTGCCTGTCCTTCTACGACTGGTATTGCGACCTGCCGCCTGCCAGCCCGCAGATCTGGGGCGAGCAGACCGACGTGCCGGAGTCCGCCGACTGGTACAACTCCAGCTACATCATCGCCTGGGGCTCCAACGTCCCGCAGACCCGTACCCCCGACGCACACTTCTTCACCGAAGTCCGCTACAAGGGCACCAAGACCGTGTCCGTCACCCCGGACTACTCCGAGGTGGCCAAGCTCACCGACCTCTGGCTCAACCCCAAGCAGGGCACCGACGCCGCACTGGGCATGGCTTTTGGTCACGTCATCCTCAAGGAATTCCACCTCGAGAAGCCCAGCGCCTACTTCGTCGATTACTGCCGCCAGTACACCGACATGCCGATGCTGGTGCTGCTGGAGCCGCACACCGACGGTGTACTCAAGCCGACCCGCTACCTGCGCGCGGCAGACCTGGCGAACAACCTCGGCCAGGATAACAACCCCGAGTGGAAGACCATCGGCCTGGACGAAATCTCCGGCGAACTGGTCTCGCCCACCGGCACCATCGGCTACCGCTGGGGCGAGTCGGGCAAGTGGAACATCGAGGAGAAGGAAGGCGGCGAGAAGCGTGATACCCGCCTGGCCCTGACCCTGATCGACGGCCCGGAAAAGGCCTGCGACGTGGCCTTCCCGTACTTCGCCGGGCAGGAGCACCCGCACTTCAAGGGCGTGGACAACGACGAGGTGCTGGTGCGCCGCGTGCCGTTCCGCGAAGTGACCGGCGCCGACGGCAAGACCCTGCGCGTCGCCACCGTGTATGACCTGCAGATGGCCAACTACAGCGTCGACCGTGGCCTGGGCGGCGCCAACGTGGCGGCTTCCTACACCGACGCCGACGTGCCCTACACCCCGGCCTGGCAGGCCCGCATCACCGGCGTACCGGCGGCCCGCGCGATCCAGGTGGCCCGCGAGTTCGCCGACAGTGCCGACAAGACCCGCGGCAAGGCGATGGTGATCATCGGCGCGGCGATGAACCACTGGTACCACATGGACATGAACTACCGCGCGGTCATCAACATGCTGATGATGTGCGGTTGCATCGGCCAGAGCGGCGGCGGCTGGGCGCACTACGTCGGCCAGGAAAAACTCCGTCCGCAGACCGGCTGGGTCCCGCTGGCCTTCGGCACCGACTGGAGCCGCCCGCCACGGCAGATGAACGGCACCAGCTTCTTCTACCTGCACAGCTCGCAATGGCGCCACGAGAAGATCTCGATGCACGAAGTCCTCTCGCCGCTGGCCGACACCAAGCAGTTCCCCGAGCACGCGCTGGACTACAACATCCGCGCCGAACGCATGGGCTGGCTGCCGTCCGCCCCGCAGCTCAACCGCAACCCGCTGCACATCGCCGCCGACGCCGAGCGTGCCGGTATCCCGGTGCAGGACTACGTGGTCCGCGAGCTCAAGGCTGGCAACCTGCGCGTGGCCAGCGAGGCGCCGGACGATCCGCAGAACTTCCCGCGCAACATGTTCATCTGGCGCTCCAACCTGCTCGGCTCCTCGGGCAAGGGCCACGAGTACATGCTCAAGTACCTGCTGGGTACGAAGAACGGCGTGATGAACGACGACCTCGGCAAGGCCGGCGGCCCGTGCCCGGGCGAAGTCGACTGGGTCGACCAGGGGGCCGAAGGCAAGCTGGACCTGGTCACCACCCTGGACTTCCGCATGTCCTCCACCTGCATGTACTCGGACATCGTCCTGCCGACCGCGACCTGGTACGAGAAGGACGACCTCAACACCTCCGACATGCACCCCTTCATCCACCCGCTGTCGGCCGCCACCGACCCGGCCTGGGAAGCCAAGAGCGACTGGGAGATCTACAAGGCGATCGCCAAGAAGTTCTCCGAAGTCTCCGTCGGCCACCTGGGCGTGGAGAAGGACCTGGTCACCGTGCCGCTGCTGCACGACACCGCCAACGAACTCGCGCAGCCGTTCGGCGGCAGCGACTGGAAGAAGGGCGAGTGCGAACCCATGCCGGGCAAGACCATGCCGACCCTGCACGTGGTCGAGCGTGACTACCCCAACACCTACAAGAAGTTCACCTCCCTCGGCCCGCTGCTCGACAAGCTCGGCAATGGCGGCAAGGGCATCGGCTGGAACACCGACAAGGAAATCAAGCTGCTTGGCGAGCTGAACCACAAGGTCACCGAGACCGGCATCAGCGAAGGCCGCCCGCGCATCGAGAGCGCCATCGACGCCGCCGAGGTGATTCTCGCCCTGGCGCCGGAAACCAATGGCCAGGTCGCCGTGAAGGCCTGGGACGCGCTGTCGGTCTTCACCGGCCGTGAGCACGCCCACCTGGCGCTGCCCAAGGAAGAAGAGAAAATCCGCTTCCGCGACATCCAGGCGCAGCCGCGCAAGATCATCTCCAGCCCCACCTGGTCGGGCCTGGAAGACGAGCACGTGAGCTACAACGCCGGCTACACCAACGTCCACGAGATGATCCCGTGGCGCACCATCACCGGCCGCCAGCAGTTCTACCAGGATCACCCCTGGATGCAGGCCTTCGGCGAGGGCTTCGTCAGCTACCGGCCGCCGGTCAACACCCGCAGCACCGACAAGCTGTTCAACAAGAAGCCCAACGGCAACACCGAGATCACCCTGAACTGGATCACCCCGCACCAGAAGTGGGGCATCCACTCCACCTACACCGACAACCTGCTGATGCTCACCCTGTCGCGCGGTGGCCCGATCATCTGGATGAGCGAGAACGACGCCAAGCGCGCCGGCATCGAGGACAACGACTGGGTCGAAGTCTTCAACGCCAACGGCGCCGCGACCTGCCGCGCGGTGGTCAGCCAGCGCGTGAAGGACGGCATGGTGATGATGTACCACGCCCAGGAACGCATCGTGAACCTGCCGGGCAGCGAGACTACCGGCACCCGCGGCGGTCACCACAACTCGGTGACCCGTGTGGTGCTCAAGCCCACCCACATGATCGGCGGCTATGCCCAGCAGGCATGGGGCTTCAACTACTACGGCACCGTCGGCTGCAACCGCGACGAGTTCGTCGTGGTGCGCAAGATGAACAAGGTTGACTGGCTCGACGAGCCGGAGCACGGCGGGCTGGGCGGTGACGCTCTGCCGCAACCGCTGCCCCAGGACATTTGAGGATTACTGCCATGAAAATTCGTTCGCAAGTCGGCATGGTGCTGAACCTCGACAAGTGCATCGGTTGCCACACCTGCTCCATCACCTGCAAGAACGTCTGGACCAGCCGCGAAGGCGTCGAGTACGCCTGGTTCAACAACGTCGAAACCAAGCCCGGCATCGGTTACCCCAAAGAGTGGGAGAACCAGGAGAAGTGGAAGGGTGGCTGGAAGCGTAACGCCGACGGCTCCATCGCCCCGCGCATCGGCGGCAAGTTCCGCGTGCTGGCGAACATCTTCGCCAACCCGGACCTGCCGGAAATCGATGACTACTACGAGCCCTTCGACTTCGACTACCAGCACCTGCACACCGCGCCCAAGGCCCAGCACCAGCCGGTTGCCCGCCCGCGCTCGCTGATCTCCGGCCAGCGCATGCAGAAGATCGAGTGGGGCCCGAACTGGGAAGAGATCCTCGGCACCGAGTTCGCCAAGCGTCGCAAGGACAAGAACTTCGACAAGGTCCAGGCGGACATCTACGGCGAGTACGAAAACACCTTCATGATGTACCTGCCGCGCCTGTGCGAGCACTGCCTGAACCCGGCATGCGTGGCGTCGTGCCCCAGCGGCGCGATCTACAAGCGCGAGGAAGACGGCATCGTCCTGATCGACCAGGACAAGTGCCGCGGCTGGCGCATGTGCATCAGCGGTTGCCCGTACAAGAAGATCTACTTCAACTGGAAGAGCGGCAAATCCGAGAAGTGCATCTTCTGCTACCCGCGCATCGAGGCTGGTCAGCCGACCGTCTGCTCGGAAACCTGCGTGGGCCGCATCCGCTACCTCGGCGTGCTGCTGTATGACGCCGACCGCATCCACGAAGTGGCCACCTGCGAGAACGAGCGCGACCTGTACCAGAAGCAGCTGGAAATCTTCCTCGATCCGTTCGACCCGAAAGTGATCGAGCAGGCCCGCAAGGACGGCGTACCGGACAGCGTCATCGAGTCCGCGCAGAAGTCCCCGGTATACAAGCTGGCGATGGACTGGAAACTGGCCCTGCCGCTGCACCCGGAATACCGCACCCTGCCGATGGTCTGGTACGTGCCGCCGCTGTCGCCGATCCAGAATGCTGCTGCCGAAGGTCACATCGGCAGCGACGGGGTGATCCCGGACGTCGAGTCCCTGCGCATCCCCGTGCAGTACCTGGCCAACCTGCTGACCGCTGGCGATACCGCCCCGGTGCTGCTGGCCCTCAAGCGCCTGCTGGCCATGCGCGCCTACAAGCGTGCCGAGCACGTGGAAGGCAAGCAGGACCTGGAAGTGCTGAAGAAGGTCGGCCTCTCTGTGAACCAGGTGGAAGAGATGTACCGCTACCTGGCGATCGCCAACTACGAAGACCGCTTCGTCATTCCGACCGCCCACCGCGAGGAAGCGCTGTCGGATGCCTTCGCCGAGCGTTCGGGTTGCGGCTTCAGCTTCGGCAATGGTTGCTCCAGCAACTCCGGCGTGAACCTGTTCGGCGGCAAGGCCGTGGACAAGCGCAACGTCATCCAGACCGTGCAGATACAGGAGTGACCGCCATGACGATCTCAATGGACGGCCATAGCCAATTGCTCAAGCTCAGCGCGTTGCTGCTGGACTACCCTTGCGCCGAGCTGCGTGAGGAGAGTCTGGCGCTGCACTCTCTGATCCGTACCTGCGACCTGCCCGAAGCGCAGCGTGACGGCCTCGCCACGCTGCTCAACGAGCTGTGCCGGGGCGACCTGTTGGACGTGCAGGCGCGCTATGACGGCCTGTTCGAGCGCGGCCGCTCGGTGTCGCTGCTGCTGTTCGAACATGTGCACGGCGAATCCCGTGACCGTGGCCAGGCGATGGTCGACCTGATGGACCGCTACACCCGGGCGGGCCTGGCCATCGACGTCAACGAGCTGCCGGACTACCTGCCGCTGTACCTGGAGTTCCTCGCCCTGCAGGACGCCGAGTCGGCCCGCGTGGGCCTCGCGGAAGTGGCGCATATCCTCGCGCTGCTGGCGCTGCGCCTGGACGAGCGTGACAGCCCTTACGCGGCGGTCTTCCACGGTTTGCTGGAGCTGTCCGGCGAGCGGCCTGACCTGAGCGCGCTCAAGCGCGACCGTGATCAGGAAGTACGCGACGACAGCCTGGAAGCCATCGACAAGGCCTGGGAGGAAACCCCGGTGAGCTTCGCCGAGCCCGCCGCCGGTTGCCCGTCCTCCAGCGCGCGGCGGATTTCCTCCGCCGCAGAACAACCCATGCAGTGGGTCGCCCAGCCGGTTCCGCAGATGCAGTACCGGGCGGCCAAAGTAGGAGCCTGAACATGTCCCTCAATCTTCTCGTCTTCGGGGTTTACCCGTACGTTGCGCTGCTCATCTGCCTGGTTGGCAGCTGGGCGCGCTTCGACCTCTCGCAATACACCTGGAAAGCCGGCTCCAGCCAGATGCTGAGCAAGAAAGGCATGCGGGTCTACAGCAACCTGTTCCACGTCGGGGTGCTGTTCATCCTCGCCGGCCACTTCGTCGGCCTGCTGACCCCGCACGCGGTCTATGAGCACCTGATCAGCACCGAGCAGAAACAACTGCTGGCGATGGTCTCCGGTGGCTTCTTCGGCGTCCTCTGCTTCATCGGCCTGACCGGCCTGATCCTGCGCCGCCTGACCAACGACCGTGTCCGCGCCACCGGCAATGCCTCGGACCTGATGATCCTGCTGGTGCTCTACGTCCAACTGATCCTCGGCCTGTCCACCATCGTCGCCTCGACCCATCACCTGGACGGTTCGGTGATGGTGATGCTCGCCAACTGGGCACAATCCATCGTCACCCTGCAGCCGATGGCCGCCGCCGACGCCATCGCGCCGGTATCGCTGGTCTACAAGCTGCACGTGACCCTCGGCCTGACCCTGTTCGTGCTGTTCCCCTTCACCCGTCTGGTGCACATCGTCAGCGCCCCGGTCTGGTACTTCGGCCGCCGCTACCAGGTGGTCCGTACCAAGCGTCGCGCAGTGTGATGAAGCGGCGGATAGCGCTGGTGCGTTATCCGCCCAACCCGAATCTCGAACCCGAAGGGTAGATAACGCCAAAGACGTTACCCGCCATCCGGAGGTGATCGAAATGAGTTGCTCCCACTACGAAGCCAAGGTCGAACACGTCGACCTTCCGAAAATTGAAGTCAACGGTGTCGCCATCGATGAGGGCGAACTGGCCCGCGAGCTGCAATACCATCCCGCTTCCAGCCACGCCGAGGCGCTGTATTCCGCCTGCCGCGCGCTGGTGGTGCGCCAACTGCTGGTGCAACGCGCCGACGCGCTGGGCCTGACTGCCGACGCGGAGGAGGGCGAGGCCCCGGAAGAGGCGCGCATCCGCGCGCTGATCGACCGTGAGGTTGGGGTGCCCGAGGCTGACGAATCCAGCTGCCGCCAGTGGTACGACGCCAACCCGACTCGCCTGACCTCGCCCTGGCGCATGCGCCTGCGCCACGTGCTGCTGGGCTGCGCGCCGGACGACCTGGAAGGTCGCGCCAAGGCCCGCGAACAGGCCGAGGAGCTGCTGGCCGAACTGCGCGAGCACCCTGAACGTTTCGCGGAGAAGGCCATGCGCTTCTCCGACTGCCCGTCGAAAGACGATGGCGGTGATCTGGGCTGGATCGAGCCGGGGCAGACCGTTCCCGAGTTCGAGAAACGCCTGCTGCAACAGCAACCCGGCCTGCTCGGCCATCCGCTGGAAAGCCGCTACGGCCTGCACGTCGTCGAGCTGATCGAGCGCGATGGCGGCGAGCCGCTGGACTTCGCCGAAGCGCGCCCGCGCATCGCCGCTTACCTGCGCGCCCAGGTGCTGCAGCGTGCGGTCAGCCAGTACATCAGCGTACTGGCGGGCGAGGCCCGGATCGACGGTTTCGTCTTCGACGGCGCGGAGAGTCCGCTGGTGCAGTGAACCGGTTCCGGGCCCCTCTCTCCCGACCTTCCCTCCCCAAGGAGGGAGGGGCTTCGGAAACGGATACGAATATCGGTCCTCGTGCCCTGGGGCATGGGGATCGGCTGGAGTGGAACACCATGTCCGAATGGATCGACGGCCAAGGCCGCAAGATCGACTACCTGCGCCTGTCGGTGACTGACCGCTGCGATTTTCGCTGCGTCTACTGCATGGCCGAGAACATGCGCTTCCTGCCACGCCAGCAGGTGCTGACCCTGGAAGAGATCGAACGGGTGGCGCGAATTTTCGTCGAGCGCGGCGTGAAGAAGCTGCGCCTCACCGGCGGCGAACCGTTGGTGCGCCCCGGCATCGTCCACCTGTGCGAGCGGCTGGCCGCGCTGCCCGGCCTGCGCGAACTGTGCATGACCAGCAACGGCTCGCAGCTCAGCCGGCTTGCGGGCGATCTGTACAGCGCCGGCCTGTCGCGTCTCAACATCAGCCTCGACACCCTGGACCCGCAACGCTTCGCCGCCATCACCCGCACCGGCCGCCTGGAGCAGGTCCTGCGGGGTATCGACGCCGCGCAGGACGCCGGTTTCGAGCATATCAAGCTGAACTGCGTGGTGATGAAGGGCCGCAATGCCGACGAAGTGCCGGCCCTGGTGGACTACGCCATCGCCCACGGGCTGGACATCAGCTTCATCGAGGAAATGCCCCTGGGCCAGGTTGGCCGTGCGCGCGAGGAAAGTTTCTGCTCCAGCGACGAAGTCCGCGCGCTGATCGCCGAGCGCCATGAGCTGCTGGACAGTGCCGAACACAGTGGCGGCCCGGCGCGCTATGTACGCCTGGCGCAGCATCCGGGCACGCGCATCGGCTTCATCTCGCCGCATTCGCACAACTTCTGCGCCACCTGCAACCGCCTGCGCCTGACCGCCGAAGGCCGCCTGCTGCTGTGCCTGGGCCACGAGAATTCCCTGGACCTGCGCGGCCTGCTGCGCCGCCATCCGCTGCACGACGAACCGATTCTCGACGCCCTGCAAGGCGCCCTGCAGCGCAAGCCGGCACGCCATGAGTTCAGTGTCGGCGACGTGCAGGTGCTGCGCTTCATGAACCTCAGCGGCGGCTGATCGATCCTCCCGTGGCGGGTCTTGCGCCCGCCTTTTGCCTTGCGTCCTTTCCCTCTTGGCCCCGCCCAGACCCACGCCTGGAGCGGGGCTTCGTCTATAGGGCGGGGAGGGCCCTGCGACGACGAAGACGGATGCCATGCCGACCGGACAAAAGAAAAGGCCCCGGCGACATGAGCGTATCGCGGGGCCTTGGGCTAACTGCCAAGTTGAACCGTGGAATCTACGGAAATCATGGGAATGAACTGTTCGACTCCTCCTAGGATTGGCTTGGGACACGTCCAGCCTAAGGCCATCGACCGGCTGCCGACATTCCCCGGAAGGAGTAGCGGCGGGGCAGAAAAAGAGAGTGTGCCGGACAGTCGCAGGGCGATTGACGTTATGTACTTTTTAGTCCAGATTGGATTTTAAGTTTATGCGCCTTGCGCGCACGGACGAACAACAAGACGGTCGCCTGGGTGAGAGCAAGGCAATGCTGCTGCGGCGTGCCGCACCGCAACCCCGGACGAGCCAGGCTCTTCCACTACGCACTGCCCATGACGTACCGGTGGCACGGCTGCCGGCTCACCCGACCACGCCACGGAGTTCATCGATGAATCGCAAAGCCCTGCTGGGCGGCCTGCTGCTGGCCACCTTCGCCACCTTCTCCCATGCTGACGACAAGCCGCTGCGCATCGGTATCGAGGCGGCCTATCCCCCCTTCGCCTACAAGACTCCCGAAGGCGGCATCGCCGGCTTCGACTACGACATCGGCAATGCCCTGTGCGAGCAGATGAAGCGCAAGTGCCAGTGGATCGAGCAGGAGTACGACGGCCTGATCCCCTCGCTGAAGGTGCGCAAGATCGACGCCGCGCTGTCGTCCATCACCATCACCGACGAGCGCAAGCGCTCGGTGGACTTCACCCACAAGTACTACTTCACCCCGGGCCGCCTGGTGATGAAGGAAGGCTCGCAACTGGACGAGCAGTTCAGCCAGCTCAAGGGCAAGAACATCGGCGTGCAGCGCGGCTCCACCGCCGACCGCTTCGCCACCGAAGTGTTGGGCAAGGCCGGCGCCAACGTGGTGCGCTACACCAGCCAGGACGAGATCTATCTGGACCTGGTCGCAGGCCGCCTGGAGGGCACTTTCGCCGACTCCATCCCGCTGGAGATCGGCTTCCTGCAGACCGAACGCGGCAAGGGCTACGCCTTCATCGGCCCGGAGTTCAAGGACCCGAAATACTTCGGCGAGGGCGCCGGTATCGCGGTGCGCAAGGGCAACACCGAGCTGGTCGGCCAGCTCAACGCTGCCATCGATGCGCTGCGAGCCAATGGCAAGTACAAGGAAATCGAGGGCAAGTACTTCAAGAGCGATATCTACGGGGATTGATCTATTCGCCGTATTGCAGGAAAGGCCGCCTTCGGGCGGCCTTTTGTTTTTCTTTCGTAGCGAGCTTGCTCGCGAACCCTGATTGGCAATGTGCCGTGCGCTTCGCGAGCAAGCTCGCTCCTACAGGTCAGCTCCGGTGTTTCCGCCTGCGTAGGAGCGGACTCCGTCCGCGATCGGTAATGTGCCGTGCTTCGCGAGTAAGCTCGCTCCTACAGGTGAGGGGCTGCGTAGCTCTTGTAGGAGCGAGCTTGCTCGCGAACCCGTACGAAAGGCGAGGGCGTTCAGACCTCCTCCTTCAGCTCCTTCAAATGCTTGTAAACCGTCGCCCGCCCCATGTTCAGCACGTTGGCCACATAGTTCGCCGCGCTCTTGCCCTTGAACGCCCCCTCGGCGTGCAGCGCCAGGACCAGTTCGCGCTTGTGGTCGCGGCTGAGGGTGGACAGGCTCAACTGGCGCTGCTGCAGCCAGCCATGCAGGAAGGTGTTGATGCGCTCCTGCCAGTCGTCGCGGAACAGTGCGTCCGGCTGGGGGATCAGCTTGTTCGAGGAGAGGAACAGGTCCAGCGCCGCCTTGGCGGTTTCGAACAGGGTGATGTTGAGGTTGATGCACAGCACTGCCAGCGGCTCGCCCTTGCCGTCGCGCAGCACGGTGCTGATGGAGCGGATCTTCTGCCCGTCCCAGTTGAGCTTCTCGTAGGGGCCGATGTTGCGCTCGTCGCTGCTGCCTTCGAGCATGTCTTCCAGCGCCGAGTCGTCGCCGATCTCGCGCTTGGAGATGTTGTTCGCCAGGTAGGCCACGCGCTGGTTGCGCAGGTCGTGGATGACCACCTCCGCGTGGGGGAAGAACAGGGTGGCGATGGCGTCGGCGATTGCCTTGTAGTTGTCCAGCGGGTCTGCGGCGGTCATGGGCAAGGCTCTTTGGCGGTGGGGCCGGGCGGGCGCTGGCGAGTGTGCCGCAAGCGCCCGCGGGCTGTCACGGTCAGTTCTGCAACAGACGCGCCGGCGACAGCATCTCGGCGCTCAGGCCGTGGCGCGCCAGGTGCTCGGGTAGCGTCTCGCCACGGACCAGAGCGGCGCTGGCCTCGCCCATCGCCGCCGAGGTCTGGATACCGTAGCCGCCCTGGCCGGCCACCCAGTAGAAGCCGGGCGTGGCTGGATCGAAGCCGGACACCAGATCGCCGTCGGCGAAGAATGAACGCAGGCCGGCCCAGGTGTGGCTCGGTCGGCGGATGCTGAGGGTGGTGTGTTCCTCGATCTGGTAGATGCCCAGGGCGATGTCCAGCTCTTCGGGCTGTACGTCGTGGGGATCCACTGGATCGGCGTTGGCCGGCGAGCCGAGCAGCATGCCGGCGTCGGGCTTGAAGTAGAAGGATTCGTCCAGGCTCACCAGCACCGGCCAGGCGTGGCTGTCGACGCCCTCCGGCGGGCTGAACAGGAAGGCGGCACGGCGCTTGGGCGTCAGGCCCAGCGGGGTGACGCCGGCCATCTCGGCGATCTTGTCGCACCAACTGCCGGCGGCGTTGATCAGCACCGGCGCGCGGTAGCTCTGGTGGGTGCAGCGGACTTCCCAGGCACCATCGACGCGGCCGATGGCCAGGACTTCGCTGTCCAGGTGGAGGCTGCCGCCGTTGCGGCGGATGCCTCGCAGGTAGCCTTGCAGCAGGCCGTCGGTGTCGATGTCGGCGGCGCTGGGGTCGATCATCGCGCCGTGGACCTTCTCGCGGCGCAGCACCGGGACGATGGCGCAGGCCTCGTCGGCACCCAGCAGGCGCATATCCGGCACGCTGGCGCGGGCGCTTTCGTACTGGCGCTGGAGCTCTTCCGGGTTGCCTTCGAAGTCCACGGTCATCTCGCCACGCGGGGTGAGGATCGGATGTTCGGCGAAGCCCTCGGGCGGGTTGTCGAAGAACTCACGGCTGGCGGCGGTCAGCGCGCGGACTTGCGGCGTGCCGTAGGCCACGGTGTAGAGCGCTGCCGAACGGCCGGTGGAGTGGTAGCCGGCATGGGCTTCGCGCTCCAGCACGGCGACCTTGCCGTGACGGGAGAGGAAGTAGCCGGTGGAGGCGCCGGCGATGCCGCCACCGATGATGAGGAAGTCGACTTCGATCATGTTTCTCTCCGGCTCAAGCGTTCTGACGTTGGAGTTGGTAGAGCGCATTGGCCAGGGCGACATCTTCCAGGCCCAGGCCGATGGAGCGGAAGAAGGCATGGCGCTGGTAGTCCGGCTTGGCGACCTGGCCGCTGACCAGTTCCGGCAGGTCGCCACGGAGGGCGCCGTCCCAATTGTGCTCGTCGCGGGCCAGGCGCATCTCGCCGGCGGAAGCCGGGGTGGTGGCGCGGTAGTCGCAGTAGACGTCCATCTGCGCCAGCGATTGCGGCGGCACTTCGTGGGCGCGGGCGACGTTGGTGCTGATAGAGGTGATCAGCGCCGATTTGGTGAGGATCGCCGGGTCCAGCACCGGGGTGCCGGAGGAGGTGCAGAGCAGCACCACGTCGGCATCGGCCACGGCGGCCTCGACGCTGGCGGCGGCTTCGGCGCGGGTGTCGATGGCGTCGAACTGGGCCAGCACGCCGGCGTTCAGGTTCGGCGAGTAGACGCGGATGCTCTGCCAGTCGCGCAGGCCGGCGGCATAGCGCAGGTGCGCACGGGCCACCGGGCCGCTGCCGATGATGGCCAGGCGTTTGGCAGCGGGGCGCGCCAGTTCCTGCACGGCCAGGGCGGTGGTGGCGGCGGTGCGTGCGATGGTCAGGCTGCCGGCGTCGCACAGCAACAGTGGCTGGCCGGTCTCCATCGACATCAGCAGGCTCCACGCGGTGACCAGCGACTTGGGCTGGCGCACGATGTAGGGCGAGGTCTTCACGCCGTAGACCTTCTGCGAGGCCAGCACGCCCAGGTAGTTGATGAAGTCGCCGCCGCCGTTGGGAAACTCCACCAGTTGCTGCGCCGGCTGCACGGCACCGCCGGCGGCCAGCTCGGCGAACATGTCGCGCATCGCCTGGAGCACATCGACCCGTTCGAGCAAGCGTTCGGCTTCGGCCTGGTTGAGCGTGAGGGGCGTGGCGGCGGGCATGGCGGGACTCCAGATTTGGATTAATTTTTCCATTCTGGACTCTGTTGTATCGATCGACAAGGGCGGATGGTCGGAGACGCTGCTTTTTGTCCTCCGGCGGCCCTAGGTTATGTCGTGAGGCGCTTCGCAGGGTTGAAGCGGTGGAGGTGCTGGTTCGCGAGCAAGCTCGCTCCTGCAAGGGGTAGCGCCCAACGAAAAAGGCGAAGCCGGGTGGCTTCGCCTTTCTCTGTCATCAACAGAAGGTAGTGCAACAAGCGATCAGTGCTTGCGCGGTACCGGCTTGAGCAGCTCGGTGGGCGGCATTTCGCAGTTGATCTTGCGGCCCAGCAGTTCCTCGATCGGCGGCAGGGCGAAGGCATCGTCTTCGCCGGCGAAGCTGATGGAGGTACCGGTGGTGCCGGCGCGGCCGGTACGGCCGATGCGGTGCACGTAGTCGTCCGGGTCTTCGGGCAGGGTGAAGTTGATCACGTGGCTGATGCCGTCGACGTGGATGCCGCGACCGGCGACGTCGGTGGCGACCAGGACGCGGATCTTGCCTTCACGGAAGCCTTCCAGAACCTTGATGCGCTTGTGCTGCGGCACATCGCCGGACATCTGGGCGGCGCTGATGCCGTCCTTGGTCAGGCGTTCCTCGATGCGGCGCACCTCGTCCTTGCGGTTGGCGAAGACCATCACGCGGGTCCAGTCGTTCTGCGCGATCAGGTTGTACAGCAGCTTGTACTTGTCACTGCCGGCCACGGCGTAGACGTGCTGCTCGACGGTGTCGCTGGCGACGTTCTCCGGCTCGATCTCGACGATGGCCGGGTCGACGGTCCACTGCTTGGCCAGGTTCATCACGTCGTCGGTGAAGGTGGCGGAGAACAGCAGGGTCTGGCGCTCGCCCTTGTACGGGGTCTGGCGGATGATCTGGCGGACCTGGGGGATGAAGCCCATGTCGAGCATGCGGTCGGCTTCGTCCAGCACCATCACCTCGACCATGTCCAGGTGCACCTCGCCGCGCTGGTTGAAGTCCAGCAGGCGGCCAGGGGTGGCGACCAGGATGTCGCAGAAGCGCGATTCCAGGGTGCGCAGCTGCTTGTCGAAGTCCATGCCGCCGACGAAGCTCATGACGTTCAGGCCGGTGTACTTGGCCAGGCCGATGGCGTCGTTGGCGATCTGCACCACCAGCTCACGGGTGGGGGCGATGATCAGCGCGCGCGGCTCGCCCATGTAGCGCTCTTTCGGCGGCGGGGTCTGCAGCAGCTGGGTGATGATCGAGATGAGGAACGCGGCGGTCTTGCCGGTGCCGGTCTGGGCGCGGCCGATGGCGTCCTGGCCACGCAGGGTGAAGCCCAACACCTGTGCCTGGATCGGCGTGCAGTAGGGGAAGCCCAGGTCATGGATGGCGTGCATCAGGCGCGGGTCGAGGTTGAAGTCGTGGAAACGCGTCTTGCCTTCGGCCGGCTCCACCACGAAGTCTTCCAGCTTCCAGTTGTCCACCACCGGCGGGCGCGGCTTGCGCTCGCGGCGCGGTTTGTCGGCCCTGGGCTCGCGCGGCTTGTCGGTGCGTTCGGTCTTTTCGCCGCGTTCGGCTTTCTCGGAGCGCTCGGCGCGGGGCTTGCCGCCCTTCGGGCCACGGGCCGGCTTCTCGGCGGACTCGCTCTGGGGGCGTGGATTGCGCGGTTTGCGCGGACGCTTCTCACCGCTCTGGGCGGGCTCGGAGGCAGCGGGGGCGGGGGCTGCCGGCGTGGCGACGGGCTGCTCGCCCTCGCCTTTGCTGAAGATTTTCTTGAGTGCTTTGAGCACGGTGGTCTCGTACTGGTTAAGGAATGAACGGCCGCCAGTGTAATGCAAGATGCCCGCAGGGCGAAGTGCCACAGGATTTCCCGGGCTTGACGGCCAGGATGAATGCCGTTTCGGCGCCATTGCGCCGAAGTGGCGGTGGGCCTCAGGGCAACGTGTCCAGCAGCAACCGGCGCACATTGCCGCCCATGATGGCGGCGATGTCCGGCTGGCTGAAGCCGGCTTCCGCCAGCCCCTGGGTCAACTGGGCCAGGCCGCTGGTGTCGAAGGGCGCATGTACTGCGCCGTCGAAGTCCGAGCCCAGCGCGATGTGTTCGACGCCAACCTTGTCGGCGGCGTAGCGGATGGCCTTGACGATGGCCTGGACCGAGGTATCGCACACGGCGCCGTCCCAGTAGCCGATGCCGATTACCCCGCCGGTGGCGGCGATGCGCTGCAGATGGGCGTCGGTCAGGTTGCGGATGCCGGGGCAGGTGCCCTCGACGCCGGTGTGGGACACCAGCACCGGCCGCGTGGCGATGGCCAGTACGTCGTCGATCAGGGCGCGGGAGGCGTGCGCCAGGTCCACCAGCATCTTCTTGTCTTCCAGGCGGGCGATCACCTTGCGGCCGAAGGGCGTCAGGCCGCCCTTTTGCAGGCCGTGGGCGGAGCCGCCGACTTCGTTGTCGAAGAAGTGGGTCAGGCCCATGATGCGGAAGCCCGCGTCGTACATGCGATCGAGGTTGTCCAGCTTGCCCTCCAGCGGATGCAGCCCCTCGGTGGCGAGCACGGCGGCGAGCTGGTTCGGGTCCTTGTTCCAGGCGGCGAGATAGCGGGCGAGGTCGGCCCGGCTGCGCACCAGGGTTAGCTTGCCCTGGCTGCCGGCGGCGGCGTCTTCGAGCATCCTGCCCTGGTAGAGGGCGCGCTCGAGCAGGCTGCTCCAGGTCGCGCGCGGCCAGCGCTGGGCGATGATCAGCGGAGTGATGTTGTCGCTGTCGGCGCCGTTGCGCTTGTAGTTCAGGCCACGCGGGGTCTTGGTAACGGTGGAGAACACCTGCAGGCCGACATGGCCTTCCAGCAGGCGCGGCAGGTCGCTGTGGCCGTAGTCGTGGCGCTCCAGCAGGTTGCGGTTCCAGAGCAGGGCGTCGTCGTGCAGGTCGGCAACGAACAGGGTCTTGTGCAGGGCGGTTGCGGCGTCGGAGGCGGGGTAGGGCGGCGGTGCGGCCACCGTGTTCATCTTGCGGTCGAAGTACCCCGGCAGGTTGAAGAATATCCCCAGGCCAACGGCCACCAGCAATAGCAACGCGATCAGGATTTTGCGCATCTCAGCTTCCAGGCTGTCTTGTTCCAGTGCGGCGACTCTAGCAAAGACGGGGACTGGCAGGCGCGGGAAATCCGCGCGAGGTTGGCGCCGGCGGCGTCATCCCACCAGGCGGTTGCGGCCTTCCTGCTTGGCCTGGTAGAGCGCGCTGTCGGCGCGCAGGATCAGGCTCTGCAGGTTCTCCAGGTAATCCATCTGGGCCAGGCCCAGCGATACGGTGACACCCGGCAGTGCACCGACTGGCGAGTAGAAGGAGCCGATCTGCTCCAGGCTCTGGCGCAGCCGGTTACCGATACGCCGGGCTTCTTCCACGGCGATTTCCGGGAGCAGGATGACGAACTCTTCGCCGCCATAGCGAGCCATGCTGTCCTTGGGCCGCAATTGGCTGCGCAGGGTGTGGGCGACCAGGCAGAGGGCGTAGTCGCCGGCCAGGTGGCCGTGCTCGTCGTTGTAGTCCTTGAAGTGGTCGACATCCAGCATGAGCAGGCACAGCGGTTGTTCGTTGAAGGCGCAGCGGGTGCTTTCGCGGTCGTAGATGTGTTCCAGCCAGCGCCGGTTGAACAGTCCGGTCAGGGTGTCGATGTTGGCGTTCTGTTCGGTGTCGAGAATGATCCGGTTGCCCTGGCGGACCCGCTCGCAAAGGACGCCGAGGAGGTTCTGCATCACCTGCGGGGCTTGCTGGAAGAGACTGATCAGGGCTTCGCGGTGCAGGCGCAGGACGGTGGTCGGCTCGGTGGCGACCACGTAGGCGGAAGGATGATCGTTGTCGATGAAGCTGATCTCGCCGGCGCAGTCGCCAGGGTTGAGGGCGGTTACCGGTTGGTTGTCGAGCGAGCCGAGGTACACCTTCAACTGCCCGTGCAGGACCATATAAAGGAAGTGGTTGCGGTTGAAGGGCGAGAGGAGGATTTCACCGGCTTCCAGCTCGCAGGCGCGGAAATCCTTCAGCAGCTGTTGCAGGCTGGCCACGGCCACGTTCTGGAACAGGCGAAGGTGCTGCAGTTGCTGGATATCCTCCTTCCACTGCGCGGCTTTCATGGTGCGGCGGAAGCGGGGACGGGGATGATGATGTGCACGACTGACTCTCCCTGTAGTCCATTACGCACATTGAGCCATCAGTATTAATCAGATTTGGATACTGGCAATCTGGCGCCATGCCGGGCCGACCGGCGGTCGGCCCGGCGCTTCATCAGCTTTCCAGCCACTCGATATGGATCGCGTAGCCGCCCAGCCGGTCGGCCAGCGCCGCCCGTGAGTCCGGGGTGAGGCGGCCGATGCCCAGGCGCGCCTTCTGCCCGTGGCGGTCGTCGGCGACGACCTCGACGGCCGGTCGCGGCTCCAGATGGCGGACTTCGTCCTCCAGGACGCGGCGGATGGCATCCAGGCGCAGCGCGGGCTTGAAGGTCTTGCCCACGGCGGTGACCGGGATGGCGTCCAGCAGCCAGACGTCCTTGGGCACCGCCGCGCGCTCGGGCACGTGTTGCGCGGCGTGTTCCAGCAGTTCCGCCTCGCTCGCCCGCATGCCTGGCTTGAGCTGGATGTACACCACCGGCAGTTCGCCGGCCTTCAGGCACGGCTTGCCCACGGCGGCGGCCATTGCCACGGCGGGGTGGCGGTGCAGGGCTTCCTCGATCATCTGCGGGTCGATGTTGTGGCCGCCGCGGATGATCAGGTCCTTGCTGCGCCCGGTGAGCCAGATGTAGCCGTCGGCGTCGATGCGCCCCAGGTCGCCGGTGTTGAACCAGTCGCCGTCGACCCAGATGTCCTTGTTCTTGCTGGCCTGCAGGTAGCCCTTGAACACGGTCGGGCCGCGCAGGCAGAGTGTACCGATCTCGTCCACGGCGGCGTCGCGCAGGTACTGGCCAGCGGCATCGAGGATCACCGACTTGAGCTGGCAATAAGGCAGGCGCAGGCCGATGGAGCCGGGGCGCCGCTCGCCACCGCGCGGGTTGCAGCTGGTGCCACAGGTGCCTTCGGTCATGCCGTAGCCTTCGATGATTTTCAGCCCCGTCTTGGCTTCGAACTGGCGGATCAGCTCCACCGGCATCGGCGCCGCGCCGCACAGGGCGAAGCGCAGGCTGGTCAGGTCGTGACCCTCGCTGGGGACCTGGAGCAGGGCGGCGAAGATGGTCGGCACGCCGCTGAAACTGGTGACCCGGTAGCGCTCCACCAGCTTCCAGAAGTCCTGGATCAGCGTCGGGTTGCGGTAGCCCTGCGGGCCGGCCAGCAACACCTGGGCGCCGCGCATGAAGGGCGCAAGGCCGGTGACCATCACGCCGTTGACGTGGAACAGCGGCAGGCCACAGAGCAACACATCATGACCGTCGTAGTCGGCGTTCAGCCCCATGATCTCGGCCATTGCCACCTCGTTGAAGTGGCTGTGCGGCGCCAGCTTCGGCGTGCCGGTGGTGCCGCCGGTATGGAAGTAGGAGGCGACTTCGTCCGGGTCGATCACCCGGCCGCTTTCCAGGTGATCGTCCGGGCACTGGGCGAGCAGCTCGTCGAAGTCCAGCACGCCGTCCGGCAGCGCGCCGCGTTGGGCCTTGAGCGCCGAGCGCTGCGGTTCGGGCAGCAGGTTGGCGAGGTCGACGGTGACGATGGCGTTGAGTTCCGGCAGCTCGTCGCGCAGGGCGGCGACCTTGTCCCACAATTCTCCGCCAGAAGAAAGCCCCGTGCCGGGGAGGAAGGGCGCCAGGGTCACCAGCACGCGGGAGTCGGCGGCGCGCACCAGTTCGGCGATGTGCTCGGGGTCGAGCAGCGGGTTGATCGCGTTGACGATCCCCGCCGCTTCGCCGCCCCAGATCACGTAGTGGGTCTGCGGCAGGTTCGGCAGCAGGAAGGACACCGAATTGCCTGGCCGCACGCCGAGGCGGTGGAAGGCATTCGCCGCCTGGGTGACGCGGGCGAACAGCTCGGCGTAGCTGATGCGCAGCGGCTCCTCGGCGGCCGAGCCCTGCAGCAGGAAGCTCAGGGCGGTGTCCGGGCCGAAGCGCTCAGCCGAGCGGCTCAGCAGTTCATAGGTGCTGGAAGGCAGGTTGCGTTCTTCCAGAGGTATGGATTCCAGTGCCTGTACATCGCACAGGCTGGCAATGGGAGCATTCATGTTTCTTATTGTTCTCCGTGACGGGATGAGGGCCGCGGGTGCGCCATGCCCGCGAGGAGACGCGGCGCAGCTCCGGCGAACGGGACCACTGCGGTGAAAGTGCCACGGGAGGCACGGGCGAACAGTTGTCTTTTTGTAGTCCGCGGCGGGTGGCGTTTTGACGCAGTGGCGTCTGCAGTCAGCCTGATGCTGGTCATCCCGGACGATGCGGCGATTTTTCCAGCATGGGGCTCGACTCCCGGAGGATTCCTCATGCGTGCCTTCCAACAGATTCCGCTGTTGCTCGAACGCGGCGGCAAACGTTCCCTGCAGCAGCAGGTAGCGGACCAGCTGCGCGGCAAAGTGCTCGGGGGCGTGCTGAGGCCGGGCCAGCAGCTGCCGTCGATCCGTGAACTCGCGCAGTCCCTCGGCGTAGCGCGCAATACCGTGTTGCTGGCCTACGAGCGGCTGTGCAGCGAGGGCTATATCGTCACTCGTGGTACCCGCGGCACGTTCGTTGCCGATCCCCTGCCGGATCGCAGCCTGTCGGTCTGTCGCCTGTTGCCGCGTACCCCGGTGGGGCAGCGCCCGGACCTGCCGGGGTTCCTGCCGGGGATGCGCCAGCCGCTGCCGGTTTCCCCCGGGGTGACGCCGGAGGAGATACGCGCCGCGGTCGAGCTGGACTTCAGCCTGGGGCGCCCCTCGGCGGAACTGTTCCCCCGCGACGCCTGGTTCAAGTCGTCGATCCAGCTGGCCCGCAGCCAGCCACGCTACCTGACCGACTATGCGCCGTCGGCGGGCGACCCCGACCTGCGCGCGGCTCTGGTCGCGCACCTGGGCCGTGCGCGCGGCATCAGTTGCAGCGTCGAGGACGTGCTGATCGTCTCGGGCATCCAGGAGGCGCTGAGCCTGGTGGTGTCGCTGTTTCCGCACCATCATCGACGCCCGGTGGTGATCGAGAATCCCGCCTATGCCGGCGCCTGCAACCTGTTCGCCTACCATCGCTGGGAGATGCTGCCGGTGCCGGTGGACGAGCAGGGGTTGTGTGTCGGGGAATTGCCCGAGCGCCCCTGTTCCCTGGTCTATGTCACCCCCTCGCGGCACTACCCGCTGGGCATGACGCTGTCCCTGGAGCGTCGCCGCGCGCTGCTCGAATGGGCCGGCCGCCAGGGCGCCTATGTGTTGGAGGACGATTACGACGGCGACTTCCGCTACCAGCGCGTGCCGTTGCCGGCCCTCAAGGCCTTCGACAGCGAGCGGGTGATCCACCTGGGGACCTTTTCCAAGAGCCTGGGCGCCAGCCTGCGCCTGGGCTACATGGTTTGCCCGCCGTCGCTGCGCGAGCCGCTGGTGCGAGCCAAGGCGCTGCTCAATCATGCCTGCCCCTGGCTGCCCCAGGCGGTGCTGGCCGACTTCCTCACCGGTGGCGTCTATGCCGAGCATCTCCGGCGGGTGCGTGGGGAGTACCGGCGCCGTCGCGACTGCCTGATGGCCGCGCTGGAGCGCCTGTTTCCGGGGAGCCGGTTCAGCGGCGTGGATTGCGGCATGCACCTGTGCTGGCGGTTGCCGCCGCAGGCGCCGCCGGCGCGGGAGCTGGCGCGGGCCTGCCGTGAGGCGGACATCTGGCTCTATACCCTGGACCAGGCCGCGGTGGTCGGTCCGGGGCTGGAAGCGCTCAGCGAGCGCATGCTGCTGCTCGGCTATGCGGCGCTGTCGCTGGACAGCATCGCCGACGGGGCGCGCCGCATCGGCCAGATCGCCGCGCGCCTGTAGCGGCGGAGGGGCCTTGTACCCCTGTGCGGCACGCCGCTTGTACCCATTCGAGGGGTGGGCAGGTCGATACCCTGAGTGCAGTTCATTAGCCCAGGTGACTGCACCATGCACAGCTTCCGATCCGTTTCGGTCAGCGGCCTGTTACCGCTGGTCCTCTGTCTCGCCCCCGGCCTGGCTGGCGCCGACGAACCCATAGACGCCGCCCGGCTGTTCCAGGAGAACTGCACGACCTGCCACAGCGCCGACCGTGGCGGCTACATCGCGCCGGCGCTCAACAGCACAGCGCTGAATTCCAGCGAAACCGCCCTGCGCTCGATGATCATGCTCGGCATCCCCGACACCCTGATGCCGCCGTGGCACGGCGTGCTCAGCGACGAGCAGATCCGCGCGCTGGCGCACTACATCAAGACCACCCCGCGGGACAATCCGCAATGGACGCTGCAGGACATTCGCGATTCGCTGGAGGTCCTGGTCGACGAATCGAAGCCGCCGGACAAGCCGGTCTACGACGGCGACGTGCGCGACCTGATGGCGATCATGCAGCGCGGCCGCTACGGCAAGGCCCCGGCCGCGCGGGTGGTGTTCTTCGATGGCAAGACCAACAAGCAGGTGGGCGAGGTACCCACCGACTATGCGCCGCACATCCTCGACTATGACCCGGTCAATCCGCGTTGGGGCTACCTGAAGACCGACACCTCGGAAATCTACAAGATCGACCTGTACTCGCTGAAGGCGGTGCGCAAGGTCAAGGCCGGGTTGAGCGGGCCATCCATCGCGGTGTCCGCGGATGGCCGCTATCTGCTGTCCGGTTCCTTCTCGCCGGGCATCGTCACCCTGTTCGACGCTCGCACGCTGGAGCCGCTGAGCCGCGTCGAACTGCGCGGCAAGGACTACGACGGCAAGCAGGTGGAGTCGGCCTCGAGCATGGTCATCGCCAGCCCGTTGGACAATACCTTCGCCATCGCCGTGCGGCAGACCGGGCAGGTCTGGATTCTCGACCCGAGCAGGCCGCAGGAGCCGATCGTCACCCGGATCGAGAAGGTCGGCCGCTTCGTCCACGACGCCTTCCTCTCCGCGGACCGCCGCTACATGTTCCTGGCCGACTACGTGGGCAACGCCTTCGCGGTGGTCGACCTGAAGGAGCGCAAGCTGGTCAAGACCATCGCCGGCGGTTGCCAGCCGCACGTCGGCTCCGGTGCGATCACCGAGATCAAGGGCCGCCAGGTGGCCTTCGGCACCAACATCGGCACCTGCGACAAGGGCGATGTGGTGACCGTGTGGGACGCCCGGACCTTCGAGACGATCAAGCAGATCCCGGTATCCGGCGCCACCGAGTCGCCTGCCGCCCACCCCGATGCGCCCTATGTCGCGGTCGATGTGGTGAGCAAGGACAGCCGCGCCCGGCGTGTCGAGCTGATCGACAAGAACACCCTGAGCGTCGCCAAGACCATCGAGGCCGATGGCCACCTGTACTTCCCCGAATACACCCGTGACGGCAAGTACCTCTACATCAGTGGCGGCTACAGCGGCGACCGCCTGCACATCTACGACAGCCACAGCCTCGAGGAGGTCGCCAGCTATCCCCTGGAAACCCCGGCCGGGATCTTCTCCCGCGCCCGCACCGAGTGGGGCACCGTCGGGCTGCAGGCGCAGGCCAAGAGCGGCAAACCCTGATTCCCTGAAGGAGAACTTCCATGCGTGGACTATCTGTGGGCGCTGTCATGGCCGCCCTCCTGCTGAGCGGCGCGGCCAGCGCCGCCGATGAAATGCAGGCCCTGCTGCCGTTGTGTTCCAGCTGCCACGGTGCGGCGGGCGTCAGCGTGGCGCCGAACTTCCCCAACCTGGCCGGGCAGCGCGACGTCTATCTGCGCAAGCAACTGCAGGATTTCCGCAGCGGCGCGCGCAAGGACCCGGTGATGTCGCCCGTCGCCGCCGGCCTCACGGATGCGCAGATCGAGGCGGCGGTACGTTACTACACCGGGCAGAAGCCGTGAGGCCACGCGGCGCGCCGTTCCTGCTGCTGGCCGTGGCGGCCGCAGGGGCGCTCGCCGCTCCCCCCTGTTGCGGGCCGCAGCGCGCCGCCGCCCTGGAGCAACTGCTGCGCCAGGACTGCGGCGCCTGCCACGGCATGACCCTGCGCGGCGGGCTGGGGCCGGCGCTGCTTCCCGAAGCGCTGGCGGGCAAGCCGGACGCGCTGCTGCGCGGCACCGTGCTGGACGGCCGCCCCGGCACGCCGATGCCGGCCTGGCGCGGCCTGTTGAACGAAGCGGAGGCGGACTGGCTGGTTCGCCGACTCAGACTAGGAACACCCCCATGAAATCACGCCTGATACTCCTCGGCCTCTGCCTGCTGCTGGGCGCCGTCCAGCACGGTGCCGCGCAGGAACGCGGCACCGGCGACCTGGCGCTGGTGGTCGAGCGGGCCAGCGGCAGCCTGCAACTGCTGGACACCAGCGCCCGTACCAGCCTGGGGCGCATCGAAGGGCTGGGCGATCTGTCGCATGCCAGCCTGGTCTACTCGCGGGACCAGCGGCATGCCTTCGTATTCGGCCGCGACGGCGGGCTGAGCAAGGTCGACCTGCTGAGCAGACGCGTCGTGGCGCGCGTCCAGCAGGCCGGCAACAGCATCGGCGGCGCGATCTCCCAGGATGGCCGCTGGGTGGCGGTGGCCAATTACCAGCCCGGTGGCGTCCGGGTATTCTCCTCGCGGGACCTGAGCCTGCGGGCCGACATTCCGGCCACCTATGCCGAGGGGCAGCGGGCCAAGGTGGTCGGCATCGCCGATGTCCCGGGCGTGGGGTTCGCCTACAGCCTGTTCGAAGCCGGGGAAATCTGGCTGACCGACCTGAGCGATCCGCAGGCCCCGCGGACCCGCCGGTTCAAGGCCGGCGACCGGCCCTACGACGGCCTGGTCAGCCCCGATGGTCGCTGGTACGTCGCCGGCCTGTTCGGCGAACCGGGTGTCGCCGTGCTCGACCTCTGGCATCCCGAGCGGGGCGTGCGCAAGGTGCTGCAGCGCCATGTCCCGGACGATCCGCAGCGGCCGGTCTACAAGATGCCGCATCTGCGCGGCTGGGCGATGGCCGGCGACTACGCCTTCCTGCCCGCCATCGGCCGGCATGAGCTGGTGGTCCTGCGGGTGTCCGACTGGAGCGAGGTGTCGCGCATCCCGCTGGCCGGCCAGCCGGTGTTCGCCGTGGTCCGTCCGGACCAGCGCCAGGTCTGGGTCAACTTCGCCCTGCCGGACAACGACCGGGTCCAGGTCATCGATGTCGACAGCCTCAAGGTGATCGACAGCCTGCGGCCCGGCAAGGCGGTGCTGCACCTGGAGTTCTCGCCGCGCGGTGAGCAGCTCTGGCTGTCCGCGCGCGACGACAACCGGGTACTGGTCTACGACAGCTATCGGCGCACCCTGCTGGGCAGCATCGAGGCGCGGGCACCCTCGGGCATCTTCATGACCGGCCGGGCGGGGCGGATCGGCCTATGAACCTCGATGACCTGATGCTGCTGGAAGCTGGCCAGCATGATTTCCCACTGTGCCCGCGGCCGTTCGCCGTGCTCGGCGAGCGCCTGGGTCGCAGCGAGGCCTGGGTGCTCTGGCGGCTGCGCGAGTTGCGTCGCAGCGGATGCCTGAGCCGGGTCGGCCCGGTGTTCGCGCCCAATCGCGCGGGGCGCAGCCTGTTGGCGGCGCTGCGGGTACCGGAGGCCCGCCTGGGTGACGTGGCGCAGCGGGTCAGCGACCTACCCGAGTGCAACCACAACTACCAGCGCGAGCACGAATGGAATCTCTGGTTCGTCCTCAGCGGGCCCGATCGTGGGCATCTGAATGCCTGCCTGGACCGGCTGGAGGCCGCTACCGGACTGCACACGCTACGTCTGCCGCTGGTGCGCGAGTACCGCATCGACCTGGCCTTTCCCCTCATCGGGAACCGGGTTGCCGTCCCGCGCCCCTTTCCCCGGACGTCGCCGCCAGTGGCCCTTGAACCGTCGCAGCGCAGCCTGGTGCACGCGCTGCAGGACGGCCTGGAGCTGCTGGCGCATCCCTGGCTGCCGGTGGCCCGGCGACTGGGCTGGAGCGAGTCCCAGGTAGTCGATGCGGTGACGCGCTTGTACGTCGGCGGCGTGATCCGCCGCTTTGGCGTCGTGGTGCGGCACCACGAGCTGGGTTTCCGGAGCAACGCGATGCTGGTGTGGGATGTCGACGATTCCGAGGTGGACGCCGTGGGCCGCGGCCTGGCCGAGGAGCCCGGGGTGAACCTGTGCTATCGCCGCGCGCGACAGGCGCCGGAGTGGCGCTACAACCTGTTCGCCATGCTGCATGGGCGGCGCCGCCTCGACGTGGAGTTGCGGATCCGCGAACTGCGCGATCTGCCGGCGCTGCGGGAGCGCCCCGGCGAGGTGCTGTTCAGCCTGACCCGCTTCAAGCAGCGCGGCGCCCGCTTCGAAGGTCTGCGGGAGGGCATTGCATGCGCCTGAGCCTGTTCGAACGCGTGGTGATCCGCCGTCTGCAGCGTGGCTTTCCGCTGAGCGAGCAGCCTTACGCGGAGGTGGCCGCCGAGCTGCATTGCAGCGAAGACCGGTTGCTGGATTGTCTCCGCCGACTGCTGCTGCGTGGCGTGCTGACGCGCTTCGGTCCGATGTTCGCCGCCGATGTACTGGGCGGCGGCCTGACGCTGGCGGCGATGTGCGTTCCCGAGGCGGACTGCGGACGCGTCGCCGGGCTGCTCGATGGTCTGCCCGAGGTGGCGCACAACTACCTGCGCGACCACCGCTACAACCTCTGGTTCGTGCTGGCCACCGAGCATCAGGCGCAGATCGCCCCCTTGCTGCGCCACATCGAGCGGATCAGCGGCTACGAAGTGCTCGACCTGCCCAAGGTGCGCACTTTCCACCTCGACCTTTACCTGGAGGTATGAGCCGTGCTCGACGCTACCGACCGCCAACTGATCCTCGTCACCCAGTCCGGGCTGCCATTGCAGAGCCGGCCCTACCAAGCCCTGGCCGATGCCTTGCAACTGCGCGAAGACGAGGTGCGCGGGCGCCTCGCGCGCTTGCTTGCCTGCGGCGCCATCCGCCGGATTGCCGCGGTTCCCAACCACTACGCGCTGGGGTACCGGGCCAATGGCATGAGTGTGTGGGACATCGCCGACGACCAGCTTGAACGCTGCGGCCGCCTGCTCGGTGCGCTGCCCTACGTCAGTCACTGCTACCAGCGGCCACGGCGCATGCCCGGCTGGCCCTACAACCTGTTCGCCATGCTGCACGCCCGCCGCCGCGCCACCGTGGAGTGCTACCTCGCGGAAATGGCCGGCCTGCTCGGCGATGCCTGCCGTGGGCACGAGGTGCTGTACAGCCTGCGAATCCTGAAGAAGACCGGCCTGCGTCTGGCCGGTGCGCCCTGAGGAGGCTCCCATGTTACGCATCAGTCGCCATTTGCAACGCCTGCGCCAGGGCCTGGCGCTACCGCCGGCACGGACGATCGAGGTGGCCCCGGTGGTGATCTGGAACCTGTTGCGGCGCTGCAACCTGACCTGTCGCCACTGCTATTCCATTTCCGCCGATATCGATTTCCCCGGCGAGCTGGACACCGCGCAGGCGATGACCGTGCTCGACGACCTTGCCGGCATGCGTATTCCGGCGCTGATCCTTTCCGGCGGCGAACCGCTGCTGCGGCCGGATCTGTTCCAGCTCAGCGCGCGCGCCAAGGAACTGGGGCTGTACGTCGGGCTGTCGAGCAACGGTACGCTGATCGATGCGCCGCTGGCCCGGCGCATCGCCGACAGCGGCTACGATTACGTCGGCGTATCCATCGACGGCCTGCGCGCCAGCCACGACCGCTTCCGCCGTGCCGACGGCGCCTTCGACCGGACGCTGGCGGCGGTCGGCCACCTGCGCCGCGCCGGGGTCAAGGTGGGCTGGCGCTTCACCCTGACGGCGGCGAATGCCGCCGAACTGCCGGAACTGCTGCGCCTGATGCGCGAGGAGGGGGTGGACAAGTTCTACCTGTCGCACCTCAACTACTCCGGGCGCGGCGCGCGCAACCAGCGCGACGACGCGGCTTTCGCGATGACCCGCGAGGCCATGACGCTGCTGTTCGAGCAGGCCTGGGCCGATCTCGACCAGGGGCGCGAATACGTCACCGGCAACAACGATGCCGATGCGCCGTTCCTGCTGCGCTGGGCGCAGGCGCGCGGGATGGATGCGCAGACGCTGCGTGCCGATCTGCTGCGCTGGGGCGGCAACTCCAGCGGGGTGGGCGTGGCGAATATCGACAATCGCGGCGATGTGCATCCGGACACCTACTGGTGGGGCTACAGCCTGGGCAACGTGCGGCAGCGGCCGTTCTCGGCGATCTGGCGAGACACCGGCGACCCGCTGCTGGACGGGTTGCGCCAGCAGCCGCGGCCGGTGCATGGGCGCTGCGCGCAGTGCCAGTACCTGGGCATGTGCAACGGCAACACGCGCATCCGTGCCTGGCAGTCCACCGACGATCCCTGGGCCTCGGACCCGGGCTGCTACCTGAGCGACGAGGAGATCGGCCTGCGCCACGACCAGCCGGTGCCGCAGCGCGCACCCGCTCCACTGGTGGCGCGGCAGCCGATCCGCTTCATCGCCGAACCGGGGCAGGTCTGGCTGGTGGGGGCCGGTCCCGGCGACCCCGGACTGCTGACCCTGAAGGCCGCCGAGTGCCTGGCGCGGGCCGAGGTGGTGGTGCACGACCGCCTGGTGTCGCCCGCCGTGCTGGCCAAGGCGCCGCCCGGCGCCGAACGCATCGACGTGGGCAAGGCCTGTGGCCGGCATACGCTGTCCCAGGAGAACATCAACCGCCTGCTGGTGCGGCTGGCGCGCCAGGGACGCAACGTGGTGCGCCTGAAGGGCGGCGATCCGCTGATCTTCGGGCGCGGTGGCGAGGAACTGGAGGTACTGCGCAAGGCCGGCATCGCCTGCCACGTGGTGCCGGGAGTGACGGCAGCGGCGGCCTGCGCGGCGGCTGCCGGCATCCCGCTGACCCACCGCGAACATGCCCAGGCGCTGGTGCTGGTCACCGGTACCCGCAGCGACGGCAGTCTCGAGTGCGA
Source organism: Pseudomonas sp. ATCC 13867 (assembly GCF_000349845.1). Classification (NCBI taxonomy): domain Bacteria; kingdom Pseudomonadati; phylum Pseudomonadota; class Gammaproteobacteria; order Pseudomonadales; family Pseudomonadaceae; genus Pseudomonas; species Pseudomonas sp. ATCC 13867. Next base: position 4,300,660 of record NC_020829.1, on the reverse strand, counting down.
TTGGCCGGCGCTGGCCGGCAGCGGCCTGACCCGGGTGTTCTACATGGGCCTGCAACATGCCGCGCAGATCAGCCGGGAGCTGTGCGAGCACGGCTGCGCGGCCGATACGCCGGTGGCGCTGGTGCAGCAGGGCTCGTTGCCCGGCCAGACCATCCGCGTCGGGCGCCTGGACCGGCTGGCGGAACTGGCCGAGGGCCTGCGTCCGCCGACTCTGCTGGTGATCGGCGAGGTGGCCGCCCTGGCCGAGGTGCCGGTCAGCCCCGTGGCCGCCGAGGCCGAGGGGTTCTAAGTGCTGTACGAAAAGTGTTTGCGCTCGGTGATGCGTCGTTAAAAACCGGTTCGGAAGCCGCTTGCGGCTAAGGCACGTCAGTGCGGCCTCGAAGAGACGAGCGTAGCGACTCATGCTCATTGACAGCTCGTAAACTGCGTTTCCTCACCGATTTTGCCTAGCCTGAGCTTCGCTCGACGACTTTTCGTACAGAGCCTGGCGAGCCTTACAGGCGCTCGTCCAGCCACTGGGCGATGTCGGCGATTTCCTGGTTGCTCACCTCGTGGCTCATCGGGTAGGTGCGCCACAGGGCGGGAACGCCTTGCGCCACCAGGAAATCGTAGGCCGCCCGGCCCAGGGGCGGCGACACCACGTCATCGGCCGTGCCGTGCAGGCAGAGCGCCGGGAGTTGGCGCTTGGCGGGGCTGAAGTCGAGGTTCGCGGCGAAGGTCGGCGCATAGGTGGACAGGGCCATGACCCCGCCCAGTTCGCCGTTCCAGCGCAGGTAGCCGGTGTGCAGCACCACGGCGCCGCCCTGGGAAAAACCGGCGAGGATGATGCGGCGGGCGTCGATGCCCTGGTCGATCTGTCCCTGGATCAGTGCGATCACGCTGTCGGCCGAAGCTTCCAGCTGTGCGTCGTCGATGGCGCGGGCGGGCGACATGGCGAGGATGTCGTACCAGCTGGGCGCGGGCATGCCGTTGAACACCGTGACCGGGCGGGTCGGCGCCTGCGGGAGGATGAAGCGGGTGCTGGTGAAGCTGCGTTGCAGCATCTGTGCTACCGGTTCGAAGTCGTAACGGTCGGCGCCCAGGCCGTGCAACCAAATGACGCAGGCGTCGGCCGGGTGGGTGGGTTCGAGGATCAGGGACTGGGTCATGGAGGCTCCAGGATGGGGCGGGCGCTCTAGGAGGGGGCGCCGCGCGCGAAAAGGGGCGGAAGCGCCCTGCAAGAAGATGTCGCATTGCCATAACTTGCAGGGCTTGACGCTGCCGGATTGTGGGGGGCGCCGTGGAGCTGGTACGGCCCTTGCTATCTCAGGTTCCAGGCTGTGTCACCCCGCTTGCGGTAACACTTTACCGACCCCATCCGGAAAGCTGTACCGCAAGCGGGGTGGCAATGGCCTTGGGCCGCTTCAGGGCCCGTCGACGTCCGGCCGCGGTCAACGGCTGGCGCGACGGGCCTTCGCCTTCACGCAATGATCTGCCTAGACCCCCGTTCCAGCCCGCATCACCTGCGGGCTCCGGGCGGGTCTGCGACGCCTCGGTGCGGTTTCCGAGGGCGGACTAGACTCACCCTTAGGTCTCCATCCCGTCAGTGGTCTTGCTTGTGCCTCACGAGGGTACGGCGGTGGAACCGGGACTCCAGAACACTAAAAAAGCAACGGAGAAGATCGATGAAGATGGTGAAATCCACCCTGGCAGTGCTGACCACCGCCGCCGTGTTCGGTATCAGCGGCCTCGCTCACGCGGGCGCCACCCTGGATGCAGTGAAGAAGAAAGGCTACGTGCAGTGCGGTATCAGTGATGGTCTTCCGGGCTTCTCCTACGCCGACGCCAAGGGGCAGTACAAGGGCATCGACGTCGATGTCTGCCGCGCCCTGGCCGCCGCCGTGTTCGGCGACGCGAGCAAGGTCAAGTTCAGTCCGCTGACCGCCAAGGAGCGCTTCACCGCGCTGCAGTCCGGCGAGATCGACATCCTCTCGCGCAACACCACCTGGACCAGTTCCCGCGACAGCGCGATGGGCCTGAACTTCGTCGGCGTGACCTACTACGACGGCCAGGGCTTCCTGGTGAACAAGAAGCTCGGCGTCTCCAGCGCCAAGGAACTCGACGGCGCCACCGTGTGCATCCAGGCCGGCACCACCACCGAGCTCAACCTGTCCGACTACTTCCGCTCCAACAACCTCAAGTACACCCCCATCACCTACGACACCTCCGACGAGAGCGCCAAGTCGCTGGAGTCCGGGCGTTGCGATGTGCTGACCTCCGACCAGTCGCAGCTCTACGCCCAGCGCATCAAGCTGGCCAAGCCCGACGACTACGTGGTGCTGCCGGAAGTCATCTCCAAGGAGCCGCTGGGCCCGGCGGTACGCCAGGGTGACGAGGAGTGGTTCGACATCGCGCGCTGGACGCTCTTCGCCATGCTCAACGCCGAGGAGCTGGGCGTGAACTCGAAGAACGTCGAGGAGATGGCCAAGAACACCAAGAACCCGGACGTCGCCCGCCTGCTCGGCGCCGAAGGCGATTACGGCAAGGACCTGAAACTGTCCAAGGACTGGGCGGTACAGATCGTCAAGCAAGTGGGTAACTACGGCGAGATCTTCGATCGCAACGTCGGCGACGGCAGCGAGCTGAAGATCAAGCGTGGCCTCAACGCCCTGTGGAACAAGGGTGGTCTGCAGTACGCACCGCCGGTGCGCTGACCATTCCCGTGCCCGGCGCCCTGATGGTGGGCGCCGGACCTGTTTCTGATGACATGAAGCCTCCGGGGCGGCGCGGGTGTAGATCCGTGCCCGCCTCGGAGCCTTCGTAAGAGGGCTTACATGCAAAATTCCATCAAAGCCCAGCGTCCGCGAGGGATCTCGCTCACCGATCCCACGGTGCGGGCCTGGGCCTTCCAGATCATCGCCGTGATCGTCGTCGTCGCGGTCGGCTGGTTTCTCTTCGATAACACCCAGACCAATCTCGAACACCGTGGCATCCAGTCCGGCTTCGGGTTCCTGCAGAACAGCGCCGGCTTCGGCATCTCCCAGCACCTGATCGACTACAGCGAAAGCGATACCTACGCGCGGGTGTTCCTGGTCGGCCTGCTCAATACATTGCTGGTCACGGTGGTGGGCATCTTCTTCGCCACCGTCATCGGTTTCATCCTCGGCGTGGCGCGGCTGTCGCCCAACTGGCTGATCCGCAAGCTGGCGACCCTGTACATCGAGACCTTCCGCAACATCCCGCCGCTGCTGCAGATCTTCTTCTGGTACTTCGCCGTGCTCGGCCCGTTGCCCGGCCCACGGCAGAGCATCAGCTTCGGCGGGCTGTTCTTCGTCAACAACCGTGGCCTGCAGATGCCCGCGCCGACCGCCGCCGACGGGCTCGGCCCGCTCATCGTCGCGTTCGTCCTGGCGCTCGTCGGCTGGGCGGTGATCTGGAAATGGGCCAAGGCCCGCCGCCACGCCACCGGCAAGGCCTTCCCGGTATTCCTCAGCGGCCTGGCGCTACTGATCCTGTTGCCTGGGTTGACCGCACTGGCGGCCGGCGCGCCGTTCCACTGGGACGTACCGGTGTTGCAAGGCTTCAACTTCCGTGGCGGCTGGGTGGTGATCCCGGAACTGGTGTCCATCGTGCTTGCGCTGTCGGTGTACACCGCGGCCTTCATCGGCGAGACGGTGCGCGCCGGCATCCAGGCGGTCAGCCACGGCCAGACCGAGGCGGCAGGCTCCCTCGGCCTGCGTCCGGGCCAGACCCTGCGCCTGGTGGTCATCCCGCAGGCGCTGCGGGTGATCATCCCGCCGCTGACCAGCCAGTACCTGAACCTGGCGAAGAACTCCTCGCTGGCCGCCGCCATCGGCTACCCGGACATGGTCTCGCTGTTCGCCGGCACGGTGCTCAACCAGACCGGCCAGGCCATCGAGACCATGGCCATCACCATGAGCGTGTACCTGGCCATCAGCATCAGCATTTCGCTGCTGATGAACTGGTACAACAAGCGCATCGCACTGGTCGAGCGCTGATCCGGATAGAGAGCAGAGGCTTAGTTAGATGGCAACGCATACCTTCAAACCCGACCTGCCGCCACCGGCGATGAGCGTGGGTGTCCTCGGCTGGCTGCGCGCCAACCTGTTCTCCGGCTGGCTCAACACCCTGCTGACACTGCTCGGGCTGTACCTGGTGTACCTGATCCTGCCGCCGCTGCTGGAGTGGGCGTTCATCAAGGCCGACTGGGCCGGCGCGACCCGCGCCGACTGCTCCCGCGAGGGCGCCTGCTGGGTGTTCATCGGTTCGCGCTTCGGCCAGTTCATGTACGGCTTCTACCCCGAGGAACTGCGCTGGCGCGTGGACCTCAGCGTGCTCTTCGTGATCTTCGGGGCGGCGCCGCTGTTCCTCAAGCGTTTCCCGTACAAGCTGAAGTATGGCGCCTGCTTCCTCGTGGCCTTGCCGCTGGTGGCCTACTGGCTGTTGCACGGTGGCTTCCTCGGTCTTGATAACGTGCCGACCAGCCAATGGGGCGGCCTGATGCTCACCGTGGTGATCGCCGCGGTCGGCATCTGCGGGGCGATGCCGCTGGGCATCCTGCTGGCGCTCGGGCGGCGCTCGAAGATGCCGGCGATCAAGGTCATCTGCGTCACCACCATCGAGTTCTGGCGCGGCGTGCCGCTGATCACCGTGCTGTTCATGTCCTCGGTGATGCTGCCGCTGTTCCTGCCCGAGGGGATGAACCTGGACAAGCTGCTGCGGGCGATGGTGATGGTGGTGCTGTTCGAGGCCGCCTACATCGCCGAGGTGGTGCGCGGCGGTATGCAGGCGATCCCCAAGGGGCAGTACGAGGCCGCCGCCGCGATGGGCCTGGGCTACTGGCGGATCATGGGCCTGGTGATCCTGCCGCAGGCGCTCAAGCTGGTGATTCCCGGCATCGTCAACACCTTCATCGCGCTGTTCAAGGACACCAGCCTGGTGATCATCATCGGCCTGTTCGACTTCCTCAACAGCATCAAGCGCGCCACCGCGGACCCGGCCTGGCTGGGCATGGCCACCGAAGGCTATGTGTTCGCCGCGGCGGTCTACTGGATCTTCTGTTTCGGCATGTCCCGCTACTCCATGCACCTGGAGCACAAGCTGGACACCGGCCACAAGCGTTAGGAGTGAATCGTCATGTCTGAAGCCACCCAAAAGACCGCACAGCCGGCCATCGGCGATCACACGATGATCACCATGAAGGGCGTGAACAAGTGGTACGGCCAGTTCCACGTGCTCAAGGACATCAACCTGGAGGTCAAGCAGGGCGAGCGCATCGTGCTCTGCGGGCCGTCCGGCTCGGGCAAGTCCACCACCATCCGCTGCATCAACCGCCTGGAGGAACACCAGCAGGGCAGCATCGTGGTCGACGGCACCGAGCTGACCAACGACCTCAAGCAGATCGAGGCGATCCGCAGCGAAGTCGGCATGGTGTTCCAGCACTTCAACCTGTTCCCGCACCTGACCGTGCTGCAGAACTGCATCCTGGCGCCCATGTGGGTGCGCAAGCTGCCCAAGCGCCAGGCCGAGGAAGTCGCCATGCATTACCTGGAGCGCGTGCGCATCCCGGAGCAGGCCAACAAGTTCCCCGGCCAGCTCTCCGGCGGCCAGCAGCAGCGCGTGGCGATCGCCCGCGCGCTGTGCATGAAGCCGAAGATCATGCTGTTCGACGAACCCACCTCGGCGCTCGATCCGGAGATGGTCAAGGAGGTGCTCGACACCATGATCGGCCTGGCGCAGAGCGGCATGACCATGCTCTGCGTAACCCACGAGATGGGCTTCGCGCGCACCGTGGCGAACCGGGTGATCTTCATGGACAAGGGCGAGATCGTCGAACAGGCGGCGCCGGACCAGTTCTTCGACAACCCGCAGTCGGACCGGACCAAGCTGTTCCTCAGCCAGATCCTCCACTGACCAAGGCGTTTTTTGCAGGAGCGAGCTTGCTCGCGAATCGCCCGGCACCCGAGTAGCCGGGAATTCCTTTCGCGAGCAAGCTCGCTCCTACAAGGTTGAGACCTCACCCGGCCAACCTTGCAACGCTCGTCTCCCCCGATGGCAAGCCCCCGCCGCAACGGCGTATGCTGCCGATTCCACCGCAACAAGACGCATCGGGAAGAACCGGCTGAACTCGGCCGGCGGATCGGTGTTCCCATGTGCAGTGGTTTGTCAGGGATGGGCTAACGTTTGAAGTAGCTCGCCTGCATCGCCGTCCGAAGGAAGAGAGCCGACGTGAACCTGATCCTATCGCCCCTGAACCTGAGCAAGGCCAAAGCCTGGAGCGCCCATGCGGTGACCTCCAGCGGTGTCATTCTCGCGCTGCTGGCGCTGCTGGCACTGGTCGACAACCGACCCCAGGCTTGCCTGCTGTGGCTGGGCGTCGCTCTGCTGGTGGACGGCCTGGACGGCACGCTGGCGCGCAAGTTCGACGTCAAGGCGGTGTTGCCGCACTTCGATGGCTCGACCCTGGACCTGGTGATCGATTACCTCACCTACGTGTTCATCCCGGCTATCTTCATCTACCGCTACGTGCCGCTGCCGGTGCATACCGAACTGCTGGCGGTGGGGGTGATCCTGGTGTCCTCGCTGTTCTGCTTCTGCAACGTCAACATGAAGAGCAAGGACAACTACTTCGTCGGCTTCCCGGCCGCCTGGAACGTGGTGGCGGTGTACTTCTACGTGCTCGACCTGCATCCCTGGGTGAGCTTCGTCACCGTGCTGGCGCTGGCCGCGCTGACCCTGACCAGGATGAAGTTCCTGCACCCCTTCCGCGTGCGCCAGTTCATGCCGCTGAACATCGCCGTGACCTTCGTCTGGATGCTCAGCAGCGCGCTGCTGATCCTCCAGCAGCCGATCGACCAGCACTGGCTGCTCGGCCTGTGGTTCATCGCGTCGGCGTACTTCGTCGGCGTCTGCGTGTGGCGCACGGCGATGGAGTGGTTCCACTGATGCTCTTCCTGTAGGAGCGAGCCTGGTCGCGAACGGGTTCTCCGGCGATGCCTGTGTCAAGCGGGTTCGCGAGCACGCTCGCTCCTACATTGCTACGCCGACCGTCCCAGCAACCTCTGCCGAAAGGCCCCCGGCGTCTCCCCGCACAACTGCTTGAACAGCCGCGCGAAGCTCGCCCGGTCGGCATAGCCGATATCGCTGGCGATGCGCTCCAGCGAACGTGCCGGGTCGCCCAGCGCCTCCTGTGCCGAGGCGATGCGCAGGCGCTGCACGTAATCGTTCGGGGTCATTCCCAACTGCTCGCGGAAGCGCCGCAGCAAGGTGCGCGTCGAGCAGTGCACGCGCTGCGCCAGTGTGCTCAGGTCGAACGGTTCGGCATAGTTGTCCGCCAGCCATGCCAGCAATGGCGCCAGCACCGAGCCTTCGGGCAGTGGCTCGGGCAGCAGCGGGGTGAAGCGCCGCTGCCGGCCACGGCCGTGTTCGAACACCAGCGTGGCCGCCGCGCGCCGGGCGAGCGCCGCGCCGGCGTGGCGCTCGATCAGGTACAGGCACAGGTCCAGCCCGGCCTGCGCGCCGCCGGAACAGAGGCGCCCGCCGTCCTCGGTGCACAGCGCGTCGATGTCCAGGTTCACCTGTGGATAACGCTCCCGGAAGGCCGCCTCCAGCGCCCAGTGCGTAGTGGCGCGGCGGCCGTCCAGCACGCCCGCTTCGGCGAGCAGGAAGGCACTGCTGCACAGGCTGGCCAACTGCACTCCGGGCGGGCTGTGGCGCAGCCAGGCGAGCAGCGGCTGGTTGGCGGCGCAGGTGGCGGCCACGTCCGGCCCGGTGGCGGGAATCAGCAGCAGGTCGCAGTCCCCGGCGAGATCGAGGGCGCCTTCCACTTCGATGCGGCCGAAGGGGAGGGCGACCGGCGCGCCGTCGGCGCTGACCCGCAGCACCTCGAACAGGCGCTGGCCGGCGAGCCGGTTGGCCAGGTGGAAGGCATCCATTGCCAGGCCGAGGCTGGAGCACAGCGTTTGCGGGCAGACGAACAGGGCTATCCTGAACATGGCGTCTCACAATGAATTTGGCGTTATCGATCATAATTTTGTCGATATTGCCAATCGTGTCCAGTCGGAACCTCGTCGATACTGCGCCCACCTTCTTCATGCGAGCGCCGTCATGGCCCATCCCAACGCCCAGTTGATCGAACGCTTCTACCAGGCCTTCCAGCGCCGCGATGGCGATGCAATGGCCGCCTGCTACAGCGCCGACGTGCAGTTCAGCGACCCGGTCTTCACCGACCTGCGTGGCGCCGAGGCCGGGGATATGTGGCGCATGCTCACCGCGCGGGCCGCGGATTTCTCCTTGAGCTACGAGGGCATCGAAGCCGATGAGCGATGCGGGACGGCGCACTGGGTGGCGTCCTACACCTTTACCCGGACCGGCCGGCGGGTGGTCAATCACATCCGCGCACGGTTCGAGTTTCGCGACGGCCTGATCTGCCGTCATGTCGATACGTTCGACCTGTGGAAATGGTCGCGCCAGGCCCTCGGAGCCAAGGGCGCCCTGCTGGGCTGGGCGCCGCCGGTGCGGGCGGCGATCCGTGCCCAGGCGGCCGGAGGACTTGCGGTATACCGCGCGCAGCGGGCCTCGAAGGCCTGATGTCAAGGTGCCGGGCTCGCTCGCGGAAGGCGGATAGGCTTAAATGACAGGCGACTCCGAGCAGGATGCCGCCATGATCACTCTTTTCCAGTTCCCGCCCGCCTTCAATGTGCCCAACGTCAGCCCCTTTTGCCTGAAGCTGGAAACCTTCCTGCGCCTGGCCGGGCTGGAGTACCAGATCAAGCACGTCGTCGACCCGCGCAAGGGCCCCAAGGGCAAGCTGCCGTTCATCACCCTGGACGGCAAGGCCATCGCGGATACCGCGATCATCATGCGTACCCTGCAGCAGTACTACGAATTCGACCTCGACGCCGGGCTCGACGCCCGTGGCCGTGGCTGGGCGGTGTCGATCACCCGGTTGTGCGACGAGCACCTGGTGCCGCTGCTGGTGTACTTCCGCTGGCTCGACGAGTCGGGCTTCCGCCAGGTGAGGGACGTGATGCTGCGCAGCATCCCGGCTCCGTTGCGTCCGGCGGTGGGCCTGTTCATGCAGCGCAAGATCCGTGGCGATCTCGCCGGCCGCGGGTTGATCCGGCACAGTCGCGAAGAGCTGCTGAGCTTCGCCCGCGACGACCTCGAAGCGCTGGACGGCATGCTCGGCGACCTGCCGTTCTACGGTGGTGCCCAACCCTGCAGCGCCGACGCGGCCGCCTATGGCGTGCTCGCCAATCTGGTGCTGAGCACCCTGGAAACGCCGCTCAACGACATGGCGCGCAGCTATGAACGGCTGGTCGCCTACTGCGAGCGCATGCAGGCCCGGGTCTGGGCATCGTGACGGCTGTCGAACCCAAGCCCTGGTTCGTTTACCTGGTGCGCGCCGAGAACGGCGCGCTCTACTGCGGCATCAGCGATGACCCGGCGCGGCGTTTCGAGACGCACCGCAGCGGCAAGGGCGCGCGTTTCTTTCATTCCAGCCCGGCCCAGGCGCTGGTCTATGTCGAGACCTGCCCCGGCAAGGGCGATGCCTTGCGCCGGGAGCGGGCGATCAAGGCGCTGACCAAGAAGGCCAAGGAACGCCTGGTGCAGGCCAATCCGGCCATCCACGCCGTGGATGTTGCCCTATCCGGGACATGAGGTAGGCCGGAGCCTTCTCGCGGGTTAAGCTGCCTGTCCATCCTTCCGGCCGCTGGAGCCCGTGATGTCCGAGCTGATCCTGCACCACTATCCGACTTCGCCCTTCGCCGAAAAGGCGCGTCTGCTACTGGGTTTCAAGCAGTTGTCCTGGCGCTCGGTGAGCATCCCGCCGCTGATGCCCAAGCCCGATCTGATGGCCCTGACCGGTGGCTATCGCCGGACTCCGGTGCTGCAGGTCGGCGCCGACATCTACTGCGACACCGCCCTGATCGCCCTCCGCCTGGAGCAGGAGAAGGCCGTGCCTTCGCTGTTCCCCGAAGGCCAGGAGTTCACCGCCGCCAGCTTCGCCCAGTGGGCGGATACGGTGATCTTCCAGCATGCCGTCAGCCTGGTGTTCCAGCCCGAATCCATCGCGGCGCGCTTCGGCAAGTTGCCGCCGGAGTTCCTCAAGGCCTTCATCGCCGACCGTAGCCAATTGTTCAGCGGCGGCAGCTCGAGCCGCCTGCCGGCCGAGCAGGCCAAACACCAGTGGCCGGTGTTCATGGCCCGTGTCGAACAACAGCTGGCGCGGGAGGAGGGTGACTTCCTGTTCGGCGAGCCGTCGATTGCCGACTTCGCCCTGGCCCACTGCCTGTGGTTCCTCAAGGGCACGCCGGTGACCGCGCCGCTGGTGGACGATTACCCGGCGGCCAGCGCCTGGCTGGGTCGCGTACTGGGCTTCGGCCACGGCGCGCCGAGTGAGATGAGTGCGGAGGAGGCGATTGCGCTGGCCCGCGGCAGCCGGCCCGCCGCATTGCCGGAGGAAGATTTCGTCGATCCCAATGGCTTCGGCGCCGGCCAGCGGGTGGTGATCGCCGCCACCGACTACGGCGTCGATCCGGTGGAAGGCGAGCTGCTGCATGCCGGGCGCGAAAGCCTGGTCCTGCGCCGCGAGGATGCGCGCGCGGGGACCGTCCACGTGCACTTCCCGCGCCTGGGCTTCAGCATCCGCCCGGCCTGAGTCCCAGAGGGCCGGGGCAGCGCCGCGTCACCGGGGTGCGCAGGCGCGGCAGGTTCTCGGCCATCTGCCGGAAATACAGCAGGCGCTCGTAGCAGAGCGCCATTTCCCCGCTGTTGCGGTTGTACCAGGCGTCCGGCGCGCCGCAGCTGAGCAGCTGGAGGGTCAGCGGACGTGGCGGCCGGAGCAGGCTGAAGACCTCGTCCAGCAACCGCTGCAAGTGGTCGCCGTGGCGCAGCAGGGCGACCAGCGGGCCCACGTCGTCGCGGCCCGCTCCCGGCATCTCGAATGTCAGCCGCAGGGCGGCCCGGTGCTGGATCGAGGCAAGGGGGCGCGCATGGCGAATCCAGTTCAGCGCCTTGCTCGCCTGCTGGAACTCCTGGTCGCAATACAGGGCCCGTTCATAGGGCAGGCCGGTGAGCGGCGGCAGCCAGTCCAGTCGCTTCATGTCGCTGCCGTACAGCAGGCAGGCGATGTTGTAGTAGCGCTGCTCATCCAGCGGATGACTGTCCCAGGCCTGTACCTGTTCCGGCGGCGGCTTGGGCGTCTGCCATTCCAGGCGCCAGTAGTCGGCGATGTCCAGCAGGCGTGCGTCGATCTCGTCCCGGGGCAGCTTCGCATAGAGGCGGAACAGCAGGATGAAGCCGAGCTGGTCGGCGGCGTCCTCCTCGCGGCCGAGCAGCGGCAGGTCGTATTCGGCGATCAGCATGTGCCCCATTTCGTGCATCACGCTGAACTCCGCGTTGGCCAGCACGAAGCGCGCGACGTTGGGCGTGAGCGTGGGGGACGTTGGGTCGGCCAGGGCAAGGTGAGTGCAGATCAATAACAGCAGCGCGAGAGTCGAGCGGTACACCCGGGGACGCCCGGAGAGCGGGACTGCAGCAGCGGTGAGAGGGTGCAAGGCGGACATGGCGGCACCGCGAGCGAGAGGCGCCTGATTTGACTTTAGCAGCGCGTGGCCGCCCGCTCTGGGGTGTTTTGTCGGAAGTTGGCAGGTTCGCGAGCAAGCTCGCTTACGACGAGCGCGCCGTGCTGACCGGTTGCCTGTAGGAGCGAGCTTGCTCGCGAACCGCCTTACATGCACGAAGAAGCCCATCTCGCGATGGGCCTCTTCGTGGCTGGCGATCAGCTCTTGCGCCGCTTGAGCTGGTCATGCAACTGGGTCGGCAGGCCGCGGATGATCAGCATGTCGCGCTCCTCGTCGTACTCCACCTTGCTGCCCAGCAGATGTGCCTCGAAGCTGATCGACAGCCCCTCGGCGCGGCCGGTGAAGCGACGGAACTGGTTGAGGGTGCGCTTGTCCGCCGGGATCTCCGGCGACAGGCCGTAGTCCTTGTTGCGGATGTAGTCGTAGAAGGCGCGCGGCGCCTGGTCGTCCATCAGCTCGGAGAGCGCGTCCAGGGCCATCGGTTCGCCGATCTTGGCCTGGCTGGTGGCGTAGTCCACCAGCACGTCGGTCTTCTCGCGGGCCTGTTCTTCGGGCAGGTCTTCGCTTTCCACGAAGTCGCTGAAGGCCTTGAGCAGGGTGCGGGTCTCGCTCGGCCCGTCGACGCCCTCGGTGCAGCCGATGAAGTCGCGGAAGTAGTCCGAGACCTTCTTGCCGCCCTTGCCCTTGATGAAGGAGATGTACTGCTTGGAGGTCTTGTTGTTGCGCCACTCGGAGATATTGATCCGCGCTGCCATGTGCAGCTGGCCCAGGTCCAGGTGGCGCGACGGGGTGACTTCCAGCGACTCGGTCACCGCCACGCCTTCGCTGTGGTGCAGCAGGGCGATGGCCAGGTAGTCGGTCATGCCTTGCTGGTAGTGGCAGAACAGCACATGGCCGCCGGTGGAGAGGTTGGACTCTTCCATCAGCGACTTCAGGTGTTCCACGGCCTGAACGGAGAACGCAACGAAGTCCTTGCCGTTGTCCAGGTACTCGCTCAGCCAGCCGCTGAACGGGTAGGCGCCGGACTCGCCCTGGAACAGGCCCCAGGCCTTGTTCGGCTTGGCGTTGTAGCTCTCGTTGAGGTCGGCCATCAGGTTCTCGATGGCCTGGGAGTCGCCCAGCTCGGCTTCGCGCGCGTGCAGCGTCGCGGGGTTGCCGTCGGGCTTCTTGTCGATCAGGTGGACGATGGCGTGGCGAATCGGCATGGCGGACCCGGTTGTTCAGTGCCGGCCGCGCCGCGTGCATCGAAGCGGCGGCGGGGCGGGCGGATTGGAAAACGCCAGAGTTTACCCGACCCGGCGTTCCCGTGCTCGGCACCGCTCAGTCCGAGGCGGCAACCTGCCCGTCCCGCTCACGCCGGTTGCGCCGCAACTGGCGCAGGCGGCGGATCACGTAGTTCAGGTGCAGGTGCAGCTCGTACAACTCGTTGTAGTACGACAGCGGCACCTCGACCTTGGCCAGTTCGGCCTCGAGCTGCTCCAGGCGTTCGATTTCCGTGCTCAGCTCGGCGCTGCCGGCGCGTTCGTCCAGGCGCCGGTCGATCTCGCGCAGGTAGCGGTACCAGCGGTAGATGCGCGCGCGGATGCGCCAGCGGTACAGCGGGCCGATGGATTTCATCAGCGGGATCAGGATGGCGATGAAGGGGATCAGCAGGATGATGTAGCGGTCCGCCAGCGAGGCGATGCGGAACGGCAGGAAGCGCTGCAGCAGTGGCGGGCCGCTCTTGTAGTAGCGCTCGGCGTCGCCTTGCAGGGCCAGGGTGCGCGGCTCGGCGCTGGGGAAGGCGCCGGCCGGGTCGAGCAGGGTGCCTTTGCTCATCACCCGGCGCGCGGCCTCCAGGATCAGCGGGGTGAGTGCCGGGTGGAAGTTGTCGTTGATCACCAGGGTGGCCACCGGCGACAGCGTGGCCAGGTCCTGCTCCGGGACGTTCTGCGCCAGGTTCAGCAGGCCTTCGCTGACTTCCACACGCGTGAGGAAGGGAATCCGCGCCTCGTAGGCATGGGCGCGGCGGAAGCCGGCCAGCTTCAGTTCGGGGCTGGCCGCCAGACGCTGGATCAAGGGGTTTTCCGCCGGGCCGACGAAGAAGGCCGCGTCCAGCGTGCCGGCCAGCAGTTCATGGGCCACCGCGTTGCCGCCGCGCGCCTGCCAGTTCGCCGGCAGGGGATCGCTGGGGATGTCGTTGGCCTTGAGGATGGCTTCGGTCACCGCCTCGGTGCCGCTGCCCGGCGTGCCGATGGCCAGCCGCAGCGGCAGCAGGTCGGCGACGCGGTCGATCTTCACGTCGCGGCGCTGGAACAGCCACAAGGGCTCCTGGAACATCGCCCCGAGGGTCTGCAGGCCGGTGCGCTGGGCGGGCTCCAGTTGTTGCTCCTGGCCGCTCTGCACCAGCCCGATGTTCACCTCGCTGCCGGTGTCCAGCAGCTTCTCCAGGTTCTGTCTCGACCCCGCGGTCTTGACCAGCTTCAGCTCGAAGCCCTGCGTGGCCAGTTCCTCCTTCAGGCGCTCGCCGAAAGCCGCATAACCGCCCCCCGGCGCGCCGGTGGCGAGGGTGGCGCTCATCGGCGGTGGCGGCGCGACGAAGTAGAAGACCGCAGCGACCAGCGCGGCCAGCACCGGCACCAGCCAGAGGTTGGCGCGGACGAGGATGGCGAGGTCCTTGAGCATGTTGACGAGGCGTTGCATGGGGAGTCCTTTTCGCGGCGTGCATTCCTGAAAGATAGCCAGCCTGGGCGGCGGTGGCCGGCGAATCCGCCATCGCGGCGGCGCAACCCGCTATCATCCCAGCCTTTGGATCACGGCTGCGGACGTCACGGTATGCGCATTCTCCACACCTCCGACTGGCACCTGGGCCAGCACTTCATGGGCAAGAGCCGCGAGGCCGAGCACCAGGCGTTCTGCGCCTGGCTGGTCGGGCAGGTGCGCGAGCAGGGCGTGGATGCGGTGATCATCGCCGGCGATGTGTTCGACACCGGCGCGCCGCCCAGTTACGCCCGCGAGCTGTACAACCGCTTCATCGTCGAACTGCGCGATACCGGCGCACGGCTGGTGGTGCTGGGCGGCAACCATGATTCGGTGGCCATGCTGGAGGAGTCCCGCGAGCTGCTGGCGTGCCTGGACACCCAGGTGATCGCCGCCGTCGGCACCGATCTCGACGCGCAGGTGCTGGTGCTGCCGCAGCGCAACGGCGAGCCCGGCGCGATCCTCTGTGCGATTCCCTTCATCCGCCCGCGTGATGTGCTCACCAGCCAGGCCGGACAGAGCGCGCAGGACAAGCAACTGGCGCTGCAACAGGCGATCCAGGCGCATTACCGGCAGTTGTTCGAGCGCGCCGAGGCGCAGCGCGAAGCCCTCGGCCGCCACCTGCCGATCCTCGCCACCGGTCACCTCACCACGGTGGGCGCGAGCGCCAGCGAGTCGGTGCGGGAGATCTACGTCGGCACGCTGGAGGCCTTCCCCACCAGCGCCTTCCCGCCGGCGGACTACATCGCCCTGGGGCACATCCACCGGCCGCAGAAGGTCGGCGGACTGGAGCACATCCGCTATTGCGGCTCGCCCATCGCGCTGAGTTTCGACGAGGCCGCGCAAGGCAAGCAGGTACTGCTGGTGGACCTGGACGACAGCGGCCTGCGCGGCGTCAGCGCCTTGCCGGTGCCGTGCTTCCAGCCGCTGAAGTCGGTGTCCGGCAGCCTCGCCAGCCTGCCCGTCGAGCTGGCCCGCGTGGCCGCGGAAGGCAGCGCCGAGCAGCCGGTGTGGCTGGAGGTGCTGGTGCACACCGACGACTACCTCAGCGATATCCAGGTGCGCGTCGAGAAGCTTTGCGAAGACCTGCCGGTGGTCGTCCTGCGAACCCGCCGTGAGCGCGGCAACGCACAGGCGGCGCTGTTCAGCGAGGCGAAGGAAACCCTCGACGAACTCAGCCCCGAGGATGTGTTCCGGCAACGCCTGGACGGCGAGGACCTGGAAGCGCCCTTGCGTGAACGCCTGACCGGGTTGTACCGGCAGGTGCTCGGTGAACTGCAAGAGCAGGAGCAGCAGCCATGAGAATCCTCAGCCTGCGCCTGAAGAACCTCAACTCGCTCAAGGGCGAGTGGAAAATCGACTTCACCGCCGAACCCTTCGCCGGCAACGGCCTGTTCGCCATCACCGGCCCCACCGGCGCCGGCAAGACCACGCTGCTCGACGCCATCTGCCTCGCGCTCTACCACCGCACGCCGCGCATGAGCGTGCTGTCGCAGAGCGGCAACGAGCTGATGACCCGGCACACCGCCGACTGCCTGGCCGAAGTGGAGTTCGAGGTGAAGGGGCAGCCCTACCGCGCCTTCTGGAGCCAGCGCCGCGCCCGCGACAAGGCCGAGGGCGCGTTGCAGGCGCCGAAGGTGGAGCTGGCGCGCGTCGACCGCGCCAGTGGCGAGGGGGAAATCCTTACCGACAAGATCAGCGACAAGCTCAAGCAGACCGAAATCCTGACGGGGCTGGACTTCGAACGCTTCACCAAATCCATGCTGCTGGCCCAGGGCGGTTTTGCCGCCTTCCTCGAAGCCAACGCCAACCAGCGCGCGGAATTGCTGGAGGAGCTGACCGGCACGGAAATCTACGGGCTGATCTCGCAGCGCGTCTTCGAGCGCACTCGCGACGTACGCGGCGCGCTCGACCAGTTGCGCGCCCGTGCCGAAGGCGTCGAACTGCTCAGCGGCGAGCAGCGCGAAGCCCTCGAACAGCAGAACCATCAGGCGCTGTTGCAGGAGGCCTCGCTGCAGGGCCGCCAGGTGGCGCTGCAGGCCCAGCGCCGTTGGTGCGAGGAGCTCGGCCGCGCCGAGCAGCAGATGCGGCAGGCCAGCGAGAACGAAACGGGTGCCCGGCAGTCGCTCGATGCGGCGCAACCGGACCTGCAACGCCTGGCCGCCAGCGAGCCCGCCGCGCGCTTGCAGCCGCTGCACCAGGCCTGGCGCGCCAATCATGACAGTCTGGCGCAGGACCGCGCCGCGCTGGAGGACAATCGCAGCGAGCAGGCCGCCAGCCGTGAACGGATCGCCGAGGCGCTGTGGAGCGCCAGCCAGTTCGCCCGGCAGGTGAGCGATGCCCGTGGTGCGGCGCTGGATGCGCTGGTCGAGCAGCGTCAGGCGCTGGAGGCACGTTTCGCGCAGCAGCCGCAGCGTGCGCGACTGGGCGAGCTGCTCGGAGGTTGGCGCGCCCAGTTCGCCCAGCGCGCCCGCCTGATGGCGGCCGGCGTGGAAATCCAGCGTCAGTTCGACCAGGCGCAGCAGGCGTTCAGCGATGCCGGTGCCCGTCGCGAAGGGCTGCAAGGCGATGCCAGGCTCAGCGAGCAGGCGCTGGGCGAGGCTCGCCAGATCGAGTCCGCCGCCCGGCAGCAACTGGAGTCATTGCTGGCCGGCGCGACCGAAGCGCAACTGCGCGACCGCGCGCAGCAGTTGCAGGCGCTGGGTCGTGGCTTCGACCGCCTGGAACAGATCGCCCAGGCACGGGCCCAGGCCGCCGCGCAACTGGCCCGCTGGCAACCGGAACTGCTTGCGCTGCGCCAGCGCAAGGGCGAGCGCGATGGCGCCATCGTCGTCCTGCGCGAGCGCTACAAGGCGACGCAGCAGCAGGTCGCCGACCGGGAAAAGCTCCTGCAGCAGGAGCAGCGCATCCACCAGCTCGAACACTGGCGCGCGCAGTTGCAGCCCGGCGAAGCCTGTCCGCTCTGCGGCTCCTTGCAGCACCCGGCGGTGGAGGCCTACCAGGCGCTGGACGTGTCGGCCACCCAGACCGCGCTCGACGAGAGCCGGCGCGCGCTGGCGGAGCTGGAGAGCCAGGGCGTTGCCCTGCGTGGCGAACTGGCCGAACTCGAAGCGCAGCTACAGCAGGGACAACGCCAGCTCGATGAAGCCGAAGCGGCGCTCCGGCAGCAGCAGGACGCCTGGCAGCAACACTGTGCGGCGCAGGGGCTGCAACTGGTCGATGAACAGGCACTGGCCACCGAGCGCCAGCGTCACGAAACGGCGCTGGCCGATCTGCAACGACAACTGACGGCGTTGGAAGAACACAAGGTCCGCCAGCAGGACGCTGTACAGGCGCGGGTTGACGCCGAACGGAAGCACAGCGAGGCGGCGCAGCAGCTGGCGCTCTTCGAGGGCGAGCAGCAGTTCGCCCGGCAGCGCCAGGACGAGCGTACGCAGCAGATCGCCAGCCAGCGTGCCGAGCTGCGACAGCAGGAGGAAACCCTGGCCGCCGCCCTGACGGAACTGGGCTATGACCTGCCGGAAGACGGCGAGCAATGGCTGGCCGAGCGCACCGGGGAGTGGCAGCGCTGGCAGCGGGACCAGCAACTCGGCCAGCAACTGGCTGCCGCCGAGCGCGAGGCGGCGCAGGCCGCAGGCGTGGCGCGGGAGACCGCGCAGCAGTGGCAGCAGCGTTGGCAGGCGGCGGCGTTCGAGGCGCGGAGCGTGGTGCCGCGCGCGGAGGACCCGCAGCAGGCGTTGGCCGAATCCGAGGCGCGCCTGGGCGCCAGCCAACGCCAGGCCGATGCGCTACAGGGCCGCGAACAGTCGCTGCTGGAGCGTCTGCAACAGGATCAGGCTCGCCTGGCGCAAAGCGCGGCGGCCTGGCAGCACGCGCTGGCGCAAAGCCCGTTCGCCGACGAGCCTGCGTACCTCGCTGCGCTGCTGGATGATGCCCAGCGCGCCGAGCTCGGCACCCTCAGGCAGAAACTGGAAACCGCCATCACCGAGGCCGTGGCCTTGCGTACGGCGGCGTTGAAGGATGTCGAGCGCCTGAACGCCGAGCCGCACGGCGATCTGTCGCTGGATGAGTTGAACCAGCAACTGCTCACCCTCAACGCCGAGCTGCGCGAACTGGGCCAGCGCCAGGGGGAAATCCGCGCGCAGTTGCAGGGTGACGATGCGCGGCGCGCCAGCCAGCAGAGCCTGTTCGAGGCGATCCGCCGGCAGGAGGAGGAACATGACCTCTGGCAGCGCCTGAACAGCCTGATCGGTGCCGCCGACGGTGCGCGCTACCGGCGCTTTGCCCAGGGCCTGACCCTCGATCACCTGGTGCACCTCGCCAACCGCCAGTTGCAGCGCCTGCACGGTCGCTACCAACTGGCGCGGCGCAGCGACGGCGAGCTGGAACTGGAAGTGGTCGATACCTGGCAGGGCGACACCGCCCGCGACTGCAAGACGCTGTCCGGCGGCGAGAGCTTCCTGGTCAGCCTGGCGCTGGCATTGGCACTGTCCGACCTGGTCAGCCACAAGACCAGCATCGACTCGCTGTTCCTCGACGAAGGTTTCGGCACCCTCGATGGCGAGACGCTGGAAGTGGCGCTGGACGCCCTCGACAGCCTCAACGCGACGGGCAAGACCATCGGCGTGATCAGCCACGTCGAAGCGCTCAAGGAGCGCATTCCGGTGCAGCTCAAGGTGCACAAGGGCGTCGGCATGGGCTACAGCCAGCTCGACGCATGCTTCCGCTTCACCCCGGGGAACGGTTGATGGACAGGCTGCGGGTACGACAGGCGACAACGGCCGATCTCGACGATTGGATCGAGCTGCGCCTGCGGCTCTGGCCGGGGGATCACGAGGCGGAATTTCGCGATGAGGCGCGGGATATCCTCGGGCATCCGCAGCGCTACTGCGCGTTCCTCGCCCGCGATGCCGCAGGCAAGGCGCTGGGGCTGGCCGAGGCGGCGGTGCACAACGATTAAGTCAACGGTACCGAGGGTACGCCGGTGCTGTTCCTCGAAGGCATCTACGTTGCCGAGTCGGCGCGCCGGCAGGGTGTCGCACGCGCCCTGGTGCGTGCCGTACAGGTCTGGGGCGTTGCGCGGGGCTGTCGGGATTTCGCCTCCGATGCGGCGCTCGACAATCACGCCAGCCATGCCCTGCATCGCGCGCTGGGCTTCGTCGAAACCGAGCGCGTGGTGTATTTCCGCAAGCCGCTGCGCGACTGATCCGAGTCAAGAGGAACGCTCGGCGCCGGTTGATGTCGACTTGCAATCGACGGTGAGCGAGATAGGCTCAAGACCGCTGAGTCAGCCCTATCCCGAACGGGAGGGCATCCACAGGTATCGTGATCTTTCGTAGAGGTGATTTGTGATGAAGAAATCCGCATCGGCTCCGAAGAAACCTGCGGCGGCAAAACCCGCCGCTACGAAGCCGGCAGCGAAGGCGGCCGCCAAACCTGCAGCCAAGACAGCCGCCAAACCGGCCGCCAAGGCCGCCGCCAGCAAACCCGCCGCCAAGCCGGCCGCAGCGAAACCCGCGGTGCGCCGCGCACCGGCCCTGGCCACGCCTTCTGACCTGAGCAAGAACGCCACTCGCGATCTTTCCGCCGCGCTCAACCGCCTGCTCGCCGACGTCTTCGCTCTCTATCTGAAGACCAAGAACTTCCACTGGCATGTCAGCGGTCCGCACTTCCGCGACTACCACCTGCTGCTGGACGAGCATGCCACGGAAATCTTCGCGATGACCGACGCCATCGCCGAGCGCACCCGCAAGATCGGTGGCAACACCATCCGCTCCATCGGCCACATCGCCCGCGACAAGCGCATCCTCGACAACGACGCCGAGTTCGTGCAGCCGCTGGACATGCTGGCCGAGCTGCAGGAGGACAACAAGGCGCTGACCTCCTACATGCGCGAAGTGCACGACCTGTGCGACGAGTACCATGACATCGCCACGGCCAGCCTGATCGAGAACTGGATCGACGAAACCGAGCAGCGCACCTGGTTCCTCTTCGAGACCAGCCGCCGTGGTGACGGTACCGGGCACTGATCCTCGGCGCGTGAAAAAGCCGTTTCTCCCAGGAGAGAAACGGCTTTCTTATTGGCGGCGTGGACTTACTCGTCCGGCTTCTTCAGCTTCGGGTTGGGGAAGAACTGCACGTTCTGCACCTTCGGATCGGCAGGCTTCTTCAGGCCGCTGACGTTGACCCGGGTGGTCAGCTCCTTCGGTACCGACTGGCCCTGGGCGTTGAGCGTATCGGCATAGCCGCAGGCCACGCATTCGCGGTGCGGCACGCCGTCGACGTCCCACATGACGATCTTGTCCTGCTCGCTGCAGGCCGGGCAGACGGCCCCGGCGATGAAGCGCTTCTTCACCTCGCTCATCACGCAGCCTCCTCGGTGAGGCCCGAGTGGCGCAGCAGGGCGTCGATGGACGGCTCGCGGCCGCGGAAGGCCACGAACAGCGCCATCGGCTCCTGGGAGCCGCCCTTGGCCAGGATCGCCTCGCGGAAGGCCGCGCCGGTCGCCGGGTTCAGCACACCTTCTTCCTCGAAGCGGGAGAACGCGTCGGCGGACAGCACTTCGGCCCACTTGTAGCTGTAGTAACCGGCCGCGTAACCGCCGGCGAAGATGTGCGCGAAGCTGTTGGCGAAGCGGTTGTACGCCGGCGGGCGCATTACCGCGACTTCAGTGCGGATCGCCTCGATCACGTCGAGCACGCTGCGGCCGTCGCCGTGGGTGGCGTGCAGCTCGAAGTCGAACAGGGAGAACTCCAGCTGGCGGACCATCATCAGGCCGGACTGGAAGTTCTTCGCGGCGAGCATCTTCTCCAGCAGGTCCTGGGGCAGCGGCGCGCCGGTTTCGTAATGACCGGAAATCAGCGCCAGGCCTTCGGGCTCCCAGCACCAGTTCTCCATGAACTGGCTCGGCAGCTCCACTGCGTCCCAGGCCACGCCGTTGATGCCCGAGGCGCCGGCGTGTTCGACGCGGGTCAGCAGGTGGTGCAGGCCGTGGCCGAATTCGTGGAACAGGGTGGTGACTTCATCGTGGGTCAGCAGCGCCGGCTTGCCGCCGACCGCCGGGGTGAAGTTGCAGACGAGATAAGCTACCGGCGATTGCAGCTCGCCTTCGGCGGTGCGGCGACGGTCGCGGGCGCCGTCCATCCAGGCGCCGCCACGCTTGTTGGCGCGGGCGTAGAGGTCGAAGTAGAAGCGGCCGACGTGCTGGCCGTTTTCCTCGATCTCGAACAGGCGCACGTCCGGGTGCCAGCGCTCGAAGTCGTTCAGCTCGCGGATCTGGATGCCGTAGAGCTTCTGCACGATGGCGAACAGGCCGGAGAGCACCTTGTCCACCGGGAAGTAGGCGCGCAGGGCTTCCTGGGACACGCTGTAGCGCGCCTCGCGCAGCTTCTCGCCGAAGTAGCTGGCGTCCCAGCTGGAGAGGTTCGGGCAGCCCTGTTCGGCGGCGTAGGCCTTGAGCTGCGCAAGATCCTGGGCGGCGAAGGGCTTGCTGCGCACGGCCAGGTCGCGGAGGAAGTGCAGGACCTGCTCGGGGGTCTCGGCCATCTTGGTGGCCAGGGACAGCTCGGCGAAGTTCGCAAAGCCCAGCAGGCGCGACAGTTCCTGGCGCAGGTCGAGGATTTCCTGCATCACCGGGCCGTTGTCGTTCTGTCCGGCGTTCGGACCCTGGTCGGAGGCGCGGGTGCAGTAGGCGGCGTAGACCTCTTCGCGCAGGGCGCGGTCTTCGGCGTAGGTCATCACCGCGTAGTAGCTGGGGAATTCCAGGCTGATCAGCCAGCCGTCCAGCTCCTTGGCCTGGGCGGCCTGCTGCATCTGCGCCTTGGCCGAGTCGGTCAGGCCGGCCAGCGCGGCTTCGTCGGTGATGTGCTTGGTCCAGGCCTGGGTGGCGTCCAGCAACTGGTTGGAGAAGCGGCTGCCCAGCTCGGACAGGCGCGTCTGGATTTCGGCGTAGCGCTGCTGCTGCTCGGCCGGCAGGTCGATACCCGACAGGCGGAAGTCGCGCAGGGCGTGTTCGAGGATGGTCTTCTGGGCGACGTCGAAGGTCTTCGACTCGGCACTGGCGGCCAGCGACTCGTAGGCCTTGAACAGCTCGCGGTTCTGTCCCAGTTCGGTCCAGTAGGCGGACAGCAGCGGCAGGCAGCCTTCGTAGGCCTCGCGCAGTTCGGCGCTGTTGCACACCGCGTTGAGGTGGCTGACCGGGCTCCAGGCCTTGCCCAGGCGATCATGCAGTTCGTCCATGCTGAGCACCAGGCCGGCCCAGGTCGGGGTGCCGTTCTGCTGGGCGAGGATGCGCGCGATGGCGGCGCGGTTGTCGGCGAGGATCTGCTCGATGGCCGGCTTCACGTGCTCGGGGCGAATGGAGGAGAAGGGCGGCAGGTCGTAGCTCTGCAGAAGGGGATTCGCGCTCACGGTGGCACCTTGGTTGAAGAAACACTCGGCCATCTTAAATACAATCGGCCGTATTCGCAGCCAGAGAGACTCTATCGTGACTATTCGTTCGTATCAGGGCAAAACGCCAGCGCTCGGCGAGCGCGTGTTCGTCGACGCCAGCGCCGTGGTCATCGGCGACGTGGAGATTGGCGCGGACAGCTCGATCTGGCCACTGGTCACCATTCGCGGCGACATGCACCGCATCCGCATCGGTGCGCGCACCAGCGTGCAGGACGGCAGCGTGCTGCACATCACCCACGCCGGCCCCTTCAACCCGGACGGTTTCCCGCTGACCATCGGTGACGACGTGACCATCGGCCACAAGGTGCTGCTGCACGGCTGCACCATCGGCAGCCGCATCCTGGTGGGCATGGGCTCGATCGTGATGGACGGCGCGGTGATCGAGGACGAAGTGATCCTCGGCGCCGGCAGCCTGGTGCCGCCGGGCAAGGTACTGGAGAGCGGTTACCTCTACGTCGGCAGCCCGGTGAAGAAGGGCCGCCCGCTGACCGACAAGGAGCGCGCATTCTTCACCTACAGCGCCGGCAACTATGTGAAGCTCAAGGACCAGCACATCGCCGAAGGCTATGCCGGCTGAACCCTCGGCCAGCCAGTGACCACCGCGCGCCCACCACAGGAGAGCCCGCCATGCTGTTACGCGCCCAGACGTCCACCCTGTTGATCATCGATATCCAGGAGCGCCTGTTCCCGGCCATCCACGAGGCCGAGTCGGTGCTCGAACACAGTGCCTGGCTGCTGGCGGTCGCGCAGCGCCTGGGCGTGCCGGCGCTGGCCACCGAGCAGTATCCCAAGGGCCTGGGCCCGACCCTGCCCGCGCTGCGTGATGCGCTGCCGGCGGAGGCGCTGCTGGAGAAGATCGCTTTTTCCGCCGTGGCCGATCCCGGCCTGTTGCAGATGCCCGGTGGCGAGCGCCGGCAGTTCGTGGTGTGCGGCACCGAGGCGCATGTCTGCGTGCTGCAGACGGTGCTGGGCCTGCTGGCCGATGACCGCGAGGTATTCGTGGTGGACGAGGCGGTCGGTTCGCGCCACCCACGGGACAAGGCGCTGGCGCTGGAACGCATGCGTCAGGCCGGGGCGATGATCGTCTCGCGGGAGATGGTCGCCTTCGAGTGGATGGAGCGCGCCGGCACGGAAGTCTTCCGGGAGATCAGCAAGCAGTTCATCCGCTGAGCGTCATTTCCACAGCGTGCGCCACTTCGCGCGCTGCTCCGGCTCCTGGAAGGTCCAGGCGACGAAGCGGCTCTGCTTCTGGCCCTGGGCCATGTCCACGCTGCGCACGGTGACCGCGCCGGCCTTTTTCAGGGCGCGGCGGAACTCGTCGAGGTTGCCGGCCTTGGATACCAGCGAGCTGAACCACAGCACCTGCTGGCCCACTTCCGCGCTTTCCGCCGCCAGCTTGCGCAGGAAGGCGATCTCGCCGCCTTCGCACCACAGCTCGTTGCTCTGCCCGCCGAAGTTCAGCGTGGGCAGCTTGCGCGACGGGTCGAGCTTGCCGAGGTTCTTCCACTTGCGCCGGCTGCCGCTGCTGGCCTCCTCGGGCGAGGCGTGGAAGGGTGGGTTGCACAGGGTGGCGTCGAAGCGTTCATCGGCGCCCAGCAGGCCGTGGAAGATGTGCTTCGCATCGTGCTGCTGGCGCAGTTCGATGGCCTCGTTCAGGCCCGGATTGCCGTTCAGGATGGCGTGGGCGGAGGCCAGGGCGGCGGGCTCGATGTCCGAGCCGAGGAAACGCCAGCCGTAGTCGCGGTGGCCGATCAGCGGATAGATGCAGTTGGCGCCAACACCGATGTCCAGCACGCGCACCCGTGGGCCGCGCGGAATGCTGCCGGCGTTTTCCTCGGCGAGCAGGTCGGCGAGGTAGTGCACGTAGTCGGCGCGGCCGGGGATCGGCGGGCAGAGGAAGCCGGCGGGAATGTCCCACTGGCCGATGCCGTACTGCGCCTTGAGCAGCGCACGGTTGAACACGCGTACCGCCTCGGGATTGGCGAAGTCGATGCTCGGCTTGCCGTAGGGATTGGTGATGAGGAAGCGGCCGAGCTCGGGGCAGCCCTCGATCAGTGCCGGGAAGTCGTAGTGGCCCTGGTGCCGGTTGCGCGGGTGCAGCAGGTTTGGCCGCTTGGCGGCAGGGTCGCGCAGGGGGATGGCGGATTTCGAGGGCGCGGCGGGACGTTTCGGCGGTTTCGACATGGCAGTGGCGGGGCTGGGAAGCGGTGGGCGATTTTCCCACAGTTGCGCGCCGTGCGCCTCAGCCGAGCAGCACGTCACCCAGGCGGTCGAACAGCAGGCAGCACAGCAGCAGGGGAATCGGCAGTCCGAACAGGGTGCCGAGCATGTAGGGCGCAAAGCCGATACCCGAGAGCGCCAGGCTGTAGTTCAGCGTCGGCGAGGTGAGGAAGGCGTGGCGCAGGAGGAACACGCTGCTGGCCGGGCGCTGGTCGAGATGACTGAATATCGCGCGGGTGACCCGGTTGTTCAGCAGGCGCAGGCCGTTGCCGCCCACTGCGCGTATCACCAGGAAGGTGAAGCCGCAGGAGAGCACTGCCGCACAGTAGGTGATCAGCCCGCCCCACAGCTTGCCCAGCGCCAGCACGGCGGCGGCGAGGAACAGCAGGCCGGGGATGTGCAGCAGGTTGCCCAGGGCGAACAACCCGACGAACAGCAGCAGGCCACGCAGGCGATTGTCCTGCAGTTCGCTGCGCAGGTAATCGAGGCTGAAATCCTCATGCAGGCCGCTGGCGCGATAGAGCGCGAGCAGCACCAGGGCGAATGCCAGCAGCAGGATCAGTCGGCGAAAGCGCCAGATGACGGGTGGGACGGGAAGCATGGCGGCGGCTCAGGGGTACTGCAGGACATCCTTGATCTGCGCCAGGTGCTGGGCGATCCAGCGCGGATCGATGGCGCCCCAGTCGCGGATGCGGTAGTGCCCGGCGTTGTTGCGCTCGCCGTCGTGCTGCTCGAAGGCGCAGTCGATGTCCAGGTCGGCCAGCGCGGCCAGGGTGTCCTGGGCGGTGCGGCGGGGCATGCCGGTGACCTCCATCAGCGCCGGCACGCTGGTGGCGGTGCCGCTGTCGATCAGCCAGGCGACATAGAGTCGGCGGTAGAAACTGCTTTTGGTCTTGCTCACTTCCATCGAGACGTTTCCTTGGTGATCTTGTAGTGGCCGGCTACAGCGGCAGCAGCCAGGGTACCAGCAGAACGCTGACGATCATCACCAGAATCGTGAAGGGTACGCCAACCTTGACGAAATCTCCGAAGCGATAGCGTCCGGGGCCGAGCACCAGGGTGTTCACCGGCGAGGAGATCGGCGTCATGAACGCGGCCGAGGCGGCCAGCGCGACGATCATGGCGAACGCCTGGGGCGAGGCGCCGAGGGCTTTCGCCGTGGCGATGGCGACCGGCGCCATGAGCACGGCGGTGGCGGTGTTGGAGATGAACAGGCCGATCAGCGCGGTGAGCACGAACAGGCTGGCGAGGATCGCATAGTGACCGGCGCCGCCGAGCGCGCCGACCAGGCCGTTGACCGCCAGGTCGATGCCGCCGGTCTTCTGCAGGGCGAGGGCGAAGGGCAGCATGCCGACGATCAGCAGCAGGCTCTGCCAGTGGATCGAGCGGTAGGCGCTGTCCATGTCGATGCAGCGGAACGCGCCCATCAGCAGGCAGCCGATCAGCGCCGCCATGACGTTGGGCGCCAGGCCGCTGACCATCAGGATCACCATCACCGCCAGGCTGAACAGCGCGTGGGGCGCCTGGCTGGCGGCGGGGGCGGCTTCGTCCACCTCGGCGGGCAGGCTGAGCACCAGGAAGTCGCGCCCGCGCGCCTGCAGCTGGCGGATGTCCTTCCAGGCGCCGATCACCAGCAGGGTATCGCCGACCTTCAGCTTGGCCTCCAGCAGGCCGTCCACCAGTGCCTCTCGGTTGCGCCGCAGGCCGACCACGTTGAGGCCGAACTGGCTGCGGAACTCCAGCTCCAGCACGCTTTTGCCGAGCAGGGTGGATTCCGGCGGCAGCGTCACTTCGGCCATTCCTACTTCGTGGGCGCGCTCGGTGAAGTAGTCGCCCTGCAGGCTCAGCGGTTCCAGGCCGTATTCGTGGTACAGGCCCAACAGGTCGCCGCGCTCGCCATAGATGTCCACCAGCAGCACGTCGCCGGCATGCAGGGTGATGTTGGCGCTGGGGCCGAAGATCTTCAGGCGGAAGTGCACCATGCGTTCGATGGCCACCACGTTGGTGCCGGCGCGGGCGCGCAGCTCCATGTCGCCCAGGCTCATGCCCACCAGTTGCGAATCGGCGCGGATGCGCAGGCGGCGCTCGCGGCCGGCCAACTGGTAGTCGCGGATCAGGTCGCCCAGGGTGCGGCGCTTGAGGTTCTGCCTGGCGTCGCTGGCGTCGTCGCCCAGCCAGCGGCGCGCCACCAGCATGTAGCCGATGCCCAGGACCAGGACCACCAGGCCGAAGGGCGTGAAGCTGAAGAAGCCGAAACCCTCCGAGCCCTCGCGCACCAGTTCGCTGTGCACCACCACGTTGGGCGCGGTGGCGACCAGGGTGAGCATGCCGCTGATCAGCCCGGCGAAGCTCAACGGCATCATCAGCCGGCGCGGCGACACGTGCAGGCGCGCGGCGATGCTCAGCACCACGGGAATGAAGATGGCGACCACCCCGGTGGAACTCATCACCGAGCCAAGCCCGGCCACGGCGAGCATCAGCAGCACCAGCAGGCGCGTCTCGCTGGCGCCGGCCCGGCGCGTCAGCCATTCGCCGATGCGGTAGGCCACGCCGGTGCGTACCAGCCCCTCGCCGATGACGAACAGCGCGGCGATCAGGATGACGTTGGGATCGGCGAAGCCGGCCAGCGACTCCTGCACGCTGATCACCCCGGAGAGGGGCAGGGCGACCATCACCAGCAGGGCGACCACGTCCATCCGCGGACGGTTGATGACGAACAGCGCCACGGCGGTGGCGAGCAGGAACAGGACCCAGATCAGTGGCAGACTCATGCGCTTCCCTTGCGGATTTCCGGCGCCATTGTGCCCGCTGGCGCGGGCGCAATGCCTTGACCCGGTGCAGCTTAGCGAAGCCTGGGACCTGCGTATGCCAGGATTGCGCCGTCAGGGCAGGCGCGCGGCCGGAGTGATCTGCCGGGGATCGGTGCGCAGCTCGATCAGCGCCGGCTTGCCGCTGGCCTGGGCGCGCTGGAACGCGGCGGCGAAATCCTCGCTGCGTTCGACCCGTTCGCCGTGGGCGCCGAAGGCCTGGGCGAGGGCGACGAAATCCGGGTTGCGCAGTGCGGTGGCGCTGATGCGGCCGGGGTACTCGCGCTCCTGGTGCATGCGGATGGTGCCGAGCATGCCGTTGTTGACCACGATGACGGTCAGCGGCGCGCCGTACTGCACGGCGGTGGCCAGCTCCTGCGGGTACATCATGAAGCAGCCGTCGCCGGCGAAGCACACCACGCTGCGCTGCGGGTCGCGCAGCTTGGCGGCGATGGCCGCGGGGAAGCCGTAGCCCATCGCGCCGTTGGTGGGTGCCAGTTGGCTGCGCGGGGAGCGGTAGCGGTAGAAGCGGTGGACCCAGACGGCGTAGTTGCCGGCGCCGTTGCTGATCACGGCGTCGTCCGGCAGCGTTTCGTTCAGGTACTGGACGACCTGGGTGAGGTCCACGCCCTGTGGCGGTTCTGTGTTCTGCGGCGGGGTGATGTAGCTGAGGTAATCGGCGCGGGCTGAAGCGGTCCATTCGGCCCAGGGCGTCTCGGCGAGGGGAGCGAGGCCGGCGAGGGCTGCGGCGATCTCCGGCATGCCGGCCTGGATGCACTGGTCCGCCTGGTAGACGCGGCCCAGCTCGCTGGCGTCGGGGTAGACGTGGATCATTTCCTGCAGCGGGCGCGGGCTCTGGATCAGGGTATAGCCGGCGCTGGGCGTTTCGCTCAGGCGTGAGCCGAGCACCAGCAGCAGGTCGGCTTCCTGCACGCGCGCCGTGAGCTTGGGTGAGGCGCCGAAGCCGAGCTGGCCGGCGTATTGCTCGTCGCGGTTGTCGATCAGGTCCTGGCGGCGGAACGAGGCCAGCAGCGGCAGCCTGTTGGCGCGGGCGAAGGCGCGTACCTGCTCGCAGGCCTCCTGTGTCCAGCCGGTGCCGCCGACGATCAGTAGCGGACGCCGGGCCTGGCTCAGGCGATCGCGCAGTTCGGCCAGGGCGTTGGCGCAGGGAGCCGCACGAGTGATCGGCGTCGGTGCCACATCGGCGACCTGCGCGGAGTCGAACAGCACTTCCTCCGGCAACCCGATCACCACCGGGCCGGGCCGCCCGGACTGGGCGACGCGGAAGGCGCGGGCGACGATCTCCGGGAGGCGGCGGATGTCGTCGACTTCGGTGGCCCACTTGGCCAGGCCGCCGAACATCTGCCGGTAGTCCACTTCCTGGAAGGCCTCGCGGCCCTTGAAGGCGCTTTCCACCTGGCCGATGAAGAGGATCATCGGCGTCGAGTCCTGCATCGCCGTGTGCACGCCGTTGGCCGCGTGGGTCGCGCCCGGCCCGCGGGTGACGAAGCAGATGCCGGGGCGGCCGGTGAGCTTGCCGTAGGCGTCGGCCATGTTCGAGGCGGCGCCTTCGTGGCGGGTGACGATGGTCTGGATGCCGGCGGCGTCGTACAGCGCGTCGAGCACCGGCAGGTAGCTTTCGCCGGGGATGCAGTAGACGGTATCCACCGCGTGGCGCAGCAGGGCATCGACGAGGATCTGGCCGCCGTTGCGGGCCGGGGTATCGGACATGGGCGTCGGGTTCCTGGAGGGGCAGGGGTGCGCTGATCTTCGAACAACTGCCACGACGATCCAAGCGAGCATTCTTCGCAAGGTCATTCCGCCCTGGAATGAACATGCCGCCCCGGAGCGGGCGCGACGACGAACCGCGCTGGCGTATCCCCGGAGTTGTCTATGGTTGATGCACGGGCGCGGACGTGCTCGCAGGACGATTTGCCGCACAAAGGAGACTCTCCCATGCACCACCTCTCATCCCGGACCTTGCTCGCCGGCCTGTTCGCCACCACCAGCCTGCCCCTGTACGCTGCCCTGCCTTCGGCGCCGGGATACATCGATGACAGCGGCTACAGCGCCGCCGCCAAGACCCGCATCCTGCCGGCGATGTTCGAGCAGAAGCTCACCAGCACCAAGTACATCGCCAAGGCCGACAACCCGCTGATCACCCTGGCTGAGTCCAGCGGATTCAAGCAGACCTCCGATTACCACCAGACCCGCGCCTGGCTGGAGAAGCTGGCGGAGGCCTCCGGCGGCGCCATCACCCTGAGCGACCTGCCGGAGAACAGCGCCACCGGCGAGCCGATGCTGCTGGTCACCGCCAGCCGCGAGGCGGACAAGTCGGCCGCCGGGCTGAACAAGTCTGGCAGGCCGACGATCTTCGTCGAGGCGGAAATCCACCCCGGCGAGGCCAACGGCAAGGACGCCATGTTCATGCTGCTGCGCGACATGACCACCGGCGACAAGCCGCTGGCCGCTCTGCTGGACAAGGTCAACATCCTCTTCATCCCCACCGTTAACATCGACGGCGACCTGCGCCGCAGCCCCTACGGGCGGATCAACCAGAACGGCCCGCAGGTCACCGGCTGGCGGGTCAACGGGCTGAACTACAACCTCAACCGCGACTTCACCAAGCTCGACAGCGCGGAAATCCGCAACGTCGCCTCGGTGTTCAACCAGTACGACCTGAGCTTCTTCGCCGACACCCACTCCACCGACGGCGCCATGTATCCCTACGACAGCTCCTACTGCCACAACGGCAACGGCTGGTCGCCGGCTTCCAGCGAGTGGATGGACAAGGTGATGCGCGGCCCGGTGTACAAGGAGCTGGAGGGTGACGGGCATGTGGTCCACGAGTGCATCAGCTTCAACGACAACCAGGACCCGACCCAGGGCTACTACCCGTACCGCACCGACCTGGCGCGTTTTTCCAACCAGTACGGCGACATCCGCAACGTGCCCTCGATCCTTATCGAGCAGCACGCGCTGCACCCCTACGAAACCCAGGTGCTGGGTAACTACGTGATGCTCAAGGCGATGTTCCAGGTGATCGGCGACAACGCCGACTCGCTGAAGCAGGCGATCGTCAAGGACCGCGAGCGGCTGGCGGCGCAGAAGCAGGTGATCCTCACCTGGAAGCCGGGCGATGCGCAGCACACGCCGTTCACCGTGGGCGACTACCGCTACGAGGAGTCGCCGATCACCGGCAAGAAAACCATCGTCTGGAGCAACAAGCCCAAGCAACTGAACGTGCCGATCACCGACAACTCGGTGCCGGACCTGGTGGTGAAGCGGCCGAAACAGTATGTGGTGCCGGTGCAGTGGAGCGAGGTGATCGCGCGCCTGAAGTCCCACGGCATCCAGATGAAGACCCTGGACAAGGCCACGCCCATCGAGGTGACCCTGCAGCGCATGGACGACATCAAGCTGGCCGGCGGCTTCGAGCCTGACCGCGCCGCCAGCAACGAGATTCCCGGCTATGAAGGGCACCTGTTGGTCAGCGGCGTGGGCAAACCATTCCAGCGTCTGCAGACCTACCCGGCCGGTTCGGTGGTGATTGATACCGACCAGCCGCTGGGTGTACTGGCGATCAACCTGCTGACCGCGGAAAGCCCGGACTCGTTCTGGTCCTGGGGCTTCTTCAACTCGACCCTGGTTTCCGCCGAGGAGCCCGAGGAATACGTGATGGAGCCGATGGCGCGCAAGATGCTCGCCGAAGACCCGAAGCTCAAGGCCGAGTTCGAGAAGAAGCTGAAGGACGACAAGGCCTTCGCCAAGGACGCCCAGGCGCGCCTGCAGTGGTTCTACCAGCGCACGCCGTTCTATGACGTAAATGCCTACGTGTATCCGGTGGGGACGGTGTACTAGCGGCGACTGTAGGAGCGAGCTTGCTCGCGAACGCTCTTGCTTGGAGGTTTGGGCTGTTCGCGAGCAAGCTCGCTCCTACAGGGGGTTCCCCCGCAAAGCACAAGGCCCGCATTGGCGGGCCTTGTGTTGGGGCTTACAGGCTGGCGATCTTCTCGCGCTGCTGGATCAGGTTGGTCACGGCCTGCTCGGCTTCAGCCAGCTTGGCGCGTTCCTTCTCGATCACTTCCGGCGGGGCCTTGGCGACGAAACCTTCGTTGGACAGCTTGCCGCCCACGCGTTTGACTTCGCCTTCCAGGCGCTGGATTTCCTTGTCCAGGCGCGCCATCTCGGCAGCCTTGTCGATCAGACCGGCCATCGGTACCAGCACCTGCAGGTCGCCGACCAGCGCGGTGGCGGACATCGGCGGCTCTTCGCCTTCGTCCAGCACGCGGATGGTCTCGAGCTTGGCCAGCTTCATCAGCAACGGCTCGTTGTCGGCCAGGCGGCGGTGGTCCTCGGGGGAGGCGTTGTTCAGCACCAGGTCGATGCGCTTGGCCATGGAGATGTTCATCTCGCCACGGATCTGGCGGATGCCCAGCATCAGGGCTTTGACCCACTCGATGTCGCCTTCGGCGGCGGCGTCGATCTTCGCCTCGTCGGCGATCGGCCAGGGTTGCAGCATCAGGGTGTCACCGGTCTTGCCGGCGGACGCCTTGATGCGCTGCCAGATTTCCTCGGTGATGAACGGCATGAACGGGTGTGCCAGGCGCAGGGCGGTTTCCAGCACGCGCGCCAGGGTGCGACGGGTGCCGCGCTGGCGTTCGATCGGCGCGTTCTCATCCCACAGCACCGGCTTGACCAGTTCCAGGTACCAGGCGCAGTACTCGTCCCAGATGAACTCGTAGAGGGCCTGGGTGGCGAGGTCGAAGCGGAAGGCGTCCAGCTGGCGCGCGACTTCGATCTCGGTGCGCTGCAGGGCGGAGATGATCCAGCGGTCCACCGAGGACAGCTCGACCGGCTCGCCATTCACGCCGGTGTCCTTGCCATCGGTGTTCTCGATGACGAAGTTGGCGGCGTTCCACAGCTTGTTGCAGAAGTTGCGGTAGCCCTCGACGCGGCCCATGTCGAACTTGATGTCGCGACCGGTGGAAGCCAGCGAGCAGAAGGTGAAGCGCAGGGCGTCGGTGCCGTAGCTGGCGATGCCTTCGGGGAACTCGGCTTTCGTCTGCTTGGCGATCTTCTCGGCGAGCTTGGGCTGCATCATGCCGCTGGTGCGTTTCTCCAGCAGCTCGTCCAGGGTGATGCCGTCGACGATGTCCAGCGGGTCGAGCACGTTGCCTTTGGACTTGGACATCTTCTGGCCCTGGCCGTCGCGCACCAGACCGTGGACGTAGACGGTCTTGAACGGGATCTGCGCGCTGCCATCGCCATTCTTGATCAGGTGCATGGTCAGCATGATCATGCGCGCGACCCAGAAGAAGATGATGTCGAAGCCGGTCACCAGCACGTCGGTGGGGTGGAAGGTCTTCAGGTAGTCGGTCTGTTCCGGCCAGCCGAGGGTGGAGAAGGTCCACAGGCCCGAGCTGAACCAGGTGTCGAGGACGTCTTCGTCCTGGCGCAGGTTGGCGTCGCCCAGGTTGTGCTTGGCGCGTACTTCGGCCTCGTTGCGGCCGACGTAGACGTTGCCGGCGTCGTCGTACCAGGCCGGGATGCGGTGGCCCCACCACAGCTGACGGCTGATGCACCAGTCCTGGATGTCGCGCATCCAGCTGAAGTACATGTTCTCGTACTGCTTGGGCACGAACTGGATGCTGCCATCTTCCACGGCGGCGATGGCCGGTTCGGCCAGCGGCTTGGTGGAGACGTACCACTGGTCGGTCAGCCACGGCTCGATGACGGTGCCGGAGCGGTCGCCCTTGGGCACTTTCAGCGCGTGGTCGTCGATCTTCTCCAGCAGGCCGGCGACTTCGATGTCGGCGACGATCTGCTTGCGTGCGACGAAGCGATCCATGCCGGCATAGGCGGCGGGCAGGCTGGCGTCCAGCTCTGCGTTGACGCTGCCGTCGAGCTTGAACACCTGGGCGACGGCGAGGACGGCGGCGTCCTTGTCGAAGATGTTGATCAGCGGCAGGTCGTGGCGCTTACCGACTTCGTAGTCGTTGAAGTCGTGGGCCGGGGTGATCTTCACGCAGCCGGTGCCGAACTCGCGGTCGACGTAGTCGTCGGCGATGATCGGGATGCGCCGGCCCACCAGCGGCAGGTCGACGAAGGTGCCGATCAGCGCAGCGTAGCGCTCGTCTTCCGGGTGAACGGCGACGGCGCTGTCACCCAGCAGGGTTTCTGGACGGGTGGTGGCGACGACCAGGTGGTCCTTGCCGTCGGCGGTCTTGTGACCGTCGGCCAGCGGATAGCGCAGGTGCCAGAGGTGGCCCTTCTCGTCGTGGTTCTCCACTTCCAGGTCGGAAATGGCGGTGTGGAACTTGGTGTCCCAGTTGACCAGGCGCTTGCCGCGATAGATCAGGCCGTCCTCGTGCAGGCGCACGAAGGCTTCCTTCACGGCGTTGGACAGGCCCTCGTCCATGGTGAAGCGCTCGCGCGACCAGTCCACGGAGGAACCCAGGCGGCGAATCTGGCGGGTGATGGTGCCGCCGGACTGATCCTTCCACTCCCAGACCTTCTCCAGGAACTTCTCGCGGCCCAGGTCGTGACGGGCGATGCCCTGGGCGGCCAGCTGGCGCTCTACCACCATCTGGGTGGCGATGCCGGCGTGGTCGGTGCCCGGCTGCCACAGGGTGTTGCGGCCCTGCATGCGGCGGTAGCGGATCAGCGCGTCCATGATGGCGTTGTTGAAGCCGTGGCCCATGTGCAGGCTGCCGGTGACGTTCGGCGGCGGGATCATGATGGTGTACGGCTCGCCGGAACCTTGCGGGGCGAAGTAGTTCTCTTTCTCCCACAGGGGGTACCAGTGGGATTCGATGGCGTGGGGCTGGTAGGTCTTGTCCATGAGCGCGGCGGGACCCTGATAAGGCTAGACGGAAAACCGGTGAGTATAACGGGGCGCGAGCCTTGCAGGCCACCGGGGCGGCAGGGGGAAGCAATTGTAGGAGCGAGCTTGCTCGCGAACTGCCACCACTGCGAGCTTGCAGAAGAGCGTTCGCGAGCAAGCTCGCTCCTACAAGTAAGGGGGCGGTGCGGTCAGCTCTTGCGCTGGGCCAGCAGGCGCTGGAGGCGGGCTTCCAGGCGGCGCTGCAGTTCGGCTTCGATCTGCGGCGCGAAGTCGTCGATCACGTCCTGCAGGATCAGCTCGGCGGCGGCGCGCAGCTCCAGGTCCAGGTGGTCGAGCTCGGCGGTCCGTGGCTCCTGCGTCGGGGCTGCGGGTTCGGGAGTGCGCGGCGCGGGCGTGACGACGTCGGACAGCAGGGGAATGTTGTCCGGCTCGAAGGATTCGGTGAGCAGCGGCGGCTCGTTGCCCGATTCGTCCAGCAGGTCCTGGATCTTCTTCAGGTCTTCCAGCAGGTGGTCGGGGTCGTGCGGGGGCTTACGGCTGTCCATGATCTTGGCTGGTGCGCTCTCAAGGGCGAGGCAGGCGGTGGTCCTGCAAAGGATAGCCCTGCTCGCGGTAGCGGCGGAAATTCTCCCGCGCGGCCTGACGAATCGCCGGTTCTTCGATCACCAGTTCGGCGACCCGGTTGAAATGATCGACGAAGGGCGGAATGACCAGGGTCAGGTTGATCAGCAGGTCCCGGTGGCTTTCCGGCGGTTCGCCCAGAGCGAGTACCACCGGCGAGTCGGCATCTTCTTCCACCGCATTGTGTGGGATGAAGGTTTCGCCCCGGAAGTTCCACAGCCGGGCGTCCAGCGCATCGCGCTGGGCCTCGTCTTCGCACAGCACGAAGATGCGCATGCCTTGCCGCCAGGCCTTTTCGGCCAGGCGGCAGGCGATGCTCAGGCGTGCGTCGGGATCGGCGCTGGGGATGACGTAGAAATCCACACGCGTCATTTTTTGGCCCCAAAGCTGCTGCGTTTGCTCATGCTGCGTTGAAAACCTGCGCAAATTGCTCATTTACAAAACGTAAACTGCGCATTCGCGCAGGCTTTCGCCTTGCCTGAGCGGCACTCGCGACGCTTTGGGTTCCAAAAAACATTGCTGTCTTACTCCGTTACTTCACGCGGTCCAGCAGGTACTGGGTCAGCAGAGGAACCGGGCGGCCAGTGGCGCCCTTGTCCTTGCCGCCGCTGATCCAGGCGGTGCCGGCGATGTCCAGGTGCGCCCAGTGGTACTTCTTCGCAAAGCGCGACAGGAAGCAGCCGGCGGTGATGGTGCCGGCCTTCGGCCCGCCGATGTTGGCGATGTCGGCGAATGGGCTGTCGAGCTGCTCCTGGTACTCGTCGAACAGCGGCAGCTGCCAGGCGCGGTCGTCGGCCACTTCACCGGCCTTGAGCAGTTGCCTGACCAGCGTGTCGTTGTTGCCCATCAGGCCCGAGGTGTTGGAACCCAGGGCGACGATGCAGGCGCCGGTGAGGGTGGCGATGTCCACCACCGACTGCGGCTTGAAGCGCTCGACGTAGGTCAGCGCGTCGCACAGCACCAGGCGGCCTTCGGCGTCGGTGTTGAGGATTTCGACGGTCTGCCCGCTCATGGTGGTGACGATGTCGCCCGGACGGGTGGCGCCGCCGCTGGGCATGTTCTCGGCGCAGGCCATCACGCCCACCAGGTTGATCGGCAGCTGCAGCTCCAGCACGGCACGGAAGGTGCCGAACACCGAGGCGGCGCCGCACATGTCGAACTTCATCTCGTCCATGCCCAGGCCGGGCTTCAAGCTGATGCCGCCGGTGTCGAAGGTGATGCCCTTGCCGACCAGTACGTGCGGGGCTTCGTCCTTCTTCTTCGCGCCGTTGTACTGCAGCACGATCAGGCGCGGCGGCTGGTCGCTGCCCTGGGCGACGGCGAGGAAGGAGCCCATGCCCAGCTCGCGCAGTTTCTTCTCGTCCAGCACTTCGACCTTCAGGCCCTTGTATTCCTTGCCCAGCGCCCTGGCCTGCTCGCCGAGGAAGCTCGGGTGGCAGAGGTTCGGTGGCAGGTTGCCCAGGTCGCGGGTCAGGGCCATGCCGTTGGCGATGGCCTGGGCTTCCCTGGCGCCCTGTTCGACGGCGGCGGCGTCGGCCTTGTCGGTGAGCAGGGTGATTTTCTTCAGCTTCGGCGCCTCGGCCTTCTGGCTCTTGAAGCGGTCGAAGACGTAGGTGCCGTCGGCCAGGGTTTCCACTTGCAGGCGAGCCTTGCCGTGGGCGTCGCGGCCTTTCACGGCGAGATCGCCCAGGGCCAGCGTGGCGTCGCCGCCGCCGAGGTTCTTCAGGGTGGAGAGAACCGAGGAAACCAGTTTGCGGTAGGCGCGGTCGGAGAGATCGCGTTCTTTGCCGGCGCCGACCAGCAGGACGCGCTCGGCCTTAAGGTTCGGTAAATCCTGCAGGAGTAGCGTCTGGCCGACCTTGCCCGCCAGATCGCCACGCTTGAGCAGGGCGCCGATGGCGCCGCCGGTGACGTCGTCCACGGCCTTGGCGGTGGCGCCGAGCTTGCGGCCTTCGCCGACGGCGATGACCAGGGTGGCGGTTTTCAGGGTTTCCGGGCGTACGCTTTTTACAAGGAATTCCATAGCTTGGTGTCCCCAGGACAAAAGGCTCACGATGGCAAGGTGGTCTGCGAGGTTCAGGCAGACTGCGCAGTGACAGGCCTGGCGAATCGCAGGATAATGCCGGCTATTTTCGCTGGATCGCGCTCGCGCGGGCCGGCAAGGCTTCACGGCGGCTAGTTTGAGCGTAGCCGCCTGAGCGTGACAACCCTGGAGTGTCCGGTTTGATTGTCTTCCGTTATCTGTCCCGTGAAGTGCTGATCACCATGAGCGCGGTGAGCGCCGTGCTGCTGGTGATCATCATGAGCGGCCGTTTCATCAAGTACCTGGCGCAGGCCGCCCAAGGCATGCTCGACCCGGGGTCGCTGTTCATGATCATGGGCGTGCGTCTGCCGGGCTTCCTCCAGTTGATCCTGCCGCTGGGGCTGTTCCTGGGCATCCTGCTGGCGTACGGGCGGCTGTACCTGGACAGCGAGATGACCGTGCTCACCGCCACCGGCATGAGCCAGCAGCGCCTGCTGGCCTATACCCTGGCGCCGGCGCTGCTGGTGGCGCTGATCGTTGCCTGGCTGAGCCTGTTGCTGGCGCCGCAGGGCATCACCCAGATGCAACTGCTGCTGAACAAGCAGGATGCGATGACCGAGTTCGATACCCTGGCGCCGGGGCGCTTCCAGTCGATGCGCGACGGCTCGCGGGTGACCTATACCGAAACCCTGGCCAATGAGCGCACGCAACTGGGCGGGGTGTTCATTTCCGACAAGAACCCGCCGCGCAACGGCAAGGAGGGCGGGGTTTCGGTACTGGTGGCGACCAGCGGCGAACAGCAGATCCATGCCGACGGCAGCCGCTACCTGATCCTCAAGGATGGCTATCGCTACGATGGCACGCCGGGGCAGGCCGACTACCGGGCGATCAAGTACGACACCTATGGCGTGCTGCTGCCCAAGCCGGAAGTCAGCAGCGAGATCGACGATCGCGATGCCATTCCCACCAGCGAGCTGATCGGCAGCGATGACGTGCGCATGAAGTCCGAGCTGCAATGGCGCCTGTCGATTCCCCTGCTGGTCTTCGTGGTCACCGTGCTGGCGGTGCCGCTGTCGCGGGTGAACCCGCGTCAGGGCCGTTTCCTCAAGTTGCTGCCGGCGGTTCTGCTCTACATGACCTACCTGGCATTGCTGATCGCCGGCCGCGGCATGCTCGACAAGGGCAAGATCCCGCTCGCACTGGGGCTGTGGTGGATCCACGCGCTGTTTCTGGCGATCGGCTTGCTGCTGCTGTACTGGGAGCCGTTGAGGCTCAAACTGGCCGCCGCACGGGCAAATTCTGGGCGGGAGCCGAAGCATGCGTAAGCTGGACCGTTACATCGGCGTCACCGTTTTCATCTCCATCCTTGCCGTGCTCGGGGTCATTCTCGGCCTGGCTGAACTGTTCGCCTTCGTCGACCAGTTGGGGCAGATCACCGATACCTATACCCTCGCCGAGGCGCTCAAGTTCGTGCTCCTTACCGCACCCAGCCGCGCCTACGACATGCTGCCGATGGCGGCGTTGATCGGCTGCCTGGTTGGCCTCGGCAGCCTGGCCAGCAGCAGCGAACTGACCATCATGCGCGCCGCCGGCGTGTCGCTGCAGCGCATCGTCTGGGCGGTGATGAAACCGATGCTGGTGCTGATGTTCGCCGGCATCCTGCTGGGCGAGTACGTGGTGCCCTACACCGAAACGATGGCCCAGAGCGGCCGCGCCCTGGCCCAGAGCAGCGGCGGAGCGCAGAGTTCGAAGTCCGGCCTGTGGCACCGCCAGGGCCGCGAGTTCATCCATATCAACGTGGTGCGCTCCGACGGCGTGCTGCTGGGGGTGACCCGTTACGATTTCGATGACGCACATCGCCTGCAGACCGCCAGCTTCGCCAAACAGGCGACTTTCCAGAATGATCAGTGGATGCTCGAGGGGGTAACCACCACTGTGCTGCACATGGACCAGAAGCGCAGCGAAGTGGTGAGCAAGCCCACTGAAGCATGGAATATCCAGCTCAGTCCGCAGTTGCTGAACACCGTCGTGATGGAGCCGGAAGCGCTGTCGATCAGCGGGCTGTGGAGTTATATCCATTACCTGCAGGACCAGGGCCTGAGCGCCAACCGCTATTGGCTGGCGTTCTGGACCAAGATCCTGCAGCCAGCTGTTACCGCAGCGTTGGTGCTGATGGCGATTTCCTTCATCTTCGGCCCGCTGCGCAGTGTGACCCTCGGCCAGCGCGTGTTCACCGGCGTGCTGGTGGGCTTCACCTTCCGCATCGCTCAGGACCTGCTCGGCCCGTCCAGCCAGGTCTTCAACTTCCCGCCGTTGCTGGCGGTGCTGGTGCCGGCGACGATCTGCGCGTTCCTCGGCGTGTTGCTGCTGCGAAGGGCCGGCTGACCCTGTAGGAGTGAGCTTGCTCGCGAACTTCTAGATACTGAGTGAATCCTGTTCGCGAGCAAGCTCGCTTCTACAAAAAGCAAAAAGCCGGCAATTGCCGGCTTTTTCATGCCTGGAGATCAGCCCCGGCCCTGCGTCGTCTTGCGCACGGCCTTGGGAATCTGGATCACCACGCTCTCCGAGTAGCGGTCGTGCCAGGTGCGCTTGTTCTTGTCCCAGAGCATCCACAGGAACCCCAGGCCCAGGCAGGCCCAGGAGCCGATGGAGATAATGAAGCGCAGCAGAGCCTGCAGCAGGCTGATCCGCGAGCCGTCGGCGTTCTGCACGCGAATGCCCCAGACCTGCATGCCGAGGGTCTGGCCGCTGTAGGTCCAGAACTTCGCGAAGAAGGCGAACAGGCTGATGAACAGCAGGCTGGACAGCAGCGGGTCACCGGTCAGGCCACCCTGGTCGGCCAGTTGCCTGAGCTTTTCGCCGCCATAGATAAGCCGAAGGAAGCCTTGCTGGTAGGCCAGCGTCACCACCATCAGCAGTGCCACGCAGAGCAGGAAGTCATAGAACATGGCGGCCAAGCGGCGAATGAGCGTGGCGGGCGGGAAGTTTCCCGCGGGCTGGAGCTGCGGTTTGGACATGGTGTCTTCTATGGCGAATCGTGGGTCGGCAGGGGTGTTGCCCTGGATGAATGGGGCGGGATTATACGTTTTCCAGTCGGGTTCGGCCTTCGCCGGACGAGAGCTGTTCTAAGCTGGACGAATGCCGCTCGCCTGGAGGCGTAGCGAAAGGTCGCGCAGCAAGGAACAAGGATGCCGTTACGCAACTATGCCCGACGCTGGCGGGTGCCTCGATTGGTGTTTTCCCTGTCGATGGCCCTGCTCCCCCTGGCACTGGGCAGTTCCATCATCTATTGGCAGGCCCTGCGAACCCTGTCCTCCGAGGCGCGGACTGCGTCCAACGAAGCGTTGCGCCTGTTCGACCTCATGCTGAGCAATGCCGAAGGTGCGGCCAGGGTGGCGTTGTCGCAGAAGGACAAGCCCTGCGAGAGCGCGACCCAGGTGCTGCGCGAGCAGGTGGCCGTGGTGCCTTTCGTGCGTTCGGTCAATCTCACACGGGATGACCACATCTATTGCTCCTCGCTGTTTGGCGACTTCAAGGCACCGCTGGATCATTCGTTCTACGTGGAAGGGCGTTTGCGCCTGATGGCGGGCAACCCGTTGACACCCAATGTCGGGCTGCTGATCCTGCGCCGGGTCGACGGCGAGTTCGGGGCGCTGGCCACTGTCGATGGACGTTACCTGAGCAACACCCTGCAACTGGTCGATCAGCGCAGCGACTTGCAGTTGCAGGTGGGCGGGGAGTGGATGGATGAGCAGGGGAATGTCTATGCCAGGGACCCCGATCCGTTGCCTATCGGTCATATACGCCTGGTTTCCGAACGCTTCCCGTATTCGGTGACAGGCGGATTTACCGCGGGTTCGCAGTGGCAGCACATTCGCCAGGACGCGCTGCCGCTCGCTTCGCTCTTGCTGTTGCTGGGGACGATCTCCGGTCTGGCCTGCTACTGGTTGTGGGGGCGCTCGGCGACGCCAAGCCTGGAGCTGGAGCGGGCGCTGATGGCTGGGGAGTTCGTTCCCTATCTGCAGCCGCTGGTGGATGCGCGCGATGGGCGCTGGGTTGGTGCGGAAGTGCTGATGCGTTGGCAGCATCCGCGCGAAGGGATGGTCGGCCCGGACCTGTTCATCCCGATGGCCGAGCGCTCCGGCCTGATCGTGCCGATGACCCGCGACCTGATGCGCCAGGTCGGCGATGGGTTGGTTCCCCACGGTGAGCTGCTGGGGGAGGGCTTCCACCTGGGCATCAACATCAGCGCCGTGCATTGCAGCGAGGCGGGCTTGTTCGATGATTGCCTGAGCCTGCAGGCGAAGTTCCTGCCATATCGGCCGAACCTGGTGCTGGAGCTGACCGAACGGGAACTGATCGCGGCCAGCGAAGTGACCGACCAGTTGTTCGGCCGCCTGGATGCCCAGGGCATACGGCTGGCCCTCGACGATTTCGGTACCGGCAACTCGAGCCTGGCTTATCTGCACCGCTTCAAGGTGGATGCGCTGAAGATCGACAAGAGCTTCGTCGCGATGATTGGCGTGGATGCACTCTCGGTACGCATCCTCGACAGCATCGTCGAACTGTGCGGCAAGCTGGATCTGATGATCATCGCCGAAGGGGTGGAGACCGAAGAACAGCGTCGTTACCTGGCCGAACGTGGAGTGGATGTGCTGCAGGGCTACCTGTTCGGCAAGCCGATGCCGCTGGAGGAGTTCGTGCAGGCGATGCGCGAGGAGAGCGAAAGGGCTCACTGAGGACTGGATGGCTGTGGGCCTCCCACTGCAGCTGTACGGACGGCATGGGACTGAACGGCCTACGTATACCCAGTGCCGTTTGTGTCTTTCCACGGTTGCCGCAGTCGTTAACAGCGAAAACTTTACATAGGGTATTTCGGACGTGTTTTTCCTCTGCGGCCTGCTTCTTATCCTGGGGCGGCGGATAAAGATTAGTGATAACTGGTTCACACTTTTAAATTTGTCCGGCCTGCCGTTTAACTTTTTTTTGACATTTGTCATT
This sequence comes from Pseudomonas sp. ATCC 13867, assembly GCF_000349845.1. Classification (NCBI taxonomy): domain Bacteria; kingdom Pseudomonadati; phylum Pseudomonadota; class Gammaproteobacteria; order Pseudomonadales; family Pseudomonadaceae; genus Pseudomonas; species Pseudomonas sp. ATCC 13867. The sequence continues at coordinate 4,258,363 of NC_020829.1, read as the reverse complement.
TGGTTTTAAGGGAGAGTTTCATCCCCGGCCGCGTTTAGAGCCGGTATTTCAGGGGAAAAGCCAAGAAAATCAATGTCTACGAAGTGTTCGTTCGGGCACTTTTAGCGATCAGGGCGTTTCGTTCTAATTGGCACGCTCTTGCTGGTCCTGGCCCCCCGTAGGCCAGTCTTTCAAGGAATTGACCCCGTGAACTATTCGTTGATTGATTTTTTATACAGCGATGAGCGACGACTGGTCCCAAATTGCCGGTCGGCGGAGTGGCAGTTCGCTATTTCGCTAATAGAGTTGTTTGGGAAGGCTATGGAACAAGAGTCTGAATAATGCCTATTCGTTCCCGTGGGTTCACACTGATTGAGTTGATGGTTGTTGTTGCGATCGTTGCCATTCTGGCTGCCATCGCTTACCCCAGCTATCAGCAGTACATCATCCGCGGTAAACGATCCGCCGCGCAGGCGCAGATGATGGACATTGCCAATCGCGAGCAGCAGTACCTGCTAGCCAACCGCGCCTATGCGGACAAGACCGCGCTGGAGGCTGGCGGTTACGCACTCCCTAGCGAAGTGTCGAGGGATTATGGCTACAGCGTATCTGCTGACAACGCAGCAACGCCCCCGACTTTCACCGTTACCTTCACGCCGACGGGCTCTCAGGCCAGCGACGGCGCCCTGACGCTTGATAGCGCCGGCGACAAACAGCCGTCAGCGAAGTGGTGAGCGATATGAGCGTCTCTCGACAGCGTGGTTTGACCCTCATCGAGCTGCTGGTCAGCATCCTGATCATTTCCCTCGGCCTGCTCGGCCTGGCCAAGTTGCAGGCACGCATGCAACTGTCGGAGATGGAATCCTACCAGCGTGCCCAGGCACTGCTGCTGCTCAACGATATGTCCAGCCGGATGACGGCCAATCCGAACAATTCCAACAGCTATGTCACCGACAGTTCCAGTCCGGTCGGCGCAGGAATGACTTGTCCGACCAGCTCCACTACGCGTCAGCAGGTGGACATGGCCGACTGGTGCAATAGCTTGCAGGGGGCGGCAGAGATCGGTGGTGGCAATGTCAAGGCTGGCGCGATGCTTGGGGGGCGTGGCTGCATCGAGTCTCTGGGAAGTGGGCAATACTTGATCACCGTAGCCTGGCAGGGGATGAGCCCGATTTCGGCTCCGCCTTCCAGCGTGGCATGTGGCAAGGATGACTACGATGGTGGTTCGGAGTGCAAAAACGATCTTTGTCGGCGCGTGGTTACCACCATCGTGCGGGAGGCCGCACTATGAGGCGCGCTGGCTCGCAACAGGGGTTCACCCTGGTGGAGATGATGGTCGCGGTGACCATCGGGCTGCTGATCATGGTCGGTGTCCTGACGCTCTACCTGAACCTGCGGCGCACCAACGACGACATGGCCAATACCAACTCGCTGATCGAAAACGGTCGTTTCGCCGTAGAGCTGTTGCAGGAGGATCTGGCTCACGCCGGCTTCTGGAACGGCTATGTCCCGCAATTCGACGATCTGACGTTGAATGATGCTCCGCCACTTTCAGGTGAGCCAGGTGGCGTGCCCAATGCGGTGCCGCCAGTGTGTGGAGACTTCTCGACCTGGACGATGGATGAGAAGACCGCCCTTCCTGGCATTGCCGTGCAGACCTATTCGGCGGTTCCTCCAGGATGCTCCGGAATTGTCACTGATCTGGCCGCTAACTCCGATGTGCTGGTGGTCCGACATGTCGAGACTTGCACGCCGGGTGTGGGCAACTGTGAGACGGTGACGACCGGAAAAGTGTATTTCCAGTCGTCCTCCTGTGACAGCAACTCTATGGATCCGCCACCGAATCCACCGTTGCTGCAGCCTGAAACTCCCTCCGACTATGTGCTTGGCACGGGCGGGTTCCTTCTGCACCAGCGTGACTGCGTCGCCTTGGCCGAACGCCGCAAATTCGTTAGCAATCTCTATTACCTGCGCGACTATGCGATGACACCGGGTGATGGCATTCCCACTCTGATGCGTTCGCAGTTCGACTCGTCCGGCGGGATTGCCGGCCAGCAGCCCGCGGTGCCGCTGGTTGAGGGGGTAGAGGCGTTTCGCGTCGAACTTGGCATCGACAATGTCAGCGATTCCGGCGAGCCGGTAGCTTATGAAGACTACGAGCATGAGGTGCACTGGGCCGACAACACCAAGACATCTCCGACAAATCGTGGTGATGGCTCGCCGGATGGTGACTTCATCCACTGTGGAGCAAGTTCTTGCTCCGTGGATGATCTGATCAACGTGGTGGAGGCCAAGCTCTACGTCCTGGTACGCAGTCGAGTTGCAACGCCGGGGTACCAGTCGGACAAGACATACGCCCTGGGGGCGGTCGCGTTGGGGGCGTTCACAGATAGCTACAAGCGGCACTTGTTCACATCCAGCGCGGCGCTGGTGAATGTTTCCCGTAGGAGGCAGACGCCATGAGAGAGAATTGCAGGGTAAGCGGGCAGCGGGGAGCGACCTTGGTGGTCACCCTGGTGATGCTTTTGATGCTGATGATCATGGTGGGGAGCGCCTATACCCTCAGCGGAACCAATCTGAAAGCAGTGGGCAACATGCAGTTTCGCAACGAGGCCATCGCCTCCGCCAACATTGGCATTCAACGGGTGCTTGCTTCCGCTTTCACCACTGCACCGACTGGCGAAGAGCTCGATGTCGATATCAATAATGACGGCACCAGAGACTATGTGGTGGAGATGGCGGTACCGGTGTGCATGAGCGCCAGACCGACCGGCAGTACCTTGCTCTGCGGCAATGACAACCGGGATATGTGTCGCCAGGACTGGAGTACCGTTTGGGTATTGAATGCCACGGTGACGGATGATCTGAGCGGCGCTTCGATCAAGGTGCGTTCGGGGGTGCGCGTGCAACTCACCGATTCGCAGAAACATTCGGTCTGCGACCACGGAGTATGACGATGAAAGCTCAGGGCAATGTGGCGATTCTCTGGCGATTTTTCGCATTGTGCATCCTGTGTTTCGCGCACGCGACTGTTCGCGCCGAGGATATCGATCTGTTCGTGGGTACCCCCCCAAGCGCCACGGATGCGCCTAACGTACTGATCGTCCTCGACAACACCGCCAACTGGAATACGCCGTTCGCCAACGAGAAGGCCGCGTTGGTATCGGTGGTCAGTGCGTTGGATGCAAACAAGTACCGTGTCGGCCTGATGATGTTCACCGAGACGGGAAAGGGCGACAAAGGTAATGATGGCGCCTATGTTCGTGCCGCCATACGTCTGCTCGATACTAATACCAAGAGCAAGTACCAGAATCTGGTGGATAGCCTGCATGTGGGGGAGGACAAGTCCAACGGCGGCAAGATCAGCAAGGCGATGGAGGAGGCCTGGCTGTACTACTCCGCAGGTGTGCCCCATGCCGGCAACCAGAAGGTCAAGACCGACTATTTGGGCAACGATTCGGGCACATTGGCTTCCAGCGCTGTTTATGCGCTCAATGGCAACGCGCTGTCGGCAAAGGATGGCACGCGCTACAACAACCCTATCGTTACGGGCTGCGCGAAGAACTTCATCATCTACATTAGCAACGGTGCAGCGCAGGATAATAACAACGACATCAATCAGGCCACCGATGCGCTAGCTGCGGCGGGCGGCAGCACCACCGCAATCCCGATTTCCCCCAGTGGTTCGCAGGACAATATGGCCGATGAATGGGCTCGCTTCATGAAGAAGAGCAGCCTGGGCATTACCACCTACACGGTAGATATCAACAAGGTTACTACCGGTCAGGGGCCGGGGTGGACTGCACTGCTCAAGAGCATGGCCAACGCCAGCAGTGGTAAGTACTTCGATGTAACCTCTAGCGGTACGGAGATTGCCGATGCACTGAACGCCATCTTCTCCGAGATCCAGGCAACCAACAGTGTGTTCGCCTCGGTCACCCTGCCGATTAGCGTCAATACCCAGAGTAAATACCTGAATCAGGTGTTCGTTGGTATGTTCCGTCCGGACTCGGACTCCTTCCCGCGCTGGGTCGGGAATCTCAAGCAGTACAAGCTGGGAAGGGTCAATGGCATATTGAAAACGGTAGACGCCAATGACCGGGACGCTATTAACAGCTCCACCGGTTTCATCACCGAATGTGCGAGGAGTGTCTGGACTCCCAGCGCAAAGGACAACTACTGGGCTTTCAAGCCGCAAGGTAGTTGCCTGACCGTACAGGGTTCGGATGTGTCCAACTATCCGGACGGCAATATCGTGGAAAAAGGTGCTCAGGCCTACGTGCTGCGCCAGAGTACCGCTCGCACGGTGAAGACCTGCGATCCCAGTGACTGCAGCGCTCTGACCAGCTTCGATGCCGGTAACGCGGCGATCAGCCAGGAGCTACTGGGTGCCGCGAGCAGTGCCGAGCGTACCGATATCATCAATTGGGCGATAGGTGCTGACAATCAGGACGAAAACACGAACAGCAACGTCAGTGAGATGCGTCCCTCGATACATGGCGACGTCATGCACTCGCGTCCGGTAGCCCTCAACTACGGGTCGGTTGATGCGCCTCGGGTGGTGGTCTACTACGGCGCAAACGATGGCCTGCTGCATGCCGTCAATGGCAATAGCTCCTCCAGCATTGGTACGGTGCCTGCCGGCGGTGAGATCTGGTCGTTCATGCCGCCAGAGTTTTATCCGAGCATCAAGCGGTTGCGCGACAATAAGGTGACTATCAGTTTCCCTGGTCATACTACCGGTTCGCCGCTTCCCCAGCCCAAGTCCTATGGCATGGATGGTTCCATTACCGCTGTGCAGCAAAACGGCAGCACCTGGATCTATGCCGCCATGCGTCGTGGTGGCCGATCGCTCTATGCATTTGACGTCACGACCCTCGATGCTCCAGAGCTGAAATGGAAGCAGGGCTGCCCCAGCCTGGAGAATGATTCGGATTGCACTTCTGGCTTCAGCGACATCGGCCAAACCTGGGCAACGCCGACCGCCTTCAAGGCGTCGGGATACAACAGTGGCGCGTCAACGATTCTTGCAATGGGCGGCGGCTACGATGCCTGTGAGGACGGTGACCCTAATACCTGTACTTCCAGCTCCAAAGGCAACAGGATTTACCTATTGGATGCCGATAGCGGGGCGTTGCTCAAAACTTTCACAACCGATCGTGGGGTCGTCGGCGACGTGACCATGCTGACCGGTAGCAACGGCCGTGCGACCTATGGTTATGCGGCGGATATGGGCGGGAATATCTATCGTATTTCCGGTGTCGATGCCGCCAGCGCCATTGGTAACACCGCGCCGAGCGACTGGACCATCACCAAGATCGCTGCACTGGGGTGTGATTCGGGCGCCAGTTGCTCGGCAAATCGCAAGTTTCTCTATGGTCCGGTAGTCGGCGCGGCGAATGGCGAGTACGTGATCGTTCTCGGCTCCGGGGACCGTGAGAAACCCCTGCTCAGCTATTCCTCCGCCACTACTGTGGCCAATCGATTCTACAGCCTGCGCGACCGACCCGCCGATCCGACCTGGCTGACGTCGGAGAACACCCGGTGTGGCGCCAACGTGATCTGCAATGACTCGCTGCTGGCCATTACTGACAGCACAACGCCGTCAGCCAATGACCTCGCCAACCACCCGAAAGGCTGGTATTTGGCGCTGCAACCGACGGAGCAGGTGGTGACCTCGGCGCTTCTGCTGTTCAACAACATCACTTTCAGTACCCACGAGCCCAATGTACCTAACGCTAACAGTTGCGTCGGTCTGGGAACGGCCCGTACGTATAGCATCAACTATCTGGATGCATCCGCCACATCAGGGGAGCGTTTCTGGGTAATTCCGGGTGGTGGGTTGGCGGCCTCTCCGATGGCTGGTACTGCTACGGTTGATGGTAAGGATACGGACTTTATTTTCGGTGGTTGCCGCGACTCTTCGCTGGCGAGCTGCGAGCCTCCCATCCAGCCGTCGGAAACTCGGCCGAAGTCCTGGGTATTCTGGAACATCGAGAAATAGGAGCCGGGGATGGTTGTGCACTCCCGTCGAGCGTCAGGGGGCTTCACCCTGCTCGAGCTGATGGTCACCTTGGCGGTGTTGGCGATCCTGATTTCCATCGCCGCACCGTCATTCACCGACGCTACGCTGTCCGGCAAGCTCAGTGCCAGCGCCAATGATCTGGTGGCTGGCGTGGTCCTGGGGCGCAGTGAGGCGATCAAGCGCAACAAGGTGGCCAAGATGTGCGTGTCCAGTGATGGCAGCACCTGTGGTTCCGGTGGCTGGGAGCAGGGCTGGATCATCCTCGTCGACACTACCGTAATTGAGAAGCACGCGGCGGCACCCGCAGGCTTCAAGATTACCTCCAGCGTCACGCATATCGATTTCCAGCCATCCGGTGTCGGCAGTACCCAGGCGAGCATCACGGTCTGCCGGGCTATGCCCACTGTGGGCACGCAGGAGCGGGTGGTGGAGGTCAGCGCGACCGGGCGGGCCTACGTCAGCAAAACCACCGCCGGAAGTTGCTCGTAGGGCGGCGGCTGTGCATAGCGGCAAGGAGTGGCGCGCTGGAGCTGGGAAGCCCTCTTGCAACCGGCGAATCCAGAGCTGTTCACGCACATTTGCGTAGGTCGATTTGCCGGGACTCGCACGAATAATGGACGATGTAGACGTTCATCGAATCGCTGTACAGCTCTTCTATAAGCTGGCGACTCTTCTTTCGCTCACGAACGCGAGTGGCTTCGGATCCAATCAATGCCCCCTGCTCGGGCACGGCCGAGAGCCACCCTTGCGCTACGCATTCTGTTGAATGTCGTCCCGTTACGCCAAAATTACGCCACAAGAAACAAAAAAGCCTGTAACTTCAATGTGTTACAGGCTTTTAATGGTGCCTCGGGAGAGACTCGAACTCTCACTCTGTCGCCAGAAACGGATTTTGAATCCGCCGCGTCTACCGATTCCGCCACCGAGGCAATGGCGGCGCAGTATAGGGAGACGCTCTGCGTCGGTCAATCCGCTTGATTGGTCAGAATTTGGCAATTCCAGTAAGATATGCGGCCCTTCGAGATAGCTCCCCTTCATGCGCGTCGCTGACTTTCATTTCGATCTGCCCGAGGCGTTGATCGCCCGCCATCCACTCGTCGAACGCCGCGCCAGCCGTCTGCTGGTGCTGGATGGCCCGAGCGGCGAGCTTGGCCATCGGCAATTCGCCGACCTTCTCGGCTTCCTCCAGCCGGGCGACCTGATGGTGTTCAACAACACCCGGGTCATTCCTGCTCGCCTGTTCGGCCAGAAGGCTTCCGGCGGCAAGCTGGAAATCCTCGTGGAGCGTGTACTGGACAGCCACCGCGTGCTGGCCCATGTGCGCTCCAGCAAGTCGCCCAAGCCCGGATCGAAGATCCTTATCGACGGCGGTGGCGAGGCGGAAATGCTGCAGCGCCATGACGCACTGTTCGAGCTGTGCTTCAGCGAGGAGGTGCTGCCGCTACTGGAACGTGTCGGCCATATGCCGCTGCCGCCCTATATCGACCGCCCGGACGAGGATTCGGATCGCGAGCGTTACCAGACCGTCTACGCCGAGCGTGCCGGTGCCGTGGCCGCGCCCACTGCCGGTTTGCATTTCGACGAGGCGTTGCTGGAGGCCATCCGCGCCAAGGGGGTGGAGACCGCCTTCGTCACCCTGCATGTGGGCGCTGGTACCTTCCAGCCGGTGCGGGTCGAGCGCATCGAGGACCACCACATGCACAATGAATGGCTGGAAGTCGGCCAGGACGTGGTCGATGCCGTGGCCGCCTGCAAGGCACGTGGCGGCCGGGTGGTGGCCGTGGGCACCACCAGTGTGCGCTCGCTGGAGAGTGCCGCTCGCGATGGGGTGCTCAAGCCCTTCAGTGGCGATACCGACATCTTTATCTTCCCGGGCCGGCCCTTCCATGTGGTCGATGCCCTGGTGACCAATTTCCATCTGCCCGAATCCACGCTGCTGATGCTGGTTTCGGCCTTCGCCGGCTACCCGGAGACAATGGCCGCTTATGCGGCTGCGGTGGAGCAGGGCTATCGCTTCTTCAGTTACGGCGACGCCATGTTCATCACCCGCAATCCGGCGCCGCGCGGCCCTGAGGACTGATCCATGAGTTTCATGAAATTCGAACTGCTGGCCACCGAGGGCAAGGCCCGTCGCGGCCGCCTGACCTTCCCGCGCGGTGTGGTGGAGACCCCGGCGTTCATGCCGGTGGGCACCTACGGCACCGTGAAGGGCATGCTCCCGCACGACATCGAGGGTATCGGTGCGCAGATCATTCTGGGCAATACCTTCCACTTGTGGCTGCGTCCCGGCACCGAGGTCATCCAGAAACACGGCGACCTGCATGACTTCATGCAGTGGAAGGGGCCGATCCTCACCGACTCGGGCGGCTTCCAGGTGTTCAGCCTGGGCGCGCTGCGCAAGATCAAGGAGGAGGGCGTGTACTTCGCCTCGCCGGTGGATGGCGCCAAGGTTTTCATGGGTCCGGAAGAGTCGATGGCGGTGCAGCGTGCGCTGGGCTCGGATATCGTGATGATCTTCGACGAGTGCACCCCGTATCCGGCCGAGTTCGACGTGGCAAAGCGCTCCATGGAGCTGTCGCTGCGCTGGGCCAAGCGCTCGAAGATCGCCCACGGCGATAGCCCGTCGGCGCTGTTCGGCATCGTCCAGGGCGGCATGCACGAAGAGTTGCGCATGCGTTCGCTGGAAGGCCTGCAGGACATCGGTTTCGACGGCCTGGCGATCGGCGGCCTGTCGGTGGGCGAGCCCAAGGAAGAGATGATCCGCGTGCTGGACTTCCTGCCGCCGCAGATGCCGGCGGACAAACCTCGTTACCTGATGGGTGTGGGCAAACCCGAGGACCTCGTGGAAGGTGTGCGCCGGGGCGTCGACATGTTCGACTGCGTCATGCCGACTCGCAACGCGCGCAATGGCCACCTTTTCGTCGACACCGGGGTGATCAAGATCCGCAATGCGGTGCACAAGCACGACGAATCGCCGCTGGATCCGACCTGCGACTGCTACACCTGCCAGCACTTCTCCCGCGCCTATCTCTACCACCTGGACAAGTGCGGGGAAATGCTCGGCAGCATGCTCAATACCATCCATAACTTGCGGCATTATCAGCGGCTTATGGCTGGTTTGCGCGAGGCAATCCAACAGGGTACATTGGCGAACTTTGTCGACGCCTTCTACGCCAAGCGCGGCCTCCCCACGCCGCCGCTGGTCGAGTGACCTCATTCCAAGTCTTTGTCACAGGAGTTTTAAATGAGCTTTCTGATTCCCGCTGCCTACGCTGACGCTGCAGCTCCCGCCGCCGCTGCCGGCCCGGCTGGCACCGGTTTCGAGTGGGTGTTCCTGGTCGGTTTCCTGGTCATCTTCTACCTGATGATCTGGCGTCCCCAGGCCAAGCGTTCCAAGGAGCACAAGAACCTGATCGCCGGCCTGCAGAAGGGTGACGAAGTCGTCACTTCCGCAGGTATCGCCGGCAAGGTGACCAAGGTTGCTGACGATTTCGTCGTAGTCGAAGTCTCCGACAGCGTCGAGCTGAAGTTCCAGAAGGGCGCGATTGCCGCGACCCTGCCGAAAGGCACGCTGAAGGCCATCTGAGCCAACCAACAGAAACCCAATCGACGGGGCGCATGATGCGCCCCGCGTCATAACGGGCGGTGTCATGCTCAACAAGTATCCCCTGTGGAAGTATCTGCTGATCCTGGCGGTCCTGGCCGTTGGTTTCATCTACTCCGCACCCAACCTCTACCCGGATGACCCGGCCGTGCAGATCAGTGGTGCGAGCACCGCGCTGCAGGTGTCGCAGGCCGACCTGGACAAGGCCGGCAAGGCGCTGGCCGATGCGGGCATCGCCGTCAAGGCGGGTAGCCTCGGCAAGAACAGCGGCCTGATTCGTCTGGCCAGGCAGGAAGATCAGCTGCCGGCCAAGGACATTGTCCGCCGCGCGCTGGGTGACGACTACGTAGTCGCCCTGAATCTGGCCCAGACCACTCCGAACTGGCTGCGCAATATCGCTGCTCACCCGATGAAGCTGGGTCTCGACCTGTCCGGTGGTGTGCACTTCCTGCTGGAAGTGGACATGGACAAAGCCGTCGACGCCCGCATGAAGGTTTACGAAAGCGAGATCAAGAGCGCCCTGCGCAAGGATCGCGTGCGCTATCGCAGCCTGCCGGCGCAGGATGGCGGCATCCAGCTGGGCTTCACCGAAGAAGCCGACCTGGACAAGGCCAAGTCCCTGATTGCCAAGGACTACCGCGATTTCGAAGTCACCCAGAGCGAGCGCACCGGCATGCAGGTGCTGCGCCTGGGGATGACCCCGGCGAAGCTGGCGGAAATCCGCGAGTACTCGATCAAGCAGAACCTCACCACCGTTCGCAACCGTGTGAACGAGCTGGGCGTGTCCGAGCCGCTGGTGCAGCGCCAGGGCGCCAATCGTATCGTGGTCGAGCTGCCGGGCGTGCAGGACACCGCCGAAGCCAAGCGTATCCTCGGCAAGACCGCCAACCTCGAGTTCCGCCTGGCCGCCGAGCCGGACGCGATCAGATCCGCCACCGAAACCTTCGAGTTCCGTGAGCCGCGTCGTCCGCCGGCAACCCTGGAGCGTGGCGTGATCATCACCGGTGACCAGGTCACCGACGCCAGCGCCAGCTTCGACGAGAACGGCCGCCCGCAGGTGAACATCCGTCTGGATGGCCACGGCGGCGAGCTGATGAACCGCGCGACTCGTAACAACGTCGGCCGCAGCATGGCGGTGGTGTTCATCGAGCAGAAGCCGATCACCCGCTACGCCAAGCAGGTCGTCGACGGCGTCGAGCAGGAAGTCGCGGTTCCGGCGTTCAAGGAAGAGAAGAAGATCATCAGCCTGGCGACCATCCAGTCGCCGCTGGGTAACCAGTTCCGCATCACCGGCCTGGACGCTCCGGGTGAATCCTCTGAACTGGCCCTGCTGCTGCGTGCCGGTGGCCTGGCGGCACCGATGTACTTCGCGGAAGAGCGCACCATCGGCCCGAGCCTGGGTGCGGACAACATCGCCAAGGGCATCGACGCGTCCCTGTGGGGCATGGTCTTCGTGTCCCTGTTCATCATCGTGATCTACCGCTTCTTCGGCGTGATTGCCACCGTCGCCCTGGCGTTCAACATGGTCATGCTGGTGGCGTTGATGTCGATCCTCGGTGCGACCCTGACCCTGCCGGGTATCGCGGGTATCGTACTGACGATGGGTATGGCGGTGGACGCCAACGTGCTGATCTTCTCGCGGATACGCGAGGAACTGGCGGCGGGCATGTCCGTGCAGCGGGCGATCCATGAAGGCTTCAACCGCGCCTTCACTGCGATCCTCGACGCCAACCTGACCTCGCTGCTGGTCGGCGGCATCCTTTACGCCATGGGCACCGGCCCGGTGAAGGGCTTCGCCGTGACCATGTCCCTCGGCATTATCACCTCGATGTTCACGGCCATCCTGGTCACCCGCGCGATGGTCAACCTGATCTTCGGCGGCCGCGACTTCAAGAAGCTGTGGATCTAAGGGGCCTGAGATGAACATCAAGATCGGTACTATCAACTTCATGGGCGTGCGCAACATTGCGTTCGCCGCGACCCTGATCCTGACCCTGATCGCCCTCGGCAGCTGGTTCGTCAAGGGCATCAACTTCGGCCTCGACTTCACTGGCGGTACGTCGATCAAGCTGGCCTACGAGCAGCCTGCCGACCTTGCCAAGGTGCGTGAGCAACTGGTTGCCGCCGGTTTCGGCGAGGCCGTGGTGCAGAGCTTCGGCGACACCAGGGACGTGCTGGTGCGCATGCCCAGTGAAGATCCGGAGCTGGGCAAGAAGGTCGCAGCGGCCCTGCAGCAGGCCGACTCCACCAACCCGGCGAAGGTGAATGGCGTCGAATATGTCGGCCCGCAGGTGGGTGAGGAACTGCGCGACCAGGGCGGCCTCGGCATGCTCCTGGCGCTGGGCGGCATCCTGCTGTACGTCGGCTTCCGCTTCCAGTGGAAGTTCGCCCTGGGTGCGATCCTCTCGCTGGTCCACGACGCCATCATCGTGATGGGCGTGCTGTCGTTCTTCCAGATCACCTTCGACCTGACCGTGCTGGCCGCGGTACTGGCGGTGGTGGGCTACTCGCTGAACGATACCATCGTGATCTTCGACCGGGTGCGCGAGAACTTCCGCGTGCTGCGCAAGGCCAGCCTGATCGAGAACATCAACATCTCGACCAGCCAGACCCTGCTGCGGACCATCGCCACCTCGGTGTCGACCCTGCTGGCCATCGCCGCGCTGCTGTTCTTCGGTGGCGACAACCTGTTCGGCTTCTCCATCGCCCTGTTCGTGGGTGTGATGGCGGGTACCTACTCGTCGATCTACATCGCCAACGTGGTGCTGATCTGGCTGAATCTGTCCAGCGAGGACCTGATTCCGCCACCGAGCAAGGAAGCTGACGAGCGCCCGTAATAGAGCGTCTCCAGGCCTCCACGGAAAACTCCCGCTACGGCGGGAGTTTTCGTTTGTCGGTTATGTGTAACGAACCGGCCGGAACTTTCTTACACTTTGATCGCTCCAAGGCAAGGTAAAGGGCAGAGCCCGAACGAGACGAAAGACCAGGAGGTTTATGTGAACAAGTCGTTGCTCATCGGTACCGTGCTGGGCGCTGTAGGCGTGACTGCCGGTGGCGCCGTGGCCACTTATAGTCTGGTGGATCGCGGGCCTGAATATGCCGAGGTGCTCGCTGTCCAGCCGGTCAAGGAAACCATCAAGACGCCTCGCCAGGTCTGCAAGGACGTCGCCGTGACTCACCAGCGTCCTGTGAAGGACACCCACCAGATCGCCGGTACGGCGATCGGCGCCATCGCTGGCGGCCTGCTGGGCAACCAGATCGGCGGCGGCAACGGCAAGAAGATCGCCACCGTGGCGGGCGCCATCGGCGGTGGTTATGCCGGTAACAAGGTGCAGGAAGGCATGCAGGAGCGTGACACCTATACCACCACTGAAACCCGCTGCAGCACCGTCAACGACACCAGCGACAAGGTCGTCGGTTACGACGTGAAGTATCTGCTGGACGGCAAGCCCGGCCAGGTCCGCATGGATCGCGATCCGGGTTCGCAGATTCCGGTCGACAAGAGCGGCCGCCTGATCCTGGGTCAGCAATAAGCAGTCGCCAGGAGTGAACGAAAAAGGCGCCCAGCGGGCGCCTTTTTCTTTATCTGGCTTTTCGTAGGAGCGAGCTTGCTCGCGAATCGCCCGGAGCCGTAGCGTCAGAATGATAAAGCTTCGCGAGCAAGCTCGCTCCTACAAGGAAAGCGTTCTCGCAGGCCCGGCAATGCCAGGCTTTTTCATCCGTGTCTCGGGCTCAGCGCTTGAGCGACGGCGGCAGGTGCGGCTGGATGCTGGTCAGCAAGGCCTTGAAGCACTTGGTGTTGCCGGCGACGATCTGGCCCTTCTCGAGGAACTCGTGACCACCGGTGAAATCGCTCACCAGGCCGCCTGCTTCCTGGATCAGCAGGGCGCCGGCTGCCATGTCCCATTCGGACAGGCCGAACTCCCAGAAGGCGTCGTAACGGCCGGCGGCAACGTAGGCCAGGTCCAGGCTGGCGGCGCCGGCGCGGCGGATGCCGGCGGTCTGGCCGACCAGGCTGCGGAACATGCCCAGGTACGCGTCCAGGTTGTCCATCTGGCTGTCGCGGAACGGGAAGCCGGTGCCGAGCAGGGCGCCTTCCAGGCTCTTGCGGTTGCTCACGCGCAGACGGCGGCCGTTCAGCGCGGCGCCGCGGCCACGGCTGGCGGTAAATTCTTCCTGGCGAACCGGGTCGAGAACCACGGCGTGCTCGAGACGGCCGCGGTATTTGCAGGCGATACTGATCGCGAAGTGCGGGACGCCGTGGATGAAGTTGGTGGTGCCGTCCAGCGGATCGATGATCCACAGGTAGTCGGCGCCTTCGCCGCTGCCTTCGAGCATGCCGCCTTCTTCGCCCATGATCCCGTGGTTCGGGTAGGCCTTGCGCAGAGCGGTGACGATGGAGAGCTCGGCAGCGCGGTCGACCTCGGTGACGTAATCCTTGGCTTCTTTTTCGTTGACCGAGAGGGTGTCCAGGCGTTCGATGGAGCGGAAGATCAGTTCACCGGCGCTGCGAGCGGCGCGCAGGGCGATATTCAGCATAGGCTGCATGGAGAGGTCACCTGGGTCGTTAAAGAAAGCCGAACATTCTAGCAGAAAGCCGTGGCGTTCATAGAGCGACCTGTCGCCTGCGTGGCGCAAGACCCACCGCTGCGGTAGGATTCCCTCCCTTTTTCGCTTTTGTGTGGAGTCGCTGGCGTTGCTCGACAGAATACGCGTGGTGCTGGTCAATACCAGTCATCCCGGCAATATCGGCGGAACGGCCCGTGCGATGAAGAACATGGGCCTGTCGCGCCTGGTGCTGGTCGATCCGATGGATTTCCCCAGTGGCGAAGCGCGCGCCCGTGCTTCCGGCGCCGATGACATTCTCGATGCGGCTGTGGTCGTGCCGACCCTGGAAGACGCCCTGGCCGGTTGCAGCCTGGTGCTGGGCACCAGTGCGCGCGACCGCCGCATTCCCTGGCCGCTGCTCGATCCTCGCGAGTGCGCCACCACCAGCCTGCAGCACGTGCAGCAGGGTGGCGAGGTCGCGCTGGTGTTCGGTCGCGAATATGCGGGTTTGACCAACGAGGAATTGCAGCGATGTCAATTCCATGTGCATATCCCGGCCAATCCCGAGTTCAGCTCGCTGAACCTGGCGACGGCGGTGCAGGTGCTGGTCTACGAGGTGCGCATGGCGTGGCTGGCCGTTCAGGGGCAGCCGACCAAGCAGGAGAAGGTCGAGTCCACCGCGATGCTCAACAGCGTCCCGGTGACGTCGGATGAGCTGGAGCGTTTCTACGCGCACCTGGAGTCGACCCTGGTGGATATCCAGTTCCTCGATCCGCAGAAGCCGCGCCACCTGATGTCGCGCCTGCGTCGCCTGTATGGCCGCAGCGGCGTCAGCAAGCTGGAGATGAATATCCTGCGGGGTATTCTCACCGAAACACAGAAGGCTGCCCGTGGGGAGCTTTCCAAGCGGAGTGATGAAGATGTTTGAGCGTGTGCGCGAAGATATCCAGAGCGTATTCCATCGTGACCCGGCGGCGCGCAACGCCTTCGAGGTGCTCACCTGCTACCCGGGGCTGCACGCGGTGTGGCTGCATCGCCTGGCCCATGCCTTGTGGGCGTCCGGCTGGAAGTGGCTGGCGCGCATGGTGTCGAACTTCGGTCGCTGGATGACCGGCATCGAGATCCACCCGGGCGCGAAGATCGGTCGGCGCTTCTTCATCGACCACGGCCTGGGCATCGTTATCGGCGAGACCGCCGAGATCGGTGATGACGTGACCCTCTACCAGGGGGTGACCCTGGGCGGCACCAGCTGGAACAAGGGCAAGCGTCACCCGACCCTGGCCGACGGTGTGGTGGTGGGCGCGGGCGCCAAGGTGCTTGGCCCGTTCACCGTGGGCGCCGGCGCCAAGGTTGGCTCCAATGCCGTGGTGACCAAGGAGGTACCGCCGGGGGCGACCGTAGTGGGTATTCCCGGTCGGATCATCGTGAAGGATGACGACGAGCAGCAGGCCAAGCGCCAGGCGATGGCCGAGAAGCTCGGCTTCGATGCCTATGGTGTCGGTCAGGACATGCCCGACCCGGTGGCGCGTGCCATCGGCCAGTTGCTCGATCATCTGCAGGCGGTGGATGGTCGGCTGGAAGGCATGTGCAAGGCGCTGACAGCTCTAGGCAGCGATTACTGTGCGAAAGATCTTCCGGTTCTGCGGGAAGAGGACTTCGCCGGAGTCAAGGACGAGGAGAGCAGCAAGTCGGCGCAGTGATGCGCCGACGCGGGCTCTCTGCTAACATACCGCGCCGTTCGCTGGTTAATTCCGACTAAAGTAATAGGACTTATAGTTGACCTAAATAGTCGGATAAGAGCATACTCCTCCTACACCAGCGATTCTTCCGGATGTCCCCATGCGATTGACCACCAAAGGCCGCTATGCCGTCACCGCCATGCTCGATCTGGCGTTGCACGCCCAGCGTGGCCCGGTTTCTCTCGCCGATATCTCCGAGCGCCAGGGTATCTCCCTGTCCTACCTGGAACAGCTGTTCGCCAAGTTGCGCCGTGGCAACCTGGTGGTCAGCGTGCGTGGCCCCGGTGGCGGCTATCAGCTGTCCCGCGATACGACCGGCATCCACGTCGCCCAGGTGATCGATGCGGTCAACGAGTCGGTCGACGCCACCCGCTGTCAGGGTCAGGGCGACTGCCACTCCGGCGATACCTGCCTGACCCACCACCTGTGGTGCGACCTCAGCCAGCAGATTCACGAGTTCCTCAGCGGCATCAGCCTGGCCGACCTGGTCGAGCGCCGCGAAGTTCAAGAGGTGGCCCAGCGCCAGGATGAGCGCCGTTGCACGGGCAAGACGCCACGCCTCGACAAGATTGAAGCGTCCGCCATCGATTGAGCGAACGCCCGCCTGTAGGAGTTACCTGATGAAATTGCCGATTTACCTCGACTACTCCGCCACAACCCCGGTGGACCCGCGTGTCGCTCAGAAAATGGCTGACTGCCTCCTGGTAGATGGCAATTTCGGCAACCCGGCTTCGCGCTCCCACGTCTTCGGCTGGAAGGCCGAGGAAGCGGCTGAGAACGCCCGTCGCCAGGTCGCCGAGCTGGTCAATGCCGACCCCCGCGAAATCGTCTGGACCTCCGGTGCCACCGAGTCCGACAACCTGGCCATCAAGGGTGTCGCGCACTTCTACGCCACCAAGGGCAAGCACATCATCACCTCGAAGATCGAGCACAAGGCGGTCCTGGATACCTGCCGCCAGTTGGAGCGCGAAGGTTTCGAGATCACCTACCTGGAACCGACCCCCGAGGGCATCATCACCCCGGCGATGGTCGAGGCCGCCCTGCGTGACGACACCATCCTGGTCTCGGTCATGCACGTGAACAACGAAGTCGGCAGCATCAACGACATCGCCGCCATTGGCGAACTGACCCGCTCGCGCGGCATCCTGCTGCACGTCGACGCCGCCCAGTCCGCCGGCAAGGTGGACATCGACCTGGAGAAACTCAAGGTCGACCTGATGTCCTTCTCCGCACACAAGGTCTACGGCCCCAAGGGCATGGGCGCGCTGTACGTGCGCCGCAAGCCGCGCGTGCGCCTGGAAGCCCAGATGCACGGTGGCGGCCACGAGCGCGGCATGCGTTCGGGCACCCTGGCGACCCACCAGATCGTCGGCATGGGCGAAGCCTTCCGCATCGCCAAGGAAGAAATGCACCAGGAAATGGCCCGCATCGAAGGCCTGCGCAAGCGCTTCTTCGATCAGGTGCAGGACCTGGAAGAGCTGTACCTCAACGGTAGCGCCACTTCCTATGCGCCGAACATCCTCAACGTCAGCTTCAACTACGTCGAAGGCGAGTCGCTGATGATGTCGCTCAAGGACCTGGCCGTCTCGTCCGGTTCCGCCTGCACCTCGGCCTCGCTGGAGCCGTCCTACGTGCTCCGCGCCCTGGGCCGCAACGACGAACTGGCGCACAGCTCCATCCGTTTCAGCTTCGGCCGCTTCACCACCGAAGAAGAGGTCGATTACGCCGCCAAGAAGGTGGTGGAAGCCGTTTCCAAGCTGCGTGAACTCTCGCCGCTGTGGGATATGTTCAAAGAGGGTGTCGACCTGTCCAAGGTCGAATGGCAGGCCCACTGACCCGCCCCATAGAAGTGAGGATTAGCCATGGCTTACAGTGACAAGGTCATCGACCACTACGAAAACCCGCGCAACGTCGGCAAGCTCAATGCCGAGGATCCGGACGTCGGCACCGGCATGGTCGGCGCACCGGCCTGCGGCGACGTGATGCGCCTGCAGATCAAGGTCAACGAGCAGGGCGTCATCGAAGACGCCAAGTTCAAGACCTACGGCTGCGGTTCGGCCATCGCCTCCAGCTCCCTCGCCACCGAGTGGATGAAGGGCAAGACCCTGGATGAAGCCGAATCCATCAAGAACACCACCATCGCCGAAGAACTGGCCCTGCCGCCGGTGAAGATCCACTGCTCGGTACTTGCCGAGGACGCCATCAAGGCGGCCGTACGCGACTATAAGCAGAAGAAAGGTCTGCTCTGAAGCGATTCGCAAGTTAAGGAGTTCACATGGCCATCAGCATGACCGAAGCCGCCGCCAGTCACGTTCGCCGTTCCCTCGAAGGGCGCGGCAAGGGCGAGGGCATTCGTCTTGGCGTGCGCACCACCGGGTGTTCGGGTCTTGCCTACGTGCTGGAGTTCGTCGACGAACTGGCAGCCGAGGATCAGGTGTTCGAGAGCCACGGCGTGAAGGTCATCATCGACCCGAAAAGCCTGGTCTATCTCGACGGCACCGAGTTGGACTTCACCAAGGAAGGCCTCAACGAGGGCTTCAAGTTCAACAACCCGAACGTGCGCGGTGAGTGTGGCTGCGGCGAAAGCTTCAACGTCTGAGGTCGGGTGTGGGTAGTCCCTGTCACTTCGCGCTGTTCGACCTGCAGCCGGGCTTCCGGATCGATCTGGAGGTGCTGGGCAACCGCTACCGCGAGCTGGTGCGAACCGTCCACCCTGATCGTTTCGCCGATGCTTCCGAGCGCGAGCAACGGCTGGCGCTGGAAAAAGCCGCCGAACTCAACGACGCCTACCAGACGCTGAAGAGCGCGCCGCGCCGTGCCCTGTACCTGCTGGCCCTGCGCGGTGACGCGCTGCCGCTGGAAGCCACGGTGCAGGATCCGGAGTTCCTCCTGCAGCAGATGCATCTACGCGAGGAGCTGGAAGACCTGCAGGACAGCGCCGATCTCGATGGCGTGGCGCAGTTCAAGCGCCAGTTGAAATCGGCCCAGCAGCAACTGGACTCCGAGTTTGCCGATTGCTGGGATGACGCCGCCCGCCGTGACCTGGCCGAACGCCTGGTGCGGCGCATGCAGTTCCTCGACAAGCTGGCGCAGGAAGTGCGGCAGCTGGAAGAGCGACTCGACGATTAATCCGCGCGGCCCGCGCCGCGCCCGATAAGCCTGATTAGAAACCGCATGGCCCTACTGCAGATCGCCGAGCCCGGACAGAGCCCCCAGCCACACCAGCGTCGCCTGGCCGTGGGGGTCGACCTGGGCACCACCAACTCCCTGGTTGCCGCCGTGCGCAGCGGCGTTGCCGCGCCGCTGCCCGATGAGCATGGCGAGGTTATCCTGCCATCGGCGGTGCGTTATCTCGCCGATCGCATCGAGGTGGGGGAGAGCGTGCGTGCCGGTGCATCCCAGGATCCGCTGAACTCCATCATCTCGGTCAAGCGCCTGATGGGGCGCGGCCTGGAAGACGTGAAGCAGCTCGGCGGCCAACTGCCGTACCGCTTCATCCAGGGCGAATCACACATGCCTTTCATCGAGACCGTCCAGGGCGCCAAGAGTCCGGTGGAAGTCTCGGCGGAAATCCTCCGTGCCCTGCGCCAGCGTGCCGAATCCACCCTGGGTGGTGAGCTGGTGGGTGCGGTGATCACCGTTCCTGCCTATTTCGACGACGCCCAGCGCCAGGCCACCAAGGACGCCGCGCGTCTGGCCGGCCTGCATGTGCTGCGCCTGCTCAACGAGCCGACCGCCGCCGCCGTGGCCTATGGCCTGGACAAGAACGCCGAAGGCGTGGTCGCCATCTATGACCTGGGTGGTGGCACCTTCGACATCTCCATCCTGCGCCTGACCCGTGGCGTCTTCGAAGTCCTGGCCACTGGCGGCGATACCGCCCTGGGCGGCGACGACTTCGACCATGCCATCGCCGGCTGGATCATCGAGCAGGCCGGTATCTCGGCCGACCTCGATCCGGGTGCCCAGCGCCGTCTGCTGCAGACTGCCTGTGCCGCCAAGGAAGCCCTGACCAGCAGCGCCAGCGTTGCCGTTGCCTATGGCAGCTGGGCCGGCGAGCTGACTCGCGCCCGGATGGAGTCCCTGATCGATCCACTGATCCAGCGCAGTCTCAAGTCCTGCCGCCGCGCCGTGCGTGATTCCGGCGTGGAGCTGGAGGAAGTCAGCGCCGTGGTGATGGTCGGTGGTTCCACTCGTGTGCCGCGTGTTCGCGAGCTGGTGGGCGAGCTGTTTGGCCGCACGCCGCTGACCGATATCGACCCTGACCAGGTGGTGGCCATCGGCGCCGCCATCCAGGCCGATGCCCTGGCCGGCAACAAGCGCGGCGAAGAGCTGCTGCTGCTGGATGTGATCCCCCTGTCGCTCGGCCTGGAAACCATGGGCGGGCTGATGGAGAAGGTGATCCCGCGCAACACCACCATTCCGGTGGCCCGCGCCCAGGAGTTCACCACCTACAAGGATGGCCAGACGGCCATGATGATTCACGTGCTGCAGGGCGAGCGCGAACTGGTCAAGGACTGCCGGTCCCTGGCGCGCTTCGAGCTGCGTGGCATTCCGCCGATGGTGGCGGGCGCGGCGAAGATCCGCGTCAGTTTCCAGGTCGACGCCGATGGTTTGCTGGGCGTGTCCGCCCGCGAGCTGTCCTCGGGCGTCGAGGCGAGCATCCAGGTCAAGCCGTCCTACGGCCTGACCGACGGCGAGATTGCCCGCATGCTGCAGGACTCCTTCCAGTACGCCGGCGACGACATGACCGCCCGCGCCCTGCGCGAGCAGCAGGTAGAGGCCGAGCGTCTGCTGGAGGCTGTGCAGTCGGCCCTGGACGCCGACGGCGAGCGCCTGCTGGATGCCGATGAGCGCCTGGCTATCGACGCCGGCATGGAAACCTTGCGCGAGCTGGCTGCCGGCAGCGATACCGCCGCCATCGAACAACAGATCAAGCGCCTGTCCCAGGTGACTGACGCCTTTGCCGCGCGCCGTATGGACGCCACCGTCAAGGCCGCACTGGCCGGTCGCCGGCTCAACGAAATCGAGGAATAAGCGAAGATGCCGCAGATCGTATTTCTGCCGAACGCCGAACATTGCCCGGAGGGCGCGGTGATCGAGGCCCAGCCGGGCGAAACCATCATGAAGGCGGCGCTGCGCAACGGTATCGAGATCGAGCACGCCTGCGAGATGTCCTGTGCCTGCACCACCTGCCACGTGATCGTGCGCGAAGGTTTCAACTCGATGGAAGCCTCCGACGAGCTGGAGGACGACATGCTGGACAAGGCCTGGGGCCTGGAGCCGGATTCGCGCCTGTCCTGCCAGGCCGTGGTGGGTGAAGAGGACCTGGTGGTCGAGATTCCGAAATACACCATCAACCAGGTTTCCGAAGGCCATTGAGCGGAGCGCCGAGATGAGTCTGAAATGGGTTGATGTGCTCGAAATTGCCATCCAGCTGGCCGAAAGCAAGCCGGATGTCGATCCGCATTACGTGAACTTCGTCGATCTGCACCGCTGGGTGCTGGCATTGCCGGAGTTCAGCGACGATCCTTCCCGCGGCGGGGAGAAGGTCCTGGAGGCCATCCAGGCCGCCTGGATCGAAGAACTCGACTGAGGGACGCGGTCCCGCCAGCCGCGTACCCATTTGTCATGAACCCGCGTATAATTCGCGGGTTTTATCTTTAGGAGTGCTCTGAAAAAATCCCCGCGGGATTTCCAGAGCCGCCGGCCCCGCCGCCGTTCGGGCCGGTCCCGCGTACGCCGCTTCTGCGGCCGGCGCCTGCGACAAACCTTGAATCACAGGAGCTCCTGGCCTTTCTAGGAGCTTCTTGGCGTTACCAACCTTGCTTTCCGGAGTTATTTTCATGGCCCTGCAACGTACCTTCTCCATCATCAAGCCCGACGCTGTTGCCAAGAACGTCATCGGCGAAATCCTGACCCGCTTCGAAAAAGCCGGTCTGCGCGTTGTCGCTTCGAAGATGGTTCAACTGTCCGAGCGCGAAGCTGGCGGCTTCTACGCCGAGCACAAAGAGCGTCCCTTCTTCAAGGACCTGGTTGCCTTCATGACCTCCGGCCCGGTCGTCGTTCAGGTTCTGGAAGGCGAAGACGCCATCCTGCGCAACCGTGAACTGATGGGCGCCACCGATCCGAAGAAAGCCGACGCCGGCACCATCCGCGCCGACTTCGCCGTTTCCATCGACGAGAACGCCGTACACGGTTCCGACTCGGAAGCTTCGGCTGCCCGCGAAATCGCTTACTTCTTCTCCAGCACCGAGGTGTGCGAGCGCATTCGCTGATAAAGGCGAATGAGCGAGGGTGAATCCATGACTGATACCGCTGTAAAGGCCAACCTGCTGGGCATGACCAAGCCCCAGCTCGAGGAATTCTTCGAGTCCATCGGTGAAAAGCGCTTCCGCGCCGGCCAGGTGATGCAATGGATTCACCACTTTGGCGCTCTCGAGTTCAGCGCCATGACGAACGTCGGCAAGGCCTTGCGCGAAAAGCTCGAGGCCGTTGCCGAAATTCGTCCTCCGGAGATCGTCAGCCAGGACATTTCCTCTGACGGTACCCGCAAGTGGGTGGTGCGCGTGGCCTCGGGCAGTTGCGTCGAGACCGTGTACATCCCGCAGGGCGGCCGCGGCACCCTGTGCGTGTCGTCCCAGGCCGGTTGCGCGCTGGACTGCAGCTTCTGCTCCACCGGCAAGCAAGGTTTCAACAGCGACCTGACCTCCGCCGAGATCATCGGCCAGGTGTGGATCGCCAACCAATCGTTCGGGACCGTCCCGGGCAAGATCGACCGTGCCATCACCAACGTGGTGATGATGGGCATGGGCGAGCCGCTGCTGAACTTCGACAACGTCGTGAGCGCCATGAGCATCATGATGGAAGACCTCGGCTACGGTATTTCCAAGCGCAAGGTGACCCTGTCCACCTCCGGCGTGGTGCCGATGATCGACAAGCTCGCCGAGGTCACCGACGTGTCCCTGGCCCTGTCGCTGCACGCCCCCAACGACGAACTGCGCAACCAGCTGGTGCCGATCAACAAGAAGTACCCGCTGGAGATGCTGCTCGACGCCTGCTACCGCTACATCACGCGCCTGGGCAAGGAGCGCGTGCTGACCGTCGAGTACACCCTGCTGGCCAACGTCAACGACCAGCCCGAGCATGCCGAGCAACTGATCGCATTGCTCAAGGATTTCCCTTGCAAGATCAACCTGATTCCGTTTAATCCGTTCCCGCATTCGGGTTACGAGCGGCCGAGCAACAATGCCATCCGCCGTTTCCAGGACATGCTGCACAAGGGCGGTTTCAACGTGACCGTGCGCACCACCCGCGGTGAGGACATCGACGCCGCCTGTGGCCAACTGGTGGGCCAGGTGATGGACCGCACCCGCCGCAGCGAGCGCTATATCGCCGTACGCCAACTGGCGACGGAAAACGAGCAGGCGTCGAACGCCGCCAATCGAAACTGACCCGGGGAGGAATCCGATGACCCTGCGCGCCGCGCTGTTCTTGCTGTTGGCAACCGTGCTGACGGGTTGCGTGTCGACTGGTAAACAGGATCCTCTGAAAACCGATAAGGGCCGGGATGAGGCGCGCGACGCCTATATCCAGTTGGGGCTCGGCTACCTGCGGGCCGGCAATGCCGAACAGGCCAAGGTCCCGCTGCGCCAGGCGCTGGAGCTCGATCCGTCCAGTGCCGACGCGCATACCGCGCTGGCCGCGGTCTATCAGACCGAGATGGAACCGCAACTGGCCGAAACCGAATACCGCAAGGCACTGTCCTCCCGTTCGGACGATGCGCGCATCCTGAACAACTACGGCGGCTTCCTGTTCGAGCAAAAACGCTACAAGGAAGCCTACGACGCCTACATCAAGGCCGCCGAGGATGGCTTGTATCCCGAGCGTTCGCGGATCTTCGAGAACCTCGGGCTGGTCAGCCTCCAGCTCAAGCAGCGGGAGCAGGCCAAGGAATACTTCGAGAAGGCTATTCGCCTCAATCGCAATCAGCCCAGCGCACTGATCGAGATGGCCGAGCTCAACTACCAGGATCGCCAGTACGTTCCGGCGCGGGCCTACTATCAGGAATACCTCAGGCAGGGGCCGCAGAGCGCGCGCAGCCTGCTGCTGGGCATTCGACTGGCAAAGATCTTCGACGACCGGGATACCGCTGCCAGCTACGGGCTGCAACTCAAGCGCCTGTATCCCGCTTCTCCTGAATACCAGGCATACCAGGCGGATAAATGATGAGCACGTCGCAGTCCGATGTCATCGGCACGACCCGAGCCAATCCTGGCGAAACACTGCGTCAGGCCCGTGAGAACAAGGGCTGGAGCATCGCCCAGGTCGCAGGCCAGCTGAACCTGACCGAGCACTCGCTGCGCCAGCTGGAGCAGGGTTCCTTCGATCAGTTGCCCGGCCACACCTTCGCGCGCGGCTACGTACGCGCCTACGCCAAGCTGTTGGGCATGGACCAGGCGCAGATGGTCCAGTCCTTCGACCAGTACACCGGCACCGACGCCAGCGGCAGCAGCGTGCACAGCCTCGGTCGCGTGGTCGAGCCGGTGCGCCTGTCGCGCAACCTGCTGCGCCTGTTCAGCCTCGTGCTGCTCGCCCTGCTGATCGGCTTCGGCTACTTCTGGTGGCAGGAGCGTGCTGCCCGCACCGCTGAGAGCGGTAGCCTGAATATGGAGCATGTCGAGGTCGAGAGCGCCGACGGCACCACCGAGATCCATACCCTCGACGAGCCGGAAGACCAGGCCGTCGCCGAGGACCAGGCCGATACTGCAGTCGTGCCGTCCGAGCCTGCCGCGGATAGCGCCACCGCCGAGACCCCGACCGAAGGCACGCCGCCGGCCGTAACCGCTAATCCTGCCGCTGCGGCTGTTGGCGAAGCGGCTCCGGCCCAGGCTCCGGCTCCGGTCGCTTCCGCACAGCAACCTGCCGTCGCGCAGCCGGCTGTACCGGTCGCACCGGCCGAAGTCCAAGCGGTTGCCCCGGTCGCTGCTCCGGTGGTCGCCGCCGCGGGTCAGGGCGTGGTCAGGATTCAATTCACCGAGGACTGCTGGACCCAGGTCACCGATGCCGATGGCAAGGTCCTGTTCGGCGCGCTGAAGCGCAAGGGCGACAGCCTGGAGCTGGCGGCCAAGGCTCCGGTTCAACTGCGCCTGGGCTTCGCCCGTGGTGCGCAGGTCAGCTACAACGGCCAGCCGGTCGAAGTGACACCGGCGCGCGGCGGTACCGCGCGCCTGACGTTGGGTGGACAGTAAGATGCATTGCGAGTCTCCGATCAAACGTCGCCTGTCCCGCAAGATCTGGGTAGGTAACGTGCCGGTGGGTGGGGATGCCCCCATCGCCGTGCAGAGCATGACCAACACCGATACCCTCGATGTGGCCGCCACCGTGGCCCAGATCCGTCGTCTGGAAGACGCAGGCGCCGACATCGTCCGCGTCTCCGTGCCGGACATGGACGCCGCCGAGGCCTTCGGCAGGATCAAGCAGCAGGTCAAGGTGCCGCTGGTCGCCGATATCCACTTCGACTACAAGATCGCCCTGCGCGTGGCCGAGCTGGGTGTCGATTGCCTGCGCATCAACCCCGGCAACATCGGTCGCGAGGACCGGGTGAGGGCCGTGGTGGATGCCGCCCGCGAGCGCAACATCCCGATCCGCATCGGCGTCAACGCCGGTTCCCTGGAGAAGGACCTGCAGAAGAAGTACGGCGAACCGACTCCGGAAGCCCTGCTGGAGTCGGCCATGCGTCATGTCGATCACCTCGACAAGCTGGACTTCCAGAACTTCAAGGTCAGTGTGAAGGCCTCCGACGTGTTCATGGCCGTTGCCGCCTACCGCCTGCTGGCGAAAGAGATCGAGCAACCGCTGCACCTGGGCATCACCGAAGCCGGCGGGCTGCGCTCGGGCACGGTGAAATCCGCCGTCGGCCTGGGCATGCTGCTCGCCGAAGGCATCGGCGACACCATCCGTATTTCCCTGGCCGCCGACCCGGTGGAAGAGATCAAGGTCGGCTTCGACATCCTCAAGTCGCTGCACCTGCGTTCCCGTGGCATCAACTTCATCGCCTGTCCGAGCTGCTCGCGGCAGAACTTCGATGTGGTGAAGACCATGAACGAGCTGGAAGGCCGCCTGGAAGACCTGCTGGTCCCGCTGGACGTGGCCGTGATCGGCTGCGTGGTCAACGGTCCCGGCGAAGCCAAGGAAGCCCACATCGGCCTCACCGGTGGTACGCCGAGCAACCTGATCTACATCGACGGCAAGCCCGCGCAGAAGCTGCAGAACGAAAACCTGGTGGATGAGCTGGAACGGCTGATCCGCGAAAAAGCGGCCGAGAAGGCCGAGGCCGACGCCGCACTGATCGTGCGCGGCTGACCGCAACAAGGACCCTACGTGAGCAAGTCCCTGCAAGCCATCCGTGGCATGAACGACATCCTGCCGGAACAGACCCCGGCCTGGCGCTATCTGGAAAGTACCTTTGCCGAGCTGCTCGATGGCTACGGCTACAAAGAAATCCGCATGCCGATCCTGGAGTTCACCGAACTCTTCGCCCGTGGCATCGGTGAAGGTACCGACGTGGTCGACAAGGAGATGTACACCTTCCTCGACCGCAACGGCGAATCCCTCACCATGCGTCCGGAAGGTACCGCGGGTTGCGTGCGTGCCGTGCTCGAACACGGCCTTTCCGGCGGCGGCCAGGTGCAGAAGCTCTGGTACACAGGGCCGATGTTCCGCTACGAGAAGCCGCAGAAGGGCCGCTATCGCCAGTTCCACCAGATTGGCGTGGAAGTCTTCAACCTGCCCGGACCGGACATCGACGCCGAGCTGATCATCCTCACCTGGCGCCTGTGGCAGAAGCTGGGCATGGCCGATGCCGTGACCCTGCAGCTCAATACCCTGGGTTCCAGCGAGGCCCGTGCGCGCTACCGTGATGCACTGGTCGCCTATCTCCAGGATCGTTTCGACCAGCTCGACGAAGACAGCCAGCGCCGCATGACCACCAACCCGCTGCGCATCCTCGACAGCAAGGTGGAAAGCACTCAGGCCCTGCTGGTCGGCGCGCCGACCCTGCACGACTACCTGGATGAAGAGTCGATCGCGCACTTCGAGGGCCTCAAGGCTCGCCTGGACGCGGTCGGCCTGCGCTACGAAATCAACCAGAAGCTGGTGCGTGGTCTGGACTACTACTGCCGTACCGCGTTCGAGTGGGTCACCGACAAGCTCGGCGCCCAGGGCACCGTTTGCGGCGGTGGTCGTTACGACGGTCTGGTCAGCCAGTTCGGCGGCAAGCCGACGCCGGGCGTGGGCTTCGCGATGGGCGTGGAGCGCCTGGTGTTGCTGCTGGATACCCTGGGCCTGGTTCCCGAAGCGCTCAATCGCCCGGCGGACCTGTACCTCTGCGCCTTCGGCGAGGCCGCCGAGCTCGCCGGCCTGAGCCTGGCCGAGCGCCTGCGCGACGCCATTCCCGGCGTGCGCCTGCTGGTCAACGCCGGCGGCGGCAGCTTCAAGAGCCAGTTCAAGAAGGCCGACAAGAGCGGTGCACAGTTCGCAATGATTCTGGGTGACGACGAACTGGCCAGTCGCGTGGTAGGTTTCAAGCCCCTGCGTGGCGAGGGCGAACAACAGAACATCGCCTGGGACGCTCTGCCCGAGCACCTGGCAGCCTGCCTGCGGCAGGCTTGAGAATCGAGCGGATAGGAGTATTGGGGTGAGTACGCGTACCGAAGAAGAACAGATCGCCGACATCAAGGACTGGTGGCAGCGCAACGGCATGCCCCTGCTGACCGGTGCCGCACTGGCACTGGTGGTGGTATTCGGCTGGCAAGCCTGGAAGAAGTACCAGAACAACCAGGCCCAGGGGGCCTCCGTGGTTTACCAGGCCCTGCTGGAAACCGCCCTGAACCCCACCGGCAAGCCGGATACCGCCAGGGTTGCCGAGCTGGCCAACAAGCTGACCAGCGAATACGCCGGTACCTCGTATGCCCAGTACGGTCGCCTGTTCGTCGCCAAGGTCGCGGTGGACAACGGCAAGCTGGATGACGCTGTTCTTGAACTCAAGGCCATCGTCGACAAGCCCGTGGACACCACCCTTGGCGAGCTGGCGCGCCAGCGCCTCGCCCGTGTGATGGGTGCCCAGGGCAAGTCCGAGGAAGCCCTGAAGCTGCTCGATGGCAACGTCGAAAAGGCCTATGTCGCCACCCGCGAAGAACTGCGCGGCGACCTGCTGGTCCAGCTCAAACGTGAAGACGAGGCCCGTACCGCCTACGAGAAGGCCAAGGCCGCCCTGCCGGAAGACGCCGCCGTCGGCGCCCTGCAGATGAAGCTCGACGACCTGGCCAAGGGAGACGCCTGACATG
Organism: Pseudomonas sp. ATCC 13867; assembly: GCF_000349845.1. Taxonomy (NCBI): domain Bacteria; kingdom Pseudomonadati; phylum Pseudomonadota; class Gammaproteobacteria; order Pseudomonadales; family Pseudomonadaceae; genus Pseudomonas; species Pseudomonas sp. ATCC 13867. The sequence continues at coordinate 4,230,124 of NC_020829.1, read as the reverse complement.
TTGCGCTGGAAACATGCCGCGTTGCTCGCGCTGACCCTGTTGGCTGTCGGTTGCAGCAGCAACAGCAAGAAAGAATTGCCGCCGGCGGAACTCACCGATTTCAAGGAAGAGGTCCGTCTGGAGAAGCAGTGGAGCCGTTCGGTCGGTGACGGCCAGGGCGAGCTGTACAACCTGCTCGAACCGGCGGTGGATGGCCAGACCATCTACGCCGCGTCCGCTGAAGGCCGGGTCATGGCGATTCAGCGCGAAAGCGGTGACGTGTTGTGGAAAAAGGACCTCGACCTGCCGATTTCCGGCGCCGTTGGCGCGGGCAACGGGCTGGTCCTGCTGGGCACCATGCGTGGCGACGTGATCGCTCTGGACGCCGGCAGCGGCGAACAGAAGTGGCGCTCCAAGGTTTCCAGCGAAGTGCTGGCCGCCCCGGCCACCAACGGCGACGTGGTGGTGGTGCAGACCCAGGACGACAAACTGGTCGGCTTCGATGCCGCCACCGGCAACCAGCGCTGGCTCTATGAAAGCACCGTACCGGTGCTGACCCTGCGTGGTACCGGTGCTCCGCTGATCGATGGCGGTCTGGCCCTGGCTGGCCTGGCCAGCGGCAAGGTCGTTGCCGTGGACGTACAGCGCGGCCTGCCGGTGTGGGAACAGCGCGTGGCTATCCCGCAGGGTCGTTCCGAACTGGACCGCGTGGTCGATATCGACGGCGGTCTGCTGCTGGCCGATGGCGTCCTTTATGTCGCCAGCTACCAGGGCCGCGCTGCGGCGCTGGACGAAAGAACCGGCCGTGTGCTCTGGCAACGTGAGGCGTCCAGCTACGTCGGCGTCGCCGAAGGCACCGGCAGCGTGTTCATCAGCCAGGCCAGCGGCACCGTGGAAAGCCTGGATTCCCGTGGTTCGTCCTCGCTGTGGAGCAACGACGCCCTGGCTCGCCGCCAGTTGTCCGCTCCGGCCGTGTTCTCGAGCAACGTGGTGGTCGGTGACCTGGAAGGTTACCTGCACCTGCTGAGCCAGGTGGATGGTCGTTTCGTTGGCCGCGAGAAGGTCGACGGCGACGGCGTGCGGGTTCGCCCGCTGGTAGTCGGCAGCTGGATGTACGTGTTCGGCAACAGCGGAAAGCTGGTCGCCTACACGCTCCGCTAAGCTGAGTGTTACTGCCGGCCGCTGCCGTTTTTTACGGCAGCGGCCGTCGTGTTTTTAAGAAATTCTGAAATTTTCCTGGAGAGCCGCATGGTTCCCGTAATAGCCCTGGTGGGCCGCCCGAACGTCGGCAAGTCCACCCTGTTCAACCGCCTGACCAAGACCCGCGACGCCATCGTCGCCGAGTACGCCGGTCTGACCCGCGATCGCCAGTACGGCGAGGCCAAGTGGCAGGGCAAGAAATTCATCGTCATCGACACCGGCGGTATCTCCGGTGACGAGGAAGGCATCGATGCCAAGATGGCCGAGCAATCGCTGCAGGCTATCGAAGAGGCCGATGCGGTGCTGTTCATGGTCGACTCCCGCGCCGGCCTGACCGCCGCCGACCAGATGATCGCCGAGCACCTGCGCAAACGGAACAAGCGCAGCTTCCTGGTGGCGAACAAGGTCGACACCGTCGATCCGGACATCGCCCGCGCCGAGTTCAGCCCGTTGGGCCTGGGCCATGCGATCCCGATCGCCGCCGCCCACGGCCGTGGCATCACCCAGATGCTGCAGGAAGCCCTGGGCGACCTGTTCGTCCCCGAGCCCGAGGCGCCGGAAGACAACGACCTGCCGGGCGAACTGGAAGAGGTCGCCGAGGGCGAGGAGCCCAAGCGCATCCCCGGCCCGAGCGAGAAGGATGGCATCAAGATCGCCATCATCGGCCGCCCCAACGTCGGCAAGTCCACGCTCGTGAACCGCATGCTCGGCGAAGAGCGGGTGATCGTCTACGACCAGGCCGGCACCACCCGCGACAGCATCTACATTCCCTTCGAGCGCAACGAAGAGAAGTACACCCTGATCGACACCGCCGGCGTGCGCCGCCGCGGCAAGATCTTCGAGGCGGTGGAAAAATTCTCCGTGGTGAAGACCCTGCAGGCGATCCAGGACGCCAATGTGGTCATCTTCGTCATGGACGCCCGCGAAGGCGTGGTCGAGCACGACCTCAATCTGCTCGGCTTCGTGCTGGAGACCGGTCGCGCGCTGGTCATCGCCCTGAACAAGTGGGACGGCATGGATTCGGGCGAACGCGAGTACGTGAAGACGGAGCTGGAGCGCCGGCTGATGTTCGCCGACTTCGCCGACATCCACTTCATCTCCGCGCTGCACGGCACCGGCGTCGGGCACCTGTACAAGTCGGTGCAGGACTCCTTCCGTTCCGCCGTGACCCGCTGGCCCACCAGCAAGCTCACGCAGATTCTGGAAGACGCCATCCAGGTCCACCAGCCGCCGATGGTCAATGGCCGTCGCATCAAGCTGCGCTATGCACACCTGGGCGGCGCCAACCCGCCGCTGATCGTGATCCACGGCAACCAGGTGGACTCGGTGCCCAAGGCCTACACGCGCTACCTGGAGAAGACCTACCGGCGCGTGCTCAAACTGGTCGGTACGCCGATCCGCATCGAGTACAAGGGCGGCGACAACCCGTTCGAAGGCAAGAAGACCCAGCTCACCGAACGCCAGGTCAACAAGAAGCGCCGGCTGATGTCGCACCACAAGAAGGCCGAGAAGAAGAAGAAGGACAAGCGTAAATAACGCCTGTCGGGCTTCAGGCATACGGCTGTAGGCGATAGAGTAGGGCTTCCCTCTCATCGCCCGCAGCCTGTAGTCACGCCATGCTCACCAGCAAACTGCCGAATGTCGGCACCACCATCTTCACCCGCATGTCCCAGCTCGCCGCCGAATGCGCTGCGCTGAACCTCTCCCAGGGTTTCCCCGACTTCGACAGCCCTGCGCCATTGCTCGAAGCCGTCGCCCGCCACGTGATGGCCGGGCACAACCAGTACAGCCCGATGACCGGCCTGCCGGCCCTGCGCGAACAGGTCGCGGCCAAGGTTGCCAGCTTCTACGGTCGCAAGGTCAGCGCCGACACCGAGGTGACCATTGTCCCCGGTGCGACCGAAGGGATCTTCTGCGCGGTGCAGGCGCTGATCCGCGCGGGCGATGAAGCCATCGTCCTCGACCCCTGCTACGACAGCTACGAACCCTCGGTGGAGCTGGCTGGCGGCCGTTGCGTGCATGTGCCGCTGAGCCTGCCGGACTTCCGCATCGACTGGCAGCGCATGGCCGACGCCATCACCCCGCGCACCCGCCTGATCTTCCTCAACAGCCCGCACAACCCCAGCGGCGCGCTGATCGACCGCGCCGACCTGGACCGCCTGGCCGCGCTGATCCGCGACCGCGAGATCTACGTCATCAGCGACGAAGTCTACGAGCACCTGATCTACGACGGTGTGCAGCACGCCAGCGTGCTGGCCCATGACGAGCTGTATCCGCGCGCCTTCGTGATCAGTTCCTTCGGCAAGACCTATCACGTCACCGGCTGGAAGACCGGCTACGTGGTGGCGCCGCCGGTGCTGTCGGCGGAGATGCGCAAGATCCACCAGTACGTGAACTTCTGCGGCGTGACCCCGCTGCAATGGGCGCTGGCCGACTTCATGGCCGCGCACCCCGAGCACCTGCGCGAGCTGCCCGGTTTCTACCAGGCCAAGCGCGACCTGTTCTGCGACCTGCTGGAGAACTCGCGCTTCGGCTTCCAGCGTGCCGCCGGCACCTACTTCCAGGTGGCCGACTACTCGGCGATCCGCCCGGACCTGGACGACGTCGCCATGTCCGAATGGCTGACCCGCGAGCATGGCGTGGCCGCCATCCCGGTCTCGGTGTTCTACCAGCAGCCCCCGGCGGACATGCGCCTGGTGCGCTTCTGCTTCGCCAAGAAAGAGGAGACGCTGCGTCAGGCGGCGGAAAGACTATGCGCGATCTGAGCCAACTGCCGGACTTGAAGCTGGCACTGGTGCAGACCACCCTGGTCTGGCACGACGCCGAGGCCAACCGCGAGCGCTTCGAGGTGCTGCTGGAAAGTGCCCGTGGCGCGGACGTGGTGATCCTGCCGGAGATGTTCACCACCGGCTTTTCAATGGACTCCGAGACCCTGGCCGAGATGGAGGAGGGCGAGACCTACGCCTGGCTGCGCAAGCAAGCATCGAGGCTCGACGCTGTGGTCTGTGGCAGCGTGATCATCCGTGTCGCCGACGGCAGCCACCGAAACCGCCTGCTCTGGGCGCGCCCGGATGGCGAGATGCTGCATTACGACAAGCGCCACCTGTTCCGCATGGCCGGCGAGCACAAGCACTACACGCCGGGCGAGCATCAGGTGCTGCTGGAGTGGAAAGGCTGGCGGATTCGCCCATTGGTCTGCTACGACCTGCGCTTCCCGGTGTGGAGCCGCGATGCCCAGGACACCGACCTGCTGCTCTATACCGCCAACTGGCCGGCCGCGCGCCGCCAGCACTGGAACCGCCTGCTGCCGGCGCGGGCCATCGAAAACCTCTGCTACGTCGCGGCGGTCAACCGCGTTGGCGAGGATGGCAAGGGCCACGCGTATTCCGGCGACAGCCAGGTACTGGACTTCCAGGGCGACAGCCTGCTGGCGGCGGGGCATGCCGACGGGGTGTTCCAGGTGGCCCTGCGTGCGGCGGAGCTGGCGGCGTACCGCGAGCGTTTCCCGGCCTATCTGGATGCGGATCGGTTCGATATCCAGCTCTGATATCAGTTCGTCCGCGATGCTCTTAAGAGTCCGATATTCCAGCGACCCAGGATCGATGCGGCTCTTGTAGGAGCGAGCTTGCTCGCGAACCACCCCGCTCAAGAGCCAGAGCGTTCGCGAGCAAGCTCGCTCCTACAGGTCTATTCGGCCTTCAATACGCGCTGGCGGTATCCAGCCGCTGGATCGCCTCGTCGCTCAGCTTCAACTCGACCGCCGCGATCAGGTCCGGCAACTGCTCCAGCTTCGACGCACTGGCGATCGGCGCGGTGATGCTCGGCCGGGCCATCAGCCAGGCCAGCGCGACCTGCGTCGGCGTGGCATTCAGCTCGCCGGCCACTTCTTCCAGCGCGTCGATGATGGCGAAGCCGCGCGCGTTCATGAAGTTCTTCACCTTGTAGCCGCGCACGCTGCTCTTGTTAAGGTCCGCCTCGCTACGGTACTTGCCAGTGAGGAAGCCCGCCGCCAGCGAATAGAAGCTGATGACTCCCAGCCCCAGTTGCTTCACCGTGGGTTCCAGGCTGGTCTCGTAGTTGGCGCGGTCATAGAGGTTGTAGTTGGGCTGCAGGCTCTGGTAGTTCGGCAGCTTCAGGCGGTCGCAGAGCTCGCGGGCCTCGCGCAGGCGCCGGGCGTCGAGGTTGGAGGCGCCGATGACCCGGACCTTGCCGTTCTCCACGGCTTCGGCGAAGGCGCCCATGGTTTCCTCCAGGGAGGTGTGCGGGTCGTCGCAGTGGGCCTGGTAGAGATCGATGTAATCGGTCTGCAGGCGCTTGAGCGAGCGTTCCAGGGCCTGTTCGATGTACACCGCCGACAGACCCTTGTGGCCGTTGCCCATGTCCATGCCGACCTTGGTGGCAATCTGCACCTGGCTGCGCTTGCCAGTCTTTTTCAGCCACCTGCCGATCAGGGTCTCCGACTCGCCGCCGACGTGTCCGGGCACCCAGCGCGAATACACGTCGGCGGTGTCGATGCAGTTGATGCCGGCGTCGACCACCGCATCCAGCAGACGAAACGAGGTGGTTTCGTCCGATGCCCAGCCGAATACGTTGCCACCGAACACCAGGGGCGGGATAGCCAGTCCGGACTGACCCAGTTCGCGACGTTTCATCTGTCAGATCTCCCGGTGCAATGTCGTTGAACCAGCATAGACCCTAGGGCGTGGTTGACAGGCACACGGGAGCTTGCGCACTATCGGGGACCTGATTTCGCACACCGAATCGCCCATGCTTGCCAACCTCGACTCCTCGCTGCCGTTCTTGGGCTTCTACGCCCAGGCTGGCGCATGCGTCGTGGTTGCCAAGAAATCGAAGAAACAGTCGCTCATTTGACCGGGGCGTGCTGTCCCGTCAGATGGGCTGACAGGACACAAGGCGCCAGGTCTTCATTTCTCCCCGCTTGATTCCCGCATCCCCCCTGACGGCGACCAGACGGTCAGCCACAAGGAGTTTTGCATGTCTACGTTTCGAGGAATCTGGGTGGCGCTGGCTACTCCTTTCCGGGCCGGGGAAGTCGATTTCGCCGCGCTGCACACGCTGGTCGCCCGCTTGCTGGAGGATGGCGTCACCGGCTTCGTGGTCTGCGGCACCACCGGGGAAGCGGCTGCGCTGAGCCACGAGGAGCAGCTCGCCGTTCTCGATGCCGTGCTGCAGTGGGTGCCGCCGCAGCAGGTGATCATGGGGCTGGCGGGCAACAATCTGCGCGAGCTGCTGGCCTTCCAGCAACAGATCCAGCGCCGCCCGCTGGCCGGCCTGCTGGTGCCGGCGCCGTACTACATCCGGCCGTCGCAGGCGGGGCTGGAATCGTTTTTCCAGACCGTGGCCGATGCCGCCACTGTGCCGGTCGTGCTTTACGACATTCCCTACCGCACCGGCGTGCGCATCGAGCGCGAGACCCTGCGGCGCATCGTACGCCACCCGCGCATCGCTGCGATCAAGGATTGCGGCGGCGATCTGGAGACCACCCTGGCATTGATCGCCGATGGCGAGGTGGAGGTGCTGACGGGCGAGGACCTGCAGATTTTCAACAACCTGTGCCAGGGCGGCGCCGGAGCGATTTCCGCTTCCGCCCATGTGCGTGCCGATCTCTATGTGCGGATGTTGCATCAGGTTGAGTCGGGCGATCTGGCTGGCGCTCGGGCGACCTTCTACCGCTTGCTGCCCTGGATCCAGGCCGCCTTCGCCGAGCCCAACCCCGCCGCGGTCAAGGCGGCGCTGGCGCTGCAGGGGTTGATCGCCGACGAGTTGCGTGAGCCGATGCAGCCCTGTGCCCCGGCTACCATCGAGCGGCTGCGTGGTGTACTGGCGGCGCTGGCCGATTAGGAGGGGAGGGCTGGCAATGGGTTTTGCTCTATCATGATGGCCTGCCCATTGCCGAGTGCCCGCCATGACCACGACTCCCTATCTGCTGGACCAGCTGGAAACCGCCGACATGCTGTTGATCGACGGCCTGCACGCCTGGCAGTTCGAGTTGAACGAGGCGCTGCTGGACCAGGCCGATGCGGCAGCCCACGCGGACCAGCCCTTCGCCAGCGAGGAGGTGGTGCTGCAGATCGAGTCCATTGATGGCCGCGACCGCCGCCAGTGGCGCTTCAGCTACAACGAGGTGATGGAGGCCCGCTATCAGGCCGCGGATGGAAGCTGGCTGCTCCACGCCGGCGACCAGGAGCATCGCCTGTGCTGCCTGGGCGCGGTGACCGCCAGCGGCGACGACGAGTAAGACGAGAGGGCCCCGGTTGGGGCCTTCGGCGTTTCAGGCCTTGCCCGCGAGAGCTCAGGCGTTCACGCCCAGCAGGTAGGCGACGACCAGGCTCAGGCCGAACAGCGCGGCCAGGACGGCGAGCAGGATGAGCAGGCTGACGCCGAACGCACGCCAGTTCGAGTGGAAGGCGCCGCCCGCTGCGGCGTGGCGGTCTAGTTCCTCCCCGATGTTCTGCTTGGCGTACTGCTGCATGGCGAGGAGCGTGACGATGTTGATCGGCGCAGCGGGGAAGCTGCCCGGCAAAAACCAGGCGATGACGAAGGCCAGTAGCAGGACGCCGATGCCGGTCAGCCAGGTCTTGCGTATCTGCTCGGGGCGGCCGAGACGCTTGAGGTTCTGCGCGATGACCCAGGCGCCGGCCACGGGGGTGCCGAAGAAGGTGGCGATGCCGACGGCGGCGAGACGGTAGAGCGGTTCGCCGGTGGCGACGCCGGGGGCATCCTGGAGGATGGCGGCGGGTGTCTGGAAGGGATTGTCCTGCGGGGCGGTCGACATGTTTTCACTCCGTGAAAACAGCCCCGGACGCGCAAGGCGTCCGGGGCAAAGGGGACAGCGGTACTAGCGGGCTTATGCGGCTTTCGCGTGGCCCAGCGTCACGGCGCGGTTCAGGGCGCTGAACAGCGCACGGAAGCTCGCGGTGGTGATGTTTTCATCGATGCCGATGCCGTGCAGCGAACGACCACCCTCGACGCGCAGTTCGATGTAGGCAGCCGCGCGGGCGTTGGTGCCGGAGCCGATGGCGTGCTCGTTGTAGTCCATGATCTCGACTTCCACCGGCAACGAGGCGACCAGGGCTTCCAGGGTGCCCTTGCCCTTGCCGTGCCAGCGGTGCTGTTCGCCCTTGTGGGTGACGTCGATGTCGATGGCGCAGATGCCGTTCTCTTCCTGCAGGCGGTAGTTCTTCAGGCCGAACGGGGAGACGGCCTGCAGGTACTCGTTCTGCAGCAGGGTGTAGATCTGCTCGGCGGTCATTTCCAGGCCCAGGCGATCGGTCTCGTTCTGCACCACCTGGCTGAACTCGATCTGCATGCGGCGCGGCAGGCTGATGCCGTATTCCTGCTCCAGCAGGAAGGTGATGCCGCCCTTGCCGGACTGGCTGTTCACACGGATCACCGCCTCGTAGCTGCGGCCGATGTCCGCCGGGTCGATCGGCAAGTACGGCACTTCCCACACGGCGTCCGCCTGCTGCTGGGCGAAGCCCTTGCGGATGGCGTCCTGGTGGGAGCCGGAGAAGGCGGTGTGGACCAGGTCGCCGACGTACGGGTGACGCGGGTGCACCGGAATCTGGTTGCACTCTTCCACCACCTTGCGCACGGCGTCGATGTCGGAGAAGTCCAGCTCGGGGTCGATGCCCTGGGTGTACATGTTCAGCGCCATCGTCACCAGGCACAGGTTGCCGGTACGCTCGCCGTTGCCGAACAGGCAGCCTTCGACGCGGTCGGCGCCGGCCATCAGGGCCAGTTCCGAAGCGGCCACGCCAGTGCCACGGTCATTGTGGGTGTGCAGGCTGATGATCACGCTGTCGCGCTTGTCGATGTGACGGCAGAACCACTCGATCTGGTCGGCGTAGTTGTTCGGCGTGGCGCACTCGACGGTGGCGGGCAGGTTCAGGATCAGACGGTTGGCCGGGGTCGGCTGGAACACGTCGATCACCGCGTTGCACACCTCGACGGCGAAGTCGGTCTCGGTGGAAGTGAACACTTCCGGCGAATATTCGAAGCCCCACTGGGTTTCCGGCGCGGCGGCGGCCAGGCGCTTGACGGTGTTGCCGGCGGCAATGGCAATGGCTTTCACACCCGCCTTGTCCTGGTTGAAGACGATCTTGCGGAAGGCCGGTGCGCAGGCGTTGTAGTAGTGGACGATGGCCTTCTTCGCACCCTTCAGGGACTCGAAGGTGCGCTCGATGAGGTCGTCGCGGGCCTGGGTCAGCACCTGGATGGTGACATCATCGGGAATGTGGCCGCCCTCGATCAGCTCGCGAACGAAGTCGAAGTCGGTCTGCGAGGCGGACGGGAAGCCCACTTCGATTTCCTTCAGGCCCACCTGAACCAGGCACTTGAAGAAGCGCATCTTCTTCTCGGCGTCCATCGGCTCGATCAGCGACTGGTTGCCGTCGCGCAGGTCGGTGGACAGCCAGATCGGCGCCTTGTCGATGATCTTGTCCGGCCAGGTGCGGTCGGGCAGGGTGATCTGGGTGAAGGGACGGTATTTCTTCGACGGATCTTTCAACATGCTCATGAGCGGAATCCTTGTTCTTTCTGGCCAGCGGCCTGCGCGAAAAATGAAGACGAGAAGAGGCGAAACCGGGGAAGGGGGCTCAGCCACGCAGTCGCGGGCTGACCAGGCGCAGGCAGGCGTGTTGGCGAAGCAGGATGAGGGTGTGTGCGGTATTCATGAGTGCCAACCTAATGGCCTGAGAAGGCGATGGCAAGCATTCATGGAAAATTGGTAGAAAAACTCTTTTTGTCATTTAAATCGATAATTAATTGCTGGAAATAAATTGTTTTAGCAATTTTTATAGGTAGCCTGCGCTGTGCTTAACTGATTCTGCGTCCACGTGCCGCAGTGGGGGCGGGGAACTCCGTGCGATCATGGCGCACCCGCTTCAGGCGGGGACTTTCCATCCGCAAGGACATTTCGTGACCCGTCGTACCCGACAAGGCATAGGAACCTGGCTGGCGCTGTTCGCCATGCTGATGATCTATGTCGGCCCACTGGTATCCCAGTCGCTGCCGATGGATCACCCTATGCCGATGGGCCATTCCATGCCGATGGAGCATGGAGCCTCCGCGCAGCACGGGGGCATGCAGCACGGCCCGGCCATGACGCACGACATGGCCGGCATGGACGGGATGGCCAGCGCCGACGGCCACCAGGCTTCGGGCCAGCATACCGCTCCGGCATCCCACGGTGAAAAGCCGCTCACCGCCGATGCCTTCATGGAGAAGTGCGGCTACTGCAGCCTGCTGATCCACAGCCCGCCGCTGACACCGCCACCGGTCCTGCTGGATCACGGCTTGCCCACCACCGGCACGCCCGCCGTCCAGTTCTCGATCTCCACCATTCCCGCTTCGCCGGTCTTCCCCGGCGCCCGCTCGCGTGCTCCACCGGCCCTGATCGGCTGATCCCCTGCACAATCCCGACTTCATCGACCGCGGGCGCGAATGAGTGCTTTTGCCTGCGCGCCGTGCGTGTCTGCATGGAACGGGCGTATTCACCGATCATGGAATAAATGCAATGTCCCGCATGCCAATGCTCCGTCGGCCGCGTGCCGGCGGCTTGCGCGCCCTCTGCGCGCTGACCGCCCTGGGCGGTTTCACTGCCGTGCCTGTCCTGGCCGAGGAAGAAGACCACGCCGCCCACGCGGTGGAGCTGGAGCCCAGTGTCATCACCGCCGTGGCACAGAGTTCGCCGCTCACCATCGTTACCGACCCCAAGCAGCCGCGCCAGCCGATCCCGGCCAGCGACGGCGCCGATTACCTCAAGACCATCCCCGGCTTCTCCGCCATCCGCAACGGTGGCACCAACGGCGACCCGGTACTGCGCGGCATGTTCGGCTCGCGCCTGAACATCCTCACCAACGGCACCACCATGCTCGGCGCGTGCCCGGCGCGGATGGATGCGCCCACCTCCTATATCTCCCCGGAAACCTACGACAAACTCACGGTGGTGAAAGGTCCGGAAACCGTGATCTGGGGCCCCGGCGCCTCGGCCGGCACCATTCGCTTCGACCGTGAGCCGGAGCGCTTCGGCGAGCTGGGTTCGCGGATCAACGGCAGCCTGGTGGGCGGCTCCAACGGCCGCTTCGACCGGGTGCTGGACGCCGCCGCCGGCGGGCCCGAAGGTTACCTGCGCTTCACCGGCAACAAATCGCAGTCCGACGATTACGACGACGGCGCCGGCGATACGGTGCCCTCGCGCTGGAACAAGTGGAACGGCGATGTCGCCGTGGGCTGGACCCCGGATGCCGATACCGTTCTCGAGCTCACCGCCGGCAAGGGCGATGGCGAGGCACGCTACGCCGGGCGCGGCATGGACGGCTCGCAGTTCAAGCGCGAGAGCCTCGGCCTGCGCTTCGAGAAGTCCAACATCGGTGGAGTGCTCGATACACTGGAGGCGCAGGTCTACTACAACTACGCCGACCACGTGATGGACAACTACAGCCTGCGCACGCCGTCCGGCACCGGCATGATGGCCGGCCCGATGGCCTCCAACGTCGACCGCCGCACGCTGGGCGGGCGCCTGGCCGCCACCTGGCGCTGGGACGACTTCAAGCTGATCTCCGGCGTCGATGCGCAGACCAACGAACACCGCCAGCGCAAAGGCATGGGCATCAACACCTACGATGACCAGCCGTGGAACAAGGATGCGGTGTTCCACAATTACGGCGCGTTCGGCGAATTGACCTGGTACGCCGCCGAGCGCGACCGCGTCATCGGCGGCGCGCGGCTGGACCGCGCCTCGGCCAAGGATTACCGGCAGACCACCGGCTCGGGCATGATGGTGCGTCCCAACCCGACGGCGGACGACACCCGCGCCGACACCCTGCCCAGTGGCTTCGTGCGCTACGAGCACGACCTGGACGGCACGCCGGCCACCCTGTACGCCGGCCTTGGCCACGTGCAGCGTTTCCCGGACTACTGGGAGCTGTTCTCGCCGAACAAGGGGCCGAGCGGCTCGCTCAACGCCTTCGACAGCATCAAGCCGGAGAAGACCACCCAGTTCGACTTTGGCGTGCAGTACGAGGACGAGAAGCTCAAGGCCTGGGCCTCGGGCTACGTCGGCGTGATCCGTGACTACATCCTGTTCGACTACATGCCCAGCGGCATGATGGGACGCACCTCCCAGGCGCGAAACATCGACGCGCGGATCATGGGTGGCGAGCTGGGGGCGGCTTACGCGCTGACCAGCAACTGGACCGCCGACGGCACCCTGGCCTATGCCTGGGGCAAGAACACCACAGACGACACCGCGCTGCCGCAGATGCCGCCGCTGGAGGCGCGCTTCGGCCTCAGTTACGAGGAAGGCGACTGGAGCGCCGGCGGTCTCTGGCGCGTGGTCGCGCATCAGGGCCGGATCGCCGAGAACCAGGGCAACGTGGTCGGCTATGACTTCGACGAAAGCCCTGGCTTCGCGGTGTTCTCGCTCAACGGCGCGTACAAGCTGAGCAAGAACCTCAAGGTCAGCACCGGCGTCGACAACCTGTTCGACAAGGACTACTCCGAGCACCTGAACCTGGCGGGCAACGCCGGCTTCGGCTACCCGGCCAACGACCCCGAATCGATCCACGAGCCGGGACGTACGTTCTGGACCAAAGTGGACTTCTCGTTCTGAAGCCCGACCGGCCCCCGCCGGTCGGGGGCCTCCTTGCGTGAGGAGACCAACGAATGCAGAAGAAGACATTCGATTTCTACAATCTGGCCTGGCGCTGGCATTTCTATGCCGGGCTGTTCGTCGCGCCGTTCATGATCCTGCTGTCGATCACCGGGATCATCTACCTGTTCAAGCCGCAGCTCGACCCGTTGATGTACGGCGACCTGCTGCAGGTGAAGCCGGGCGAGGTGCGGCTGTCCGCCGACGAGCAACTGATGCACCTGCGTCACCAGAATCCGCAACTACAGGTCAGCCAGTACCTGCCGGCACCGGCCGCTGACCGCAGCGCGCAGTTCGTCGCTCAACTGGACGGGCGCGAGGTGAATGCCTTCGTCGATCCGTACAGCGGCAAGCTGCTCGGTGTGCAGGACGCCAAGTCCAACCTGCAGGCGGCGGCCCGCGCGCTGCACGGCGAGCTGATGATCGGTACCCTGGGTGACCGGTTGATCGAACTGGCCGCCGGCTGGGGCATCGTGCTGGTGGTGTCCGGGCTGTACCTGTGGTGGCCGCGCAAGCGCTCGCTGCGCGTGCTGCTCTGGCCGGACCTGTCGCGCCGTGGCCGTGCGCTGTGGCGCGAGGTGCACGTGGTGGTCGGCTTCTGGGGCTCGCTGCTGATGCTGTTCATGCTGCTCACCGGCATGACCTGGACCGGCTTCTGGGGCAAGACCTTCGCCGACGTGTGGAACCGTTTCCCGGTGGCCATGTGGAACGCGGTGCCCAAGTCCGACCTGGAAGCGCGCACGCTCAACGACGCGCATCGACAGACCATCCCCTGGGCAATGGAGAACACCCCGATGCCGATGTCAGGTGGTGCCCACGCCGAGCACATGGCCCACGGCTCCGGCGGCATGGCGATGCCGCAGATCAGCCTGCAGCAGGTGGTCGATACCGCAGACCAGGCGGGCGTGACACCGGGCTACGCCATTGCACTGCCCAAGGGCGAGGAGGGCGTGTTCACCGTCTCGGTGTTCGCCGACGACTCGCGCAACGACGCCACCCTGCACATCGACCAGTACACCGGCAAGGTCCTCGCCGATGTGCGCTGGAAGGACTATGGACTGGTGGCGAAAAGCGTCGAATCCGGCGTGATGCTGCACGAAGGCAAGATGTTCGGGCTGTTCAACCAACTGCTCATGCTCGCCGTCTGCCTGATGATCCTGCTCAGCGCGGTCAGTGGCCTGTGGATCTGGTGGAAGCGCCGCCCGCAGGGGCGCCTCGGCGTGCCGCCGATGCCCCACGCGCTGCCGGTGTGGAAGGGTGGGGTGGCAATCATGCTCATCCTCGCTATCGCCTTCCCGCTGGTGGGGGCGTCGCTGCTGCTGGTGTGGGTGCTGGACTGGGTCGTGCTGTCGCGCTTCAAACCGCACAGCCCGGCAATGAGTTGAGGGCAGAGCGGTTGGCTGCCCTGACGTCTGCCGCAAGGCAGGCTATGCTGCGGCGCGATCGTTTCGCCTGCGGCCCGAAGTTTCCCCGCCGTATTGGCGGATCTGATCACAAGCACAACTGGAGTCTCGAACATGCGTAAAACCCTGCTCGCTTTCGCTGCCCTGCTGAGCTTCTCCGGCGCGGCCCTGGCCCATGAGTACGAGGCCGGCAACCTGCACATCGACCATCCCTGGTCGCTGCTGCTGCCGGCCAACTCGGTGAACGGCGCGGCCTATTTCATCGTGCAGAACCACGGCAAGGAGGCGGACCGTCTGCTCGGCGCCGCAACCGACCGCGCCGCCAGCGCCGAGGTCCACCAGCACGTGGAGAAGGACGGCATGATGAAGATGCAGAAGGTCGAAGGCGTGGACATCCCCGCCGGCGGCAAGGTGGTCTTCGCCCCCGGCCAGTACCACCTGATGCTGTTCGGCCTGAAGAAGCCGCTGGCCGATGGCGAGCGCTTCCCGCTGACCCTGCACTTCCAGAAGGCAGGCGACGTGAAGGTCGAGGTCGCCGTGCAGAAGGACGCGCCGAAGGGAACGGACATGGGCCACGACATGCACGACATGCACGACATGCACGACATGCAGATGAACTGATGAGCGGCCTGCTCCTGCGCCCGTTGGTCTGGGCGCAAGACGGCGAGTGGCTGCACGGGTTCGATGGCAGCTACTCGAGCGACTCGATCCTGCGGATCGAGTCCGCCGCCGATGGTTTCATCCTGCGCGAGGAACGCCTGTCCGAGGCACAGACCAAGCGCTATCCCTTCGCCGATCTGGAAGACGACGTGGCGGCGGCCGACTGGACCGCCGTCGCTGTCGACGAGGGCGGCGAACGTCTGGGCTTCGCCATCGCCCACTACGAAATCTGGAACCGCCGCGCGGTGCTGGACGACCTGTTCGTCCTCGCCGGCGCCCGCGGACGTGGCGTCGGCAAACTGCTGCTGGACGCCTGCCTGGACTGGGCGCGTGGCACCGAAGCGCGCCACCTGTGGCTGGAAACCCAGAATCTCAACCTGCCTGCGGTGGGCTTCTATCGCTCCCGTGGCTTCGCCCTGAGCGGCCTGTCCACCGACCTCTACGACCCGCAGCAGGTACTGCCGGGGGAGATGGCGCTGTACTTCAGCTATTCGCTGGCCTGAGGGCCGTGTTGATGCGGTGCGTCAGCAGAATCAACGCGAAGCCGATGGCGTAGGCCAGCACATCCAGCCAGTCCGGCGTGCTGCCGAGCAGGATGCGCACAATCCGATTGCCGATCTGCCAATGCAGGGTCGCCGCGAGAAACTGGCCGAGTTCGATCAGCAGTCCGCAACCCAGCGCCACGGCGGCCAGCCAGTGAGTGGGCCTATCGAAGGCTGCGCGCAGCAGGCAGTACAGCCAGATCACCGCCAGTACGTCGCCGCCGAAACCGCGCAGCCAGCCGAGGTTGGCGCCGGCCGTGGCCAGCCAGGCGAGTGCGGCCAGCCCGAGCAGCGCGAAGACCGCGCTGCGCGGATCGAAGCGAACGCGCATCAGGGCTTGAAGACGCCGATGAAGATTGCCGGGTCGACGCGGGCGTCGTTCAGGCTGACGTTCCAGTGCATGTGCGGCCCGGTCGCCCGGCCGGTGGCGCCGACGCGGCCGACCACGCCACCGCGTGGGAGCGCATCGCCGAGTTTCACGTCGATCTTCGACATGTGGCAGAACATGCTGATGAAGCCCTGGCCGTGGTCGACGAACACGGTGTTGCCGTTGAAGAAGTAGTTGCCGATCAGGATCACCTTGCCGGCGGCCGGCGACTTGATCGGGGTGCCGGCGGGCACGGCGAAGTCCAGCCCGGAGTGCGGGTTGCGCTCCTCTCCGTTGAAGAAGCGGCGCAGGCCGAAGGGGCTGGAGAGCGGGCCGTTGACCGGCTTGTCCAGTACCAGATTGCTCGGCGTCCCGGGGCTGAAGCTGCGGTAGGCGGCGGTCTGCTCGGCCAGCTCGCGGTTGATGCGCTTGAGGTCCTCGGGCAGCGGGTTCACCTGGCGGGTGTTCGAAAGTCGGATGCGCTGCTCTTTATAGTGCTTGCTGCCCACGCTGAAGCCTAGGTTGCGGCTGGCGCCGCCCTGTTTCACGACGATCTGCTGGTTGCCGGCCTTGGTGGTCAGCGGGATGCCGACGATGGCGATCCAGTCGCGGCCTTCCTCGCGGATCACCAGTACCGGTTTGCCCTGGTAGGTGGCGGTGGGCACGGCGGCGTCCTGGCCCAGTTGCACCACGGCAACGCCGCCGGGCACCGGCTTGTTCAGCGTGCGGCTGATGAAACCTTCGGCGTGGGCGGTCAGGGTGAAAAGAGTGGCGATGAGCAGGCAGGAGAATCGGAACATTGCGCTATCCGTGGACGTGTCGGCGGACGAAGCGGGCAGTCTACACGGGTCGCTTTGGCGGGCGGGGCGATTTCGTCGAAAGCGGAACGTCTCGGCGGGCAGCTCTTCGTAGGACCGAGGGGGACGCCCCAGTCCTTGCTCGCGAGCCAGCCTCTGCAGCGGGGCTGTTCGCGAGCAAGCTCGCTCCTACAGATTCCGCGTGTTCTTGTGCCGAGGCGTTAGTGGCGCAGGCCTTCGAGCTGCTGGCGCCACAGCTGCTCCAGCGACAGCACCTGCGCCGGCCCATAGATGGCGTGGGGTTTGCCCAGGTGCGCGGCCCACAGCTGGTCGCCGTAGTCGTAATGCCACCACTCGCTGGAGAGGTTGCTGAAGCCTGCCGCCAGCATGGCGTTGAACAGTATCCGGCGGTTGTCGCGCACGCGTTGCTGGGCTTCGTCCGGCTGGGCGATTTCTTCGTAATGGCGGGTATAGGAGCGCGGCGTCGCCTCGTCGAACAGGCTGCCCATGTCCAGCCAGCGGCCGTCGCGGTCGCACAGGGTCAGGTCGATGGCGCCGCCGGTGAGGTGCGGGCTGGGCGACTCGGCGCGGGTGCTGGGCGGCGCGACGAACTCGCGGGTGCGGCGGGTCAGCTCGGCCGGGTCGGTGTTCGGCTCGTGCTGGCGGAGGATGTCGTAGAGCGTGTCGTACAGGTGCTGCTGCACCGCGAAGGGCCGCCAAGCGTCGAGGATCACCAGGCGGATGCCGTCGGGCAGCAGGCTCGCGGCGTGCAGCAGGCGCTCGAAGACTTCCGTGCGCGCATAGCATTCCGGCTGCGCATTGGGCACGCCCAGGCGGTGATAGGCCGGCCACACCGCGAAGCCGGTGGCGATGCCCAGGGCCTGCAGCGGCTGGTCGCATTCGATGATCGGCACGCGGAAGGCTTCGGCCCAGTCCGGATCGGGTTGCGGCAGGATCGGCGCGAGCAGGTCGGTCATCGGCAATCAGTCCAGCAGGGAAAGGGTGACGGGTGCCTGGTGGTTGTCTTCCACCCGCACTTCCAGCTCTCCGTCGCCCAGCTTGGCCTTCAGGCGCTGGCCGTTCCTGGTCTGCGCGGCGCTGCGGATGGCCTGGCCCTTGTCGTCCAGGAGGATGCTGTAGCCGCGGCCGAGGGTCGCCAGCGGGCTGACGATGTGCAGCGTCTGCATCAGGCTGTCCAGGCGCTGGCGCTGTTCGCGCAGGATCGCGTGGGTGGCGCGGGGCAGGCGGGCGCTGAGGTTGTCCAGGCGCTGGCGCAGCAGGGCCAGGTTACGGCCGGGGTGCTGCGCGGCGAGACGGGTGTCCAGCCGCGCGACGCGCTCCTGGCGGATCTGCAGCTGGCGCTCGAAGGCGCGGCGCAGGCGCATGTCCAGGTCGTCCAGGCGCTGGGCCTGCTGGCGCAGGCGCTCGCCGGGGTGGCGCAGGCGCCGGGCGGTGCCTTCCAGACGCAGCCGCTCGCGGGTCAGGCGGTCCTGGATGCGCAGGATCAGCCGGCGGCGCAGGCTGTCCAGGCGCTGCTGCAGGTCGCCGCTGTGGGGCGCCAGCAGTTCGGCGGCGGCCGAAGGCGTGGGCGCACGCACGTCGGCGACGAAATCGCTGATGGACACGTCGGTCTCATGGCCCACGGCGCTGACGATGGGCGTCACGCAGGCGGCGATGGCGCGGGCCACCGGTTCCTCGTTGAAGCACCAGAGGTCTTCCAGCGAACCGCCGCCACGGGCCAGGATCAGCGCGTCGAAGCCCTGCGCATCGGCCAGTTTGAGCGCCCGGACGATCTGCCCGATGGCCTCGCGGCCCTGTACGGCGGTGGGGACCAGGGTCAATTCGACCTGCGGCGCGCGGCGGCGGAACACGCTGATGATGTCGCGGATCACCGCGCCGGTGGGCGAGCTGACGATGCCGATGCGCCTTGGGTGGGCGGGTAGTTCCTGCTTGCGTTCGGCGGCGAACAGACCCTCGGCGGCGAGTTTTTCCTTCAAGGCCTCGAAGGCCAGGCGCAGCGCGCCGTCACCGGCCGGTTCGACGGCATCGGCGATCAATTGATAGTCGCCACGTCCCTCGAACAGCGAAACCTTGCCGCGCACCCGCACGGCGAGTCCGTCGCGCAGGGCCTGGCGCACGCGCAGGGCGTTCTGCCGGAACAGCGCACAGCGCACCTGGGCGTTGCTGTCCTTCAAGGTGAAGTACATATGGCCGGACGCGGGGCGGGCGAGGTTGGATATCTCGCCCTCGACCCACACCTGCGGGAACACGTCCTCCAGCAGGTGGCGGGCGCGCTGGTTGAGCTGGCTGACGGTCAGAACCTCGCGGTCGAGGCCCAGCCGTTGGAAGGGATCATTCTGCATGGCCAAGGATGATAAGCGCGCCTGTGGACCGGGGCCAGCTTGCGAGACCGATTCAGATCGTCTGGTTGCGTTGAGCCATGCCCCCTAGCTGGGATATAATGCCGCGCTTCCATTTTTCCCGATCGGGAGCCCCCGCCATGCTGCGCATCAGCCAAGAAGCCCTCACTTTCGACGACGTCCTCCTGATTCCCGGTTATTCGGAAGTCCTACCCAAGGACGTGAGCCTGAAAACCCGACTGACCCGTGGCATCGAACTGAATATCCCGCTGGTGTCCGCCGCGATGGATACCGTGACCGAATCCCGCCTGGCGATCGCTATGGCGCAGGAAGGCGGCATCGGCATCATCCACAAGAACATGGGCATCGAGCAGCAGGCTGCCGAAGTTCGCAAGGTCAAGAAGCACGAGACTGCCATCGTTCGCGACCCGATCACCGTGACCCCGTCGACCAAGATCATCGAGCTGCTGCAGATTGCCCGAGAGTACGGCTTCTCCGGCTTCCCGGTGGTGGAAGAGGGCGAGCTGGTCGGCATCGTCACCGGTCGCGACCTGCGCGTGAAGCCGAACGTCGGCGACAGCGTTTCCGCGATCATGACCCCGAAGGACAAGTTGGTCACCGCCCGCGAAGGCACCGCCCTGGAAGAGATCAAGGCCGCGCTCTACGAGAACCGCATCGAGAAGATGCTGGTGGTCGACGAGAAATTCCGCCTGACCGGTCTGGTGACCTTCCGTGACATCGAGAAGGCCAAGACCTACCCGCTGGCCTCCAAGGATGACGAAGGCCGCCTGCGCGTCGGCGCGGCCGTCGGCACCGGTGCCGACACCGGCGAGCGTGTTTCCGCCCTGGTCGCCGCCGGCGTTGACGTGGTGGTCGTCGATACCGCCCACGGCCACTCCAAGGGCGTGATCGAGCGCGTGCGCTGGGTGAAGGAAACCTTCCCGCAGGTCCAGGTCATCGGCGGCAACATCGCCACCGGCGAAGCCGCCAAGGCACTGGCCGATGCTGGCGCGGATGCCGTGAAAGTCGGCATCGGCCCGGGCTCCATCTGTACCACCCGTATCGTCGCTGGCGTCGGTGTTCCGCAGATCTCCGCCATCGCCAACGTCGCCGCCGCCCTCGAAGGCACTGGCGTTCCGCTGATCGCCGACGGCGGCATCCGCTTCTCCGGCGACCTGGCCAAGGCCATGGTGGCCGGCGCCTACTGCGTAATGATGGGTTCGATGTTCGCCGGTACCGAAGAGGCTCCGGGCGAGATCGAGCTGTTCCAGGGCCGTTCCTACAAGTCCTACCGTGGCATGGGCTCCCTGGGTGCCATGGCCGGCTCCACCGGTTCCTCCGACCGTTACTTCCAGGACGCCTCCGCTGGCGCCGAGAAGCTGGTGCCCGAAGGTATCGAAGGCCGTGTGCCGTACAAGGGCCAGCTGACCGCCATCGTCCACCAGCTGATGGGTGGCCTGCGCGCCGCGATGGGCTACACCGGCAGCGCCGACATCCAGGATATGCGTACCAAACCGCAGTTCGTGCGTATCACCGGCGCCGGCATGGCCGAGTCCCACGTCCACGATGTGCAGATCACCAAGGAAGCGCCGAACTACCGCGTAGGTTGAGGCTTCTTCGGTAAATGAGTCGGATACGGGGCTGGTTGATACAGCCCCGTGTCGTTTGAGAATTTCGCTACGAGAGATGGCCATGGCCCAAGACATTCACGCTCACCGGATCCTGATCCTCGACTTCGGCTCCCAGTACACCCAGCTGATCGCCCGCCGCGTCCGCGAGATCGGTGTGTACTGCGAGATCCATCCGTTCGACATGAGCGACGAGGACGTTCGTGCCTTCGCCCCGCGCGGCATCATCCTGGCCGGCGGCCCGGAGTCGGTGCACGAAGCCAACAGCCCGCGTGCGCCGCAGGCCGTGTTCGACCTGAAGGTTCCGCTGTTCGGCATCTGCTACGGCATGCAGACCATGGCCGAGCAGATGGGCGGCAAGGTGCTGGGTTCGGAGCTGCGCGAGTTCGGCTACGCCCGCGTCGACGTGGTCGGCAAGGCCCGCCTGCTGGACGGCATCGAAGACCACGTGGACGAGGACGGCGTGTTCGGCCTCGACGTGTGGATGAGCCACGGCGACAAGGTCACCGAGATCCCGGAAGGTTTCCACATCCTCGCCAGCACCCCGAGCTGCCCGATCGCCGCGATGGCCGACGATGCCCGTGGCTACTACGGCGTGCAGTTCCACCCGGAAGTGACCCACACCAAGCAGGGCGGTCGCATCCTCTCGCGCTTCGTGCTGGACATCTGCGGCTGCGAAGCCCTGTGGACCCCGTCCAACATCGTCAACGACGCCATCGCCACTGTACGCGCCCAGGTGGGTTCGTCCAAGGTGCTGCTGGGCCTCTCCGGCGGTGTCGACTCCTCGGTGGTCGCAGCCTTGCTGCACAAGGCCATCGGCGACCAGTTGACCTGCGTCTTCGTCGACAACGGCCTGCTGCGCCTGCACGAAGGTGACCAGGTGATGGCCATGTTCGCCGAGAACATGGGTGTGAAAGTGATCCGCGCCAACGCCGAAGACAAGTTCCTCGGCCGCCTGGCCGGCGTCGCCGACCCGGAGCAGAAGCGCAAGATCATCGGCAAGACCTTCATCGAGGTCTTCGACGAGGAAGCCACCAAGCTGCAGAACGTCAAGTTCCTCGCCCAGGGCACCATCTACCCCGACGTGATCGAGTCGGCCGGCGCCAAGACCGGCAAGGCCCACGTGATCAAGTCGCACCACAACGTCGGCGGCCTGCCCGAAGACATGCAGTTCGAACTGGTCGAGCCGCTGCGCGAACTGTTCAAGGACGAAGTCCGCAAGATCGGCCTGGAGCTGGGCCTGCCCTACGACATGGTCTACCGCCACCCGTTCCCGGGCCCTGGCCTGGGCGTGCGCATCCTCGGCGAAGTGAAGAAGGAATATGCCGACCTGCTGCGTCGTGCCGACCACATCTTCATCGAAGAACTGCGCAACTTCGACTGGTACCACAAGACCAGCCAGGCCTTCGTGGTGTTCCAGCCGGTGAAATCCGTCGGCGTTGTTGGCGATGGCCGCCGTTATGCCTGGGTTGTCGCCCTGCGCGCCGTGGAAACCATCGACTTCATGACCGCTCGCTGGGCGCACCTGCCGTACGAGCTGCTGGAGAAGGTCTCGAACCGCATCATCAACGAGATCGAAGGCATTTCCCGCGTGACCTACGATGTTTCGAGCAAGCCGCCGGCCACCATCGAGTGGGAATGATCGGAGACGTTTAACGTTTCCTTAACGAAGAGGGCGGCAAGCTTGCCGCCTTCTTCGACAGGCGAGGGCGGGATAGCTGTCCTTGACCTGGCGCATGAGAGGCGTTTGCCTCTTCATGCACAGTTGCTTTCTGCTTTCGTTTGAAGCAGCAAAGCAGTGCAGCCGGCCGCGAGAGCCAGGCGCCCGGCGCAAACGCGCCAACCTCCGTGAAAGCCGATGGGGTCGCAAGTCCCTTGTTCTAGGAGTCTGGACCCATGTCGTTTACCCGTAGACAAGTACTCGGCGGCATCGCCGGCCTGGCCGTGCTCGGCCTGGGCGCCGGTGGCGCGCGCCTCTGGCTGGCGCGCCCGCAGGTGGCCGCCGAGCACGATTACGAATTGATCGCCGCGCCGCTCGACCTGGAGCTGGTGCCCGGCCACAAGACCCCCGGCCTTGGCTATGGCGGCCAGGCTCCCGGCGTGGAGATCCGTGCGCGCCAGGGCGACTGGCTGCGGGTGCGCTTCACCAACAAGCTGGACGAGCCGACCACCATCCACTGGCACGGCATCCGCCTGCCCATCGAGATGGACGGCGTGCCCTACATCTCGCAGCCGCCGGTGCAGCCGGGCGAGAGCTTCGTCTACCAGTTCAAGACGCCGGACGCCGGCAGCTACTGGTATCACCCGCACCTGATGAGCAGCGAGCAACTGGGCCGTGGCCTGGTCGGGCCGCTGATCGTCGACGAGCGCGAGCCCACCGGGTTCACCCGCGAGAAAGTCCTCTGCCTGAAGACCTGGCACGTGGACGAGGAAGGCAACTTCACCGCCTTCAGCGTTCCCCGCGAGGCTGCGCGCGAAGGCACCCGCGGGCGCCTGTCGACGATCAACGGCGAACGCACGCCGGTGATCGAACTGCCCGCCGGCGAGATCGTCCGGGTGCGCCTGCTCAATGTCGACAACACTGTCACCTACCGCCTCAACCTGCCGGACGCCGAGGCGAAGATCTACGCCATCGACGGCCATCCGGTGGAGCCGCGCGACTTCGGCAAGGGACCCAAGGACCAGTACTGGATCGGCCCGGGCATGCGCCTGGAGCTGGGCATCCGTGGTCCGGCGGAAGGCACCGAGCTGTCGCTGCGCAACGGCCCGGTGCGTCTGGCGACCATCCGTGGCGTGGCCAATCCCAAGGCGCCCACGGCCAAATGGCCGGCTACGCTGCCGCACAACCCGGTGGCAGAGCCGGACCTGAAGAATGCCGAGACCATCAACTTCAAGTTCGAGTGGGTCGGCGCCATCTCCGACTACTCCAAGGGCCAGTCGGCGCCTTCGCTGTGGCAGATCAACGGCGTGGCCTGGCAGGGCGGCGAGGAGCACAAGCACAACGCGCCGCCGCTGGCCAGGCTCAAGGAAGGCAACAGCTACATCTTCGTGCTGCGCAACATGACCCAGTACCAGCACCCGATCCACCTGCATGGCATGGCCTTCAAGGTGCTGGATTCCGATCGTCGGGAGATCATTCCGTATTTCACCGATACCTACCTGCTGGGCAAGAATGAGACGGCACGCGTGGCGCTGGTGGCGGATAACCCCGGCCTGTGGATGTTCCACTGCCACGTGATCGATCACATGGAGACCGGACTGATGGGAACCATCGCGGTGGGCGAGGCATGGTGCGGCTGACCAACAGCAAGGGGCACCCGACGGTGAAGGGGCTGGCGCCGGTCATCGACCGCAGCCGGGACATCCCCTTCATGCGCGAGGCCCTGGCGCTGGCCGAGCAGGGCGCTGCGCTGGGCGAAGTGCCGGTGGGCGCAGTGCTGGTGCTGGACGGGCAGGTCATCGGTCGCGGCTTCAACCGGCCGATCACTTCCCATGATCCCAGCGCCCATGCCGAGATGGTCGCCATCCGCGAAGCTGCCGCCGCCGCGCAGAACTACCGCCTGCCGGGCAGCACTCTCTACGTCACCCTCGAACCCTGCAGCATGTGTGCTGGCCTGCTGGTGCACTCGCGCATCCAGCGCGTGGTGTTCGGCGCCACCGAGCCGAAGTCCGGCGTGGTGGTCAGCCGTGGCAACTTCTTCGAACAGGACTTCCTCAACCACCGGGTGCTGGTGGAAGGCGGGGTGCTGGGGGAGGAGTGCAGTGGGATGCTGTCGGCGTTCTTCAAGGCGCGGCGCAAGGGCTGAGTTCGGTTCGGCGTCGGCATGGCCCCGATTTGTAGGAGCGAGCCATGCTCGCGATCGCGGGCATGGCCCGCTTCTACAATGGAAATACCGATTTCAATCCGCGCTGGTCCTCAGAGCTTCTGATCCCGCCCATCCTCATCATCGGGCTTGGTCTTGTTCACCCCTGGCAGGTGCAGGCCGCTTTCGGCGAGCTGGCCGCCTTCCATCTGCGGCTGGGTCACCCAGGTGAGAATGTCGTAGTAGCGCCGCACGTTCTGCACGAAGTGCACGGTCTCGCCGCCGCGCGCGTAGCCGTAGCGAGTCTTGCGGTAGTACTGCTTCTGCGCCAGGCGCGGCAGCATCTTCTTTACGTCGAGCCACTTGTTCGGGTTCAGGCCTTCCTGTTCGGCCATCTTTCGCGCGTCTTCCAGGTGGGCGCCGCCGATGTTGTAGGCGGCCAGGGCGAACCAGGTGCGGTCCGGGTCCTTGATGCCCTCGGGCAGTTCGTCCTTGATCTGGGTGTAGTACTTGCTGCCGCCCTGGATGCTCTGCCGGGCGTCGAGGCGGTTGGCCACGCCCATCGCCTGCGCGGTGCGGTTGGTCAACATCATCAGGCCGCGTACGCCGGTCTTGGAGGTGGCGTCGGGCTGCCACATGGATTCCTGGTAGCCGATCGCAGCCAGCAGACGCCAGTCGGCGTCGAGCTTCTGGCCACTCTGGCGGAAATGCGGCTCGTACTTGGGCAGGCGCTGTTGCAGGTGCTGGGCGAAGGTATAGGCGCCGACGTAGCCCAGCACGTCCACATGGCCGTAGTAGCGGTCTTTCAGGCGTTGCAGCAGGCCGTCCTGCTTGGCCTTGTCGAGGAAGGCGTTGACCTTCTCCAGCAGGCTGTTGTCGTCTCCGGCCGGCAGCGCCCAGGCCAGGCCGCGGGAGTCGCCGAGGTCGAAGGCGACGCGGACGTTGGGGAAGTACACCTGGTTCATCGCCAGCTCATTGGAGTCGACCAGCGTGAGGTCGATCTCGCCGACGTCCACCATGCGCAGCAGGTCGACCATCTCGTCGGCGTCGGATTCGCGGTAGGTGATCTTGGGGAAGCGCTTCTTCAGTTCGGCCAACTGGGCAGCATGGCTGCTGCCCTTGAGTACGACGATGCGCTTGTCCTCCAGGTCCTCGGGGCGGGTAGGGCGCTGCGCGCCGTTGCGGTAGACGACCTGGGGCGTGACGTCGAGGTAGGCGTGCGAGTAATGCACCTGCGAGCTGCGGTCGCCGCCCGGGGTCAGGCCCGCGGCGGCGAGGTTGGGACCGCCCTCCCGGCTGAGCTGGCCATAGAGGTCTTCGATATTGTCGGCGGTTTCGATCTGCAGCTTGACCCCCAGGCTGTCGGCGAAGCGCTTGGCCAGCTCGTATTCGAAGCCGGTGTCGCCGTTGCGATCCTGGAAGTAGGTAGCGGGGCTGTTGCGGGTGATCACGCGCAGAACTCCGTCCTTCTGCACACGCTCCAGGGCTGTCGGGACTTTTGCCTCGGTACAGCCGGAAAGCAGCAGAAAGATACAGGTCGCCAAGAACCAGGTGGTGCGGCGCACGCGGGACACAGTCAGGGCAAGCATCGCAGCAGTATACGCAAAGGCCGTGCGGCGCCATATCTCGACAGGTTGACGCTTCTCTGCTAGCTGGAGTGCCGTTCGTCGGCATTTTCGCTGCGGAAGGCCGGGCGAAGCGGGTTGGCTGCGGGTGGCTCGAAGCTGTTCGAAGGTGAACGGCCGAATCGGTGGCGGTGGCAATGAGGAAGGTGCTTGAAAGGTGCCGCCGTCCCGCGCTTTACGGTAGAATGCACGGCCTCTGTGGGCCGGCCCGTCCGGCCCCACACACTTCCCCGTCTCCAGAGGCTGTTCCGACAATGCTGATCCTGCGCGGTGCTCCCGCCCTTTCCGCTTTCCGCCACGGCAAACTGCTCGACCTGCTGACCCAGCATGTGCCCGCCGTCACCGGGCTGTATGCCGAGTTTGCGCACTTCGCCGAGGTCACCGGAGCCCTCAACGCCGAGGAAGAACAGGTCCTGGCGCGCCTGCTCGAGTACGGCCCGAGCGTGCCGGTGCAGGAGCCCAGCGGCCGGCTGTTCCTGGTGGTGCCGCGCTTCGGCACCATCTCCCCGTGGTCGAGCAAGGCGTCGGACATTGCCCGCAACTGCGGCCTGGCCAAGATCGAGCGCATCGAGCGCGGCATCGCCTACTACGTCACCGGCGAGCTGAACGAAGCCGACGCGCAAGCCGTCGCCGCCCGCCTGCATGACCGCATGACCCAGCTGGTACTGGGCCAACTGGAAGAAGCCTCCAGCCTGTTCAGCCACGCCCAGCCCAAGCCGCTGACCGTGGTGGACATCCTCGCCGGCGGCCGCGCCGCGCTGGAGAAGGCCAACCTCGAGCTGGGCCTGGCCCTGGCCGAGGACGAGATCGACTACCTGGTGAAGAGCTTCGTCGAGATGGGCCGCAACCCGCACGACGTCGAGCTGATGATGTTCGCCCAGGCCAACTCCGAACACTGCCGCCACAAGATCTTCAACGCCAGTTGGGACATCGACGGCCAGGCTCAGGACAAGAGCCTGTTCGGCATGATCAAGAACACCTATGAAATGCACCGCGAGGGCGTGCTGTCCGCGTACAAGGACAACGCCGCGGTGATGAAAGGCTACGTCGCCGGCCGCTTCTACCCGAACGCCGAGACCCGCCAGTACGGCGCCAGCGAAGAGCCGGTGCACATCCTGATGAAGGTGGAAACCCACAACCACCCGACCGCCATCGCTCCCTTCCCCGGCGCCTCCACCGGCTCCGGCGGCGAGATCCGCGACGAAGGCGCGACCGGTCGTGGCGCCAAGCCCAAGGCCGGCCTGGTCGGCTTCACCGTCTCCAACCTGAACATCCCCGGTTTCGAGCAGCCCTGGGAAGTGCCCTACGGCAAGCCCGAGCGCATCGTCACCCCGCTGGACATCATGATCGAAGGCCCGCTGGGCGGCGCCGCGTTCAACAACGAATTCGGCCGACCGAACCTGGCCGGCTACTTCCGTACCTTCGAGCAGGCCATCGCCACCCCGCGCGGTGAGGAAGTTCGCGGTTACCACAAGCCGATCATGATCGCCGGCGGTCTGGGCAACATCCGCGAAGACCATGTGCAGAAGGGCGAGATCTCGGTCGGCGCCAAGCTGATCGTGCTCGGCGGCCCGGCCATGCTGATCGGCCTGGGTGGCGGCGCGGCGTCCTCGATGGCCACCGGCGCTTCCGCCGCCGACCTGGACTTCGCCTCGGTACAGCGCGAGAACCCGGAAATGGAACGCCGCTGCCAGGAGGTCATCGACCGCTGCTGGCAGCTGGGCGAGAACAACCCGATCAAGTTCATCCACGACGTGGGCGCGGGCGGTATTTCCAACGCCCTGCCGGAACTGATCAACGACGGCGGCCGTGGCGGCCGCTTCGAACTGCGCGCCGTGCCCAACGACGAGCCGGGCATGAGCCCGCTGGAAATCTGGTGCAACGAGTCGCAGGAACGCTACGTGATGTCGGTCGACGCCGCCGACTTCGAGACCTTCAAGGCCATCTGCGAGCGCGAGCGCTGCCCGTTCGCCGTGGTCGGCGAAGCCACCGAAGAGCTGCAACTGACCGTCGCCGACAGCCACTTCGGCAACAAACCGGTGGACATGCCGCTCGAAGTGCTGCTCGGCAAGCCGCCGCGCATGCACCGTTCGGTTACCCGCGAAGCCGAGCTGGGCGATGACTTCGCCGCCGCCGGCCTCGATCTCACCGAGTCCATCGAGCGCGTGCTGCGTCACCCGGCCGTGGCCAGCAAGAACTTCCTGATCACCATCGGCGACCGCACCATCACCGGCCTGGTTGCCCGCGACCAGATGGTCGGCCCGTGGCAGGTGCCGGTGGCCGATTGCGCCGTCACCGCCACCAGCTTCGACGTCTACACCGGCGAAGCGATGGCGATGGGCGAGCGTACTCCGCTGGCGGTGATCGACGCCCCGGCCTCCGGCCGCATGGCGATCGGCGAGACCATCACCAACCTGGCCGCCGCGAGCATCGACAGGATCTCCGAGATCAAGCTCTCCGCCAACTGGATGGCCGCCGCCGGCCACCCGGGCGAGGACGCGCGCCTGTACGACACCGTCAAGGCTGTCGGCATGGAGCTGTGCCCGGCGCTGGGCATCACCATCCCGGTGGGCAAGGACTCCATGTCCATGAAGACCCGCTGGCAGGAGGGCGACGCCGAGAAGAGCGTCACCTCGCCGATGTCGCTGATCATCTCCGGCTTCGCCCCGGTCAACGACGTGCGCAGGACCCTGACTCCGCAACTGCGCCTGGACAAGGGCGAGACCGACCTGATCGTCATCGACCTCGGCCGTGGCAAGAACCGCATGGGCGGCTCGATCCTCGCCCAGGTCAACGGCCAGATCGGCCGCGCCGCGCCGGACGTCGACGACGCCGAAGACCTCAAGGCCTTCTTCGCCGTGATCCAGGGCCTGAACGCCGACGGCCACCTGCTGGCCTACCACGACCGTTCCGACGGCGGCCTGATGGCCACCGTGGTGGAAATGGCCTTTGCCGGCCACTGCGGCCTCGACCTGCGCCTCGACGCGCTGGCCGACAGCCGTGAAGTCCTGCCCGCCGTCCTGTTCAACGAAGAGCTGGGTGCCGTGATCCAGGTGCGCGAAGGCGCCACTCCGGAAGTGCTGGCCCAGTTCAGCGCCGCCGGCCTGGAAGACTGCGTCGCCGTGATCGGCCAGCCGGTCAACGGCACCGACATCGACCTGGCCTTCAATGGCGAGCGTGTGTTCAGCGCCCAGCGCCGCAACCTGCAGCGCATCTGGAGCGAGACCAGCTATCGCATCCAGCGTATGCGTGACAACGCCGACTGCGCCGACCAGGAATTCGACGGCCTGCTGGAAGAAAGCAATCCCGGCCTGTCGGTGAAGCTGAACTTCGACGTCAACGACGACGTTGCCGCGCCGTACATCAAGAAAGGCGTGCGTCCGCAGATCGCCATCCTGCGCGAGCAGGGCGTCAACGGCCAGGTGGAGATGGCGGCGGCCTTCGACCGCGCCGGTTTCGCCGCCGTCGACGTGCACATGAGCGACATCCTCTCCGGCCGCATCAGCCTGGAGCAGTTCAAGGGCCTGGTGGCCTGCGGCGGCTTCTCCTACGGTGACGTACTGGGCGCCGGCGAAGGCTGGGCCAAGTCGATCCTGTTCAACGCCCGTGCCCGCGATGGCTTCCAGGCCTTCTTCGAGCGCAAGGACAGCTTCGCCCTCGGCGTGTGCAACGGTTGCCAGATGATGTCCAACCTGCACGAACTGATCCCCGGCACCGAGTTCTGGCCGCACTTCGTGCGCAACCGCTCCGAGCAGTTCGAAGCGCGCGTGGCGATGGTCCAGGTGCAGGAGTCGCAGTCGATCTTCCTGCAGGGCATGGCTGGTTCGCGCCTGCCGATCGCCATCGCCCACGGCGAAGGCCATGCGGAGTTCGAGAGCGAGGAAGCGCTGCTGGAAGCCGACCTGTCCGGCTGCGTGTCGCTGCGTTTCGTCGACAACCTGGGCAAGGTTACCGAGAGCTACCCGGCCAACCCGAACGGCTCGCCCCGTGGCATCACCGGCCTGACCAGCCGCGACGGCCGCGTCACCATCATGATGCCGCACCCGGAGCGCGTGTTCCGCGCCGTGCAGAACTCCTGGCGTCCGGACGAGTGGGAAGAGGACGGCGGCTGGATGCGCATGTTCCGCAACGCCCGCGTCTGGGTCGGCTGAGTCCGGTTTCCGGTGAAACCTGAAAAGGGGAAGGCTTCGGCCTTCCCTTTTTCTTTGGGGCGCAGGGCGTACAACCGTTCGGGGTGGTACGCCGTTTCATCCTGGTTGGCCGCTGGCGCCAGGGTTGAGCTCTCGGAGCGCCTTGGGGCCACGGCCAATCGGCGTATAGCGGCGAACGTTATACGCCTACGTAGGAAGAGGAGTGGGCTTTGGCTGATCAGATGCTTCCTGAAGTCCGCTCGGTTGCGCCGGGGCAGGTTCTTCGCCTGTGCCGCTGCGGGCAGTGCGCGAGCCGGCCGGACGCCGCCGAAGGTTGTGCGGATGCGCTGGATATGACGGTGGGGCGCGAGCGGTACCTGTCGCTCTGCCGCTGCGGCCGTTCGGCGAGCCTGCCCCATTGCGATGGCGCCCATGCACCCGAGGCGTCCGGGCTGAAGGCGCGCTGGCAGCGCTTCATGGGGCGCTGATCTCGAAGTCGATCACAGATTTCGTACAAAGTCGCTCGCCGGCGAATGCCCGTGGAACCCGGCGGTCGAACTTTCCCGATGACTCGCGGGTCATAAGAGGCAATGTGCCACTATTTGTGGCAGCATTTGCCAAGCGTGGCGCCATCTGCCACGGCGTTCCCTGTTTCGATCTCCCTGATTCGGAGCGTTCGATGTACAAATTTTGTTTTTACGTTCCGGAGAGCCATCTGGAGCCGGTCAAGAAGGCGGTATTCGCCGTGGGTGCGGGACGCATCGGTGCCTATGACAGCTGCTGCTGGCAGGCATTGGGACAGGGGCAATTCCGACCGTTGCAGGGTAGCAACCCGTTCATCGGCCAGACGGGTACCGTCGAGCAGGTGGCCGAGTGGAAGGTCGAGATGGTGGTGGCCGACGAACTGATCCATGACTCGGTCAAGGCCCTGAAGGCCGCGCATCCATACGAGACGCCGGCCTTCGAGGTTTGGCGGCTGTCGGACATGGTGTTCTGACACCAATGAAAAAGGCGCCCTTGGGCGCCTTTTTCATTGCTGTGTCCAGTCAGGGACGAATTTCGATCAGCGTGCCGTCCTTCACCAGGCTCCAGACCTCGCGCAGGTCGGCGTTGGTCATGGCGATGCAGCCGTTGGTCCAGTCGAGGGTGGAGAAGTACCACTCGGGGTATTCCTCATCCAGCGGGGTGCCGTGGATCATGATCATGCCGCCCGGCGACAGGTTCTTCTCCCGCGCCTTGGCGACGTCGCGCGCGTTGGGGTAGGAGATGTGCATCGAGAGGTTGTACTTTTCGCTGGTCTTGCGCCAGTCGACCCAGTAGAAGCCTTCCGGCGTGCGGTTGTCGCCCTCGGCGAGCTTCGGGCCCTGCGGGCGCTTGCCCAGGGAGACGCGGTAGCTCTTGAGAATCTTGCCGTTGCTCAACAGGTGCAATTTGCGCTCGGACTTGAGCACGAGAATCTTGTCGATATGACCGTCGAGCGTAGGCGTCGCATTGGCGTGCGAGAACGCTGCGAAAGTCAGACAAAGGACGGCGATCAGCCAGCGCATCGAAACGTATTCCCCAGTGATCCTAATGCCTTAGAGGCGGTGTAGAAGTCTTTTAGTTCTTTTTCTGTGCCAGCATTGGTGCGATGGCTTCGTTGCGCACCGGAAAACTCCGCTGGAGCCGATCCGCAAAGTAGCATTCTAAGGTACGGCCCACCGTGGGAAAAGCCAGCTCGCCCCACGGGATGTCGGATTCCTTGAACAGCGCCACCTCCAGGCTCTCTTCGCCGGCGCGAAAGTCCAGGTCCGCCAGTTCGGCGCGGAAGAACATGTACACCTGGCTGATGTGCGGCAGGTCGAAGAGGGTATAGAGCTGCAGGCCTTGAACGCGGGCGCAGGCTTCCTCGAGGGTTTCCCGGGCGGCGGCCTGCTCCAGGGTCTCGCCGTTTTCCATGAAGCCGGCCGGCAGAGTCCAGAAACCCTGGCGCGGCTGGATGGCGCGGCGGCACAGGAGGATGCGGCCTTCCCACACCGGCAGGCAGCCGGCGACGATCCGGGGGTTCTGGTAATGCACGGTATGGCACTGGTCGCAGACGTAGCGCGGGCGGTTGTCTCCGCCGGGGATGCGCAGGCTCACGGGAGCGCCGCACTGACTGCAGAATTTCATGCCGGTTCCTTATTCGAATGTGCATCCATCTTGCGCGCAGCGCCAGGCACGCAGCAAGAGGGCGGGGCTTGGGCAGTTCGGTCTTTCGTGCCATGATCGTTCAATTAAAAGAATCGGCCCTTTTCCGCAGGATGTTCGGCATGCTGGACCAGCTGCGCCAACGCATACAGGCGCACACGCCTCGCGATTTCGAAACGGACCGCAGCTTCCCGGAAGCGGCGGTCCTGCTCCCCATCACTCCCCGTGAAGAGCTCGTGCTCACCCTGCGCGCGACGGGGTTGTCCACCCACAGCGGCGAGGTGGCGTTCCCGGGTGGGCGGCGCGACCCCGAGGACGTCGACCTGATCCATACCGCCCTGCGCGAGGCGGAGGAGGAAATCGCCCTGCCGCCGGGGTTGGTGGAGGTGGTCGGGCCGCTGAGCACATTGCTGTCCCGCCACGGCATCATGGTCAAGCCATTCGTCGGCTTCGTTCCGGATTTCGTCGAGTACCGTCCCAATGACGGCGAGATCGCCGAAGTCTTCACGGTGCCGCTGGAGTTCTTCCGTGGCGACCCGCGGGAAACCACCCATCGCATCGATTATTTCGGCCGCAGCTGGTACGTCCCCAGCTACCTCTACGAGGGGTACAAGATCTGGGGGCTGTCCGCGATCATGCTGGTCGAGCTGGTCAATCTGTTGTACGACGCCCGTATCGACCTGCACCAGCCGCCCGCGCAGTTTATCAAGCTGAGCTGACGCCATTTCCCGTAGCCAAGAGAACAATGAGCGGCCCCCGCCTGAGGAGTACCCCATGAAATACCGCCTGGGCTCGTCCCACGTCGAAACCCATCCGGAAAGCTGGATCGCCCCCACCGCCACGGTGATCGGCAAGGTTCGCCTGGATGCCGGCGCCAGCGTGTGGTTCAACGCCGTGCTGCGCGGCGACAACGAACTGATCCACATCGGCGAGAACAGCAACGTGCAGGATGGCACCGTCATGCACACCGACATGGGCTTCCCGCTGACCCTGGGCAAGGGCGTGACCATCGGCCACAACGCCATGCTGCATGGCTGCCAGGTGGGCGACTACAGCCTCGTCGGCATCAATGCGGTGATCCTCAACGGCGCGAAGATCGGCAAGTACTGCATCATCGGCGCCAACGCGCTGATCCCCGAGGGCAAGGAAATCCCCGACGGCTCGCTGGTGATGGGTTCGCCCGGCAAGGTGGTGCGCGAGCTGACCGAGCCGCAGAAGAAGATCCTCGAAGCCAGCGCCGCCCATTACGTGCACAACGCCCAGCGCTACGCCCGCGAGCTGGCCGAGCAGGACGAATGACCGCCGAGCGTCCCGTGGCCTCGCCTTGCGTGCACGTTTGTGCGCTGGATGACGCCGACATCTGCCTGGGCTGCCAGCGCAGCGCCGACGAAATCACCCGTTGGGGCCTGATGGACAACGCCGAGCGCCGCGAAGTGCTCAGGCGTTGCGATGAACGTGCCCGCCAACAGGGCGTGCTGATCTAGCGCGCCGTCGAATTTTTCATTTCCCGAGGTTCACGCAATGCCCCGTATTGGAACTCCCCTGTCGCCGAGCGCGACCCGCGTACTGCTCTGTGGCTCCGGCGAACTGGGCAAGGAAGTGGCGATCGAACTGCAGCGCCTGGGCTGCGAAGTCATCGCCGTGGACCGCTATGCGAATGCGCCCGCCATGCAGGTTGCGCATCGCAGTCATGTGATCAGCATGCTCGACGGAGTTGCCCTGCGCGCGGTGATCGAGCAGGAGAAGCCGCACTACATCGTGCCGGAGATCGAAGCCATCGCCACCGCGACCCTGGTCGAGCTGGAGAGCGAAGGCTACACCGTCATCCCCACCGCCCGCGCCGCGCAGCTGACCATGAACCGCGAGGGCATCCGGCGCCTGGCAGCTGAAGAGCTGGGCCTGCCGACCTCGCCCTACCACTTCGCCGATACCTACGAAGACTACGCCGCCGGCGTCGCCGCCGTGGGCTATCCGTGCGTGGTGAAACCGATCATGAGTTCCTCCGGCAAGGGCCAGAGCGTGCTGAAGTCCGACGCCGACCTGAAGACCGCCTGGGACTACGCCCAGGAAGGTGGCCGCGCCGGCAAGGGCCGTATCATCGTCGAGGGTTTCATCGACTTCGACTACGAAATCACCCTGCTGACCGTCCGTCACATTGGCGGTACCACCTTCTGCGCACCCATCGGCCACCGCCAGGTGAAGGGCGACTACCACGAGTCCTGGCAGCCCCAGGCGATGAGCCCGAAGGCGCTGGCCGAGTCCGAGCGCGTGGCCAGGGCGGTCACCGAGGCGCTGGGCGGCCGTGGCCTGTTCGGCGTCGAGCTGTTCGTGAAGGGCGATGAGGTGTGGTTCAGCGAGGTCTCGCCGCGTCCGCACGACACCGGCCTGGTCACCCTGATTTCCCAGGACCTCTCCGAGTTCGCCCTGCACGCCCGCGCCATCCTCGGCCTGCCGATCCCGGTGATCCGCCAGCTGGGCGACTCCGCCTCGGCGGTGATCCTGGTGGAAGGCAAGTCGCAGCAGGTGTCCTTCGGCAATCTTGGTGCCGCGCTGAGCGAGCCGGACACCGCCCTGCGCCTGTTCGGCAAGCCCGAAGTGGACGGCCAGCGGCGCATGGGCGTGGCCCTGGCGCGCGATGAGTCGATCGACGCGGCCCGTGCCAAGGCGACTCGCGCGGCCCGGGCGGTCAACGTCGAGCTGTGAGCCGCTGGGCGGGGCTGATGTGGTGGGCGGCGGCGGTGCCGCTGCTGCCGCTGGCCCTGCCCCTGGCCGTGCGTACCCGGCGCACGGCCTTGCGCCTGGCGCCGGCCGCGGGCGTCTGCGAGGGCGTCGCTGGCACTGAGCGAACCGGCGCCCCCTTCCGCTTGCTGTTGCTCGGCGAGTCCACGGTGGCCGGGGTCGGCGCCTCCTGCCTGGATTTCGCCCTGGCGGGACGTCTGGCGGTCGCGCTGTCCGCTCGTCTGGGGCGGCCCGTTGCCTGGCGTGCGGTGGGGGAAAACGGCATCACGGCCGGCGAGGCCTGCGAGCGCCTGCTGCCGGTGACTGCGGATCAGGATTACGACCTGGTGGCGCTGGTCTTCGGCGTCAACGACACCACGCATTTCAGCTCCAGCCAGCGCTGGCGAGGCGCTTTGACGCAACTCATCGAGCATTTCCGCAAGCGTGGTGCGCGGGTCGTGTGCACGGCTGTGCCGCCACTGCAGCACTTCATCGCGCTGCCCTGGTTGTTGCGGCAATTGCTCGGCTGGCGCGCGGCGCTGCTGGATCGCCAGCTCGGCGCCCTGGCGCAGGCCCAGGGCGCGGGGTATTGCGAGGTCAGCCTGGAGATGCAGCCGCAGTTCCTCGCGATCGATGGCTATCACCCGTCGGCGTTGGGCTATCAGATCTGGGGCGAGCATCTGGCCGAATGGCTGGTGCAGCCGTTGTCCACCAAAGCTGCGCCCGGAGCGCACAGCCCTTCGTAGGAGCGAGCTTGCTCGCGAACAGGTGCGGCGACCCGGGCGGGAGAAGCTTCGCGAGCAAGCTCGCTCCTACAGGGGCGGAAGCTCGGTAGAGGGGATGTCTAGGCGTTCCCCTCAGTCCTACAGAAAAGCGTCAGCGGATGTGGTTCAGATCAGCTTCGCGGGTCTCGCGCAGGCACAGCACGGCCAGCAGGCTGAGCGCTGCCGCGACCGAGACATAACCGCCGACCCAGCTCAACC
Organism: Pseudomonas sp. ATCC 13867; assembly: GCF_000349845.1. Classification (NCBI taxonomy): domain Bacteria; kingdom Pseudomonadati; phylum Pseudomonadota; class Gammaproteobacteria; order Pseudomonadales; family Pseudomonadaceae; genus Pseudomonas; species Pseudomonas sp. ATCC 13867. The sequence continues at coordinate 4,194,086 of NC_020829.1, read as the reverse complement.
CGCCCATGCCCACCAGCTTCTGCGCGATGTACGGCGCGACCGACGCACCGAGAATGCCGCCCAGGTTGTACGCCGCCGAAGCACCGGTGTAGCGCACGTGAGTGGGGAAGAGCTCCGGCAGCAGCGCACCCATCGGGGCGAAGGTCACGCCCATCAGGAACAGCTCCAGTGAGAGGAAGACCGCCACCTCCACCGACGAGCCGGCGCTCAGCAGTGGCTGCATGGTGAAGCCCGAGGCGATGGCGGCGATGCAGCCGACGATCAGCGCAGGTTTGCGCCCGAAGCGGTCGCTCAGCCATGCGGAAACCGGCGTGGCGGCGGCCATGAACAGCACCGCGATGCACAGCAGGCCGAGGAACTGTTCGCGGCTGTAACCCAGGCTGCTCACGCCGTAGCTCAGCGAGAACACCGTGGAGATATAGAACAGCGCGTAGCACACCACCATTGCCAGGGCGCCGAGCAGGGTCGGCCGCCAGTGTTTGGCGAACAGCTCGGCGATCGGCAGGCTGGAGCGCTCGTGGCGCATCATGGCCTTGGCGAACACCGGGGTTTCCACCAGTTTCAGGCGCACATAGAGGCCGACGATCACCAGCACGGCGCTGAGAATGAACGGAATGCGCCAGCCCCAGGCGCGGAACTGTTCCTCGCTGAGCAGCATGGCCAGGCAGAGGAACAGGCCGTTGGCGGCGAGAAAGCCGATCGACGGGCCCATCTGCGGGAACATGCCGAACCAGGCGCGGCGGCCCTTGGGCGCGTTCTCCGTGGCCAGCAGCGCGGCGCCGCCCCATTCGCCGCCCAGCCCCAGGCCCTGGCCGAAGCGCAGCACGCAGAGGAGGATCGGCGCCCAGGCGCCGATGCTGTCGTAGCCGGGCAGCAGGCCGATCAGGGTGGTGGAGACGCCCATCAGCAGCAGCGAGGCCACCAGGGTCGATTTGCGTCCGATGCGGTCGCCGAAGTGGCCGAACAGCGCCGAGCCCAGCGGGCGAGCGAGGAAGGCGATACCGAAGGTGATGAAGGCGCTCAGCGCCTGGGCGGCGCCGGAGGTCTGCGGGAAGAACACCGGGCCGATCACCAGCGCGGCGGCGGTGGCGTAGACGTAGAAGTCGTAGAACTCGATGGCGGTGCCGATGAAGCTGGCCACCGCGACGCGGGTGGTGGAGTTGGTCTGTTCGGCCGGCTGTGCGGTGTCGAGGGTGGTGCTGGTCATGCGGGTCTATCCCTGGCAGTCATGGCTGGCAGACGACTCTACGGTCGTGTCCGGCGTCATAGGAGGCATCGCCGTGGCGCGAGACGCAAAGCGCGGCCCGGGGTCGGGGCGGGGGAGGCGCGGCTCGCGGCGGGTCGGGGCGAGGCCGGCTGCTTCGCAAGGCAACGACGCGGGGTCGAGGCTCGGCGGGCGTGCGGGTGACTGGCCAGCGGCACGGCGCGGATAGCGACGGTGGCTGGCGGGAGGCTGGGTAAGCCGTCCGGATTATAGGGGCGGGCGGGGCCGCTCAGGCAAGCTCGTCGCGATGCGGCGCGGGTGGTGCGGGAGGCGTAGCAATGCCGGGTTGCCAGACGCGCACGCTCTTCACGCGGTTTTCGCCGGACTGGAGGATCTCCAGGCGGTAGCGACCGATCTTCAGGCACACCGCGCAGTCGGGGATCTGCTCGAGGGCTTCGGTGACCAGGCCGTTGAGGGTCTTGGGGCCGTCGCTGGGCAGTTGCCAGCCCAGGGAGCGGTTGAGGTCGCGCAGGTTGGCCGAGCCGTCGATCACATAGGTGCCGTCGGCCTGCGGATGGATATCGGGGTTGCGCAGGGCGTCCTGGTTGCTGAACTCGCCGACGATCTCTTCGAGGATGTCTTCCAGGGTGATGATGCCGATCACCTCGCCGTACTCGTCGACGACGATGCCGATGCGCCGCTTCTGCTTCTGGAAGTTGATCAGCTGGGTCGACAGCGGCGTGCTCTCGGGCACGAAGTAGGGCTCCAGGCAGGCGGCCTCGAGGCTTTCCTTGGTCAACTGGTTGTGCGTCAGCAGCCGTGCGATCTGCCGCATGTGGACGATGCCTTCGACCTGGTTGATGTCGTTGCGGAACACCGGCAGGCGGGTGTGCGTGGTGTTGCGCAGTTGGCCGATGATGGTTTCCAGCTCGTCGTCCAGGTCGATGCCCTGCACTTCGTTGCGCGGGATCATCAGGTCGTTCACCGTGATCTTTTCCAGGTCGAGGATGCTCAGCAGCATGTCCTGGCGGTTGGCGGTGAGTTTCTCGCTGGATTCGCTGACCACGCTCTTGAGCTCATCGCTGCTCAGTGGCCTGCTGGCGCGCTGGGTCGGGTCGAGGCCGCAGGCGCGCAGCAGCAGGTTGCTCACCCCGGTCATCAGCCACAGCAACGGGCTGAACAGCTTCTGCAGCCACAGCAGTGGCAGGCTGGCGGGGAAGGCGACGCGCTCGGGGCGCAGCGTGGCGTAGGTCTTGGGGGTGATCTCGCCGAAGATCAGCAGCACCAGGGTCAGGACGATGGTGGTCGGCGCGACGGCGGCCTCGCCCCACAGGCGCAGGGCCAGCAGGGTGGCCAGGGCGGAGGCGACGACGTTGACGAAGTTGTTGCCGATCAGGATGGTGCCCAGCAGCCGGTCGGTGCGCAGCAGCAGCCAACTGGTGCGCCGCGCGCCGCGATTGCCCTGCTTGGACAGGTGGCGCAGGCGGTAGCGGTCGAGACTGAGGACGCCGGTCTCGACGCTGGAGAAGAACGCGGAACACAGCAGCAGGAAGACCAGCAGGCCGATCAGATAGCCGGGGTGGATGTCGCCCATGCGTCGGTTTCCTTCGGCGTTTCGCGGCGGTGCGGCACCGCCGCCAGCGTCAGATGTGCAGGATGAATTCCTTGACCAGCTTGCTGCCGAAATAGGCCAGCATCAACAGGCAGAAGCCCGCCAGGGTCCAGCGGATCGCCTTGTGCCCGCGCCAGCCGAGCTGGTGGCGGCCCCACAGCAGCACCGCGAACACCACCCAGGCGAAGCAGGACAGGATGGTCTTGTGTGCCAGGTGCTGGGCGAACAGGTTGTCGACGAACAGCCAGCCGGAGATCAGCGACAGCGAGAGCAGCGACCAGCCGCCCCAGAGGAAGCCGAACAGCAGGCTTTCCATGGTCTGCAGCGGCGGGAAGTTGCGGATCAGGCCCGACGGGTGCTTGTGCTTGAGCTGGTGATCCTGCACCAGTAGCAGCAGCGCCTGGACCACGGCGATGGTCAGCAGGCCGTAGGCCAGGATCGACAGCAGGATGTGCGCGAGGATGCCCGGTTGCTCGTTGATCGGCTCGATGGTGCCGTGGGGCATCAGCACGGCCAGCAGGGTAGTCAGGGCACCGAGCGGATAGAGGAGGATCAGCAGGTTCTCTACCGGGATGCGCAGGCAGGCCAGCAGCGTCAGTGCGGTGACCGCGGCGGAAATCAGGCTGGCGGCGTTGAAGAAGTCCAGCACCAGGCCGCCGGGTGTCAGCAGTTCCTGGCTCAGGCTATAGGCCTGGCAGAGCAGGGCGACCAAGCCCAGCAGGAGCAGCAGCGGTCTCTGCGGTGGGGTGCGGCGGGCCAGGCTCACGCTCTGGTAGACGGTGGTGCCGATATAAAGGACGGCGGCGATCAGGCTGGGCAGCAGAGGTTGCATAAGTCCTTGGAACAGTCCTTGGAAGGGGGACCTGAAAGGCCGTGAGTGTGGCACAGAACGGGCGGGTCTAGAAAGCCGCTGAGAACAGTTCGCTTCTAGGGCGGGCGCGGTCCGTCACAGAGGGATCATCGGCGGTGTTGGCGTTGGCCGCACTTCGCTATAATCGCCGGCTTGCTGACAAGCCAAACCCTGACCCGAGCGGGTCTGATTAGGAACGCGCATGTTCGAAAACCTTACAGATCGCCTCTCGCAAACGCTGCGCCACGTTACCGGCAAGGCCAAGCTGACCGAGGACAACATCAAGGACACGCTCCGCGAAGTGCGGATGGCCCTGCTGGAGGCCGACGTGGCCCTGCCGGTGGTCAAGGACTTCGTCGCCAAGATCAAGGATCGCGCGGTCGGCACCGAGGTTTCCAAGAGCCTGACTCCGGGCCAGGCCTTCGTGAAGATCGTCCAGGCCGAACTGGTCGAGCTGATGGGCGCGGCCAACGAGGACCTCGACCTCGCAGCAGCCCCGCCGGCGGTCATCCTGATGGCCGGCCTGCAGGGCGCGGGCAAGACCACCACCGCCGGCAAGCTGGCGCGCTTCCTTAAAGAGCGCAAGAAGAAGTCCGTGCTGCTGGTGTCCGCCGACGTCTATCGTCCGGCGGCGATCAAGCAGCTGGAAACCCTGGCCAACGACCTGGACGTGACCTTCTTCCCGTCCGACACCAGCCAGAAGCCGGTGGCCATCGCCGAAGCGGCGATCCGCGAAGCCAAGCTGAAGTTCATCGACGTGGTGATCGTCGACACCGCCGGCCGTCTGCACATCGACGCCGACATGATGGACGAGATCAAGCAGGTCCACGCGGCGATCAAGCCGGTGGAAACCCTGTTCGTGGTCGACGCCATGACCGGCCAGGACGCCGCCAACACCGCCAAGGCCTTCAACGACGCGCTGCCGCTGACCGGCGTGGTGCTGACCAAGGTCGACGGCGACGCCCGTGGCGGTGCCGCGCTGTCCGTGCGCGCCATCACCGGCAAGCCGATCAAGTTCCTCGGCATGGGCGAGAAGAGCGAAGCGCTCGACCCGTTCCACCCCGACCGCGTGGCCTCGCGCATCCTCGGCATGGGCGACGTGCTCAGCCTGATCGAGCAGGCCGAGCAGAACATGGACCGCGAGAAGGCCGAGAAGCTCGCGAAGAAGATCAAGAAGGGCAAGGGCTTCGACCTGGAAGACTTCCGCGACCAGTTGCAGCAGATGAAGAACATGGGCGGCCTGGGCAGCCTGATGGACAAGCTGCCGATGCTCGGCGGCGTCAACCTATCGCAGATGGGTAACGCGCAGAACGCTGCGGAGAAGCAGTTCAAGCAGATGGAGGCGATCATCAACTCCATGACCCCCGCCGAGCGCCGTGATCCGGAAGTGATCAGCGGTTCGCGCAAGCGACGCATCGCGATGGGGTCCGGCACCCAGGTGCAGGACGTCGGTCGCCTCATCAAACAGCACAAGCAGATGCAGAAGATGATGAAGAAGGTCACCGCCAAGGGCGGCATGGCCAAGATGATGCGCGGCATGGGCGGCATGTTCCCCGGCGGCATGCCGAAGATGTGACCCCAGACGGCTCGCCGCCCGGCGGGCCGGACGCGCTGCGGCTTGCGGCGCGGGGCTTTAGCTCATAGAATATGCGGCCTTTCGGGCTATGTGCCCGAGGGCTGCATTTCTTTTTTGCAAGCAAACCATAGGAACAACGTACGCATGGTAACCATTCGTCTGGCTCGTGGCGGCTCCAAGAAGCGCCCGTTCTACCACCTGACCGTGACCAACAGCCGCAACGCTCGTGACGGCCGTTTCGTCGAGCGCGTCGGCTTCTTCAACCCCGTTGCAACTGGTGCCGAGGTCAAGGTCTCGATCAACCAGGAGCGTCTGAACTACTGGCTGAGCCAAGGCGCTCAACCGTCTGAGCGTGTTGCTCAGCTGATCAAGGAAGCCGCCAAGGCTGCCTGAGATCGATGAACACGAATACTGCTCCCGCCGAGGAGATGGTTGTTCTCGGCAAGATCGTATCGGTGCACGGTATTCGTGGTGAGGTGAAGGTGTATTCCTTTACCGATCCGTTGGACAACCTGCTGGACTATCGTCGCTGGATGCTCAAGCGTGGCAACGAGGTTCGACAGGCTGAGCTGGTTCAAGGTCGCGTGCAGGGCAATGTCCTGGTCGCGAAGCTGAAGGGACTGGATGATCGCGAGATCGCCCGCACCTTCGCTGAATTCGAAATCCTGGTCCCGCGCAGCGAGCTGCCGGTGCTGGACGATGGCGAGTTCTACTGGAGCCAGTTGGAAGGTCTCAAGGTGATCGACCAGAACGGGCAACTGTTCGGGATTCTCGACCACATGCTGGAGACCGGCGCCAACGATGTGATGGTAGTCAAGCCCTGCGCAGGCAGCCTGGACGACCGTGAACGCCTGCTCCCGTATACGGATCAGTGCGTGCAATCGGTGGACCTGGAAGCCGGCGAGATGCGGGTGGACTGGGACGCGGATTTCTAACCCATGTGGATGAGAGCCCTCAGCCGATGTGGATAGGAGTCATCAGCATCTTTCCGGAGATGTTTCGCGCCATCAGCGACTATGGCATCACGAGTCGCGCGGTCAAGCAGGAGCTGATCCGGCTTCAGTGCTTCAACCCGCGGAGCAACACCGAAGACCGTCACCAGACGGTGGATGACCGGCCTTTCGGCGGTGGTCCCGGCATGGTGATGAAAATCAAGCCGCTCGAAGGCGCACTGGGCGATGCCCGGCAAGCTGCAGGCGGACCGGCGAAGGTGATCTACCTCTCGCCGCAAGGTCGCAAGCTCACGCAAGCGGCCGTGAAAGAACTGGCGAACGAGGAGCGACTGATCCTGATCGCCGGGCGTTACGAAGGCATCGACGAGCGCTTCATTGAAGAGCATGTCGATGAGGAATGGTCGGTTGGCGATTATGTCCTGTCCGGGGGTGAGCTTCCGGCCATGGTGCTGATTGACGCGGTCACGCGATTGTTGCCCGGTGCACTGGGCCACGTGGACTCCGCCGAGGAGGACTCCTTCACGGATGGCCTGCTCGACTGTCCGCACTACACCCGACCCGAGGTGTACGCAGACAAACGTGTTCCTGAGGTGCTGCTCAGCGGCAACCACGAACACATCCGGCGCTGGCGTTTGCAGCAGTCCTTAGGCAGGACCTGGGAACGACGTGCCGATCTTCTGGATTGCCGCTCGCTTTCTGGAGAAGAGAAGAAGCTGCTGGAGGAATACATCCGCCAGCGGAACGATAGTTAACGTATCGATGGCGAGCGCCGAGCGCTTGTCTTAGGAGCACGAAATGACCAACAAGATCATTCAGCAGATCGAAGCTGAACAGATGAGCAAAGAGATTCCGGCGTTCGCCCCCGGCGACACCGTAATCGTCCAGGTTAAAGTGAAGGAAGGCGACCGTCAGCGTCTGCAGGCCTTCGAAGGCGTTGTCATCGGCAAGCGTAACCGCGGCCTGAACAGTGCTTTCACCGTTCGCAAGATCTCCAACGGCGTAGGTGTTGAGCGTACCTTCCAGACCTACAGCCCGCTGGTAGACAGCGTTTCCGTCAAGCGTCGCGGCGACGTGCGCAAGGCCAAGCTGTACTACCTTCGCGAACTGTCCGGCAAGGCAGCGCGCATCAAGGAAAAACTGGTCTAAGACCGGTTCTTTCGAAGAAAAAAGCAGCCTACGGGCTGCTTTTTTCTTGCCCACGATTTGTCCCATCTGCCTTCGTCAGCGCATTAGAAGCACAACACCCGCAACACCGGCAGCCACCCTCATTGCATCAGGTAGCAGTGGCATGAGCCCCCGAGAGCAAGAAATCCTCCGGCGCACGACTTTGGCGGAAACCCGCGTAACCAAGGCGATCTTCCCGCCCACCACCAATCACCACAACACCCTGTTCGGCGGCACCGCGCTGGCCTGGATGGACGAAGTCTCGTTCATCGCCGCGACGCGCTTCTGCCGCCTGCCGCTGGTGACCGTTTCCACCGACCGCATCGACTTCAAGCATCCGATCCCCGCCGGCTCCATCGTCGAGCTGATCGGCCGGGTAGTGAAGGTCGGCAACACCAGCCTCAAGGTCGAGGTGGAGGTGTTCGTCGAGAGCATGTCCGCCGATGGCCGTGAAAAGGCCATCCACGGGCTGTTCAGCTTCGTCGCCATCGATGACGAGAAGCGCCCGCTGCCGGTCCTGCCCGGCTTCGAGGCCTGAAACGCCAGAAGGCGCCCTTGGGCGCCTTCTGGCGTTGCGCAACTTGTAGGAGCGAGCTTGCTCGCGAACGGCCTGACATCGATGCGGCCGGCTGAGTTGTTCGCTCCTGCAAAAAAGGTTCAGCGGCGCAGGCTGATCTTCAGCGAGGCCTGGGACAGGTCGATGTTCTGCAGGCTCAGGCTGCCCATGTTCTGGGTCTTCGGTGCCCCGGCGACGCGGATGTTGTCGAAGCGCACCTCGCCGATGGAGCTGGGCAGGCGCACATTGATCGAGCCGTCGGCATTGAAGGTCGAGGAGGCGTGCTCGGTGTCGTATTGCACGTCACGCAGGGAGGTCTCGGCGTCCAGGCTGTCCACCACCGGCAGTACCAGCCGCGCGAGCTGCTTGACGGTGCCCACGCCGTCGCCGCTTTCCGCGCTGACCAGCAGGCTCTGCAGGGTGTCGTCGAAGCCCTGGGCGCTGACGTTGCTCATCTCGCGGTCACTGAGCGGCTTCAGGCCTTTGAGCGTTTCATGACGGGTGATGCTGACCGGTGCCTGGCGCTGCACATCCGCGCTGGCCAGTTGAAACGGACTGAGCAACGCCGCGACAAGGGTGGCGGCGAGGCGCAGGTTGTTCTGTTTCTTCAGCGCCCGCCCGAGTTGGCGCTCGCTGATCCAGCCCTGCTGGATCAGGGTTTCGCCCAGGCGCAGCCCGTTGTCGAGCTGGAGCTGGATGGCATGTTCCAACTGCTGGAGGGTGATCAGACCCTTGCTGATCAGGATCTGGCCGAGACGGGAGTTCTGTTGACTGGGCATGGCGGCAGGCTTCATTTGTGCAATGATGGCGTGATGCAATCATTGTCTGTCGGACTGATTCTGTCACCCACCTAAAGATAGGCTGACGTGGCCAGTTGTCAGGTCGTTGCCGTGTGTGCCGTTTCGTTTGTACTCGCGGTGTTTTCCGGGGCCTCTTCGATCAGTGCGATCAGTGTCCAGCCGGTGCCCGGCGTCAGCGGCCGGTCGGGGCTGGCGATCTGCAGGCGGCCGTTCGGGTCGCGGGCGAACAGCAGCAACGCGCGGCCGCCGTGTTGGGCCTGGTATTCCGCCCAGCCGAAGTTGTCGCTGAGCAGCGTCGAGCGGACTTCCGCGCCCCGTGCGATCAAGCCCGCCAGTTGCGGGTAGGTGACGGACGTCTGCCCCAGCGGGTGCCCGCGGTGGCGGTCGCTGATGCGGTGCTTCTCGCTGCGGCGGCTGTCCTGGCTGCTGGGCAGGATGAAGCGCTGCCAGGGGCTGAACTCGTGGCGGAAGCTCATGCACATCAGCGCATTCAGCTCGGCGTTGGGCGACAGCGCCAGCAGGTGTCCCAGGCCGATCAGGTCCAGGTGCGCCTCGGCGTGTTGCGAGGCGGGGTTACCGAAGTAGGTCGGCAGGTTTTCCATGCGCGCCGCGCGGGTATTTTCCCAACTGGAGTCGGTGAGCAGTACCTTCACCCCGACGTTCTGCAGGCCGGCGCCGATGGCTCGCGCCACGGGGTTGGCACCGATGATCAGGAAGCCGGTAGGCACCGGTTCGGCGACTTTCAGCAGCCGCGCCAGCGGACGGGCGGTGGCGCTCTGCAGGATCACGGTGCCGATGATCACCAGGAAGGTGAGGGGCACCAGCACCCCGGCCTGGGCGTGGCCTGCCTCGTGCAGGCGAATCGCGAAGATCGCCGAGACCGCCGCGGCGACGATGCCGCGCGGGGCTATCCAGCTCAGCAAGGCACGTTCGCGCCAGTTCAGCGCGGAGCCGGCGGTGGAGATCATCACGCTCAGCGGTCGGGCGACGAACTGGATCAGCGCCAGCACCAGCAACGCCACCGGACCGAGGCCGAGCAGTGCCGCCAGGTCCAGACGCGCGGCGAGCAGCACGAAGAGCCCGGAAATCAGCAGCACGCTGAGGTTTTCCTTGAAGTGCAGGATGGGGCGCACGTCGACGCTCGGCATGTTCGCCAGGCGCAGGCCCATCACGGTCACGGCGAGCAGCCCGGACTCCGACATCACGCTGTTCGACAGCACGAACACACCCAGCACCACCGACAGCGATGCCAGGTTGTGCAGGTAGTCGGGCAGCCAGTGACGGCGCAGGGCGACGCCCAGGGCCTGGCCGCCGGCCAGGCCGAAGGCGATGCCGCAGCCGGCCACGCTGAAGAAGGTCAGCAGGCTGTTCGTCCAGCCCTGCCCGTCGCTGCTGGCGGCGATGAAGGTGTACACCACCACGGCCAGCAGGGCGCCGACCGGATCGATGACGATGCCTTCCCAGCGCAGGATATTGGCGATGGTCGCGTTGGGGCGCACCACCCGCAGCATCGGCACGATCACCGTGGGGCCGGTAACCAGGGTGAGGGTGCCGAACAGCAGGGCCATCTCCCAGGTGAAGTCCAGCAGATAGTGGGTCGCCACGGCGATCACGCCCCAGGTGACGAGCGCGCCGACGGTGACCAGGCGGCGGACGACCGTGCCGATTTCCTTCCACTCGTCCAGGTGCAGGGTCAGGCTGCCTTCGAACAGCACCAGCGCGACCGCCAGCGACACCAGCGGGAACAGCAGCGGGCCGAACAGTTGCTCCGGTGTCAGAAGGTGCAGGACGGGACCCAGCAGGATGCCGCTCAACAGCAGGAACAGGATCGCCGGCAGGCGCAGGCGCCAGGCCAGCCATTGGCTGAAGAGGGCTGCGAGGCCGATGCCAGCGAGGGCGTAGTAGGTACTGTGTTCGTCCATGAGGGCGCTGGAGTCCTTGTGCGGTTGGCGGTGGAGTTGTGGGCGGGGGGTGTGGAAGACTAGTTCCACGCTTCCCCTATCGATATAGCTGACATGATGCCGGTTTCACATTTACTGATCGATCGTTTCCTGGATGCCCTCTGGCTGGAAAAGGGGCTTTCCGACAACACCCGCAGCGCCTACGGCAGCGACCTGGCGCTGTTCAACGGCTGGCTCGACGAGCGCGGGGTGGCGCTGGAGGCGGCGGGGCGCGAGGTGATCCTCGACCACCTGGCCTGGCGTCTGGGGGAGGGCTACAAGGCGCGCTCCACCGCGCGCTTCCTCTCGGGGTTGCGGGGCTTCTACCGCTATTGCCTGCGGGAAGGGCTGATCGACGAGGATCCGACGTTGCTGGTGGAACTGCCACAACTGGGCAAACCCCTGCCCAAATCGCTCTCGGAGGCCGACGTCGAAGCGTTGCTGGCGGCGCCGGAAACCGACGATCCGCTCGGCCTGCGCGACCGCACCATGCTGGAGGTGCTCTACGCCTGTGGGCTGCGGGTCAGCGAGCTGGTCGGGCTGACCCTGGAGCAGGTCAACCTGCGCCAGGGTGTGGTGCGTGTCATGGGCAAGGGCAGCAAGGAACGGCTGGTGCCGCTGGGAGAGGAGGCGATCCGCTGGATCGAGCGCTACGTGCGCGAGGCGCGCGCGGACCTGCTGGGCGGCCGCCCCAGCGACGTGCTGTTTCCCAGCCTGCGCGGCGAACAGATGACCCGGCAGACCTTCTGGCACCGCATCAAGCTGCACGCGAAGGTAGCCGGCATCGGCAAGAGCCTGTCGCCGCACACCCTGCGCCATGCGTTCGCCACTCATCTGCTCAACCACGGTGCGGACCTGCGGGTGGTACAGATGCTGCTGGGGCACAGTGACCTGTCCACCACGCAGATCTACACCCACATCGCCCGGGCGCGCCTGCAGGACCTGCACGCACAGCATCACCCCCGCGGCTGAGCTGACACTGTAGGAGCGAGCTTGCTCGCGAACGCATTTCACCAAATCTTTCCGGGTGGTGCGGTTCGCGAGCAAGCTCGCTCCTACAGAAGAGCCGCCGAAGCTTCCTGCTACAGCCTTTGGCTCGGCCTCACCAGCCCGGTGTGATAGTCTGCGCCGACTGACCTCAGGAGTTTTCCATGCGTTTGTCCCGACTTCTGGCTGGTGCGGCCTTCGGCCTCGTCAGCACCCTTGCCCTGGCCGCCGAGCCGGACCAGGCAATCCGCGCCACCCTGCAATCCCTGCAGCCCGACCTGCCCATCGAAGCCATCGCCAAGAGTCCTCTCGAGGGCATCTATCAGGTGCAGCTCAAGGGCGGCCGCGTGCTCTATGCCAGTGCCGATGGCCAGTTCGTCGTCCAGGGCAACATCTACCAGGTGAAGGACGGCAAGCCGACCAACCTGACCGAGGAAGCCGAAAGCGCGGGCGTGGCCAAGACCATCAACGGCATCCCGACCGCCGACATGGTGGTCTTCCCGGCCAAGGGCGAGACCAAGGCGCACATCACCGTCTTCACCGACACCACCTGCCCGTACTGCCAGAAGCTGCATGCCGAAGTGCCGGAACTGCAGAAGCGCGGCATCGAAGTGCGCTACCTGGCCTTCCCGCGCCAGGGCCCGAACTCGCAGGGTGACCAGCAGCTTCAGGCCGTGTGGTGCTCGAAGGATCGCCAGGCGGCGATGACCGACATGTTCCACGAGAAGGAAGTGAAGGCCGCCAAGTGCGACAACCCGGTGAACAAGCAGCTGGAGCTGGGCCAGATGGTCGGCGTGCAGGGCACCCCGGCAATCATCCTGGCCAATGGCCAGATGCTGCCGGGTTACCAGCCGGCCGGCCAGATCGCCAAGCTGGCCCTGGAGGCCAAGTAAGCCGCGGGCTGCGCTTTGATTGACTAATAAAGAACCGCTTCGTAATGTGCGGTTCCTTTTGACAATGAACCGGGCCCGGGCCTGGTTCGATCCTGGTGCCTGCCCACCGTGCCCGCCTCGTTGCGGGCACGCTGCGTCAGGCACTGTGCTGCTGTAATCATGGGGAGTTTCAGCGTGAATCCGGTGAAAGTGGGAATCTGTGGGTTGGGGACCGTCGGTGGCGGTACCTTCAATGTACTCAAACGCAACGCCGAGGAGATTGCCCGCCGTGCCGGGCGTGGTATCGAGGTTGCGCAGATTGCCGCCCGTCGCCCCAATCCGAAGTGTGAAACCGGCAGTACCCCCATTACTGCCGACATCTTCGACGTGGCGAACAACCCGGAAATCGACGTGGTCATCGAGCTGATCGGTGGCTACACCCTGGCCCACGAACTGGTGCTCAAGGCCATTGAGAACGGCAAGCACGTGGTCACCGCCAACAAGGCGCTGATCGCCGTGCACGGCAACGAGATCTTCGCCAAGGCGCGCGAGAAGGGCGTCATCGTCGCCTTCGAGGCCGCCGTGGCTGGCGGCATCCCGGTGATCAAGGCGATCCGCGAGGGCCTGGCCGGCAACCGCATCAACTGGCTGGCCGGCATCATCAACGGCACCGGCAACTTCATCCTCACCGAGATGCGCGAGAAAGGCCGCGCCTTCGAGGACGTGCTGAAGGAAGCCCAGGCACTGGGCTACGCCGAAGCCGATCCGACCTTCGACGTGGAAGGCATCGACGCCGCGCACAAGCTGACCATCCTGGCGTCCATCGCCTTCGGCATTCCGCTGCAGTTCGACAAGGCCTACACCGAAGGCATCACCCAGCTGACCACCGCCGACGTGAACTACGCCGAGGCCCTGGGCTACCGCATCAAGCACCTGGGCGTCGCCCGCCGTACCGACAAGGGTATCGAGCTGCGCGTACACCCGACCCTGATCCCGGCCGACCGCCTGATCGCCAACGTCAATGGCGTGATGAACGCGGTCATGGTCAACGGCGATGCCGCAGGCTCCACGCTGTTCTACGGCGCGGGTGCCGGCATGGAGCCCACCGCTTCCTCGGTGGTCGCCGACCTGGTGGACGTGGTTCGTGCCATGACCGCCGACCCGGAGAACCGCGTACCGCACCTGGCCTTCCAGCCGGACTCGCTCTCCGACCACCCGATCCTGCCGATCGACGCCTGCGAAAGCGCCTACTACCTGCGCATCCAGGCCAAGGACCACCCGGGCGTACTGGCCCAGGTGGCGACCATCCTCTCCGAGCGCGGCATCAACATCGAATCGATCATGCAGATGGAAGTCGAAGAGCATGATGGCCTGGTGCCGATGATCCTGGTTACCCACCGGGTGCTCGAATCCCGCATCATCGAAGCCATCGCCGCGCTGGAAGCGCTGGATGACGTCGCCGGCAATGTCGTACGCATCCGCGTCGAACAATTGAACTGAATCGAACGCGGCGGCGCCTGTGCGCCGCCGCCAGACCGAAGGTTTCACACCATGCGTTACATCAGTACCCGCGGCCAGGCGCCCGCGCTGAACTTCGAAGACGTCCTGCTCGCCGGCCTGGCCAGCGACGGCGGCCTCTACGTGCCGGAAAACCTGCCGCGCTTCACCGTCGAGGAAATCGCCTCCTGGGCCGGCCTGCCGTACCACGAGCTGGCCTTCCGCGTGATGCGCCCGTTCGTTGCCGGCAGCATCGCCGACGCCGACTTCAAGAAGATCCTCGAAGAGACCTACGGCGTCTTCGCCCACAACGCCGTGGCACCGCTGCGCCAGCTCAACGGCAACGAGTGGGTGCTGGAGCTGTTCCACGGCCCGACCCTGGCCTTCAAGGACTTCGCCCTGCAGCTGCTCGGCCGCCTGCTCGACCACGTGCTGACCAAGCGCGGCGAGCGCGTGGTGATCATGGGCGCCACCTCCGGCGACACCGGCTCGGCCGCCATCGAAGGCTGCAAGGCCTGCGAGAACGTCGACATCTTCATCATGCACCCGCACAACCGTGTGTCCGAGGTGCAGCGCCGGCAGATGACCACCATCCTCGGCGACAACATCCACAACATCGCCATCGAAGGCAACTTCGATGACTGCCAGGAAATGGTCAAGGCCAGCTTCGCCGACCAGGGCTTCCTGAAGGGCACCCGTCTGGTGGCGGTCAACTCGATCAACTGGGCGCGGATCATGGCCCAGATCGTCTACTACTTCCACGCTGCCCTGCAGCTCGGTGCGCCGGCCCGTTCGATTGCCTTCTCGGTGCCGACCGGCAACTTCGGCGACATCTTCGCCGGCTACCTGGCGCGCAACATGGGCCTGCCGGTCAGCCAACTGATCGTCGCGACCAACCGCAACGACATCCTGCACCGCTTCATGTCCGGCAACCGCTACGACAAGGACACCCTGCACGCGTCGCTGTCGCCGTCCATGGACATCATGGTTTCGTCCAACTTCGAGCGCCTGCTGTTCGACCTGCACGGCCGCAACGGCAAGGCCGTCGCCGAGCTGATGGACAACTTCAAGGCCACCGGCAAGCTGGCCGTCGAGGATGACCGCTGGACCGAAGCCCGCCGCCTATTCGATTCGCTGGCCGTGGATGACGAACAGACCTGCGAGACCATCGCCGAGGTCTATGCCGAGTGTGGCGAGCTGCTGGACCCGCACACCGCCATCGGCGTGCGCGCCGCTCGCGAGTGCCGCCGCAGCCTGGCGGTGCCGATGGTCACCCTGGGCACCGCGCATCCGGTGAAGTTCCCGGAAGCGGTGGAGAAGGCCGGCATCGAGGCCGTTCCGGCGCTGCCGGCGCACCTGGCCGACCTGTTCCAGCGCGAAGAGCGTTGCACTGTGCTGCCGAACGAACTGGCCAAGGTCCAGGCCTTCGTCAGCGCCCACGGTAACCGTGGCAAGCCGCTCTGATCCGTGACGGATCGATGAAAAGGCCCGCCTTCATGGCGGGCTTTTTCATGGGCGGCCGTTACCGCTTTATGGACCAACGGTACTAAGCAGGACGAACTTAATCGCCGATAGCGATGTCTTTTCTTCAGGTTTTTCATTTCGCAACAAGGAGATATGACATGGACCGGCTAAGCGTGCTGCTGACCGAGACCTTCGCTCCCTACATCCCCTCCCTGGGCCCGGCGCGCCCTGATGGCGGCCGTATCCTGACCCTGACCAACGACGAGGGCGATGTCGTGTTGCGCCGGGTGATCGACGGCCAGCAACTGGCGGACGAGCATCAGCGCGAGGATGCGGTCCGGTCGGTTCGCCGCGATCTGCTGATCCAGGAAGGGCGGATGGAGGACGATGTCATCGTCGCCCTGCGGCAGCGTGCCCAGGTGCTCAGCTACGGGACGTGAGTTTTCCTGCTCTGCGCAAGTTAAAACGCCGCCCCTGGGGCGGCGTTTGCGTTACTGGCCTGCAGCTACAGGGGCGTGCTTTTGTAGTAGCGGACCTTGGCTGCGATGCTTTGGGGGGCGGCATTCCTGCTCCAACCGAGATGGCGGATAGCGCCCTGCACAGTTACACAGCCCCCTGTTGCCGCATCACCGCAATAGCCGCCGCGTCATACCCCAGCCCGCCCAGCACCTCATCGGTATGCTCGCCCAGCCCCGGCCCGATCCAGTCCGCCGAGCCAGGCGTGTCGGAGAGCTTGGGCACGATGCCCGGCATGCGGAAGGGCTTGCCGTCCGGCAGCTTGGCCGAGAGGAACATCTCGCGGGCGAGGAACTGCGGGTCGGCGAACATATCCTCGGCGGAGTAGATGCGGCTGGCTGGCACTTCGGCTTCGCCCAGTACCTTCAGCACGCTGTCCAGGGGCTCCGAGCGGGCCCAGCGGTCGATCACCCCGTACAGCTCGTCGCGGCGCTGGTCGCGCCCGGCGTTGTCCGCCAGTTGCGGGTCATCCGCCAGGTCGGTGCGGCCGATGGCGAGCATGAAGCGGCGGAAGATCGCGTCGCCGTTGGCGGCGATCTGCACGTGCTTGCCGTCGGCGCTGGTGTGCACGGAGGAGGGCGTGATGCCGGGCATGATGTTGCCGGTGCGCTCGCGGATGAAGCCGAACACATCGAACTCCGGCACCATCGATTCCATCATGGCGAACACCGCTTCATACAGCGCCACGTCCACCACCTGCCCCTGTCCGCCGTTGATCTCGCGGTGGCGCAGCGCCATCAATGCGCCGATCACGCCCCACAGCGCGGCGATGGAGTCGCCGATGGAGATGCCGGTGCGCACTGGCGGGCGGTCCTCGAAGCCGGTGATGTAGCGCAGCCCGCCCATCGACTCACCCACCGCGCCGAAGCCCGGCTGGTCCTTGTAGGGGCCGCTCTGGCCGAAGCCGGAGAGGCGCACCATCACCAGACGGGGATTCAGCGCGTGAATGACGTCCCAGCCCAGGCCGAGTTTTTCCAGCACGCCGGGGCGGAAGTTCTCGATC
This sequence comes from Pseudomonas sp. ATCC 13867, assembly GCF_000349845.1. Taxonomy (NCBI): domain Bacteria; kingdom Pseudomonadati; phylum Pseudomonadota; class Gammaproteobacteria; order Pseudomonadales; family Pseudomonadaceae; genus Pseudomonas; species Pseudomonas sp. ATCC 13867. The sequence goes on along the minus strand of NC_020829.1, from coordinate 4,177,092 downwards.
AGGATATCCGCCTCGGCCAGCAGCTTCTTCAGCACGTCGCGCCCGGCCTCGTGCTTGAGGTTGAGGGTCAGCGAACGCTTGTTGCGGGCCTGCACGAACCACCACAGCGAGGTGCCTTCGTAGAGCTTGCGCCACTTGCGCAGCGGGTCGCCGCCGTCGGGCGATTCGACCTTGATCACCTCGGCGCCGAATTCCGCGCACAGGCGCGAGGCGAAGGGACCGGCGATCAGCGTGCCAAGCTCGATCACTTTGAGGCCGGCGAGGGGTTTGGTTGTGGTGTTCATCGGTCGGTCCGTTCGGCGGGTGGTCGGCGGACTTTACCGCCCACGCGGGCGTTCGAACAGGCCGCCGGGCCGGCCGTCCGCCATCGGTGCTTTGCGCAGGCGGCGGGCGCGCGTAGAGTAGTTGCATTCGAGTGCGTTTCCATCTTCAGCTCGCCTGGTTTCGGGCAGGTACTTCGTCATGTGCTCCTCTTCTTCAAGACAGCCCGATGCTCTTGTGGCGCTCCCCGGCGGATGCGCGCAGGCCGACGGCGAGGGGGCTGCATGACGTTGCATTTGCCGACGCTGATCGTCGTCGACCTTTATGTGCTGACCCTGGTCGGCGTGCTGATGGCGTTCGCCTGGCATAGCGGCCGTCGCGAACAGACCCTCGGCTACATGAGCGCCGCGCTGCTGCTGGGCGCGCTCGGTACCGTCCTCGGCACCCTGCGGGGGATGAACATCGACCTGGTGCCGATCCTGCTGGGCAACATCGTCCTGTACCTCAGTTCGGCGCTGAGCTGGACCGCCCTGCGCGTGTTCGCCGGACGCAAGCCGCACTGGCCGCTGATCGGCGCCGGGGCCGCATTCTGGGCGCTGCTCTGCCTGATCCCGGCGTTCTACGAATCCCTGGCGGCACGGGTTTTCGCCAATACGGCGATCATCCTCGTCTACTGCCTGGCCGGCATCGGCGAACTGTGGCGCAGCCGCCACAAACTGGAGGTGGAGCTGCGTCCGATCCTGGCGCTGATGCTCTTCCATACCGGTACCTACGCGGTGCGCCTGGCGGTCGACCGTGGCATGCCATTCCAGAGCGTGACCAGCAACGGCCAGGGATCGACCTTCTTCACCCTGCTGGTCTTCGAGACCATGCTGTTCGCCATCGGTATCGCCTTCGCCACCCTGGCGATGGTCAGGGAGCGCGCCGAACTGCAGTTCCGCAGCGCCGCCCTGAGCGATCCGCTGACCGGCGTGGGTAACCGCCGCGCCTTCATGGAGACCGGCGAGCGCCTGTTGCGGCTGTGCGCCGAGCGGGGCGAGCAGGCATCGTTGCTGCTCTGCGACCTGGACAACTTCAAGCGTCTCAACGACTCCTACGGCCACCCTGCCGGCGACCGCGTGCTGGTGGAGTTCAGCCGCATCACCGCCTCGCGCATGCGCAAGCAGGACCAGTTCGCCCGCATCGGCGGAGAGGAGTTCGCCTGCCTGCTGGTGGCCGCCGATACCGAGGGTGCCTGCCAGGTGGCCGAGCGGGTGCGCCGGGAGTTCGCCGAGCTGCCGTTCATGGCCGAGGGCCAGCTCAGCGTCAGCATCGGCATCGCCACCACCCGCGAGGCCGGGCATGACCTGCTGCGCCTCTTGTCGCTGGCCGACCAGGCGCTCTATGCCGCCAAGGCCAAGGGCCGCAACCGCATCGAACTGGCCGCGCCGGAGCCGGGAACCGACCGACGCCCGCGTACTTGATCAACCGAGCCGGTGCTTTCGCGGTAGACTTGCCGCCTTCGAAAAATCGCCGGGAACCCTCATGGCCCTGTCCGCCACGCCCTACAAAGCCGATATCAGCCTGACCGACCTCGACCGTGGGGTCTACGAGACCCTGCGCTTCACCGTCGCCCGCCATCCCTCGGAAACCGAGGAGCGCCTGGCGGTGCGCCTGCTCGCCTACGTCATCTGGTACAACGAGCAGCTGGCGTTCGGTCGCGGCCTGTCGGACGTGGAAGAGCCATCGCTCTGGGAAAAGAGCCTAGACGACCGCGTGCTGCACTGGATCGAAGTCGGCCAGCCCGACGCCGACCGCCTGACCTGGTGCTCGCGTCGCTGCGAGAAGCTGACCCTGGTCGCCTACGGCAACCTGCGCGTGTGGACCACCAAGGTGCTCGACAGCGTGCGCCACCTGAAGAACCTCAACGTCGTCGCCATGCCCCAGGAGCCGCTGGAGGAAATCTCCCGCGACCTGCCGCGCTCGATCAACTGGACCGTGATGATCAGCGAAGGGACCATCTTCGTGACCGACGAACGCGGCCAGCATGAACTCCAGGTTGAATGGCTGATGGGCGAACGCTGATCCGGAGCTGCTGCGTGTCGGCCGGGCTGCGTTGGCGACAGGCTCGGGCGTGCTCATTTGCTGCAGCAAACTCCGCCGCCCAAGCCTGCCGCCGCCTTGCCCGGCTCTAGCTCGCAAGCTCCGGGCGAAATTCAGACACGTACAACTGGAACACCCATGCGCATCGAATCCCGCCCGCTCCCGCCAACCCTGCCCGACCTGGGCGACCTGCCACCGCTGCTGACCCGCCTCTACGCCGCCCGTGGCGTGCAGAGCGCCGCCGAGCTGGACAAGGGGTTGGCGCGACTGATTCCCTACCAGCAGCTCAAGGGAGTGGACGCGGCAGTGGAACTGCTGGTCGATGCGCTGGAGAAGGGCCAGCGGATTCTCTACGTCGGCGACTTCGACGCCGACGGCGCCACCGCCAGCAGCGTCGGCGTGCTGGCGCTGCGCATGCTCGGCGCGACCTGGGTCGATTACCTGGTGCCCAACCGCTTCGAGTACGGCTACGGCCTGACCCCGGAAATCGTCGCCGTGGCGCTGGAAAAGCGCCCGGACCTGCTGGTCACCGTGGACAACGGCATTTCCAGCATCGACGGCGTCGCCGCCGCCCGCGCCGCCGGCTTGCGCGTGCTGGTCACCGACCACCACCTGCCGGGACCGGAACTGCCCGCCGCCGACGCCATCGTCAATCCGAACCAGCCCGGCTGTGAATTTCCCAGCAAGGCGATGGCCGGTGTCGGCGTGATCTTCTACGTGATGCTCGCCCTGCGCGCGCGCCTGCGCGAGCGCGGCTGGTTCGCCGCGCGCGGCATCGCCGAGCCGAACCTCGCCGAACTGCTCGACCTGGTGTCCCTGGGCAGTGTCGCCGACGTGGTGCCGCTGGACGCCAACAACCGCATCCTGGTGCACCAGGGCCTGGCGCGCATCCGCGCCGGCCGTGCCCGGCCGGGCCTGCGTGCGTTGCTGGAAGTGGCCGGGCGCGATGGCCGCCGCATCACCTCCACGGACCTGGGCTTCATCCTCGGCCCGCGCCTGAACGCCGCCGGGCGCCTGGACGACATGTCCCTCGGCATCGAACTGCTGCTCTGCGAGGACGAGGCCCTGGCCCGCGACATGGCGGTGCAGCTCGATGCGCTCAACCAGGACCGCAAGGCCATCGAGCAGGGCATGCAGCGCGAGGCGCTGGCCCAGCTCAAGGAACTGCCGGTGGAGGAGATGCCCTTCGGCCTGTGCCTGTTCGACGCCGAATGGCACCAGGGGGTGATCGGCATCCTCGCCTCGCGCCTGAAGGAACGTTACCACCGCCCGACCATCGCCTTCGCCGATGCCGGCGACGGCAGCCTGAAGGGGTCGGCGCGCTCGGTGCCGGGCTTCCACATCCGCGATGCGCTGGACGCCGTGGCCGCCCGCCATCCGGGGCTGATCAGCAAGTTCGGCGGCCATGCGATGGCCGCCGGCCTGTCGCTGCCGCAGGAAAACTTCGGCGCCTTCGCCGCCGCCTTCGACGCCGAGGTGCGCCGCCAACTGGACGAGGACGATCTCACCGGCCGCCTGCTCTCCGACGGCCAGCTCGGCGCCGAGGAGTTCCACCTGGAGCTGGCGCGGGCGATCCGCCAGGCCGGTCCCTGGGGCCAGCATTTCCCCGAACCGCTGTTCCACGGTGTGTTCCAGGTCGTCCAGCAGCGCGTCGTCGGCGAGCGTCACTTGAAGCTGGTGCTCAAGACCGAATGCGGCTCGCTGCAGTTGGATGCCATCGCCTTCAACATCGACCGCGAGGTCTGGCCCAATCCCACCGTGCGCTGGGCGGAAGTGGCCTACAAGCTGGACGTCAACGAGTTCCGTGGCAACGAGACGGTGCAGTTGATGGTGGCGCATATCGCGCCGCGCTAGTCCTCGCCAGTATTTCGTAGGATCGAGCCTTTCGTAGGAGCGAGGGGGACGCCATCGTTATTGCTCGCGAACAGGCTCGCCGGTTGTGCCGTTGCTCGGGCGGGTTCGCGAGCAAGCTCGCTCCTACAGTCGGTCTCGGCAGACAGTAGGGCGAATAACCTGGAACAGGTTATCCGCCGGCTCCCTGCTGGCGGATAACGCTGGCGCGTAGGCCGGTGATTCGGCTACGCAACTACGCGGCTACGGCGCGTAGGCGGCAGGCACGGTGGCGGGTAAACTGGCGCCTAGCCTGCCACCCGCCGATTCAGGAGCTGCCGTGTCACAAGATCATTCCTCCCTGGCCGCCTTCGCGCTGGAAACCCCGGCGCCCCTGTATGCGCGGGTCAAGGAAATCATCCTGCAGCAGATCCGCAACGGCGTGTGGAAGCCCAACTCCAAGCTGCCCTCGGAGAGCGAACTGTTCGCCCTGCTGGGGGTGAGCCGGATGACCATCAACCGTGCGCTGCGCGAGCTGACCATCGAGGGCGTGCTGGTGCGCCTGCAGGGCGTCGGTACCTTCGTCGCCGAGCAGAAGGGCCATGCCGCACTCTTCGAGATCCACAATATCGCCGAGGAGATCACCGCCCGCGGTCACGAGCACCGTTGCGAAGTGGTGCTGCTCGAACCGCTCCCCGAGGGCGCGGATCTGTCCATGCCGTTCGAGCTGGAGAACGTCAGCCGTATCTTCCACTCGGTGGTGGTGCATTACGAGAACGACGTGCCGGTGCAACTGGAGGAACGCTTCGTCAACGCCGAAGTGGCGCCCGAGTATCTGCAGCAGGACTTCACCCGCATCACGCCCTACGCCTACCTGATCCAACTGGCGCCGCTCACCGAGGGCGAGCACGTGGTCGAGGCGATCAATGCCGAGGCTGCGGACTGCAAGCTGCTGCGTATCAAGCGTGGCGATGCCTGTCTGCTGATTCGCCGGCGTACCTGGTCTGCGAAGGGGCAGGTGGGGGCGGCGCGGCTGGTCTATCCGGGGTCGCGTTATCGTCTCGAAGGCCGCTTCGGGCAGTAGCCGTTCCGTCGTCTCTCCGGGGCGGAATGTCCGCTCCGGATGCACCGCTTTGTTACCCTCGCGCACCAGGTTGTTACTTTTTCACCTTTCCTTCTCGCTGGTTCGTTCGCATCCGGCAGGCCGTGAATCTTCCACTCGGACATTTCACGGCGATCTTATCTATTTGAAATAAAAGATCTTATTCCAATTTCCGAACGGCCCCCGCGGAGCACCGGCGCCATCTGGCCTTCACTTTGCATTGTCTTGTATATACAGGTTGATATAAGGCTATATACCTATCAGGTAACAGCAGATGACCAAGACGTTTCTGCATACCCGTTTTCGCCACGCCGGAATGACCTCCGGTGAACCCCTGGTGCCACCACCCGCAAGTGAGGAAGACCCGATGAGCTCCACCGGCCGTTACCGCGATACCGAAATCCGTGCCCCGCGCGGCACCCAACGCAGCGCCAAGAGCTGGCTGACCGAAGCGCCGCTGCGCATGCTGATGAACAACCTCGACCCGGAAGTCGCCGAGAACCCGAAGGAACTGGTGGTGTACGGCGGCATCGGCCGCGCCGCGCGCAACTGGGAGTGCTACGACAAGATCGTCGCGACCCTGAAGGAACTGAATGACGACGAAACCCTGCTGGTGCAGTCCGGCAAGCCGGTCGGCGTGTTCAAGACCCACGCCAACGCCCCGCGCGTGCTGATCGCCAACTCCAACCTGGTGCCGCACTGGGCCAACTGGGAACACTTCAACGAACTGGATGCCAAGGGCCTGGCCATGTACGGCCAGATGACCGCCGGCTCGTGGATCTACATCGGCAGCCAGGGCATCGTCCAGGGCACCTACGAAACCTTCGTCGAAGCCGGCCGCCAGCACTACGACGGCAACCTCAAGGGCCGCTGGGTGCTCACCGCCGGCCTGGGCGGCATGGGCGGCGCCCAGCCGCTGGCCGCGACCCTGGCCGGCGCCTGCTCGCTGAACATCGAGTGCCAGCAGAGCCGCATCGACTTCCGCCTCGCCAGCCGCTACGTCGACGAGCAGGCCAAGGACCTCGACGACGCCCTGGCGCGCATCGCCAAATACACCGCCGAAGGCAAGGCGATCTCCATCGCCCTGCTGGGCAACGCCGCGGAAATCCTCCCGGAACTGCTCAAGCGCGGCGTGCGCCCGGACATGGTCACCGACCAGACCTCCGCCCACGACCCGCTCAACGGCTACCTGCCGGCCGGCTGGACCTGGGAGCAGTACCGCGACCGCGCGCAGACCGAACCGGCCGCCGTGGTGAAGGCCGCCAAGCAGTCCATGGCCGTGCACGTCAAGGCCATGCTGGAGTTCCAGAAGCAGGGTATCCCGACCTTCGACTACGGCAACAACATCCGCCAGATGGCCAAGGAAGAGGGCGTGGACAACGCCTTCGACTTCCCCGGCTTCGTCCCGGCCTACATCCGCCCGCTGTTCTGCCGTGGCGTGGGTCCGTTCCGCTGGGCCGCGCTGTCCGGCGACGCCGAGGACATCTACAGGACCGACGCCAAGGTCAAGGAGCTGATCCCGGACGACGCCCACCTGCACAACTGGCTCGACATGGCCAAGGAGCGCATCAGCTTCCAGGGCCTGCCGGCGCGTATCTGCTGGGTCGGCCTGGGCCAGCGCGCCAAGCTGGGCCTGGCGTTCAACGAGATGGTCCGCAGCGGCGAGCTGAAGGCCCCGATCGTGATCGGCCGCGACCACCTGGACTCCGGCTCGGTGTCCAGCCCGAACCGCGAGACCGAAGCCATGCGCGACGGCTCCGACGCCGTGTCCGACTGGCCGCTGCTCAACGCCCTGCTGAACACCGCCAGCGGCGCCACCTGGGTCTCGCTGCACCACGGCGGCGGGGTGGGCATGGGCTTCTCCCAGCACTCGGGGATGGTGATCGTCTGCGACGGCACCGACGAAGCGGCGGCGCGCATCGCCCGCGTGCTGACCAACGACCCGGGCACCGGCGTGATGCGCCATGCCGACGCCGGCTACCAGATCGCCATCGACTGCGCCAGGGAGCAGGGCCTGAACCTGCCGATGATCACCGGCTGAGGGCCGAACCATGAGCAACGTGACTGAACTGCCGACCCCACAACCGCTGATGGGCGTGCGTGTGCTGGACCTCAGCCGGGTGCTGGCCGGCCCGCACTGCACCGCCATGCTCGCCGATCTCGGCGCCGAGGTGATCAAGTTCGAAGTGCCGGGGCATGGCGACGACAGCCGCCACCTCGGCCCGTTCAAGGACGGCGAGAGCGTCTACTTCGGCCTGATCAACCGCGGCAAGCGCAGCGTCGAACTGGACTTCAAGGCGCCCGACGACCTGCAGCGCTTCTACCGGATGGTGGCCGACGCCGACGTGGTGGTGGAGAACTTCCGTCCCGGCGTCACCCAGCGCCTGGGCATCGACTTCGACAGCCTCAAGCGGCACAATCCCAGGCTGATCTACGCGAGCATCTCCGGCTTCGGCCAGAACGGCCCGCTATCGCGCCGCCCGGCCTATGACATCGTCGCGCAGGCGATGTCCGGGCTGATGAGCGTCAGCGGTTTCCCCGAGACCGGTCCGACCCGCAGCGGCGAGGCGTTGGGCGACCTGTGCGCTGGCGTCTATGCGGCCTGGGCGATCAGCAGCGCGCTGTTCGCCCGCGAGCACCAGGGCAGCAGCGCGCAGTACATCGATGTCGCCATGTTCGACGTGCTGGTCAGCCTGCAGATGACCGGCCTGTCCAACCTGTTCGCCCACGGCCGGGCGCCGGGGCTGGTGGGCAACCGCCACCCGGTGTCCACGCCCTTCGATACCTACCGCGCCGCCGATGGCCTGGTGGTGATCGCGGTGGCCAGCGACAAGCTGTTCCGGCGCTTCTGCGAAAGTATCGGCCGCGCCGAACTGGCGGAGGATCCGCGCTTCGCCGACGACCCGTCGCGGACCTGCAACGAACAGGCCTTGCGCGCCGAGATCGAGCGCTGGACCGGCGCTCGTAGCGTCGAGGACGCCTGCGACCTGCTGCTGGATGCCGGGGTGCCGGCGTCGCCAGTGTGGAACCTCGCCGAGGCCACCGGCAGCGAGCAGGCACAGGTGCGCCAACTGCTCGTGCAACCGGGCGACGGCCAGCCGCCGCTGGTGCCGCAACCTGTCTACTTCAACGGGCGCAAGCCTCATGCCGCCACGCGCGCGCCTCGCCTGGGCGAAGCCAATGCCGTATTCGGCCTCGACAACCGTGCTGGAGCTGTCCAATGAACTTTGCAATCGACGCCACCGAACTGGCCATCGTCGACTCGGCCGAACGCGTCTGCCGCGACGTCCTGGCCGCCAACGCGCAACGCTACGACGAAGAGGAGAGCTTCTGCGCGGAAAGCCTGCAGGCCCTGGGCGAACTGGGCTTCATGGGGATCAACCTGCCGGAGACCTATGGCGGCTTCGGCATCGGCAGCCTGGCCATGAGCCGGGTGGTCGAAGCGGTGTCCTCCGCCTGTGCCTCCACAGCCTCGGCACTCACCGCGCACTTCCTCGCCACTGACTCGATCCTCATCGGCGGCAGCGAGGAGCAGCGCCAGGAATGGCTGCCACGCTGCGCCTCCGGCGAACTGTTGGGGGCCTTCGGCCTGACCGAGCCGGCAGCCGGTTCCAACCCGGCGGACATGCGTACCCGCGCCATGCGCGAGGAGGGGGGGTGGCGTATCCGTGGCAGCAAGCACTACATCACCAACGCTCGCGAAGCCGACTTCATCGTGCTCTACGCCAAGACCGATGCGGAAGCCGGCGCCCGTGGCATCAGCGCCTTCATGATTCCCAAGGGCACCGCCGGCGTCACCTTCGCCAACCCGGAAAAAACCATGGGTCTGCGCGGCAGCACCATCTACGAGCTGGCGCTGGATTGCTGGCTGCCCGCCGAGGCGCTGTTGGGGCAGGAGAACCAGGGTTTCCGTACCGCTATGGAAGTGCTCGACCGTGGCCGCGTGGAAGTCGCCGCCATGTCCCTGGGGATCGCCCGCGCAGCCCTGGAATACGCGCTGAAGTGGGTGGACGAACGGCAGATCGGGCCCAAGCCGCTGTCCGCCTACCAGGGCACCCAGTGGCGCATCGCCGATATGTACGCGCAGTTCGAAGCGGCGCGCCTGCTGACCCAGCAGGCGGCGGCGCGGCGCGACAGCGGCGAGCGCTTCAGCCTGGAATCGGCCACCGCCAAGCTCTTCGCCGCCGAGGCCTGCGGCTTCATCACCGACGCCGCGCTGCAACTGCATGGCGGCTACGGCTACATCCGCGACCTGCCGCTGGAGCGTTTCGTGCGCGACGCGCGGATCCTGCGGATCTTCGAGGGAACCTCCGAGGTGCAGAAGATCATCATCTCCCGCGCCGTGCTGGATGCCGCCCGCCATTGACGGCAGGTACGGGGCGGCCGTGCTGGCCGCCCCGGCGAATCAGGAAACGCTGTGCATAACAACAACAGCGCGGCCGGGTGAGCGGCCGTGCGCGAGGAGAAAGCCTCATGGCTGGTAAGTCCCTGATCGAAACCCGTTCCATCGACTACATCCCCGAATCCGAGCGGCATGGCCGGCTGTTCAGCCAGTTCACCCTGTGGTTCGGCTGCAACCTGCAGATCACCGCGATCGTCACCGGCGCCTTGGCCGTGGTGCTGGGCGGCGACGTGTTCTGGTCGCTGATCGGCCTGCTCATCGGACAGGTCTTCGGTGGCGTGGTCATGGCCCTGCATGGTGCTCAGGGGCCCAAGCTGGGGCTGCCGCAGATGATTTCCAGCCGCGTGCAGTTCGGCGTGTTCGGCGCGGTCATCCCGCTGGTGCTGGTGTGCGTGATGTACGTCGGCTTCAATGCCACCGGGACGGTGCTGGCCGGCCAGGCCATCGGCCAGTTGGCGCATGTCAGCGACACCCTGGGCATCCTGGTCTTCGCGGCGGTCATCGTGGTGGTGACGGTCTGCGGCTACCGAGTGATCCACTGGCTGGGCAAGGCTGCCAGCGTGCTGGGTATCGTCGCTTTCGCCTACCTGTTCGTGCGTCTGCTGTCGGTCAACGACATCGGCGGGCTGCTGGAGAACCGCCACTTCGCCTGGAACACTTTCCTGCTGGCGGTCTCGCTGGCAGCGTCCTGGCAGATCGCCTTCGGTCCCTATGTCGCCGACTACTCGCGCTACCTACCCAGCCAGACCTCGTCGCCGAAGACCTTCCTCGCCGTGGGCCTGGGCTCGGTGATCGGCTCGCAGACCTCGATGGTGCTCGGCGTGTTCGCCGCGGCGCTGGCCGGCAAGGCCTTCTCCGGCCAGCCGGTGGCCTATGTGGTCGGCCTGGGCGCCAGCGGCATGCTGGCCGCCGCGCTGTTCTTCAGCGTCGCCTTCGGCAAGGTCACCATCGCCACGCTCAACGCCTACGGCAGCTTCATGTGCATCGCCACCATCATCAGCGGCTTCCGCGGCCACCTGGAGGTGACGCGGCTGCAGCGCCTGCTGTTCGTGCTGCTGATCGTCGGCCTGTCCACCGGCCTGGCGCTGGCCGGGCAGCATTCCTTCCTCGCCGCGTTCAAGTCGTTCCTGCTGTTCCTGCTGGCGTTCTTCACCCCCTGGAGCGCGATCAACCTGGTGGACTACTACTGCATCACCCGCGAGCGCTACGACATCCCGGCGCTGTCCGACCCAGATGGTCGCTATGGCCGCTGGAACTGGACCGGTATCGGCGTCTATTGCTTCGGCGTGCTGGTGCAGATGCCCTTCATCGACAGCGGCTTCTACGCCGGCCCGCTGGTGGAGACGCTGGGTGGTGTGGACATCTCCTGGCTGGTCGGCCTGGTGTTGCCGGCGCTGGCCTACTACCTGCTGGCGCGCAATAGCCAGGGGCATGTGCCGGCTCGGCTGATCTCGCCGGAAGCCGGCGACCCGGCGAGCTGAGCCGGAGCGTCGAGGCGGCGAGGGAAACCTGTCGACGCGAAATCCTTTTGCAGGTTTTGCCCCGCTCATTCGTCTTGTTAGTAAGAGTCCGTGCCGCTCCCATTGGGTGAGGCACGGACAGAACGACAAGAACGGAGGCCCGAATGCCTGTTTCCCCTTGCTGCGAATCCGCACCCGCCGCCCGGACGGAGGTGCGTCCATGACGGTCGTCGCCGAGCTTTCCGCCCGCCGTACCCAACGCCGCTCCCGCCAGTTGCTGGAACAGGCCGGCCTGCGTTGCAGCCTGCCGCGCCTGAAGCTGCTCGACGCCCTCGCAACGCTGGGCAGCAGCACCGCCGCCGAGCTGCATGCGCATCTGCAGGGCCCCGGCCCGTCGATCACCTTCGACTGCGTCAGCCAGAGCCTGCGCCGCCTGCACCAGAGCGGCATGCTGGTGCGCGACGAGCGCAAGCGCTACAGCCTCGACCCCGCGTTCGACGGCACCGTGCCGGCCCGGGAAGCGGCGTTGGCGGACGGCTGAACCAGGCGCTCGGGCGACGATTACCCGCATTGCCCGGCGAACCCGGTCTACAGTTGTAGGACAAGAACTGAAGACCAGAGGGAGTTCCGCCATGAGCCAGTTGTTCGAGCCCTTGACCCTGCGCCAGCTGACCCTGCCCAACCGCATCGCCGTTTCGCCCATGTGCCAGTACTCGGCCCAGGACGGGCTGGCCAACGACTGGCACCTGGTTCACCTGGGCAGCCGCGCCGTGGGGGGCGCCGGGCTGGTGATCGTCGAAGCCACGGCCGTCGCCCCGGAAGGGCGGATCAGTGCCGAAGACCTGGGTATCTGGAATGACGAACAGATCGAGCCGCTGCGTCGCATCACCCGCTTCCTCGAATCCCAGGGCGCGGTAGCCGGCGTGCAGCTCGCCCACGCGGGGCGCAAGGCCAGCACCTGGGCGCCGTGGCTGGGCAAGCACGGTTCGGCGCCGGTCAGCGAAGGCGGCTGGATCCCGGTGGCGCCGTCGGCCATCGCGTTCGACCCGCAACACACCACACCCATAGCCCTGAGCGAGGAGCAGATCGCGACCATCAAGCAGCAGTTCGTGCGCGGCGCCGAGCGCGCCCTGGCCGCCGGCTTCAAGATCGCCGAGGTGCATGCGGCCCACGGCTATCTGCTGCATCAGTTCCTTTCGCCCTTGTCCAACCAGCGCCGCGACCAGTACGGCACCTGCTTCGAGAACCGCATCCGCTTCCTCCTGGAGGTCACCGAGGCCGTGCGCGCGGTCTGGCCGCAGGAGCTGCCGCTGTTCGTCCGCCTGTCCGCCACCGACTGGGTGGAGGATGGCTGGAACCCCGATGAAACCGTGGAGCTGGCGCGCCGCCTGAAGGACCTGGGTGTGGACCTGGTGGACGTGTCCTCCGGCGGCACCGCGGTGAACGCCGAGATTCCGGTGGGGCCGGGCTACCAGACGCAGTTCGCCGAGCGCGTGCGCAAGGAGGCCGGGGTGGCCAGCGGCACTGTCGGCATGATCACCGAGCCGGTGCAGGCCGAGCACATCCTGCGCACCGGCCAGGCCGACCTGATCCTGCTGGCCCGCGAACTGCTGCGCGACCCCTACTGGCCGCTGCATGCCGCCGATGAACTGGGCGGCCAGCCCGTGCCGTGGCCGCCGCAATACCTGCGCGCGGCGCAGCGCGGTACGCCGCAGCGTAAGGCGTTCGGGCAGGTCTGATGGATGACCGGGTCACGCGGGCCAGCCCCGCGTGACCTTTGGGTCATGAAAATAATTGAAATGTGATGTGTGCCGCACAATGGCATTCTGATGCTAGGCTTGTCGTGCTCGCGCAAGGACTGCGCAAATTACCCACCGGAGCCCGCATGGACGCATCCGCCACGCCCGCCGTCATCCCGCAATCCGAAATCGCCCTGCTGGCGAATATCCTTGCCCTGGCCACCCGCAACATGACCAGCCTCAGCCTGTTGATCACCCAGTTGTCGGTGGAGCTTGGCCATAGCCCCGATCCGCACTTGCAGCGCGTGGGTCAGCGGTTGCTGGCGGATGTGGATGTGCTGTCGAAGTCGCTGGATACCCAGTGGGAGCTGATCGGTACCCTGGCGCGCTTCTGCCCGCTGCTGTCACGCACGCCGCTGACCAAACCGGCGCTGGTGACGGAAATCCACATCACCGAGCTGCCGGACCGCCCCCTTTGACCGGAATCACCTCCTGGCCCGCGCGGTGCGCCTAGCCTTGTCGAGTCATCCCGCAAAGGAGCTCGACCATGAAAGCGCTGATATACCGCGGTGTCGGCGACATCGCCCTGGAGGAACGTCCCGACCCGCAGATCCAGGCGCCGGGAGATGCCGTCGTGCGGGTCGTCAAGACCACGCTGTGCGGCACCGACCTGCACATCATCAAGGGCCATGTACCGGCCTGTAAGCCGGGGCGGATTCTCGGCCACGAGGGCGTCGGCATCGTCGAGCAGGTTGGCGCCGGCGTCAGCCAGTTCAAGGTCGGCGACCGTGTCCTGATTTCCTGCATCAGTTCCTGCGGCAAGTGCGATTTCTGTCGCCGGGGCATGTCTTCGCACTGCCGCACCGGCGGCTGGATTCTCGGCCACCTGATCGACGGGACCCAGGCCGAGAAGGTCCGCATCCCCCACGCCGATACCAGCCTCTACCCGATTCCCGCGGGCGTCGCGGAGGAAGCGATGGTGATGCTCAGCGATATCCTGCCCACCGGCTTCGAATGCGGCGTGCTCAACGGGCGGGTGCAGCCCGGCGGTAGCGTGGCGATCGTCGGGGCCGGTCCGGTGGGCCTGGCGGCGCTGCTGACCGCGCAGTTCTATTCGCCGGCGAAGATCATCATGATCGACCTCGACGACAACCGCCTGGCGGTCGCCCGCCAGTTCGGCGCCAGCGAATGCCTGAATGCGGGCGATGCGCAACTGGTCGACAAGGTCATGGCGCTGACCGACGGGCTGGGGGTGGACAGCGCGGTGGAAGCGGTGGGCGTGCCGGCGACCTTCACCCTGTGCGAGAACATCATCGCGCCCGGCGGCGACATCGCGGTCCTCGGCGTCCACGGTGCGCCGGTCGAGTTCCACCTGGAGCGCCTGTGGTCGCACAACATCACGCTGCGTACGCGCCTGGTGGATGCGGTGACCACGCCGATGCTGCTCAAGAGCGTGCAGGCCGGCAAACTCCAGCCGGAGCAACTGATCACCCACCGTTTCGCGCTCGCCGATATCCTCCAGGCCTATGAAACCTTCGGCAAGGCGGCGGAGAACAAGGCACTGAAGGTGATCATCGAGACCTGAGCGGAGTCTTCGCGAACAGGTGCCGCAGAGCCACCGGGTCGAGGTCCGGTGGTCGTTTTTCACTGAATGTCCGGGCCTGGCCGAGTTTCCACACGACCATCATCAGCGGGTAGTTCCACGGCGCGATGGAGGCGACCACGCCCACCGGGTCATGGCGGATCATCGAGGTGTGGGCGGGCAGGTATTCGCCGGTGGCGGAGCCTTGCATCACGCGGCAGGCGCCGGCGAAGAAGCGGAACACGTCGGTCTCCCGCCACGCCCTCGCCACCTTTGCCTAGGTCGTAGGCGCCGAGGATCGGCAGCATGGTCACGATCATCACCAGCATCGCCACCACGTTGGCCACTGGCACGTCGCGCGGGCGGCCCCGCTGGTTGAGCAGCCAGATCGGCAGGGGGATAGGCGACGAGAGACCAGAGTCCGGGCGTGGGGTCGGCCCGCAATATCCGGAAGCACACTGTCGCTGCGTCTGGCGGGCGCGCCGGGCTAGAGTCGGAATCCATCTTTTTCGATAGACAGTGGAGATCGCCATGAACACTCGCGGCCTGCTCGATCAACTCCTCAGATCCGGCCAGGACCTCCTGCAGAACAAGGGCGTGGCCCGGCAGGAAGGCGGCCAGCAATCCGGCAATGGCGGCGGCCTGGACCTGGGCAGCCTGCTTTCGGGCGCCGGTGGCGGCGCCCTGGCGGCGGGCGCGCTGGGCCTGCTGATGGGCAGCAAGAAGGCGCGCAAGATCGGCGGCAAGGTCGTTACCTATGGCGGCCTCGCGGCACTGGGCGTGCTCGCCTACAAGGCCTACGGCAACTGGCAGCAGAAACAGGCCAGCGCCCCGCGCGGCGAGCCGCAGACCGTCGATCGCCTGCCCCCGGCCCAGGCCGAGCAGCACAGCCACGCCATCCTGCGGGCCATCGTCGCCGCGGCGAAAGCCGACGGCCATATCGATGATCGCGAACGCCAACTGATCGACGGCGAGATCGCCAAGCTCACCGGCGACGTCGAGCTGCAGGGCTGGCTCGACCGCGAACTGGCCAAGCCGCTGGACCCGAGCGAAGTCGCCCGCGCCGCCACCAGCGAGGAAATGGCCGCCGAGATGTACCTCGCCAGCCTGCTGATGGTCGACGAGAGCAACTTCATGGAGCGCGCCTACCTCGACGAGCTGGCCCGCCAGCTGAGCCTCGACGCCGGCCTCAAGGCCGAGCTGGAAGCCCAGGCGCACAAAGCGTTGCAGGCCGTGCCGGCGTGACGGCCCTGGCAATCGCCAGGAAATGACCGCCCCGGGCCGCGCCCGGCCAATGCGCGGGCCTTCCTGCGCCAGTTTCCGCCGCCGGGACCCCGCCTCTGGCGCGCAGGCCGGCGAACGGCGCTGGCGCATCGGTGAGGCGGGGCTATCGTTGCCCAACGCACTGCGCGCGTTGGCGAGGGTCATTTCATGAACACAACCGATTTGCTGGAACAACTGCTGCGGGCCGGCCAAGGCTCCGTGGCGCAACAGGGGGGCGGTGGCCTCGGCGGTCTTGGCGGCCTACTGGGCGGTCTGCTCGGTGGCGGGGCGGGCGGCGGCTTAGCCGGCGGCCTGGGTGGACTGGGCGGCGTGCTGGGCAGCATGCTCGGTGGCGGCAGCACGGGAGGCAGCACGCCCCAGGGGCGCTCCGCTTCCGCTGGCGGGGTCAACTACGCCATGCTCGCCTCGCTGGGCATGATGGCCTTCCAGGCCTACCAGAACTGGCAGCGCCAGCAGCAGGCGGCCGCTCCGCAACAGGCGCCGGTCACCGTCGACCAGCTTTCCGGCGACGACGCCGAAGCCCACAGCCACGCCATCCTCATCGCCCTGATCGCCGCGGCCAAGGCCGACGGGCGTATCGATGACAAGGAAAAACAGGCCATCTACGCCGAGATTTCCCGTCACGCCGGCGAGCCCGAGCTGCAAGCCTGGCTCGACGCCGAAGTGGGCAAACCGCTGGACGCCGCCGACGTGGCGCAAGCCTCGCAAGGCGATGCCGGCATGGCCGCCGAGATGTACCTGGCCAGCGTGATGCTGGTGGACGACCAGCAGGACGCCGAACGCACCTACCTGGACGAACTGGCCTACAACCTCAACCTTGCCCCGGAGCTGCAGGCGCACCTGGAGCAGCAGGCGAAGAGCGGCGGCGAAGTCGCCTGAAACATTTTGCGACCGAGCGCGCAGGAGCCTTCGCATACTCGCGCGGTCCAACAGGGCGGGTGCATCCCGAGCGATGCACTCGTCTTTCAATCGGCAAGGAGGCTTCATGCCGTTCACGCGTTTCACCCTGTCCACCGCGCTGCTGCTCAGCGCCACCGCTACCCTGGCCAACGCCGCCAAGCTCGAAGACGTTGCACCCTATCCCAAGGCCGAGGACGGCTTCGTCCGCCAGGTCATCCACCTGCCCAGGCAGGCCCATGAAGAAGACTTCAAGGTCGAGATCCTGGCCGGCAGGACGTTGACCGTCGACTGCAACCGCCAGCGCCTGGGCGGCACCCTGGAAGAGAAGATCCTGGAAGGCTGGGGCTACTCCTACTATCGCCTGGACAAGGTCAGCGGCCCGGCCAGCACCCTGATGGCCTGCCCGGACGGCAAGACCCGCCAGGACTTCGTCGCGGTGGTCGGCGAGGGCTTCGTGCTGCGCTACAACAGCAAGCTGCCCATCGTGATCTACGCGCCGAAGGACGTCGAAGTGCGCTACCGCCTCTGGTCGGCATCCGACCAGGTCGAACACGCCCGCGCGGAATAACCCCGCGTGCCGTGCAGCTCGCTCCCTGCAGGAGCGAGCTTGCTCGCGAACCGCCCAGGGCCGAACGCTCAGGGAATGCCTTCCGGATGATCCCGCTTCGGACCAGCGTCTACGCTTTACCGACGCCCTCGCCGGATCGACTGGAGACCCCGATGAACGCCGACCAACGCACGGCACTGATCAGCGTGCTGCACACGCGTTTCGAAAAACACGCCAACCGCCACCCCGGCATCGACTGGGCCAGGGTCCAGGCCCGCCTCGAATCCAGCCCGGAAAAACTGCGCACGCTCGACGCAATGGAGAACACTGGCGGCGAGCCGGATGTGATCGGCCATGACGCGGCCACCGACGAATACCTGTTCGTCGACTGTTCCGCCGAAACCCCCGCTGGCCGCCGCAGCCTGTGCTTCGACCGCGTGGCGCTGGACGCCCGGAAAGAGAACAAGCCCGGCGGCAGCGCGCTGGAGCAGGCCCAGGCCATCGGCATCGAACTGCTCAGCGAAGCGCAGTACCGCGAACTGCAGACGCTCGGCGAGTTCGATCTCAAGACCTCCAGCTGGGTACAGACGCCTCCCGCCATCCGCAAGCTTGGCGGCGCGCTGTTCTGCGACCGCCGTTACGACACCGTGTTCGTCTACCACAACGGCGCCCAGTCCTATTACGCCGCGCGCGGCTTCCGCGGAATGCTGCGGGTCTAGCCGCGCTGCGCATCCGTAGGAGCAATGGTCTTCTTCCGGATAAATCCCGTGCCTGTGTTTTCCCTTCACCCCGGTCCTCTCCCTCTGGAACGGGGGCGCAGCCAGGGCTCGGGTGAGAGGTGTCGGGGGTTTGCTCGCGAACGGACGTTCCCGCAGGCGTGCAGGGCGGATAACGCCAACGGCGTTATCCGCCCGACGTTGGCGCCGCAGTTTTTCCTTCCACCAGGATTCCCTGTTCTCTCCCGCACAGCTCCATCAGAAAATCCCACACCAATCTCAGACGTACCGACCGGTGCAATTCCCGTCGAGTGCACATCCAGTACTCCCGCTCGATGAACTCTTCCGGCAGCACCGGCACCAGCAGCGGATCAGGCAGGCCCATGAACTGCGGCAGGATGGCAATGCCGATGCCGGCCTGGGCGGCCTGTTGCTGGGCGACCACGCTGGTGCTGCGGAAGACCACTTGCGGGTGGCGGCAGAAGCTGTGGTGGAACATCAGTTCCTGGCTGAACAGCAGGTCGTCCACGTAGCCGATCCACGGGTGCTTGCACAGGTCCTCGCGGTCGCGCAGGGGCGGGGCGCTTTCCAGGTAGGCGGGGCTGGCGAACAGGCTCAGGCGGTAGCGGGTCAGGCGGCGGCTGATCACCAGGTCGGCGCTGGGGCGTTCGAGGGTGATGGCGATGTCCGCCTCGCGATTGGTGATGCTGACGAAGCGCGGCACCGACACCAGCTCCACTTCCAGCCCCGGGTAGCGCCGCATCAGTTCGCCCATGCGCGGGGCGAGGAACAGGGTGCCCAGGCCTTCGGTGACGCCGATGCGGATCTGCCCCAGCGGCGAGATGGCCTGGCTCATTTCCTCCTGGGCGAGCAGGGCGGTGTTTTCCATCGCCTCGGCGTGCTTGAGCAGCGCCTGGCCGGCCGGGGTGAGCTGGTAGCCGCCGGTGTGCTGGGCGAACAGCTGGGTGCCGAGGTCGCGCTCGATGTTCTCGATGTGCCGCGCCACCGTGGCGTGGGTGGTGTTCAGGCGCTTGGCGGTGGTCAGCAGCCTACCGCTGCGGTGCAGTTCCAGGAAGTAGCGCAGGTCATTCCAGTCGAACATCGTGGCGACTCTCATTGTTAGAAAACGCACAGCAGGTGACTTTAAACGTTCGTATTTTTATCGCGAACGAACGACTAGGCTCCATCGTCATACCCAAAAGAACAAGAACGACGAGGGACTTTCCATGCCCCAGGCGCTGGATGCATATGACTACCTGATCGTCGGCGCAGGCCCCGCCGGCTGCCTATTGGCCAATCGTCTATCGGCCGACCCGGGCAACCGCGTGCTGCTGCTCGAAGCCGGCGGCCCGGACAACTATCCCTGGATCCACATCCCCGTCGGCTACCTCTATTGCATCGGCAACCCGCGCACCGACTGGTGTTTCGACACCGAGCAGGTGCCGGGCCTGAATGGCCGGTCGATCAAATACCCGCGCGGCCGCACGCTCGGTGGCTGCTCCTCGATCAACGGCATGATCTACATGCGCGGCCAGGCGCTGGACTACGACGGCTGGGCCGCCGAGGGCAACCCCGGCTGGGGCTGGACCGACCTGCTGCCGCTGTTCATGAAGATGGAAGACCACTTCGCCGGCACCAGTACGCTGCACGGCTCCGGCGGCGAATGGCGGGTGGAGCGGCAGCGGCTGTCGTGGACGATCCTGGATGCCTTCCGCGAGGCGGCGGCGCAGTCGGGCATCCGCTCGGTGGAGGACTTCAACGGCGGCGACAACGAAGGTTGCGGCTACTTCCAGGTGAACCAGCGCAGCGGCGTGCGCTGGAATGCGTCGAAGGCGTTCCTGCGGCCCATTGCCAAGCGCCCGAACCTTACCGTGCTGACCCATGTGGAAGCCCTCCGCGTGCTGTTGGAAAACGGCCGCGCCAGCGGACTGGAAGTGAACTGGCAGGGCGCGCGCCGCGAGCTGCGAGCCACGCGCGAAGTGATCCTCTGCGCGGGGGCGATCAATTCGCCGGTGCTGCTGCAGCGCTCCGGTATCGGCCCGCGCGACCTGCTGGAGAAGCACGGCATCGGCGTGCGCCATGAGCTGCCCGGCGTCGGCGGCAACCTGCAGGATCACCTGCAACTGCGCCTGATCTACCGCATGAGCGGCGCGCCGTCGCTGAACCAGATCGCCTCCACCGTCTGGGGCAAGATGGGCATGGGCCTGGAGTATCTGTTCAAACGCAGCGGGCCGCTGTCGATGGCGCCCAGCCAGCTCGGCGCGTTCGCCAGGTCCGACCCGAATCAGCGTTCGGCGAACCTCGAATACCACGTGCAGCCGTTGTCGCTGGAGCGCTTCGGCGAGCCGCTGCACAACTTCCCGGCGTTCACCGCGTCGGTCTGCGACCTGCGCCCCCAAAGCCGGGGCAGCGTGACCCTGCGTTCGCTGGACCCGCGCGACAAGCCGATCATCCAGCCCAACTACCTGAGCCACCCGGAGGACCTGCGCGTGGCCGCCGACGCCATCCGCCTGACCCGGCGCATCGCTGCGGCGCCCGCGCTGGCGCGCTTCCGCCCGGAGGAGTTCAAGCCCGGCCCGGATTACCAGACCGAGGAAGACCTGCACCGCGCGGCCGCCGAGATCGGCACCACCATCTTCCACCCGGCCGGCACCTGCCGCATGGGCCAGGGCACGGGTGCGGTAGTGGACAGCCAATTGCGCGTACACGGCATTCCCGGCCTGCGCATCGCCGACGCCTCGATCATGCCCAGCCTGACTTCCGGCAACAGTTGCTCGCCGGTGCTGGTGATCGCCGAGAAGGCGGCGCAGATGATCTTGAGCGAACCGAAGCGCCACCCGGAGGTCATCCCCTCTACTGCGAATGAGCAGCAGCAAGCCCCCGTGGCGTGACGGTGATCCCGTCCTCTCACGCTTTTGACGTGAAACTCCGCTCCCGGCCGCCGAGGTGTCGGGCGGTTCGCCAGCAAGGACTGGGCGTCCCCCTCGGTCCTGCAAGGAGCAACACCGAAACGCTATCGCGCGGTGTGAAAGCCGTGGCAGTAGAGGCTGAAACAACAATAAAAGCCCCAGCAGGGGCAGGAGAGCCCGCAATGTCTGATCCAGCAGTGACGAGTGCGACACAGAGCAGGACCTACGAGCGGCAGGTGTCGTCACGCCGCGAAGAGCGCAAGGTGATCTTCGCCTCGTCGCTCGGCACGGTGTTCGAGTGGTACGACTTCTTCCTCTACGGCGCGCTGGCGGCGGTCATCAGCAAGCAGTTCTTCGCCGGGGTGAACGACACCACCGCCTTCATCTTCGCCCTGCTGGCCTTCGCCGCCGGCTTCCTCGTGCGACCCTTCGGCGCGCTGGTGTTCGGCCGCCTGGGCGACATGATCGGGCGCAAGTACACCTTCCTCGTCACCATCCTGCTGATGGGCCTGTCGACCTTCGCCGTCGGCCTGCTGCCGTCCTACGCCAGCATCGGCGTGGCCGCGCCGATCATCCTCATCGCGCTGCGCATGCTGCAGGGCCTGGCGCTGGGCGGCGAGTACGGCGGCGCGGCGATCTACGTGGCCGAGCACGCGCCGGCCAACAAGCGCGGCAGCTACACCAGCTGGATCCAGTCGACCGCCACCGGCGGCCTGCTGCTGTCGCTGCTGGTGATCCTCGCCTGCCGCCAGCTCACCGGCGACCAGTTCGAGACCTGGGGCTGGCGCCTGCCGTTCCTGCTGTCCATCGTGCTGCTGGGCATTTCCACCTGGATTCGCCTGTCGATGCACGAGTCGCCGGCGTTCCTGAAGATGAAGGCCGAGGGCAAGACCAGCAAGTCGCCGCTCAAGGAGTCCTTCACCAACTGGAAGAACCTGAAGATCGTCCTTACCGCGCTGTTCAGCATCAACGCCGGGCAGGCGGTGACCTTCTACTGTGCGCAGTTCTACGTGCTGTTCTTCCTCACCCAGGTGCTCAAGGTGGACGGCGCCCTGGCCAACGAACTGCTGGTCGTCGCGCTGGTGATCGGTGCGCCGTTCTTCGTGGTGGCCGGCTGGCTTTCCGACAGGATCGGCCGCAAACCGGTACTGTTGGCGGGCCTGCTGCTGGCGACGGTGGGTTACTTCCCGCTGTTCCAGGCGTTGACCCATTACGCCAACCCGCAGATCGACCAGGCGTCGCGCACCGCGCCGATCACCGTGATAGCGGACCCGGCAACCTGTACCTTCCAGTTCGATCCGGTCGGCAAGGCCAAATTCGACAGCCCCTGCGACCAGGTGAAGACCCTGCTGGTGAAGAGCGGCGTGCCCTATGGCTCGCAGGCGGCGCCGGCCGGCAGTGGCGTGGTGGTGACCGTCGGCGAGACGCGCATCGAAGGTTTCGACGCCGCTGCGCTGAGCGCCGCGGTGAAGGCGGCGGGCTATCCGGCCAAGGCGGATGCCGAGCAGGTGAACAAGGGCATGGTGATCGCCATCCTGGTGGCGCTGGTGCTGATCTCCTGCCTCTGCTACGGCCCGCTGGCGGCGCTGATGGTGGAGCTGTTCCCGACCCGCATCCGCTACACCTCGCTGTCGCTGCCGTACCACATCGGCAACGGCTGGTTCGGTGGTCTGCTGCCGACCCTGTCGTTCGCCCTGGTGGTGTACACCGGCGATATCTTCTATGGCCTGTGGTATCCGGTGCTGATCACGGCGGTGAGCCTGGTTTGCGCGCTGCTGTTCCTCAAGGAAACCCGCCACAACGACATCCACGCCGACTGACCGGCCGGGCACGAAGGGCGCCTGCGGGCGCTCTTCGTGTTCATTCGGCGGCTTCGGGCTCGCCTGGACGCCGTCGCTGGAATACCCTTGCGGGATTTTCCGGCGCACGTTGTGCCGGGCCCTTCGTGGAGAAGCACCGAACATGAGTCAGGCATTCGTCACCGTTACCGTCAGCGCCGAGCACTGGGGGCGTGAAACCGAGGCGGTGGACAACCCGCGTGTCTCGGCCAGCCTGAGCGCGCCGGAGCCGGGCATCATCAAGCTGAGCTTCGACGGCCAGCTGGATGCGCCGGAGGAGCCCACCCATGTCTGTGTGACGCTGGAAAACGGGTTGTCCTATTACGGCGAGATCAAGGATGGCGCGGCGAACGAGACGGGCGGCTGGCTGACCTTCGACGGCGAGCTGATCGATCTGGAAGGATTCTGAGCCCGGGCCGGCTCTCGTAGGGAGCGGGACTTGTCCGCGAGATCCATCGCGGCCGACTCGGTGCGCCATGTGAACACCGGCGTCATTCGCCCGCGGTGCTGTTGAAGGAAGCCCCAATGAAAAACCGGCCACTCGGGCGAGACGTTCAGTAAAGCTGTTGAAAGCATCTTGATGAACGCCTCTATCTCGGGCCTTTGAAACGAAAAGCCCCTGCGAAAATATCTTCCAGGGGCTTTTTGCTTTGCAGGCCTTGTGGAGCGGAGCTTTGGCTCAATCCATCAACAGATTAAGCGAACGGCTTGCCACTCGGGCCGGTTTTTCATTGCCTGTGGATAACCCTCACTGCCGCGGGATCATCCCCTCGATACGCTTGGCGAAGGCATTGGCCAGGTCGCCGTCGGCGAGCAGCAGCAGGTAGTCATGGTCCGACTTGGCTGCCGGGGCGATGCGGTACTTGAGCGTGCCGGACGCCACCTGGCCCACTACCGGCACCGACAGCGTGCCGACGCATTCCAGGACGCCACTGTCCGGGTCCTTCTCGATGATGGCCACGTCCTTCAGTTCGGCCTTGGTCAGTGCATCGGCCTGGCTGGACAGCGACCCGCTGAGGAAGATCTTCACCAGTTGGTTCTTCACGTCGTCCGACCCGCAGACCTTGGCCTGGTTGCCGCCGCAGGCGCTCAGCAGCGCAGCCGCAGCCAGCACGGCCGACAATTTCAACACATTCATCTATCCACCCCGTGGCATTCCATGATGGCTATTGGATACGTCAGCGTAGGAAAAATTCCCTGGCCAGACGATAAATCGCGCACCCATGCCGCTCATGACGGTGCAGGTGGGCCGGCCGGCCCATCGCGGCCTGGTCAGGGCAACACTGTCGGCCCGACAGATCGGACGATTCAACCCAGCGTCAGCCAGGCCAGTGCGGCGTAGCGGCCGACCTTGGCCAGGGTCACCAGCAGCAGGAAGCGCCAGAGCGGCTCGCGCATCACACCGGCGATCAGGGTCAGCGGGTCGCCGATCAGCGGCGCCCAGCTCAGCAGCAGCGACCAGCAGCCGAAGCGCCGGTAACGCGCCTGGGCTTTTTCCAGCGTCTGCGCGCTGACCGGGAACCAGCGCTGGTCATGCCAGCGTTCGATGCCGCGCCCCAGCACCCAGTTGACCAGCGAGCCGAGCACGTTGCCCAGGCTCGCGGCCAGCAGCAGCGACCAGAGCGGGTATTGCCCGCCGAGCAGCAGGCCCACGAGCACCGCTTCCGATTGCAGGGGCAGCAGGGTGGCGGCGCCGAAGGCCGAGAGGAAAAGGCCGGCGTGGGCGGCCAGGGCAAGGGACAGCATGGGGGAAATTCGATGGCCTTCCGGGGCGGGGAAAAGTGCTGGAAATTTGGAATAAAGAGGCGAGCTTTAGACGTGTCCAGATACTATATGTCCTATCTTGCTGAGGACTTAGTAGGAATTTTCATTCGCGAGCCTAAGCTTTCCCGAATGCACGTCCGTCAGCATGTCTCGATCATTTCTGGGGAACGCTGTGAAGAACTGGACTCTACGCCAACGCATCCTGGCCAGCTTTGCTGTCGTCATCGCCATCATGTTGCTGATGGTGGTGATCTCCTATGTCCGCCTGCTGGACGTGGAATACAGCACGGAGCGGGTCAGCCGCGATGCCATGCCTGGGACCTACGCCCTGACCACCATGCGCTCGTCCTGGACCGACAGCATCCTGATGGTGCAGATGCTGGTCGGCCTGAGCGAGGACAAGCCGCTCGACGCGGCGGGTCGCCAGGCGTTCCGTACCAACCATGAGGCGCTGCTCGAGCGCCTCGCCCGCTACGAAGCGACCATCCACGAGGACCGCGACCGCCAGATGCTGGCGCGTTTCAAGCAGCAGGCGCAGGACTACGACGTGCTGCTGGGGCAAGTGCTGGAGCAGTACGGCACCGATCGTATCGCGGCGCGCAAGCTGCTGGTGGAGAAGCTGGATCCGGCCTGGGACACCGGGCGCAAGACGCTCAACGACCTGATCGACCTGAACAGGCAGATCGCCGACGCGGCCGCCGAAGAGATCGTCATCGAAGTGCAGCGGGCCAAGGTCATCATGCTGGTGTCGCTGCTGCTGGCCATCATCGTGGCGGCGATCTGCGGGCTGTTGCTGATGCGCGCCATCACCGAGCCGGTGCGCCAGATGGTGCGCGGGCTGTCGTCGATGGGCGGCGGCGACCTGACTACCCGCCTGGAGCTGGAACGCAACGATGAGTTCGGTGTGATCGAAACCGGCTTCAACGGCATGGCCGAAGAGCTCAAGAGTCTGGTGTCGCAGGCGCAGCGTTCGGCCATCCAGGTGACCACCTCGGTGACCGAGATCGCCGCCACCTCCAAGCAGCAGCAGGCCACCGCCACCGAGACGGCCGCCACCACCACCGAGATCGGCGCCACCTCGCGGGAAATCGCCGCCACCTCGCGCGACCTGGTGCGCACCATGACCGAGGTGTCCTCGGCGGCCGAGCAGACTTCCACCCTGGCCGGCTCCGGCCAACTGGGCCTGGCGCGCATGGAAGAGACCATGCACCACGTGATGGGCGCCGCCGAGCTGGTCAACGCCAAGCTGGCGATCCTCAACGAGCGCGCCGGCAACATCAACCAGGTGGTCACCACCATCGTCAAGGTGGCCGACCAGACCAACCTGCTCTCGCTCAACGCCGCCATCGAGGCGGAGAAGGCCGGCGAGTACGGCCGTGGTTTCGCCGTGGTGGCCACCGAAGTGCGCCGTCTGGCCGACCAGACCGCCGTGGCCACCTACGACATCGAGCAGATGGTCCGCGAGATCCAGTCCGCCGTGTCCGCCGGCGTGATGGGCATGGACAAGTTCTCCGAGGAAGTGCGCCGTGGCATCGCCGAGGTCGGCCAGGTCGGCGAGCAGCTCTCGCAGATCATCCAGCAGGTGCAGGCGCTGGCGCCGCGCGTGCAGATGGTCAACGAAGGCATGCAGGCCCAGGCCACCGGCGCCGAGCAGATCAACCAGGCGCTGGTGCAACTGGGCGAGGCCACCGGGCAGACCGTGGAATCCCTGCGCCAGGCCAGCTTCGCCATCGATGAACTGAACCTGGTGGCCAACGGACTGCGCAATGGCGTTTCCCGCTTCAAGGTCTGACGCGGCAATGGCCGGCAGGCTCTACCTGCAGTTCCGCCTCGGCGCGGACCGCTATGCGCTGGACGTGCACGACGTCATCGAAGTGCTGCCGTTGCCGGCGCTCAAGCGCCTGCCCGAGGCGCCGGCGTGGGTCGCCGGGCTTTACGCCCATCGCGGCGAGCTGCTGCCGGTGCTCGATCTCAGCCAGCTCGCCTTCGGTCACAGCGCGCCCCGGCGCACCAGCACGCGCCTGGTGCTGGTGCGCTACCGGGTGGATGCGCAGGCCATCGAACAGCATCTCGGGCTGATCCTGGAGCAGGCCACCCACACCTTGCGCCGCGATCCGGCGGCCTTCCGCGACTATGAGCTGGACAACGGCGCCGCCCGCTACCTCGGCCCGGTGCTGGAGGACGAGCAGGGACTGTTGCAGCGCGTGGCGGTCGATCAATTGCTGACCGATGAGGCGCGCGAGCGTCTGCTGCGCGATGCGGGGAGTGCGGCATGACCGATGCGCGCTTCGCCCGGCTGCTCAAGGAGCGCATCGGCCTGGACGCCGAGTCGGTCGGCGACGCGGTGATCGGCCGTGCCGTGCGCCAGCGCAGCGTCAAGGTGGCCGGCGGCGATGCCGAGCGCTACTGGGAACGCCTGCAGGTGTCCGCCGAAGAAGTGCAGGCGCTGATCGAGGCGGTGATCGTCCCGGAAACCTGGTTCTTCCGTTATCCGGAGTCCTTCGCCGCGCTGGCCCAGCTGGCCGGGCGCCGGGTCTGCGAGCTGGCCGGTGCGCGCCCCTTGCGCCTGCTCAGCCTGCCGTGCTCGTCGGGCGAGGAGCCTTATTCGATCGTCATGGCGCTGCTCGACGCGGGGCTGGCGCCTTCGGCCTTCCAGGTCGACGCGCTGGACGTCAGCCGCCCGGTGCTCGAACGCGCCGAGGCGGGCCGTTACGGGCGCAACTCCTTTCGTGGCGCGAACCTGGGGTTCCGCGATCGTCACTTCACCGGCACGGACAGCGATTTCCAGATCAGCGAGGCCGTGCGGGCGAAGGTGCAGTTCCGCCTGGGCAACCTGCTGTCGCCGTCGCTGCTGGCCGGCGAGGCGCCCTATGACTATGTGTTCTGCCGCAACCTGCTGATCTATTTCGACCGCGCGACCCAGGAACGGGTGGTGGACGTGCTGCGCCGCCTGGCGCGCGAGGACGGGGTACTGTTCATCGGCCCCGCCGAGGCCAGCCTGCTGTCGCGCCAGGGGTTGCGGCCGCTGGGCGTGGCGCAGTCCTTTGCCTTCCCGCTGGACAGCCAGGCCCAGGCGCCGGCGGCGCGCCCGGCATTGGTGCCGCCGCCGCCCAGGCGTACCGCGCCGGCGACGAAATCCAGCGCCGCGCCGGTGCGTCCGCGCGCGCCGAAGCCGTCTCCACCGATCCCGCGCCTTGCGTCGGCCAGCGCCAGCCTCGAAGACATTGCCCGGCTGGCCAATTCCGGCCAGGCTGCCGAGGCACGCCAGCGTTGCGAAGCGCTACTGGCCGAACAGGGCCCCAACGCCGAGGCGTTCTACTGGCTGGGGCTGCTCAGCGACGCCCAGGGGCGGGGGGCGCAGGCGCAGGGCTACTACCGCAAGGCGCTGTACCTGCAACCCGATCATCAGGAAAGCCTCCTGCATCTGGCCGCGCTGCTCGCCGCCCAGGGCGACCAGGAGGGCGCCCGGCGCCTGCAGGAACGCGCCGCGCGAGGAGTGAAGCGCGATGCCTGAATACGACTACGAATTGCAACTGGATGATCGTGCCGAGCCGGTGGAGGACTGCTGGAACCGCATCGGTGTGCGCGGCGACAAGTCCTGCCCGCGGCTCGTCGAGCACATCCATTGCCGCAACTGCCCGGTCTATGCGGCGGCGGCCATTCGCCTGCTGGACCGCTACTCGCTGGGCGGCGAATCCGCCGCGCCGGCGCCGGTGGCCGATGAAGCGGCGCCCGAGGACGGGCTCGCCTACCTGATTTTCCGTCTCGGCGATGAATGGCTGGGGCTGCCGACCCGCGCCCTGGCGGAGGTCGCCTCCGAATGCGCGGTGCACTCGCTGCCGCACCAGCGCTCGCCGGCGCTGCTGGGCGTGGCCAATGTGCGGGGAACGCTGGTGGCCTGCATCTCGCTGGGCGAACTGCTCGGCCTGGATCGGGGCACCGGCGTTGCCAACGGCCGGCGCGTGGTGCCGCGCATGTTGATCCTGGCGGCCGGCAGCGGGCCGGTCCTGTCGCCGGTGGATGAGGTGGACGGCATTCATGAGCTGGACAGCGCCACTGTGGTGGCTGCGTCCGGGCCAGCGTTGGCGGCCAACGATCGTTTCACCCACGGCGTGTTGCAGTGGAGCGGACGCAGTGTCCGCCTGCTTGACCCCGAGGCGTTGCTGGATGCCGCCACCCGGAGCCTCGCATGACCCCGGATCAGATGAAGGATGCCTCGATGCTGGAGCTGTTCCGCCTGGAGGCGGAGGCCCAGACGCAGGTGCTCAGCCAGGGCCTGCTGGCGCTGGAGCGCAACCCGGGCCAGGCCGACCAGCTGGAAGCCTGCATGCGCGCCGCCCATTCGCTGAAGGGCGCGGCGCGGATCGTCGGGCTGGATGCCGGCGTACAGGTCGCCCACGTGATGGAGGATTGCCTGGTCGGCGCCCAGGAAGGGCGCCTGCTGCTGGCGCCGGAGCACATCGATGCGCTGCTGGCCGGCACCGATATCCTGCTGCATATCGCCGATGCCCAGGCCGAGCGGGCCGAGCAGGCGCAACAGGCGGTCCCGGCGATGGTGGAGCGCCTGCAGGCGCTGGTGAGCGGGCAGGCGGCGGTACGCGCCGCGCCGCCCGTGCCGGCGGAAATGCCCCCGCTCGCCGAGCCCGAGGCCGCCGTCGAGCAGCCGCCGCGCCGTCGCTCCGGCGACAGTGACGACGCCGGCGAGCGTGTCCTGCGGGTTACCGCCGAACGCCTCAACCAGTTGCTCGACTATTCCAGCAAGGCGCTGGTGGAGTCCCAGCGCCTGAAGCCGCTGCTCGACTCGTTGCAGCGCCTGAAGCGTGTGCAGGCCAGCGCCAGCCGCGTGCTGGATGGCGCCCGCGACGCCGTCGGCGGCGCCAACCTCGAACCCGAAGCGCAGACATACCTGGCCGACGCGCGGCGGCTGGTCGGCGAATGCCAGCAGTTGCTCAGCGAACAGATCGCCGAGCTCGACGAGTTCAGCTTCAAGGCCGGCCAGCGCGCCCAGTCGCTCTACGACACCGCGCTGGCCTGCCGCATGCGGCCTTTCTCCGACGTACTCGCCGGGCAGGCGCGGATGGTCCGCGACCTCGGCCGCTCGCTGGGCAAGGCCGTGCGCCTGGACATTCAGGGGGCCACCACCCAGGTCGACCGCGAGGTGCTGGAAAAGCTCGAAGCGCCGCTCACCCACCTGCTGCGCAATGCCGTCGACCACGGCATCGAGTCCCCCGAGGTACGCCTCCGGGCCGGCAAGCCGGAGGAGGGCCGCATCCAACTGCTGGCCCGGCACCACGCCGGGATGCTGGTGCTGGAGCTGCAGGATGACGGCGCCGGGGTCGATCTGGAGCGCCTGCGCCACGCCATTGTCCGCCGCCAGCTCTCCACCGGGGAGACCGTGGCGCGGCTGACCGAGGATGAGCTACTGGCCTTCCTGTTCCTGCCCGGCTTCAGCATGCGCGAACAGGTCACCGAAGTGTCCGGCCGGGGCGTCGGCCTGGACGCCGTACAGCACATGGTGCGCCAGCTGCGCGGCGGCATCCGCATGGAGCAGGTGGGGGGGCAGGGCGCGCGCTTCCACCTGGAGGTACCGCTGACCCTCTCGGTGGTGCGCAGCCTGGCGGTCACCATCGGCGGCGAGGCCTACGCCTTCCCGCTGGCGCATATCGAACGCATGCGCCGCCTGGCGCCGGAGGAGATCGTCCAGCTCGAGGGGCGCCAGCAGTTCTGGCACGAGGGGCGGCACGTCGGCCTGGTCGCGGCCAGCCAGTTGCTGCAACGCCCCGAGGGCAACGCCAGCGACGAGGAGATCGCCGTGGTGGTGATCCGCGAGCGCGACAGGCTCTACGGCGTGGCGGTGGAGCGTTTCATCGGCGAGCGGACCCTGGTGGTGCTGCCGCTCGACCCGCGCCTGGGCAAGGTGCAGGACGTGTCTGCCGGCGCGCTGCTGGACGACGGCACGCCGGTGCTGATCCTCGATGTCGAGGACATGTTGCGCTCGGTGGAGAAGCTGCTGGCCACCGGTCGCCTGGAGCGCATCGACTCCGCCGGCCGCCTGAGCGGTCCGCAGCGCAAGCGCGTGCTGGTGGTGGACGACTCGCTCACCGTGCGCGAGCTGGAGCGCAAGCTGCTGCTCGGTCGCGGCTACGACGTCGCCGTGGCGGTGGATGGCATGGATGGC
Source organism: Pseudomonas sp. ATCC 13867 (assembly GCF_000349845.1). Lineage (NCBI taxonomy): Bacteria > Pseudomonadati > Pseudomonadota > Gammaproteobacteria > Pseudomonadales > Pseudomonadaceae > Pseudomonas > Pseudomonas sp. ATCC 13867. Next base: position 4,146,498 of record NC_020829.1, on the reverse strand, counting down.
TGGAATGCGCTGCGTTCGGAGCATTTCGACCTGGTCATCACCGACATCGACATGCCGCGCATGGACGGCATCGAGCTGGTCACCCTGATCCGCCGCGACAGCCGCCTGCAATCGCTGCCGGTGATGGTGGTGTCCTACAAGGATCGCGAAGAAGACCGCCGGCGCGGGCTCGACGCCGGCGCCGACTATTATCTGGCCAAGGCCAGTTTCCACGATGAGGCCCTGCTGGATGCGGTGGTCGACCTGATCGGAGGTGCGCAGGGATGAAGATAGGGATCGTCAATGACATGCCCCTGGCGGTGGAGGCGATGCGCCGCGCGCTGGCCTTCGAGCCGGCGCACCGGGTGGTCTGGGTAGCCTCCAACGGCGCGGAAGCCATCGAGATGTGCGCCGCGCAGAAGCCCGACGCGGTGCTGATGGACCTGCTGATGCCGGTGATGGATGGCGTCGAGGCCACCCGCCGGATCATGGCCCAGAGCCCCTGCGCGATCATCGTGGTCACCGTCGACCTGGAGCAGAACATGACCCGGGTGTTCGATGCGATGGGCTATGGCGCGGTGGACGCGGTGAACACCCCGGCCATCGGCAGCGGCGATGCCTACGAGGCCGCCCGCCCGCTGCTGCGCAAGCTGCAGAACCTGGCCTGGCTCAACGCCCCGCGCAATGAACGTCCCCCGGCCACCATCGAACCGCTGCGCCGGGGCAGCGGCGCGCGCCAACTGGTGGCCATCGGTTCCTCGGCCGGGGGCCCGGCGGCCCTGGCGGAACTGTTCAGCCAACTGCCGACGAGTTTCCCCGCCGCCATCGTGGTGGTGCAGCACGTCGATGAAGTGTTCGCCGCCGGCATGGCCGAGTGGCTCTCGACCCAGGCGCGCATCCCCGTGCGCCTGGCCCGCCAGGGCGAACTGCCGCAGCCCGGCTGCGTGCTGCTGGCCGGCACCAATCACCATATCCGTCTGCTCAGGAACGGCGAGCTGGCCTACACCGCCGAGCCGAGCAGCCATATCTACCGTCCATCCATCGACGTGTTCTTCGACAGCCTGGTGGAGAACTGGAACGGCGACGCCGTCGGCGTGCTGCTCACCGGCATGGGCCGCGACGGCGCCGAAGGGCTCAAGCACATGCGCGAGCGTGGCTTTCTCACCCTTGCCCAGGATCAGGACAGCAGCGCTGTCTATGGCATGCCCAAGGCCGCAGCCGCGATCGGCGCCGCCGTAGAGATACGTGCGCTGGGCGATATCGCTCGCCGTCTTGCCGAGGTTTGCGGCTAGGAGCTTTCATGAACCCGATACAGAGTAATTACCCCGTGACCACTCCAGGCGATTCCGCCGTGATGGTGCTGTTGGTCGATGACCAGCCGATGATCGGCGAGGCCGTGCGCCGCGCCCTGGCGGACGACCCCAACATCGACTTCCACTTCTGCTCCGACCCGCAGAAGGCGATCGCCGTGGCGATCCAGATCAAGCCGACCGTGATTCTCCAGGACCTGGTGATGCCCGGCGCCGATGGCCTGGCGCTGGTGCGCGAGTACCGGGCCAACGTGGCGACCCGCGACATCCCGATCATCGTCCTGTCGACCAAGGAGGAGCCGTCGGTGAAGAGCGCGGCCTTTTCTGTCGGCGCCAACGATTACCTGGTCAAGCTGCCCGATGCCATCGAGCTGGTGGCGCGCATCCGCTACCACTCGCGCTCCTACCTCGCGCTGCTGCAGCGCGACGAGGCCTACCGCGCCCTGCGCGAAAGCCAGCAGCAGCTGCTGGAAACCAACCTGGTGCTGCAGCGGCTGATGAACTCCGATGGCCTGACCGGGCTGTCCAACCGCCGCCATTTCGACGAGTACCTGGAAATGGAATGGCGCCGTGCCCAGCGCGAGCAGACCCAGCTGTCGATTCTGTTGATCGACGTGGACCACTTCAAACCCTACAACGACACCTTCGGCCATGTTCAGGGCGATGAGGCGCTGCGCCAGGTAGCGACGGCGATCCGCGCCAGCTGCAGCCGTCCGTCGGATCTGCCGGCGCGCTATGGCGGCGAGGAGTTCGTCCTGGTGCTGCCGGGTACCTCGCCGGGCGGTGCGCGCCTGCTGGCGGAAAAGCTGCGACGCTCGGTGCAGGAACTGGGGATAGCCCACGAACTGCCGCAGCCCGGCGCGCCGCTGACCGTCAGCATCGGCGTGGCGACGCTGACGCCGCAGGCCAGTCAGCCGTATCGCCAACTGATCGAACTGGCCGACCAGGCGCTCTACAACGCCAAACACGGCGGCCGCAACCAGGTGGGGATCGCCGATCCGGCGGCTGGCTGAGGCGTGCTGATCGGTTGACGACGCTTTGTCGTCAACCGAAATCGGCTGACGAAAAATCACTCAATCAGGGTATACTTGCCGGCTTTTCTACGCCCTTTACCCGTGAGAGTTGCCCGTCATGGAAATCCAACCGATCCTCAACAGCATCAAGGACCTCTCCGACCGCACCCAGTCCATTCGGGGGTATCTTTGACTACGATCTGAAACATGATCGTCTGATCGAAGTAAACCGCGAGCTGGAAGACCCGGCGATCTGGAACAACCCCGAATACGCCCAGAACCTGGGCCGCGAGCGCGCCACCCTGGCGCAGATCGTCGAGACCCTCGACGAGCTCACCGGCGGCCTGGCCGATTCGCGCGACCTGCTGGACATGGCGGTCGAGGAGGACGACGAAGGCGCCGTCAACGACGTCGCCAGCGAAGTCGAACGCCTGCGCGAGATCCTCGAGAAGCTGGAGTTCCGCCGCATGTTCAGCGGCGAGATGGACCCGAACAACGCCTACCTGGACATCCAGGCCGGCTCCGGCGGCACCGAAGCCCAGGACTGGGCCAACATGCTGCTGCGCATGTACCTGCGCTGGGCCGACAAGCACGGCTTCGACGCCGAGATCGTCGAACTCTCCGAGGGTGAAGTCGCCGGCATCAAGGGCGCCACCGTGCACATCAAGGGCGAGTACGCCTTCGGCTGGCTGCGCACCGAGATCGGCGTGCACCGTCTGGTGCGCAAGAGCCCGTTCGACTCCGGCAACCGTCGCCACACCTCGTTCACCGCGGTGTTCGCCTCGCCGGAAATCGACGACAACATCGAGATCGAGATCAACCCGGCCGACCTGCGCATCGACACCTACCGCTCCTCCGGCGCGGGCGGTCAGCACGTGAACACCACCGACTCCGCGGTGCGTATCACCCACGTGCCGACCAACACCGTGGTGGCGTGCCAGAACGAACGCTCCCAGCACGCCAACAAGGACACCGCCATGAAGATGCTGCGGGCCCGGTTGTACGAGCAGGAAATGCAGAAACGCAACGCCGCCTCGCAGGCGCTGGAAGACACCAAGTCCGATATCGGCTGGGGCCACCAGATCCGCTCCTACGTGCTCGACCAGTCGCGCATCAAGGACCTGCGTACCGGCGTGGAACGCAGCGATTGCGACAAGGTGCTCGACGGCGACCTGGACGAGTACCTCGAGGCCAGCCTCAAACAAGGGCTCTGACGCAGAGCCCCCCTTGTAGGAGCGAGCTTGCTCGCGAACCCGTCGAAGAGCTTCGCGAGCAAGCTCGCTCCTACGGTTACCTTCTTTTGAAATAGACGCCAGGCAGATAGAACGACCATGAGCGACCAACTCGACCCGACCGAACTGCAACAGGAAGAAAACAAGCTGATCGCCCAGCGCAAGGAAAAGCTTGCCGCCGTGCGTGAAGCCAAGGCCATCGCCTTCCCCAACGACTTCCGCCGCGATGCCTACTTCGCGGACCTGCAGAAACAGTACGAAGGCAAGACCAAGGAAGAGCTGGAAGCCGCAGCCATCCCGGTCAAGGTCGCCGGTCGCATCATGCTCAACCGCGGTTCCTTCATCGTCTTGCAGGACAGCAGCGGCCGCCTGCAGGCCTACGTCAACCGCAAGACCCTGCCGGAAGAAACCCTGGCCGAGGTGAAGACCTGGGACCTGGGCGACATCATCGGCGCCGAAGGCGTGCTGGCCCGCTCGGGCAAGGGCGACCTGTACGTCGACATGAGCAGCGTGCGCCTGCTGACCAAGTCCCTGCGCCCGCTGCCGGACAAGCACCACGGCCTGACCGACACCGAGCAGCGCTATCGCCAGCGCTACGTCGACCTGATCGTCAATGAGGAAACCCGCCACACCTTCCGCGTGCGTTCCCAGGTCATCGCCCATATCCGTCGCTTCCTGTCCGATCGCGGCTTCCTCGAAGTGGAAACCCCGATGCTGCAGACCATCCCCGGCGGCGCGGCGGCCAAGCCCTTCGAGACCCACCACAACGCGCTGGACATGGCCATGTTCCTGCGCATCGCCCCGGAGCTGTACCTCAAGCGCCTGGTGGTCGGTGGCTTCGAGAAGGTCTTCGAGATCAACCGCAACTTCCGTAACGAAGGCGTTTCGACCCGGCACAACCCCGAGTTCACCATGCTCGAGTTCTACCAGGCCTACGCCGACTACGAAGACAACATGGACCTGACCGAGGAACTGTTCCGCGAGCTGGCCCAGGCCGTGCTCGGCAGCACCGACGTGCCCTACGGCGACAAGGTCTTCCACTTCGGCGAGCCGTTCGCCCGCCTGTCCGTGTTCGACGCCATCCTCAAGTACAACCCGGAACTCACCGCGGCTGACCTGAACGACGTCGACAAGGCCCGCGAGATCGCCAAGAAGGCCGGCGCCAAGGTCCTCGGCCACGAAGGCCTGGGCAAGCTGCAAGTGATGATTTTCGAGGAGCTGGTCGAGCACAAGCTGGAGCAGCCGCACTTCATCACCCAGTACCCGTTCGAGGTCTCCCCGCTGGCCCGTCGTAACGACCAGGACCCGAGCGTCACCGACCGCTTCGAGCTGTTCATCGGTGGCCGCGAGATCGCCAACGCCTACTCTGAGCTGAACGACGCCGAAGACCAGGCCGAGCGCTTCATGCTGCAGGTGAAGGAGAAGGACGCCGGTGACGACGAGGCGATGCACTACGACGCCGACTTCGTCAACGCGCTCGAATACGGCATGCCGCCCACCGCTGGCGAAGGCATCGGCATCGACCGCCTGGTGATGCTGCTGACCAACTCGCCGTCGATCCGCGACGTCATCCTGTTCCCGCACATGCGCCCGCAGGCGTAAGCGCAGGAAACAGGTGAAAGAGGCCGCCTTCGGGTGGCCTTTTTCGTTTGCGCCAGGGGCCGCTTCCTGCATGCGGCGGACAACGCTTTTCGTAGGAGCGAGCTTGCTCGCGAACCCACCCAGTTCCGACGCCGCCGGGAAATCCGTTCGCGAGCAAGCTCGCTCCTACAAGGAGGCTCCCTCCGACGAACTGTGTACGGCCACAAGTGGCCCGAACACCGTGTAGCACGTCATACACCCAAAGCCGGATTTTCCGCCGCCCGCGCTGCCACGCGCGCCTGTGCTGCCGCATTGATGCCAGCGCCGTGCGGTGATTGATTCCCTATCGAAAAGCCCGAACAATGCGCCATCAGGCCGCGCCGCCGGAGGTAATGCCAGTGACCCCAGTGTCCCCGCGAGACAGCGCCGCGCAAGTCGCCAGCGCCATCGCAGAAAGTGTTCAGTATCAGGGCCGCAAGGCCAGCCGCCAGGGCAGCGAGCAGCGCCGCCAGGCGATCCTCGACGCCGCGCTGCGGATCATCGTCCGCGACGGCGTACGCGCCGTGCGCCACCGCGCCGTGGCCGCCGAGGCCGGTGTGCCGCTGTCGGCCACCACCTACTACTTCAAGGACATCCAGGACCTCATCACCGATACCTTCGCGCTCTTCGTCGAACGTAGCGCCGAGGCGCTCTCGGCCTTCTGGGCCAGCGTCGAGGGCGATCTGCAGGCGATGGCCGCGAGCCTCGGCCAGGACGATCCCCAGGCGCGCCGCGCACTGACCGACAATATCGTCGAGCTGGCGATCAAGTACGTGCAGGTGCAGCTCACCGAGCGCCGCGAGCACCTGCTGGCCGAGCAGGCGTTCCGCCAGGAGGCGCTGCTCAACCCAAGCCTGATGGCGCTGGCGCAGCGGCACCGGCGCATTCTCTCCCTCGGCGTCGTGCATTTCTTCGAAGTACTCGGCTCGAAGCAGCCGGAACAGGATGCCAAGGTGTTGACGGCCATCATCCTGCAGATGGAGTATCAGGGCCTGCTGGACGGGGCCGACCACCTGCAGATCGACGAAATGCGTGCCATCCTTAGCCGCTATCTCGACCTGGTGATGGGCCTGTAGCCGCAGCAGCATTGCAACCCCGCCCGCCGGCGGGGTTTTTTCTACGGACGCCTCCGCGCATCGCATGAGAAGGCATTCGGACCTAAGGAGGGCGTGATGAAAGTCTGGCGTGCACTGCTGCTGTTGAGCATCGGCCTGCTCAGTGGCTGTCTGGTGACGTTCAAGGACCCGATTCCGGCCAACGAGGCTGCGCCGGCCCATCTGCTGGGCCAGTGGTCGCGGGTGAACGAGTACGGCGATGAGCAGTTCCTCGAGATCACCCGGTCCGGTTCCAACGTCTATCGCGCGATCAGTTACATCGACAGCAAGGACAACACCGACAGCATCGACGACTTCGGTTTCACCGTCTCCCACCACGGCAAACGCTGGTACCTGTCCGCCGGGCTGCCGAAAAGCATGGGCGGCAATTTCGCCCTGGCCGGTTTCGAGATCACCGACAAGGACGAGCTGGTGATCTATAACCTGGATGTCGAACGCATCCTGCAGGATATGGGCGAGGGTGCGCTGAAAGGACAGAAGGTGGACACCGAACAGGGCGATGGTGCCCTGGTGACCAGTCCGCTGGCCCAGGTGATCGCCTACCTGAACGACCCGGCCAACTCGGACGTGTTCGTCGAAGCCCTGCGCTATTCGCGCGTGACTCCGGGAGAACGGCAATGACGCCGCGCCGCAAGCAGACCTCGCCCACCGAATACCAGCAGATCATCCGCGGCCTGTCCGACCGCATCGTCGAGGCGCAGACGCCGATCCGCGTGCTCGACGCCATCAAGTGGGATGACGGCATCCGCGACGATTTTCTCAAGGGCCGCGGCAAGCACGCACCCAAGGTCGACCGCGCCTATTACGACGGTCGCCCGCTGTCCTTCGACAGCAGCGCGAAGAAGCAGGAATTCCAGAACATCGAGCGCGACATCACCCGCCAACTGGGCCAGTTCAACCCGGTGGGGCAGATCATGCGGCGTATGTGCAAGGAATACCGCATGGTCATCCGCATGCTCGAAGCGCGCGGCACCCAGGACTTCGGGCTGATCTCCCAGGAGCTCTACGGCTCGGCTTCCGACGCCTTCCACGCCGGCGACCCGACGCTGGCCGACCTCGGCCTGATGCTCTCGGACTACCTGAACAACATCGCCGACCGTGGCGACCTCAAGGACGAACCCAAGACGCTCACCGCCACGGAAGTGGTGGCGATGCTGCAGGAGCGCCTGAACAAGGTGTTCGACGACAAGGACGACACCATCCGCGTCTTCGAATCCGACGGTATCGTCGCCGATGCGGCGGCCGGCGCCGACTACATCAAGGTGCGCGCCGACGCGCTGTTCAACGAGCGCGACGTGCGCGCACTGGAAGTCCATGAGGGCCTGGTGCACGTCGGCACCACCCTCAACGGGCTCAACCAGCCGATCTGCACCTTCCTCGCCAAGGGGCCGCCGTCCTCCACCGTGACCCAGGAGGGCCTGGCGATCCTGATGGAAGTGATCGCCTTCGCCTCCTACCCGACGCGCCTGCGCAAGCTCACCAACCGCACCCGCGCCATCCACATGGCCGAAGAGGGCGCGGACTTCCTCGAGGTGTTCCACTTCTACCGCGAGCAGGGCTACAGCGTGGAAAGCAGCTACCAGAACTCCAGCCGCGTGTTCCGTGGCTCGACGCCCGCCGGCCTGCCGTTCACCAAGGACCTGTCGTACCTCAAGGGTTTCATCCTGATCTACAACTACATCCAGCTCGCCGTGCGCAAGGGCAAACTGGAGCAGATCCCGCTGCTGTTCTGCGGCAAGGCCACCCTGGAAGACATGCGCACCCTGCGTCAACTGGTGGACGAGGGCCTGGTGGTGCCGCCCAAGTACCTGCCGCCGCAGTTCCGCGACCTCAACGCGCTGTCGGCGTGGATGTGCTTCTCCAACTTCCTCAACCACCTGAGCCTCGACCGCATCGAGGCGGACTACGCCAATATCCTCTGAACGGCGCGCCCGCACGGATTCGCACGGGCGGCCAGGAGTGCCCGCTATGCCCAGCCATGACCTCGACTACCGCATCCTCGGCGAATCCATGCAGACCGTGGAGATCGAACTGGACCCCGGCGAGACGGTGATCGCCGAAGCCGGCGCCATGAACTACATGACCGGCGGCATCCACTTCGCCGCACGCATGGGCGACGGCTCGGACTCCAACCTGCTGGGCAAGTTGTGGAGCGCCGGCAAGCGCAAGTTCAGCGGCGAATCGGTCTTCATGACCCACTTCACCAACGAGAGCCAGGACAAGCAGCATGTTGCCTTCGCCGCACCCTATCCCGGCAGCGTGGTGCCGGTGCGCTTGGGCGAAGTCGGCGGCAAGCTGATCTGCCAGAAGGACTCGTTCCTCTGTGCGGCTTATGGCACCAAAGTCGGCATCGCCTTCGCCAAGCGCCTGGGCGCGGGCTTCTTCGGGGGCGAAGGCTTCATCCTGCAGAAGCTGGAGGGGGACGGCCTGGTCTTCGTCCATGCGGGCGGCACGGTGATCCGCCGCGAGCTGAAGAACGAGACGCTGAGGGTGGACACCGGCTGCCTGGTGGCCTTCACCGATGACATCGACTACGACGTGCAGCTGGCCGGCGGCCTGCGCAGCATGCTGTTCGGCGGCGAGGGCCTGTTGCTGACCACCCTCAAGGGCACCGGTACCGTCTGGTTGCAGAGCCTGCCGTTCTCGCGCCTGGCCGAGCGCATCTACGATGCCACCTACCGTGCCCGTGAAGAGGTAAGGACCAACCCCGAATGATCGCCCTGCGTCTCGCGCTCGTCGCCTGCCTGGCCCTGCTGGCCGGCTGCAGCTCGCTGCTGTTCTATCCCAGCCCCGATGTCGCCATCACCCCCAAGCGCGCCAAGCTGGAGTACCGCGATGTCACCCTCACCACTGCCGATGGCGTGAAGCTCGCCGGCTGGTGGTTGCCGGCCAAGGCCGGCGTGCCGGTGAAGGGGACCGTGCTGCACCTGCACGGCAACGGCGGCAACATGGCCTGGCACCTGGGCGGCGCCTACTGGCTGCCCGAGCAGGGCTACCAGGTGCTGATGCTCGACTACCGTGGCTACGGCCACTCCCAGGGCGAACCGAGCCTGCCGGCGATCTACCAGGACATCGACGCGGCCTTCGCCTGGCTGGACAAGACACCGGAGGTGCAGGGCAAGCCGGTAATCCTGCTCGGCCAGAGCCTGGGCGGGGCGATGGCGGTGCACTACCTGGGCATGCACCCGCAGCGGCAGAAGCAACTGCACGCCGTGGTGCTCGACGGCGTGCCGGCCAGCTACCGCGATGTGGCGCAGTACACCCTGGGCAACGCCTGGCTGACCTGGCCGCTGCAGGTGCCGCTGTCCTGGGTGGTGCCCGATGGCGACAGTGCGATTCGTTCGATCCCGCGACTTTCTGGCGCACCTGTGCTGTTCTTCCACAGCATCGACGATACCATTGTGCCCTTGGACAACGGCCTCTCCCTCTACAAGGCCGCGCCACCGCCGAAAGTCTTCCAGCTGACCCGCGGCAACCACGTGGAAACCTTCGGCGAACCGGTCTGGCGCGAAGTGATGTTGCGCTTCCTCGACGATCCGCAGCACTTCACCGGATTGCGCCGGCTGGCCGAAGTCCCGAACTCGTCAACGCCAGAGCCCGCCAAGGCGGAACCCACACAACAAGGCAAGCCATGAACGACCGCAATCCGATTTCCTACATCCTCACCGTCATCGCCACCATCTTCGTCTCGGTCGGCACGCTCTGGTACTACGGTTACCTGCACTTCGCCAAGCCCGAGGACGCACTGGAGTTGACCCAATTCACCATGCTCAAGAGCGTCCCCGGCCAGGACACCAAGCTGTCGCTGACCCCGGCCGACCAGCAGGCGCAGTGCATCGATGGCGTGCTGGTGATGTTCGACATGACCCAGAAGGGCCTGACCGGCGTACTGGTCGACGGCCGCAAGCGCGCCGTGCGCTGCATGGGCGAGGAGACCCCGCAAGAGATCAAGTGACGGTGAGTCCGCCGTCGCAGGCCCAGGGAGGAAGCGTTATGAGCCACCCCGAGATCCGCGTCTGGCAGGGCGATATCACCCGTCTCGACGTCGACGCCATCGTCAACGCCGCCAACAGCTCGCTGCTGGGCGGCGGTGGCGTCGACGGCGCCATCCACCGCGCCGCCGGCCCGGACCTGGTCCACGCCTGCCGCCCGCTGGGTGGCTGCAAGACTGGCCAGGCGAAGATCACCCCCGGCTTCCGCCTGTCGGCGCGGTTCGTCATCCATACCGTCGGGCCGGTCTGGCGCGGCGGCGGGCAAGGCGAGCCGGAACTGCTCGCCCAGTGCTACCGCAACAGCCTGCAACTGGCCGAGGACAAGGGGCTGGCCAGTATCGCCTTCCCGGCTATCAGCACTGGCATCTATGGCTATCCCGCCGAGGCGGCGGCGCAGGTCGCCGCCGATGAGCTACGACGCCCGCGCGAGCAGGGCAGTTCGCTGAAGGAGCTGGTGCTGGTGGCGTTCTCGGGAGAGATGGCGGAGTTGTACCGGCGACTGCTGGGCTGAGGGCTTATCCGCTGGTCTGCTCCTGCGGGCTGAATCCGGTGCTGCTTTCGTAGGAGTGGACTTTGTCCGCGATCCGCCGGCAGGGCCGGCGTCAGAGTGGTTTGCGAGCAAGAACCAGGCGTCCCCCTCGCTCCTGCACAAAAGCAGGAGCGAGCGTAAGACCCGGTAAGTTCAACCCTGGTACCGCAACAGCCGCAACCCGTTGAACACCACCAGCAGGCTGGCGCCCATGTCGGCGAACACCGCCATCCACAAGGTACCCTCGCCGGCCAGGGTCAGGGCCAGGAACACTGCCTTGATGCCCAGCGCCAGGCTGATGTTCTGGATCAGCACGCGGTGGGTCCGGCGCGACAGGCGGATGAAGGACGGTAGCTTGCGCAGGTCGTCGTCCATCAGCGCTACGCCGGCGGTTTCGATGGCAGTGTCGGTACCCGCCGCGCCCATCGCGAAGCCGATGTCGGCGCGGGCGAGGGCGGGGGCGTCGTTGATGCCGTCGCCGACCATGCCCACACGGTAGCCGCCTTCCTGGCGCTGCTTCACCTCATTGAGCTTGTCTTCCGGCAGCAGGTTGCCCTGCGCCGCATCGATGCCCACCTGGGCGCCAATGGCGGCGGCGGTGTGCGGGTTGTCGCCGGTGAGCATCAGGGTTTTCACGCCCAGTTCGTGCAACTGTGCCACCGCTTCGCGGCTGGTTTCCTTCACCGCGTCGGCCACCGCGAAGAGCGCCAGCGGGCCGTTGTCGTCGAGCAGCACGATGACTGTCTTGCCTTGCTGTTCCAGGGCGTCGAGGCGGGCTTCCAGTTCCGTCGAGCACAGTTCCAGCTCTTCCACCAGGCGATGGTTGCCCAGATGGTAGAGGCGGCCGTCGATCTCTCCCTTCACGCCACGGCCTGGCAGGGCGGTCAGTTCGCCGACGTTGTAGAGCGCGATATTGTCCGTTTCGGCGGCGCGGGCCACGGCCTGCGAGACCGGGTGGTCGGAGCGCGCGGCCAGGCTGGCGGCCAGGGCTCGCACATTGGCGTCGGGCAGTTCGCGCAGGGGCGAGTAATCGGTCTGGCGCGGGCGGCCTTCGGTCAGGGTGCCGGTCTTGTCCAGAGCGATCCAGGCCAGCGAACGGCCCAGCTCGAGGAACACCCCGCCCTTGATCAGAATGCCCAGGCGTGCCGCCGCCGACAGGCCGCTGACGATGGTCACCGGGGTGGAGATCACCAGGGCGCAAGGGCAGGCGATCACCAGCAGCACCAGCGCGCGGTACACCCAGTCCAGCCAGGCGCCGCCGAAGAACAGCGGTGGCAGCAGGGCGGTGGCGATGGCGATGAGGAACACCACCGGTGTGTAGATGCGCGAGAACTGGTCGACGAAGCGCTGGGTCGGCGCGCGGGAGCCCTGGGCTTCCTCCACGGCGTGGATGATCCGCGCCAGGGTGCTGTCGTCGGCGACGCGGGTGACGCGGTATTCCAGCGCGCTTTCGCCGTTGATGGTGCCGGCGAACAGCGGGTCGCCCGCCTGTTTCTCCACCGGCAGGCTTTCGCCGGTGATGGGCGCCTGGTTGACACTGGAGCGGCCGTCGAGCACTTCGCCATCCAGCGCGATGCGTTCGCCGGGGCGCACACGGACGCGGGACTCCAGCGCCACCGACTTGGCCTGCACCTCGCGCCATTCGCCGTCGACCTGCACGGTGGCCAGCTCCGGCGCCAGTTGCAGCAGTCCACGGATGGCGTTGCGCGCGCGCTCCAGGGATTTCGCCTCGATCAGCTCGGCGATGGCGAACAGCACCGCGACCATCGCCGCTTCCGGCCACTGGCCGATCAGCATGGCGCCGGTCACCGCGATGCTCATCAGCGCGTTGATGTTCAGGTTGCGGTTCTTCAGCGCGATCCAGCCCTTGCGGTAGGTCGGCAGGCCGGCGCCGAGGATGGCCGCCACCGCCAACGCCGCTACCAGCCACTGCGGGCCGATGGCGAACCATTCGAAGAACTCCGCAGCGGCCGCCGCCACGCCGGCCAGCGCCAGTGGCCACCAGGGCTTGTGCCGGGTGGCTGGCGCAGTCATCGGAGCGTTGTCGTCGAGCGGTTCGGCCTGCATGCCCAGCGAGGCCACCAGCTTCTGCAGCGGTTCGATGCTGTCGAAGCGGTGCTGCACGCGCAGCAGGCGCTGCATCAGGTTGAAGTCGAGGTTTTCCACCGCTGGCACCCGGCTGAGGGCATCGCGCAGCAGGCGTTCCTCGGTGGGGCAGTCCATCGCTTCGATGCGCAGGCTGGTCCAGCGCAGTTCTCCGCCGGCCGCGCCGCTCGCCGCAGTGGCGGCGTCGCGGGCCCGCGCGCTGCGATCTTCACCCTGTCCGTGATCGTGATCGTGATCGTGATCGTGATCGTGGGCATGGCCGTGGTCATGATCATGCTCGTGATGGCGAGTGGCGGGTTCGGCCAGCGGCGTGCGCAGCAGCGCGCCCCTGTCGCAGCCGCAGCAGCTCGCGGTAGCGCTGTGTTCCTGATCCTGGACGGGGCCGTGGATGATCGGGCCCTGGCGATTGGCAGTCATGTCGTCCGTTCCTGTTTGACGAGTTGCTGCCGATTGCACACCCTGTAGTAACTACAGAGTCAAGCCTGTCTTTCAACCCGGAGGTCGAAGATGAAGATCGGTGAACTGGCGAAGCTGACCGGCTGCCCCGTGGAGACCATCCGCTACTACGAGCGCGAGGGCCTGTTGCCGGAGCCGTCGCGCAGCGAGGGCAACTACCGGCAGTACGATGCCGTCCATGTGGAGCGCCTGTCGTTCATCCGCCATTGCCGCTCGCTGGACATGACCCAGGAGGAAATCCGCATCCTGCTGGGCCTGCGTGACCGCCCCGAGTCCGATTGCGGTACCGCCAACCGGCTGATCGACGAACACCTGCACCACGTCGAGGTGCGGATTGCCGAGTTGCAGTCGCTCAGCCAGCAACTGCGTGACTTGCGCGCTCGGTGTCGCGGTGAGGGCAACAGCGAGGACTGCGGCATCCTGCGCGAACTGGAGCAGCCGGCGGAGCCGTCGGTGGTTCCCGAGGTCTGCGCGGAGGCGGGGCACCTGCACGTGCCAGGCGTCCACGGCCGACACTGAAGGCTGCGGGCCTTTCGTAGGAGCGAGCTTGCTCGCGAACCGACCCAAGGTCGGAGTCACCGGAAAGCGCGTTCGCGAGCAAGCTCGCTCCTACAGGCAAGGCAAAGCGCCCCGGCGACGACCGGGGCGCTTTCATTCAGGGGTGATTGGCCTGTCCCTCGGCCTCCGTCAGCTCATGCAGGTACTTGCGCGACAACTGCAGGAAGCGCGGCGTTGGGCCGATGTCCTCGTAGATCGGGTCGCCCTGTTCATCCAGGGCCACCACCTTCTGTCCCTTCACATAGGGGAAGCTCGCTTCCAGCTCCTCCAGCGCCGAGCCGACCAGTTCCCCCAGGAGTTCCTCGGCGCTGCGCTTGGGATACATGTCATGCAGCGCGGCCAGGCGCGCGGCGGTTTCCACGTCCAGCGGGATGCTGTAGTGATGCTTGGTCATGCGCCCCCTGGCGTTCTGTTCCCAATGGCGTACCAGATCGCGGATTTTCATGTTCACCTCAGTGGCCCGTTCGTGGCGGGCATGTGGAGCGGGCCTCGTGGGTCCGCCGACGTGTTTTCCCGATGACCTCGGGATCACTTTGAGCCTAGACGCTGTCCGAGCTGGAATGCAGGCGTTCGTCGCACGCTTGTCAGGGGGTGTCGCCAGCGGCACTGTGTAGAACGCTTAGCCATCATGGACTCTCAATCAAGGAGGCAGTCATGGCCGATATCGATGCGCGCCTGCGCGAGGACGTTCACCTGTTGGGCGAGTTGCTGGGGCAGACCATCCGCGCCCAGTACGGCCAAGGCTTTCTCGACAAGATCGAACTCATCCGCACCGGCGCCAAGGCCGCACGGCGCGGCTCGGCGGAAGGCGCCCGGCAATTGACGGCGACCCTCGACGCACTGGGCGAGGACGAACTGCTGCCGGTGGCGCGGGCCTTCAACCAGTTCCTCAACCTGGCCAACATCGCCGAGCAATACCACCGCATCCGCCGGCGCACGCCCAAGGAGCCGGAGCCCTTCGAGAATCGCGTGCTGGGTGAGCTGCTGGGACGCCTGCGCAAGTCCGGCCTCGGCGCCGAAGGCCTCGCGCGGCAGGTGGCGGAACTGGAGATCGAGCTGGTGCTGACCGCGCACCCTACCGAAGTGGCGCGGCGCACGTTGATTCAGAAGTACGATGCCATGTCCGCACAGTTGGCCGCCGGCGATCACAGCGACCTGCTGCCCGAAGAGCGCGAAGCGGTGCGCGAACGCCTGCAGCGGCTGGTCGCCGAGGCCTGGCATACCGAGGAAATCCGCCGCACCCGGCCGACGCCGGTGGATGAAGCCAAATGGGGCTTCGCGGTCATTGAACACTCGTTGTGGCAGGCGCTGCCGGCCTTCCTCCGGCACGTCGACGCCACCCTGCAACAGACGCTGGGCGAACGTTTGCCACTCTCCGCCGCGCCGATCCGCTTCGCTTCCTGGATGGGCGGCGACCGCGACGGCAATCCCAATGTCACCGCGGCGGTCACCCGCGAAGTCCTGCTGCTGGCGCGCTGGATGGCCGCCGACCTGTACCTGCGGGATGTCGACAGCCTGGCCTCGGACCTGTCCATGCAGCAGGCCAGCGACGAACTGCGCGCTGAGGTGGGGACGGTTGCCGAACCCTACCGCGCGCTGCTCAAGCAACTGCGCGAACGCCTGCGTGCCACCCGCGCCTGGGCCGAGCGGGCCATCCACAGCGGCGAGGCGCCGTGCGCGGAGGTGCTGCAGGACAATCGCGAACTGCTCGATCCGCTGCAGCTCTGCTACCGCTCGCTGCAGGACTGCGGCATGGGCGTGATCGCCGAGGGCACGCTGCTCGACACCCTGCGCCGCGCCGCCACCTTCGGCCTGTTCCTGGTGCGCCTGGACGTGCGCCAGGATTCCACGCGCCACGCCTGGGCGATGAGCGAAATCACCGAATACCTGGGGTTGGGCGACTACGCCGAGTGGGACGAGACCGTGCGCCAGGAGTTTCTCCTGGAAGAGCTGGCCAGCCGCCGTCCGCTGCTGCCGGCGAACTACCTGGCATCGCCTGAGACCGCCGAAGTCCTGGCCACCTGCCGGGTGGTGGCCGAGGCCCCGGCGGCATCGCTGGGTTCCTACGTGATCTCGATGGCCGGGCAGCCGTCCGACGTGCTCGCCGTGCAATTGCTGCTCAAGGAGTGCGGGCTGCAACGGCCGATGCGCGTGGTGCCGCTGTTCGAGACACTGGAAGACCTGGACAACGCCGGTCCCTGCATCGACCGCCTGCTCAGCCTGGACAGCTACCGCACCGGCCTGGCCGGTCCGCAGGAGGTGATGATCGGCTACTCCGACTCGGCCAAGGACGCCGGCACCCTGGCCGCCGCCTGGGCGCAGTACCGCGCCCAGGAGACGCTGGTGGAGATATGCCGCAACCACGATGTCGAGCTGTTGCTGTTCCACGGCCGTGGCGGCACCGTCGGCCGTGGCGGCGGCCCGGCCCACGCGGCGATCCTCTCGCAGCCGCCCGGTTCGGTGGCCGGGCGTTTCCGCACCACCGAGCAGGGCGAGATGATCCGCTTCAAGTTCGGCCTGCCGGGCATCGCCGAGCAGAACCTCAACCTTTACCTTGCCGCCGTGCTGGAGGCCACGCTGCAGCCGCCGCCGGTGCCGGAACCGGCCTGGCGCGAGGAGATGGACCGGCTCGCCGCCGACGGCCTGGCGGCCTACCGCGCGGTGGTGCGGGAGAACATGCAGTTCGTCGACTACTTCCGCGAGGCCACCCCGGAGCAGGAGCTCGGCCGCCTGCCACTGGGCAGCCGCCCGGCCAAGCGCCGTGAGGGCGGGGTGGAAAGCCTGCGGGCGATTCCCTGGATCTTCGCCTGGACCCAGACGCGCCTGATGTTGCCGGCCTGGCTGGGCTGGGAAAACGCGCTGCTCAACGCCATCGAACGTGGCGAAGGCGCGCTGCTGGGGCGCATGCGCAAGGAGTGGCCGTTCTTCACCACCCGCATCGATATGCTGGAGATGGTGCTGGCCAAGGCCGACCGGGAAATCGCCCAGCTCTACGACGAACGACTGGTGCAATCGGAACTGCGACCATTAGGGGTGCATTTACGCGACCTATTGTCGCAGTCGGTGCGCGTGGTACTGGGACTGACCGGGCAGTCCCAGTTGCTCGGCAACGCCGCCGAAACCCGCGAGTCGATCAGCGTGCGCAACACCTACCTGGACCCGTTGCACCTGCTCCAGGCGGAGCTCCTCGCTCGCTCCCGGCGCTGTACTGGCGACGCCTGCGGCGGTCTGGAGCAGGCCATGCTGGTTACGGTGGCGGGCATCGCCGCGGGTCTGCGCAACACCGGTTGAGGCACTGCCACCCCCCCACCAATGGTGGATTGCGCAAGGGCAGAATGACGGTAATTTGATCGCTCGCCGGGGGTGTTTCGTCTGCCCCCGGCTGGCTTGTGCGGTCGCCAGGGGCGGCTTGTGTGGTGGGGGGCCGCTGTGTATCGTGAGCAACCTTTCGGCGCGCATCTGCGCCATTCAAAGCATGATGAGATTGGCCCCACGAGGCGGATCCGTGATTTCGCTTAACAAGTATTAAAGGAGCATATCGATGCGTGTGATTCTGCTCGGGGCGCCCGGTGCCGGCAAAGGTACCCAGGCTCGCTTCATCACTGAGAAGTTCGGCATTCCGCAGATCTCCACCGGCGACATGCTGCGCGCGGCGGTCAAGGCGGGCACCGAACTGGGCCTGAAGGCCAAGAGCGTGATGGACGCCGGCGGCCTGGTCTCCGATGACCTGATCATCAACCTGGTGAAAGAGCGCATCGCCCAGCCCGACTGCATCAACGGGTTCCTGTTCGACGGTTTCCCGCGCACCATTCCCCAGGCCGAGGCCATGAAGGAAGCCGGCGTCACCATCGACCACGTGGTCGAGATCGCCGTGGACGACGAGGAAATCGTCGGCCGCATGGCGGGCCGCCGTGTGCACGCCGCCTCGGGCCGCGTCTACCACATCCAGCACAATCCGCCGAAGGTGGAAGGCAAGGATGACGTGACCGGCGAAGACCTGCTGCAGCGCGAAGACGACAAGGAAGAAACCGTGCGTCACCGCCTGTCGGTCTACCACTCGCAGACCAAGCCGCTGGTCGACTTCTACCAGAAGCTGGCCGCTGTCGAAGGTACTCCGAAATACACCTGCGTCGAAGGTGTCGGCTCGGTGGAGCAGATCACCGCCAAGGTGCTCACTGCCCTCAGCTGATTGCCCCGCGCAATGCCAAAGGCCCGCACAATGCGGGCCTTTGGTGTTTATAATGCGCGCCCTTTTTCATCGCCCTGCTTTTATCGTTTAAGGAAAGCACCATGCCCACGCTGTTGGCCCTGGATACCTCGACCGAAGCCTGTTCCGTCGCGCTGCTGCATGACGGCCGCCGGTTTGTTCGCCATGAGGTGATCCCGCGTCTGCACGCCCAGCGCCTGCTGCCGATGGTGCGGGATATCCTCGGCGAAGCCGGTATCGAGCTGTCCGCCGTGGAGGCCATCGCCTTCGGCCGTGGCCCCGGCGCCTTCACCGGCGTGCGCATCGCCATCGGCGTGGTCCAGGGCCTGGCCTTCGCCCTGCAGAAGCCGGTGCTGCCGATTTCCGATCTGGCGGTGCTGGCCCAGCGTGCCTACCGCGAGCACGGCGCCAGCCAGGTAGCGGCGGCCATCGATGCGCGCATGGACGAGGTCTACTGGGGCTGCTACCGCCTGGAGCAGGGCGAGATGCGCCTGGCCGGGGTGGAAGCGGTGCTGCCGCCGGAGCGCGTGGCGCTGCCGGGCGATGCCCAGGGCGAGTGGTTCGGCTCCGGCACCGGCTGGGGCTTCGAGGAGCGCCTGGCGGTGACGGTCGCGGCCCACGATGCCAGTCTGCTGCCGCACTCCGAAGACCTGCTGACCCTGGCCGAATTCGCCTGGGCGCGGGGTGATGCGGTTGACGCAGAGCAGGCCCAGCCGGTTTATCTGCGCGACAACGTGGCGACCCCCAAGAAGGCCTGAGCCATGCCAATTGCCAAGGCATGGGGCGCTCGTTAGAGTGATCGGCATCCCCTCCGAGTTTCCAGCCAATGCGTATCGACGGCTTCATCTCCACATCCCAGGCGCCTGAGCGTACTGCCCGCACGGGCACTGCGGTCACGCCGTATCGGGAGGTGCAGCGTGATGTCGAGAGCCGCCGCGAGCAGCCAGCGCCGACCTCGGCCAGCCAGGGCTTCGAACAGGAACCGCAGGCGCGCCGCGTCGAAGCCGGAAGCGCCAGCAGCTACGGCATGCCGGTCACCCTGCGCGACAATCTCGAGTACCAGCGCCCGCTGAGCTCCCGCGCCGCCCAGGCGCTCGCCAGCTACGCCAGCACCGCCAGCATGGCCGGCCCGTACGAGGGCCAGGAAGTCCTGGGTCTCGACCTTTACGCCTGATGTCGTTGCCGTATTTCCTCGGTTGCCCTTCGTGGAACGAACCAGCCTGGCGCGGCACCTTCTATCCCGCCGATCTGCGCGCCGCCGAAACCCTTGGCTTCTATTCCCAGGTGTTCAACGCGGTGGAAGGCAACACCACCTTCTATGCCCGGCCCAATGTCGAAACCCTGAAACGCTGGGCGCAGACCATGCCGGGGAACTTCCATTTCTGCGCCAAGCTGCCCCGTGACATCAGCCACGAAGGCGACCTGCGCGGGCAGTTGGAAAACACCCAGGACTTTCTCGACCTGCTGGCGCCCCTGGGCGAACGGGTGATGCCGTTGTGGCTGCAGGTGTCCGCGAGCTTCGGCCCCGATCGTCTCGGCGAACTGGCGGCCTGGCTGGATGCCTTCGCCGAACGTCGGATCGCGGTGGAGGTACGGCATCCGGCGTTCTTCGCCAAGGGCGAGGAGGAGCGGGCGTTGAACCGGTTGCTGCTGGAACGTGGCGTCGAGCGCATCTGCCTGGACGCCCGCGCACTCTTCGCCTGCCGCTCCGACGACCCGGCCGTGCTGCATGCGCAATCGAAGAAGCCGAAGGTGCCGGTGCGCCCGGCGGCCTTCAGCGACAGCCCGCAGGTGCGTTTCATCGGCGGGCCCGACCTGGAGGCCAACGCCGCCTTCCTCACGCCGTGGATCGCCAAGGTGGCGGAGTGGATCGAGCAGGGCCTGACGCCCCACGTTTTCCTGCACACCCCGGACAACCACCGCGCCGCCGAACAGGCGCGATGCTTCCACGCCCTGCTGCGCGAGCGCCTGCCGGGGCTACCGGCGCTGCTCGAGCCGAAGCCGGAAGTGGAACAGCTCGGCCTGCTCTGAGCCACTGTTCCCGATGGCGCCTTGCGGGGGAGGGGGCTAACCTGCTCCTTCCTTTTCCGATCGCCAAGGAGACCGCCATGACTACCCAGCAACAGCGCGGCGAAGCGTTCCGGGCGCTGCACCAGCGCGACGGCCTGTTCATTCTGCCCAACCCCTGGGACGCCGGCTCGGCGAAGATGCTCGCCCACCTGGGCTTCGAAGCGCTCGCCAGCACCAGTGCGGGCCTGGCGTTCTCCCTCGGCCGGCGTGATGCCGAAGGTACGGTGAGCCGCGAGGAAGCGCTGGCCAATGCCCGGGCGATCATCGAGGCGACGCCGTTGCCCGTCGCCGCCGATCTGGAAAACGGTTACGGCGACGAACCGGAGGACTGCGCCGAGACCATCCGCCTCGCCGCCGCCTGCGGGCTGGTCGGCGGCTCCATCGAGGATGCCAGCGGACGCCCGGATACCCCGATCTATCCGCTGGAACTGGCCGTGGAACGGGTCCGCGCCGCCGTGCGGGCCGCCCGTGCCCTGCCGTTCCACTTCACCCTGGCGGCGCGGGCGGAAAACCTGCTGCACGGCCGCAACGATCTGGACGACACCATCCGTCGCCTGGTGGCCTTCGCCGAGGCGGGGGCCGACGTGCTCTATGCGCCGGGGCTGAAGACCCGAGCGGAAATCGCCGCGGTGGTCAGTGCGGTGGCGCCGCGTCCGGTGAATGTGCTGGTCGGTTCGCCCGCGCTGGAACTCAACCTCGCCGAGCTGGCCGGGCTGGGCGTGAAGCGCGTCAGCGTCGGCTCCAGCCTGGCGCGGGTGGCCTATGGTGCGTTCTTCCACGCCGCAGAGGCACTGGCGGGCAGCGGCGACCTGCAGCCAATGGGCGAGGCGATCCCGTTTGAGCGGATCAATCAGTTGTTCCGGGGCTGAGGGCTCGCCGGGTCCGTTGAGCGGCGCGCTGCGCTAGAATCGCGGTTTTTTCCAGGACCGCCCCGCCATGACCGAGACCCTCACTCCGCCGCGCATCGTCGTCCAGGCGCTGGCGCCTGCCTGGCAGGCCGCCGCCGAGCAGTGGGCGCAGCGGCTCGGGTTGCCGATGGGCGAGGGGGAGGCGGACTTCGCCCTGCAACTGGGCGAGCACGGTCTGCAATTGTTGCAACTGGGACCGGATTCGCCCGGCCCGGTGCGGGTGGATTTCCTCGAAGGCGCCACCGCCCATCGCCGGCAGTTCGGCGGCGGCAGCGGACAGATGATCGCCAAGGCGGTCGGCATCCAGCCGGGCGTGCGTCCCCACGTGCTGGACGCCACCGCTGGCCTGGGCCGCGATGCCTTCGTGCTGGCGACCCTGGGTTGCGAGATGCACCTGACCGAGCGCCAGCCGATCATCGCCGCGCTATTGGAGGACGGCCTGGCCCGCGCGGCGGGTGATTTCGAGGTGGGTGCCATCGTCGCGCGCATGCGCCTGCTGCAGGGCAACGCCATCGAACGCATGGCCGCCTGGGAAGGGGAGGCACCGCAGGTGGTCTACCTCGACCCGATGTTCCCGCACCGCGACAAGAGCGCGTTGGTGAAGAAGGAAATGCGCCTGTTCCGCCCGTTGGTGGGCGACGACCTGGACGCCCCGGCGCTGCTGGAAGCGGCCCTGAAACTGGCCAGCCACCGGGTGGTGGTCAAGCGCCCGCGCAAGGCGCCGATCATCGAGGGGCAAAAGCCGAGCTACAGCCTCGAGGGCAAGTCCAGCCGCTACGACATCTATCCGCTGAAGAGCCTGAAGGGCTGATACGTCCGTTTTCGTAGGGGCGGACTCTGGCCGCGATCCGGTCCCGCTGCGAGGATGATCGCGGACGAAGTCCTGCCGATTGGATCCGGAGCGGCTCTTGTAGGAGCGAGCGTGCTCGCGAACCCGCCCAGCGTCGGAGCGACCGGGAGATCCGTTCGCGAGCAAGCTCGCTCCTACAGAGGGTGCTCTGTCATGGCCGGAAGGCCTTGAGGAACAGCGCCACCACTTCCTGCACGTGTGCTTCGGCTTCTGCTTCCGTGGGCGGCGTTTCGCAGCCGATCAGCAGGCGGAAGTGCACGCAGCCCTGCACCAGCATCAGGAAATGCTCGGCGGCCCGGCGAGGGCTGTCCATCTGCAGGCTGCCCTGCTCGCGCGCCTGCGCCAGCAGACGCTCCATCTGCTCCAGCACGCGCTGCGGGCCGGCCTCGAAGAAGAGTTGCGACAAGTGCGGGTTCCCCGCGCCCTGGGCCACCATCAGCCGGCTCAGGGAAATCGCCTCGGGGCTGTTGATCAACTGATTGAAGCCGCGCGCCAGGTTCAGCAGCAGGCTTTCCAGCGGCGCGTCGGTCGGCGGCTCGGCGAAGAGTTCAGGCATGCGTTCGGCGCACTTGGCCTGCACCGCTTCGACGAACAGCGTTTCCTTGTCGGTGAAGTGGCTGTAGACGGTGAGCTTCGACACGCCAGCCTCGGCGGCGATGGCTTCCATGCTGCTGCCGTCGTAGCCGAAGCGAATGAACAGATCCTTCGCCGCTTCGAGGATGGCCTTGCGTTTGGCGGGGTCCTTGGGGCGACCCGGCCCGTTGGAGGGAGTAGATGGTGACATGATTTTACATTTCAAATACTGGACTGGTGGGTTCTGTATTTTTACTATACCGGGGAGTATAAGAATTCAACCGCGTTTTGCGAAAGGTCACACATCATGTTCCGCCATGCTCTGTCTGTCGCGCTTCCTGCTGTCCTTTCCCTGTCCCTGACCGCCTGCGGTAACGGTGAACCGCCCAAGCCGGCGGCGCGTCCGGCGATGGTGGTGCAGCCGCTGCCGGCCCGGGATGTTACCGAAGCCTACCCCGGCGAGGTACATGCCCGTCATGAGCCTGAACTGGCCTTTCGTATTGGCGGAAAAGTCAGCAAGCGCCTGGTGGAAACCGGCGAGCGCGTGAAGAAGGACCAGCCGCTGGCGGAGCTGGACCCCGAGGACGTACGCCTGCAACTGGAAGCGACCCGCGCCCAGGTGGCGGCCGCCGAGGCCAACCTGCAGACCGTCCGCTCCGAATACTCCCGCTACAAGACGCTGCTCGAACGCCAACTGGTCAGCCAGTCGCAGTTCGACAACATCGAGAACACCTACCGCGCCGGCGCGGCGCGGGTGAAACAGATCCGCGCCGAGTACGACGTGGCCCGCAACCAGGCGGGCTATGCGGTGCTGCGTGCGCCCCAGGACGGCGTGATCGCCACCCGTCGGGTGGAAGTGGGGCAGGTGGTCGCCGCCGGGCAGACCGTCTTCACCCTCGCCGCCGACGGCGACCGCGAAGTGCTGATCAGCTTCCCCGAACATGCTATCGACCGCTTCCGCGTCGGCGAGGCGGTGAGCGTCGAACTCTGGTCGCAGCGCGACAAGCGCTTCAGCGGCAAGATTCGCGAGCTGTCGCCGGCGGCCGATCCGCAGTCGCGCACCTTCGCTGCGCGAGTCGCGTTCGATGACGCCAAGGTGCCCGCCGAGCTGGGTCAGAGTGCGCGGGTCTACATCCATGCCGAAGGTTCTGTGCCGCTGGCGGTGCCGCTGGCCGCGCTGACCGCCGAGGGCGGCCAGCCGTTCGTCTGGGTGGTCGATCCGAAGAGTTCCACCCTGCATCGCCGCCCGGTGCGCATCGGTCCTTACGCCGAGGATCGCGTGCCGGTGCTCGAAGGGCTGAGCAGCGACGACTGGGTGGTGGCGGCGGGCGTTCAGGTATTGCGTGAAGGTCAGGAGGTGCGGCCGGTCGATCGGGAGAACCGTTCGATCAAGCTGGTGGCGAAGGAGTAACGCCCGATGCAATTCAACCTTTCCGCCTGGGCGCTGCAGAACCGCCAGATCGTCCTGTTCCTCATGTTGCTGCTGGGCATTGTCGGTACGCTGTCGTACACCAAGCTGGGGCAGAGCGAGGACCCGCCGTTCACCTTCAAGGCGATGGTGGTGAAGACCAACTGGCCGGGCGCGACTGCCGAGGAGGTGTCGCGCCAGGTCACCGAGCGCATCGAGAAGAAGCTGATGGAAACCGGCGACTTCGACCGCATCATCTCCTTCTCCCGACCCGGTGAATCCCAGGTGACCTTCGTCGCCCGCGAGGACTTCCGCTCCCGCGACGTTCCCGAACTCTGGTACCAGATCCGCAAGAAGGTCAGCGATATCCGCTACACCCTGCCGCAGGGCATCCAGGGGCCGTTCTTCAATGACGAATTCGGCACCACCTTCGGCAACATCTACGCGCTGTCCGGCAAGGGCTTCGACTACGCGGTGCTCAAGGACTACGCCGACCGCCTGCAACTGCAGCTGCAGCGCATCAAGGACGTCGGCAAGGTCGAACTGATCGGCCTGCAGGACGAGAAAATCTGGATCGACCTGTCCAACACCAAGCTCGCCACCCTCGGCCTGCCGCTGGCGGCGGTGCAGAAGGCGCTGGAAGAGCAGAACGCGGTGACCGCCACCGGCTTCTTCGAGACCGCGACCGACCGCGTGCAGCTGCGCGTCTCCGGTCGCTTCGACTCGGTGGAGGACATCCGCTCCTTCCCGATCCGCGTCGGCGATCGCACCTTCCGCATCGGCGACGTCGCCGAGGTGCACCGTGGCTTCAACGACCCGCCCGCGCCGCGCATGCGCTTCATGGGCGAGGACGCCATCGGCATCGCCGTGGCCATGAAGGACGGCGGCGACATCCTGGTACTGGGCAAGAAGCTCGACGCCGAGTTCGAGCGCCTGCAGCAGACCCTGCCGGCCGGCATGGAGCTGCGCAAGGTGTCCGACCAGCCGGCAGCGGTGCGCGAAGGCGTGGGCGAGTTCGTCCGCGTGCTGGCCGAGGCGCTGATCATCGTGCTGCTGGTGAGCTTCTTCTCCCTCGGCCTGCGCACCGGCCTGGTGGTGGCGTTGTCGATCCCGCTGGTGCTGGCGATGACCTTCGCCTGCATGTACTACTTCGGCATCGGCCTGCACAAGATATCCCTCGGCGCGCTGGTGCTGGCGCTGGGGCTGCTGGTGGACGACGCGATCATCGCCGTGGAGATGATGGCGGTGAAGATGGAGCAGGGCTACGACCGGCTCAAGGCCGCGAGTTACGCCTGGACCAGCACGGCCTTCCCGATGCTCACCGGCACCCTGGTCACCGCCGCCGGCTTCCTGCCCATCGCCACCGCGCAGTCGGGCACCGGCGAATACACCCGCTCGCTGTTCCAGGTGGTGACCATCGCGTTGCTGGTGTCGTGGATCGCCGCCGTGGTGTTCGTGCCCTACCTGGGCGAGAAGCTGCTGCCGGACCTGGCCAAGCGCTACGCCGAGAAGCACGGCGGCAGCGACAAGGGCCATGATCCCTATTCGACGCCGTTCTACCAGCGCTTCCGGCGCCTGGTGGAATGGTGCGTGCGTTACCGCAAGACGGTGATCCTGCTGACCGTGGCAGCCTTCATCGGCTCGATCATGCTGTTCCGCCTGGTGCCGCAGCAGTTCTTCCCGCCGTCGGCGCGACTGGAGCTGCTGGTCGACCTGAAGCTGGCCGAGGGCGATTCGCTGGCCGCCACCACCGAGCAGGTCAACCGCCTGGAGAAGATGCTCGCCGAGCATCCGGGCATCGATAACTACGTGGCCTACGTCGGTACCGGTTCGCCGCGCTTCTACCTGCCGCTGGACCAGCAACTGCCGGCGGCGAGCTTCGCCCAGTTCGTGGTCCTGGCCAAAAGCCTGGAGTCCCGTGAAGAGATTCGCCAGTGGCTGATCAAGCACATGAACGAAGACTTCCCGACCCTGCGCACGCGCATCAGCCGTCTGGAGAACGGCCCGCCGGTGGGCTATCCGGTGCAGTTCCGCGTCTCCGGTGAGCACATCCCGGAAGTCCGTGCGCTGGCGCGCAAGGTCGCCGACAAGATGCGCGAGAACCCCCACGTGGTGAACGTGCACCTGGACTGGGAAGAACCGAGCAAGGCGGTGTTCCTCGACATCGACCAGGAGCGCGCCCGCGCCCTCGGGGTGAGCACGGCGGACATCTCGCAGTTCCTGCAGAGCTCGCTGACCGGTTCCACCGTGAGCTTCTACCGCGAGGACAACGAGCTGATCGAAATCCTCCTGCGCGGCGACGATCGCGAGCGGCATGACCTGTCGCAACTGCCCAGCCTGTCGATGCAGACCAGCAGCGGCCGCAGTGTGGCGCTGTCGCAGGTGGCGACCCTGGAATACGGCTTCGAGGAAGGCATCATCTGGCGGCGCAACCGCCTGCCTACCGTGACCGTGCGAGCCGACATCTACGACGACTCGCTGCCGGCGACGCTGGTGAAGCAGATTTCGCCGACCCTGGATCCGATCCGCGCCGAGCTGCCGGACGGCTACCTGCTGGACGTCGGCGGCACCGTGGAGGATTCGGCCAAGGGGCAGAACTCGGTGAACGCCGGTATTCCGTTGTTCATCGTGGTGGTGCTCAGCCTGCTGATGCTGCAGTTGCGCAGTTTCTCGCGGATGATCATGGTGTTCCTCACCGCGCCCCTGGGGCTGATCGGCGTGACGCTGTTCCTGCTGATCTTCCAGAAGCCCTTCGGCTTCGTAGCGATGCTTGGCACCATCGCCCTGGCCGGGATGATCATGCGCAACTCGGTGATCCTGGTGGACCAGATCGAACAGGACCGCGCCCACGGCCTGGACACCTGGCACGCGATCATCGAGGCCACGGTGCGGCGCTTCCGCCCCATCGTGCTGACCGCCCTGGCGGCGGTGCTGGCGATGATCCCGCTGTCGCGCAGCGTGTTCTTCGGCCCGATGGCGGTGGCGATCATGGGCGGCCTGATCGTCGCTACGGTGCTGACCCTGCTGTTCCTGCCGGCGCTCTATGCGGCGTGGTTCAGGGTGAAGAAGGACGCCTGAGGAACTCCGGGTTGCGTCTGTGGAGGCCTGTGCCCGGGCATTCCCCTCATCCCGGAAGGTTGGGGCGAGGGGGACGCACGGGCAGGGGTTACCCTGGAAGAAGACAGTTGCTCCTGCAGTTGGCGCCCATCCAGGGCCGTGGGTTGCCTGGTAGGCGTGCGAAGAGCCGCTTTGTGCGAGCCAATGAAAAACGGCCCCGAAGGGCCGTTTTTCATTGCAGCGCGGGACGTCAGCCGCCGAGGTACGCGTCGCGCACCTTGGGGTTCACCAGCAGATTGGCGCCGGTATCCTGCATGACGATGCGGCCGTTCTCCAGCACATAGCCACGGTCGGCGAGCTTGAGCGCCTGGTTGGCGTTCTGCTCGACGAGGAAGACGGTCACGCCTTCCTGGCGCAGCTGTTCGACGATGTCGAAGATCTGCTGGATGATGATCGGCGCAAGGCCCAGGGACGGCTCGTCGAGCAGCAGCAGCTTGGGCTTGCTCATCAGCGCACGGCCGATGGCGAGCATCTGCTGTTCACCGCCGGACATGGTGCCGCCGCGTTGGCTGAAGCGTTCCTTCAGGCGCGGGAATAGAGCCAGGACCTTGTCCATCTGCTCCTGGTAGTCGCCCTTGCTGGTGAAGAAACCGCCCATCGCCAGGTTCTCCTCCACGGTCAGGCGGGCAAACACGCGGCGGCCTTCCGGCACGACGGCGATGCTCTTGCGCATGATCACGGAGGACTCCTTGCCGACCAGTTCCTCGCCCAGGTACGTGATGCTGCCCGAGGCCGCGCGTGGCGAGCCGCAGAGGGTCATCAGCAGGGTCGACTTGCCGGCCCCGTTGGCGCCGATCAGGGTGACGATCTCACCCTGCTGGACTTCCATGCTGACCTCGTGCAGCGCCTGGATCTTGCCGTAGAAGGTGGAAACCTTGTCGAACTTCAGCATGACTCAGGCCTCCCCCAGATAGGCTTTGATCACATCCGGGTTGCCGCGGATTTCTTCCGGGGTGCCGTCGGCCAGGGGGGTGCCCTGGTTGATCACGTAGATATGGTCGGAAATGCTCATCACCAGCTTCATGTCGTGCTCGATCAGCAGCACGGTGACGCCGTGTTCGGCGCGTAGCATGGCGATCAGCGCCTTGAGGTCCTCGGTTTCCCGCGGGTTCAGGCCGGCTGCCGGTTCGTCCAGCATCAACAGCTGCGGACGGGTCATCATGCAGCGGGCGATCTCCAGGCGGCGCTGCTGGCCGTAGGCGAGGGTGCCCGCCGGGCGGTTGGCGATGTCCTTGAGGTTGACGATCTCCAGCCAGTGCGCGGCGTAGTCCAGCGCCTCCGCCTCGCTGCGGCGGAAGGACGGCAGCTTCAGCAGGCCGGCAAGGAAGTTGGTGTTGAGGTGGCGGTGCTGGGCGACCAGCAGGTTCTCCACCGCGGTCATTTCCTTGAACAGGCGAACGTTCTGGAACGTCCGCACCACACCCTTGTGGGCGATCTTGTGGCCGGGCAGGTCCTGCACGGCCTCGCCACGCAGGAGGATTTCACCGCCGGTGGGCTGGTAGAAGCCGGTCAGGCAGTTGAACACGGTGGTCTTGCCGGCGCCGTTGGGGCCGATCATCGAGACCACCTGCTTCTCTTTCACGTCCAGGGCCACACCGTTGACGGCCAGCAGGCCGCCGAAGCGCATGGTCAGGCCTTTTACATCGAGAATGGTCTGGCTCATTTACGCAACTCCAGGTGCGGGCGCTGCATGGGCAGCAACCCCTGCGGACGCCAGATCATCATCAGCACCATGATGGCGCCGAACATCAGCATGCGGTACTCGCTGAACTCGCGCATGAGCTCCGGCAGCAGGATCATCACCACGGCAGCCAGGATCACGCCCAGTTGCGAACCCAGGCCACCCAGCACGACGATGGCGAGGATGGTCGCCGACTCGATGAAGGTGAAGGACTCCGGCGTTACCAGGCCCTGGCGCGCGGCGAAGAAGCTGCCGGCGAAACCGGCGAAGCAGGCGCCGAGGGTGAAGGCGGAGAGCTTGATGATCGTCGGGTTCAGGCCCAGGGCGCGGCAGGCGATCTCGTCTTCACGCAAGGCTTCCCAGGCGCGGCCCAGGGGCATGCGCAGCAGGCGGTTGATCACGAACAGCACCAGCAGCACCAGCAGCAGCGCGACCAGGTAGAGGAACACGACCTTGTAGTTCGAGTTGTAGGCGATGCCGAAGAACTCGTGGAAGGTCTGCATGCCCTCGGGGGCGCGGCGCTCGAGGGAGAGGCCGAACAGGGTCGGCTTGTCGATGCTGCTGATGCCGTTGGGGCCGCCGGTCAGCCAGGTCAGGTTGCGCAGCAGGATGCGGATGATCTCGCCGAAGCCCAGGGTCACGATGGCCAGGTAGTCACCGCGCAATCTCAACACCGGGAAGCCGAGGATGAAGCCGAAGAAGGCCGCCATCAGGCCGGCGATCGGCAGGCACACCCAGAAGCCCAGTCCGTAGTAGTGCGAGAGCAGCGCGTAGCTGTAGGCGCCCACGGCGTAGAAGCCGACGTAGCCCAGGTCGAGCAGGCCCGCCAGGCCCACCACGATGTTCAGGCCAAGGCCCAGCAGCACGTAGATCAGGATCAGCGTGGCGATGTCCACCGCGCCGCGCGAGCCGAAGAACGGCCAGGCGAGAGCGAGGATGATCAGGCCGAAGATGATCTTGCGCTGCACCGAGGAGTGGGTCAGGCGTTCGGCGAGCTTGGTGTGCGGTGTGGACAGGAACTGGCGGGTACTGGTCACGAAATGGAATTTGTCGCGCACCAGTTGCCAGACGAACATGCCCGCCGCGCACGCGGCGATGGTCCACAGGGTGGTCGGGCTGGCGCCCTCCAGCTGCAGGCCGATGCCGATGACGCTGAGCTTGATGCCGAGCACCGGGTAGGCGACGGCCATGACCAGCAGGGCACTGAAGAATGCAATCTTGAGTCTCTGGCTCATACTTTTTCCACCTCCGGGCGGCCGAGGATGCCGGTGGGGCGGAAGAGCAGGACGAGCACCAGCAGGGTGAACGCCACCACGTCCTTGTACTGGTCGCCGAACACGTCGGCGCCGAAGGCTTCGGCAACGCCGAGCACCAGCCCGCCGAGCATGGCGCCGGGGATGCTGCCGATGCCGCCCAGCACCGCGGCGGTGAACGCCTTGATGCCGGCCAGGAAGCCGATGTGCGGGTTGATCACGCCGTACTGCAGACCCAGCAGCACCGCGGCCACGGCGGCCAGGGTGGCGCCGATGACGAAGGTCAGGGCGATGATGTTGTTGGTGTTGATGCCCAGCAGGTTGGCCATCTTCAGGTCCTCGGCGCAGGCGCGGCAGGCGCGCCCGAGACGGGATCGGGAGATGAACATGGACAGGCCGTACATGGCCAGCAGGGTGACGATGAAGATCAGCACCTGCATGTACGAGATGGTCACGCCGGTCATTTCGTCGGCGCCGATCACGAAGTTGCCCGGCAGCAGGTTGGGGATGGCCTTGTCCTTGGAGTCCTGGGCGAGCAGGACTTCGTTCTGCAGGAAGATCGACATGCCGATCGCTGAGATCAGCGGAATCAGTCGGTTGCTTCCGCGCAGCGGGCGGTAGGCGATTCGTTCGATACCGTAGCCGTAGGCACTGGTGACGATGATGCTGGCGGCGAAGGTGCAGATGATGACGACAGGTAGACTTACGATACCCATCATCGCCAGCCCCGTGATCACGATGAAGGCTACGTACGAGCCAATCATGTACACCTCGCCGTGGGCGAAGTTGATCATGCCGATGATGCCGTAGACCATGGTGTAGCCGATGGCGATCAGGGCATAGGTGCTGCCGACGGTGAGGCCGTTGATCAGCTGTTGCAGGTAGTGATAGAGCTCAGGCATTACCTAACTCCTCGGGCGTCGCGTGAAGCGGCGCTTGTGGCGCGACGGACCCCCGGAATACTCGGATAAACAAAGCCCACTGCGTGGGCAGTGGGCTTTGTGTGGAGGCAAGTGGCTTACTTGGCTTCGGTCTTGGTGCCGTCCTTGTGCCACTGGTAGACCACGAAGTTGAAGTTCTTCAGGTCGCCCTTCTCGTCGAAGCCCAGGTCACCGGTCGGAGTGGAGAAGGTGTTGGCGCGCAGGGCCGCTGCCACCTTGTCGGTATCCTCGCTGCCGGCTTTCTTGATGCCTTCGGCGATGACCTGTACCGCGGCGTAGGCCGGGAACACGAACGGACCGCTCGGGTCTTCGTTCTTGGCCTTGAAGGCGTCAACCAGGGCCTTGTTCTTCGGATCCTGGTCGAAGGACTTCGGCAGGGTCACGTAGAGGCCTTCGGAAGCCGGGCCGGCGATGGCGGAGATTTCCTTGTTGCCGACGCCTTCCGGACCCATGAAGCCGACCTTCAGGCCCTTCTCGCTGGCCTGGCGCAGGAGCAGGCCCAGTTCCGGGTGGTAGCCGCCGTAGTAGACGAAGTCCACCTTGGCTTGCTTGAGCTTGGCGATCATCGCGGAGAAGTCCTTGTCGCCGGCGTTGATGCCTTCGAACAGGGCCACCTTGATGCCGGCGTCCTCCAGGGTCTTCTTCACGGCAGTGGCGATGCCTTCGCCGTACTGCTGCTTGTCGTGGATCACGGCCACGGTCTTGGGCTTGATGTGCTCGGCGATGAACTTGCCGGCGGTCGGGCCCTGCAGGCTGTCCAGACCGATGGTACGGAAGATCAGCTTGTAACCGCGGGAGGTGATGTCCGGGCTGGTGGACGCCGGGGTGATCATGATCACGCCTTCGTCTTCGTAGATGTCGGAAGCCGGCTGAGTGGAGCTGGAGCAGAGGTGGCCAACGACGAACTTGACGCCATCGTTGACGATCTTGTTGGCAACGGCCACGGCCTGTTTCGGATCGCACGCGTCGTCGTAGACCACGCCTTCGAGTTGCTTGCCGTCTACGCCGCCGGCCTTGTTGATCTGCTCAATGGCCATCTTCGCGCCAATGAATTGCATCTCCCCGTACTGGGCGACGGCGCCGGTCACCGGGCCGGCCAGAGCGATCTTGATGGTGTCGGCGGCCATGGAGTAGCTGGCAACGCCGGCCAGAGCCAAGGCGGTGAACAGCTGGGAAAGACGCTGAGTACCCTTTTTCATAGTGCTCCACTCTTCTTGTGTTTTCGTTTTTGTAGTTCTGGTAGCCGAAGGCTGCCGAACCGGGATTGCCCCGGACAGGCCCACCGGCAACTGTACCGGTACAGTGTAGAGTGCCGCTTTACCGCTTGAAAAGCAGGAGGCGGCGGGCTGGCCGAGTGTATGTCGCAACATTGACACAAACGTACAGAAAAACGGCGCCTACCCGGTGTCTCCCCGAGGGTTTCCGTCAGCCGGAAAGCACCGCCCGGACCTTGCCTGGCGCGGCCTCGGCGCTATCATGGCGCCGATCGTTTACCAGGTGAGATCCATGACTGAACAAGCTAGCACCCTCTATGCCAAGTTGCTTGGCGAAACCGCGAAGATTTCCTGGCAGGAGCTCGCGCCCTTCTTCGCGCGTGGCAAACTGCTCAAGGTCGGGGCTGGCGCCGATCTGGTGGAGGTCGCGGTGGGCGTGGCCGAGGACGACAAGGCGAAGGTTGCCGCCTGGCTTGCGAGCGGCGAGTTGAGCAAGGTCGACGAGCCTCAGGCGGAGGATTTCCTTGCCCGTGATCCGGAGCTCTGGGCCGTGGTGATCGCGCCCTGGGTGCTGGTCCAGGAAAGAGTTCGAAAAGACGTCCTGCACTGACTCAGGATGATTTCCAATTCATCAAGGCGCGCTAGACTGTCGGGATTCCATCGAAGGAGATTCGCCATGTTCGAACCGGGCCATCTGCACCTCCAGGCCATGCCGGGGCTGGACCAGCAGGAAATTGACGCTCACATCCACTACGAAGTTCGCAAGGATGCGGCGAAGGGCATCTACGTGCACTTCACCATGAAAGGCGAAATCGACCGCAATGCCTTCAGCGAAGAGTGGGACATGCCCAAGGAGCAGGCCTTCAACTTCGCCAGCGATGCGACCCGTATCGCGCAGAAGCACGGCCTGCATCCGCGCTTTGGCGCCGTGGTGCGCAATCACAAGGAATACGACGCGATGTTCGAGGACATCCGTCAGAAACTCGGCACGCACTATGGCGACCCAGTGGACCTCAATGACGTGATTCGACACGGCGAAGAGGATTGATACTCCTTGGAATCCATAAAGCCCGGCCATGCGCCGGGCTTTTTGTTGCGTGCTGTTACGCTGGGCTTCGGCGTGTTTCGTAGGAGCGGATTCCGTCCGCGATCAGCCGGCAAGGCCGGCGCTGGGCGGGTTCGCGAGCAAGCTCGCTCCTACGAAGAGCGCATCGGCGTGAACTTGTAGCAGCGAGCTTGCTCGCGAACCGCACGAGGCCAGTCGCGAACGGAGTCCGCCCCCGCAAAATCCAGGACCCGCATGCCGACTCAATGGGTCACCCAGCGCTGCCGCGCCCAGGCGCTCAGCGTATCGACGCCCAGCACCAGCACCAGCATGGCGAGAATCACCGTTGCCGCCTGGGCCTGCTGGAACAGGCTGAGGCTGAAGTAGAGCATCTGTCCCAGTCCGCCGGCGCCGACGAAACCGAGCACGCTGGCCATGCGGATATTGTTCTCCCAGCGATACAGCGTATAGGCCACCAGCTGTGGCCAGACGCCGGGCAGGGTGCCATAGGCGAAGGCGGCGATGCGTCCGCCGCCGGCCAGACGCACGGCCTCGGCCGGCGCGCTCGGCGTATTCTCCAGCGCCTCGGCGAACAGCCGGCCGAGCACGCCGCCGGTGTGCAGCGCCAGGGCCAGGGTGCCGGCGTTCGGCCCCAGTCCGGCGGCCAGCACCATCAGTGCGCCCCAGACCAACTCCGGTACCGCGCGCAGGGCGTTGAGCAGCAGCCGCGCCAGACTCTGGGCCACGCGCCCGAAGCGGCCGGCGGCGGGCAGGGCGACCAGCAGGCCGATCAGCACCGCCAGCAGCGTGCCGATGGCCGACATGGCCAGGGTTTCCAGGGCGCCGCGGCCGACGGCCACGAGGTGCGCGGCGGACAGGTCCGGGGAGAGGAAGTCCCCGGCGTAATCGAGCATCTGGCCGGCCCCGCGTGCACTGAACAGCCCGCCGGTGTCCATGTCCAGATAGGCGAACGACGCCGCCACCGCGATCAGTACGGCGAGCAGCCAGGCGAGGCTGCGCAGCAATCCGCTCATTCGAGCCTCCCGCGCAGGAAGCGGCTGAGCAGGTCGGCGCCGAGCACCAGCAACAGGAAGGTCAGCAGGATGCTCGCCACCTCGCCGCCGGCGAACATGCGCAGCGACAGGTCGATCTGCTGGCCGAGGCCGCCGGCGCCGACGAAGCCCATCACCACCGAGGCGCGGATCGCGCATTCCCAGCGGTAGACGGTGTAGGAAATCAGTTCCGGCGCCGCCGAGGGCAGTACGCCATAGGCGAAGGCTTGCAGGCGCGAGCCGCCACCCAGCAGCACGGCTCGGGTCGGGCGCGGGTCCACCGATTCGAAGATTTCCGCATAGACCTTGCCGAGCATGCCGCCGTAGGTGATGGCGATGGCCAGCACGCCGGCGGTGGGACCCAGGCCCACGGCGCGGACGAACAATAGTGCCCAGACGATTTCCGGCACGCTGCGCAGCAGGATCAGCAGGCCACGCACCGGCCAGCGCAACGCGCGTGCCCACCAGGCGGGCAGGCCGCCGCGGGACAGGGCGGAGATCGACAGCGCACGGGTGGCCAGCAGCGAGGCGGGGAATGCGATCAGCCAGGCCAGCGCCATCCCGGCGGTGGCGATGGCCAGGGTTTCCAGCGTGGCACGGCCGAGCAGGCCGAGAAATTCGCCATCATGGGCCGGCGGCCAGAAGCCGCCGAGGAAATTGACCATGGTCCGCGCGTTGTCGCCGCTGAACAGACCGGTGATGTCCAGCTCGGACAGGCGCAGGCCCGGCCATAGCAGGGCCACGGCGAGCAGCGTGAGCAGCAGGCGCGGCAGCGCGGCGGGGTCGCGGGGCGGGCTCTTCGAAAGCGCAGACTTCAGCATCGCGGAATCTGCACCACCATCGGCTTGCCCACCGGCGAGGCGCTGTCCTGCCGTCCCAGTTGCTCGTTGGCGTAGAGCGCCCGCAGGTCGTCCGGGGTGACCCGTTCCGCCGGCTTGTCGAAGGCGATGCGGCCGTCGCGGATGCCGACGATGCGCGGGAAGTGCTCCAGCGCCAGGTCCACCGCGTGCAGGCTGGCCAGCAGCGTCACGCCACGGTTCTGCGCTTCGCGGCTGAGCACTTCCAGGGTATGGCCGGCGAGCACCGGGTCCATCGCCGAGACGGGTTCGTCCGCCAGCAGCACTTCGGCCTGCTGGTACAGCGCACGGGCGATGCCGACGCGTTGCAACTGGCCGCCGGAAAGCTGGTCGCAGCGTTCGAACAGCTTGTCGCCCAGGTCCAGGCGTTGCAGTTCGGCGCGGGCGCCGGTGCTGTCGAGCGGGTAAAGCAGGCTGGCCAGGCTCTTGCCCAGCGACCACTGGCCGAGGCGGCCGGCGAGCACGGCGGTGACCACCCGCTGGCGCGGCGGCAGCGGCGGCGCCTGGTGTACCAGCGCAATGCGCGCGCGCAGGCGCTGGCGTGCGGCGTCGCCCAGCGCCCAGGGTTGGGCACCGAGCAGTTCGAAGCGGCCCGCCGAGGGTTTCAGGGCGGTGGCCAGGATACGCAGCAGGGTGGTCTTGCCGGCGCCCGAGGGGCCGATGATCGCCACCCGCTCGCCGGCTCCGACCGTGAGGTCGATGCCGGCGAGCGAACGCTGGCCATTGGCGTGGACGTGCTCCACGCCGGTCAGTTCCAGGGTCACTTCAGGAGGCCTGCGGCGCGCGCCGACTCCTCGATGCCCTGGTAGTTCTCGGGCTGGGTCTCGATGAAGCGGCTGGCCGCCTGCAGGTCGAGGATTTCCTTGTCGCGCGGCTTGCTCGGGTCGAGGGCGAGGAAGGCCTTCTTGATTTTCTCGGCCAGGGCCGGATCGAGGTTGCCGCGTACGGTCCAGTTGTAGTCGTAGTAGGTCGGGGTGGTGGCGAAGACCTTCACCTTGTTGGTGTCGACCTTGCCGGCGTCGACCAGTTTTTGCCACACGGAGGCGTTCAGCACGCCGGCGTCGACCTTGCCGGCCTGGACCCAGGCGACGGTGGCGTCGTGGGCGCCGGAATAGGCCACGCGGGAGAAGAACTGCTCGGGCACCACGCCGTCCTTCTGCATGAAGTAGCGCGGCATCAGGCTGCCGGAGGTGGACGACACGGAGCCGAAGGCGAAGGTCTTGCCCTTGAGGTCCTGGATCGACTTCACGTTCGCATCGGCGGTGATGAATTTGCTGGTGAACTGCTGGTCCTGCTCGCGCTGTACCAGCGGGATGGCGTTGCCGGTCTTCAGGCGCGCCTGGACGAAGGTGAAGCCGCCCAGCCAGGCCATGTCCAGGCGATCGGAAGCCAGGGCCTCGACCACGCCGGCATAGTCGGACACCGGGATGAACTTCACCGGCATGCCCAGCTGTTCTTCCAGGTAGGCGCCCAGCGGCTTGAACTTGCGCAGCAGTTCGGTGGGGGCTTCATCGGGGATGGCCGAGACCTTGAGTTCCTTCAGGGCTTCGGCATGGGTAACGGACGCAGCAAAGGACAGCGCAAAGCAGGCGGCGAGCGCCAGGGTGCGTTTCAGCATGGAGCAGTCTCCGGTTCAATAGCGGAAAAAGCCTGGGAAGTTTAGTGGCGGTCTGCCCGCGTATTCCCCGACCTTGGGTACACGCACTGCCGGCAGGCTCGGCCTCGGGCCTCGCGGGGGTTAAGATGGCCGCCCCCGTGCCCGCTATTTTGCCTGACAGGAGTGACCCATGTCTGCTGCCTTGCCTTCCATTGCCTTCGCCGGCCTCGGCCTGATGGGCGTGCCCATGTCCCGCCGGCTGCTCGCCGCCGGTTTTCCGCTGACCGTGTGGAACCGTTCCGCCGGCAAGCGCGAGCTGCTCGCCGGGGAGGGCGCCAGGGCCGTGGAGACGCCGGCGCAGCTGTGTGCCGAGGCCGAAGTGGTGATGCTGTGCCTGGCCGACACCGCCGCCGTGCGCGAGGTGGTATTCGGCGCCGGCGGCATCGTCGAGAGCGCCCGTGCCGGGCAGGTTCTGGTGGACTTCTCCAGCCTGGAGCCGGCCGCCACCCGCGAAATGGCGGTGGAACTGGAAGCGCGCACTGGCATGCGCTGGGTCGACGCGCCGGTCTCGGGCGGCACGCCGGGCGCGGAAGCCGGCACCCTGGCGATCATGGCCGGCGGTCGGGTCGAGGACATCGAACGCGTGCGGCCGATCCTGGCCAATCTGGGCCAGCGCCTGACGCGCATGGGCGATGTCGGCGCAGGGCAGGTGACCAAGGTGTGCAACCAGATGATCGTCGCCTGCAACGCGCTGGTGATCGCCGAGGTGGTGGCGCTGGCGGAGAAGTCCGGCGTCGACGCGAGCCTGATCGCCCCGGCGCTGGCCGGTGGCTTCGCCGATTCCAGGCCCCTGCAGATCCTCGCCCCGCAGATGGCCGAGAGCCGCTTCGAACCGGTGAAGTGGCACGTGCGCACGCTGCTCAAGGACCTGGATACCGCCGTCAGGCTGTCCCGCGAGGAAGGCTCGGCCACGCCCATGAGCGGCCTTGCCGCGCAGCTGATGCGCCTGCACGGCAGCCAGGGCAATCTCGAACGCGACCCGGCTACCCTGGTCGAGCAATACCGTCAGTCGAAGGAATCCCACACATGAAACTCTGCGCCAACCTGTCCCTGCTGTTCACCGAAGTCCCGCTGCTGCAGCGCATCGATGCCGCCGCCAAGGCCGGTTTCGAGGGCGTGGAGATCCAGTTCCCCTACGACGTCCCGGCCGAGCAGTTGAAGGCGGCGCTGGATGACGCCGGCCTGCCGCTGGTACTGATCAACCTGCCGGCCGGCGACCTGATGCAGGGCGGCCCGGGCCTGGCGGCGGTAGCGGAGCGCGCGGCAGAGTTCGATGCGGCGCTGGCCCAGGCGCTGGCCTACGCGCGTATCGTCAAGCCGCAGCATGTGAACGTGCTGGCCGGGCGGCTGGTCGAGGGGCTGGACCGCGAGGTCGCCCTGCAGACCCTGGCGGAGCGTCTGCGCGCGACCTGCGATGCCTTCGCCGGCAGCGGCACCGACGTGCTGATGGAGGCCATCAACTGCCACGACATGAAGGATTTCCTGCTCAACACCCCCGAGCATCTGCAGGACATGCTCGAGCGCGTGGCGCGGGAAAACCTGCGCGCGCAGCTGGACCTCTACCACATGGCGCGCATGGGCCTGGAACTGGTGGATTGCATCTATGCGCTGATGGGCCAGATCGGCCACGTGCAGTTCGCCGACTACCCCGAGCGCGGCGAGCCGGGCTCCGGCGAGATGGAGTTCGAGGTACCGCTGCAGGTGCTCGACGATGTCGGCTACGACGGCTGGCTGGGCGCCGAGTACCGCCCCACCGGCACCACCGCCGACTCGTTGCGCTGGCTGCCGCGCTGGCGTGCAGGCCAGTTTGACTTCTGATTCAGGCCTGGTTGCGTAGCAGGGCCGAATCGCTGCCCTCGTGGTAGGCGTCGAGAAACTCCACCAGCGCGGAGAAGGGCAGCGGTCGGCTGAACAGGTAGCCCTGCGCCAGCTCGCAGTGGTTGTCGCGCAGGAAGGCCAACTGCTGCGGGTGCTCGACGCCTTCGGCGATCACCTTCAAGTGCAGCTTCTGCGCCATGGCGACGATTGCCTGGGCGATCTCGCTGTCACGCAGGGATTGTGGCACGTCGCAGATGAAGGAACGGTCCACCTTCAGCGCATCCAGTGGCAGCCGGCGCAGGTACGACAGTGACGAATAGCCGGTGCCGAAGTCGTCGATCGACAGGC
The DNA here is from genome assembly GCF_000349845.1 of Pseudomonas sp. ATCC 13867. Taxonomy (NCBI): domain Bacteria; kingdom Pseudomonadati; phylum Pseudomonadota; class Gammaproteobacteria; order Pseudomonadales; family Pseudomonadaceae; genus Pseudomonas; species Pseudomonas sp. ATCC 13867. Next base: position 4,107,589 of record NC_020829.1, on the reverse strand, counting down.
TAACGCCCAGTTCACGCAGGCGACTGAGCAACGGGATGGCCTGGTCGATGTTGGCCATCACCGCGTTTTCGGTGACTTCCAGCTCCAGGTAACGGGCGGGCAGTCCGGCGTCGTCCAGGGTGCGCTGCACTTCTTCCACCAGGCTGTCGCGGCCCAGGTTGCTGGCGCAGCAGTTCACCGCCACCCGCAGGTCGGCAAATCCCAGGTCGTGCAGGCGGCGCAGGTCCTTGCAGGCATGGCGCAGGACCCAGGCGTCCAGCGCGCCGATCAGGCCGTTGGCCACGGCCAGGTTGATGAAGCGGTCCGGCGCCAGCAGGCCGTGGGTCGGGTGCTTCCAGCGCACCAGGGCTTCCACCTGTTCCACCCCGCCGTGGTCGAGGCGCAGGATCGGCTGGTAATAGAGCACCAGTTCGTCGTCCCACAGCGCCTTGCGCAGTTCCTCTTCCAGCTGCAGCTCCTGGGTGGCCTTGGTCTTCAGGTGCGGGCTGAAGAAGTGGGTGACGTTGCGTCCGTTGCCCTTGGATTGATAAAGGGCGAGGTCGGCGTGCTTGAGCAGTTCCTCGGCCTGTTCGCCGTCGTTGGGAAACAGGCTGATGCCGACGCTCAGGGTCATCACCAGGCTGCGCCCGGCGGTGGTGATCGGCTCCTTCATGCGCTGCATCAGGCGTTGGGCGAGAATGCGCGCTTCGTGGTCCTCGCCCAGGTCGGCGAGGATGCAGAACTCGTCGCCGCCGAACCGGGCCAGCAGGTCGGAGCCGCGCAAGGCGCTGCGGATGCGCCCGGAGACGATGCACAGCAGTTCGTCGCCGGCGGCGTGGCCGAGGGAGTCGTTGACCCGCTTGAAGTGGTCCAGGTCCAGCAGGATCACCGCCATGCCCTGGCCCTGCTTGCGGTTGCGCTCCAGGCGCAGGGCGAACTCCTCGTTCAGCGCCGCGCGGTTGTGCAGGCCGGTGAGTCCGTCGAAGCGCGCGAGTTGCTGCAGCGAGGCATTGGCGTGGTCGAGCTGGCTGAGCAGGGCATTGACCCGGTGCAGTTCGCTTTCCTTGCTCTCCAGGCTTTCCTCGATCCAGGCGGCCCAGAGCCCGGCGAGCACCACCGCCAGCGCCAGCAGGCCGACCATCAGGCCGAGCTGGATGGCGTTGCCTTGGGTGGGGTCTTCGCCCGGCACCACCCAGCTGGGTAGCGTCAGGGTCAGCGCCGCCATACCGGTGAAGTGCATGCCGGCGATGGCGCTGCCGAGCAACAGGCTGGCGGCGACCTGGTAGATCCATTGGCGCTGCGCAGGCTGCCGGTTGAGGACGGGCGTCAGCACCAGGGCGGCATAGGCCACCAGGATCGCCAGCAGGACCGACAGCGCCACCAGGGGCGGGTCGTAATGCTGCGCCGGTGGCGCCTGGATGGCGGCCATTCCGGTGTAGTGCATGCCGGCGATGCTCGCGCCGATGCAGCAGGCGGCCAGCAGGTGTTGCAGGGGGCTGAGCCCGGCCTGGACGAGCAGGCGCATCGCGACCACCGAGGTGCCGATGGCGATGAACAGCGAGAGGAGGGTCAGCCCGCCGCTGAAGTGCACCGGCACCGCCGGGCGGAAGGCGAGCATGGCGACGAAATGCATCGACCAGATGCCGCTACCCAGGCAAATACCGCCCACCCACTGCCAGCGGTGGGCGTGGCGGGGCGTACGGATCATCCGGCTGGCGATGCTCAAGGCGACGAAACTGGCGACGCAGGCGATCAGGATGGAAAGCAGCACCAGGCCGGAATTGTGTGTGCACTCCAGCAGCACCGCGTCGGGTACGGCGTCCTTCTGCCATTCCATAGCCGGGAGCTCCTGATGTCGGGACGTGGTCGGGGCACGGTTCGATATCACTTTGATGTCAGTCTAGGAGGCGACCATCGCCCTGCAAGGCGTGGATGGCCTTTCCGACGGGGCGGAGGGCTGTCGCCGACGTACGGTCGAGCCCGTTGGCGATGGCGTCTCATCTCTTTCTTCCGGGCAGGGATGGAATCGCCAAATTGACATTTTTTTGACTAACTTCCGGCTAGAGTATCGCCGCCGGCCGGGAGGCTCGGCCGTTGACGTTTCCAACCCGATTATTGACGCTCAAGGAGTGCACTCGATGGCCGAGGGCAAGCGCCGCCTCTTCCCGCAGATCAGTTCGACGCGGCTGGTCATGCTGTTTTCCCTGGCCCTGGTGTTGTTCTACAACGTCGCGACCTGGAAGGCGCTGAACAACCTGGTGCCGCTGGAAGGCATCAAGGGCGCTGCGTTCTTTCTTTCCTTCGCCTTCTTCCTCTGGGCGGCCTTCACCCTGCTGCTGACGCTGGTGTCGTTCCGGCCGCTGCTCAAGCCGGCGCTCACGTTGGTGGCACTGGTTTCCGCGGGCGCGGCCTACTTCATGAACGCCTACGGCGTGGTCATCGACACGGTGATGGTGCAGAACGTGTTCGAGACCAATCCCGGCGAAGCCGCAGCGCTGTTCAGTGCGCGGATGGTGGGTTACCTGCTGGTGCTGGGCGTACTGCCGGCGGCGATCATCTGGCTGACCCCGGTGAGCTATCGCCCGTTCTTCCGCGGACTGCTGAACAAGGTCCTGGTGATCGCCGGGTGCCTGGCGGTGGTGGCGGTTTCGGTGGGCAGCTTCTATTCCACCTACGCGCCGGTGTTCCGCCAGGAAGACAAGCTGACCCACTTCATCAATCCGACCAACTACATCTATGCAGTGGGCAAGTACACCAAGCAGCGCCTGGGCATCAAGGAAAACCTGGTGGTGCAGCCGATCGGCGAGGATGCCGTACTGACCCAGCGCGTGCGCGCCGACGGCAAGAAGTCGCTGATGGTCTTCGTGGTCGGTGAAACCGCTCGCGCCGATCATTTCTCCCTCAACGGCTACGCCCGCGACACCAACCCGGAACTGGCGAAGCTGGACATCATCAACTTCGCCAACGTCAGCTCCTGCGGCACCTCCACTGCCGTGTCGGTGCCCTGCATGTTCTCCAAGTTCCCCCGCGAGGACTACAGCGACAAGAAGGGCAAGACCTACCAGGGGCTGCTCGACGTTCTGCAGCGCGTGGGGGTGTCCGTGCTCTGGCTGGACAACAACAGCGACTGCAAGGGCACCTGCCTGCGCGTGCCGAACCGCGACATTCCCAAGACCCAGGCCGGTCCGTTCTGCGATGGCAAGAACTGCCTGGACGAAGCCTTGCTGCAGGATCTGCAAGCCTATATCGACGGCTTGAAGGGCAACGCGATCATCGTCCTGCACGCTGACGGCAGCCACGGCCCGGAGTACTACGAGCGCTATCCGAAGACCCTGGAACGCTTCAAGCCGGTATGCCGCACCAACCAGCTGGGCAGTTGCAGCAGCGAGGAACTGGTGAACGTCTACGACAACACCATCCTCTACACCGACTTCTTCCTGTCCAAGGTGGTGGAGTTGCTCAAGCGCAACGAAGGCCGCTTCGACACCTCAATGCTCTATGTCTCCGACCACGGCGAGTCGCTGGGTGAAAATGGCGTCTACCTGCACGCCGCGCCCTACGCCATCGCCCCGAAGGCGCAAACCCATGTGCCGATGGTGATGTGGTTCGGCGCTGGCGCGCTGGGCGATCTGGGTATCGATCGCGGCTGCCTGGAGACCAAGGCCAAGGCCGATGAGTTGAGCCATGACAACCTGTTCCACTCGGTGCTCGGACTCTATGAGGTGCGTACCAGCCTCTACCAGCCGGACCTGGACATCTTCCATTCCTGCCGACGCAACATGACCGTCTCCCAGTAAACGGGAACAGCGGCAAAAAGAAGGCCCTGCGGCGTCTGCCGCAGGGCCTTTGTGTTTTCCGGTTCTGGAATTACTTGTCGCGTACCAGCAGCACCGGGCGGTTGCTGACGCGGATCAGGCCTTCGGCCACGCTGCCCAGCATCAGGCGGCGTACGCCACGGCGGCCGTGGGTGCCCATGACGATCACATCGGCTTTCGAGGCTTCGGCCTCGATCTCGATGCGTTCGGCGATCTCCTCGCTGGCGCGCTCCTGGCAGACCCGCTCGAACACGGCCTTGACCGGGAAATCGGCGACATGCTCCCTGGCCTTGGCCAGGATGTCATCGGCAGCCTTCAGCGCGGCTTCGCGCAGCGGCTCGGGGTTGTAGTACACGGCGTAGTCGGGCAGGTGCCGCAACGGGCTGTCGACGATGGTGATGACACGCAGCTCGCCGCCGCTCAGCTTGGCCAGCTTGGCTGCTTCCACCAGGGCACGGTCGGAAACCGGACTGCCGTCCACCGCGACCAGAATGCGCTCGTACATGATGTGTTCCTCAATCAGTGGGCTTGGTAAGAAAACTCTATCCCTCCGAGGGCGAGATTCCCTTGCGCAGCGTCAATGGTAGTCGGTATGTCTGAAAATGCCGGGAATAGAGCGGTGTAACCGTGGACGGAACGTTGCCAGGGCGGGTTCGCGAGCATACAGGTTGCGGGCGTGCCTGCGTTTCGTAGGAGCGAGCTTGCTCGCGAACAAAGCCCGCCCCATGAAAAACCGCCACAGGTCACCCCGTGGCGGCTTCTTCATTGCGCGTTGCTCGGTATCCGGATCAGCCAGCCACCAGAACGCGGATCGCCTCCAGGCGCAGCGAGGCTTTATCCAGCATCGACAGGCTGTCGTCGCGCTGCTTGCGCAGGGCTTCCAGTTCGCTGTCGCGCACGCTGGGGTTGACGGCCTTGAGCGCGGTCAGACGGGCCAGTTCCTCGTCCAGGGTGGCGGTCAACTGCTGGCGGGCCTGTTCCACGCGCTCGGCGTGGCGCGGTGCGATCTTGGTTTCGGCCACGGCGAACTGCTTGGCCAGCACGTCGCGCTGGGCCTGCACGAACTTGTTGGCGCTGGCGCGCGGCACGCTTTCCAACTGGTCGTTGAGGGTTTCGAAGGACACGCGGGCGGACAGGTCGTTGCCGTTGGCGTCCATCAGGCAGCGCAGCGCCACCGGCGGCAGGAAGCGGCCGAGCTGGAGTTTGCGCGGCGCCACGGCTTCGCTGACGAACAGCAGCTCCAGCAGCACGGTGCCGGGCTTGAGTGCCTTGTTCTTGATCAGCGCCACCGAGGTGTTGCCCAGCGAGCCGGACAGCACCAGGTCCATGCCGCCCTGCACCATCGGGTGCTCCCAGGTGAGGAACTGCATGTCTTCGCGGGCCAGCGCCTGGACGCGGTCGTAGGTGATGGTGACGCCTTCGTCGTCGCCCAGCGGGAAGCTGGCGTCCAGCATCTTCTCGCTCGGACGCAGGATCAGCGCGTTCTCGGAATGGTCCTCGCTGTGGATGCCGTAGGTATCGAACAGCTTCTCCATGTAGATCGGCAGGGCGAACTGGTCGTCCTGCTCATCGATCGCTTCCACCAGCGCCTCGCCTTCGCCGGCGCCGCCGGAGTTCAGCTCCAGCAGGCGGTCGCGGCCGCTGTGCATCTCGGCTTCCAGCGCCTCGCGGGCGGCGATGCCTTCGGCCAGCAGGGCAGCGAAGGCGTCGTCGTCGCCGCCGTCCAGCAGTTCCACCAGGCGCGGGCCGAAGCGGTGCTGCAGGGCGTTGCCGGTAGGGCAGGTGTTGAGGAACGCGTTCAGCGCCTGGTGGTACCACTGGAACAGGCGTTCCTGCGGGCTGTTTTCCAGGTGCGGGACGTGGATCTGGATGGTGTGCTTCTGGCCGATGCGGTCAAGACGGCCGATACGCTGTTCCAACTGGTCCGGGTGGGCCGGCAGGTCGAACAGCACCAGGTGATGGGCGAACTGGAAGTTGCGGCCTTCGCTGCCGATTTCCGAGCAGATCAGCACCTGGGCGCCGAACTCTTCGTCGGCGAAGTAGGCGGCGGCGCGGTCGCGTTCGAGGATGCTCATGCCTTCGTGGAACACGGTGGCCGGGATGCCGGACTTCAGACGCAGAGCGTCTTCCAGGTCCAGTGCGGTCTCGGCGTGGGCGCAGATCACCAGCACCTTGTACTGCTTGAGCATCTTCAGGGTGTCGATCAGCCACTCGACGCGCGGGTCGAAGCGCCACCAGCGGGCGTTCTCGTCGGCGTCCTCGACCTGGGCCTGGAAGCTGACTTCCGGGTACAGATCCGGGTGCTCGCCGATGGGCAGTTCCATGTACTCGATCGGGTTGGCCAGCACGTAGGGGTGCAACTGACGCTCCGGGAAGCCCTGCACGGCGGCGCGAGTGTTGCGGAACAGCACGCGGCCGGTACCGTGGCGGTCGAGCAGCTCACGGACCAGGCGGGCACGGGCGTCTTCGTTGCCGCTCTCGACGCTGGCCAGCAGTTCGTCGCCGGCGCTGCCGAGGAAGCCGTGGATGGCCTCGCGGGCGGTGGGGGAGAGGCGGCCGTGGTCGATCAGCTCCTGCACGGCCTCGGCGACCGGACGGTACTGGCCGCTTTCGGCGCGGAAGGCTTCCAGGTCGTGGAAACGGTCCGGGTCGAGCAGGCGCAGACGGGCGAAGTGGCTGTCCAGGCCCAGCTGTTCCGGGGTCGCGGTGAGCAGCAGTACGCCGGGGATGACCTGCGACAGTTGTTCGACCAACTGGTATTCGCGGCTGGCCTGCTCCGGGTGCCAGACCAGGTGGTGGGCTTCGTCCACGACCAGCAGGTCCCAGCCGGCGGCGAACAGGGCGTCCTGCGCACGCTCGTCCTCGCGCAGCCACTCCAGCGCCACCAGGGCCAACTGGGTGTCTTCGAAGGGATTGCTGGCATCGCTCTCGACGAAACGTTCGCGGTCGAACAGGGCGACTTCCAGGTTGAAGCGCCGGCGCATTTCCACCAGCCACTGGTGCTGCAGGTTTTCCGGCACGAGGATCAGCACGCGGCTGGCGCGGCCGGAGAGCAGTTGGCGGTGGATCACCAGGCCCGCTTCGATGGTCTTGCCCAGGCCCACTTCGTCGGCCAGCAGGACGCGCGGCGCCATGCGGTCGGCGACTTCGCGGGCGATGTGCAACTGGTGGGCGATGGGTTGCGCGCGGGCGCCGCCCAGGCCCCAGAGGGAGGATTGCAGCAGGCGGGTGCGGTGTTCCAGGGTGTGGTAGCGCAGGCCGAACCAGGACATCGGGTCGATCTGCCCGGCGAACAGCCGATCGCTGGCCAGGCGGAACTGGATGAAGTTCGACAGCTGGGTCTCCGGCACGGTGTGCTGGTCGTTCTGTGCGGTGATGCCGTGGTAGATCAGCAGGCCGTCGACCTCGTCCACTTCGCGGACGGTCATCTTCCAGCCTTCGAAATGGGTGATCTCGTCGCCCGGGGCGAAGCGCACGCGGGTCAGCGGCGCGTTGCGCTCGGCGTACTGGCGGGTATCACCGGTGGCGGGATAGAGCACCGTGAGCAGGCGGCCGTCCAGCGCCAGGATGGTCCCCAGCCCGAGTTCCGCTTCACTGTCGCTGATCCAGCGTTGACCGGGTTGATACTGCGCCATGATCACCTCCCAAAAAAAGCCGGCTATGGTACCGGAACGTGCGGCATTCAGCGATGGCCGAAGACGGTTCCGGTCGTCCGAAAGGTCGGGCCTGCCGGGAGGGAGGCGCTGGGCGTCGGGGGCTCCCGCTGGACTTGCCGCAAATGTACGAAAGTGTAGCGAGCCGGGCTCAAGTCTGTAGCGGAGCCGCCGATAGCCTGACCAGAGGACCTCCGACGGGACTTTTCCGCATGCTGCCGCCCATTCCCCACAGTCTGGCACCGGTCACCGCCCAGCAGGACGTGCCCAGGCCGCGACCGGATGTCGCCCCGGTGAGCCCGCCTGCCCCCAGCGCGGGCAACGCCGGCGTGGGCCTGGAGCGTCGTCCCGACGAAGAGGTGCTGGAAGAGGAGTACCAGCGCCGCCGCAAACGCCGCCAGCCCAGCGATGGCACGCCGGAGGGCGAGGCGCTGGAAGAGTTGGAGCAGGTCGAGGAGCTGGGCGAAGTGCGGGATGCTCCGCGCAAGGGCCTGTGGATCGATATCGAGGTCTGACGCCGCGGCCCGGAGTAAGCTGGACGAGTTCCCGATCACGCCGAGTCCCGCATGCTGTTCGACGATGCCCCCATTCACTTGCCCGATGCCGAGTTGCGCCTGCTGTCCGACTGGTGCCCGCCGCGGCGTGCTGCTCAGTGGTTCGAACAACTGGTCGCCGAGACGCCCTGGGAGCAGCCATGCGTGCGCCTGCACGGGCGCGACTACCCGGTGCCGCGGCTGGTCAACTGGTACGGCGATCCCGAGGCTTTCTATGCCTACTCCGGCCTGACCCACGTGCCGCTACCCTGGACGCCGCTGCTGACGGAGATCCGCGCACGGGTGGAAGAGGCGGCCGGGCAGCGCTTCAACGGCGTGCTGCTCAACTACTACCGCGACGGCCAGGATTCGATGGGCTGGCACAGCGACGACGAACCGGCACTGGGCCGCAACCCGGTGGTGGCGTCATTGAATCTCGGTGGCGCGCGGCGCTTCGACCTGCGGCGCAAGGGGCGACACACAATCGAACATTCCATCGAGCTGTCCGGCGGTTCGCTGCTGGTCATGTCCGGCGCGACGCAGCATTATTGGCAACATCAGGTCGCCAAGACGCGCCATGCGGTCGCGCCGCGCCTGAATCTGACTTTCCGCCTGGTGCATGCCCTGCCATGAGCAATGACGAAAAACTGATCGACTTCGCCTCCGAGCGCGACAAGCGCATCCACGACGTGCACGAAAAGCGTTTGCAGGACGTGCGCAAGGCCTTCGAGAACGCGCTGCCGCTGAGCAAGGCGCGCAAGAAGGGCAAGAGCAAGCCGAAGAAACGCTGATTTTTCCTGCCCCTACCCACCCCTTTTTCGTCAGAAACACCGTCCCACGCGGCTTCCCGCCGCACCTACCCCTTTCGCTAAGTTGACCTGCGTCAGTGCTCCGGCCCTCGCCGGAAAGCGCCTTGTCGACCATTGATCCAGGTCAATTTGCCCTGTCCGGCCGCCGGTAATCTGCACACATCCCCAGACGATGTAGGCAAATAGGAGGCCAGCATCATGTTCATCGACGAAGTGGTTCTCGCAGGCATCGTTACCGTAGGACTCATGGTTCTGTTCTTCGGCGGGGTCGGATATTTCATCTGGAAGGACTCGCACAAGCGCGGTTGACCTTCCAGATACACAGAGCACGCAAGGCACTTCGGGCGACTTAGGTCGCCCGTTTTTTTTTGCCTGCGCGAAAGTCGGAATGACATATTGTTAGCTTGCTAATAATATCCGGGCAACGATAGTGCCATTCCCGTTGCGGGCTATCTTTAAGCGATAGATCCGAAGCCTTTCGAGAGACTGCGTGCGACCTACGCTACAGGCATTCCTCGCGCCGGATACGCTGGCGCTGACGTTCGCGATCAAGACCCTCCTGGCTGGTGGCCTGGCGCTCTGGTGCGCCTTCCGTTTCGACCTCGAGCAGCCACAGTGGGCGCTGATGACGGTGTTCATCGTGTCCCAGCCGTTGTCGGGCATGGTGGTGGCCAAGGGGCTGTTCCGCCTGATCGGCACCCTGGCCGGCACCGCCATGTCGGTGGTCATCATGGCCTTGTTCGCCCAGACCCCCTGGCTGTTCCTGCTGGCCGTATCGGTGTGGCTCGGCCTGTGTACCGCCGCTTCGACGACCCTGCGCAACCACATGTCCTACGCCTTCGTGCTCTCGGGCTATACGGTGGCGATCATCGGCCTGCCGGCGATCAGCCATCCGCTGGGGGTGTTCGACCAGGCCGTGGCGCGTTCCACAGAAATCTGCCTGGGCATCCTCTGCGCCTCGGCGGTCAGCGCCATCCTCTGGCCGCGCCGGGTCGAGGCCAACCTGGACAAGCAGGCGCGGGCCACCTGGCTTGCCGGGATGCAGGCCGCACGCAGCGAAATCGACGCCGATGCGCGGGAAATCAGGGGCCTGCTGCAGGCGCTGGGCAAGATCGTCGAGGTGGACGTGCAGCGCGACCACGCCTGGTTCGAGGGGTATCGCGGGCGCATGCGGTCGCGGGCGCTGCGCATCCTGTCCCGCGATCTGCTCAGCCTGTTGCGCACTGCACGTGGCGTGGCCCGCCAGCGCAGCGTGCTGGACGAGGGCGACAAGGCGCGGCTGCAACCCTGGATCGATGAACTGCAAGCGCTGTTGCAGGACCCGCAGGTCGAGCCGATGAAGATGCTGGGCGCGCGGCTGGAGCAGGCGGGCACCGACGACACCCGGTCCAATGACCTGCGCTACTGCCTGACCCGCTGTGCCCTGTTGCTGCGCAAGGCCGTGGACGCCGAGCACACCATGCGCTCGGTTGCTTCGGGCGCGGTGGATGAGCGAACGACCGGTACGCTGTCCTGGCACCGCGATGGGCTGATGGCGCTGTTCTACGGATTGCGCAGTGCCCTGGCGCTGCTCGGCATGTCGGCCTTCTGGATGGCCACCGCATGGCCCGCCGCCACCGGTGGAATGCTGCTGGCGGCGGTGATCTGCAGCCTGTTCGCCAACCGCGACAACGCCGTTGCCATTGGCCTGGGCTTCCTGCGCGGCATTCTCTATGCGATACCCGCCGCCGCGGTGGTCACCCAGTGGCTGCTGCCGCAATGGAATGGCTTCCCCTTGCTCTGCATGGCCCTGGGCGTGCCGCTGTTCTTCGCCTTGCTGGGCATGGCCACGCCGGCATTGGCCGGCATCGCCACGTCGTTCTCGATCCACTTCATCACCCTGGTGGCGCCGAGCAATGTGATGAAGTACGACCTGGCCAGCCTGCTCAATTCCGCACAGGGCATCGTCATCGGCGTGGGCTTCGCGGTCGTGGTGTTCCGCCTGTTGACCCTGCCGGCGGACTGGCTGAACCGCCGCCTGATCCAGGCCACCTGTGTCGATCTCGGGCGGCTGACCCGGCGGCCGATCGCGGAGGCGGAGAACTGGTTCGGTGGCCGCATGGCCGACCGCCTGATTCGCCTCGCGCGGCACTACACCCTGCTGCCGAAAGCCGGGCAGCGGCGCTGGCAGGACGGCCTGCTGGCGCTGGACCTGGGCAACGAGCTGATCCACATGCGCGCCTGTCTCAATGGCGCCCAGGGTGTGCTGCGCAAGTCGCGCGACCAGTTCCTCGGCGCGCTTGCCAGCGTGCTGGAGCAAGGGCCGGGCATCGGCCGCGAGCAGCGCCTGGAATCGCTCTGCGAACCGCTGGAACAGGCCCTGGCGCGTGATCGCCAGGGCGACAGCGAACCCAATCGCCTGGCCCGCGCCGCCCTGGCGCAATTGCGCCACACTTGGCGGCAGTGGTGTCGACTGGAGGAATCGCATGGGCCTGCATGAGGTCGGCTGGGGCGGTGTCTACCTCAGCCCGCTGTTCATCTACGCCGTGCTGGCCCTGGGCCTGACCGTGGTACTGCGCCTGCTGCTGCAGGCTACGCCCTTCGGCCGCTGGATCTGGCACGAAGCGTTGTTCGATTGCTCGTTGTTCGTGTTGATTCTCTGCGGCGTCACCTGGGCGCTGAGTGGGATCCCTTGAGAGGAGACGTTGCATGCGCGGATTCCTTCGCGTAGCCATCACCCTGATTCTGGTCGCTGCCGCGGTGCTCGCCGGCACCTGGCTATGGCGTTACTACATGCTGTCGCCCTGGACCCGCGATGCGCGGGTACGCGCCGACGTGGTGGTGATCGCCCCGGACGTTTCCGGGTGGGTCACCGACCTTGCGGTGCAGGACAACCAGCAGGTGAAAGCCGGCGACCTGATCATGCGCATCGACCGCGAGCGCTACGCCGCCAACCTCGAGCAGGCCAAGGCACAGGCCGAAACCCGGCACCAGCAGTACCTGCTGCGCCAGAGCGAAGCGTCGCGGCGCAATCGTCTGGGCATCGCCGCGATCAGCGCCGAAGACAAGGAAACCGCGCAGATCAACGCCGCCATCGCCAAGAGCGAGTACGACGAGGCGCTGGCCCAGGTGCGCCTGGCCGAGCTGAACCTCACCCGCAGCGAGATGCGTGCCCCGCGCGACGGACAGGTGACCAACCTGCGCCTGGCCCAGGGCAACTATGCTCAGGCCGGCCAGCCGGCGATGGCGCTGGTGGACCAGAAGTCCTTCTACGTCACCGCCTACTTCGAGGAGACCAAGCTACCCGGCATCCGCGTCGGCCAGCCGGCGAAGGTCGTGCTGATGAGCGGCGACACCCCCATCGACGGCACCGTGCAAAGCATCAGCAGCGGCATCACCGACCGCAATGCCATTCCCGACAGCCAGTTGCTGGCCAACGTCGAGCCGACCTTCAACTGGGTACGCCTGGCCCAGCGCATTCCGGTGCGCATCCATCTCGACAGGGTTCCCGAAGGCGTGCACCTGAGCGCCGGGATGACCGCCAGCGTCACCGTGAAGGAACGCTGAGGGGCGCGTCGTCCGGCTCGCGCTGCAGCCAGCAGGACAGCACGGCGCAGAGCACCGAGAGCGCCACCAGGCCGATACCGAGCCAGGGCGTCCAGGCGATGCCCGCGAGGCTGATCACCGCGCCGCCCAGTGCAGCGCCGAGGGCTACGCCCAGGTGCATCGCCGAGGTGTTCAGCGCCACCCCGGCGCTGCCGCTGGCCGGGTCGCTGGCCAGCAGGTAGCTCTGCACCGCCGGCGAGATCATCCAACTGATGGTGCTCCAGACCATCAGCGCCGCCAGCAGCATCCAGGGGTACCCGAGGCTCAGCGGGATCGCCAGCATCGCCAGGGCAAACAGGATCGGTACCACGATCAAGGCGCGGCGATGGCCGAGGCGGTCGCTCAGCCAGCCGCCGAGGTAGCCGCCGCCAATGGCCGCAAGGCCGATCAGCAAGAGGGTCAGGGCGATGCGCTGGCTGTCGGTGATCCCGGCCACCTGCTGGAACCAGGGCGTGATGTAGGCGAACAGGGTGAAGTGCCCGCCCAGCAGCAGGATCGACACCAGTTGCGCCAGGTTCAGCGAGGGGCTGCGCAGCTGGCGCTTGTACGCCGCGCCATTGGCCGGGCTGACGAGGGCGCGGCGGGGCAGGGCGAGACGCAGCAGTGCGGCCAGCGGCAGCGAATAGAGGGCGATGGCGGCGAAGATCCAGCGCCAGCCGAACCATTCGTTCACCAGCACGCCGGCCGGCACGCCGAACACCAGCGAGCCGCTGATACCCATGAAGATCAGGCCGATGGCGCGCCCGCGCTGGGTCGGCGGCGCCAGCTCCACCGCCAGCAGGCTGGCCTGCATGATCAACAGCCCGCAACAGGCGGCCATACCGATGCGCATCAGCAGCAGGGGGACGTAACCGGGGCTGAGCGCCGCGCCGGCGTTGAAGGCGGCGAACACCAGCAGGGTGATCACCAGCAGGCGGCGGCAGTCGGCGCCACGGGTGAACCAGCCGAGCAGCGGCGCGGCGATGGCGAAGCTCAGGGAGAACAGGCTGGTGAGCTGGCCGGCGAGGCTGAGGGAAACGCCCAGGTCATCGGCGAGTGACGGCAGGATGCCGGTGAGGATGGCCTCGGCGAGGCCCGCGGCGAAGGTGCAGATGGACAGCAACAGCAGTCGAAGGTCCATGATGGCTCCGATTCCCGGTAATGGGGTTTCGGGCGGAGGGCCTTCGGTTATCCCAGATGGATTGAAAAATGACCAGGGCAGGGTAGTTGAGGTGAAAACTGTATACAAGTTTCCGGGGCCGGCGGCCAGCCCCGGAGTCGACCTCGGAACCTGTTCAAGGTCTTGCCGGGCGCAGCATGAGCAAGCGCAGGCAGACGTTGAATAGATTCTCAGCCGATGGTGATCGGCGGCAGGGCAGGCAGTTCGATGTTGAGCTTCTCGGTGGGTGCCAGCACTTCGGCCTCGCCTTTGACCACGGCCTTGCCATCCTGGTTGAGCACCACGGTGCCGATGCGTACGCGGTTCTTCGGCAGCTTTTCCAGCACTTCCAGCTCTACCGTCAGTTCGTCACCGAGCTTCACCGGGCGGGTGAACGTCAGATTCTGGCCGAGGTAGATAGTGCCCGGGCCGGGCAGGGTGGTGGCGATCGCCGCGCTGATCAGCGCGCCAGTGAGCATGCCGTGGGCGATGCGTTCCTTGAACTGGGTGGTGGCGGCGTAGTCGGCGTCCAGGTGCACCGGGTTGCGGTCGCCGGAGACCTCGGCAAACAGCTGGATGTCGCGCTCGCCGACGTTGCGTCGGAAGTTGGCCTTCTGGCCGACTTCGAGTTCTTCATAGGGGACGTTCTGGACCTGGGTCATAGGGGCTCCTCGGATTTCTCGACCTGCGAGACGGGGCAGTGCGCCGCCAGCCAGTCGATCAGGTTGCGGGTGATCTCGTCGCGGTTGCTCTCGTTGAACAGCTCGTGACGAGCGTCGGGATAGATCTTCAGTTGGACGTCGCGTACCCCGGCCCGGGTCATCGCCTGGGCGAGGTCGCGCAGGCGCTTGCCCTGGCTGACCGGGTCGCGCTCGCCACCGATCACCAGTACCGGCAGGTCGCTGCGGATGCGCGACAGGTGCTCCAGCGGCGTGATGTCGGCCAGGCCGCCGAGCAGGTCCAGCCATAGCTGATTGCTGCAGCGGAAGCCGCAGAGCGGGTCGGCGACGTATTTGTCGACTTCGGCGGGATCGCGGCTGAGCCAGTCGAAGGCGGTACGGTTGGGTTTGAAGGCTTTGTTGAACGAGCCGAAGGAGAGGAAGTCGATCAGCGCGCTGCGCCCCAGCGGGCCCTGGCGCCAGCGCTCGAAGCGGGCGATCAGGCGGGCGCTCTTGTACAGCGCCACTGGCTGGTAATTGGAGCCGGACAGCACTGCCGCCTTCACGCTGGCGCTGTGCTGCATCAGGTAGGCGCTGCCGATGTAGCTGCCCATGCTGTGGCCGAGCAGGACGATGGGCAGGTCCGGATGCTCCTCGCGCACATGCTGGTTCAGCGTGTGCAGGTCGCCGATCACCTTGCCCCAGCCGCCGCGGTCGGCGTAGTGGCCGAGTTCGCTGTTCTCGGCGGTGCGGCCGTGGCCGCGCTGGTCGATGGCGTAGAGGTGATAGCCGGCGGCGTTCAGCGCCAGGGCCAGGCGCTCGTAGCGGCCGGCATGTTCGGCCATGCCGTGGGACAGCATCAGAGCCCCGCGGAACTGACCTTCCGGTGCCCAGTGGCGGGTGTACAGCGGTGTCTCGTCGCTGGCGGTCAGCCAGTAGGCGGCGTAAGGCATGGGTCCTTCCCGTTGTTGTACGAATTATCGTCGAGCGAAGGTGAGACACGGCGATCGTCGCCGAAGCTGCGCAGTGTACAGCGCCGTGCGCATCTGCCCAGGCGATTTTTGCCCAGGTTCGCCCGTGGACATCTTCTGTAAGGATTGTGTCGGCTGGCCTAGGCTTCCCGCGACGTCAGGTGCTCCGTGGTATCCCTGCGCGGCAGTAGGCGGTGGCGCAAGATTCATGCAGTCAATGACACTCGCCGGAGTCTTTGCGCTGACCGGGGGAACTGTTAGCTTCCGTCAAATGACCGCAATGGCGGTTTGGTTTCGCTCAGGTACGAGGATAAGAATAAATGCAACCTGATTTCTGGAACGACAAACGCCCGGCCGGCGTGCCCAGCGACATTGATCTGACGGCCTACAAGTCCGTGGTCGAAGTGTTCGAACGCTCCTGCAAGAAGTTCGCCGACCGTCCGGCGTTCAGCAACCTGGGCGTGACCCTGACCTATGCCGAGCTGGACCGCCTGTCCGCTGCTTTCGGCGCGTACCTGCAGAAGCACACCGACCTCAAGCCCGGTGACCGCATCGCCGTGCAGATGCCCAACATCCTGCAGTACCCGATCGCCGTGTTCGGCGCCCTGCGCGCCGGGCTGGTGGTGGTCAACACCAACCCGCTGTACACCGCGCGCGAGATGCGCCACCAGTTCAAGGACTCCGGCGCCCGCGCGCTGGTCTACGTGAACCTGTTCGGCAAGCTGGTGCAGGAAGTGCTGCCCGACACGGGGCTCGAATACCTGATCGAGGCGCGCATGGGCGACCTGCTGTCGCCGCTCAAGGGGCTCCTGGTCAACACCGTGGTCAAGCACGTGAAGAAGATGGTGCCGGAGTACAGCCTGCCCCAGGCCGTCTCCTTCAAGGACGCCCTGCGCCAGGGCCGTGGCCACGGGCTGCAGCCGGTCAAGGCCGGTCTCGACGACATCGCCGTGCTGCAATACACCGGCGGCACCACCGGCGTGGCCAAGGGCGCCATGCTCACCCACGGCAACCTGGTGGCGAACATGCAGCAGGTGCACGCCTGCCTGCAGCAGCACGGCCCGGACGGCAAGCCACTGATGCAGGTCGGCAACGAGGTGATGATCGCGCCGCTGCCGCTGTACCACATCTATGCCTTCACCGCGAACTGCATGTGCATGATGGTCAACGGCAACCACAACGTACTGATCACTAACCCGCGCGACATCCCCGGCTTCATCAAGGAACTGAAGAAGTGGCGCTTCTCCGCGCTGCTGGGGCTGAACACCCTGTTCGTCGCCCTGATGGATCGCCCGGAGTTCAAGGAACTCGACTTCTCCAACCTGAAGGTCACCAACTCCGGTGGCACCGCGCTGGTCACCGCCACCGCCGAGCGCTGGAAGGCCATGACCGGTTGTTCCGTGGTCGAAGGCTACGGCCTCACCGAAACCTCCCCGGTGGTCAGCACCAACCCCTACGGCGACCAGGCGCGCCTGGGCACCGTCGGCATCCCGGTGCCGGGTACCGCGCTGAAGGTGATCGATGACAACGGCAATGACCTCGGCCTGGGCGAGCGGGGCGAGCTGTGCGTGAAGGGCCCGCAGGTGATGAAGGGCTACTGGCAGCGCCCGGAAGCCACCGCCGAGGTGCTGGACGCCGAAGGCTGGCTGCGTACCGGCGACATCGCGGTGATCGATCAGGACGGCTTCGTCCGTATTGTCGACCGCAAGAAGGACCTGATCATCGTCTCCGGCTTCAACGTCTACCCCAACGAGATCGAGGACGTGGTCATGGCCCACCCGAAAGTCGCCAACTGCGCGGCGGTCGGCGTGCCGGACGAGAAGTCCGGCGAGGCGGTGAAACTGTTCGTCGTGCCGCGCGAGGGCGGGGTGACGGTGGAGGAGCTCAAGGCCTACTGCAAGGAGAATTTCACCGGCTACAAGGTGCCCAAGCACATCGTGCTCAAGGACGCCCTGCCGATGACGCCGGTGGGCAAGATCCTGCGTCGGGAGCTGCGCGAAACGGCTTGAGGCGAGCGTGAACGAAAAGGGGGCTGATCCAGAATCAGCCCCCTTTTTTATTGCCGATTGTCAGCCAGAGCCGGTCAACCGCCACAGCCGCCACAGCAGCTATTCTTCTTGCGCAGGATCTCGTAGAGATCGTCCTTGAGCTGCAGCTTCTGTTTCTTCAGCGCCTCGATGGTGTCGTGCGAGGCAGGGGTGATGCCGGCTTCCATGTTCTTGATCTCCTGATCGAGATCGTTGTGGCTATGGAAGAGCTTGGCGAAATGCGGGTCTTCGGCTTTGAGGCGAGTAATCTTTTCACGGAATTCGGGAAACATGAGGGTTCTCCAGGCGAGTGCAAAAGTACTCTGCGTGATCTGCACCTGGCCGGTGTTGAGGTAGATCATTTCCGGAAGATGATTTCGCAAGTACCTGGCGGATGATTCGTACACCGGCCCGCAAGCGCCGACTAATGCCCTTGCTCTTCACCCGGTGGGCAGAATCGGCATCGGGAGCTGCGCGAAACCGCCTGGTCGGACTCCGCCGATCCACCTCCGTGACGGGACCGCTCTGGCGATCAGTCCCCGTTCTTTTTTCCGGTTTCATCTCCCTGAAACCTGCCTTGTCTGACAATCCAACAAGCCTGTAGCCCCTCTGGGGCGGGCTTTTCCGACGAGTGGGCGGTTAGTGACCGAAATGACTGCTTTTGGTCATTTTTCTGACTGACAAGGCCGTGTTTGGTGCTGGTCGCGTTTTCTCAAAGCTGCTAATCTCGGCCCGCTTTTCGCTCCCTGCCTCAAGGGAAGGCGACATAAACACAACAACGAACCGCACTGCGGTAAAGATAAGCTGTTGCTTAGGAGTGGGCTTCCATGACCGATAATTTCTGGAAGGACAAATACCCAGTGGGGATCGCTGCCGAGATCAACGCTGACCAGTACCCGAACATCCTCGCGGTACTGAAAGAGTCCTGCCAACGCTTTGCAAACAAGCCCGCCTTCAGCAACCTGGGCAAGACCCTGACCTACGGCGAGATGTACAAGCTCTCCGGGGACTTCGCGGCCTATCTGCAACAGAACACCGATCTCAAGCCCGGCGATCGCATCGCCGTGCAACTGCCCAACGTGCTCCAGTACCCGGTCGTGGTTTTTGGCGCCATGCGCGCCGGCCTCATCGTGGTCAACACCAACCCGCTGTACACCGCGCGGGAAATGGAGCACCAGTTCAACGACTCCGGCGCCAAGGCGCTGGTGTGCCTGGCGAACATGGCGCACCTGGCCGAGGAAGTGCTGCCCAAGACCGGTATCCGCAACGTCATCGTCACCGAAGTGGGTGACATGCTGCCGCCGCTCAAGCGCTTCATCGTCAATTTCGTGGTCAGGAACATCAAGAAGATGGTTCCGGCCTTCAACCTGCCCAATGCGCAGAAGCTGACCGACGTCCTGGCCAAGGGCCGTGGCAAGGCGGTGGCGGAAGCCTCGCCCAAGAGCGACGACGTGGCCGTGCTGCAGTACACCGGCGGCACCACGGGTGTGGCCAAGGGTGCGATGCTGACCCACCGCAACCTGGTCGCCAACATGCTGCAGTGCAAGGCACTGATGGGCGCCAACCTCAACGAAGGCTGCGAGATCCTCATCGCGCCGCTGCCGCTGTACCACATCTACGCCTTCACCTTCCATTGCATGGCGATGATGCTCACCGGCAACCACAACATCCTGGTGACCAACCCGCGCGACCTGGCCAGCATGGTCAAGGAGCTGTCGCAGTGGAAGTTCACCGGCTTCGTCGGCCTGAACACCCTGTTCGTCGGCCTGTGCAACAACGAAGGCTTCCGCAAGCTGGACTTCTCTGCACTGAAGCTGACCCTCTCCGGGGGCATGGCTCTGCAACAGGCCGCAGCCGAGCGCTGGAAAGACGTTACCGGCTGCGCCATCTGCGAAGGCTACGGCATGACCGAGACCAGCCCGGTGGTTTCGGTGAACCCGTTCCAGAACATCCAGATCGGCACCATCGGCATTCCGGTTCCGTCGACCCTGTGCAAGGTCATCAGCGATGACGGCCAGGAGCTGCCGCTGGGCGAGCGTGGCGAGCTGTGCGTGAAGGGCCCGCAGGTGATGAAGGGCTACTGGCAGCGCCAGGAAGCCACCGACGAGATCCTCGACAAGGACGGCTGGCTGCGCACCGGCGACATCGCGATCATCCAGGAAGACGGCTACATGCGTATCGTCGACCGCAAGAAGGACATGATCCTGGTGTCGGGCTTCAACGTGTACCCCAACGAGCTGGAAGACGTGCTCGCCACCCTGCCGGGCGTGCTGCAGTGCGCCGCCATTGGCATCCCGGACGAGAAATCCGGCGAGTCGATCAAGGTCTTCGTGGTGTCCAAGCCGGGCGTCACCCTGACCAAGGAGCAAGTCATGCAGCACATGCACGACAACCTCACCGGCTACAAGCGGCCCAAGGCCGTGGAGTTCCGCGACAGCCTGCCGACCACCAACGTCGGCAAGATCCTGCGCCGAGAATTGCGCGACGAAGAGCTCAAGAAGATCAGGGCCTGAGCCGATAAACAAGGAACCCGCCGCGAGGCGGGTTTTTTGATGCCTGCACGGAAGCGGGTCCCTTATCTGCCTGAGGTCCATGCCGTGAATACCGTCCTTCGACTGCGCGCCAAGGTACTGCTCCTGGCCATCGCCCCGATCCTGCTCCTCACCGTTCTGTTGTGTGCCATCGCCACCGTTGCCCTCATGCAATTGTCGACCCAGCAGGAGGCGCAGATCCGCGAGAACCTCACGCATGACCGCGAGGCGCAGTTGAGGAACTTCGTCGATGTGGCCCTGGCTGCCGTTGGCCCGATCTACCAGGCTGCCGCCCAGGGGGATGCCCAGGCCCGCGAACAGGGCATCGCGATCCTCAAGCGCCTCGAATACGGCAAGGGTGGTTATTTCTGGGGCTATGACACACGCTCCGTACGGGTCTTCCAGGGCACCAGCGACGAGCGCCTGGGCGAGGACTTCAGCGGCTATCGCGACCCCAATGGCGTCTATGCCATCCGCGAGTTGGTAGCGGCGGGCCAGAGTGGCCAGCACTATGTGCGCTACAGCTTCACCCTGCCGGGCGGCAATGCCATCGTGCCGAAGATCGGCTATGCGCATTTCCTGCCCAAGTGGAACCTGGTGTTCGGTACCTCGCTGAATCTCGATGACGTCGAGCGGGAGGCTCAGGAAGCCGGCGCTGCCTTCGACGCCAAGATCGACAACCTGCTGCTGTTGATGGGCGGCTCGGCGCTGGCGCTGCTGCTGGTGATCGGCCTGCTTGCCGGGCTGTTCAGCCGCACCATCGTCCAGCCCATCGTGCAGGTGCGCGACAACCTCGACGACATGGCCGCCGGCGATGGAAACCTGACCCATCGTCTGAACCTGGGCCGCAGCGACGAACTGGGCGAACTGGCCGGCTCGTTCAATCGCTTCGTCGAAAAGATCCACGTGCTGGTGCAGCAAGTGGCCGGCACTACCCACCAACTGTCCGGGCTGGTCGGCGACGTGGCGCAGCAGGCGCAGCGCTCCGAGCGGGCGATGGACGGCCAGCGCCACGAGACCGACCAGGTCGCCACCGCCATCAACGAAATGACCGCCGCTGCGCAGGAAGTGGCGCGCAGCGCGCAACAGGCGGCCGACGCGGCGCAGCAGACCGACCGCGAGGGGCAGGCGGCCAAGCGCGAAGTGGACCTGTGCGTCTCGCAGATCAACGACCTCGTGGGCGAGGTGCGCAGCAGCAGCGACTCCCTCGACACCCTGCGCCAGGACGTGCAGGGCATCGTCGGCGTGCTCGAGGTGATCCGCTCCATCGCCGAGCAGACCAACCTGCTGGCGCTCAACGCCGCCATCGAAGCGGCCCGCGCCGGTGAGGCCGGGCGAGGCTTCGCCGTGGTCGCCGACGAAGTCCGCGCCCTGGCCAGCCGCACCCAGCAAAGCACCGGGGAAATCCAGCAGATGATCGACCGTCTGCGCGGTACCACGGAAGGCTCGGTAAGCGCCATGCAGCGCGCCAGCGACATGGCCGAACGCACCCGCGGCCAGGCCAACCAGGCCGGCCAGTCGCTGGACGCCATCGCCCAGCTGATCGGCACCATCAACTCGATGAACGCGCAGATCGCCAGCGCCGCCGAGGAGCAGACCGCCGTCGCCGAGGAGATCAACCGCAGCGTGCACCAGATCGCCGGTGGCGTGGAAAGCGTGGCGGATGACGCCGCCAAGGGCGCACGCACCGCGACCGAACTGAACGGACTGGGAGAGCGCTTGCGCCAGCTGGTCGGCCAGTTCCGCATCTGAACCGGCGGGGCGCAATGCCCCGCCAATCCGGGCCGCCAAGCATTCGGCATGGCGGCCCGTGCCGGTCTTTTGCGACAATTCACGAATTGTCGCCACGACAGCTCACTCCAGGGACCGGCTCCGCACCAGCTCGCGCCGCTCCCGCCTGATGCCCGCGAAGCCGATGACCACAGACAGTACGCCGACCCCCGAACAGCTCCTGCAGCGCATGGATCACGCGATGATCCGCGACCGCCACCGCCTGCGCCGGCAGCTCCATGAACTGCGCAAGCACCCCGACGAAGCCAAGCTCGTCCAGTGGGCCGAGCGCTTCCAAGCCTCCTGCGCCAAGGCCGAGGCGCGCCGCGCGAGCATCCCGTCGATCCGTTACGACGACAGCCTGCCGATTGCCGCCAAGCGCGACGAGATCAAGGCCGCGCTGATGAAGAGCCAGGTGGTGGTGATCGCCGGCGAGACCGGTTCGGGCAAGACCACCCAGCTGCCGAAGATCTGCCTGGAGCTGGGCCGTGGCACCCACGGCCTGATCGGCCACACCCAGCCGCGCCGCTTGGCCGCGCGCAGCGTGGCCACCCGCGTCGCCGAGGAGATCGGCACGCCGCTGGGTTCACTGGTCGGCTACCAGGTGCGTTTCGAGGACCAGAGCGACGACAGCACGCTGATCAAGCTGATGACCGACGGCATCCTGCTGGCCGAGACCCAGCATGACCGTTACCTCGAGCGCTACGACACGATCATCGTCGACGAAGCCCACGAACGCAGCCTGAACATCGACTTCCTGCTCGGCTTCCTGAAGACCCTGCTGCACCGCCGGCCGGACCTGAAGCTGATCATCACTTCGGCGACCATCGACCTGGAACGCTTCTCCAAACACTTTGGCGATGCGCCCATCGTCGAGGTCTCGGGGCGCACCTACCCGGTGGAAACCTGGTACCGCCCGCTGGCGGCGGAAGTGGACGAGGATGGCGAAGCGCTGTTCGACGACCTCTCCGTGGACCAGGGCATCCTCCGCGCGCTGGACGAGATCGCCGCCCACGAGCGCGAAATCGGCAAGCGCCCCGGCGACGTGCTGGTGTTCCTCCCTGGTGAGCGCGAAATCCGTGATGCCGCCGACATGCTGCGCAAGGCCAACCTGCGTCACACGGAGGTGCTGCCGCTGTATGCGCGGCTGACGCCGGCCGAACAGCAGAAAATCTTCGCGCCCATGCCGGGGCGCAAGATCGTGCTCGCCACCAACGTCGCGGAAACCTCGCTGACCGTACCGGGCATCCGCTACGTGATCGACAGCGGCACCGCGCGGATCAGCCGCTACAGCTACCGCGCCAAGGTCCAGCGCCTGCCCATCGAGGCCGTCTCGCAAGCCAGCGCCAACCAGCGCAAGGGCCGTTGCGGACGGGTCGAGCCTGGCATCTGCGTGCGTCTGTACAGCGAGGAAGACTTCAACGGCCGTCCGGCCTTCACCGATCCGGAGATCCTGCGCACCAACCTGGCGGCGGTGATCCTGCAGATGCTGCACCTGCGCCTGGGCGACATCGAGGCCTTCCCCTTCATCGAGCCGCCGGACGGCAAGGCGATCAATGACGGTTTCACCCTGCTGCAGGAACTCTCGGCGGTGAACCGCGAGGGCCAGCTGACGCCGCTGGGCCGCCAGCTGGCGCGCCTGCCCATCGACCCGCGGCTGGGCCGCATGCTGCTGGAAGCGGCGCAACTGGGCAGCCTGCCGGAAGTGCTCACCGTGGCCAGCGCACTGTCCGTGCAGGACCCGCGCGAGCGGCCGATGGATCGCCAGCAGGCCGCCGACCAGGCCCACGCTCAGTGGAAGGACCCGGATTCGGACTTCGCCGCACTGATTAACCTCTGGCGCGGCTTCGAGGAGCAGCGCCAGGCGCTGGGTTCCAACCCGCTGCGCAATTGGTGCCGGAAGAACTTCCTGAACTATCTGCGTCTGCGCGAGTGGCGTGATGCGCACCGCCAGCTGACGCTGATCTGCCGTGAATTGCAGCTGCCCTTCGGCTCCAAGGCTTCTGGTAGGAGCGAGCTTGCTCGCGAACAGCCCCACACCGCGAAACCCCAGGACAACAAAGCCGCCGGCAAGGACTCGAAGAGCGTTCGCGAGCAAGCTCGCTCCTACAAAGGTGGCGAGCCGGATGCGAAGCAGCGCGACATCGACTACGCCGCCGTGCACAAGGCAATCCTCTCCGGCCTGCTGAGCCAGATCGGCCAGAAGGCGGAGGAGGGCGACTACCTCGGCGCGCGCCAGCGGCGTTTCTGGATTCACCCTTCCAGCGTGATCGGCCGCAAGAAGCCGCAGTGGATCATGGCCGCCGAGTTGGTGGAGACCACCAAGCTGTTCGCCCGCATGGTCGCCAAGATCGAGCCGGACTGGCTGGAGCCGCTGGCCGGGCACCTGGTGAAGAAGAACTACCTGGAGCCGCACTGGGAAAAACGCCGGGGCCAGGTGGTGGCCTACGAGCAGGTCACGCTCTACGGCCTGATCATCATCGGCCGCCGCCCCGTGCACTACGGCCCCATCGATGCGCCGGTATCCCGCGAGATGTTCATCCGCGAGGCGCTGGTGCGTGGCGAGATCAACAGCCGCGCCAAGTGCCTGTCGGCCAACCGCCAGTTGCTGGAGAAGCTCGACGAGCTGGAAGCCAAGGCGCGCCGGCGCGACATCCTCGCCGACGAGGAAACCCTCTTCGCCTACTACGACGAGCGCCTGCCGGCGGACATCTACCAGTCCGCCAGCTTCGAGAAGTGGTACGAGCGCGAGCACAAGCAGCAGCCGGACCTGCTGATCATGCGCGAGGAGGACGTCCTCGCCCGTGACGCCAGCGAAGTCACTGCCGGCCTCTACCCGGACCGCCTGCGCCTGGGTGACCTGCAACTGCCGCTCACCTATCACTTCGAGCCCGGCCACGTGCGTGATGGCGTGACCGTGCGCGTACCGGCGCCGCTGCTGCCGCAGCTGCCCGCCGAACGCCTGGAGTGGCTGGTGCCAGGCCTGCTGGAGGCCAAGTGCATCGAGCTGGTGCGCAGCCTGCCCAAGGCCATCCGCAAGAACTTCGTGCCGGTGCCGGACTTCGTCCGCGCCGCACTGGGCAAGATGGTCTTCGCCGAAGGCGCGCTGTCCGAATCCCTCGGCCGCGAGCTGCAGCGCATGACTGGCAGCCGCGTGCCCGAAGAGGCCTGGGCGGAGGCCGAAACCCAGGTGGAAAGCCACCTGCGGATGAACATCGAGGTGGTCGACGCCCGTGGCAAGTTCCTCGGCGAAGGCCGTGATCTGGCCGAGCTCACCGCACGCTTCGCCGAAGCCAGCCAGGCTGCGCTGGCGATCCCGCAGGCGGACAAGCCGCAGAAAGCGGTGGAAGCCAAGGGCTTTGGCGAAGTGGCGGAGAGGGTTCAGCAGAAGGTCGCCGGGCTGTCGATGACGGTCTACCCGGCGCTGGTGGAAGAGGCCGGCGTGGTGAAGGAAAACCGCTTCCCGACCCAGGCCGAGGCCGACTACCAGCACCGCCGCGCCCTGCAGCGCCTGCTGCTGCAACAGTTGGCCGAGCCGGCCAAGTTCCTGCGCGGCAAGCTGCCAGGGCAGACCGACATGGGCCTGCTCTACCGCGAGCTGGGCCGGGTCGAGTCGCTGGTGGAGGACATCCTGCTGGCCAGCCTGGACAGCGCCATTCTCGACGGTGAAAGCAGCCTGCCGCGCGATGGCGCCGGGCTCGCCTCACTGGCCGAGAAGAAGCGCGGCGCATGGACCGAGCACGCCGAGCGCATCGCCCGCCTGACCCTGGAAATCCTCAAGCTCTGGCACGGCCTGCAGAAGCGCTTCAAGGGCAAGGTCGACCTGGCCATGACCGTGCCGCTCAACGACGTGAAGGGGCAACTGGCCAAGCTGGTCTACCCCGGCTTCGTCCGTGACACGCCGCTGGAATGGCTGAAGGAATACCCGCGCTACCTGAAGGCGGTCGAGCAGCGCCTGGACAAGGTCGCCGGCCAGGTCCAGCGCGACCGTGTCTGGAGCGGCGAGATGGCCGGCTACTGGGAACAGTATGCGGCGCGCCTGGCCAAGCACGCCCAGGAAGGCAAGCGCGACCCGGAACTGGTGATGTACCGCTGGATGCTGGAGGAATACCGCGTCTCGCTGTTCGCCCAGCAACTGGGGACGAAGGTGCCGGTGTCGGACAAGCGCCTGTCGAAGCAGTGGAGCCAGGTCGAGGCCTGAGGTTCAGACTCTTCGTAGGAGCGAGCTTGCTCGCGAACCCGCCCAGCGTCTGAGCTGCCGGAGAATTCGTTCGCGAGCAAGCTCGCTCCTACAGGTCTATGCCGCAGTCAGTCGCGCTTGGGAATATTCAGCCCACGCTGTACCGCCGGCCGCGCGAGGAAGCGCTCCAGCACGCGCTTCACGTTCTGGAAGTTGTCGAAGCCCACCAGTTCGCCCGCCTCATAAAAACCGACCAGGTTGCGAATCCACGGGAAGGTGGCGATGTCGGCGATGGTGTAGTGCTCGCCCATGATCCAGTCGCGGCCTTGCAGGCGCTGGTCGAGCACGCCCAGCAGGCGCTTGGCCTCGTCCACGTAGCGCTGCAGCGGGCGCTTGTCCTCGTAGTCCTTGCCGGCGAACTTGTTGAAGAAGCCGATCTGGCCGAACATCGGGCCGATTCCGCCCATCTGGAACATCAGCCACTGCAGGGTTTCGTAGCGGCCGCTGGCGCCGGGGGCGATGAGCGAGTCGGTCTTGTCGGCGAGGTAGACCAGGATCGCGCCGGACTCGAACAGCGCCAGCGGCTTGCCGTCGGGACCGTTGGGATCGAGGATCGCCGGGATCTTGTTGTTCGGGTTCAGCGAGAGAAATTCCGGGGACATCTGGTCGTTGCGCTCGAAGCTGACCAGGTGCGGCTCGTAGGGCAGGCCAAGCTCTTCCAGCATGATCGATACCTTCACGCCGTTGGGCGTGGGCAGCGAGTACAGCTGCAGGCGGTCAGGGTGTTCGGCGGGCCATTTGCGGGTGATGGGGAACGCGGAAAGGTCTGACATGCATACTCCGGTCAGGTCACTGAAGAAAAGCAGCGAAAGGCCTCAGGATAGCCCTCCACGCGCCGCCGGTCATGACCCGGGCGCAACAAACCGGTATGGTGCGGCACCAGAGTCATGCACAAGGAACCGACCATGAGCCTGCACGGCACCTACGATCCACAGAACATCTTCGCCCAGATCATTCGAGGCGATGCGCCTTGCTACAAGCTGTACGAGGACGACGACGTCCTGGCCTTCCTCGATCTCTTCCCGCAGTCCTACGGCCACACGCTGGTGATCCCCAAGCGCAGCGCCGCGCGCAATATCCTGGAGGTCGATCCCGATGCGCTGGACAAGGTGATGCGCGTGGTGCAGCGCCTGACCGGCGTACTGGTGGAAGAGCTCAACCCCGACGGTGTGCAGGTCGCCCAGTTCAATGGTGCGCCGGCCGGGCAGACGGTATTCCATATCCATATGCACATCGTTCCGCGCTATGCCGGCGAGGGCCTGGGCATCCACGCGGCGAACAAGGCCGACGTGGGTGAGCTGGAGAAGCTGCAGGCGCGCCTCGTTGCGCGTTTGAATGGCTGAAGCGCGCCTGGGCGGTCGGGGTTCGCTCAGCGGGTGACCACCGGCTTGATGTCGAAGCCCGTGCGGTTGTCGCTGTTGATGCGGAAGCGGTTGTCGTTGCCAGGCTCCAGCGACACCAGCAACTCGCGGCGCAACATGGCCTTGCTGCACAGGCCGTCGCCATCCTTGTCGCCGATGATGCCGACCACGTGCTGGCCTGCCGGTACGTGGAAGCTGGCCGATTCGCCCGTGCCGATGCGCGCCGCCACCTCGCGGTCGATGGTGACGGCGACATAGCAGCCGCCGCCCAGGTAACCCGCATCACGCGTTACTTCCAGTTCCACGCTGTCCTTGCCCGGTTGCTGGTAGGCCAGCAGCCGGTCGGCGGGAACGGGATGGATCTCATCGCTCTGGTACGAGGCACAACCGGACAGCACCAGCAACGGCAGGACAGCAAGGATCGAACGCATAGACTTCCTCCACGGATGATGCAGCGAAGGCTAGTCCAGACGGACCGATCCTGCCGCGAATCGACCCGCGTGCCCCGAATGATTCGGTCGGATGGCTACGAAGTGTAGGAAATTGGAGTAGTCTTCTGAGGCGGGAACTGGCAGAACGATTGGATTTCGCCACGACGGCCGACCCGCTGACGGCCGAGCCAAGGAGCCAGGCTGATGCAGCGCAACAGCGATCCCGAACAATTGTACGAGCCCAGCACCGGGCCGACAGGGCTGGAAGAGGCGGATCACCGTCTGCTGATGCGGCTGATCTTTGCCTGCACCGGGGCGACCCTGGGGGTATTCGGCATTCTGCAGAGCCTGGCCGGCAACTACTGGCTGGCCGTCGCCGAGGCCGTCGCCTGCGGCATGCTGCTGTGGGCCGCGCACCGTCTCAAGCGGGTACGCCGCCTGGTGCCCTGGATCATCGCCTACCTGCTGCCAACCTTCTGTTTCATCCTCTATATCATCGTCATGCCCAACGCGTCGGCCACGGCCTTTGTCTGGGTCTACCTGATGCCAGTCATGGCCTACCTGCTGCTGGGCAAGCTGCGCGGCTTCCTGCTGGCCGTGCCGTTCATGCTGCTGGCGACCCTGATGTACCTGTACATGAACCACCTGCGCCTGGATGCGCCAGGCCTGATCGACATCGGCAATGGCATCTTCTGCGGCGTGCTGGTGCTCGCCTTCATGCACGTCTACGAGGGGCGGCGTGCCGACGCCTACAGGCAACTGCGTCGCCTCGCGCTCACCGACACCCTGACCGGAGTGGCCAGTCGCGAGAGCTTCCAGCGTGCGTTGCAGCGCTGTATCCAGGAATCGGCTCGCTACGACGCGCGCCTGGTGCTGGTGGTGCTGGACGTCGACCATTTCAAGCTGATCAACGACCAGTGGGGGCACGACGCCGGTGACAAGGCCCTGCAGCACCTGTGCAAATCCCTGCGCCACCGCTTGCGCGCCACCGACCTGATCGGTCGCCTGGGCGGGGAGGAGTTCGGCATCCTGCTGCCGTACACCGACCGCTACGACGCCCAACCGCTGGTGGAGTCGCTGCGTAAGGAAGTGTCGCGGTTACCGCTGGAGTACTCCGGCCAGCGGATTCCCCTGTCGGCCACCTTCGGCCTGGCCGAATGGCCCTCCGACGGCCTGGACGCCGACGAGCTCTACCGCTGCACCGATCGCCGCCTGTACCGGGGCAAGGCGGAAGGACGGGATCGGCTGGTCTGCAGCGACCCGGTCTGAGCGGCTCAGGTGGCGTCGAGCAGGGCGAGGGTGTCGGCGGCGTTCATCATCCGCGCGGCGGCCAGGGGCGTCAGGCCGCTGGCGTCCTGTGCCACGCGGTTGGCACCGTGCTCCAGCAGGCAGCGGACGATTTCCGGGCGATTGAACATCGCCGCCATCATCAGGGCGGTCTTGCCATCGGCTGAAGCACCCTCGACGTCGGCGCCGTGTGCCAGCAGCAGGCGGACCATCCGCAGATCGCCCTTGAAGGCCGCACCGGCCAGCGGTGTCTGTCCGGCGTTGTTGCGCAGGTCCGGATCGGCGCCGTGGTTCAACAGCACCTGCACCGTATCGTGGTGGCCGTAGTAGCTGGCCAGCATTAGCAGGCTGTCGCCCTTGTGATTGCGCAGATTGGCCGGCAGCCCCTGGCGCAGCAGCTCGGCGAGGCGCTCGGTATCGCCCTGGCGGGCCAGGTCGATCACCTGATTGGCAAATTCCAGTGTCTGTTCGTCCATTTCCGGGCGGGGCATGTCACTCATCCTGTCAGTCTTCCTGGGCAATAAGCCGAAGCATACGGGGCGCCACCGATTCCGGCGCGCCAGCGGTTGCTATGGTGCCCTTGCAGAATTTCAATCGATTGAGCCATGCCAGGGAGTACGAGGCTTTCTTACGGAAAGTGGCGGAATTACCACGCTTTACCGGCGACTTTTTGCCGAAAATTGCAGCATAATCAGCGGCCAGCGGTTGTACCAAGGTGCCATCGAGGACCGCCGGGCGGTGAAAGGTGCCGCTCGCGGGCGGGGGTGGCACACTGCCTTGTTACATCCCCCGGCATCCGCGTGATGCCGCGGAAACCCAGACTATCCAGTGCCGGCCAGCGTGCGGGCACCTTGATGCCTAACCTTGCCGCCCGGTCCGGCGGCCCGATACAGAAGAGGATTGACCGTGCATAAAGTCGTGATCAGCGGAACTGGCCTGTACACCCCGCCGTTCAGCATCTCCAACGATGAACTGGTGGAATCCTTCAACAGCTACGTCCGCAGTCACAACGAGCAACACGCCGACGCCATTGCCAAGGGTGAGATGGAGCCGCTGGCCGAATCCAGCTCGGCCTTCATCGAGAAGGCTTCCGGTATCAAGAGCCGCTTCGTGGTGGACAAGGAAGGTATCCTCGACCCGCAGCGCATGGCGCCGCGCATTCCGGAGCGCTCCAACGAAGACTGGGGCATCCTCTGCGAGATGGCCGTGCACGCGGCGAAGGAAGCCCTGCAGCGCGCCGGCCGTACCGCCGCGGACATCGACGGCGTGATCGTCGCCTGCTCCAACCTGCAGCGCGCCTACCCGGCGGTGGCCATCGAAGTGCAGGCCGCCCTTGGCATCCAGGGTTTCGGCTACGACATGAACGTCGCCTGCTCCTCGGCCACCTTCGGCCTGCAGGCCGCGGTGAACAGCGTGCAGCTCGGCCAGGCCCGCGCCATCCTGCTGGTCAACCCGGAAATCTGCACCGGTCACCTGAACTTCCGCGATCGCGACAGCCACTTCATCTTCGGCGATGCCGCCACCGCGGTAATCGTCGAGCGCGCCGACCAGGCCACCAGCCCGCACCAGTTCGACGTGGTGAGCACCAAGCTGCTGACCCAGTTCTCCAACAACATCCGCAACAACTTCGGCTTCCTCAACCGCGCCGCGGAAGAGGGCATCGGTGCACGCGACAAGCTGTTCGTGCAGGAAGGCCGCAAGGTGTTCAAGGACGTCTGCCCGATGGTGGCCGAGCTGATCGGCGAGCACCTGGTGCAGAACGACATCCCGGTCAGCGACGTGAAGCGCTTCTGGCTGCACCAGGCCAACCTGAACATGAACCTGCTGATCACCCGCAAGCTGATCGGCCGTGACGCCGAAGCCCACGAGGCGCCGGTGATCCTCGACACCTACGCCAACACCAGCTCGGCGGGTTCGGTCATTGCCTTCCACAAGCATCAGGACGATCTGCCCGCCGGCTCCATCGGCGTGCTGAGCTCCTTCGGCGCCGGCTACTCCATCGGCAGTGTGATCCTGCGCAAGCGCTGATCGTGCCCACCGACGACAGCGAGTTGTTGTCGCGCCTGCTGGCCGGTGACCAGCAGGCCTTCCGCACCCTGGTAGCCGCCTATCAGGGTGCGATGCGCGCTGTCGCTATCGCCATCGTCGGTGCTGCCCATGCCGACGAGGTGGTGCAGGACGCCTGGCTCGCCGCCGTGCGCAACCTCGACGGCTTCCAGGGGCGTTCCAGCCTCAAGACCTGGCTGCTGACCATCACCGCCAATACCGCGAAATCCCGCCTGCGCAAGGTTCGTCGCGATGTGTCGCTGGACGACCTGCCCGCGCCCCACGGCAGCATCGACGACAGCCGTTTCGCTGCCGACGGCCATTGGAGCCCGGCGCCGCTGGCCTGGCACGAGGACTCGCCCGAAGCCCTGCTGGCCGGGGAGGAACTGCGTGAATGCCTGGAAAAGACCCTTGCCAGCCTGTCCGAGCTGCAGCGCAGCGTCCTGCTGCTGCGTGAGCGCCAGGGGCTGGACTTGGAGGCGATCTGTAATCTTCTGGACGTTTCGCTCTCCAATGTCAGGGTGCTGCTGCACCGCGCGCGGCTGAAGGTGTTCGCCACGCTGGAGCACTTCGAGGAGACCGGGGAATGCTGACCTGCAAGGAACTGGTGGCACGCTCCAGCGACCTGCTGGATGAGCAACTGGGCTTTCGCGAGAAGCTGGCGCTGCGCCGGCACCTGCTGCTGTGTCGCAACTGTCGGCGTTACCTGCGGCAGATGCGGCTGACCCAGGCTACTTTGCGCGCGCTGCCGGAGAAATCCGGCGCGGACACCGACCTGCTCGCCGCGCATCTCGCCGAGCTGCGACGGGACCATTCGCGGCGCTGACCCTGGGGAAGGCTCTTCGTGGGGGCGAGTTTGCTCGCGAGCCGATGTTTTCGGTGACTCCAGCATCAAGCGGGTTCGCGAGCAAGCTCGCTCCTACAAGAGCGGGATCGCCTGGCGTTCTTCCGTAGGAGCAACTGCCTACTTCTGGGCGATCTGTGCCAGCGCTTCCTCCTCACCCCAACCCTCTCCCTCAGGGAGAGAGGGCAGACCGTGCCGGCTGAGACCGAGATTTCCTCCTGCGCCGAACGGTCCCCTCTCCCCCTGGGAGACGACTGCATGGATGCAGGAGGTAGAGCGACGCAGGATGCCAAAGCCGAGGCTGAGGGCCGCCCCGAGCGCAGATATATCTCGTAGCGGACTCCGTCCGCGATCAGCCCGTCTACCAAGCGATTGGCGGATAAATCCCTAGCGCGGCCCCTGCGCGTGCCACGCATCCAGCCCGCCCGACAGCGCCCAGGCGCGCGGATGTCCCGAGGCCTGCAGGCGTTCGGCGAGCATGGCGGCAGAGAGTTCGTGGGGACAGGCGCAGTAGATCACCACGTCCTGGCCTTCCAGGCTGCCGTGCAACTGGTCCAGCGGCGTGTCGAGGCCGAACGGGATGGAGCCGGGGATCGCTTCGCCATCGAGCTGCGCACGTACGTCGAGGATCAAGGGCGGCTGGCCGGCGTCGAGGCGGGCGCGCAGCTCGCCGACGCTGATGCGCGGGATCCGCGAAGTGCGGCGCAGCAGGCTGAAGCGCTGCCAGAGTTTCCAGGTGATGAACAGGGCGAAGGCGCCGAACAGCAGTGCCGCGCCAAGGCTGGCGTATTGGGTGAGCCAGCCGAGCACATGGTCCACCGCGTCGCTGAAGATGCTGCCGATCATCAGGGCCGAGCCGGCCCACAGCGCGGCGCCGGCGCAATCGTAGCCGAGAAAGCGCGGCGGCGGTGTACGGGTCATCCCGGCCATCGTGGTGGTCAGCGCGCTGGCTCCGGGGAGAAAGCGCGAGATCAGCAGCGCGCGCGGACCGATGCGCAGGTACAAGCTCTGGCTCTGGCGGATGCAGCTGTCCGGCGACAGCGAAATCTTGCACGCGCTGCGCAGCATGAAGCCGCCGTAATGCCGGCCGGCGAAGTACCAGATGAAATCGGCGATCAGGCAGGCGACGACGGCCACCGCCAGCGCTTCGCCCAGTGGTACGCCGCTGCCTTGCAGGGCCAGCGCGCCGGCAACGATCAGGGCCGGGTAGGCCGGAATCGGCAGGCCGAGCTGCTCCAGCAGGACGTTGAGGAACAGCAGGGAGAGGCCGTGCTGCTGGATCAGGGGTTGCAATTCATGCATGGGGACGCCTGAAGGCAAGGTCGTTCAGTGGGAGGTGGAAGCATACCGCCAAAGCGCGATCGGAAAGAGCCCGGGACCCAGTCGGGCGTGGCTCAGGATTCTTATGACTCAAAGAAATCAAAAGTTCCTCTGTAATAAAAGTTTTATCTACGAGCAACTGATCTGAAATAACCCCTCGCCAAGATTCCCAGCAACACAAACGGGGGCCGCCAGACGGCCTGTGCGAGACCTTGGGGGCCGCGCAGCAGCCAGGCACTCGGCGTGTTCAACGCTAAATACCATTAAGGGGAATCTTCGATGATCCGTAAGCACTTCGCCGGTTACGCCGCCACTGCCCTGGCACTGGCCGTTTCCGCCCAGGCTTTCGCAGGCACAGTCACCACCGATGGCGCCGATATCGTTATCAAGACCAAGGGCGGCCTTGAGGTCGGCACCACCGACAAAGAATTCAGCTTCAAGCTGGGTGGCCGTCTGCAAGCGGATTACAGCCGTTTCGATGGTTTCTACACCAAGAATGGCAACGATGCCGACGCCGCGTATTTCCGCCGTGCCTACCTGGAACTGGGCGGCACCATGTACCGCGACTGGAAATACCAGATCAGCTATGACATGGCCCACAACTCGGGTAACTCGGACAACGGTTACTTCGATGAAGCGTCCTTCAGCTATATCGGCTTCTCCCCGGTCACCCTGAAGTTCGGCCGCTTCGACCCGGACTTCGGCCTGGAAAAAGCCACCAGCTCCAAGTGGGTTACCGCCACCGAGCGTAACTCGGCCTACGAACTGGCTGACTGGATCAACACCCACCAGGACGGCATGGGTGCCCAGGTTGGCGGCGTCGTCGCCAACATGGCCTACCTGGATGCCGGCGTGTACGCCAAGGACGCCGACGACACCGACGGCGACAGCGTCAAGCAGTTCAACTTCCGTGGTGTGTTCGCGCCGATGAACACCGACGGCAACGTCCTGCACCTGGGCGTGGACTACGCCTACCGCGATCTGGACGACACCGCCTTCGACTCCCGCATCCGTCCGCGTCTGGGCATGCGCGGCGTTTCCACCAATGGCGGTAACGACGCCGGCGAAAACGGCAACCGCGCGACCTTCGGCGGCGCCACCCTGAGCCCGGCCGGTTCCTACAAGGATGACTCCACCTGGGGTGCTGAATTTGCTTACGCCTTCGGCCCGTTCTCCGCTCAGGCCGAATACCTCAAGCGCAAGCTGAAGGCCGACGCCGATGCCTACCAGGACATCAAGGCTGACGGTTACTACGGCCAGTTGGCCTACACCATCACCGGCGAGTCCCGCGTGTACAAGCTCGATGGCGCCAAGTTCGACACCATCAAGCCAGCTGACAAGCAACTCGGTGCCTGGGAAGTCTTCTACCGCTACGACCACATCAAGGTCGATGACCCGAACGTGACCGTGGCCACCGCTACCCGCGATGTTGGCGACACCAAGGCCAGCACCAACACCATCGGTGTGAACTGGTACGCCAACGAAGCGGTGAAAGTCTCCCTCGACTACGTTCACGTCACCACCGATGGCATTCGCAACGCCAACGGCGACGATGACGGCAACGGCGTCGTGACCCGTCTGCAGTACGTGTTCTAAGAACTACAGCTTTACCGTTTGACTCCTTTGTGTGAACCCCGCTTCGGCGGGGTTTTTTTATGGGAGTCGGAAAGCCTTTCTGTAGGAGCGAAGGGGACGCCATCGTTATTGCTCGCGAACCTGCTGCACGCCGAAGCTGCCTGCGACCTCGTTCGCGAGCAAGCTCGCTCCTACACTTGTGCCTTAGCGGAAACCGGGGCGTGCTGGCTGCCGGCGGAATTCGAACTCGAGCAGCTCATCGAACGGATTGCCCATTTCCAGGCGCGTCCAGCCCAGCTTGACGAGGAAAGCCCGCGCCGTCGGGTTGTCCGGCCTCACGCTGGCCCGCCACAAGGGGCTGCTCTGCAGTTCCGGTTGGCTCATCACCAGCGCCATCACTGCGCGTCCGACGCCTGAGCCGCGCAACTCCGGGCGTACCGCGAGGTCAGTGACGAAGTAGTACGGATGCGCCGGGGTGGGCAGGCAAACCCCTACCACCGCGATCAGCTGGCCGCCGCGCAGAATGCTGTACTGGGCCTTGTCCGCATCCTTCAGTACCTGTTCCAGCCAGTAGCGATCCATCGGACCGAGTTGCGCATCGAGCAGCGGATCGGCGAACCAGCTTTCGTACGGCGGGATGTCCTCTGCCTGGAAAGGACGAATCTGCATGCGGGTGCTCTCCGGTGCAGCCTTGGGAAGTTTCACCCTCGCATCCGCTGGGCGAATGCGTCAATCGACCCTGAGCGCTCGCGTCATTGAGGCCGCGCGCGGCCAGCACCTACCCTGCGGGCACTCAACCCACCGGGAGTCGACCATGCTGCGCAATCACTTCGAGACCGAGCACAACCTGTTCCGCGATGCGTTCCGAGCCTTCCTCGACCGGGAAGTGGTGCCTCACCAGGACGAATGGGAAGAGGCCGGCGTGGTGGACCGCAGCGTCTGGCGCAAGGCGGGGGAGATGGGCTTCCTGCTGCCCTGGGCGGAAGAGGAGTACGGCGGAACCGGTCTGAAGGATTTCCGCTACGAACAGATCATGTGCGAGGAACTGGCCGCCATCAACGAGCCGGGCTTCATGATTCCGCTGCACTCGGCGCTATGCGGTCCCTACATCGCCGAGTACGGCAACGCCGAGCAGAAGGCCCGCTGGATGCCGGGGATCATTCGCGGCGAAAGCATCCTGGCGGTGGCGATGACCGAGCCGTCGGCCGGCTCCGACCTGGCCGGCATGCGCACCACGGCGGTGGACAAGGGCGACCACTTCGTCCTCAACGGTTCCAAGGTGTTCATCTCCAACGGCCTGCTGGCGGACCTAGTGATCGTCGCGGCCAAGACCGATCCGGCGAACAAGCACGCGATGGGGCTGTTCGTGGTCGAGCGCGGCATGGAAGGCTTCGAGCGTGGGCGCAACCTGAAGAAGCTGGGCATGAAGAGCCAGGACACCGCCGAGCTGTTCTTCAACAACGTGAAAGTGCCGAAGGAAAATCTGCTGGGCGACGCCAAGGGCGGCTTCTTCTACCTGATGAACATGCTGGCGCAGGAGCGCCTGACCAACGCCTGTGGCGCGGTAGCCGGTGCCGAGGCGGCGCTGAACGCGACCGTCGACTACGTGAAGGAGCGCAAGGCCTTCGACCGCCCGGTGGCGCACTTCCAGAACACCCGCTTCAAGCTCGCCGAGATGCGTACGCAGATCGACGTCGCGCAGGTCTTCACCGACCGTTGCGTGATGGACCACAACCAGAAGAAGCTCATCCCCGAAGTGGCCGCCGAGGCCAAGCTGTTCACCACCGAGCTGTTGTGCAAGGTGGTCGACGAAGGCGTGCAACTGCACGGCGGCTGGGGTTACATGTGGGAGTATCCGATCTGCAGGATGTACGCGAACGCGCGTATCCAGCGCATCTTCGCCGGTACCTCGGAGATCATGAAAGAGATCATCAGCCGCGGCATGAAGCTCTGAGGCGCGGCGCCCACGCATCGATTGAGCGAAACAGGAGTGCCCATGAACGGCCCGCTCGCCTCCCTGAAAATTCTCGACTTCTCCACCCTGCTGCCGGGGCCGTTCGCCTCGTTGCTGCTGGCTGACATGGGCGCCCAGGTGCTACGCGTGGAGTCGCCCACGCGCATGGACCTGGTGCGCGTACTGCCGCCGCACGTGGACGGCACCTCGGCCAGCCATGCCTATCTCAACCGCAACAAACGCTCCGTCGGCCTGGACCTCAAGCAGCCGCAAGCGGTGGAAGTGGTGAAGCAACTGGTGCAGGAGTACGACATCGTGCTGGAGCAGTTCCGTCCCGGCGTGATGGACAAGCTGGGCGTGGGCTACGAGGCGCTCAAGGCGATCAACCCGAAGCTGATCTACGTGTCGATCACCGGATACGGCCAGACCGGGCCGCTGCGCGACCGCGCTGGGCATGACATCAACTACCTGGCCCTGGCTGGCGTCGCCAGCTACACCGGCCGCCGCGAGAGCGGCCCGCTGCCGCTGGGTGTGCAGCTGGCGGATATCGGCGGCGGCTCGCTGCACGGTGTGATGGGCCTGCTTGCTGCGGTCATCCACCGGCAGCAGACGGGGGAGGGGCAGCAGGTCGATGTGAGCATGACCGACTGCGCCTTCAGTCTGCATGGCATGGCTGGCGCGGGCTATCTCGCGGCGGGCGTGGAGCCGGAGATGGAAGGCCTCGCGCTCAACGGCGGCAGCTTCTACGACTACTACCGTACCCGCGATGGTCGCTGGTTCTCGGTGGGCAGCCTGGAGCCGCAGTTCATGCAACAGTTCTGCGCCGCCATCGGCCGCCCGGAGTTGGCCGCGCGCGGGCTTTCGCCCAAGCCGGAAGAGCAGCAGGCGCTCAAGCGTGAGATCGCCATCGAGTTCGAGAAGCAGGATTTCGAGGAGTGGCGTGAGCGTTTCGCGGCGCTGGATGCGTGCGTCGAGCCGATGCTGTCGCTGGCGGAGGCGGTGGAACACCCGCAGTTGCGCGAGCGCGGAGTGGTCACGCAGGTGCCCAATGGCCAGGGCGGCGCGCAGCGACAGGCGGCCTGTCCGATCCGCTTTTCCGCCGGCCTGCCCGAACCGCGCCATATCGGTGCCGCACTGGGGGCGCACACGGCGGAGGTGATGGCGGAGCTGGGCTATTCGGCCGAACAGGTCGAGGCGTTGAAGGCGGCGAAGGTCATCGCCTGAGCGGTATCACTCGCGGCGGGTTTCGCCGGTGAACACCAGCGTCGCGCGGCAGCGCCGGCAATAGTAGCGGCGACCCTGGGCGACCAGATTGTGGCGCTGGGCGGAAAAGGGAAATTCGTTGCCCTCGCCGCAGTGGCAGCGGTACAGGTAGCGGGTAGCCCGGCGGCGCTTGATCTCGTAGGTGTGGCAGCGGTCCGGCGGCAGGCCGTAGATGCCGCGCATGATCAGCTGCCACTCCTCGCCATGCGGGCGAATGCGCGGGCCGAACATCTGGTGGGCGATCAGGTGGGCCACTTCATGGGCCACGGTCTGCTCAAGGAAGTGTTCGTGGTTTTCCCGGTACAACTGCGGGTTGAAGCGCAGCAGGTTTTCATCGAGGTGGGCGACGCCGGCCTTCTGGCCGCGTAGCCGGAAGCTCACTTCCGGGCGGGGAAAGCGCCGCTGGAAGAAGGCTTCGGCCTGCTGGTAGCAGGCTTCGACGCGAGCGTTAAGCTGTTCAGGCATACAGTGGTTCTCCGACGGGGGCAGATTATGCCGCAGTCGGAGCGCGGGTGGCGGATTTCTCGTGGCCGCTCGTCCGGGGTGCAGGTTCAGGCAAGCCGGGAAGCCTTTCAGGCAAGTGGCCTTCCCTGTAGAGCGGACTCTGTCCGCGAGGCTTCCTTGCCGGCCATACGGCCGGATCGCGGACAGAGTCCGTTCCTACGAAAAGCAGTGGTGCAAAAGAAAACCGGGCCACTGGGACCCGGTTTTTCATTCAAGGATGGGAATCAGGTGTATTCCGGGCCGACACCGCTGCCCCAGAGGATCACCGACAGGGCGATCATCGCCACCAGCACCACCAGCCCCACCGCCAGCACGGAGCTGGAGAACAGGAAACCTTCATCCCTGGGAATGTTCATGAAGGTCGGGATGCCGACGTAGAGCAGGTACACGGTATAGCAGATCGCGGCGGTGCCGATGATCATGCCCAGCCACAGGTGCGGATAGAGCGCCGCCAGACCGCCGATGAACAGTGGGGTGGCGGTGTACGCGGCGAATACGATGCATTGGGTCAGCGACGGCGCCGCATCGTAGGTGCGTGCCATCCAGTGGATGAAGGCGCCCATCACGGCGACGCCGGCGAGCATGGCGATATAGGTCATGATGGTCAGCTGTATCGCACTGGCGGGCGTCAGCTTGACCGGTCCTGCGTTGCCCAAGACCCAGCCGACCTGTGTGGTGCCGATGTAGGCGGAAATGACCGGGATGGCCGCGAGGATCAGAACGTGGGTCAGGTACATGTGGCTGATGGATTCTTCCTCGC
This sequence comes from Pseudomonas sp. ATCC 13867, assembly GCF_000349845.1. Classification (NCBI taxonomy): domain Bacteria; kingdom Pseudomonadati; phylum Pseudomonadota; class Gammaproteobacteria; order Pseudomonadales; family Pseudomonadaceae; genus Pseudomonas; species Pseudomonas sp. ATCC 13867. Next base: position 4,068,534 of record NC_020829.1, on the reverse strand, counting down.
CACGGATGTCCTGCCATTCCTGATCGGGATGGGTGAAGAGCCCCCACACATGATGGATCATGTCAGCATTCTCCTCTTCTTATAGAAGGCCGCCCCCCAGCAAGACCCCAGAGACGCGTAGCCAGCGTCATCCGGTGTCCGACCGACCTATGCGGCCTTATGACGCAGTATAGGGAGGGCTGGAGGGGGCGTCGTCCGTGGGGTTAGAGCAAATGGAAGTTTCACGGGCGGCTGTAATAGCGCTCCAGAATTTCCATCGCCTTGTTGATCGACTGCAGGCGCGTGGTGCTGCCGCCCCGGTCGGGATGGTGCTGGCTGACCAACTGGCGGTAGCGCAGCTTGATCAGCGCATAGTCCACCGGGCCGTCTTCCAGCTCGAACAGGGCCAGCGCGGCGGCTTTTTCCTCGTTGCCCTGCATGCGCGTCCAGAAGCTTTCCAGCAGCTTCTCCACGTCGCGCTCGGTGGTTTCCTTCAGGTGTCTTTCGTCGAGGTAGTAGGTGCGCAGGGTGTCTTGCTCGCCGAGCGCCTGCGCGCCGCTCATGTAGGGGGAGAGGCGGATCTGCAGCGGGCCGATCTCCAGGTGCGCGGCACTCTCCGCCCACAGGCGGTCGCGCAGCCGATAGAGCGCGTTGAACACCAGGAAGTGGGTGCGGAACAGTACCAGCTTGTCGGTCAGCGCCAGGTTCGGAACATGCGTGGAATGCCGCGCCTTCAACTGCTGGATGAGCTGAAATTCGGAGAGTCCGTCAGGCGCTTCCTGTAGTAGCTGCAGGAGCTGGTCCGTCAGGTCGAGGGAAGGATCGAGGTCGGGCGTCATGCTGTCAGATTAGCAGTAGCCCGATAGAGGGGCTGGGGTACGCGTCGCTTTGCGCGTAAAATGACCGGCTTTTCGTCTTGCCCTTCGGATTCCAGAACATCATGGCCAGCACCCTTTCGGTCAACCAGAACAAACTGCAGAAACGCCTGCGCCGCCAGGTTGGCGAAGCGGTCACCGACTTCAACATGATCGAGGACGGTGACAAGGTGATGGTCTGCCTGTCCGGCGGCAAGGACAGCTACACCCTGCTGGACATCCTGCTGTACCTGCAGAAGGTGGCGCCGATCCAGTTCGAGATCGTCGCGGTGAACATGGACCAGAAGCAGCCCGGCTTCCCCGAGCATGTGCTGCCGCAATACCTGGAATCCATCGGCGTGCAGTATCACATCATCGAGAAGGACACCTACTCGGTGGTGAAGGAGAAGATCCCGGAGGGCAAGACCACCTGCTCGCTGTGCTCGCGCCTGCGCCGTGGCACCCTCTACACCTACGCCGACGAGATCGGCGCGACCAAGATGGCGCTGGGGCACCACCGCGACGACATCCTGGAAACTTTCTTCCTCAATATGTTCTACGGCGGCACCCTCAAGGCCATGCCGCCCAAGCTGCTGTCCGACGACGGCCGCAACGTGGTGATCCGCCCGCTGGCGTACTGCAACGAGAAGGACATCGAGGCCTACTCGGTGCTCAAGGAATTCCCGATCATCCCGTGCAATCTCTGCGGCTCGCAGGAAAACCTGCAGCGCCAGGTGGTCAAGGAAATGCTGCTGGACTGGGAGCGCAAGTCGCCGGGCCGCACCGAGATCATGTTCCGCGCGCTGCAGAACGTGGTGCCGTCGCAACTGGCCGACCGCGACCTGTTCGACTTCAACAGCCTGCGCATCGACGAGGCGGCGACCCCGCGCTTCCTCGATGTGATGAACCTGTAAGAACGCCCCCGCAAGGACGCCCGATGCGCGATTACCCGTGGCTGTATGAGTATTGCCTGAACCGCTTCGGCTCGGTCGAAGCGCTGGAAGCCCGCCTGCCGCAAGCCTGGTCGCCGGCTGAACTGGCGGCGGTAGGCGATGACCGCTACCTGTCGCTGATCAGCCTGCGTATCTTCCGCGCGGGGCTCAAGCACAGCCTGGTGGACGCCAAGTGGCCGGCCTTCGAGGAGGTCTTCTTCGGTTTCGATCCGGAGAAGGTCGTGCTGATGGGCGGCGAGCGCCTGGAAAACCTGATGCAGGACACCCGGCTGATCCGTCACCTCGGCAAGCTCAAGAGCGTGCCGCGCAACGCCCAGATGGTCCTCGACATCGCCCGTGAGTACGGCAGTTTCGGCAAGCTGCTGGCGGACTGGCCAGTGAGCGATATCGTTGGGCTGTGGAAGCTGCTGGCCAAGCGCGGCAACCAGTTGGGCGGCATGTCGGCGCCGCGCTTCCTGCGCATGGCCGGCAAGGACACCTTCGTGCTCAGCGACGATGTGGTCGCGGCCCTCAAGGCCCAGGACATCGTCGACAAGGCGCCCACCAGCCTGAAGGACCTCGCCCGGGTGCAGGCCGCGTTCAATACCTGGCAGGAACAAAGCGGTCGCCCGCTGTGCCATATCTCGATGATGCTGTCGTACACGGTCAACCATTGACGCGCGGCCTGGCCGCGGAGGAGGGCGCATGGATTCGGCGATCAAACGCACCGGCGCGGCACTGGCCTGCGCCGAACGCATCCTGGTGATCACCGGCGCCGGCGTCTCCGCCGATTCCGGCATGCCCACCTACCGCGGCCTTGGGGGCCTCTACAACGGTCGCACGGAAGAAGGGCTGCCCATCGAGGCGGCGCTTTCCGGGCCGATGCTGCGCGATAATCCGGCGCTGTGCTGGAAATACCTGGCGGAGCTGGGCAAGGCATGCATCAACGCGCGACCCAACGCTGGCCACGAAGCGATCGCCGAGCTGCAGCGGCTCAAGCCGGAGTGCTGGGTGCTGACGCAGAACATCGACGGTTTCCATCGCCGCGCGGGCTCGCCGGTGGAGCGCCTGATCGAGATACACGGCGAACTGGCACCGCTCTATTGCCAGTCCTGCGGCCAGGAAAGCGCCGAGCTGGCCGAGCACCTGCAACGTCCGCTGCCCCCGCGCTGCGAGCGCTGCGCAGGCGTGCTGCGCCCGTCGGTGGTACTGTTCGAGGAGATGCTGCCGGAAGCGGCGATCGACACGCTCTACGCGCAACTGCGCAAGGGATTCGATGTCGTATTGCTGGTGGGAACCACCGCGAGCTTCCCCTACATCATCGAGCCGGTGATGCGGACGCGGGCCGCTGGAGGCTTCACCGCCGAGGTGAATCCGGGGCTGACCGACCTGAGTTCAGTGGTCGAGGAAAGAATGCAGGGTCGAGCCTTAGACATTATGCCGCGCCTGTTGAGTCACATTCCGCGATAAAAAACTTGCATTGGTCTCATTGAGCGGGCAAATTAGCCCGCTAACTAATGGAACTAATGAGACACGGTCGTGCCCATGCTTAAACGCTTCGCACCCCTCGTGCCCATGAGTTTCGTTCTGCTGCTGGCAGCTTGTGCCAGCCATTCGCCGGAATCGCAGCAAAGCCAGGTCGCCGCATCGTCGACCAGCCGCGCCGCTTTTCTCCAGATTGACCAGAATAAGGTCACGCAGGCGGATGAGTCGCAGGACGAGGGGGCCAAAAACTATAACGGCAGTTCGACCACGCACGTATCCGATATCCTGGATCGCGCGTTCTCGCTGATCGGTACACCGTACCGCTTCGGTGGGAAATCGGAACGGACTGGTTTCGATTGCAGCGGCTTCGTGGGCTATCTGTTCCGCGAAGAAGCAGGCATCAACCTGCCGCGCTCCACGCGCGAGTTGATCAATATGGACGTCCCGCTGGTCTCCAAGGAAGACCTGCAACCGGGCGACCTGATCTTCTTCAATAATCGTGGTCGCGGTCGGGTGAGCCATGCCGGCATCTATATCGGTGACGGCCAGTTCATCCACTCCGCCAGCCGCCGTAGCGGTGGGGTGCGGGTGGACAGCCTGGACGAGAGCTACTGGCGTCTGAGCTACATGGAAGCCAAGCGCGTACTCGAACCGGGTTACGAACCCAAGACGGTGAGTCGCTAAACTTAAAGTTTTACTTTAAGTATTGCGTTCAACTCACTGTCGGTGCAAAGTGATGGCATTCCTTCGCAGGGATGCCATCACATGCTTTCGCCACAGCGCATCATCCTTCTCGCGTTTCTCGCTTCCCTGGCCGCCTGTGCCATTCGCACTCCGCCATCGCCGCCGCCCGTGGTGAATGCGCCTTCGCTCCCTGCCTACAATTCGCAAGCCGCCGATGACATTCTGATCCGCGCCATTGGCCTGGTCGGTACCCCTTATCGCTGGGGCGGCAACACGCCCGATGGCGGCTTCGATTGCAGCGGCCTGATCGGTTATGTCTACCGCGATGCCACCGGCCTGCAACTGCCGCGTTCGACACGCGAGATGATCACCCTGCGCGCGCCCACCATCGGCCGCGAATCCCTGCAGAGCGGCGATCTGGTGTTCTTCGCCACCAGCGGTGGACGTGGCGTGAGCCATGCGGGTATCTATGTCGGGGAAGGGCGCTTCGTCCATGCGCCCAGAACGGGTGGAACCGTACGCCTGGACAGCCTCGACAGCGCCTATTGGCAGAAAGCCTTCCTGGAAGCCAAGCGCGTCCTCGCCGTGCAGAGTATCGCCCTCCATCCCTGATCGTTTGCGGGAGGGGCCATGACGACACGCACACTGAACCTGGACGATACCCTCTACCAGTACCTTCTCGACGTGTCCCTGCGGGACTCCGCGATCAAGGCTCGCCTGCGCGCCGAGACCGCGGCGATGCCGACGGCGCGCTGGCAGGTTGCGCCTGAACAGGGGCAGTTCCTTGCGCTGCTGGTGAAACTGATCGGCGCCCGGCGCATCCTCGAAGTGGGCACTTTTACCGGCTACAGCGCACTGTGCATGGCCGAGGCGCTTCCCGCCGACGGGCATCTGCTGTGCTGCGATCTGCCCGGTGACTACAACGAGATCGCCCGTACCCACTGGCGGGAGGCGGGTGTCGATTCCCGTATCGAACTGCGCCTGGGGCCGGCGTTGTCCACGCTGGAGAGCCTGATGGCCGGGGGCGAGAATGGTTGCTTCGATCTGGTCTTCATCGATGCCGACAAGGCGCGCTATCCCGCCTATTTCGAGTACGCCCTGAGTCTGTTGCGCAGTGGCGGGCTGGTGGTCTTCGACAATGTGCTGTGGAGCGGCCGGGTGCTGGAGGTCGAGCCTCAGAGCGAAGATACGCGCGCCATCCAGCGGCTCAACCGGGCGTTGAAGGACGATGCCAGGGTCGATTACTCGCTGGTGCCGATCGGCGATGGCATGAGTCTTTGCCGCAAGCGGTGACATTGCCGATCAGAACGCAGCTCCGTATCGAATCGATAGTCCTGCCGGGAGAGATCCTCCTTCGGCCCACCCGACACAAGAAGGCACGCCAGATGGCGTGCCTTTTTCGTTTCTGGTGCGTGCCGTCAGGCAACGTCGACCAGGATGACTTCGCTGTCTTCCAGCGCCGTCACCTTCACCACGGCTTCGTTGGCGATAGCCGCGCCGTCGCGAGCCTCCAGCGCCACGCCATTCACTTCCACCTTGCCGGTCGCCGGCACCAGGTAGCCGCGGCGCTCGCTGCCCAGTTCGTACTCGGCACTCTGGCCGGCCTTGATGGTCGCCGCGACCAGACGGCCATCGGCGCGGATGCGCAGGGCATCGACGTCGCTCTCATAACCGCTGGCCAGGGTGACGAAGCGTCCGGCGCGGTCGCCCTTCGGGAAGGGCTTGGCGCCCCAGGACGGCGTGCCGCCGCGTACCGAGGGGATGATCCAGATCTGGAAGATCCTGGTCAGGTCCTTCTCGAGGTTGTACTCGGAGTGCACGATGCCGGTCCCGGCGCTCATGACCTGCACGTCGCCGGCTTCGGTGCGGCCCTTGTTGCCCAGGCTGTCCTGGTGGGTGATCGCGCCCTGGCGGACGTAGGTGATGATTTCCATCTCGCGGTGCGGGTGCGGCGGGAAGCCGGTGCCGGCGGCGATTTCGTCATCGTTCCAGACGCGGAGGTTGCCCCAGTCCATGCGCTCGGTGTCGTAGTACTCGGCGAAGGAGAAGTGGTGCTTGGCGTTGAGCCAGCCGTGGTTGGCGCCGCCGAGTTGCTGGAAGGGTCTGCGTTCGATCATGGCGAAGTCCTCATGGGCACGGCCGGCGGAATCACCGGCCCGTGCGGTTCATGGGAGCTATGTTCCATCGCATTTGATAGATATAAAAGCGCAAATATCCGAGCTAATAGATCGAATTTTACGATTGTTTGCGGGATTCAGGAGCCGTCTCGGGTAAGGAATTTGCTAAGGAACTGCCGCGTGCGTTCCTCCCTCGGATTGGAGAACAGTGTCTTGGCATCGCCCTGCTCGACGATTACGCCCTTGTCGATGAAAATCGCCCGGTTGGCCACGTCGCGGGCGAAACTCATCTCGTGGGTGACGATGACCATCGTGCGTTTTTCCTGCGCCAGGCCGCGAATGGTCGCCAGCACCTCTCCGACCAGTTCAGGATCGAGCGCCGACGTCGGTTCGTCGAACAGGATCACGTCCGGCTGCATCGCCAGGGCGCGGGCGATGGCAACGCGCTGCTGCTGGCCGCCGGAAAGTCGCTTGGGATAGGCGTCTTCCTTGCCGGCCAGGCCGACCTTGGCGAGCAGGGCGCGGGCGCGTTGCTCGGCCTGGGCGCGGGGCTCCTTCTTGACGATCACCGGGCCTTCGATCACGTTCTCCAGCGCCGTGCGGTGCGGGAACAGGTTGAAGTTCTGGAACACGAAGCCCACGTGCTGGCGCAGCTTGCGGATCAGGCCCTGCTGCCCGCTGAGCGGACGCGAGGCGTCGATGCGGATCTCGCCGACCTGGATGGTGCCGCCGTTGGGGGTTTCCAGCAGGTTGAGGCAGCGCAGCAGGGTGGTCTTGCCGGAGCCGCTGGGGCCGATGATCGCAACCACTTCGCCGGGCTCGACGGTCAGGTCGATGCCCTTGAGCACCTCCTGGCCGCGGAACTGCTTGGTCAGCTGGCGTACTTCGATCATGCGTCGTGCTCCTGGTCATGACGGTTGACCCGGTCTTCCAGGCGGTTCTGCAGGTGCGACAGGATGCTCGCGAGGATCCAGTAGATCAGCGCGGCAGCGAGGTACATGGTGAACACCTCGAAGGTGCGCGCGGTAATCAGTTGGGCCTGGCGGAACAATTCCGGCACCTGGATGGTGGCGGCCAGGGCGGTGTCCTTGACCAGCGAGATGAAGCTGTTGCCCAGCGGCGGCAGGGCAGTGCGCGCGGCCTGCGGCAGGATCACCCGGCGCAGGGTCTCGGCGCGGGTCATGCCGATACTGGCGGCGGCTTCCCACTGGCCCTTGTCGATCGAGCCGATGGCGGCGCGGAGGATTTCGCAGACGTAGGCGGCCATGTTCAGCGAGAAGCCGATCAGCGCCGCCGGCAGCGGGTCGAGTTCGATGCCGGCCTGGGGCAGGCCGTAATAGATCATGAAGAGCTGGACCAGCAACGGCGTGCCACGGAAGAACGACACGTAGATGCGGGCGAGCCAGCTCAAGGCGGTGAAACCGTACAGGCGCATGAGTGCCAGCACGAAACCCAGCAGCAGTCCGAAGAACATGCCGCCTACGCTGAGGACTACCGTGAAGACCGCGCCCTTGAGCAGGAAGGGCGCGGAATCCAGCGCAAGCTGCAGGCTTTCTTCGATCATTGGGTGACGTCAGCCTGGAACCACTTCTCCGACAATTTTTTCAGCGTGCCGTCGGCCCGGAATTTCTCGATGGCCTTGTTCAGCGCCGCGAGCAATTCGGGGTTGCCCTTGCGCAGGGCGATGCCTGCTTCCTGGCGGGCGAAGGGGGCGCCGGTCAGCGCCATGGCGCCCTTGGTCTTGTTGACCATGTCGAAGGCCGCCAGGCGGTCCACCAGGATCACGTCGATGCGCCCGCTGCGCAGGTCCTGGAACTTGGTCGGGTCGTCTTCGTAGGTACGCACGTCAGCCTGCGGCACGTGTTCGCGCAGCCACTGTTCGTAGTTGGTGCCCAGGCCTACGCCGACTTTCACCCCGGCGAGTTTTTCGGGGGCGTCGTATTTGCCTTCGTCACCCTTGCGCACCAGCGCCTGGATGCCGGAAACGGTGTAGGCGTCGGAGAAGTCGTACTTCTTCTTGCGCTCCTCGGAGATGGTCACCTGGTTGATTACCAGGTCCAGGCGCTTGGATTCCAGCGCGGCGAGGATGCCGTCCCACTTGGTCGGCTGCAGCTTGGCGGTGACGCCCAGTTCCTTGGCGATCAGGTGGGAGAAGTCCACTTCGAAGCCGGCGAGTTTGCCGTTCTCGTCCTGGAAGCTGAAGGGCGGGTAGGTGCCCTCGAGACCGACGCGGACTTCGTCCTTGGACTTGATCTGGGCAAGCAGGTCGTCGGCGGCCTGGGCCTGGCCGAACAGGCTGGCGCCGAGGGTGAGGGTCAGGCCGGCAAGCAGGAAATGACGTCGCAGTGCGGAGAAGGTCATGGTGAGCCCCGTTTTTGGTGTTTTAAGCAGGTTAGTCAACGCGTGGCGACTATAGGGTCGTAGTTGTTATGCAATAAAATAATAAAAGATTACATACTTAGCTGGATTTGCTCGGATTCATCCTGCCGGGTGGTAAGCGAACAGCGCCGGCGAGCCTCCGGTGTGCAGGAACAGCAGGGGCCCCTGCTGGGCGAAACGCTGGCGGGCGACGCCATCGAGCAGGCCGGCCATTGCCTTGCCGGTGTAGACCGGGTCGAGCAGCAGTCCTTCGTGGCTCGCCAGCAGGCGCAGCGCATCCAGCGTGCCGGCGTTGGGCTCGCCGTAGCGCGGGGCGAAGTACTCATCCCAGAGTTCCACCTTCGGCGCCTTGGCCGTGTCCTGGCCAAGCAGTTCCAGCGTGCGCTGGATCAGGCCTTCCACTTTCGGCCGCTGCGCGGCGTCGGTGCGCGAGACGGTCACGCCGATCACCGGCAGTTCCGGCAGGGCATCGGCCAGTGCCACGGCCAGTCCGGCATGGGTGCCGGCGCTGCCGGAGGCCAGCACCACGGCGGCGAAGCGCTGGCCGCTGTGGCGGATCTGCTCGGCCAGCTCCAGCCCGGCGCGTACGTAGCCCAGCGCGCCGAGGGCGTTGGAGCCGCCAATCGGTACGAGGTAGGGCTTGCGGCCTTCGCGCAGCAGGCGCTCGCCGGTCTGCTGCAACAGTTCGTCGGCGGTGTCCAGGTTGGCGACCACTTCGACCTCGGTGCCGAACAGGTCGAGCAGCAGGCGGTTGCCGTTGCTCAGGTAGTTGTGGTCGGCGGTGCCGATGGGGTTTTCCAGCAGCGCCATGCAGCGCAGGCCCAGCTTGGCTGCCACCGCGGCTGTCTGGCGTACGTGGTTGGACTGGATCGCCCCCGCCGTCACCAGGGTGTCGGCGCCGGCGCGCAGCGCATCGGCGGCGAGAAACTCGAGCTTGCGTACCTTGTTGCCGCCCAGTGCGAAGGGCGTGGCGTCGTCGCGCTTTACGTGGATATCGCGGCCCAGCCGGGCGGAAAGCCGCTCCAGCTTTTCCAGCGGCGTCGGGCCGCCGGCCAGTTCGAGACGAGGGAAGCGGGCGAGCGATTCGCGCAGGGAGCTCATGTGGGAATCCCGGATCAATCCTGTGAAACGGTCACGATAGAGCGACAGACGCGCATCGGCAATGCACTGGTGGCGCGCATGACGCGGTGTCGCAGCGGAATGTCGCGTCTGGCTGGTGCAACGGGGTGGCGCAGGAATGCCGCGGGCTGTGAATCAATGTGCGGACAGCCGTGCGGCGAACCGCTACGCTCCATCTTCAGACCCGGAACGCCAGCGTTGAATCGGGCAGATGACGAGAACATTCATTCCAGGGGCGGGACATCCAATGACACCAGTTGTAATTCCGGTCGCCAGCAGCCGAGGTTCGCTGCGGCGCTTGTGCATCCTGTTGTTCGGCAGCGTTGCGCTGCTGCTGGGAGGCATGGCTCCGGCCCATGCCGACCGCATACTGCCCTCGGGCATGATGGTGGGCTTCGTCGACAACGCGGTCTATCCGGTGATCACCCTTAAGCGCCCCAAGCCGAGCCTGCTGCGGCAGGTGATCACGCTCGGGTTCTACAAGAGGACCATCAGCTATCCGCTGTCGGTTTCCGTCCGCATCCGTGACGAGGACAACCGCTTCATGGTTCACGGGCTGTTGCCGAAGATCAACGGCAAGTTCGTCGGCCTCAAGCTCGGCCTGGACCAGCGGATCAACCAGATCTGGGTGATGACCTATGAGGAAGCGTCCGAGTACGTCACCCGTCCGGATACGCTCTTCCCGCCGACCGGAGGGGCGTGAACGGCATCGCCTGCAGCCGGAACGGGGCTGGATCGGCTATCATGTGTGCCGTTCCAGTCTCTTGTAGAACCCCAGACCCATGACTTCCTCTCAGCAGCCGCCCCGCGACGACAGCGCGGAATCCACTCAAGACGCTTCCACGCTGTCTCTGACCGACCTCGCCAAGGCCGCCCTGGCGGCACAGAAACAGGCGAGTACGGCCTACCAGCACCGCAAGCCGCACGACAAGGCTGAATTCCGGCCACCGCATCCGCGCGGCTCCCGCCGCTCGATGGGCAAGCGCTGAGACGACCTTCCGCCGGTAAGCCCTTCAGGCAAGGTATTTGTCGGGGGCTTGCAGGCTGAACTGCATCGCCGCGTTCGGGTCGAACTCCCACCGCCATGCACCGGCGGTCGTTCGAATCACCAGCCCGCTTTCGCGAAGCCGTCAGGGAATGACAGACGCGCCGCCCGTCCGGCGCATCGCGTAGCAAGGAGAAGCCATGAAATACCTGATCCCCGTACTGTCCCTGCTGGCCCTGGGTGGTTGCATCACCATGACCGGCAACTACGAAGTCAGCGCCCACGACGAGGCAGGCAACGCCCTGGGCAAGGGCAAGTTCCTCGCCCACGGCAGCGGCATCTATACCGTGCGCAACTCACTCTGCTCGGTGTATCCGAAGGCCATCGTGACCATCCGTGACGTGGACACGGACCAGGAGCTGGAGGGCGAGAGCCCGTACCATTGCCACAAGTAGCGGCAGGCTGGCCAAGGGGTGCTTTGGCGTCCCCACTGGAGCGCTCGTGCGCGAGCAAGCTCGCTCCTACAGATAATCCGTGCCTTTGTGCAATAGACGGCTCGCGGGCGGCCCCTGCCGGTATCAATCAGCTCAGGCCACGGCTCAGTTGTCGGCTTGGGCTGGCTGCCCGATCTGCTGCGCCTGCCCCTGCTGCAGCGTCCACTCCACCACCTGCGCGGCGAGCTGGTCGGCGGCCTTGCCGAAGGCGGTGACCACTTCCGCCACCTGCTTGCCGTCCACCGCCTGGCGGACCTCGAAGCTGCGCGAGGCGACGATGCGCTGGCCGAGCGTGCGCACCAGGCGCGCGTCGTAGCGGATGTGGATCACCGGTTCACCGTTCTGGTATTCGCTCTGGAAGGCGCGCAGTTCGCCGGTGAGGTCGAGGTCGGCCTGCAGGCTGTTTTCGTCGCTGCTCAAGGCTCGGATGCTGCCGTTGGCGGTGAAGGCGTCGAGCAGGCGATCGCGCAGCAGGCCGGGGGCTCGGTTGCTCCAGCGCGCGCCCTGGTAGCTGCTGAGCTGATTGCCCTGCGGGATCACGGCGATGCGGTTGCTGTCCAGTGCGAGGCTCGCACTGGGCGCGCTGACCCGCAGTGACCAGTCCACAGCCGCGTTGTTGCGCTGCGGTTGCTGGGCGGCCGGCAGCAGGTAGAAGTCCGGGGTTTCCGCTTCCGGAAGAATCGAGCAGGCACTGAGCAGTCCGAGCAGGGCGGCGACACCGAGCAGGCGGGGAAGGGCGATCATGGCTGGAACTCCTTGTTGCGTTCGCGGCCGAGCAGGTAGCCAGCGGGGTTTTCCTGCAGGCGCCGGGTGACGCCGCGCAGGTCCTCCAGGGTGGCGCGCAGTTCGCGCACGGCGGGGCCGATTTCGCCCAGTCCGCTGAGGCCGCCGTTCACCGCGTCGTAGTTGTTGTTGAGCAACTGCTCGATCCGCTCGCTGCTGACGCGCAAGGCGGCCAGGGTCTTCTGGGTGTCGTCGAGGATGGCCGGACCGCGGCTGCCGAGGGTCTGGTTGGCGCGTTCGAGCAGTGCACTGGCGTTGGCCAGGGTGATGCGCGCCTGTTCGCTGGCGGCGGCCATTTCCTTGATGGTCTGGCGGATGTCGGCGCGCTGCTCGGCGATCACGCTGGTGGCCTGGTCCATGTGGTCGAGGGTGCGGCTGATGTGGTCGACGTTCTCCTGGGAGAACAGCCGGCTGGCGTTGGCGAGCAGGGTGTTGACGTTGGTGGCGATGTCTTCGCCATTGGCCAGGAGCTTGGCCAGTGGCGAGGGGATGGTCTTGATCACCGGGATGCTGCCGTCCTGGCTGACCAGCGGCGGGCTGTCCTGGGCGGCGCTGGAAAGCTGGATGATGGCCTGGCCGGTGACGCCGGTGAGCGCCAGCTTGGCGCGGGTGTCTTCGCGGATCGGTGTACTGTCGTAGACGCGGATGCGCGCGCGGACCTTGCGCGGATCGTTCGGATCCAGGCGCAGGGAGACCACGTCTCCCACGCGGATGCCGCTGTACTGCACGGTGCCGCCTTCGGAGAGGCCGGTCACCGCTTCGTTGAAGATCACATCGTAGAACTTGAACTTCTGGTCGTTGCTCGACTGCGCCAGCCACAGCGCGAAGAGCAGTGCGCCGATCGAGACGATCAGGGTGAACAGGCCGATCAGCACGTGATGGGCACGGGTTTCCATTCAGCTTTCCTCCCGCAGGTGTTCGGTGGCCTGCAGCGCGGCACGGCCGCGTGGGCCGTGGAAGTAGTCCTGCACCCAGGCGTCGTTGGTCTCGGCGACCTGATCCAGCGGCCCCACTACCAGCACGCGCTTTTGCGAAAGCACGGCAACGCGGTCGCAGATGGTGTAGAGGGTGTCCAGGTCGTGGGTGACCAGGAACACGGTGAGGCCGAAGGCGTCGCGCAGGGTCAGGATGAGTTGGTCGAAGGCCGCGGCGCCGATGGGGTCGAGCCCTGCAGTGGGTTCGTCGAGGAACAGGATGTCCGGGTCCAGCGCCAGGGCGCGGGCCAGGGCGGCGCGCTTGACCATGCCGCCGGAGAGTTCGGCGGGGTACTTGGCGCCGGCATCCGGCGGCAGGCCGGCGAGGGAGATCTTCACCTTGGCCATGAACTCGGCGTCGGCGCGGGACAGGCCCGCATGCTCGATCAGCGGCAGGCAGATGTTCTCGCTCACGCTCAGCGAGGAGAACAGCGCGCCGTTCTGGAACAGGACGCCGAAGCGTCGCTCCAGCTTCGAGCGCTGCGCCGGCGGCAGTTCCAGCAGGTTCTGGCCGAACACCTGGACGCTGCCTTCGCTGGGCTGGCGCAGGCCGATGATGCTGCGCAGCAGCACCGACTTGCCGGTGCCCGAGCCGCCGACCACGCCGAGGATCTCGCCCTTCATCACATCCAGGTCGAGGTGCTCGTGCACGGCGTGGGTGCCGAAGCGGTTGGCCAGGTCGCGGACGACGATGATTGGTTCGCTCACCAGCCCATCTCCATGAAGAACAGCGCGAACATGGCGTCCAGCAGGATCACCACGAAGATCGACTGGACTACGGCGGAGGTGGTGTGTTCGCCCACCGACTGTGCGCTGCCGCTGACGCGGAAGCCTTCCAGGCAACCGATCACGGCGATGATGAAGGCGAACACCGGGGCTTTGACGATGCCCACCAGGAAGTGCTGCACGGCGATGTCGTTCTGCAGCATGTAGAGGAACATGCGCGGCGAGATGTCCAGGCTCAGGGCGCAGACCACGCCGCCGCCGAAGATGCCGGCGATCATCGCCAGGAAGGTCAGCAGCGGCAGGGCCAGCAGCAGTGCGAGCACCCGGGGCAGGACCAGCAGCTCCACCGGATCCAGGCCCTGGGCCTGGATGGCGTCGATCTCCTGGTTGGCCTTCATCGAGCCGATCTGCGCGGTGAAGGCGCTGGCGGTACGGCCCGCCAGGAGGATGGCGGTGAGCAGCACGCCGAATTCGCGAAGGAAGGAGAAGCCCACCAGGTCGACGGTGTAGATCGCCGCGCCGAACTTCTGCAGCACCGTGGCGCCGAGGAAGGCCACCACCGCGCCGACCATGAAGGTCAGCAGGGCGACGATGGGCACGGCGTCCAGGCCGGTCTGTTCCATGTGCGCGGCCAGCGAGGTGATGCGCCAGCGGCGAGGCCGCAGCAGGCTGCGCATCAGCGTCTGCAGGGTCAGGCCGATGAAGCCGAGAACGCCGACCAGGTGATCCCAGAAGGTGACGGTGGCGATGCCGATGCGTTCGAGTATGTCGACCAGCGCGTTGCCCGGTGGCGGTGCCTTTTCATCGAGCCGGCACTGGGTGATGGCGCCGCCCACGGTGCGCAGCAGCGCCTGGCGCTCGGGCGGCAGGTTGCGGGCGATCTGCTCGAGCTGGCTCATCCGCGCGCCGCCGATGACTTCGGCGAGCAGCGCGGCGCCGGCGGTGTCGAGGGCGCCGAGTTCGCTGAAGTCGAGGGTGGCGATGTTCTGTCGCTGCTCAGCCAGCCCGCGCATCTGTTGCTGCAGGCTGGTGAAATGGGCGAGCGTCCAGTCGCCGCTGACGTGCAGCAGTGTCTGGGTGGCGGATGAGTCCAGCCGAAGCTGGCCGGCTTGAGCGGGCGCGATCATGCAGGGAGTCTAGCGAAGTTCTTCGATGGAGCCATTCGTCGGGTGGGCCTGGTTCTCGTAACGGGATATTTCTGGACTTTGTTAGCAAGCTAACTAAAATTCGCCCGGTCGGTTTCCTGCCGGTGGTCTTGCCATGCCTGCTCTGCCTCCTTCGTTGTCTGCATTCGCCCAGGCCATCTTACGCCCCCGGGTGGTCGATCTGCAGTTCGCCATCAAGGCGGTGCTGGCGGGCGGGATCGCTCTCTACCTGGCGTTCGTCTTCCAGTTGCAGCAGCCGCAATGGGCGCTGGTCACGGTGTTCGTGGTCAGCCAGCCGTTGAGCGGCATGGTGCTGGCCAAGAGCGTGTTCCGCCTGCTTGGCACGCTGACGGGGGCGGCCATGTCGGTGGCCCTGGTCGCCTGGCTGGGGCAGGCGCCCTTGCCGTTCCTGCTGGCGATGGCGCTATGGCTGGCGTTCTGCACCGCCGGGGCGTCGATGCTGCGCAATTTCTCGTCCTACGGCTTCGTGCTGGCCGGCTATACCGCCGCGATCGTTGCCCTGCCAGCCTCGGCCGCGCCGCTGATGGTCTTCGACCAGGCCGTGGCCCGCTGTTCGGAGATCGGCCTGGGCATTGCCTGTGCTTCCCTGGTCAGCGTGCTGCTGTGGCCGCGCAGCACGGAGCAGCAGTTGCTCGAGCAGGCGCGCAAGGTCTGGTCGTCGACGCTGAAGGCGGCGTCCGCGGAAATGCTGGGCACCGATGAACACGCGGCGCTGATCGCTACCCTGGGCAGCATTCTGGAGCTGGATGGGCGGCAGGAGCAGGCGTGGTTCGAAGGTCCGACGGGGCGTCGGCGAGTGCCTGCGTTGCGTGGGCTCAATGCCGCCCTGCTCGGCCTGCTGCGCGCCGCGCGCCGGGTTGCGCGGGAGGGACGGTTGCTCGACGCCGCCGTCGAGCTGGCCGTGCGCCCCTGGCGCGAGCAGGTGCGCAAGTGCCTGGAGAATGCGCAACAGCCCGACTTCACCGCCTGCCGGGAGCATCTGCTCGGTGCGCTGGAGAACGTCGTAGGTGCACAGGAGCGCGATTACCTGGAATCTCTGCTGGCGGTGCTGGATCGGGGCCGGCAATCCCGGCGCAGCCTGGAAGTACTGCTTTACGGTGAAGCGACACGCGAGGCGCCGGCGCTGATCGTCTGGCACCGGGACGTCGAGCGCGGGCTGCTGTTCGGCCTGCGCAGCGCCCTGGCATTTCTCTGCGTGGCGGGGTTCTGGGTGGTCAGTGCCTGGCCCAGCGGCCTGGGCGCGGTTTCCATCACCGGTGTGGTGCTGAGCCTGTTCGCCAGCCGTGACGAGCCAGCCGGCGCGGGCCTGAACTTCCTGCGCGGCATCCTCCTCTCGATTCCCGTGGCGGCGGTTGCCGTGCTGGTGATCCTGCCGCGATGCGAAGGATTCACGGCGCTCTACAGCGTACTCGGCATACCGCTGTTCATCGCGGCGCTGTGCACGACGCGGCCGGCCATCGCCGCAATGGCATCGGCCTTCTGCATCTTCTTCGTGAAGAACGTGGGGCCGAGCAACCAGATGGTCTACGACCTCGACCACTTCCTCAATTCGGCGTTGGCGACGGTGCTGGGCGTGGGGTTCGCGGTGCTGGTGTTCAACCTGGTGGAGCTGCGGCCGGGGCGCCGCCACTACCGGCGAGTGCTCGGCGCACTGCTGGCCGACCTGGCACGGCTGACTCGTGGCCCGCTGCCCAGGCTGGAGGCCTGGTTCGACGGGCGCAGCGCCGACCGCCTGCTGCGCCTGGTGCAATACCAGGACGGCCTGCCGCGGGAACGCCGCGCCCAATGGCGGGGAGGGCTGTTCGGCCTGGCGTTGGCGGACGAACTGCTGTTCCTGCGCGACAGCCTGGGCACGGCGCGGGGGCCGCTGCGGCGCGCGCGGGACTCTTATCTGGCGCGGTTGCGGCAGTTGCTGCTCGACGGCGGGCCGCGTAACGACCGGGAGCATGCGCTGGATGGAGTCGAGGAGGCGCTGTCGGCTGCGTTGCAGGGCAATCGCTGGCTGGAGGAAGGCCAGCGCCGCCGGGCACGGGCCGCCGTCGGCCAATTGCGCTCGATCTGGTTGCGCTGGTGCCGGGAGGCTGCGGCCGACGCACCGGTGCGCTTCGTCACCCTGGGAGCGACAGGCCGCCGCAATTGACCGTGGCTGGCGACAGCCACTAAGCTGCGCGCCTGCTTCAGGTGCCCCCGGTGCAAGTCGGGGGTGAAACAGGGAAGCCGGTGAAGTCCGACCTCGCGGTCCGACCAGTCCGGCGCTGCCCCCGCAACGGTAAGCGAGCATCGAACCGCATTCCGCCACTGTGCCATCGGCATGGGAAGGCGCGGTTTCAGGAGCCTGTCACGGCCCACTCGCAAGCCCGGAGACCGGCCTGCTGCATGTCATGGCATCGCGGTGGGCGCTGTCGAGCGTTCCGGCGGATCGACCGCCGGGGCGCTACCGTCCTCCGCCTGCCTTTTTCGGTCAGAGCCGCGCGGGTGAGAGCGGCGGAGTGAGTTCACGTGAAGCATTTCCTCTATTGGCCGACAGCCCTGGCGCTGGGCGGCTTCTCCTGCATCGGCCTGGCGGCGGACGAAGCGCCGCTGGTGCTCGACGATCAACTGGTGACCGCCACGCGCACCGAGCGCCGCGCCGAGCAGACGCTCGCTTCGGTCAGCGTGCTGGACCGCGCCGACATCGAGCGCAGCCAGGCGCAATCGGTGCCCGACCTGCTGCGGCGGCTGCCGGGGATTTCCCTGGCCAGCAACGGCGGCCCCGGCAAGGCCACCAGCCTCTACCTGCGCGGCAGCGAATCCGACCATGTGCTGGTGCTGATCGACGGCATCAAGGCCGGCTCGGTTTCGTCCGGCGGTGCGTCCTTGCAGGACTTGCCGGTGGCGCTGATCGAGCGCATCGAAGTGGTGCGCGGGCCGCGTTCCAGTCTGTACGGTTCCGAGGCCATCGGCGGGGTGATCCAGATCTTCACCCGACAGGCACTGGAGCCGGGCTTCAAGCCCTGGGTCTACGCCGGGGCGGGTAGCCAGAGCACCTACGAAGGCAGCGCCGGAGCCTCGGCCGGCAACGGTCGCGGCTGGTTCGCCCTCGGCGTATCGAGCCTGGATACCGCTGGCATCGACGCCAAGGCCAACGGTGCCAGCGGCCATGAGCCGGACCGCGACGGCTACCGCAACCTGTCCGGTTCGCTGCGTGCCGGCTACCGTTTCGACAACGGCCTGGAGCTGGACGGCAGCCTGCTGCAAACCGATTCGCACAACGACTTCGACACGGTGAACAGCCGCCGCACCCAGGGCTTCGATGCCTACAACGATGGCGTGCAGCGGGTGATCGGCGGCCGCGCGCGCTTCGCGCCGCTGGAGCCCTGGCGGGTGAGCCTGTCCGCCGGGCGCAGCGAGGACAAGTCCGATGCCTACCAGGACGGTGCCTTCTACTCGCGCTTCGACAGCCGTCGCGACACCGCGTCCTGGCAGAACGACCTGGACCTCGCGCCCGGCCACACCCTGACCCTGGGCTACGACTGGCAGCAGGATGAACTAAGCAGTTCCACCGACTATGCGTTGACCTCCCGCGACAACCGCGGCACCTTCGCCCAGTACCTGGGCAGCGCGGGGCGGCATGACTGGCAACTGAGCCTGCGCCACGACGACAACCAGCAGTTCGGCAGCCGCAACACCGGCAACCTCGCCTGGGGCTACGCGCTGACCGACGCCGTACGGGCCTTCGCCAGCTACGGTACGGCGTTCAAGGCGCCGACCTTCAACGAACTCTATTACCCTGGCTACGGCAACCCCGACCTGGATGCGGAAACCTCGCGCAGCGTCGAACTCGGCGTGGACGGTCGCCACGGCTGGGGCCACTGGGCGGTGAACCTGTACCGCACGGCGATCGACGACCTGATCGCCTACGACTCGGCATTGCGTGCGCCGGACAATATCGACCAGGCGCGCATCCGCGGTGTCGAACTGCAGCTGGGCAGCCAGTGGCGGGACTGGGTGTGGAACGCCAACGCCAGCCTGCTCGACCCGGAAAGCCGCGCCAGCGGCAACCGTGGCAACGACCTGCCGCGCCGCGCCCGGCAGTTGTTCAACCTGGACCTCGACCGGCGCCTCGACGCGCTGAGCCTGGGCGCCAGCCTGCACGCCGAAGGCCGCCGCTACGATGACCTGGCCAACCGCAATCGCCTGGGCGGCTTCGCTACCCTGGACCTGCGCGGCGAGTATCGACTGAACCCGGAGTGGCGTCTGCAGGCGCGCCTGAGCAACCTGTTCGACGCCGATTACCAGACCACCCTGGGCTATGAGCAGCCCGGCCGCGCCGTACTCTTCGGCGTGCGCTACCAGGCCCTTTGAGAGGAGAGAGACCGATGAGCGAATCCCCGGAAAAGGACGAACGCCACCGTTCGCGCATGCAGCGCAAGAAAACCGTGGTCGACGAGAAGATCGCCCAGGCCCAGGGCGAGCGTGGTGTGTTCCTGGTCCACAGCGGCAACGGCAAGGGCAAGAGCAGCTCGGCCTTCGGCATGGTCGCCCGCGCCTTGGGCCACGGCATGAAGGTGGGCGTGGTGCAGTTCATCAAGGGCGCCGCCACCACCGGCGAGGAGGCCTTCTTCCGGCGTTTCCCCGAAGAGGTCAGCTACCACGTGATGGGCGAGGGCTTCACCTGGGAGACCCAGGACCGCCAGCGCGACATCGCCAAGGCCCGCGAGGCCTGGGACGTCGCCCGCCAGTTGCTGGGCGATCCGCAGGTCGGCCTGGTGGTGCTGGACGAGGTGAACATCGCCCTCAAGCACGGTTACCTGGCGCTGGACAGCGTGCTCGCCGACATCGCCGCCCGTCCACCGATGCAGCATGTGGTCGCCACCGGGCGTGGCGTGCTGCCGGCGATGGTCGAGGCGGCCGACACCGTGACCGAGATGGGCCTGGTGAAGCATGCCTTCAAGGCCGGGATCAAGGCGCAGAAAGGGGTGGAGTTCTGATGGCTGCCGTCGTGCCGGAACGCACCTGATGTCCGACTCCCGTCAGTGCCCCGCACTCCTGATCGCCGCCCCGGCCTCCGGCCAGGGCAAGACCACCGTGACCGCCGCCTTGGCACGCCTGCACACGCGCCTTGGACGCCAGGTGCGGGTGTTCAAGTGCGGGCCGGATTTCCTCGACCCGATGATCCTCGCCCGCGCCAGCGGCGCGCCGGTCTACCAGTTGGACCTGTGGATGGTCGGCGAGGACGAGAGCCGGCGGTTGCTTTGGGAAGCCGCCGGCGAGGCCGACCTGATCCTGATCGAAGGCGTGATGGGGCTGTTCGACGGTTCGCCCTCGGCGGCCGATCTCGCCCGCCGCTTCGACGTGCCGGTGATGGCGGTGATCAACGGCCAGTCGATGGCCCAGACCTTCGGCGCGCTGGCGGTCGGCATGGCTACCTACCAGAGCGACCTGCCATTCTCCGGCGTGCTCGCCAACCGCATCGGCAGCCAGCGCCACCGCGACCTGGTGCGCGACAGCCTGCCGGAATGGATCCGCTGGTATGGCGCGCTGCCGCGCGACACCGAGGTGGAACTGCCCAGCCGTCACCTGGGCCTGGTGCAGGCCGACGAACTGGCCGACCTCGACGCCCGCCTGGACGCCGCCGCCGATGCCCTGGCCGCCAGCGCCAGTACCGAGCTGCCGGCGCCGGTGTGCTTCGCGGCAGCCGGGCCGCGCGCCGCGCTCGGTCGTCTCGACGGCGTGCGGATCGGCGTGGCGCGGGACAACGCCTTCGCCTTCCTCTACCAGGCGAACCTCGATCTGCTGCGCGCACTGGGGGCCGAGCTGGTGTTCTTCTCGCCATTGTGCGACAAGGCGCTGCCTGCGGTGGACAGCCTCTACCTGCCCGGCGGCTACCCGGAATTGCACCTGCGCGCGCTGGCGGAAAACCTCTCCATGTCCCAGGCGATCCGTGCTCACCATGACGCGGGAAAGCCGATCCTCGCCGAGTGCGGGGGCATGCTCTATCTGCTCGACGCGCTGGCCGACGTGGATGGCGTACGCGCCGAACTGCTCGGCCTGCTGCCCGGCGAGGCACGCCTGCAGAAGCGCCTGGCGGCACTGGCGCTGCAGGCCGTGGCGCTGCCCGAAGGCACGCTGCGCGGCCACACCTTCCACCATTCGCTGCTGGACAGCCCGGAACCACCGCTGGCCCGTGGCGTCTGTCCGAACGACAAACCGGTGGCCGAGGCGGTGTTCCGTCGTGGCCGGCTTACCGCGTCCTACATCCACTTCTACCTGCCGTCCGCTCCGGACGCCGCGGTGGCCCTGTTTCGACCATGACCGACCATGACTCAGCACGCCTACAGCCTTGAAGAACGCGCCGCGCTCTACCGCGCCATTGCCGAGCGCCGCGACATGCGCCACTTCAGCGGCGGCGAGGTGGCGCCCGAGCTGCTTGCCCGTCTGCTGGAGGCCGCCCATCAGGCGCCCAGCGTCGGCCTGATGCAGCCGTGGCGGTTCATCCGTATCACCGCCAGGGCGTTGCGCCAGTCGATCCACCAACTGGTGGAGGACGAACGTGTGCGCACCGCCGAGGCGTTGGGCGAACGCTCCGCCGAATTCATGCGGCTGAAGGTGGAGGGGGTGCTCGACTGCGCCGAAGTGCTGGTCGCCGCGCTGATGGACGGCCGCGAGGCGCATGTGTTCGGCCGCCGCACGCTGCCGCAGATGGACCTGGCCTCGCTGGCCTGCGCCCTCCAGAACCTCTGGCTCGCCTCCCGCGCGGAGGGCCTGGGCATGGGTTGGGTGTCGTTGTTCGACCCGGCCGCCTTGGGCGAACTGCTCGGCCTGCCCGTCGGGGCCGAAGCGGTGGCGGTGATCTGCCTCGGGCCGGTGAGCGAGTTCTACCCGGCGCCGATGCTGGCCCTGGAGGGCTGGCGGCAGCCGCGCCCGCTCGGCGAGCTGCTGTTCGAGAACCACTGGGGGGAGCAGCCATGAGCCTGGCGCTGTTGAGTGTGCTCGGGGTGGCGCTGGACGCGCTGCTGGGCGAGCCGAAGCGCTGGCACCCGCTGGTGGCCTTCGGGCGCTTCGCCGATCGACTGGAGCGGCGCTTCAATCGATCGCGCACGGATGCGGCGGCCGACACGCCCGGTCTGGGCTGGCGCAGTCATGGCGTTACCGCCTGGGTGCTCGCGGTCATTCCGCTGACCTTGATCGCAGGGTTGCTGAGCCTGCTGCCCCAGGTCGGCTGGCTGGTCCAGGCGCTCGCCCTGTATGCCGCGCTGGGCCTGCGCAGCCTGGGTGAGCACGCCGAACCGGTGGCCCTGGCATTGCGCGGCGGCGATCTGAACGAAGCGCGTCTGCGCGTGGGTTGCATGGTCAGCCGCGAAACCTCCGCGCTGGACGAGACCGCCGTGGCCCGCGCGGCCACCGAGTCGGTGCTGGAGAACGGCAGCGACGCGGTGTTCGCCGCGCTGTTCTGGTTCGCCGTGGCCGGCGCTCCGGGCGTGGTGCTGTATCGGCTGAGCAATACCCTCGATGCGATGTGGGGTTATCGCAACGCGCGCTTCGAACGCTTCGGCTGGGCGGCGGCGAAGATCGACGATGTGCTCAATTACATCCCGGCGCGACTGGTGGCGCTGACCTACGCGCTGCTCGGGCAGACCCGCCTGGCACTGCGCTGCTGGCGCACGCAGGCGCCGCAATGGGACAGCCCCAACGCCGGCCCGGTGATGGCCGCCGGTGCCGGCGCCCTGGGTGTCGCGCTGGGCGGTGCGGCGCGCTACCACGGCGCGCTGCATGAACGTCCGCAACTGGGCGAAGGCCCGGCGCCGAGCGCGGCGGACATCTGGCGCGCGCTGGCCCTGGTGCGCCAGGGCGTGCTGCTGTGGCTGGCGCTCATCCTGATTCCGGGAGTGCTCTGAATGCTCGAACATGGTGGCCGGTTGCGCCGGGCGGCGCAGCACTATGGCATCCCGCTGGCGGAGTGGCTGGACCTGTCCACCGGCATCTCGCCCTGGCCCTGGAGCCTGCCGAACATCCCGGCCAGCGCCTGGATGCGCCTGCCGGAAGACGACGATGGCCTGGAAGCCGCCGCGCGCCGCTACTATGGCGCCGAGACGCTGCTGCCGCTGTCCGGCAGCCAGGCGGCCATCCAGTTGCTGCCGAGGCTGCGCCGGCCGGGCAAGGTCGGCGTGGTCTCGCCCTGTTATGCCGAGCATGCCCATGCCTGGCGTAGCGCCGGGCATATCCTGCGGGAAGTCGGCGATCACGAAGTGACGCATCACCTGGAGCGTTTCGATGTGCTGGTGGTGGTCAACCCGAACAACCCCACCGGCCGACGCATCGATCCCGGCGTTCTGCTGGAGTGGCACGCGCGGTTGCACGAGCGCGGCGGCTGGCTGGTGGTGGACGAAGCCTTCATGGACTGTACCCCGGAGCAGAGCCTGGCCCCCCGTTGCGCAACCCGGCCGGGGCTGGTGGTGCTGCGATCCTTCGGCAAGTTCTTCGGCCTGGCCGGCGCGCGGCTGGGATTCGCTTTCGCCGAACCGCGCCTGCTGGCGGGCCTTGCGCAGTCGCTCGGGCCCTGGGCGGTGAACGGTCCGACGCGTTGGGCGGCGCAGGCGGTGCTGGGCGATCTCCACGAACACATCCAGCGCCGCCGCGACCTGGCCGAGGCCAGCCGGCGTCTGGCGGGGCTGCTCGGCGAGCATGGTTTCGCCCCCCAGGGCGGCACGTCGCTGTTCCAGTGGGTGGTGTCGATGCAGAGCCCGGTACTGCGCGAGCACCTGGCGCGCCAAGGGATTCTCGTGCGCCTGTTCGACTCGCCCGCCAGCCTGCGCTTCGGCCTGCCGGCGGACGAGGAGGGCTGGCGGCGCCTGGAGCATGGTTTGCACACCTTCAAGCAGATGGAGAACCTGCGATGACCTCGCCGACGGGGCAGGCCGAGAGGCTGATGGATCAGGGTGCGACATTGATGGTGCAGGGCACGACATTGATGGTGCAGGGCACCACCTCCGACGCCGGCAAGAGCACCCTGGTGACGGCGCTGTGCCGCTGGCTGCGTCGCCAGGGCGTGGCGGTGGCGCCGTTCAAGCCGCAGAACATGGCGCTCAACAGCGCGGTCACCGCCGACGGCGGCGAGATCGGCCGCGCCCAGGCGGTCCAGGCCCAGGCCTGTGGATTGGCACCGCACACCGACATGAACCCGGTGCTGCTCAAGCCCAACAGCGACATCGGCGCCCAGGTGGTCATCCACGGCCGCGCGGTGACCAGCATGAACGCCGCCGCCTACCACGACTACAAGCGGGTGGCGATGCAGGCGGTGCTGGAGTCGCACGCGCGTCTCGCCGCGCAGTACCCGGTGGTCATGGTGGAAGGCGCGGGCTCGCCGGCAGAGATCAACCTGCGCACCAACGACATCGCCAACATGGGCTTCGCCGAGGCGGTGGACTGCCCGGTGATCCTCGTCGCGGACATCGACCGTGGCGGCGTGTTCGCGCATCTGGTCGGCACCCTGGAGTTGCTGTCCGTGAGCGAGCGGGCGCGGGTGAAGGGCTTCGTGATCAACCGCTTCCGGGGCGACATCGCGCTGTTGCAGAACGGCCTCGACTGGCTGGAACAGCGCACCGGCGTGCCGGTGCTGGGCGTGCTGCCATACCTGATGGATTTCCACCTGGAAGCCGAGGACGCCATCGACCTCCGCCAGACCGCCAAGAGCGGCGAATGTCTGCGCGTGGCGGTACCGGTGCTGCCGCGCATCAGCAATCACACCGATTTCGACCCGCTGCGTTTGCACCCACAGGTGGAGCTGAGCTTCGTCGGGCCGGGGCAGCCGCGGCCGCCGACGGACCTGATCATCCTGCCCGGCTCCAAGAGCGTTCGAGCCGACCTTGCCTTCCTCCGCGAGCAGGGGTGGGATACGGCGATCCAGCGCCACCTGCGCTATGGCGGCAAGCTGCTGGGGATCTGTGGAGGGTTGCAGATGCTGGGACAGACCCTGGCCGACCCGCATGGACTGGAAGGCGCGGCGGGGGAGAGCGACGGCCTCGGCCTGCTGGACTTCCGCACCGTGCTGGAGCCGGAGAAGCAACTGCGCAATGTCCGCGGCCGGTTGGCGCTGGAGGATGCCGAGGTGGCCGGGTACGAGATTCATGCCGGCGTCAGCGAAGGCCCGGCGCTGGAATGTCCCGCCGTCCGCCTGGGCGATGGTCGCGCCGATGGCGCCGTGAGTGCGGACGGCCAGGTGCTGGGCACCTACCTGCACGGGCTGTTCGAGTCGCCGGCCGCCTGCTCGGCGCTGCTGCGCTGGGCGGGATTGCGCGAGGTGCGGAGCATCGATTACCACGCGCTGCGTGAGCGCGACATCGAGCGCCTGGCCGACCAGGTCGAGGCGCATCTGGATACTGCACGATTGAAAGCACTATGCGGGCTGTAGGGGGGCTCTTCGTAGGAGCGAGCTTGCTCGCGAACAAATTTCCTCGAACGCGCCGGGGTCGGGCGGTTCGCGAGCAAGCTCGCTCCTGCAGATATCGATTTATCCGGAGACAACATGCTTGAACTGATCCTCGGCGGCGCCCGTTCGGGCAAGAGCCGCCTGGCCGAGCGCCTGGCGCTGCAAAGCGGCCTGCCGGTCACCTATGTCGCCACGGCCCAGGCCGGCGATGGCGAGATGTCTACGCGCATCCTCCAGCACCGCGAGCGCCGTCCCGCGCAGTGGGGGCTGGTGGAGGAGCCGCTGGCCCTGGCCGGGGCGCTGGAGCGCCTGGCCGATCCACAGCGCTGCGTGCTGGTGGATTGCCTGACCCTCTGGGTCACCAACCTGCTGCTGCATGAAGACGGCTGGCGCCTGCGCGGCGAGATCGATGCGCTGCTGGAGGCGCTGCCGCGCCTGCCGGGACGGATCATCCTGGTCAGCAACGAAACCGGGCTGGGCGTGGTGCCGATGGGCGAGCTCAGCCGCCGCTATGTCGACGAGGCCGGCTGGCTGCACCAGTCGCTGGCCGAGGTCTGCGAGCGCGTGGTGTTTACCGTCGCCGGCCTGCCCACGGTGTTGAAGGGGAATGCGTTATGAGTCTGCAATGGTGGCTGCAAGGTACCCAGCCGATCGACCGCGTGGCGCAGGACAAGGCCGCCGCGCGCCAGGACCGGTTGACCAAGCCGCGCGGCGCGCTGGGCCGCCTGGAAGAGGAAACCATCCGTCTGGCCGGCCTGCAGGGCCGCGAGCGGCCGACGCTGGAACACCTCTGGATCGCCCTGTTCGCCGGTGACCACGGCGTGGTGGCCGAGGGCGTATCGGCCTATCCGCAGGCGGTGACCGTCGAGATGCTGCGCAACTTCGTGCGCGGCGGCGCGGCGATCAGCGTGCTGGCGCGTGATCTCGAGGCGCACCTGGAGGTGATCGACCTCGGCACGGCGACGCCGCTGGAACCGCTGCCGGGTGTGCTGCACCTGATGGTTGGCGCCGGCACCGCGAACTTCACCCGGTCGCCGGCGATGACCGCTGCGCAGTGCCTGACCGCCCTGGAAGCCGGGCGCGAGTCGGTGCGCCGGGCGCAGCAGGCCGGCGCGGAGCTGTTCATCGGCGGCGAGATGGGTATCGGCAATACCAGCGCGGCGGCCGCGCTGGCCTGCGCGCTGCTGGATGAACCGGCGCAGGCGCTGGTCGGCCCCGGTACCGGGCTGGATGCGCAGGGGGTGGCGCGCAAGGTCGAAGTGATCGAGCGTGCCTTGGCCTTGCACCGCCCCCAGTGCGACGAGCCTTTCGAAGCGCTGTGCCGCCTCGGCGGTTTCGAGATTGCCGCGCTGGCCGGCGCTTACCTTGCCTGCGCGCAGAAAGGCATTCCGGCGCTGGTGGACGGCTTCATCTGCAGCACGGCTGCGCTGTGCGCCACGCACCTCAACCCCAATTGCCGCGACTGGCTGCTGTTCGCCCATGCCGGTGCGGAACCGGGGCACGACCGTGTGCTCAGCGCGCTCAACGCGCAGCCGCTGCTGGACCTCGGCCTGCGCCTGGGCGAGGGCAGCGGCGCGGCGCTGGCGGTGCCGCTGCTGCGCCAGGCCTGCCGGCTGCACAGCGGCATGGCCACCTTCGCCGAGGCGGCGGTGTCGGATCGCCCGGCATGACGCTGTTCCTGGACCTGCTGCGCCACGGCGAAACCGAGCAGGGCGGCGGCTTTCGCGGGCGCCTGGACGATGCGCTGACTGAAACCGGTTGGGCACAGATGCGGGCGACGGTTGGCGAGGCGTGCCGCTGGTCGGCGGTGGTCAGCTCGCCGCTGCGCCGCTGCGCCGCGTTCGCGCAGGAACTGGCGGGCCGCCACGGGCTGCCGCTGAGCCTGGACGCCGACCTGCGCGAGCTGGACTTCGGCCAATGGGAAGGCCTTTCGCCAGCTAAGCTGATGGAAAGCGATGCCCAGGCGCTGGGGCGTTTCTGGTCCGATCCCTACGCGTTTCCTCCGCCCGACGGCGAGCCGTTGGGTGACTTCGAACTCCGCGTATTCCGCGCACTGGAGCGGTTACACCGCGACCACGCCGGCGCCTGTGTACTGGTGGTGACCCACGGTGGCGTGATGCGCCTGCTGGGGGCATTGGCTGGTGGCTTGCCGGCCCGGCGTTTGCTGGAGGTGGTGGTCGATCACGGCCAGTGCCTGTCGCTGGCCGTGGCGCGTGAAGGCGAAGGCTGGCGAATCCAGCAGGCGGAACGGCGATGAGCGAACAACCCGAACGAGATGAGCCCGTGCCAACGCCGGGTGACCTACCCACTTCCCCGCCCGCCGGCCCGCTCAGCGACTGGTGCCTGCCCCTGGTGGCGCTGCAGTTCCTCACCCGCCTGCCGGTGCGTTTCACGCAGATGCCCACGCCGGAACAGTTCGGCCGGGCGACGCTGTTCTATCCGCTGGTGGGGTTGCTGATCGGCGGGCTGCTGATGGGCGTGGGCGAGTTGCTGGTCAACGTGCACCTGCTGTTGCAGGCGGCGCTGTTGCTGGCGCTGTGGGTCCTGATCAGCGGTGCGCTGCACCTGGATGGCCTGGCCGATACGGCGGATGCCTGGGTCGGCGGCCTGGGCGATCGCGAGCGCACCCTGGCGATCATGAAGGATCCGTGCTGCGGGCCTGCGGCGGTGGTGACGCTGGTCGTGGTGTTGCTGCTGAAGTTCGCCGCGCTTGCCGCGGTGCTCGGCAACCACCAGTACTGGGCGCTGCTGCTGGCGCCGTGGCTGGGACGTTGTGCATTGCCTTTGCTGTTCTTCAGCACCGAGTACGCCCGCCGCGGCGGCCTCGGGCAGGCGCTGGCGGACCACTTGCCGCGCCGGGCGACACCCTGGATGCTGGCGGGCAACGCCGCGCTGATGGTGGTGATGGGGTTGCCCGGAATGCTTGCGGTGGCGGTTGCGCTGGTGGTCTTCGTCTGGCTGCGCCGCCGCTTCATCGCCCGCCTGGGCGGTACCACCGGGGATACCGCCGGGGCGATGGTGGAGCTGATCGAGTGCGCAGTGCTGGTGGCGCTGGCGGTCTGATCATGTCCCCGCGGTTATGCGGGTGGGCTGGACGTGTTGTAGGAGCGAGCTTGCTCGCGAACCGCATGGCTCCGATGCGGCCGGGAAGCGCGTTGGCGAGCAAGGGCTGGGCGCCCCCCCTCGGTCCTACGAAAAGCGCCCACCTCAATCGAAGGCGAAATGCTCCGTCTTCAAACCCATGATCGACTGCACCGGCTTCGCCATCGCCGCCGCATGCCCCTTGGCGCGCGGCAGCAGGCGGGCGAAGTAGAACTCGCTGGTAGCGATCTTCGCCTTGTAGAAGTCGCTCGACTCGCTGCCGCCCTGGCGCAGGCGCTTGCGCGCGGCGGCTTCCTGCAGCGCCCAGGAATACGCCAGCGCGGCGTAGCCGGAGAACATCAGGTAGTCGTGGCTGGCGGTGCTCACCAGGTCGCGCTGCTTGCGGGCGGTGAGGGCGATGCGCAGCGTCAGCAGGTTCCACTGCGCGCAGAGCTTGAGCAGGGTGAGCGCGCGACCGCGCATGGCCGGCTCCTGCTTGAGCAGTTCGACGGCGAACTTCGCCACCTGCCGGGTGAAGTCGCGCACCGCCTTGCCCTGGGTCATCAGCAGCACCTTGCGGCCGAGCAGGTCCAGCGCCTGGATGCCGGTAGTGCCTTCGTAGAGCGTGGCGATCCGCGCGTCGCGGACGATCTGCTCCATGCCGTGTTCCTTGATGTAGCCGTGGCCGCCGAATACCTGCATGCCGAGGTTAGCGCTCTCCAGGCCCAGTTCGGTCAGGCAGCCCTTGAGGATCGGGGTGAGGAAGCCGAGCTTGTCGTCCCAGCGGTCATATTCGGCGTTGTCGTTGGTCAGCAGGCCCTGGATCATCTTGTCGGCGTACTGGGTGGCTAGGTAGATCAGCGCGCGGCCGCCCTCGGCCACGGCCTTCTGGGTCAGCAGCATGCGGCGCACGTCGCCGTGGTGCATCAGGCTGTCGGCGATCTCGCCCGGTTCCTTGGTGCCGGAGAGGGCGCGCATCGAGCGGCGCTCGCGGGCATAGGCGAGTGCGCCCTGGTAGGCCAGCTCGGCGGTGGCGACGCCCTGGATGGCGGTGCCGATGCGCGCGCTGTTCATGAAGGTGAACATGCACTCCAGGCCCTTGTTCGGTTCGCCGATCAGGTAGCCGGTGGCGCCGTCGAAGTTCATCACGCAGGTGGCCGAGGCCTTGATGCCCATCTTCTTTTCCAGCGCGCCGCAGGTCACGCCGTTGCGCGGGCCGAGGCTGCCGCTTTCACCCGGCAGGAATTTCGGCACGATGAACAGCGAGATGCCGCGCGTGCCTTTGGGCGCGTCCGGCAGGCGTGCGAGCACGATGTGGACGATGTTCTCGGTGAGGTCGTGCTCGCCGGAGGAGATGAAGATCTTGGTGCCGGTGATCGCGTAGCTACCGTCGGTGTTGGCTTCGGCGCGGGTCTTCACCTGACCCAGGTCGGTGCCGCACTGCGGCTCGGTCAGGCACATGGTGCCGCCCCAGCGGCCTTCGGTGAGCGGGGTGAGGTAGGTCTGCTTCTGCGCCTCGGTGCCGTGCTGCATCACGGTGTTCATCGCGCCCAGCGACAGCCCCGGGTACATCGAGAACGGCCAGTTGGCGGTGCCCAGCATCTCCTGCTTGAGCGCGCCCAGGCTCATCGGCAGGCCCTGGCCGCCGTATTCCACCGGGTGCGACAGGCCCTGCCAGCCGCCGGCGACGTAAGCGTCGTAGGCTTCCTTGAAGCCCTTGGGGGTGCGCACTTCGCCGTTCTCCAGGTGGCAGCCTTCCTCGTCGCCACTGTGGTAGAGCGGGGCGATAACCTCCTCGCAGAGTTTCGCGCATTCGCCGAGAATGGCATCGACCATGTCCGGCGTGGCTTCGCCGCCGTTGACCAGGTTCTGGTAGTGGCTGGGGAAATCGAAGACTTCGTTGAGCAGGAAGCGGGTGTCGCGCAGCGGAGCTTTGTAGACGGGCATCGGGGACCTCGGAGCGTGATGCGCCCCGTCGAAAGCGCGGGGCTGGATGGCCGCAGTTATACGGCTGGCTCCGCGCGATGCCCTTGGCTGCGCCAACGCGCCGATCTGGCAGATGGGACAATCGGTCGCGCCGGCCATTGACGATCCGCAGATTGCGGGTATATACACGCAGTCATGCTGACGACCCACTGTCTCTGTACCAAATTGCGCCGCTCCGCCCGTGCGGTCACCCGTGTCTATGATGACGCCCTGAAGGGGGTCGGGTTGACCACGCCGCAGTTTTCCCTGTTGCGGCACCTGTCGCGGCTGGAGCAGCCGAGCATCTCCGAACTGGCCGAAGCGATGGGCCTGGACCGCAGTACCCTCGGGCGCAACCTCAAGCCGCTGGAAGGCGAGGGGCTGGTACGCCTGGCGGAGGGCGCAGACCTGCGCAACCGTATCGTGGTGCTGACCGCGGAAGGACTGGCGCGCATCGAGCTTGGCCGCGAGGCCTGGGATGCGGCGCAGCAGGATGTCGCGGCCCACCTGGGCGAGGACAAGCGCCGTCAGCTGGAAGCCTTGCTGGATGAACTGGCCGAGCTGGAGAGCTAGCGGCGGCCCGCGTGCAATGGATAGCTTTTCACCTTAGAAGACGGATTAAAAGCGGGTATATACCCGTTTAGGAGAAAACGATGTCGAAGCTATCGCGCACGGCGTTCTGGATACTCTTGTCCGGCGCCCTGATCCTGGCCTTGTCCCTGGGCATCCGCCACGGCTTCGGCCTGTTCCTGGCGCCGATGAGCGCCGAGTTCGGCTGGGGCCGCGAGACCTTCGCCTTCGCCATCGCCCTGCAGAACCTCATCTGGGGCATCGCCCAGCCGTTCACCGGGGCCATCGCCGACCGCTTCGGCGCCATGCGCACCGTGCTGGTGGGCGGCATCCTCTACGCCGTCGGCCTGGTGCTGATGGGCTACTCCGATTCGGCCTTCAGCCTGTCCTTGAGCGCGGGCCTGCTGATCGGCATCGGCCTGTCCGGCACTTCCTTCTCGGTGATCCTCGGTGCGGTGGGCCGTGCGGTACCGCTGGAGCGGCGCAGCATGGCGATGGGCATCTCGGCGGCGGCCGGCTCCTTCGGTCAGTTCGTCATGCTGCCGGGCACCCTCGGCCTGATCAGTTGGCTGGGCTGGTCCGCTGCGCTGCTGGCGCTGGGCCTGCTGGTGGCACTGATCGTTCCGCTGTCCGGGCTGATGCGCGACAAGCCGCTGCCGGTCCAGGGCCACGAGCAGACCCTTGGCGAGGCGTTGCGCGAGGCGGCCGGCCATTCCGGCTTCTGGCTGTTGTCCCTGGGCTTCTTCGTCTGCGGCTTCCAGGTGGTGTTCATCGGCGTGCACCTGCCGGCCTACCTGGTGGATCGTCACCTGCCGGCCACCGTCGGCACCACGGTGCTGGCGCTGGTGGGGCTGTTCAACGTGTTTGGCACCTACATCGCCGGCTGGCTGGGCGGGCGGATGAGCAAACCCAAGCTGCTCACCGGCCTGTACCTGCTGCGCGGCGTGGTGATCGTCGCCTTCCTCTGGGCGCCGCTGACGGTATGGACGGCCTATGCCTTCGGCATTGCGATGGGGCTGCTGTGGCTGTCCACCGTGCCGCTCACCAATGGCACCGTGGCCACGCTGTTCGGCGTGCGCAACCTGTCGATGCTCGGCGGCATCACCTTCCTGTTCCACCAGGTCGGCGCCTTCCTCGGCGGCTGGCTGGGGGGCTATGTGTATGACCACACCGGCAACTACGATCTGGTCTGGCAGGTTTCCATCCTCCTCAGCCTGCTGGCGGGCCTGCTCAACTGGCCAGTGCGTGAGCGCCCGATCGAGCGGCCAGTCCTGGAGGCCGCGTGAAACGCAGGCTGGTGATCGTACTGGTACTGGGCATTTGCCTGGCGCTGGCCGGCCTCGCCTGGTGGGGCTGGCAGCGCGGCGGGCTGGCGCTGATGCAATTGGGCATGGGCAGTTGCTGATGCCCGGTGCGCGGGGTAGCGTGGCGGAATCACTCGAGGATCACTGCCATGCGTCTCTCTCTGCTCGCCCTGACCCTGCTGTTGCCCTTTGCCGCCCAGGCCGCCGAGTGTCCGGCGCTGCTCAAGACTCAGGGTGAATTGCCCAAGCTGCGTTCCAAGGACGTGCTCGACCTCTGCGAGCTGTATGCCGGCAAGCCGCTGGTGGTGGTGAACACCGCCAGCCACTGTGGCTTCACGCCGCAGTTCAAGGGGCTCGAGGCGGTCTACCAGAAGTACAAGGGGCAGGGCCTGGAAGTACTCGGCGTGCCCTCCGACGACTTCAAGCAGGAAGACGCCGACGCCGCCGAGACCGCGAAGATCTGCTACGGCAATTACGGTGTGACCTTCAACATGACCTCGGTGCAGCACGTCAGCGGCGACGAGGCGATCCCCCTGTTCAAGGACCTCGCGCAGCAGGCTGACCAGGTGCCGCGCTGGAACTTCTTCAAGTACGTGGTGGATCGCCAGGGCAAGGTGGTGGCGGAGTTTTCCAGCCTGACCAAGCCAGATGATCCCGAGCTGCAGGCGGCCATCGAGAAAGCTATCGCCAGCCAGCCCTGAATCAACGGCTTTTTGTAGGAGCGAGCTTGCTCGCGAACGCATGGCACCGGCGCGGCCGGCAAACGGGTTCGCGAGCAAGCTCGCTCCTACAATGAACCCTGTCGGAGACAGATCATGAAACCACCAGCCGGGCCGGTGCCCGGCTTTTTTGTGCAGCGCATCGGGCGGAAGTGAAATTTCCTGTTACAGGTTCAGCGCTGGAGTGCGACAATTCGTGCCCGGCGGCTCAGCAATTGGCCGCCGATGTCATGGATATGATTCAGGAGATTCACCCTATGGATGGCAAAGCCCTCTTCCTCGTTGCCTTGCTCGCGCAGGCTGGCGCCGCGCCCGCGTTTGCCGCACCCGCCACTTCCAGTTCCAGCGAAGCCCCTGCTGCTGCGGCCGCCACAGCCCCCGCCGCCGAGTCGGACGAGGAAATGTCGCCCGAGACCTTCGTCGCCAGCCTGCACTTCCAGAAGGGCAAGGTGGTGGTCGGTGACAACCTCGCCACCTTCGACCTGCCGGACAATTTCGTCTTCCTCGACGGCAAGGATGCCGAGCGTGTGCTGGAGGCCTGGGGCAACCCGCCCAGCTCCGAGCCGCCATTGGGCATGTTGATGCCAGCGGACGTCTCGCCCTTCGCCGCCGAGTCATGGGCGGTGACCGTGCAGTATGAGGAGAGCGGTTACGTGTCCGACGAGGACGCGGCGAAGATCGACTACGCCGAGATGCTCAAGGACATGCAGAACGATCTCAAGGAAGCCAACCCGCAGCGCGAGCAGCAGGGCTTCGAGGCGATCCAACTGATCGGCTGGGCCGCGCCGCCGCGTTATGACGCCGCCGAGAAGAAACTGTACTGGGCCAAGGAGCTGCAGTTCGGCGACGCCAAGGAGCACACGCTGAACTACAACATCCGCGTGCTGGGCCGCAAAGGGGTGCTGGTGCTGAACTTCGTGGCCGGTATGGAGCAACTGCCGGAGATCGAGAAGAACGTCGACAAGGTGCTGGCCATGACCGAATTCAATCCGGGCAGCCGCTATGTCGACTTCAACCCCAGCGTCGACAAGGTCGCGGCCTATGGCCTGGGCGCGCTGATTGCCGGCAAGGTGGCGGCCAAGGTCGGCCTGTTCGCCACCGCGCTGGTGCTGCTGAAGAAGCTGTGGATCATCCCGGCGCTGGCCATCGGCTGGATCCTCCGCCGCTTCAAGCGCAAGCCCCCCACCGAGGGCTGATTCGCAGGCATGGCTTCAAGGCAAAGAAAAGCCGGGCAATGCCCGGCTTTTTTGCTCTTGGTAGGAGCGAGCTTGCTCGCGAACAGAACTCCAGGCAACGCCGGCGCCAAGCGGTTCGCGAGCAAGCTCGCTCCTACAAAAACACTGCGACATCTGGTCCGGCCACGCACGATAGAAAAAGCCGGGCATTTGCCCGGCTTTTTCATGCTGCTGAAGGATCAGCCTTTCTCGCCCTGGACGGTCTTGCCGTTCACGCTGCCTTCCTTGAGCATGATCTGGTATTCCTTGCCGTCGGACTCCTGTTGATACAGGCGGACCAGCAGGTAATCCCAGTCCTTGGCGAACCAGAGGACGGTCTTGCGGTTGCTCTTGGTAGGGTCGCGCACGCGCTCCACCTTGATGGCGGTGATCAGGCCGGCCTGGGTGCGGACCTTCTCCTCGCCCAGCACGCGGAAATCGTAGGTATCGGTGTCGGTACCCTCGATCACCTGGTAGCTCATGGCCTTCTTGCCGACAGCCACATCATGCTGCAGCGCGAGCTGGTAGGTCGACTTGTCCAGCTGTCCCTTGTTCAGCGGCTGGCGCACCTGGTCGCCACGGTCGCTGCCCAGTACCTGCTTCTCGGCCCAGTCGAAATCGAGCTCGGTCTGCTTGTTCTTGCCCAGGCCTTCGCGGGCCCAGCGGTAGGTCAGCGGCAGGTAGGTGTCGTTCTCGACCTTGAACGTACTGGTCTCGGTGAGACTGGCGAGCAGCATGGACGCCTTGAAATCCAACTCCCAACGGCCGCCGTCGCCTTGCTTGAGGCTGCGGGAGGCGGTCCCGCTGATCGGCATCTGTTTCCAGTCGGCGGTGTAGCTGGCCTCGAACGGCTGCAGCTCGAAAGCCTGGGCCGGCAAGGTCAGTACAGCCATCAGGAACAGCAGGGCTCTACGCATCACGAATCTCCTAGGTTCGGTACGAATAGCCGGAGGCGGGCAGAAGCTCCCCATCCAGCATGGCGCCTTGCTCGCCCAGGCACAAACGGCCTTCGGCGAACCAGTGCATGGCCAGCGGATAGATCAAGTGCTCCTGCACGTGAACGCGCTGCGCCAGCGTTTCCGGCGTGTCGTCAGACTGTACCGGGATTGTCGCCTGTACGACCAGTGGTCCACCGTCAAGTTCCTCCGTGACGAAGTGCACGCTGCAGCCATGTTCGGCGTCGCCGGCTTCCAGCGCGCGCTGATGGGTGTGCAGGCCCTTGTACTTGGGCAGCAGGGACGGATGGATGTTCAGCAGGCGGCCGTGATAGTGACGCACGAAGCCGGGGCTGAGGATGCGCATGAAGCCGGCGAGCAGCACCAGGTCAGGGCTGAAGCCATCGATGGCCTGGATCAGCGCGGCATCGAAGCTTTCACGGTCGGCATAGGCCTTGTGGTCGAGGAAGCAGGTCTCGATGCCGGCCTTGCGCGAGCGCTCCAGACCGTAGGCGTCCGCGCGGTTGGACACCACCGCGCGGATCGCTGCCGCCGACGGGGCGTCGGCGAGGCTGTCGATCAGGGCTTGCAGGTTGCTGCCGGAGCCGGAAATCAGCACCACGACATTGCAAGGTGTGGACATCAGTGGCCTTTCAGGTTGTTCAGGACCACGCGCTCGGCGTCGGCGGCGCAGGCTTCGATGCTGCCGATGACCCACGGCTGCTCGCCGGCGTCACGCAGGGCTTTCAGGGAAGCCTCGACCTGGTCCTGGGCAACACAGATGACCATGCCCACGCCGCAGTTCAGCACGCGGTGCATCTCGGTCTCGTCGACGTTGCCTTTTTCCTGCAGCCAGTCGAAGACCGCCGGGCGTTGCCAACTGGCCACGTCGATCACGGCCTGGGCGTTGTCCGGCAGGACGCGCGGGATGTTGTCGAGCAGGCCGCCACCGGTGATGTGGGCCATCGCCTTCACCGCGCCGGTCTGCTTGATCAGTTGCAGCAGGGGTTTGACGTAGATGCGGGTCGGGGCCATCAGCAGGTCGGCCAGGGGCTGGCCGTTCAGCTGGGTGGACTCGATGTCGGCGCCGGAGACTTCGATGATCTTGCGGATCAGCGAGTAGCCGTTGGAGTGCGGGCCGGAGGAGGGCAGGGCGATCAGGGCGTCGCCGGCGACCACTTTCGAGCCGTCGATGATCTCGGACTTCTCCACGACGCCGACGCAGAAGCCGGCCAGGTCGTAGTCTTCGCCTTCGTACATGCCGGGCATCTCGGCGGTTTCGCCACCGACCAGGGAGCAGCCGGCCAGCTCGCAACCGGCGCCGATACCGGTGACCACGGTGGCGGCCACGTCGACGTTGAGCTTGCCGGTGGCGTAGTAGTCGAGGAAGAACAGCGGCTCGGCGCCGCACACGACCAGGTCGTTCACGCACATGGCGACCAGATCCTGGCCGATGCTGTCGTGCTTGTTCAGGTTCAGCGCCAGGCGCAGCTTGGTGCCGACGCCGTCGGTGCCGGAGACCAGTACGGGCTGCTTGTAACCGGCCGGGATTTCGCACAGAGCGCCAAAGCCACCCAGGCCGCCCATGACTTCCGGACGCGCGGTGCGCTTGGCGACGCCTTTGATGCGTTCGACCAGGGCTTCGCCGGC
This sequence comes from Pseudomonas sp. ATCC 13867, assembly GCF_000349845.1. Lineage (NCBI taxonomy): Bacteria > Pseudomonadati > Pseudomonadota > Gammaproteobacteria > Pseudomonadales > Pseudomonadaceae > Pseudomonas > Pseudomonas sp. ATCC 13867. The sequence goes on along the minus strand of NC_020829.1, from coordinate 4,032,011 downwards.
GTCGATGTCCACACCGGCGTCCTTGTAGCTCAACGAGGGTTGCTTGTTGCTCATAAATCCAGGCCTATAGATAGGGATGATTCGTCTTGCCGCCGGGCGCGCCGTTCGCGCTTCCCGGCCTGCGCGGGAGGCGCGGGATTTTATCAGGCTTGCCCGGCAGCGGCCATCTCGTGCTGTTGCCGCTGGCCGGACGGCTGTTTAAGGTATAGGCCTTCCTTGCCGGCTCGTTGGATGCCGGCATCTTCGTTTTCCTCCGCGAGAGCCCGCCATGCGTCTGACTGCCCGCCTGTTGATCCTCTGCCTGTCGCTGCTCAGCCTGCCATCCTTCGCTGAAACGCTTGGCAATCTTTACCAGGTGCACGAGCCGGTGGCTTCCCAGCAGCCGGACGAGCGCAACGCCGGCCTGACCCGCGCCCTGCAGACCCTGGTGCAACGCCTGACCGGCGACACCCGCGGCCTGCAAAGCCCCGCGCTGGCGGGCTATTTCAAGGACCCGCAGCAATTGATCAGCCAGTACGGCTACGAGAACGGTCCGCCGCTGGCGCTGGTGGTGGACTTCGATCCGACCGCCACCGACAACGCGCTGCGCCAGGCCGGCCTGCCTGTCTGGGGTGCCAGCCGTCCGTCCGTACTGGCCTGGTGGCTGAATGAAAGCACCGATGATGGCAGCAGCCTGGTGGGTGACAGCCAGGAAGCCGCTGCGCCGCTGAACCGTGCCGCTCAACGCCGCGGCCTGCCGCTGCGCCTGCCGATGGCTGACCTCAGCGAGCAGCAGGTCGGCACTGCCGAGAACCTCAACGCCGCCCAGCCTGACGCGCTGAACGCTGCCTCCGAGCGCTACGGCGCCGACGCCCTGCTGGCGGTGGACGCCAAGGAAGCCGACGGCAAGTGGACCGCCACCTGGCGCGTATGGATGGGCGATAGCCGCGAACAGGGCCAGGCCCAGGGCGATACTCCGGACGCGCTGGCCGATGCGGTGATGCTCGGTGTGTCGCAACGTCTATCGCAGCGTTTCGTCGGTTCGGCAGGATCGGCTTCGGCCCAGGTCCTGCAGATCGAGGGCGCCGATCTGGCTCGCTACGCCGAGGTGTCGCGTCTGCTCGAGCCTATGGGCGCCAAGCTGGTGCTGGTGCAGGGCGGCAAGCTGGTCTACAACGTGACCGCGAGCCCCGAGCAATTGCGCGCGCAACTGGCGCTGGCCCGCCTGCAGGAAGCCTCCGCCGAACCGACCCCGCCAGCGGTGGATGCCAATGGCCAGCCGGTGCCGAACCCCGCCGTACCGCGCCAGAACATCCTGCGTTTCCACTGGTGATTTCTGCGGATAACGCCATGCCCCGGGAGCGGACAAAGTCCCGTTGCGGGGCATGGCCGCTCTGATCCGTACCGGGGAGCTGCGTTATCCTTCTGATTTGGATAAACTTTCAGTCACCAAGGCTCACCCTAAGCGATTGAAGAAACGCTCGGCCCGCATGACTCCTATGCAGCTCCCCCTAAGCGTACGCCTGCGTGATGACGCAACGTTCGCCAACTACTACCCCGGTGCCAATGCCGCGGCGCTGGGCTATGTCGAGCGCCTGTGCGAACCGGAAGCGGGTTGGACGGAGAGCCTGATCTATCTCTGGGGCGCCGAAGGCGTGGGCCGCAGCCACTTGTTGCAGGCCGCCTGCATCCGTTCCGAACAGCTCGGCGAGCCGTCCGTCTACCTGCCGATGGCGGATCTGGTGCCCTACGGCCCGGAAATCTTCGACAACCTCGAACAACGCGAGCTGGTGTGCCTGGACGACCTCGATGCCCTGGCCGGCAAGCGTGAGTGGGAAGAAGGGCTGTTCCACCTGTTCAATCGTCTGCGCGATTCCGGCCGCAAGCTGCTGCTGTCGGCGTCGGTGTCGCCACGCGAGCTGGGGGTGAAGCTGCCGGACCTGAAATCCCGCCTGACCCTCTCGCTGATTTTCCAGCTGCACCTGCTGAGCGACGAAGAAAAGCTGCGTGCCCTGCAACTGCGCGCCTCTCGTCGCGGCCTGCACCTGACCGACGAAGTGGGGCGCTTCATCCTCACCCGCGGCGCGCGCAGCATGCAGTTCCTCTTCGACCTGCTGGACGAGCTGGACAAGGCGTCGCTGCAGGCCCAGCGCAAGCTGACGATTCCCTTCCTCAAGGAAACCATGGGCTGGTAAGCCCAGGTTTCCTCCGGCGGTTGCTCAGGCGCTCGTCGCTTCCTGCTGTGTTTCCTCGCCTTCGCCGGCCCGCTTGCGGTCGTACTGGAAGCGCCAGCGGGTGTACAGCAAGGCCGAGCAGAACAGCCCGACGCTGAGGATGATCTCGGCCCAGCCGAAGATGGCGTGGGCGGGATCGAAGGCGTTGAGCACACCGAGGATGAAGTACAGATTGATCACGTAGCAGGCCCAGGCGTGGCCGCGCGCGCTGCCGATCAGCAGGCCCGGCGCGACCACCAGCAGCGGCAGCAGCTTGAAGCCGAGGAAGACCCACGGTACCCAGTGCGCGCCACCGTGGGCGTCGGCGAACAGCACATCCCAGATGACGATGAGCAGAATCAGGCCGATGAAGCTGCCGAGGGCAATGGCCCGGCTGGCGGCCAGCCGGGGCTTGAGCCAGTCCATCGACGGCAGCGGTTTGTTCTTGCGGGCCATTCAGCTCTCCAGTTTGCGGGCGACTTCGGCCAGGCGCTTGCCCAACGCGCGGCACAGGGTGATTTCGTGATCATCGAGGCTGCGCTTGCCATCCGCGCCGGCGAAATGGCTGGCGCCGTAGGGGGTGCCGCCGCCTCGGGTTTCCAGCAGGGCCGGCTCGCTGTAGGGGATGCCGGTGACGATCATGCCGTGGTGCAACAGCGGCAGCAGCATCGACAACTGGGTGGTTTCCTGGCCGCCGTGCAGGCTGGCGGTGGAAGTGAATACCGCCGCCGGCTTGCCCACCAGGCCGCCGGTCAGCCAGAGGCTGCTGGTGCCGTCGAGAAAGTACTTGAGTGGTGCGGCCATGTTGCCGAAGCGCGTCGGGCTGCCCAGCACCAGGCCAGCGCAGTCCTTCAGGTCGTCCAGGGTGGCGTAGAGCACGCCTTCGGCCGGGATGTCCGGGGCTACCGCTTCGCATTCGGTGGAGACGGCGGGCACCGTGCGCACGCGGGCTTCCAGGCCGCCCTGTTCCACGCCACGGGCGATCTGTCGTGCCATTTCCGCGGTGGCGCCGTGGCGGCTGTAGTACAGGACCAGGATATAGGGCGTGTTCAAGGCAGGATCTCCAGCACCTTCTCCGGCGGGCGGCCGATCACCGCCTTGTCGCCGACGATCAGGATCGGTCGCTCGATCAGCTTGGGATGGCTGGCCATCGCCTCGATCAGTTGCTCGTCGCTGAGCGCCGGATTGGCCAGGTCGAGGGTCTTGTACTCGTCCTCGCCGGTGCGCAGCAATTGGCGCGCGCCGATGCCCAGCTTGCCGAGCAGCGCCTTGAGTTCAGCCGCGCTGGGCGGGGTTTCCAGGTAGCGGATGATCTCCGCCTGGATACCGCGTTCTTCCAGCAGTTCGAGGGCGCCGCGGGATTTCGAGCAGCGGGGATTGTGGAACAGGGAAATCTGGCTCATGTGCCGGGACTCGCAAGGCCGATGAAGTGGCGGCTATTCTAACCGCCTCCTCGGATCGGACTGAACCGCTGTCGTGCGGCGCGATCTACGAGGACGGTTTTTCTGTGCAGCCAAAGGACAATTCATGCACGAACGCATGCGGGGCCTGGTCGAGTTCGGCCGCTATCTGGCCCAGCGCTTCCTCGCCGACAAGGCGCCGAACAGTGCGGCGGCCTTGACCTATACCACGTTGTTCGCTGTCGTCCCGATGATGACCGTGACCTTCGCCATGCTCTCGGCCGTGCCGGCCTTCGAGGGGATGGGGGAGCGCATCCAGTTGTTCGTGTTCCGCAACTTCGTACCCTCCACCGGCGAAGCGGTTGAGGCCTACCTGCGCAACTTCACCGTGCAGGCGCGGCATCTGACCTGGCTGGGCGTGGCCTTCCTGGCGGTGACCGCGTTCACCATGCTGGTGACCATCGAGAAGGCCTTCAACGCCATCTGGCGGGTGCGCCAGCCGCGCCGGGGCGTCGCGCGCTTCCTGCTGTACTGGGCGATCCTCAGCCTGGGGCCGCTGCTGCTGGGGACGGGCTTCGCGGTGTCGACCTACATTACCTCGCTGTCGCTGCTGTCCGGCCCTCACGCCCTGCCGGGGGCGGCGATGCTGCTGAAGTTCATGCCGCTGCTGTTCAGCGTCGCGGCCTTCACCCTGATCTACGCGGCGGTGCCCAATGCGCGGGTGCCTTTCCTTCACGCGTTGGCCGGTGGTGTCTTTACCGCGATCCTGTTCGAGGCGGCCAAGTCGCTGTTCGGCCTCTATGTCAGCTTCTTCCCCGGCTACAAGCTGATCTATGGCGCCTTCGCCACGGTGCCGTTGTTCCTGTTGTGGATCTACCTGTCCTGGCTGATCGTGCTGTTCGGCGCGGAGCTGGTCTGCAATCTGTCCTCGACCCGGCTGTGGCGGCGCCGCGCGCTGCCGCGCCTGCTGGTGATCATGGGGGTGCTGCGGGTGTTCTTCGATCGCCAGCGGCACGGCGTGCCGACCCGGCTGGAGCATCTGCACCGCGCGGGCTGGCTGTTGCCGGAAGACGAGTGGGAGGAGATTCTCGATTTTCTGGAAGGCGAGCAGCTGGTTTGCCGTGTCGGCGCAACCAGCGCGTCCTGGGTGCTGTGCCGCGACCTGGGCAGCTACCGCCTGCATCACCTGCTCAACCGCAGCCCCTGGCCGCTGCCGTGTCTCGACGCCTTGCCGACGGAACTGGACGAGCCCTGGTACCCCGCCTTGCGGGAAACCCTGGAGCGTTATCAGACGGAGCGGCAGGCACTTTTCGGCGCCAGCCTCGCAGAATGGTTGAAGCCGTCACATTCTGAGTGACGTAAAACGTCAGTTTCGGGCGATTCTGATGCTTCGGAGATTTCGTATTTAGTGTAGGGCGCGCCAGTCATGGCTATCTCTGGATTGGCACGCTTCTGGCTATAGCTCTGACAGGACAATGATGTTCTGTAGAAGTTCCTTCAAGGCCAGCGAATCCATGAACAACGACCAGAAAAAAGTAGTACACCTGCATCAGCGCGATCCTCAGAGTGCGCTGGAGAGGCTGAATAGAATCACTGGTCTGCAGTTCAGCAGTTGGCCGGAGTCCCTGCTGCCCGTGGCGCAGGGCGAGGCGAGCGGCGTGTCGCCACAGGCCGGGCCGGAACTCGAGGCGGCTGCCCAGGTACGTCAGCTGGGCTGATCGGATCAGAGGCTGGTGGCAATCGGGCGTGCGGTGCTTTCCTGCGGCTCGACGGCCTGGACGAACAGTTCCTCGACCACCAGGCGCGACAGGCCGATGGCTGCCCGCAATCTCACCTGCATGTCCTCGATACGCTGGCGGAACGGCAGTCGGGCGATGCCTGACAGCAGGATGCGGCTCTGCGCATTCACCGTGCCGTGATCGACGGCCACTTCTCGAACCTGTTCGCCATCCCGATAGATGACCACCAGTGTCACCGGCAACTCCGCCACACCGGGCAGTTGCAGCCAGGCGGCGATGTTGTAGTCGCTCAGGCGGCCGCCACTGGCCGAGTTGGCGACACGCGCGCTGCTGACGATGTGGCTGGGAACCTTGCTGACAAGCTGGTCGGTGGGCTGCATCTGGCAATCCTGTCGAAAGTGGGAGGCGTGCGTGGCGCCTGCCGCATAGTGGGGCTGCCGAGAGGCGGCTGGAGGAAAGGCTTCTAGTCGGCTCGGACTAACGTTCCGAATTATAGGTAGGTAATTTCCGACAAACCGGGCCTATTGCCGATCTTGGCTGTGACTTGTCTCGCAAATCAGCTTCAGACCAGGCGCAGCGGGTGCCGGGAGACGAGGGGCGTACTCAGGTTGGCGGTCGGCAACGGCAGGATGGTCTGGTTGTCGAAACTGGCCAGTTGCAGCCAGAGGTTTTCTCCTTCCACGAAATGTCCCTGGGGTAGCCACAGGCCGTGGTACCAGCCGTTGCCGGGCTCTGGGGTGCTCTGCAGCACGCCGGGGTGACGCTGGGCGTCAGGTGCGCGACGCAGCCAGACGGGCCGGGGAAGCCCTTTCAGGTAGCGCAGGCCCAGGTGCAGTCCGTCGTTGTTGAGGTGTCGCCAGCGCACCACGGCCAGGGTTGGCGTGCCGTTGTTGTTGAGGATCAGCAGCAATTGGCCGACCGGGAACTGGTTGGCACGATTGCCGGCACAGTTGATGCGGGCGCCCCCGGCGCTGACGTCCAGTATCCCGGCATCGCAACCGCCTTCGGTATCGGGGCTGAGCAGGTGCTGCTGGATGGCGCCAAGCCCCACGATCAGCCGGCAGGTGCCGGTCTGCTCGGTACGCTCGTGTCGACGCGGATGATGCCCCAGCCAGTGATGGCGGACGCGCTCCAGCAGGATGTCCTGGTCGACCTTGCGCAAGGGCGCGGGGTCGTGGAGGGCGATCAGCAGGGCGCCCAGCTCCAGGCGGCGCAGTTGCTCGGGCGGCACTTCGCCGATCTGCTCGTGACCGATGCAGGGCAGGTCGGCGCCCAGGTCGACCAGGTAGCCTTCCTGCTCCTCATCGTCCCAGACATGCAATCGGCCAAGGGCGGCGAGGGGAGCGAGAGCGCTGAACAGCTGCGGGGCTTCGCCTTCGGTCAGGTGGAAGGGGTTGCTCAGGGCGAGCAGCAGTATCTGCTGGTAGAGGCCGCGCAGGGTGCCGGCAGGAGTGGGGTCGAAGGCGGCCGCCACCGGCTCGTCGAGACACTCCTGGTGCTCGCCGACCCAGTACAGCAGGTGGCTGTCGCGCCAGAGCACGCCGGGCGGTTGCTGGTACTGCTGGTAGTGGCGCAGCAGCGCCTGGGCGAGGAAATGCTGGGCCATGTACAGGCACCAGGCCAGGTGCGGCCGCGACGGTTTGCGGCCGTGCAGAATCTGCAGCAGCAGACGCTTGAAACCCGCCGCCAGCTCGGTGCAGAAGTGCACGAACAGCGTCGGTGGCGCCTTTTCGTGGCGAATCATCTGCGAATAGTGGCGATATTCTTCGGTCAGGCTTTGCAGGGCGCGTTGCCTTTCCAGTAAGGTCAGCGCACATCGGTTGAGGCGGAACAGTGTACCCAGGGTCTTCTGTAGTCCTTCCAGCAGGGAATGGCGTCGGGATTCCTGAAGCACTGCCGCCAGATTGCTCGTTGCATCGGAATCCTCTTCGAGGATATCCGGCACCTCCAGACGCAAGGCATCGAGCGTCATGAACGCCCCGCATACACGAGGACTGAAGGCATGGGAGTGCGGCTCCGTATTGTGATGGGACTGGTCGCCGGCCTGCTCCTGGCCGGTTGTTCGGCTGACTATGGCAGCGATCAGCATGGACAGAAAGTAACCGCTGCGAGCATGGATGGCCAGTGGCTAGTCATTAATTATTGGGCCGAATGGTGCGCGCCGTGCCGCAAGGAAATTCCCGAGCTGAACCAGCTTGCCAAAGGGGGCGCGGAACAGGGTTTCCGGGTGCTGGGCGTGAATTTCGACGGGCTGCGCGATACCGATCTGGCCAAGTCTGCCCAGGCGCTGGGAATCGCCTACACGGTGCTGGCGGATGACCCCTCGCCGCGATACAGCCTGCCACGCAGCGAAGCGCTGCCTGTCACCTACATCGTCGACCCTGACGGCAAGTTGCGCGAGCAGTTGCTCGGCGAGCAGACCGCCGCCGGCCTGCAGGCGCGCCTGGCTGCTCTGCGGGAGGAGAAACGCTGATGGCCAGGATCTGTCTGCACGGCTATGTGAGTGGCAAGGTACAGGGCGTGTACTACCGCCAGAGCACGCAGGAACAGGCCGAACGCCTGGACATCGATGGCTGGGTGCGCAACCTGGACGACGGTCGGGTGGAGGTGCTGCTCGAGGGCGAAGAGGGTGCCGTGTGCGAGCTGGAGAAATGGCTGGCCCGCGGGCCGGTCAAGGCAAAGGTGGCGGCGGTGGAGCTGGCGCCGATGACGCCCCAGGGCATCACCGGCTTCATCGTGCGCCGCTGAGCACGGTCTGGCGTCAGTTGCTGGCCGCGCCAGGGTCCGCGGCCAGGCGGCCGGCATCGGTCATCAGGCTGTGCAGGAATTCCTTCTGCAACTCCGGATCGTTGCGGGTCAGCTCGATCAGGCTCTGCTCCAGCTCGCTGGCTTCCTCTTCCAGGCCAAGCTCGGAAAGACGCTTCACGCGGTGCACCCAGTGGTGCACATCATCCGCTTCCAGGTCGTCGTAGATCAGCCGGTGGGCTTCCTGCAGCTTGCCGCGAAGCGAGCGGCTGACCTGCAGGCTGGCGTCGGCGCGGGTATCGTCCGAGGGATCCTGCACGCTGAACTGCAGGCGGCCGATGCGGCTGACCTCTTCATCGCTGAAGGGGCCTTCCAGCAGGTTCAGGCGCAGCACGCCATGACGGTCGGTCAGCAGTTCCTGGGAGTTCTTGCCGGCGGTGACGGTCACCGGGCGTTCCGCCCAGGGCAGGCTCGAGTACTCCGTGCGCTTGTCGCGCTGGTGTTCTTCGATGGTTGCCAGGTTCTGCTCGGCGCGACCGTTGGATTGCACGTTCATGAATGGGTTCATGCCGTCGATGCCATAGCGGATCCAGCCACGGGTGACGCTCTCCGGCAGGTTGCCGAGGGCGAACACGTTGACCACATTGGCGCCGATGCCGGCGACGAAGGCCACGACGCCCAGCGGCATTTCGTAGGACTTGCGCCAGCCCTGGTAGGGCGTGTAGCGGTCGTAGCGCCGGGTGACCTCGAATTCGGTAACCTCGAAGGTCTTCTGCTCCTGCACGCGAATGCGACGCTGCGGCAGTTCCAGGGTGCCTGGCGTGCCCACGTCGATCTGCAGGCTGTGGTCGAGCAGTTTGCGCTCGACTCGCTCTTCATGTTCGCTGCGTTGCGGCAGCTGGTTGGCGCAGCCGCTCAGCAGGAGGCTGCCGCACAAGGCGGCAGCCGCGAGGCTGGAGGTACTTCGGGGGAACATCGCTCTGCTCAGTTGCGGATCTTGGCCGTGATGAAGGCTTGCAGGTCGGACAGGGCGACAGGCTGCGACTCGGCGTCACGGCGGCCCTTGTACTCCAGGGTGCCTTCGTCCAGGCCGCGCTCGCTGACGACGATGCGGTGCGGGATACCGATCAGCTCCATGTCGGCGAACTTCACGCCGGGACTGGTCTTCTTGTCGCGGTCGTCCAGCAGCACTTCGAAGCCGGCGGCGGTGAGGTCCGCGTAGAGCTTGTCGGTGGCGGCGCGCACGGCCTCGTTCTCGTACTTCATCGGCACGATGGCGATCTGGAAGGGCGCCAGGGCGGCCGGCCAGAGGATGCCGCGATCGTCGTAGTTCTGCTCGATGGCGGCGGCGACCACGCGGGATACGCCGATGCCGTAGCAACCCATGATCAGGGTGACCGGCTTGCCGCTCTCGCCCAGTACAGAGAGCTTCATGGCTTCGCTGTACTTGGTGCCGAGCTGGAAGATGTGGCCGACTTCGATGCCGCGACGGATCACCAGGGTGCCCTTGCCATCCGGGCTCGGGTCGCCTTCGACGACGTTACGCAGGTCGGCGATTTCCGGTACCGGCAGGTCGCGTTCCCAGTTCACGCCGAAGTAGTGCTTGTCGTCGACGTTGGCGCCGGCGGAGAAGTCGCTCATCAGCGCGACGGAGCGGTCGATGATGCAGGGCAGCGGCAGGTTCAGCGGGCCGAGGGAGCCGGGGGCGGCGCCGATGGCGGCCTTGATGTCCGCCTCGCTGGCCATCTGCAGCGGGCTGGCCACCAGCGGATGGTTGCCGGCCTTGATCTCGTTGAGTTCGTGGTCGCCACGGACGATCAGGGCAATCAGCTTGCCTTCTTCGGCTGCATGCACCACCAGGGTCTTGATGGTCTTCTCGATGGGCAGGCCGAACTTCTCCACCAGGGCGGCGATGGTCTTGGTTTCTGGAGTGTCGACCAGACGCAGCTCTTCGCTGGCCGCGCCGCGAGCGGTCTCGCGGGGCAGGGCCTCGGCTTTCTCGATATTGGCGGCGTAGTCGGTGGATTCGCCGAAGACGATATCGTCCTCGCCGGAGCCGGCCAGCACGTGGAACTCGTGGGAGCCGCTGCCGCCGATGGAGCCGTTGTCGGCTTGCACGGCACGGAAGTCCAGGCCCAGGCGGGTGAAGATCTTGCTGTACGCGCCGTACATGACGTCGTAGGTCGCCTGCAACGAGTCCTGGCTGGTATGGAAGGAGTAGGAGTCCTTCATGATGAACTCGCGGCCGCGCATCAGGCCGAAGCGCGGACGGATTTCGTCACGGAACTTGGTCTGGATCTGATACATGTTGATCGGCAACTGCTTGTAGCTGTTCAGCTCGTTGCGCGCCAGATCGGTAATCACTTCCTCGTGGGTCGGGCCGACGCAGAAGTCGCGGTCATGGCGATCCTTCAGGCGCAGCAGCTCGGGGCCGTACTGCTGCCAGCGGCCGGATTCCTGCCACAGTTCGGCGGGCTGGATGGCGGGCATCAGTACTTCCAGGGCGCCAGCGGCGTTCATTTCCTCGCGAACGATGGTCTCCACCTTGCGCAGTACCCGCAGACCCATTGGCAGCCAGGTGTAGAGGCCGGACGCCAGCTTGCGGATCATGCCGGCGCGCAGCATCAGCTGATGGCTGATGACGACCGCATCGGAAGGGGTTTCTTTCAGAGTGGAAAGCAGGTACTGACTGGTACGCATCGTTGGCCGTTATGTCGGTTGCGAAGAGGGATATAGGTTGGGCATTGTACGGTGCAGGTCTGGCTGCGTACAGGGCGCGGCGGGCAGAGACGGAGGAGCAAGGTGAGTCGACTGAATGCAGCGCAGGTGCAGACGTTCATCCGGGCTGGATTGCCGATGGCGGATGACATGGATTTTCGTATCGATGCGCTGGAGGGGCGTAGCGCGTATGCGCGGATTCCGTTCCACGGCAAGCTGGTTCGCCCCGGTGGAACGGTTTCCGGCCCGACCATCATGGCGCTGGCGGATGCGGCGATGTATGCAGTGATTCTGGCTCAGTTGGACAACGTCGAGATGGCGGTTACTTCCAACCTCAATATCAACTTTCTCAGCAAGCCGAAGCCGGAAGATCTTCTGGCGGAAGCAAAGATATTGAAGCTGGGGCGTCGTCAGGTGGTTTGCGAAGTGGCTGTCTTCTCGGTCAGTAATCCGCAGGAGTTGGTTGCCCATGTAACGGGCACATATGTATTGCCCATGTAACGGATACGTTCGAAATTGTAGGTAAGTTGCAATAAAAAACCCGGCAGAAGCCGGGTTTTTTATTGTTTGCAGTTCGCTCTGTATTACAGGACGGACAGCGGGTAGTCGACGATCAGGCGGAACTCGTCGACCTTGCCACCGGTGCTGTCGTCGCCACGGTGCCAGGCTTGGCGGATACGGAAGGACAGGTCCTTGGCCGGGCCGCTCTGCAGTACGTACTTGGCCTCGACGTTGGTCTCGCGCTCGCTGTCGTCATTGCCGTAGGCGCCTTCGTAGGCAGTGCCGTCAGCGTGGGAGCCGTCGATATCCTTACCGCTGATGTAACGAGTCATGAAGCTCAGGCCGGGAACACCGTACTCAGTCATGTCCAGGTCGTAACGGCCTTGCCAGGATTTTTCGCCCGGGCCGTTGAAGTCGGAGTATTGAATCGAGTTGGCGAGGAAGATCGAGTCGCCGCCACCGTTGTTGTCACCGATACCGATGTAGTCGAACGGAGTATCGCCGTTGACGTCCTGGTAGGCCAGGGTGAAGGTGTGCGCGCTGATGGTGTAGGCGGCAGCCAGCGAGAAGGTGTTGTTGCTGATGTCACCCAGCTTGGCATCACCCGAATCGCGGGTGTTGTAGTAGTTGAAGTCGAAGCCCAGCGATTGGTTGTCTGCGATCGGCAGGGTGTAGTTCAGGTTGGCGTAGTACTGGTCCCAGAGATCTTCGACCTGGGCGCCGTACAGCGATGCGCTGAACTGATCGTTGAACTGGTATCTGCCGCCTACGAAGTCGGCGGAATCGGCAGTCTCGCCACCATATTGCGCCCAGATCTCGCCGTCGCGGTTGGTGGTGTCATAGTTGGTGCCGGAGTAGTAGTGACCGCCTTCCAGATCCAGGCCTTCGATTTCGCTGCTCATCAGGGCGATACCGCTGGCAGTCTGCGGCAGCAGGCGGGTGCCGCCTACGGCGAATACCGGAGCGGTGGGCTGCATGTCGCCGATTTTCAGTTCGGTCTTGGAGATACGGACCTTGAGGGCTGCCCCAGCCTTGCCGTAGTCGTCAGCCTTGTCGCCGTCGTCGTGGAGTGGCAGGTTGCCGGTCTTGCCGTAGCCGCTGCCGCCGTCAAGTTTCAAACCGAGGTAGCCGAAGGCATCGACGCCGAAGCCGACGGTGCCTTGAGTGAAACCGGAGTTGTAGTTGGCCAGGAAGCCTTGGCTCCAGTCGCGGGCGTCGGTAGCGCCACCGGTATTGCTACGGTTGAAGTAGTAGTTGCGAACCAGGAAGTTCAGGCTGCTGTCTTCGACAAAGCCCTTGGATTCAGCCTGATTGCCTACGAAGGGCTCGGCCATTGCCAGTTGCGTGGTGCCTGCAGAAACCGCCAGGGCGATGGCGCTCCACTTCATCACTTTCATTGTGATTGCTCCTTTGGTTTTGAAATTATCTGCCATCACAGTGCCGCGGTGACGGCTCATTCTTTTTGTCGGCGCTAACTTATAGCACGCGTGTTGTCTTGGCGATAGTTGCCCAATTAATCACGCGAAAACTTTACGGGGCTGTCGCAAACCTGCATGAACTATGTCGCATTCAGGTAGATTCGATGTTGCAAAAAGAGATTGCTCCCCCTGGTTTACGGCATGTTGTTGGTTGCGTCAGCCGGCGTGGTTCGATTCTCCATTGACCACTTCCGGATTCCGTACGTCGCGCTGCCTGTGGGGCAGTGTAGCGGCCATATCCTTGCCCCCGTCCATTGGCCAGCAAAAAACGTGCACAAATGTTCCGTTATTGCTTCGCATCTCCGGATGTGCGGCGCGATGATGCATTTCACGGGTTCCTTTGTGGTTTTGCAATAAAGGGAGAATAGCGGCGCCTCTTTCAGGGCGGTGCCGTATCGGCTGGTTTAACGATTTTTCTATGCATTTCGGTGTTCTTGTCCGAGGGATCAGTTCCGCTGGCCTGCCGTCGGAATCAGCTCGGCATGCATTGCGCACGCTCCTGGGGCCTTGTGGAGGATGCCCGCTCCGGGGAAGTGCAGTACGCGGTCGTATTCGCTGGCGGGGCGCTCTAGTATCCTTCGCGCCCTTCGCCCCGGTGGGGCTAGTCTTATCAATACGTTCGTCGAACAGGAGATGTGGTTATGTTCGTCCTGGATTCCCGTCTCGAGCAGGACACCGTCCCGGTGGGGGATTTTCCGTTGAGCAGTCTGCTGCTGATGAATGACTCGCAGTATCCGTGGTTCATCCTGGTGCCCCGGCGCGAGGACGTCAGCGAACTGTTCCAGCTCGATCCCGATGATCAGCAGCAGCTCTGGAGGGAGGCTACGCAGCTGGCGGAAACCCTCAAGGACACTTTCAGCGCCGACAAGATGAACGTTGCCAATCTTGGAAACGTCGTCAGTCAGTTGCATGTGCATGTGATCGTGCGGCGCCGCAATGATGCGGCCTGGCCGGGGCCGGTCTGGGGGCGTCATCCGGCGGTACCTTACGGTGTCGAAGAGCTTGCCCGCCTGCGTGAGAAACTGCGCATGGTGCTGGGCGATGAGTTCCGTTTCGTGCAGGAGTGAGTGATGGAGCTGGAGGATCGGGTTGCGGACCTGGAGAGCCGGCTGGCGTTCCAGGACGATGCGTTGCAGACCATGAGCGATGTGGTCTACGAACAGGAGCGGGTGATCGAGCGTCTGCGCCTGCAGATGCAGGCGTTGATCAAGCGTCTCGAGGATCTGCAGGGGCAGGTGGGCGTCGCAGACGATGAGGCGCCGCCACCGCACTATTGAGCCCAATAAAAAGCCCGCCGATTGGCGGGCTTTTTATTGGGCGTTCAGCGGCGGTTGGGAAGGGCCGCTATCACGTCCTCGGCCTGCAGTCCCTTGTCGCGCTGGACGACGGAGAACTCCACGCGCTGGCCTTCGATCAGGATGCGGTGGCCTTCGCCGCGGATGGCGCGGAAGTGCACGAAGATGTCCTCCCCGGTGTCGCGGGAGATGAAGCCGAAACCCTTGGAGGTGTTGAACCACTTCACGGTGCCGGTTTCGCGATTTTCGTCGCTGACCGGAGCCGTATCGATGGGGCGGGGTTTGTTCAGGTCAGCGGCCCATTGCAGGACGACGGCGGCGGCCAGGCTCAACAGCGGCAGCAGGATGGCCGGCTGATTGCCGATGAACGGCAGCGGGGCAAGCAGGATCAGCACTTGCAGTACGACAGCCAGGACGACCAGGGCGGTCGACAGGCTTTGCAGTGCCGCCGGCTGCTTGAGGTTGCTGCTCGGGGCGAGCAGCAGGCTGGTCAGGCCGAGCAGTGCAAGATAGATGGCATCGCTTTGTTGCAGGTAGGGCAGGGCATCGTTGCGCAAACTGGGAGCGAACGACAGCAGGAGTGCTGCGACGCCCGTCAGGAGATGGACGACTTTCAACATGGCTACGGATTCACCTTGAGCGGGTAACGAAAAAAAGCAGCCGTCCAGCGGAGCGACGCTGAAAAGTGTATGAAAGCGTGCCGGACAGCCTATGCGCGAAGCGCACGGCAGTATTTAACCGCAATCCAGTTGCCTTCTCAAATCAACCGGTTAGGCCATTCGTAGGGGGAGGGGGCCCGCTCGGTGGTGGGCTCCCTATATAAAGAAGAGTTATTCGGCGAGCAGGCTGCGAAGCATCCAGGCAGTCTTTTCGTGAACCTGCATGCGCTGGGTGAGCAGGTCGGCGGTGGGTTCGTCGTTCACCTTGTCCAGCAGGGGGAAGAGATTGCGGGCGGTGCGGACCACGGCTTCCTGGCCTTGCACCAGTAGGCGGATCATCTCCTGGGCGTCTGGCACGCCTTCCTCTTCCTTGATCGAGGACAGGCGTGCGTAGGCGGCGTAGGTCCCCGGGGCGGGGAAGCCCAGCGCGCGAATGCGCTCGGCGATGCTGTCCACGGCCAGCGCCAGTTCGGTGTATTGCCCCTCGAACATCAGGTGCAGGGTATTGAACATCGGCCCGGTGACGTTCCAGTGGAAGTTGTGGGTCTTCAGGTAAAGGGTATAGGTGTCCGCCAGTAGGCGGGACAGGCCATCGGCGATGGCGGCGCGGTCCTGTTCGGCGATTCCGATGTTGATTTCCATGACGACCTCCTGGGGTGCGGCTTGTCTGTCGGTTCGTATAGTTGTGAGCCAGGCTAGCATCGACGTGTGGGTGGCGCTCTTGGCTTGTGTCAAGGTGATCGATAGGGTGTCTCTATCGATTTCGTGGCGACAAAGCGTGCGTCGGCGTGCAGGGGGCGGCGGCTGCAAGCCTTGGTTTTTTCAGGCTATAATCCCGCCTTTGCCGCGGGACGCGGGCCCGTGGCAGTGTGATCAGTCAAGGTGCCCCATGCCGATTTACGAGTACCAGTGCCAGTCCTGCGCGCATCAGCTGGAATCGCTGCAGAAGATCAGCGATGCGCCGTTGGTCGATTGTCCGGCCTGCAAGGCTCCCGAGTTGAAGAAGATGTTGTCGGCTCCGGGCTTCCGCCTGGGTGGCAGCGGTTGGTACGAGACTGACTTCAAGACCGGAGCGAAGAAGAATCTTGCCTCCGGCGATGCTCCAGCGGCCTGTCCGGCCACCGGTTGCGGTGGTGGCGGCTGCTCCGCCAGCGAATGAGCGGTTCCCTAGAATTCAAGACTTTCGAGAAGCGAAACACACCATGATGCGCAGCCACTATTGCGGCCAATTGAACGAGAGCCTGGACGGCCAGGTAGTCACTCTTTGCGGTTGGGTACACCGTCGCCGCGACCACGGCGGGGTGATCTTCCTCGACGTGCGTGATCGCGAAGGCCTGGCCCAGGTGGTGTTCGACCCGGATCGCGTCGAGACCTTCGCCAAGGCCGACCGCGTGCGCAGCGAATACGTGGTGAAGATCACCGGCAAGGTGCGCCTGCGTCCCGAAGGCGCGCGCAATTCGAACATGGCTTCCGGCGCCATCGAAGTGCTGGGTCACGAGCTGGAGGTGCTGAACCAGGCCGAAACCCCGCCGTTCCCGCTGGACGAGTACTCCGACGTGGGCGAGGAAACCCGCCTGCGCTACCGCTTCATCGACCTGCGTCGCCCGGAGATGGCCGCCAAGCTGAAGCTGCGCGCACGCATCACCAGCAGCATCCGCCGCTACCTGGACGACAACGGCTTCCTCGATGTGGAAACCCCGATCCTCGGTCGTCCGACCCCGGAAGGCGCGCGTGACTACCTGGTGCCGAGCCGCACCTACCCGGGGCATTTCTTCGCCCTCCCGCAGTCGCCCCAGCTGTTCAAGCAACTGCTGATGGTCGCCGGCTTCGACCGCTACTACCAGATTGCCAAATGCTTCCGCGACGAAGACCTACGTGCCGACCGCCAGCCGGAATTCACCCAGATCGACATCGAGACCAGCTTCCTGGAAGAAAGCGACATCATCGAGATCACCGAGAAGATGGTGCGCCAGCTGTTCAAGGAAGTGCTGAACGTCGAGTTCGACGAGTTCCCGCACATGCCGTTCGAAGAGGCCATGCGCCGCTACGGTTCGGACAAGCCTGACCTGCGTATCCCGCTGGAACTGGTCGACGTGGCCGACCAGCTCAAGGATGTCGAGTTCAAGGTGTTCTCCGGTCCCGCCAACGATCCCAGGGGCCGCGTTGCCGCCCTGCGCGTTCCGGGCGGTGCGAGCATGCCGCGCAAGCAGATCGACGACTACACCAAGTTCGTCGGCATCTACGGCGCCAAGGGGCTGGCCTACATCAAGGTCAACGAACGCGCCAAGGGCGTGGAAGGTCTGCAGTCGCCGATCGTGAAGAACATCGCCGAGCCGAACCTGAACGTGATCCTGGATCGCGTCGGTGCGGTCGATGGCGACATCGTGTTCTTCGGCGCCGACAAGGCCAAGATCGTCTGCGACGCCCTCGGCGCGCTGCGCATCAAGGTCGGCCATGACCTCAACCTGCTCACCAAGGAGTGGGCGCCGATGTGGGTCGTGGACTTCCCGATGTTCGAAGAGAACGATGACGGCAGCCTGACTTCCCTGCACCACCCGTTCACCGCGCCCAAGTGCACCCCGGAAGAGCTCGAGGCCAATCCGGCCGACAAGCTGTCCCGCGCCTACGACATGGTGCTCAACGGTACCGAGCTGGGCGGCGGCTCCATTCGTATCCACGACAAGGCCATGCAGCAGGCGGTGTTCCGCGTGCTCGGCATCGACGATGCGGAGCAGGAAGAGAAGTTCGGCTTCCTCCTCGATGCCCTCAAGTACGGCGCACCGCCGCACGGTGGCCTGGCCTTCGGCCTGGACCGCCTGGTGATGCTGATGACCGGCGCGGCTTCGATCCGCGAAGTCATCGCCTTCCCGAAAACCCAGAGTGCCGGCGATGTCATGACCCAGGCCCCGGGCACCGTGGATGGCAAGGCGCTGCGCGAGCTGCACATCCGTCTGCGCGAGCAGCAGAAGGCCTCCGAGTAAGTCGATTCAGATGGCAAGGGCGCCCGGACTCGGGCGCTGAATGCGAAACACTAGCGATACGGAGTGAGTTATGGCTGGTCATTCCAAATGGGCCAACATCAAGCACCGCAAGGAACGTCAGGACGCCAAGAAGGGCAAGATCTTCACCAAGCTCATTCGTGAGCTGACCGTTGCAGCCAAGCAGGGCGGCGGGATCCCGGCGGACAACCCGCGTCTGCGCCTGGCCGTGGACAAGGCGCTGACCGCCAACATGACCCGCGACACCATCGACCGCGCCATCCAGCGCGGCGTGGGCTCCAGCGAAGCGGACAACATGGCCGAGCTGACCTACGAGGGTTACGCGCCCAGCGGCGTGGCGATCATCGTCGAAGCGATGACCGACAACCGCAACCGCACCGCGGCCGAAGTGCGTCATGCCTTCAGCAAGTGCGGCGGCAACCTGGGCACCGATGGTTCGGTGGCCTACATGTTCGAGCGCAAGGGCCAGATCAGCTATGCGCCGGGGGTGAACGAAGAAGCCCTGATGGACGCCGCGCTGGAAGCCGGCGCCGACGACGTGGTGGTCAACGACGATGGTTCCATCGACGTCTTCACCAGCTTCGCCGACTTCATCTCGGTCAACGAAGCGCTGACCGAAGCCGGTTTCAAGGGCGAGGAAGCGGAGGTCGCCATGATCCCGTCGACCACCGCGACCCTGGATCTGGACACCGCGCAGAAGGTCCTCAAGCTGATCGACATGCTCGAAGACCTGGACGACGTGCAGAACGTCTACTCCAATGCGGATATCCCGGACGAGGTGATGGCCCAGCTGGGCTGATCCCTCCACCGGCGCTGGTCTGAAGCCGGAAGCGGGAGCGGTCGTCAGCGGCGCCTCCCGCTTCCGGTTTTTGTTATCTGAAGTACAGGTTACCGACAAGGTGTGATCGGACGGACATGACCCTGATTCTCGGCATCGACCCAGGCTCACGGATTACCGGCTTCGGCGTGGTGCGCGACACCGGCCGCGGCTGCGAGTACGTAGCGTCGGGCTGCATCCGTACCGGCAATGGCGAACTGTTCGAGCGCCTGCAGATCGTCTTTCGTGGCGTGCGCGAGGTCATCCAGACCTACCGGCCGAGGATGATGGGCATCGAGCAGGTGTTCATGGCGCGCAACGCCGATTCGGCGTTGAAGCTGGGGCAGGCGCGGGGCGCGGCCATCGTCGCGGCGGCGGAAGAAGGCTTGCAGATCGCCGAGTACACGGCCAGCCAGGTCAAGCAGGCGATTGCCGGCACCGGTGGTGCGGACAAGCAGCAGGTGCAGATGATGGTGATGCACCTGCTCAAGCTGACGCAGAAGCCGCAGATCGACGCCTCCGACGCCCTGGCCATCGCCCTGTGCCACGCGCACACCCGGCAGAGCCTGGTGCCGCATGGGCTGGTGGGTACCCGTCGACGTGGCGGCCGGCTGCGCCTGTGACCTCGAATCTAGCAATTAAGGACGCTTACCTGTGATTGGACGCCTGCGTGGCACCCTGGCGGAAAAACAGCCGCCGCACCTGATCCTCGATGTAAACGGGGTGGGTTACGAACTCGAAGTGCCGATGACCACGCTCTACCGTCTGCCCGGTGTCGGCGAGCCGGTGACATTGCATACGCATCTGGTGGTGCGGGAAGACGCCCACCTGCTCTACGGCTTCGCCGAGAAGCGCGAGCGCGAGCTGTTCCGCGAGCTGATCCGTCTCAATGGGGTGGGGCCGAAACTTGCGCTTGCACTGATGTCGGGTCTGGAAGTCGATGAGCTGGTACGCTGCGTCCAGGCGCAGGATACTTCCACCCTGGTGAAGATTCCCGGAGTGGGGAAGAAGACTGCCGAGCGTCTGCTGGTCGAACTCAAGGATCGCTTCAAGGCCTGGGAAAATATTCCGTCGATCGCGCCTCTGGTGGTGGAACCCATGCGGGTCGCCGCAGTCTCAAGCGCCGAGTCCGATGCAGTCAGTGCCCTGATCGCGTTGGGCTTCAAGCCGCAGGAGGCGAGCCGTGCCGTGGCCGCCGTGCAGGAGGAAGGTCTGTCCAGCGAAGAACTCATCCGCCGCTCGTTGAAAGGCATGGTCTAGGTGTAAATATCGATGATCGAAGCTGATCGCCTGATTTCCTCTGCCTCCGGCCGCGACCGCGAAGAGCAGTTCGACCGTGCCATCCGCCCATCGAAGCTGGCCGATTACATCGGCCAGCCGGTGGTGCGCGAGCAGATGGAACTGTTCATCCAGGCGGCCAGGGGGCGCAACGAAGCGCTCGATCACACGCTGATCTTCGGTCCGCCGGGCCTGGGCAAGACCACGCTGGCGAACATCATCGCCCAGGAAATGGGCGTGTCGCTCAAGAGCACATCCGGCCCGGTGCTGGAGCGCCCCGGTGATCTGGCGGCGTTGCTGACCAACCTCGAACCCAACGATGTGCTGTTCGTCGACGAGATCCACCGGCTGTCGCCCATCGTCGAGGAAGTGCTGTACCCGGCGATGGAAGACTTCCAACTGGACATCATGATCGGCGAGGGGCCTGCGGCCCGTTCGATCAAGCTGGACCTGCCGCCGTTCACCCTGGTGGGCGCGACGACCCGCGCCGGGATGCTGACCAATCCGCTGCGTGATCGCTTCGGCATCGTCCAGCGTCTGGAGTTCTACGGGGTGGATGACCTGTCCACCATCGTCAGCCGTTCCGCTGGCATCCTCGGGCTGGAGATCGAGCCGGCGGGCGCCTACGAGATCGCCCGGCGGGCACGGGGAACGCCGCGGATCGCCAACCGCCTGCTGCGGCGCGTGCGGGACTTCGCCGAAGTGCGCGGCACTGGCCATATCAGCAGCGACATCGCCGACAAGGCGCTGAACCTGCTGGACGTTGACGAGCGTGGCTTCGATCATCAGGATCGCCGCCTGCTGCTGACCATGATCGACAAGTTCGACGGCGGGCCGGTGGGTATCGACAACCTGGCCGCCGCGATCAGCGAAGAGCGGCACACGATCGAGGATGTGCTGGAACCGTATCTGATCCAGCAGGGCTATATCATGCGCACGCCGCGGGGACGGGTCGTCACCCGGCATGCGTATCTGCATTTCGGCCTGAACGTGCCGAAGCGGATGGGGGAGGGGACGACGTCGGATCTGTTCGTCCCTGAAGATGGTAATTAATTGCATTTGTAGACGATTGCCGATTGGCAAAATCTCTACTTGGTTCTAGAGTATGCGCGCGCAACACGGGGGTCAGCCGTTCCAGCAGCGGTATCGGGTCTATTACGAGGACACCGATGCCGGCGGCATCGTCTACTACGTCAACTACCTCAAGTTCATGGAGCGGGCTCGTACCGAGCGGCTGCGTGATCTGGGCTTTGCCCAGTCGCAGCTGGCGGGAGAGAACCTGCTTTTCGTCGTTCATTCGGCCGAGGCGCGCTACCACGCGCCGGCCCGCCTGGATGACGAGCTGCTCGTCAGCGCCGAGGTGGAGGAGTTGAACCGCGCGAGCCTGAAGTTTCGTCAACAGGTTCGGCGGGCGTCGGATTCGACCTTGCTCTGCGAGGGGCGATTCCTGGTGGCGTGCGTGCGGGCGGATACCCTGAAGCCCCGCGCTATCCCAGATGTGTTGCGTGCGGCATTTGCCGGCAGTCCGGACACCCTTTCAGCAGGAGATTAACGTGGAACCGAACGTCGTCGACCATACTTCGATGTGGAGCTTGATCAGTAACGCCAGCATCGTGGTACAGCTGGTGATGCTGACCCTGGTGGCCGCCTCGGTCACTTCGTGGATCATGATTTTCCAGCGCAGCAACATGATGCGCTCGGCGAAGAAGGCCCTGGAAACCTTCGAGGAGCGCTTCTGGTCGGGTATCGACCTGTCCAAGCTTTATCGCCAGGCCGGCAGCAACCCGGACCCGGATTCGGGCGTCGAGCAGATCTTCCGTGCCGGCTTCAAGGAGTTTTCCCGTCTGCGCCAGCAGGCCGGCGTCGATCCGGATGCGGTGATGGAAGGTGTGTCCCGCGCCATGCGCGTCGCCATCTCCCGTGAGGAAGAGAAGCTGGAAACCAGCTTGCCGTTCCTCGCCACCGTTGGTTCCACCAGTCCGTACATCGGTCTGTTCGGCACCGTGTGGGGCATCATGAACTCCTTCCGTGGCCTGGCCACCGTGCAGCAGGCCACCCTCGCCACCGTGGCGCCGGGCATCGCCGAAGCGCTGATCGCCACCGCCATCGGCCTGTTCGCTGCGATCCCCGCGGTCATCGCCTACAACCGCTTCGCCGCACGCTCGGAAACCCTGATCGGCCGTTACTACACCTTCGCCGACGAGTTCCAGGCCATCCTGCACCGCAAAGTGCACACCAGCGACGATTGAAGACGACGTAAGAGGTAAGCCGATATGGCAAGGGTTCGTCACAAGCGCAAGCCGGTCGCCGAAATGAACGTGGTGCCCTACATCGACGTGATGTTGGTGCTGCTGGTGATTTTCATGGTGACCGCGCCGATGCTCAACCAGGGGGTCAAGGTCGACCTGCCCAAGGTTTCCAGCGAGGCGCTGCCGCAGGACAACGATTCGCGCGTCCTCACCATCTCCATCAAGGCCGACAAGACCTACTACTGGAACATGGGTTCCGAGGTCGATCCGGACCAGGGCAAGGGCAGCCAGACTGCCGTGGACCTCGATCAACTGGTCAACGCTGCTTCCGGCATCATGGCCGAGAACAGCCGCCAGGGTAAGAAGGTCCAGGTCTTCGTCCGGGGTGACAAGGCCGTCGACTACGGTTCGGTCATGGCGGTCATGGGCGGCCTGCAGAAAGCCGGTGTCGGCAACGTCGGTCTGATCACCGAGGCGCCGGGGACTTGATGCACCAGCTCGAGCGCTCTCCTTCGGAAAGCTACTTCTGGCCGGTCGTACTGGCCGTAGCTCTGCACGCCCTGATCTTCGCCATGCTCTTCGTCAGCTGGGCCATGACGCCTGAACTGCCGCCTTCGCGGCCGGTCGTCCAAGCCACCCTGTACCAGCTGAAATCCAAGAGCCAGGCGACCCAGCAGACCAACCAGAAGATTGCCGGCGAAGCCAAGAAAACGTCGTCGCGGCAATACGAGCAGGAGCAGCTCGAGCAGAAGAAAGCCGAGCAGCAGGCCATTGCTGCTGCCAAGGCCGAGGAACAAAAGAAGGCCGATGCGGCTCAAAAGGCGGCCGAAGCCAAGAAAGAGGCTGATGCCAAGAAGGCCGCCGATGCCGCCGCGGCCAAGAAAGAGGCCGAGGCGAAGGCTGCCCAGCAGAAGCAGCAGGCAGACATCGCCAAGAAGAAGGCCGAGGAAGAGGCCAAGAAGCAAGCCGCCGAGGACGCCAAGAAGAAGGCGGCCGAAGAGGCCAAGAAGAAGGCCGCCGCGGACGCGAAGAAGAAAGCGGCTGCCGATGAGGCCAAGAAGAAGGCTGCGGTGGAGGCTGCCAAGAAGAAGGCGGCCGCGGCCGCGGCCCGCAAGGCGCAGGAAGACAAGAAGGCTCAGGCACTGGCCGAGCTGCTGTCGGACGATACTCAGCGACAACAGGCTTTGGCTGACGAGCGAGGCAACGAAGTAGCTGGTAGCCTCGACGACCTGATCGTCAAGCTGGTGAGCGAGCAGTGGAACCGCCCGCCATCGGCGCGTAACGGAATGAGCGTAGAGGTGCTGATCCAGATGTTGCCGGACGGTACCATCACCAACGCCAGCGTGACCCGCTCGAGCGGCGACAAGCCGTTCGATGCTTCCGCGGTGGCAGCGGTGCGTAACGTCGGCCGGGTTCCCGAGATGCAACAACTGGATCGTGCGACCTTTGACCAGCTCTACCGTCAGCGCCGCATCGTCTTCAAACCGGAGGATTTAAGTCTGTGAGTACCCTGATTCGCTTCGCGCTGTTCGCCCTGGCCCTGGTGGCCGGCGTGGCGCAGGCCGCCGACCCGCTGGTGATTTCCAGCGGTCGCGACTCGGCCGTCCCGATTGCCGTGGTTCCGTTCGGCTGGCAGGGCGGCAACGTGTTGCCCGAGGACATGTCGAACATCATTGGCAACGACCTGCGCAACTCCGGTTACTTCGAGCCGATCCCGCGGCAGAACATGATCAGCCAGCCGGCCCAGGCCAGCGAAGTGATCTATCGCGACTGGCAGGCGCTCGGCGCCCAGTACGTGCTGATCGGCAACATCGTGCCGGCCGGTGGTCGTCTGCAGATCCAGTACGGCCTGTTCAACGTGGCGACCCAGCAGCAGGTCCTGACCGGCAGCGTGGGCGGCACAACCGAGCAACTGCGCGACATGTCGCATTATATTGCCGACCAGTCGTTCGAGAAGCTCACCGGCATCAAGGGCGCGTTTTCCACCAAGCTGCTCTACGTCACCGCCGAGCGCTTCTCCGTGGACAACACCCGTTACACCCTGCAACGCTCCGACTATGACGGCGCTCGCCCGGTGACCCTGCTGCAGTCCCGCGAGCCGATCCTGTCGCCGCGTTTCTCGCCCGATGGCCGCCGCATCGCCTATGTTTCCTTCGAGCAGAAGCGTCCGCGCATCTTCATGCAGTACGTCGACACCGGTCGCCGCGAGCAGATCTCCAACTTCGAGGGTCTCAACGGCGCCCCGGCCTTCTCGCCGGATGGCAACCGCCTGGCTTTCGTGCTGTCGCGTGACGGCAACCCGGAGATCTATGTGATGGACCTGGGCAGCCGCCAGCTGCGTCGCCTGACCAACAACCAGGCGATCGACACCGAGCCTTTCTGGGGCGCCGATGGTTCGACCCTGTACTTCACTTCGGATCGTGGCGGCAAGCCGCAGATCTACAAGATGAACGTCAACTCGGGCGCCACCGATCGCGTAACTTTCATTGGCAACTACAACGCCAACCCGAAACTTTCCGCGGATGAGAAAACCCTGGTAATGGTTCACCGTCAGGACGGTTTCACCAACTTCCAGATCGCGGCCCAGGACCTTCAGCGCGGCAATCTGCGCGTGCTTTCGAATACCACGCTGGACGATTCGCCTACTGTTGCGCCCAATGGCACGATGCTAATATACGCCACCCGCCAGCAGGACCGGGGCGTGCTGATGCTCGTAAGCATCAACGGACGTGTTCGGTTACCTATACCTACCGCTCAAGGCGACGTGCGCGAACCATCCTGGTCCCCTTACCTGAACTGACGGTTGCCAACTGTTTCAAACTTATACACTGGGGTTCATTAGGAGTTACATGATGGAAATGCTGAAATTCGGCAAATTTGCCGCGCTTGCTCTGGCCATGGCCGTTGCCGTTGGCTGTTCCTCCAAGGGCGGCGACGCTTCCGGCGAAGGCGCCAATGACGGCCGTGACCCGAACGCTGGCTACGGCGCAAACAGCGGTGCCGTTGACGGCTCCCTGAGCGACGAAGCCGCTCTGCGCGCTATCACCACCTTCTACTTCGAGTACGACAGCTCCGACCTGAAACCGGAAGCCATGCGTGCCCTGGACGTACACGCCAAGGACCTGAAAGGTTCCGGCCAGCGCGTAGTCCTGGAAGGTCACACTGACGAGCGCGGTACCCGCGAGTACAACATGGCTCTGGGCGAGCGTCGTGCCAAGGCCGTCCAGCGCTACCTGGTACTGCAGGGCGTTTCCCCGGCTCAGCTGGAGCTGGTTTCCTATGGGAAAGAGCGTCCGGTTGCCACTGGCCACGACGAGCAGTCCTGGGCCCAGAACCGTCGCGTTGAGCTGAAGAAGTAAGACGTGATGCCGATGCGCCTGCGTTTTCTGACCTTGATCGCATGCGGCCTGCCCCTGATGGCGGCGGCCGCGGTTCCGGTACAGGACGGCAATGGTGGCGGTTACGCCAACACGCCGCCCTCGGGTTATGGCACCGCAGGCGCTGAGGGCGCCTATGCCGGAGGCGGGATGACGACTCAGCCCGTCTCCGGACAGGCTCAGCTGTTCATGCAGCTGCAGCAGATGCAGGACGAAATGTCCCGTCTGCGCGGCATGCTCGAAGAGCAGCAGAACCAGATCCAACAGATGAAGCAGGAAAACCTGGAACGCTACCAGGATCTCGACGGCCGTATCTCGGGTGGTGCGGGTGCCGGTGCTGCTCAACAGAACTCCCCCGCTGCCGGCGCCAGTGCCGGAGCTGCCGCAGGTGCCGGCGCAGCCGCCGCACAGCAACCCGCCGCCAGCAGCGAGCCGGGTGATCCGGCAAAAGAAAAGCTCTACTACGATGCCGCCTTCGACCTGATCAAGGCCAAGGACTTCGACAAGGCCAGCCAGGCCTTTGGCGCCTTCCTGCGCAAGTACCCCAACAGCCAGTATGCCGGTAACGCGCAGTACTGGCTTGGCGAGGTGAACCTCGCCAAGGGGGACCTGCAGAGCGCCGGCCAGGCCTTTGCCCGCGTCAGCCAGGCCTATCCGAGCAGCGCCAAGGTGCCGGACTCGCTGTACAAGCTGGCTGACGTCGAGCGTCGCCTGGGCAATACCGACAAGGCACGTGGCATCCTGCAGCAGGTTATCTCCCAGTATCCGGGCAGTTCCGCAGCGCAACTGTCCCAGCGTGACCTGAAGAACCTCAAGTAAGGCTCGCTCCCTCAGTCCGAAAACCCGCGCTCGTCGCGGGTTTTTTCGTTAGAATCCCCGCCTTTCGGGACGTGTCAGTGGCTTCAGCTCGGCTGATGTCTGCGGCCCCCGTGTATGCCGAGTGCGCCGTGTCGCACTCCTGACTCCAACGCAACGGAGGCGGATGGCCTGTATCGCCGTCACGCCCGTGGCTGATATGCAACAGACCCTGCGAATCACCGAGATTTTCTACTCGTTGCAGGGGGAAACGCGCACCGCCGGCTTGCCGACGGTGTTCGTGCGGCTGACCGGCTGTCCCCTGCGCTGCCAGTACTGCGATACCGCCTATGCCTTCAGTGGTGGCGAAATCCAGTCCCTCGACGCCGTCCTCGAGCGCGTCGCGGCTTACAAGCCACGCTATGTCTGTGTCACCGGTGGCGAGCCGCTGGCCCAGCCCAACTGCATCCCGCTGCTGCGGCGCCTCTGCGATGCCGGCTATGACGTGTCGCTGGAAACCAGTGGTGCGTTGGACATCTCCGCCACCGACCGCCGCGTCAGCCGTGTGCTGGACCTGAAGACGCCGGGCTCCGGCGAAGCGTCGCGCAATCGCTACGAGAACATCGGAGAGCTGACGCCCAACGATCAGGTGAAGTTCGTCATCTGCTCGCGCGGGGACTACGACTGGGCAGTTTCCAAACTCATCGAATACCGCCTGGAGCAGCGTGCCGGCGAGGTGCTGTTCTCGCCCAGTCATCGCCAGGTGGACGCCCGTGCGCTGGCCGACTGGATTGTCAGTGACAACCTGCCGGTACGCCTGCAACTGCAACTGCACAAGATTCTCTGGAATGACGAGCCGGGCCACTGAGCGCGGAGGAGACCCTGTTTATGTCCAATCAGAAAGTCATGAATGACAAGAAGGCCGTGATCCTGCTCTCTGGCGGCCTGGACTCCGCGACCGTGGTCGCCCTGGCCAGGGCCGAGGGCTATGACTGCTATACCATGAGCTTCGACTACGGCCAGCGCCACCGTGCCGAGTTGCAGGCGGCCGAGCGTGTGGCGAGCCAGTTGGGTGTCATCGAGCACAAGGTGATCGGCCTGGACCTGAACGACATCGGTGGCTCGGCCCTGACCGACAGCAGCATCGATGTGCCCGAAGCGCCGAGCGAGGGCATTCCGGTGACCTATGTGCCGGCGCGCAATACCGTGTTCCTTTCCCTCGCTCTCGGCTGGGCCGAGGTGTTGGGCGCGCGGGACATCTTCATTGGCGTGAATGCGGTGGACTACTCTGGCTACCCGGATTGCCGTCCGGAGTTCGTCGAGGCCTTCGAGCGCATGGCCAACCTGGCTACCAAGGCCGGTGTGGAAGGTGAGGGCTTCCGCATTCAGGCGCCGCTGCAGTTCCTCTCCAAGGCGCAGATCGTCCAGGCCGGCATTGCCCAGGGCGTGGACTACAGCCTTACGGTTTCCTGCTATCAGGCGGACGATGACGGGCGCGCGTGCGGCAAGTGCGACAGTTGCAGGCTGCGTGCTGACGGCTTTCGCGCAGCCGGGATTGAAGACCCGACGCGATATTTCTGAAAAAAGTTTTTAAGGGGTGTTGTTTTTGCGTTAGAAATCAGTATTATACGCACCACGTCGGGTCGTTAGCTCAGTCGGTAGAGCAGTTGGCTTTTAACCAATTGGTCGTAGGTTCGAATCCTACACGACCCACCAACAAATCCTGCGAAAGCCCCGTGATCGAAAGGTCACGGGGTTTTTGCTATGCGCCGGGAAAAGTCCGTCGTGCGGCAGCCGACAGCGCGTCGCCAGAAGGACGGTGGTGATAAAATCGTCGGCATAATCAGAACCGCGCCTGTAGAGGTTTCCACACGATGTCCCAGATTTCCGAACGCCTGTTGGTTCAGGCTCACCTGGCTGCCAAGCAGCCGCGGGTGCTGAGTGCACAGGAAGAGGCCGATTACCGCGCGGCCATCGCTGCCGAGCTCAAGGCGCAGAACGCCGTGCTGGTCGCGCATTACTACTGTGACCCGGTGATCCAGGCGCTGGCCGAGGAAACCGGCGGTTGCGTTTCCGATTCGCTGGAAATGGCCCGCTTCGGCAACCAGCACCCGGCACAGACCGTGGTGGTTGCCGGCGTTCGCTTCATGGGCGAGACCGCCAAGATCCTCAACCCGGAAAAGCGCGTGCTGATGCCGACCCTGGAGGCAACCTGTTCGCTGGATCTCGGCTGTCCGGTGGATGAGTTCTCGGCGTTCTGCGACCAGCACCCGGAGCGCACCGTGGTGGTCTACGCGAACACCTCGGCGGCGGTGAAAGCGCGGGCGGACTGGGTGGTGACCTCCAGTTGCGCGGTGGAGATCGTCGAGCACCTGATGGATAACGGCGAGCCGATCCTCTGGGCGCCGGACCAGCATCTGGGTCGCTACATCCAGCGCGAGACCGGTGCCGACATGCTGCTCTGGGATGGCGCCTGCATTGTCCACGAGGAATTCAAGGCCAAGCAGCTGGAGGACCTCAAGGCGGTCTACCCGGACGCGGCGATCCTGGTGCACCCGGAGTCGCCCGAGGCGGTGGTCGAGCTGGCCGATGCGGTGGGCTCCACCAGCCAACTGATCAAGGCCGCGCAGACGATGCCGAACAAGCGCTTCATCGTCGCTACCGACCGCGGCATCTTCTACAAGATGCAGCAGCTGTGCCCGGACAAGGAGTTCATCGAAGCGCCCACCGCCGGCAATGGCGCGGCCTGCCGCAGCTGCGCGCACTGCCCGTGGATGGCGATGAACACCCTGGAGCGCACCTTGACGTGCCTGAAGGAGGGGAGTGGCGAGATCTTCGTCGATCCGGCGCTGATTCCCAAGGCCATCAAGCCGCTCAAGCGCATGCTCGACTTCACCCAGGCCGCCAGGCTGAGGGTGGCGGGCAACGCCTGATCTATTGCCCTACAGCGAAAAAGGCCCGGCATAACGCCGTAATGCTGTTCACTTAAGCGGAGCAGCCTTGCAATCCACTGGGTAGCGGGACTTGGAGATCTTCACCGTCCTTGGTCTTGAGGGCCTTGGACGGTGATCCAGAAACAGTCCTCCGAGTCCCGATCTCAGCTCCGAGAGGCGCCTGCCTGTTGCCGAAATCGGGTTGGCCGCCGCCATCACGATCAATTGCACGGCGATATAGTGGGCCACCGGCTTGAAACGTATGTCGCTTGGGGAACGGCCAAAGGCCACCGCAGCCTGACTGGCCTCACGGCGGATGATGTTGTAGGCCAGCAACACTCCCCAGACCTCTTGATAGACCAGTTCCTTGACCTTGCTGCGCAGGGTCATTGCATTCTGCTGTAAGGAGCTTTTGATATCCCGGAAGCCCAGCTCGATCTCCCAGCGTTCCTGGTACAGCTTCACCACGGCTTTGGCGTTATGGATATCCGCCGGCAGTGAGGTCAAAAGGGTTTTTACCTTGCCCCCTACTTCGTAGCTGACCTCACGCACCTCCCAGTGCGTTGGCAGGTCCGGATTGCGCTTGCGTGCCGGGGTCGACACCTTCATGCGCAGCAGGCGATCCCCTTTGCCGTAACGCGTCACCTCCTCGCTGACCAGGGCCTTGCGTGCCGGAATCAACCAATGACGGTTGTCACCGCCCTTGGCCAGCCCCAGTAGCAAGTCAGCACTCCAAAATCCCTTGTCGAACAGCGTCACCGAGTGATCGGGAACCTGCTGCAGGAATGTATCGGCCAAGCGCATTTCGCTACGGCGGTAGGGACTCAGCTGGGCATCCAGGATCAGGTGCGAGCGCACATTCATCAGGGCTGCAAGCCGCAGCATGGGGAATGGTGTCTGGCGGTCGGTGGAGGTATTGCCAGAGCCGAAATGCTCCCGGAGTTCGGGGGTGTCTGGGGTGCGCAGCAGTGCGCCATCCACGGCCAACACCTGCAAGCCCTGCCAGGTATCGCCGTCGTAGCGCTCGCGGCCCCATTGGTGACCCGTCTGGCGAAACAGCCACTCAACCGGATCGGCACCCAACCGTTTGCGCGCCTCGGTGACGCCACTTCTGGCCAGAAGGTCGTAGGAGGCCAGCCCCTGGGCGCAGATGTTCAGACGCCTTGCCACTTCATGGACCGGTTCGTCGCGGAACAACGCCATCCCCAGCACCAGCCAGAGCACCTGGTCGCTGGGCAGGCGGCGCCGCCGGATGGTCGCCTGGGCGGAAAGGTCCAGCGCGGACGCCACCCACTCGACCGGAATGTTCTGGGTGAAGGTGCTCAAATCGGAGAAGTTGAACAACTCGCCTAGGTCGAGCAGTTGCTGTTGGAAAGACATAAAAAATCCGATGCCAGAAGTCTGGCATCGGATTTTCAGGGAGCCGCGACAACAGCTCAAATGCTTAAGTGAACAGCATTACGGCATAACGCCGGGCCTTTCCGTTTCTACCAAGGTGATTTTCGTAGGAGCGAGCTTGCTCACGAAGCTGAACGGCTCCCGTGCTGCCCGCTGAGCCGTTCGCGAGCAAGCTCGCTCCTGCGGGTTCAGCGGCCCATCATCTCCTTCAGCAGACGTTCCTGTTCGCGGAACTCCTGCTGGCGCGCATCCAGGCGCGCGGCCAGGGTGAAGTTGCCGCCGGCACGCCGCTTGGCGAAGTCCAGTTGCTCGATGGCCTGCTTGTAGTCGCCGGTGAGGGCGTAGAACTCGGCGCGTGCCTGGTACACGCCGATGGCGTTGCCGCTGAGGGTGCAGGCGTCGGCCAGGCGACTCCAGACGTCCGGGTCCAGCGGCCGCTTCTGGGACAGCTTGAACAGGGTCTTCTCGGCATCGGCGGCGCGGTTGCTCTTCAGCATCAGATCGGCCTGGGCCTGGATCAGCGGATAGCTCTGCGGGAACTGGCTGAGCAGGCGCTGCACCCGCGCCTGGGCATCGGGGAGCTTGTTGGCGGTGATGTCCAGATCGACCAGGGCCAGGTTGTAGCTGATGTCGTTGGGCGCCTTGGCCAGTAGTTGCTGGAGGCCGCCGCGGGCCTCGTTCAACTGGCCGATGCGGATCTGCGAGAGCGCCAGGCCGTAGCGGGCTGCATCGTTCTTCGGGTCGTCGTCCAGCACCGCGCGGAAACGCTTGCCGGCCATGCCGGGGGTTTCCTCGAACATCAGCTGGACGCGGGCGCGCATCAGCTCGTAGCGCAGAGTGTCTTCCTTGCCGCCCTTGGGGAACTGCTCGGCGCGGTTGCGGGTGTCGGCGATACGCGATTCGGTCACCGGGTGGGTCAGCAGGAACTCCGGCGGCTTGCCCTCGTAGCGGTACTGGCGGGCGAGGCGCTCGAACATGTTGGGCATGGAGCGCGGGTCGTAGCCGGCGCGAACCATAGTGGTGACGCCGACGCGGTCGGCTTCCTGTTCGTTCTGCCGGGAGAAGCGCAGTTGGTTCTGGATGGCTGCCGCCTGGGTCGAGGCGATGGCGGCGATGCCGGCATCGCCGGCACCGGCTGCGGCGGCGACGATACCAGCCAGCATGGCGGCCATCACCGGAATCTGCATGCGTTGCTGCGCTTCGATGCCGCGGGCGAAGTGGCGTTGGCTCAGGTGGCCGAGTTCGTGCGCCAGTACGGCGATGTATTCGCCTTCGGTCTGGGCGTAGAGGAACAGGCCGCCGTTGACGCCCACCACGCCGCCGGGAGCGGCGAAGGCGTTGATCTGCTTGTCGCGGATCAGGATGAATGCCAGGCGATGGTCCTGCAGCTCGCTGGACTCGGCCAGGCGGTAGACGGTGGACTCGACGTAATCCTTCAGTTGCGGGTCGTTGAGCGAATCGACCTGGCTGCGCAGCATGCTCAACCAGGCGCGGCCGAGCTGGAACTCCTGTTCCGGGGATACGATGGACGAGCTGGCGTCGCCCAGGGATGGCAGGTCGTCCGACATCGCGGGCGCTGCGAGGGCGCAGGCGATGGTGAGCAAGGCTGGGCGCAGTACTTTCATGTACAAGAAGCTCGTTCCGAGAAAGGCTCTACTTTAGCTGTACGTTATTGCCAATGCCTAGGTCGCACGGAGCGACTGCGGTGCAAATCGCAGTCGGTATTTCCGGGCTGCCTGGGTTTCGAGCCGCGAAGCTGATGGTGTCGTTCGGGCGGCGGGTGTCGCGGAGCCTGGTTACTTTTCCAATGCTTTCGGTATCCTTGAGAGCCCTTCCCGGAGTTCGTTTCGATGTCTGATTCCACGCCGCTCATCCCCGCCTGTGACGCGGAGCTGGATGCCAGCGGTCTTAATTGTCCGCTTCCCCTGCTCAAGGCCAAGCTCGAGCTGAACCGTCTGCCCAGCGGCGCGGTGCTCAAGGTGATCGCCACCGATGCCGGGTCGCAGCGGGATTTCCGCGCCTTCGCCGAGCTTGCCGGTCACTCGCTACTGCATGAAGAGGTCGAAGCCGGCGTCTATCGCTACTGGCTGCGCAAGAAGTAGCCCTCATGTCCGGGTAACCGGGACGTTACCCCCTTCGTTTTGCAGGTCTGTTCATGCTCAAGGTTTTGCAGGACTGGATGCAGCGCTATTTCTCCGACGAGGAGGCGATAGTGCTGGCGGTCATTCTGGTGCTGGGCTTCAGCGTCATCCTGGCGTTCGGCGGCATGCTCGCGCCGGTGCTGGCCGCAATGGTGATCGCCTTCCTGATCCAGGGCATGGTGGGCGTTCTGGAGCGCCTGCGCCTGCCGCACCTGTTCGCGGTCTGGCTGGTCTATTCGCTCTTCCTTGGCCTGCTCGCGGTGTTCCTGCTGGTGCTGGTGCCGCTGGTCTGGAAGCAGCTGTTCACGCTGCTCAATGAATTGCCGCGGATGCTCGGCGACTGGCAGGCCACGCTGCTGATGCTGCCCGAGCGTTACCCGGACATGGTTACCGAAGAGCAGGTCCTGCACACCGTCGAGGCGGCGCGCAGCGAGCTGGGCCAACTGGGCCAATGGGCGCTGACGTTCTCGCTGTCCGGGCTGCCGGTGCTGGTCAATATCATGATCTACCTGGTGCTGGTGCCGATCCTGGTGTTCTTCTTCCTCAAGGACCGCCGCCGCTTCTACCACTGGTTCCGCCGCTACCTGCCGCGCGAGCGGGGGCTGATGAAGCAGGTGTGGAACGAGATGAACCAGCAGATCGCCAACTACATCCGTGGCAAGGTCGTCGAGATCTTCATCACCGGCGTGACAACCTACATCGCCTTTGCGGTGCTGGGGCTGAACTATGCCGCGCTGCTCGCCTTGCTGGTCGGCCTGTCGGTGGTGGTGCCTTATATCGGCGCGGTAGTGGTGACGGTGCCGGTGGCGCTGATCGCGCTGTTCCAGTGGGGCTGGAGCGACCAGTTCATCTACCTGATGGCCGCCCATGCGATCATCCAGGCGCTGGATGGCAACGTACTGGTGCCGCTGCTGTTCTCCGAAGCGGTCAACCTGCACCCGGTGGCGATCATCTGTGCCGTGCTGCTGTTCGGTGGCCTGTGGGGCTTCTGGGGCGTGTTCTTCGCCATTCCGCTGGCGACCCTGGTGAAAGCCGTGCTGGATGCCTGGCCCCGGCAGCCGGAGCCGGAACGGCAAGTCAGTCCGCTGATGTGATGGAGCGAAAAAGCCCGGCACAGGCCGGGCTTTTTCATATGGCTCGGTAACTCAGCCCTTGTTCAGCGCCTGGGCGGCGGCGAGCACGGCATCGACGTGGCCCGGCACCTTCACGCCGCGCCATTCCTGGCGCAGCACGCCCTTGGCGTCGATCAGGAAGGTGCTGCGGTCTACCCCCATGTATTCCTTGCCGTAGAGCTTCTTCAGCTTGATCACGTCGAACAGCTGACAGACGGCTTCATCCTTGTCGCTGATCAGCTCGAAGGGGAAGCACTGCTTGGCCTTGAAGTTCTCATGGGACTTGATGCCATCGCGGGACACCCCGAAAACGACGGTGTTGGCCGTGGCGAAGTCCTCGATCTTGTCGCGGAAGCCCTGGCCTTCGGTGGTGCAGCCGGGTGTGCTGTCCTTGGGATAGAAGTACAGCACGACCTGCTTGCCCTTGAGTTCCGACAGACGGAAGGCGACACCGCTGGTGGCCGGGGCCTGGAAGTCGGCGACGGCTTTGTTCAGTTCAACGGCCATGAGGCTCTCTCCTTAGGGATGCTGCGGGCGCCAGGGCTCGATCAGCGCGTCCAGGTTCAGGGCGTCGGCGAAGTCCAGGAACTGGTCGCGCAGCCAACTGATCTGGGTGCCGGCCGGCAGGGTCACGGTGATGGTGGCGTTGAGCATGCTGGTGTTGGTGTGCGGCGCCTGGTAGGTGTCGCAGGTGAGGTTCTCCAGCTCGATGTGGTGATCGATGAAGAACTGGCACAGCTCGTTGAGGATGTCCGGACGATAGACCGCGCTGACGTAGGCCACGTAAGGCAGCGCCTGGGCGCGGGTGACGTGGGCGTTGCTGCGGGTGACGCTGAGGGTGAAGCCGTGGCGTTTGGCCAGGGGCGGCAGGCCGCCCTCCAGGCGAGCCAGGGCATCCCAGCTGCCGGAGACCTGCAGGATCAGCGCGCTGAACTCGCCGTGGCGGGTCAGGCGGCTGCTGACCACCGAGCAACGGTTGTCGACGCAGGTGCGGCACAGCACGCTGGTCAACTCCATCGGGTTCGGACCAAGAGCACTGATCAGAAGGAATTGTTCACGAGGGTGGGAGGTGGACATGCAGCTTTCCTGGGAGTGGCGGCCAAGCGGGCCGCATCGACAAAGGGGGAAGGGTAGCGAAAAGCGCCGATGAGGGGAATGTCTGTGCGTTCGCGGACGCTGCTGTCACCTTGTGCGTGGCCGGTGGCGACAGTACCATTACGGCTTTCTTTTTCCGGCAGGAGCGGTTGCATGATTGCGGGCAGTATGGTGGCGCTGGTCACCCCCTTCGATGCTCAGGGTCGACTGGACTGGGACAGCCTCGCGAAGCTGGTGGACTTCCACCTGCAGGAAGGCACCAACGCCATCGTCGCGGTCGGCACCACGGGTGAATCGGCCACTCTGGACGTGAGCGAACACCTGGAAGTGATCCGTCGCGTGGTCGACCAGGTCAACGGCCGCATCCCGGTCATCGCCGGCACCGGTGCCAACTCCACCCGCGAGGCCGTCGAGCTGACCGAAGCCGCCAAGACCGGCGGTGCCGACGCTTGCCTGCTGGTGACCCCGTACTACAACAAGCCGACCCAGGAAGGCCTGTACCAGCACTTCCGCCACATCGCCGAAGCCGTGACCATCCCGCAGATTCTCTACAACGTGCCCGGCCGTACCTCCTGCGACATGCTGCCGGAGACCGTCGAGCGCCTGTCCAAGGTGGCGAACATCATCGGCATCAAGGAAGCCACCGGCGACCTGCAGCGCGGCAAGGAAGTGCTGGACCGCGTCGGCAAGGACTTCCTGGTCTATTCCGGCGACGACGCCACCGCTGTCGAGCTGATGCTGATGGGCGGCAAGGGCAACATTTCTGTGACCGCCAACGTCGCCCCGCGCGCCATGAGCAACCTGTGCGCCGCCGCCATGCGTGGCGATGCCGGCGAAGCCCGCGCCATCAACGACCGCCTGATGCCGCTGCACAAGGCCCTGTTCATCGAATCCAACCCGATTCCGGTGAAGTTCGCCCTGCACGAAATGGGGTTGATCCCCGAAGGTATCCGCCTGCCCCTGACCTGGCTCAGCCCGCGTTGCCACGAACCGCTGCGTCAGGCCATGCGCCAGACCGGCGTGCTGGCTTAAGGAGCTCTCTCGCATGAAGCGACTGGCAGGACTGACTGCGCTCGCCCTGGTCATCGGCAACACCTCCGGCTGCGGCTGGCTGTGGGGGCCGGATGGCTATTTCCGTGACCGTGGCGACGACTACCTCAATGCCCGCGAAACGGCGCCGATGAAGGTGCCCGAAGGCCTGCAGAGCAAGCCGCTCGACCCACTGCTGCCGGTGCCCCTGAACGTCGCCGACACCCATGCGAAAGAGGGCGAGTTCGAAGTGCCGCGCCCGCAGCCGCTGGCCAGTTCCGGCGAAGTCAGCGACTTCAGCCTGCAGAAGAGCGGCGATTCGCGCTGGCTGATCGCCCAGCGTCCGCCGGCCGAAGTGTGGCCGGTGGCCCATCAGTTCTTCCAGGACAACGGCTTCTCCATTGCCGACGAACGCCCGCAGACCGGGGAGTTCAGCACCAACTGGCAGCCGCTCTCGCAGCTCTCCGCGCCCCTGGCGCGCCGCCTGAGTAGCCGCGTCTCCGGCGTCGAGCCCGACAGCGAAGCGCGCGTGCGCGTGCGCATCGAGCCGGGCGTGGAAACCAACACCAGCGAAGTCTACGTGCTGAGCGAAACCCGCCCTGCCGGCAGCACTGCCAGCGCCGACTGGCCGTCCAAGCCGGTCGTGCCGAGCCTCGACGCCGCGCTGCTCGATGAAATGCTGGCCAACATGGCCACCAGCGCCGAGAAGGGCGGCTCCGTCTCCCTGCTCGCCGCGCACTCGGCCTACGACACGCCCGGCACCGCCGAGCTGAGCAAGGACGGTAGCGGCAACCCGGTGCTCACCGTGGATTCCGACTTCGATCGCACCTGGGTCAGCGTTGGCCGCGCACTGGATCGCGCCGACATCCGCGTCGACGACCTCAACCGCAGCCTGGGCGTGTACTACGTCAACATCGCAGAAGGCGCGAAGAAGAAGGACGAAGACAAGCCAGGCTTCTTCAGCCGCCTGTTCGGCGGTGGCGAGAAGACCAAGGAAGAGGAAGACGCCAAGGCGCAGCGCTACCAGGTTCGCCTGACCAGCGTGAACAACACGGTGCAGATCACCGTCGACAAAGACATCAACACCTCCGCGCCGGCCGATGTCGCGCAGGGCGTGCTGGAAAAACTCCAGGAGAGTATGCGCAGTGCACTTCGCGGTCCTGGGGAGCGGAAGCCGGGGCAATTCGGCCTTGGTGAGCAGTTCTGACACCCGGATACTGATCGATTGCGGCTTCCCGCTGCGTGAAACCATCCGCCGTCTGGCGCGCCTGGGCGTAGAGCCCGGGCAACTGGACGCGGTACTGGTCACGCACGAGCACTCCGATCACATCAACGGCGTCGAACTGCTGGCCCGGCACCATCGAATACCCGTGTACCTCAGCGCCGGTACCCTGCAGGGAATGCGCAAGCCGGTGACACCGGCGGGGCTGCTCAGATGCGGCGACCGCCTGGTACTGAAAGACCTGGAAGTCACTGCGGTGAGCGTCTCCCACGATGCGCGGGAGCCCCTGCAGTACGTGTTTTCCGATGGCCGGAAGCGCTTTGGCCAGCTCACCGATCTGGGAGCCGCCACGGCGCAGGTGCTGGAATGCTATCGTGGCCTCGATGCCTTGGTTATCGAGGCAAACCACGATACCGACATGCTGGCCCGCGGTCCGTATCCCTACCCACTCAAGGTCCGTGTAGGCGGCCAGTGGGGACATTTGAACAACCGGCAGGCCGCCGAACTGGTGGCCCAACTGGGCTGGGAAAGCCTGCAGCACCTGGTGCTGGCGCATCTCAGCGAAAAGAACAACTCGCCGCAGCTGGCCCGGCAAAGCTTCGTCGACACCCTAGGGTGCGACCCGGACTGGCTGCAGGTAGCCGATCAGCATTCTGGACTCGACTGGCGCACCATCGCCTGAGCCCACCCCTTAAGCAAGCGGAGCCCATCATGGAAAAACGCGAAGAACTCTATCGCGGCAAGGCCAAGTCGGTTTACACCACCGATGACGCCGACCGCCTCGTCCTGCTGTTCCGCAACGACACCTCGGCGTTCGACGGCAAGCGCATCGAACAGCTTGATCGCAAAGGCATGGTGAACAACAAGTTCAACGCCTTCATCATGCAGAAGCTCGAAGCCGCCGGCATCCCGACCCAGTTCGACGCCCTGCTGTCGGACAACGAAGTGCTGGTCAAGAAGCTCGCCATGATTCCGGTCGAGTGCGTCGTGCGCAACTACGCCGCCGGCAGCCTGGTGCGCCGCCTGGGCGTGGAGGAGGGCCTGCAGCTCACTCCGCCGACCTTCGAACTGTTCCTGAAGAACGACGCCCTGGGCGACCCGTTCATCAACGAATCCCACGTCCAGGCCTTCGGCTGGGCGACCCTGGAGCAACTGGCCGAAATGAAGGCCTACTCCTTCAAGGTCAACGAAGTGCTGAACAAGCTGTTCGACGACGCCGGTCTGCTGCTGGTGGACTTCAAGCTCGAGTTCGGCCTGTTCCACGGCAAGATCGTCCTGGGCGACGAGTTCAGCCCGGACGGTTGCCGCCTGTGGGACAAGGAAACCCGCAAGAAGATGGACAAGGACCGCTTCCGCCAGGGGCTGGGCGATGTCATCGAGGCCTACGAAGAAGTGGCCCGCCGCCTCGGCGTCCCGCTCTGATCCGCCGAGCGCACGCAAGCGCCTGATACCACGCAAAAAAATCCGAAAACAAAGCTTCGCGTTCGGACTTCAAGCTGGTATCATGCGCGCCGCACGGAGAGATGCCGGAGTGGTCGAACGGGACGGATTCGAAATCCGTTGAGTCAGCAATGGCTCCTAGGGTTCAAATCCCTATCTCTCCGCCATTATTGAAATGGCTGAAGCCCCTGAAATTCCTAGAGTTTCAGGGGCTTTGTCTTTTCTGCGTCCGGGCCAGTGTCGAAAGGATCAGGCACGCTATCGGCAGCCCAGCCTCAGTGGAATACACTCGCTCGAACCAACCAGGGATGGTGGTCATGGGATTCGCAAAGGTATTCCTTTCTTTCGGCGCCTTAGTCTTCTGCGTGCTACTCATCAGCGCCGCTGGTGCGGCCATTCACAAGCACATCACTAAGTCCATCTACGACTCTTCGCCCGAAGTCAGGACGGCAGTCTCGCGCGTGTCCACTTTGTTGAAGAGCAGCGATCCTGCCGAACAGAAGCAGGCCATCAGCAAGTTCACCCGTTGCAGTGGATTCGTGTAGCCGATCTCGCCCAACTGGTGCAGCTCGTTGTACACCGCTCGCAGATACCCCAGGCGGTTGTTCAACGTCTTGCCATGCGCCCCTGTAGCCAGTTCGATACTCCGTGTACTGGTTGCCCGTTAGCTGCGCCGCCACCGGTTCGCCCATATCCTCGGCCAACTGCAGCAAAAGCCGCTTGCGATTCTCGCCGTCGCTCAACGCGTGGCCATGCGGAACGCTCCAGCGCTCGATCAACTCGGACAATCGCCGCCGATCCTTGGGCTGTGGATTCCATTCCGGATTCTGTACCAGGCGCTGACGCATCAGGGCCTCGAAGCGTTGCGCTTCGGCCTTGGTTTTGAATCGCTTACGAAAGCGTTTGCCGTATCGATTAGACTCGCGCTCCGATAGATTCTGGCGAGCAGAACTGCGCCTTCGTAGTCAGCAACGAGTTGCTTGCCGAGTGACTTGGCGCGCTCCTCGCCATCGGTTCGCCGATCCATCCTGTGCCGACGAAAGTACGGACCTTCATCGATTATCTTGGCGCGCTGTTCGCTCCCCCCTCTGCCCTGGGACGAGGTTCTGGATGACGCTCAAGAAGCGGTGCTGCATCGGTTCCGCCAGCTCCAGTTGCCCAATAGCGACTGACCGCTTCAGGTTGGCCAAGGAGTGCCGGAGCGCCGGAGTGTCATGGCAGGCCCTCCGGCATCCGGACAGGGGAAGTTCGTCGCCCTTAGAAATGCCACTCCATGTGCAGCGTCGGGGCGCGGGTGTTGACGCCTGGCTTATGTACCGCACCGTACTTGTGGTGCCACCACTCGTAGCCCGGGCCGACCCACAGCTTGTTCTTTTCGCCGAAGGCCAGCTTGCCGACATCGACCATCAGCGCGCCGCGCACCAGGCTTTCCTCGCCGGTATCCTGGCGGAAGTAGTCCTCGCCCTTCTCGGTCTTGTAGCTGGCGAAGCCGTGGAACTTCAGCGGCACCTCGCCGGCCTGGAAGGGGTAGCCCCAGGCCAGGTGGATCACGTAGTACGGGTCGAACTCGATGTTCTCGGTCTGGCAGGCGGGCAGGCCGCAGTGGTTCCACTCCATGGCGTAGAACAGGCTGAGGTCGAGGTAGCCGGGCACGTCGAACTTCAGTGTCGGGCCGACCAGCAGCATGCGCTTGCGGGTGGAAAAGTCGGTGTTCTTGTAGTTCAGTTCGGCGCCGCCGCCGATGGCGATGTCCTTGATCGGGCCATAGCGGAACGAGCGGTCGAACAGGTGGCTCAGGTAGAACTGGTGGCGATAGACCATGTACGCCTCGATGGCGCCGTGGTCGCTGTCCTTCTCTGGGTCGTTGCCGTCGGACTTGAGGATGTCCAGGTTGAACAAGCCCATGCCGCGCTCGTTACCCCGGCTGTGGCCGAGCTGGTAGATCTCCTTCTGGATCTTCTTGTCCACTGGCGGCTCGGTGAAGTGCTCGCCATAGCGGAAGCCGACGAAGGTATCGCTCCAGTCGGCGGCCTCGGTTGCCTGTACGGCGAGGGCCAGGGTGCACGCGGTCAGTACCTTGCAAAAGCATTCTTGTAATTGTTTTACGTTCATTGAGGTCCAGTTCCGAATCGGTTGCCGCCCGCGCGGGATCGCCGTGCGGGCTGCGAGGGGAAAGGCGGGCGGGTAGCCCGCCGCGGGTTCACTTCATGGTCGGCATGACGAAGTCGGCGCCGTTGCGGATGCCGCTCATCCAGCGCGAGGTGACGGTCTTCAGCCGGGTGTAGAAGCGCACGCCTTCCGGGCCGTGCATGTGGTGGTCGCCGAACAGCGAGTTCTTCCAGCCGCCGAAGCTGTGGAAGGCCATGGGCACCGGGATCGGCACGTTGATGCCGACCATGCCGACCTGGATCTCGTGGGCGAACATGCGCGCCGAGTCGCCGTCGCGGGTGAAGATGGCGGTGCCGTTGGCGTACTGGTGGGCGTTGATCAGCGCCACCGCCTCCTGGTAGCTCTGCACCCGCACCACGCCGAGCACCGGGCCGAAGATTTCCTCCTGGTAGATGCGCATCTGCGGGGTGACGTGGTCGAACAGGCTGCCGCCGAGGTAGAAGCCGTCCTCGTAGCCCGGCTGCTGCATGCGGAACTCGCGACCGTCGACCACCAGCGCGGCGCCTTCCTCGACGCCGCTGTCGACGTAGCCGCGCACGCGGTCGCGGTGCTCGCGGGTGATCAGCGGCCCCATTTCCGCCTGCGGGTCGGTGCCCGGGCCGATCTTCAGCGCCTGCACGCGCGGCGCCAGGCGTTCGACCAGCGCGTCGGCGGTGGCATCGCCCACCGCCACGGCGATGGAGATCGCCATGCAGCGTTCGCCGGCGGCGCCGTAGGCCGCGCCCATCAGCGCGTCGGCGGCCTTGTCGAGATCGGCGTCGGGCATCACCACCATGTGGTTCTTCGCCCCACCGAGGGCCTGCACGCGCTTGCCGTTGGCCGCGCCGGTGGCGTAGATGTGCCGGGCGATGGGGGTGGAGCCGACGAAGCTGACGGCCTGGATGTCCGGGTGGGCGAGGATCGCGTCCACCGCCTCCTTGTCGCCGTTGACCACGTTGAACACGCCGGCGGGCAGGCCGGCCTCGGCCAGCAGCTCGGCGAGGAACAGCGCCGCCGATGGATCGCGCTCGGACGGCTTGAGGACGAAGGTGTTGCCGCAGGCCAGGGCCACCGGGAACATCCACAGCGCGACCATGGCCGGGAAGTTGAACGGGGTGATTCCGGCGACCACGCCGAGGGCCTGGCGCATGGCGTGCGAATCGATGGCGCTACCGATGTTTTCGCTGACCTCGCCCTTGAGCAGGTGCGGGCCGCCACAGGCGAACTCCACCACCTCGATGCCGCGCACCACCTCGCCCATGGCGTCGGAGTGCACCTTGCCGTGCTCGGCGGTGATGATCGCCGCGAGCTTCCCGGCGTTCTGTTCCAGCAATTCCCTGAAGCGGCCGAGCACCCGCGCGCGGCGCAGCGGGGTGGTCGCCGACCAGGCCGGGAAGGCGGCCTTCGCGGCGGCTACTGCCTCGTTCAGTTCCGCGGCGCTGGCCAGCGGCACCTGGACGCTGATCTGGCCGGTGGCCGGGTTGCGCACGTCGGCGACGCGGCCGCTGCGGCCCTCGCTGCGACGGCCGTCGATGTAGTGCTGCAGGATGGTGGTCATGGTTTTTCTCCGCATGAGCAGTCCCGTTCCGGCACGTTGCGCACGTGCCGGTCTGGCGGGCTGCAGGTCAGTGATGGATGGTCAGGAGGCGGCGGTTCCAGCCGGCTTCAAGGCTGTCGCCGGGGCGGCGAGTGGCACTTCGGCCTGGGGCATGAAGAACATGATCAGCGTGCCCAGGGCGAAGAACCCGGCGCACACCAGCAGCCCGAGCCCCAGGCTGTGGCTGGTGGCGATGCCGCTCAGCAGCAGCGGGGCGAAGGCGGCCAGGCCGCGGCCGAAGTTGAAGCAGAAGCCGGCGCCGATGGTGCGCACCCGCACCGGGTAGAGGGCGCTGAAGTAGGAGGCGAACAGGCTGGCGAAGGCATAGAAGAAGGCGTAGACCGGGCCCAGCCAGAACAGCACCTGGTTGTCCGTGGTCAGCGCATAGACCGCCAGCATCACCGCGCTGCCGAGCAGCGACAGCAGGGTGGCGTTGCGCTTGCCGATGCGATCGGCGAACAGGCCGAAGGCGTTGATGCCGATGAAGGCGCCGATGTTCAGGATGGTCATGAAGTGCGCCATCATGCCGAGTTCCAGCCCGCGCTCCTGCACCAGGTAGGTCGGCAGCCAGGTGCTGGCGCCCCAGAAGCCGATCACCGAGCAGCTCGCCGCGGCGGTGCCGAGCAGGGTCAGGCGCAGCAGGTCGGGGGCGAAGATCTCCCGGACCGAAGCCTTGACCGGGGCCTCCGCGCTGCTTGCGACGCTGTCCTTCTGCGCCTTCCATTCCGGCGATTCGGGGACGAACAGCCAGAGGTAGAGCACCGGGATCAGGGTCGAGATACCCGCGGCGAGGAACAGCATCTGCCAGTCCGGCAGGAAGGCCTTGCCGGCCATCGCGGCGATGGCGGCGCCCACCGGGAAGGAGCTGAGCACGAAGCCGGTGGCGCGGGCACGCTGATGTTGCGGCCAGGTCTCGGCGATGTAGGCCGAGACGATGCCCCACACCCCGCCCAGGCCGAGGCCGGAGAGGAAGCGCAGCAACAGCAGCAGGTACCAGTTGCCGGTGCTGGCGACCAGCATGGTCAGCGCGCCGAAGCTGATCAGCGACGCCAGCAGCGCCTTGCGCCGGCCGAAGTTGTCGGAGTACCAGCCGGTGGTAATGCTGCTGAAGCCGATGCCGAGCAGCGTCGCCGAGGCGAGCATGCCGGCTTCGCCGATGCTCAGGCCGAGGTCCTGGCGGATCACCGGCAGGGCGATGGTCAGCAGAATGATTTCCATGGCGTCGAACAGATAGGCGAGGAAGCCGCCGACGAGCACGTGCCATTTCGAGATGTTGTGCATGGTCGCGTCTCCGTCAGTCGTTCAGCCGGTGGGTGGATCGGTGGATCGGGTGGGTGTGCCGCATGGGTTTCTCCTTGTTCTTGTTATGTACGGCGCCGGGCGCGGCTGGCGCCCGGCAGATCGGGGATCGCTAGAGCAGGGCGCAGCTCTCCTCGAAGGCCAGGCGCGGGCTGCGCGGGAAGAGTTTTTCCGGGTCGCCGTAGCCGAGGTTGCAGAGGAAGTTGGTTTTCACCCGCTGACCGGGGAAGCTGCCGTCGGCGCCGAAGAATTCGCGGTCGACCCGTTCGTGGTCGAAGCCCGACATCGGCCCGCAGTCCAGGCCCAGGGCGCGCGCGGCAAGGATGAAGTAGCCGCCCTGCAGCGAGCCGTTGCGCAGCGCGGCGGTCTCGATCATTTGCGGCTGCGCGGCGTACCAGTCGCGCATCCCGGAGTTGTGCGGGAACAGGCGCGGCAGTTGCTCGTGGAAGTCGGTGTCGTAGCCGATGATGGCGGTCACCGGCGCACCCAGGGTCTTCTCCACATTGCCCTGGGCGAGCGACGGCAGCAGGCGCGCCTTGGCCTCGGCGCTGCGCAGGAAGACGATGCGCGCCGGGCAGCCGTTGGTGCTGGTCGGACCCCAGCGCACCAGATCATGGATGGCGCGCAGGGTGTCGTCGCTCACCTCCCTGTCGAGCCAGCCGTTCTGGCTGCGGGCGTTACGAAAAAGGAGGTCGAGTCCCTGTTCGGAAAGTACTTCTCTCATGGCTCTGGGTTCCTGTGGTCATCGGTGGTTGTGGCGCTGGCGCTCGGCGAGCGAACGTGGGGCGACGCTTTCGTCTTCGTCGCTGCCGCCTAGGAA
The DNA here is from genome assembly GCF_000349845.1 of Pseudomonas sp. ATCC 13867. NCBI lineage: Bacteria > Pseudomonadati > Pseudomonadota > Gammaproteobacteria > Pseudomonadales > Pseudomonadaceae > Pseudomonas > Pseudomonas sp. ATCC 13867. Next base: position 3,987,535 of record NC_020829.1, on the reverse strand, counting down.
GAACTCCACCGACATCGGCGGACCCCACTGGTAGAGGCTGGAGTCGCAGGCCTGGGTGCAGTTCATCGGCGATTCGTGGTTGAACAGGTCACCATCGGTGAAGTGCTCGATGAGGTTGCCGGAGGGGTCGCGCCAGTAGTCGAAGATCTGGCTGCCGAGTACATGGCGGCCGACGCCCCAGAACGGCGTCCAGCCCTGTTCGTTCATCCATTCGTGGCCGAGGCACTGGGCGTCGAAGTCCTGCACCTCGAAGGAGGCGTGGTGGACCACGTCCTTGCCGGCCTGGAACAGCGCGATGGTGTGGTGGTCGGTCCAGTCGTCGCCGCGATTCAGGCGCAGGAAGGCGGCGGCCGGGCAGTCGCGCTGCTCGCCCTCGACGATCAGGTCGGACGGCAGCATGCCGAGTACGTTGCGATACCAATCGATCATCGCCGTCATGTCGGCGACGCCGATGGCGACGTGGCCGAGACGCATGGCCTGCGCCGGTCCCTTGCCGGGCCGCTGCACGTCGCCGAAGCGGCGTTTCTCCACTGCGGAGTTGAGCACCAGCGCCGAGCGGTGGGGCAGCGGATCGACCGGCTGGATGCCGTGAACCAGCTCTATGCGTCGGCCAGACGGGTCATGCAGGACCACGCAGTGACCACCGCCGGGATGCTCCAGCGGCTGGATCGGCGAGGCGCCGGGCAGGCGCTCGGCGGCCTGCAGGTCGTCGAGGGTTTCCACGGCGAAGGCGATGGCGCCGAAGGCCGGGGTGTCGGCGCGCTCGGCGATGTACACGTAGGGCAGCGTCCCGGTGCCGCGCAGGTACAGGCGCTGTTCGGTGCGGTGGGCCACGACCAGGCCGAAGTCGAGCAGGAAGCGTTCGAGGCGGTCGAGGTCGGAATGCCGGTAGACCACGTGGTTGATGTCTTTGATGTGCAGCATGGCTGCGTCTCCTTGGCCGTGGCCGGCGACAGGTTCGGGGCGTTCGGCGGCGGGATGGCCTTTTTCCGGGCGGCCGCGTCCGCGGACTGCCGGGCAGTCCGTGGCGAGGGCAGCCGGGAACACCGGCGCGGCGCTAGGCCGGCCGGGCGAATCCCGCCTGATTCAGGGCGAACGGGTTATGGGCGAACTGTGGCGCGGCCTCAGGCCGGCGGAGTCTCGGCGGCGATCGGGTTGCTCAGGAGGCCGATGCCTTCGATCTCGACGGTGCAGATGTCGCCGGGCTGCATGAACAGCATGGGGCGGCGGGCCCAGCCGATGCCGGCCGGGGTGCCGGTGACGATCACGTCGCCCGGTTCGAGGGTGACCGCTTCGCTGAGCACGGCGATCAGTTCGGCGACATCGAAGACCATGTCGGCGGTGTTGCCCTGCTGCTCGACCTTGCCGTTGAGCCGGGTGGTCAGGCTGAGGCCGCGGGCGCCGGGCGGCAGCTCGTCGGCGCTGACGAAGGTGGGGCCGAAGGCGCCGGTGGCGTCGAAGTTCTTGCCGATGGTCCATTGCGGCGACTTGAACTGGTAATCGCGCACCGAGGCTTCGTTGAAGATGGAATAGCCGGCGACGTATTCCAGCGCACGTTCACGCGGGATGTGGCGGCCGCGGCTGCCGATGATCACCGCCAGCTCGCCTTCGTAATCCAGCTGCTCGGACGCCTGCGGGCGGACGATGGCGTCGCCGTGGCCGATCAGGGTGGTGGCGAAGCGCGGGAAGAAGGTGGGGTAGGAGGGCTGCTCGTAGGGGCTCTCCTTCGTATGGTCGGCGTAGTTCAGACCGACACAGACGATCTTGCCGGGGCGCTCGATGGGCGGCAGGTAGCGGATGCTGGAGGCATCCAGGAGGGGGGCTTCGCTGAGCTTGCGGTGCGCCAGTTGTAGCGCTGCATGACCGGCATCCAGCAGTTGCAGCAGCGAACCCGGATAGCCCGGCTGGTTTTCGGTGAGGCCGCGCAGGCCCGCTTCGGTTTCCACGGCAAGGCCCTTGGCGGAGCCTTCGACAAAGTGCACGAAACGCATGATCTGTACCTCGCTGTTATTCTTTTTCAAGGCTTCAGTAAACGGTAACGTACCGTACCGTTTTATCGAGATTCCCATGCGCAATGTTCCCTGTCAACTCGGAGCCAAGAAGTTTTACGAATATGCCGCCGGGCTTCGATTCGATTTCATTTCATGCCTGGAGCCCCCGGCAGACCGCGGGTAGGCTATGCACGGTTGTTTAGACAGATTCGCTGGACGTGGGAGGGAAGGTTCGTTGAACGAGCGGGTGGAAAGTCAGAGGCAGGTCGAGAAGCGCGAGGGTATCCTCGCGGCGGCGACGGAAATGTTCCTGGAGGAGGGCTACGCCGGGGTCAGCGTGGACGCGATCATCGCGCGCATCGGCGGCTCCAAGCGCACCCTGTACGCCTATTTCGGTGACAAGGATGGGCTGTTCGCGGCGATCATCGCGCGTCTGTGCGAGGAGATCGTCAATCCGCTCAGGAGCATGGATCTCGCGCACAAGCCCTTGCCGGATGCCTTGCGGGAAATCGCGGGAACATTCTTCGACGTAGTCCTTTCACCCCGAACCATTGCCATCCACCGACTGATCGTGGCAGAGGCGCCGCGCGCACCGGAGGCGGCCCGGTCATTTTTTGAGGCTGCGCCGGGCGCGGCCTATGGCTGCCTGACCGAGTACTTCCGGTGGGCCGATGCTGCCGGGTTAGTGAGCCCTGGGGACGCCCAGACGCGAGCAGTCCTGTTTCTCGATGCGTTAACCGGCGATTTCCAGTTGCGTTGCTTGCTTGGCTTGATGGAAACGCCTTCGCGCACTGAGCGCCAGCATCGGCTGGACGAGGCTATCGCTATTTTCCTGAGCGGTTTGGCGCGGTGAACTGGCGGTCAAGCGCATTGCAAATGCGTTCGGTCAGGCAGCCGACCAGCCAATGTACCGATGGCAACCGCTCCGCGAGAGCCATGTCGTCATATCGTTCATGAAATGGAACGGTGTGGGTGATCGGTGAGTCTAGCGTCACTGCCCTTGCAATCTTATCGTTTCCGTCATCTGCAACCTGACGCGCAATGGCTGAGTGATGATTCGGATAAGACCCTGCAGTGGTTCTGCCGCCGTGCTTTCGCTGACGAGTGTACTGAGCTGCGCCGATGCGGCCGCTGATGACGTCAGCCTCCCGCCCTTACCCTTGGGCAACACCAGCTTCATGGATGGCATCGTGTTGCCGGGAATGTTGTTCGAGCTGCCGGTCCAGCATTACCGTTCCAACGATGCCGCCAACGCCCAGGGCCATGCCGTCCCAGGGCGCCAGCGAGTGCGTAGTACGGCTGTACTACCGCATCTTGCATACATCAGCACCCGGAAGTTCCTGGGGGCGTATTACGGGGCCGAGATTCTATTGCCACTGGTGCACCTTGATCTCGAAATCGATGGTGGACCGGACGGTGACCGAACCCGTCAAGGCGATCTGGTCGTCAGTCCGATGCTCCTGCAATGGGAACCCGTGTCTCTGTTCGGTCGGCCATACTGGCAGCGCCTGAACCTGGTGATTACCGCGCCTACAGGGGACTATGACCGCGATGCGAGCATCAATGTGGGGAGCAATCTCTGGATCGTCAGCCCGCATTATGCATTTACCTGGGAGCTCACCGACCGGCTCGAGGTCAGCGGTCGTTTGCACTACGCCTGGTCGAGCCGTAACGACGATCCGGCGTCCCGGCTTCAGGCGGGCGATATCCAGCCGGGGACCGCGATCCACAGCAATTTCTCGGTTTCGTATGCGCTTTCCGATGCATGGCGAGTCGGGTTGGCGGGTTACCAACTGAGGCAAACCAGCGCCGACCGGATCGATGGGCAACGCCAGTCCGACTCGAAGGAACGCGTGCTGGGGCTGGGTCCCGGTGTGATGTACCGCCAGGGCAAGCAGAGCTTCTTCGCCAATTACTACATCGAGCAAGGGGCAAGAAATCGCTCTGAAGGCAGCCAACTGACTTTGCGCTATCTCCTTCCTTTCTGATCGGGGCCCGGACATGCCTGTGGTAGCCGGAGAGAAGGCTCGTGATTCTCGCCTATGGCGAGATGCGGCGTTTCAGGAAGCCGGACGCGAGGAAATGTCGGCGGTATGTCCGTGGTGCTGTGCTCGCGGAGCATCCGCTGCATCAATGGCAAGCGGAAGTAGGGTACAGAGGCCATCACGTCGTGCTCGAGTCTCGTCAGTGTATCGACGCTGTCCCGGAGAGCGACGTATGAGCCGTCAGGCCTTGGGACGGGTGTTCCACCGATATCCCATCGCTGTCGATCAGGAAAGTGGTGTCCGCGACGCGGTGAAGGCGTCGCGGGCACGGGCCTATTTCTGCGCGGAGGAATCGAAGGCCTCCATTGCGCGCAGGGAGTAGACGTAGGCAGCGCCGGCGTTCAGGGCGATGGCGGTGGCCAGGGTCTGGGCGACTTCGGCTTCGGTGGCGCCGGCCTTGCGGGCGGCTTCGGTATGAACGCCGATGCAGCCGTCGCAGCGGGTGGTGATGGCCACGGCAATCGCGATTAGCTCGCGGGTCTTGGCGTCCAGGGCGTCGCCATCGGCGGCAGCGGCGTCGAGGGCCTGGTAGGCGGCGATCATTTTCGGATGTTTCTTGCCCAGGGCGCCGAAGGCTTTTTTCACGGCGGGCACGTATTCGGACCAGTTGAACAGCATGATGCTTCTCCTTGAGGCCAGGGGGCTTGAGGCTAGGGCGTGGGTGTGGCCTAGAAGCATAGTCTGGCTCGGGACAGCGGGCATGACGGGTTCGCCCCGCTGTTTTTTTGCGCGAGTTGCACCAATGGCTGCGGGCGTGCTCGATCGGCGCCGAGGCTCAGTAGGCGTCGAGGATTTCGTAGCACTGGCGGGCGTTGCCCTGGCCGATTTCCAGCTCGTCACCGGGCAGGCGGTGGAGCAGGGCGTTGCCCAGTGGTGCGCGGCTGGTGATGACGAGGATTTCGGTGCCTTCGTGTCGTACTTTCAGGCCGGCGGCATCGGGGCCGAGGAAGACCCAGCGCCGCTGGCCGCTGTCGTTGACCAGTTCCACCAGGGCGCTGGTCTGGATGCCCGACTCTTCGTCGAAATCGCGCAGTTGCAGGTTCTCGAACAGGGACAGCGCCTGGCGGATTTCCTCGACGCGGCGCGACTGGCCGGCAGCGAGATAGGCCGCTTCGAGCCCGAGCGTGTCGTACTTGTTTTCGGCGATGTTCTCTTCGTGGGTGGCCGTTTCATGGGCCGTCCTGGCGGCGCGTACGGCGATTTCCAGGTCTTGCGCGAGCCTGGCGAGAATGTGCTGGTAGACCTGCTGCTTGTTCATCACGGGGCGTCGTCGGTCGGGCTGTGCATTGTGCGGGCTTTGCCGCCACGAAGCGACAGGCGCGATGAGGGATGTTCGTGTCTTATCGGCATTCAGTGGTATATTTGCTGAAAATGCACGATGAGGAGGTCGCCATGAGTGCCCTGTTACGCGAAAGCCCCGCAGCCGATGCCGTACTGGCCAAGGCGGTACTCACGGCTCGCGAACATCTGGCGATGACCCAGCAGGAACTGGCGGCGATCGTAGGGGTGGACCGTAGCGCCGTCAGCCGCTGGAAGCAAGGCGGTCTGCGGGTGGACAGCAAGACCGGCGAACTGGCCCTGTTGCTGGTGCGGGTCTATCGCGCGCTGTTTGCCCTGTTCGGCGGCAATCTGGAGGACATGCGCCACTTCCTGCGTACCGAGAACCGTCACTTGAGCGGCGTGCCGCTGCAGTTGATGGAGCAAGTGCAGGGGCTGGTGGCGGTGGTCGAATATCTGGATGCCATCCGGGGCAAGGTCTGAATGTCCTTCGAAACGGGCGCCCGGATCTGGGCACGGCATGCACCGGAGTCGGTCGTCGGTCCGATTCGTGGGCGCCTGGTGCGCCTGGTGGAGAGCCAGGGCCAGGTAGCCACGCTGCAACTGGTGGACACCCTGGCGGAGCAGGCGCTGCTGGAGGAGTTGCTGGAAACCAGCAAACCGCGCATGCCGCCGCCTGCCGAGCACCTGCATTATCTATTGAAGACTCCGTTCCGCTATCCCCCGCTGCGCTGGGGTTCGCGCTTTGGTCGGCGGAATGAGCCGAGTCTCTTCTATGCGGCACTGAAACTGGAAACGGCGATGGCCGAGTCGGCCTTCTACCGTTTCGTGCTCTGGGAGGGGATGAGTTCGCCGCCGCCCAGTGGCCGGATTCTTTCCGAGCACGCCTCGTTCGAGGCGCGTTTCCAGGTGCAGCGCGGCGTGCGCCTGCAGTTGCCGCCGTTCCGCGAGTACGAGCCGGCGCTGCGCGATCCGTTGGACTACCGGGTTGCCCAGGGCCTGGGTAGCGCGATGCGCGAGGCCGGGGTGGAGGCGTTCGAATATCGCTCGGCACGCTGTCCGCACGGCGGGGTCAACGTCGCATTGTTCGCCCCATCGGCATTCACCGAGAAGCGTCCGCGCAACCTGATGCCCTGGCTGTGCGAGACCACGGGGGAGTATGTCGCCTTCAAGCACGCCCAGGTGCCGGACACGCCGCGATTGTTCCCGCGCACGCAGTTCCTGGTGGACGGGTGCCTCCCGTATCCCGCCTGACCGTCCGTCGTGCCGTGGCATGGTATCGCAGGCATCGGTGTAAGGTGCGGGATGGTCACGCAGGGAGTGCCACACCTTGGATATACGGATAGCGGTCCACCCCAACGACAGTCGGCGCTGGCGGGTCTACCTGAATCAATTCTTCTTCGACTGTGGCAGCCGTGGCGCGGCTGAGCGTATCTTTGCGCGGGTCTGCGCTGCCGAGCGGCAGGCCACGCCGCTGCCCAATCCGCCCAAGGTCAGCCGTTCCGAACGGCGTCTGCCCCGGCGAATGGAGTGGGCATGAGACGGCTGACTCCCCCGCCCTCGAGCCCGCATCGGATGCCACGGGTATCGGCGCGTGCTTCGCCTGGCTGATCCGGCTCCTGCTCGTTTTCCGCTTCACACCGTCCTTTCCGCTGCCCTGAAACGGGGCGGTCGGCTGCTGTCTGGCGCGCACTTGTGCACAATGCCGATGCGTACTGTCAAGCCCCTGCAATATTGCATTTAGCCACCTGCTTGTTTCTCTTGCGTTTTTTAACTTATTGAAAGATAAGGAAAATTTTCATTGGTGAAAAAATCGCCAATCTGTCACGCGCCCCCGATTCACTGGGGGTAGGGCGCTTTTTCATCACGTTTTCCACCAACTTATCCACAGCTTCTGTGGATTGTCCCGAGCGCTTGCTCAGGAGCCCTGTTCCAGGGCCTTTACAGGTGGCAACGCGTCTCGAGGTGGTCGGCTGTTAGTATTGCGCGATCCTTTGCCACACCCCGGAGTACCGCATGCCTCTCGACCTGTCCGCCCTGTTGCTCGGCGCGCTTGCCGGTCTGTTGCCGATGGCCGCGCTGGCCTGGCGACTGCAATCGCAGCGTGTCGCCACGGAGCAGGAAGTGGCCCTGCTGCGCGAGCGCCTGGCCAATGCGCAACTCGCGCAGGATGGGTTGTCCGCCCAGGCCGAGGCGGATCGCGAGGCGTTCCAGCGCCTGAGCGGCCGGCACGGCGAGTTGTCGGCTGAAGTTGCCGCGCTGCGCCGCGAGGTGGAGCTGGGCAAGCAGGAACGTGAGCGCCTGGGCGCGGCGGAGCAGGATTGGCAGGCCGAACGCGCGGACAAGGAGGCCGAGCTGCGGCGCCTGTCCGCCGAACATGCAGCCTTGTCCGCCGAACTGCGTGAGCAGCAGGATAACCACCAGCAGCGCCTGGGCGATTTGCAGGCGGCGCGGGACGAGTTGCGCGCGCAGTTCGCCGAGCTGGCCGGGAAGATCTTCGACGAGCGCGAGCAGCGCTTCGCCGAGTCCAGCCAGCAGCGTCTCGGTCAACTGCTCGACCCACTCAAGGAACGCATCCAGTCCTTCGAGAAACGCGTGGAGGAGAGTTACCAGGCCGAGGCCCGCGAGCGCTTCTCGCTGACCAAGGAACTGGAGCGCCTGCAGCAGCTGAACCTGCGCCTGGGCGAGGAAGCCACCAACCTGACCCGTGCGTTGAAGGGCCAGAAGACCCAGGGCAACTGGGGCGAACTGGTGCTGGAGCGGGTGCTGGAGCATGCCGGGCTGGAGAAGGGGCGCGAGTACGAAACCCAGGTCAGCCTGCGTGCGCCGGATGGCGAGCGCTTCCAGCCCGACGTGCTGATCCGCCTGCCTGGCGACAAGCAGGTGGTGGTGGACGCCAAGGTCAGCCTGACCGCCTACCAGCAGTTCATCGCCGCCGAGGACGAGGTGATCCGCCAGCAGGCGCTCAAGGCACACGTGCTGTCCCTGCGCAACCATGTGAAGGGACTTTCCGGGAAGGATTACCGGCGCCTGGAGGGGCTGCACAGCCTCGACTTCGTGCTGCTGTTCATGCCGGTGGAAGCGGCCTTCTCGGCGGCGTTGCAGGCGGAGCCGAACCTGTTCCAGGAGGCCTTCGAGCGCAATATCGTGATCGTCAGCCCGACCACCCTGCTGGCGACCCTGCGGGTGATCGACAGCCTGTGGCGCCAGGAACGACAGAACCAGAACGCCCGCGAGATCGCCGAGCGCGCCGGGGCGCTGTACGACAAATTCGTGCTCTTCGTGCAGGACCTGGACGAGATGGGTACCCGTCTGCAGCAGTTGGACAAGACCTATGCCGCGGCGCGCAACAAGCTCTGCGAGGGGCGCGGCAACCTGATCAGCCGTGCCGAACAGGTGAAGCTGCTGGGCGCGCGAGCCAGCAAGAACCTGCCGACGGACTGGCTGGAGCGGGCGTTGAGCGATGATTCGCCTTTGGGGGAGGAAGGGGAATAACGCTGCCCCTCAATGTGCGCCGATCCTGCTTTTGTAGGAGCGAGCTTGCTCGCGAATTCTCCCGGCACAGAAGTCAGTCCACCTGTAGAAGCGGACCATGTCCGCGAATCGCGCGCATGGCGCGCTCCTACAGGTGAGTTCCGGATCGGTTGCGGTTCGCGAGCAAGCTCGCTCCTACGAAGGGCGCGACGTGCTCCGTCAGAACAGCGAGTAGGGCTTGCCCGCCGTGCCGTCGGCGAAGCGCCGCAGCCTGAAGGCATGCAGATCCATCCCCGGTTCGCCCCTGAGTATCCACTGGCTCATCAACTGGCCGATGATCGGCCCCATCGCGAATCCGTGCCCGCAGAACCCGGTCGCCACCAGCAGGCCAGGCACTTCCGCTGGCGCATCGAGCACCGGGATGCCATCCGGCAGCACGTCGATCAGGCCGGCCCAGCTCTCCACCACCTTCACATCGCGCAGGGCCGGGAAGGCTTTGGCAAGGTTGCTCTGTGCCGCAAACACCCGGGACGTATTCACCTTCACCTGAGGGTCGCGCTCACCCAGTACCGGGCCGTTCACGCTGCGCTCCGAACCCGGCAGGCGCTGGCGCAGGTCGTGCAGTAGCGCGCCGTTGAGCTTGAACGAGAAGCTCGCGCGGTTGGCCGGCAGGTGCGGCAGGTAATGCCGCGCGCCGCGCAGGTAGTCGAAATTGAGGTCGATATCGGCCTGGGTTTCGTCGGCGAGGTTGAGGCTGCCGTCGGCACGCTGGCGGAAGCCGATGCCGTGGCCGATGAAGCTCTGCGCGCCGACATCGGGGCCAGGGCTGGTGCGCGAGACGGTGCAGCGTACCGCCTGTTGCGGTAGTTCCAGGCCGAGGCTTTGCACCAGGCGCCAACTGCTGGCGCCGGCGCAGACCAGCAATTGTCGGGTCTTCACATAGCCACGTTCGGTCTGCACGCCGCAGATGGCGCCGGCGGCCCGATCGATGCCGGTGACGCCGCAACCTTCGACGAACCGCGCGCCGCACTCGATGGCGCGCAGCGCATAGCCGGGGGCGACGCGGCGCGGTTCGGCCTGGCCGTCGTTGGCGGTGTACAGCGCCCCGAGTGCGGGATCGGCCAGGGAGGGCATCAATTGGGCGACTTCGCTGCGGCCGAGCAGGCGGGTGCCGAGGCCGAAGTTGGCGGCGACCTTCAGCCAATCCTCGTACTTGCGCTGCTGCTCCGGCGTTTCGGCGAGGTACAGGCAGCCGCCCTGGCGCCATTCCAGCGGCAGTTGCAGCTCATCTTCCAGGCGCTCCCAGAGCGGGATCGCCGCCATCATCAGCGGCACTTCCGCCGGGTCGCGCGCCTGCTGGCGGACGAAGCCCCAGGCGCGGGTGGATTGCTGGCTGGCGAGGCCGGCCTTGTCCAGCACCAGTACACTCATGCCCTGGCCGGCGAGGTACCAGGCGGTGGCACAGCCCATGATGCCGCTGCCGGCGATGACCACGTCCACCTGTTCCGGCAGGCGCTCCACGCGGGAGGAAAGGGCGGGGTGAAGCGGGTAGGTTCCCATCGGCATACGGCGGCATCCCTGTATCGAGCGACGGATGCCGCAGTATGCGTTTGGCGTGCCCGCGCAGCCACTGCGCGGGCACGCGGGCAGGGGCTTACGAGGCGCGCGCGGCGCGGCTGGCGGCCGGCGAGCGGGCCAGGTAGTCCAGTGCTTCCTGGGTGTTGGCCTCGTGATCCGGGTGGTACCAGGGCTTGAAGTAGCGCAGGAAGCTGGTGGCCACGGAGCTGATCTTCGGCAGCACGCCATTGCGCGAACCATCCCGCCAGATCGCGGCGAAGGAGCGCGGCCTGGCGATGCTCGGGTCCTGCCGCGACAGGGTGCGGGTGCCGAAGGCGAACAGGTAGATGATCAGCGGCAGCACCACGAACATCCACAGCTGGCGGCTGACGAAGCTGCCGCCCAGGTGTACGTGCAGGTCGTGGGCGACGTTGCGGTGCTCCACCTCTTCGGCGCCGTGCCAGCGGAACAGGTCCAGCAGCACCGGGTCGGCCTTGGCGCGGTCCAGCGCGTCGGCCTCCAGGATCCACTTGCCCAGCACGCAGGTGAAGTGCTCCACCGCCGCGACGATGGCGCAGCGCTGGCCGATCCACCAGCGCTTGAGCCAGGCGGTGCGGTTGAACAGGGTAAGGCCCAGCGGCGTATCGCTGAGCAACTGTTCGAACAGGTAGTCCATGACCTTCAGGTAGCGCGTCGAGTCGATGCCGTGGTGGTTCAGGTAGCGCTCCAGGGCGCCGGAGTGGGCGCGGGCGTGCATCGCTTCCTGGCGGATGAAACCCTGCACGTCGTCGCGCAGGTTGCCTTCCTTCACGAAGGGCAGCGCCTTGTTGTACAGCCGGCAGAACCACAGCTCGCCGGCCGGCAGCATCATGTGGATGACGTTGATCGTGTGGGATGCCTCGGCCTCGCCGGGAATCCAGTGCAGGGGCGAGTCGCTGTAGTCGAACTGCACCTTGCGTTGCACCAGCTGGTGATGATGGTCGTTCATGGGATTCTCAGGCGGTCAGGTTGAGACGGGCGAACAGGCGCGACAGCCAGGGCATGAAGCGCCATTGCAGGGCGCCCAGGTACACTTCGCTGCCGACCTTCACCAGTGGCTGGTTGCGTTCCACCGCGCGGGTGATGCGTTCGCCAACGGTGTCCGGGCTGAGCCGGCGTCGACGATAGAAGCGCTGCACCTTGGCGCGGTGCTTGGCTTGTTGTTCGTCATCCAGGCCGGCGAAGCGCGTGGCCTGGACGATGCCGGTATCGACGAAGCCCGGGCATGCCGCGCTGACGCCGATACCGTGCCCGGCCAGCTCGGCGCGCAGGCATTCGCTGAGCATCAGCACCGCCGCCTTGCTGGTGGCGTAGGCCGGGTAGTTGCGCGATGGCGCGAAAGCCACGCCGGAGGCGACGTTGACCAGATGCCCCGGTTTGCCGCTCTCGACCATCTGCTTGCCGAACAGCCGGCAGCCGTCGATCACGCTCCACAGGTTGATGCGCAGCAGGCGTTCCCATTCCTGCGAGGTGGTCTTGAGCATCGGCCCGGCCATGCCGATGCCGGCGTTGCTGACCACCACGTCGGGCACGCCGAGGCTGCTCTTCACCCACTGGGCGAAGCGCTCCATCGCCGCGCTGTCGCCCACGTCCACACAATAGCTGCAGGCGCTGGCGCCCACCGCGCGGGCCAGTTCGGCGCTGCGCTCGGCGGCGGCCGGGTCGATGTCCGCGGCCAGCACGCTGGCGCCGCGTTCGGCGAAGCTCAGCAGGGTCGAACGGCCGATGCCGCCGCCCGCGCCGGTGACCACCACCAGCTTGCCGGCGAAGGAGCCGGCGCCGGGTTTCAACGCGGCGCGTTGCAGTTCCAGCGTGGCTTCGCCGCCCTCGATGTGGCTGACGAACTCGTCGATCCAGTTACCCAACTGCGCCGGTTCGGCGAGCAGTTGCCAGTGCCCGGCGGTGACGTCGCGGCGCCACAGGCGCGGTGCCCACAGCGAGAGCTGCTGGAACAGCTGCTGGCCGACGTAGCGGTCGCGGGTCGGCACGATCAGTTGCACCGGCACCTCGGTATGGCGCTTGCGCGGCTTGAAGATCGAGGTGATGAAGTTGGCCCGGTAGAGCTTCACACCGTGCTCGCCGTCGCTGGCCTGGTGCGGGTTGCGTGCCGGGTTGCGGATGCCTTCGACCTTGCGCAGGTATTGCGGCCAGGCCTTGGCCGCGCCGAAGCGCCAGGACAGCGATGGCAGCAGCGGCAGGTGGAAGTAATAGATGTACCAGGAGTGCAGCAGCTGGCTGGCCATCTGCAGCAGCGCGCGCGGCGTCTTGCGGCGCAGGCGGTCGCGCATCCAGAAGCCGACGTGGTCCAGGCAGGGGCCGGAGACGCTGGTGTAGGAGGCGATACGCGCGCGCAGCTGCGGATCGGTGACGCTCTCCCAGGTCTGGATCGAGCCCCAGTCATGGGCCACCAGGTGCACCGCGCGCTGCGGGCTGACGGCATCGAGCACGGCCCTGAGGTCCTGGCTGAGCAGTTCCAGGCGGTAGTCGCGGGTCTTGCGCGGCTTGTCCGACTCGCCGGCGCCGCGCACGTCGTAGGCGACCAGTTGGAAGCGCCCGGACAGTCGACGGATCAGCGGCAGCCAGACTTCATGGTTGTCCGGATAGCCGTGGACGAACAGCACCATCGGCAGGTGCGGCTCGCCCCAGCGCCACACGGCCAGGCGCACGTTGCCCGATTGCACCTCCAGGCGCTCCGGCGTCGGCAGCGCCTTCTCCAGCATGGCGTTCATGCCACCTCCCGTCGTGCCGGTGCGCTGACCAGGCCACGCTCGACCCAGCGGCGCACGTGAGGCAGGTCGTCGTCCAGCCAGTAGGCGTCGTCCTCGGTGACCACCAGCAGCTCCTCGAACTTGGCACCCACGCCGCGCAGGCCCAGGTGCGGCTCGACGGCCCAGAGGCCGGGTGTCGGGGCGTGTTGCGAGCGGTCATTGCTCGACCACAGCGGCGACCAGCCTTCGCGGCGGCCGGTGATCAGGGCGTTCTTCATCAGCGTGGCGATGTTGCGCACGCCAAAGCGCGCGACCGAGGGACCGCTGTTGCGCGCACCGAGTTTTTCCACGCGATGGGCCAGCACTTCGAAGGGATAGGCTTTGTGCCGGGGCAGGGTGCCCTGGCGCTGGCAGAGGCGGTCCACCGACTGGCTGACCTCGGCCAGCGGCAGGCGCTGGCGGACCTGTTCGACGATCAGGTTGCGGTGCGCCAGCAAATCGTCCATCAGCCGCTCCACCAGCAGGTTGTGGCCCAGCGCGCCGGAATAGCCGACGTCGGCGGTATAGGCGCCCAGGGTTGGCGCGCAGTCGAGGATGAAAGGCATGCCTTCCTCCAGACGCTGCTTGCCGGGATAGAAGGCCAGGTTGAAGCCGCCCAGGTGGCGCAGGCCGTCGAAGCCCTTGAACGAGGTGCGCGGGCCGAACCAGGCGAAGGGCTGGTGGAACCAGTCGCGCACGCCGTGATCGACCAGCCAGGTCTTCATCAGGGCGGCGGTCTCGCGCTCGCTGATGCCCGGGCGCAGTTCGCCGGCAATGGTTTCGCAGCAGCGGTAGGCCAGTTGCTGAATCTCGCGGAAGTGCCGCAGGTCTTCGGGAGTGGGCACCCAGGCGCCTTGGGACATGACTTTCTCCAGGCTGGTTATTGTTATGGTGACATTGATCAATGTCACGATCGATGCTGACCCATCGGCGGGCGTTGCGCCATGCCGTGCGCGCCGGGCCTTGAGTGTTACCGGGGCGCAGAGCCGCTGGCGGCGCGGGTTGTGGAGCGGTGAGGGATTTGCGGCGGGTGCAGGTCCCGTCTTTGGTTGGGCCGCCGGGCTGTGCGGCGGATCACTTAGGGATTAGTCCTTTTGATTGTTCCGGGGGCGCGCCGCTGGCTATCATCCGGCCCATGAGCACACCCCTGAACCTGCTGCAGCGCCTGCTCCAGCGCCCGGACGAAGTTCCTTCGGCGCTGGAAGACGAGTGTGAATACACGGTGGACGAACTGGCCCGCGAGGCCGGCAGCACCGTGCGCAACCTGCGCGCCTACCAGGATCGCGGCCTGCTGCCGCCACCCGAGCGCCGGGGCCGTGCCGGGGTGTACTTCGCCAGCCACCTGCGCCGGCTGCGGCTGATCAACCGCCTGCTGGAGCGCGGCTACAACATCGCCAACATCAAGGAGCTGCTGGAGAGCTGGGAGCGAGGCCACGATCTGGACCATGTGCTTGGCCTGGACGAAGCGATTGTCGGTCCGTGGAACCTGGAGTCCCCCGGCAGCATCGAGTTCAGCGAGCTGCAGGCACTGTTCGGCGACGAGCTGAACGACGTGGTGATCGATCAGGCGCTGGCGCAAGGCCTGCTGGCCTTCGACGGCGAGCGCATCAGCATTCCCAGCCCGCGCCTGTTCAACGCCGGCGTCGAGCTGTACCGCGCGGGTATTCCGCTGGCCGCGCTGCTGGATCATCTGGCCGTGCTGCGCACCGACACCGAACACCTGGCCGCCGGTATCGTGCGCCTGGTGGTGACCCATCTGGTGGACAAGCCCGGCGCCGACCTGCTGCCCGGCGCGGCCGATCTGGAGCGCCTTGCCGAAGTCTTCCAGCGCCTGCGGCCGGTGGCCGAGCAGGTGGTCCTGGTGGAGCTGGCGCGCGGCCTGAAGCGTTCGGCCAACGAGATGCTCGGCGAGCGTGTCGGGGAAATCCTGCGGCGGCTGGAAACACCGGAGTAACGACGGCTCGCCGCCCGGCGAGTTCAGCCGGCGCTGCAACGGTTCAGTTGTCGCGTGCCGGTTTTCGCAAGTCCAGGCCGACGGCCTGGGCCAGCTTGCCCCGCAGCCAGCGTCGCGCAGGGTCGTCCTCGCGGCTATCCGACCAGATCTGTACGAAGTCGAAGCGCGCCAGGTGCAGCGGCGGCTCGAAGCTCGCCAGCCCGTGGGCGCCGAGATCGTCCGGCAACATGCGCTCGGCGATGGTCAGGACCAGGTCGGTACCCGCCAGCAGGCTGGGGGCGACGCTGAAGTGCGGCACGGTGGCGGCCACCTGGCGCCGGCGGCCGAGGTTTTCCAGGTGACTGTCGATCTCCTCCGCCGGGCTTTGCTGCAGCGCGACCCGCAGGTGCGGTGCGGCAAGGTATTCCTCCAGCGTCAGGCGGGAGCGCCCGGCGAGGGTTTCGGCGGCGCACAGGCAGACGAAGCGTTCCTCGAACAGGCGCTGGGCGCGTACGCCCTCAGGCAGCATGGGGAAGACGCCGAGGGCCGCATCCAGCTCGCCGCTGGCCACCTGCTCGGCCATCCCCAGCCGCGAGGCCTGGCGCACGTCCAGATGAATGCCGGGCGCCTCGCGTCGAAGGATCGCCAGCAGCGACGGCAGCACCACCCAGGCGCCGTAGTCGGACATGCCCAGGCGCAGCTCCAGTTCGGCGCTGGCCGGGGCGAAGTCGTCGCCCAGCACCAGCCGGCGCACGCCACCGAGGATGTCGCGCAGCGGCCCGGCGAGGTCGAAGGCGCGGCGAGTCAACAGCATCTGGTTGCCGGCGCGCACCAGCAGCGGGTCGTCCAGCAGGTCGCGCAGGCGGTTCAGCGCATGGCTCACCGCCGGCTGGGTCATGGCCAGGCGCTCGGCGGCGCGGGAGACATGGCGTTCATCCAGCAAGGCGTCGAGGATCACCAGCAGGTTGAGGTCGATACGGCGTAAGTCATGAATCGGGTGCATGGCTTTTGTACCAATCTTTCATTTCAATGCGCCAGGTGGATAGCAGAAGCTGGGACCATCGACAAGCAATGGAGGATGATCGATGTCGAAACTACTTCTGCTGCTGCCCGCCATCGGTGTGGGTGCGCTGGTCGCCCTGCAGGCCGGCAGCAATTCGCTGCTAGGCCGTCAACTGGGCCATCCGCTGAGTGCCAGCCTGACGTCCCTGGGAGTCAGCCTCGCGGCGGTGATCGTCGCGCTGCTGGCCTTCCGCGTGCCGCTGCCGGCGGTCACCGGGATCGCCGCGACGCCCTGGTGGGGGTGGCTTGGCGGAATCTTCGGCGCGGCCTACCTGACGGTGGCGGTGATGTTGGCGCCGAAGATGGGCGCGGCGACTTTCCTGGCCTGCGTGGTGGCGGGGCAGATGCTGATGTCGGCGCTGTGCGACCAGTTCGGCTGGGCCGGTTTCCCGGTGCGGCGGCTATCGCCCGAGGGCCTGCTGGCCGTCGGGCTGATCATCGCCGGGGTGGTGTTGTTGCAGTGGCGGGGGAGGGTGGTGTGAGGTATCGCTGGCTGATGGTGTTGGGCGGGTTCGCGAGCAATAACGATGGCGTCCCCCTCGCTCCTACAGGGAAAAGTCGGGTGCTCTTCGTAGGACCGAGGGGGACGCCTAGTCCTTGCTCGCGCACCGCCGCCGCTGCCAAAGCTCGGCTTGGCGACTTATCTCAAGCTCAAATGCCGACTCAACAGCGCCCGCAGTGCCGCCGGCTTCACCGGCTTGGGCAGGAAGTCCAGCCCGGCCGCGTGGATCTGCGCCACCAGCTCGGGGCGGGCGTCCGCGCTGATCACCACGCCCGGCACCGGTTCGCCCAGGCGGGTGCGCAGCCAGGCCATCAGGTCGGTGCCCAGTTCGCCGTCGTCCAGGTGGTAGTCGATCAGCGCCAGTTGCGGGCGCGCGTCGCCTTCGAGCAGCACCTGGCACTCCTCGCGGCTGCGCGCGGTGAGCACGCGGCAGCCCCAGCGGGTCAGCAGGCTGTTCATGCCGGTGAGGATGCTGTCTTCATTGTCCACGCAGAGCACCTGCGCGCCATTGAGCTGTTCCGGGGTTTCCACCTTGTGCCCGTTGATCGGTACCGGCGCCGGCTGGCGGGCCAGCGGCACGCTGACGCTGAAGACGCTGCCCTTGCCCGGCCAGGAGCGTACTTCCAGGCGATGGCCGAGCACCTTGCACAGCCGATCGGCGATCGCCAGGCCCAGTCCCAGGCCCTTCTCGGCGCGAGTCTGGTGGCTGTCCAGGCGTTTGAACTCCTCGAAGATCACCTGCAGCTTGTCCGGCGGAATGCCCGGGCCGTGGTCCCAGACTTCCAGGCGCAGGTGCCCGGCCTCGCGGCGCACGCCGAGCAGCACGTGGCCCTTGGCATAGCGGAAGGCGTTGGTGAGGAAGTTCTGCAGCACCCGGCGCAGCAGCTTGATGTCGCTCTCGATGCGCAGCTTGCTGCCGCGCACGTGGAAGTCGATGCCATGCTCCTGGGCCAGCACACGGAATTCGACGCCGAGGGTGTCGTACAGGTTGGCCAGCGGGAAGGCCGCCACATCCGCGCTGACGCGGCCGCCCTCGAGACGCGAGATGTCCAGCAGGTCGGTGATCAGGTCCTCCGCCGAGCGCAGCGACGAATCCAGGTGGCGCACCAGTTCAGTGGCCTCCTCGGGCAGTTTCTCCTGGTGGGAGAGGGCGGCGGAGAATAGCCGTGCGGCGTTCAGCGGCTGCATCAGGTCATGGCTGACCGCGGCGAGGAAGCGCGATTTGGACTGATTCGCCGCCTCGGCGTTGCCCTTGGCCTCGGTGAGCGCCTGGTTCAGTTGGGAGAGCTCGAAGGTGCGCTCCTGTACGCGCTGCTCCAGGCCCTCGTTGGCGTCCTTGAGACCCTGCTCGGCATCGCGGTAGGCCGTGATGTCGGTGAAGCTCATGACGAAGCCGCCGCCGGGCATCGGGTTGCCGATCAGCTCGATCACCCGGCCATTGGGGAACAGCCGCTCGGAGGTATGCGGGGTGCCCTGGCGCATCCAGTACAGGCGCTTGGCCACGTGCAGGTCCGGGTCGCCCGGTCCGCAGAGATTGCGTTCGGCGTTGTAGCGGATGATGTCGGCGATCGGCCGGCCGACGTAGATCAGTCCTTCCGGGTATTCGAAGAGCTCCAGGTAGCGGTGGTTCCAGGCCACCAGGCGCAGGGACTGGTCGACCACGCTGATGCCCTGGGTGATGTTCTCGATGGCACCCTGCAGTAGCGCGCGGTTGAACTGCAGCACCTCGGAGGCTTCGTCGGCGATCTTCACCACGTCCTCCACCTGCATCTCGCGGCCTTCGATGGCGGCCTTCACCACGGCGCGCGCCGAAGAGGCGCCGAGCACGCCGGCGAGCAGGCGCTCGGTGTGGGCGATCCACTCGCCGTTGGCGTTCTGGCTCGGGGTGAAGCCCTTGCCCTGGCGGTAGGCGAAGCGGATGAAGCTCTGCCGCGCGCGTTCCTCACCGACGAAGCGGGCGGCGAGCATCAGCAGGTCTTCCAGCTGCACCGCGAGCATCGAGCGCGAGCTGAGCTTCTGGGAGATTTCCTGGCCGATGAAGCGGCTGGCCTGCCAGTGCTCGGAGACGCGGGTGCGGGAGAACACC
Source organism: Pseudomonas sp. ATCC 13867 (assembly GCF_000349845.1). NCBI lineage: Bacteria > Pseudomonadati > Pseudomonadota > Gammaproteobacteria > Pseudomonadales > Pseudomonadaceae > Pseudomonas > Pseudomonas sp. ATCC 13867. The sequence goes on along the minus strand of NC_020829.1, from coordinate 3,968,821 downwards.
GAGACCAGCCCGAACAGGGCGAAGTTGCCGATCAGCGAGAGCAGCACGCCGAGGGTCAGCGGCTCGATGGACAGGCCGAACGGCTGGCCGGCGAGCCAGGCGAGGCCGGGGAAGGTTTCCAGTGGCCAGCCCAGGCCCTTGGCGACTACCGGCAGCACCAGGGTATAGGCCCACAGCACGGAGCCTGCGGCCAGGCCGGCGAATACGCCGCGGCGGTTGGCCTGCTTCCAGTACAGGGCGCCGATCATCGCCGGGCCCAGCTGGGCGATGGCGGCGAAGGCGATCTGGCCGATGGTGGCCAGGCTCGCGGTGGAGCCCAGCAGGCGGTAGCTGACGTAGGCCAGCAGGAGGATCAGCGCGATGCTCACCCGGCGCACGGTCAGCAGCCAGTGGCGGAACACCTCGAAGGGCTGCTCGGCCTCGCCTTTGCGGCGCAGCAGCCAGGGCAGCAGCATGTCGTTGGAAACCATCGTGGACAGCGCCACGCTGGCGACGATGACCATGCCGGTGGCCGCCGAAGCGCCGCCGATGAAGGCCAGCAGGGCCAGCGCCGGATGGGCCTCGGCCAGCGGCAGGCTGATCACGAAGGAATCGGGCATCACGCCGGCGGGCAGTTGCATCTGCCCGGCGAGGGCTATGGGCACCACGAACAGCGCGGCCAGCACCAGGTAGATCGGGAACACCCAGCGGGCCTGGTTGAGGTCGCGCGGTTCGATGTTCTCCACCACCAGCACGTGGAACTGGCGCGGCAGGCACATGATGGCGGTCATCGCCACGCCGGTCTGCAGCAGCATGCTTGGCCAGTGCACGGTTTCTTCCCAGTAGTCGGCCAGTTGCGGGGCGACGCGCGCCTTGTCGATCAGGTCGCCGAAACCGTCGTAGAGGCCGTAGGTGACGAAGATGCCGACCGCGATGAAGGCGGCGAGCTTGACCAGGGATTCGAAGGCGATGGCCAGGACCATGCCGCGGTGGTGTTCGGTGACGTCCAGGCTGCGGGTGCCGAAGACGATGGTGAACAGCGCCAGCACCAGCGACACGATCAGCGCGGTGTCCTGGGAGCGGATGCCGGTGGAGTCCGGGCCGGCGCCGATCAGCAGGTTGACGCCGAGGACGATGCCCTTGAGCTGCAGGGCGATGTAGGGCAGCACGCAGACGATGCAGATCAGCGCCACCACCACCGCCAGCGCCTGCGACTTGCCGTAGCGCGCGGCGATGAAGTCGGCGATGGAGGTGATGTTCTCCTGCTTGCTGATCATGATCATCTTCTGCAGCACCCAGGGCGCGAAGAGCATGAGCAGCACGGGGCCGACGTAGATCGGCAGGAACGACCACAACTGGTCGGCGGCCTGGCCGACGGCGCCGAAGAAGGTCCAGCTGGTGCAGTACACCGCCAGGGAGAGGCTGTAGACCCAGGCGCGGACGCGTGGCGAAAGAGGGGCGCGACGGCGGTCGCCATAGAACGCGATGGCGAACAGGACCGCCATGTAGAGCAGGGCGACCGTTGCGATCAACCCACTGGACAACGACATGCTGACTCCGGAAATGAACAGGCTCCCCCGCAGGAGCGCTTGCAGCAGTTTCGCACCAAAGTCCCGATGTGTCAGACGACTGCTACCAATGTCTCAGTGGTGCTGTGTCGCGCTTCTCACTTGAGCTGTACCGTCCGGGCTGATAGCGTGCCGGCCTTTTCCGCGCTGCCCGTCCGTCGTGCCCGCTCGCCGGTACGGCACTTCGGGCGGCCGCTACGCTCTGAAATGAGCGAGATTCCCGCGTCGACGTATCCAGGAGAGCGCCATGTTCAGACCGTTACCGATCACCTTGCAGCGCGGGGCCTTGCGCCTGGAGCCGATGGTGGAGGCCGACGTGCCCGAACTGGTGACGCTGGCGGAAGCGAACCGCGAGGCGTTGCAGTACATGAGCGCCCCGCAGCGCCCGGACTGGTACCGCCAGGGCCTGGCCGACCAGCGCGAAGGCCGCGCGCTGCCGCTGGTGGTGCGCCTGGGCAACGAGATCGTCGGCACCACGCGTTTCATGGACTTTCTCCCGGCGCTGCCGGCCTGCGAGATCGGCGCCACCTGGCTGGACCAGGCGCAACACGGCAGCGGCCTGAACGCCACCATGAAGTACCTGATGCTGCGCCACGCCTTCGACAGCTGGAAGATGGTCCGCGTGCAACTCAAGACCGCCGCCAGCAACCTGCGTTCGCAGCGCGCCATCGAGAAGCTCGGCGCGGTGCGCGAAGGCGTGTTGCGCAACCACCGGCGCCTGGCCGGCGGTCGGCTCGACGACACTATCCTCTACAGCATCACCGACCACGAGTGGCCGCAGGTGAAGGCCGCGCTGGAAGCCGGTTTCAACGGCTGAGTGCGCGGTGTAAGGTGATCGATCCGCTCGCTCTCAGGCGCAGCGGTGCGACATCGGGGCAGGACCATGACGGAACACCACGCGAGCGGCGAAAGAACCCGCTTCTGGCGAGCCCAGGAGCTGGGGGGCGTCGAGCTGCTGCACGCGCGCTACATCGAGCAGGTGTTTTCGCCCCACGTCCACGAGGGGTTTGCCCTCGTCATGATCGAGCAGGGCGCGCAGCGCTTCCACCATCGCGGCGCCGAGCATTTCGCCCCGGCCGGCAGTGTGGTGCTGATCAATCCCGACGAGGTTCACACCGGCTCCAAGGCCGACGAGGCCGGCTGGCGTTATCGCGGCTTCTATCCGGAGCTGGAGCAGGTCTCCGGCGTACTGGAGGAACTGGAGCTCTGCGGCGGCGGAACGCCGTCGTTCGATGCCAGCGTGGTGTTCGACCCGGAGCTGGTGCAGGCGCTGTTCGCTGCCCACCGCCTGGTGGATTCCGACGCCACCGTGCTGCAACGCCAGACCTGCTGGCGCGAAGCGCTCCTGCTGCTGTTCCAGCGCCATGCGCGGATTCCCGAAGCGCCGCCGGCCGGCAACGAGCCGGTGGCCGTGGCGCGGGCGCGGGAACTGCTCGGCGCGCGGCTGATGGAGCCGCCGTCGCTGGAAGAGCTGGCCGCTGCCGTCGGGCTGTCGCCTTTCCATTTCGCCCGCGTGTTCCGCAAGGCCACCGGCCTGCCGCCCCATGCCTGGCTCAGGCAACGCCGGCTGGAGCAGGCAAGGGCGCTGCTCAAGCAGGGCTGCATGCCGGTGAGTGTGGCGATGCAGCTGGGTTTCGCCGACCAGAGTCACCTCAGCCGGCAGTTCAAGCAGGCCTATGGCGTCGGCCCCGGCGAATACCGCCAGGCTTGTGCGCGGTCTTTCCGTCCCGTCTGATTTTTCCGGCGTCGTTATCGGCCAGAGCCCGCCACCGAAGGGCTGCTGGCCTATTGCCGTGACTGATGAACAGTCGTTCGAGATGCCGAAAAGAGAATCTGAGTCAATCGGAATATTTTATCATTTGCGATACATTTGCATTTACAAAATTTACAATCAGTTCTAATTTCCCGCCCCTTCACGAAGTACCCGGGAAGGGGGAAGCATGTCGCACGTTCGTTCATGGTCGCGCCTGGCGATCGCCGTTACCCTGGCCACGCCGCTGCTGCCGGTCCAGGCCGAGGAAGAGACCAAGGAGCTGGAAGCCGTCACCGTGGTCGGTGACTGGCTCGGCGAAGCCGACCAGCAGGTGGTGCAGAACCACCCCGGCGCGCGCACCGTGGTGCGTCGCGAGCAGATGATCGAAGAAGGCGCGCAGAACGTTCGCGACGTGCTGCGTGGCATCCCCGGCGTGCAGGTGCAGGACAACAACGGCACCGGCGGCAGCGATATCTCCCTCAACGTCGGCGTGCGCGGCCTGACCTCGCGCCTGTCGCCGCGCTCCACCGTGCTCATCGATGGCGTCCCGGCCGCCGTGGCGCCCTATGGCCAGCCGCAGCTGTCGATGTTCCCGCTGTCGGTGGGCAACCTCGACAGCGTCGACGTGGTGCGTGGCGCCGGTTCCGTGCGCTATGGCCCGCAGAACGTCGGCGGGGTGATCAACTTCGTTACCCGGGCGATTCCCAAGGAGTTTTCCGGCGACGTCGGCACCACCATCGAAACCGCCTCCCACGGCGGCTGGAAGAAGCTCTATAACGCCTTCCTCGGCGGCACCGCCGACAACGGCATGGGCGCCGCGCTGCTGTACTCCGGCGTGAAAGGCGCGGGTTACCGCGACGGCAACGACTCCACCGACATCGACGACGTGATGCTCAAGACCCACTGGGCGCCGACCGACGTCGACGAGTTTTCCGCCAACTTCCACTACTACGACGGCAGCGCCGACATGCCCGGTGGCCTGACCCAGGCGCAGTTCGACGACGATCCGTACCAATCCGTGCGCGACTGGGACAACTTCACCGGCCGCCGCAAGGACGTCTCGCTCAAGTACAAGCGGCAGATCGACGACCTGACCCAGTTCGAGGTGCTGACCTACTACAGCGACAGCTTCCGTGGCAGCACCATCGCCAACCGCGATCTCAAGACCCTGGCGTCCTACCCGCGCGACTACCACACCTTCGGCATCGAGCCGCGGGTGTCGAAGGTCTTCATGGTCGGTCCGACCACCCAGGAAGCCAGCATCGGCTATCGCTACCTGAAGGAGGCCATGCACGAGCGCGCCAGCCTGGTCGGCCTGGTGAACAACGTGCCCACGCCGACGGCCGACGCCGACGGCCATACCTACCAGGACCGTACCGGCGGTACCGAAGCCAACGCCATCTACCTCGACGACAAGATCGACATGGGTAACTGGAGCGTGACCCCGGGCATCCGCTTCGAAAGCATCTCCACCGACTGGCACGACCGCCCCGTGCTCGACAACAAGGGCAAGCCGGTGCAGGAGAAGAAGCGCAGCAAGGACTACAACGAGCCGCTGCCGGCGCTGGCGGTGATGTATCACCTGTCGGACGAGTGGAAGCTGTTCGCCAACTACGAGACCTCCTTCGGCAGCCTGCAGTACTTCCAGCTCGGCCAGGGCGGCAGCGGCAACGACACCGCCAACGGCCTGCAGCCGGAAAAGGCCAAGACCTACGAAGTGGGCACCCGCTACGACAACGGCGTGTGGGGTGGCGAAGTGACGCTGTTCTACATCGACTTCGACGACGAGCTGCAGTACATCAGCCGCGACGTGGGCTGGACCAACCTGGGCGCCACCAAGCACCAGGGCATCGAGACGTCGGCACACTACGACATGGCCGCACTCGACCCGGTACTCGCCGGCCTGACCGCCTACGGCACCTTCACCTACACCCGCGCGACCTACGAAGGCGAGATCCCCGGCTTCAAGGGCCGTGACCTGCCGCTGTACTCGCGCCAGGTGGCGACCGTCGGCCTGCGCTACGAGCATGACCGCTGGACCTACAACCTGGACGGCTTCGCCCAGTCGAAGCAACGTGCGCCCGGTCCGACCACCAACGCCAACGGCAGCTTCACCGGCGACTACATCACCGAGCCGAGCGCCGATGGCCGGTACGGCGACATCCCCGGCTACATGCTGTGGAACGCCCGCGTCGGTTATGACTTCGGCCCGCAGGCGTCGAACCTGAAAGTCGCCGCCGGGGTGAAGAACCTCTTCGACCAGATGAACTACACCCGCTCCAGCGACAACAACTCCGGTATCTACCTGGGCGAGCCGCGCACCTTCTTCGTGCAGGGCAGCGTCGGTTTCTAAGCGCGCGCTTCGTGGAGGAAAGAGCCCGTCTTCGCGACGGGCTTTTTCTTGCCTGCAGGAATGAGAACCCGTGGTCGCCGGGATGGACTGTGCGGAAAATGTGGCTTTTCTCCCGGTCGTCGCCGTCAAATCCGTGCTGTCATTCCGGCCACGCGGCCATCACGCAGGTAAACAAGGACGATGACTGAACATTCGCAATTCGCCCTGCTGGGCAAGAAGCGTTTCCTGCCCTTCTTCATCACCCAGTTGCTGGGTGCGTTCAACGACAACATCTTCAAGCAGTCGCTGATCCTGGCGATCCTCTACCACCTCACCGTCGGCGGTGACCGTAACCTGCTGGTCAACCTCTGCGCGCTGCTGTTCATCCTGCCGTTCTTCCTGTTCTCCGCGCTGGGCGGACAGTTCGGCGAGAAGTTCAACAAGGATGCGCTGATGCGCGCGCTGAAGCTGGCCGAGGTGGTGATCATGCTGGTGGGCGCCGCCGGCTTCGTGCTGGGCAGCCTGCCGCTGCTGTTCCTCGCGCTGTTCGCCATGGGCACCCACTCGGCGCTGTTCGGCCCGGTGAAGTACTCGATCCTGCCGCAGCACCTGAAGGAAGACGAACTGGTGGGCGGCAACGCCCTGGTTGAAATGGGCACCTTCCTCGCCATTCTCTGCGGCACCATCGGCGCCGGTGTGCTGATGTCGCGGCAGGACTATGCCGCCGGCGTCAGCGTCGCCGTGGTACTGGTGGCCGTCTGCGGTTTCCTCGCCAGTCGCAATATCCCTCGCGCCGCCGCCGCGCTGCCGGACCTGACCATCGACTGGAACATCTTCCGCCAGTCCTGGAGCATCCTCCTGCTCGGCCTGTGCCAGCGTCCGGCGGTGTCGCGCTCGCTGGTGGGCAACTCCTGGTTCTGGTTCCTCGGCGCGGTCTACCTGACGCAGATCCCGACCTACGCCAAGGAACTGCTGCACGGCGACGAGAGCGTGGTGACGCTGATCCTCACGGTGTTCTCGGTAGGCATCGCGCTGGGCTCGATGCTCTGCGAGAAGCTCTCCGGCAAGAAGGTGGAGATCGGCCTGGTGCCCTTCGGCTCCATCGGCCTGAGCCTGTTCGGCATCCTGCTGTGGTGGCATTCGGGCGGCTTTCCGCAGGGCGAACAGCCGTATGACTGGCTGGTAGTACTGGAGCATTCGCAATCCTGGGCGGTGCTGGCCGACATCCTCGGCATCGGCATCTTCGGCGGCTTCTACATCGTGCCACTGTACGCGCTGATCCAGGCGCGCACCGAGGAGGACAAGCGCGCGCGGGTGATCGCCGCCAACAACATCCTCAACGCGCTGTTCATGGTGGTCGCGGCGATCGTCTCGATCCTGCTGCTGTCGGTGGCGAAGCTGACGATCCCCGAGCTGTTCCTCGTGCTCTCGCTGATGAACGTCGCGGTGAACGTGTACATCTTCAAGATCGTCCCCGAGTTCACCATGCGCTTCCTGGTGTGGCTGTTGACCCACTCGATGTACCGGGTCGACCACCGCAACCTCGACGTCATTCCCGACGAAGGGCCGGTCGTGCTGGTGTGCAACCACGTGTCCTTCGTCGATGCGCTGCTGATCGCCGGCTCCGTGCGGCGCCCGGTGCGCTTCGTCATGTACTACAAGATCTTCCGCATCCCGGTGCTCAACTTCATCTTCCGCACCGCGGGCGCCGTGCCCATCGCCGGGCGCAACGAGGATGCGCAGACCTACGAGAAGGCGTTCGCCAGGGTCGCCGAGTACCTGCGCGACGGGGAGGTGGTGTGCATCTTCCCCGAGGGCATGCTGACCCTGGATGGCGAGATGAACGAGTTCCGTGGCGGAGTGGAGCGGATCATCGAGGAAACCCCGGTGCCGGTGATCCCGATGGCGCTGCAGGGCCTGTGGGGCAGCTTCTTCAGCCGCGATCCGCAGAAGGGCTTCCTGCGCCGCCTGTGGTCGCGGGTCTGCCTGGTGGCCGGCCAGCCGGTGGCGCCGGAAGAGGCCAGGCGCCTGGTGCTGCAGGAGCAGGTGGCCGAACTGCGCGGCGCGGCCCGCTGAGCCTGCGCGACGGAAAAGAAAAAGCCCCGGCATTGCCGGGGCTTTTTTCGTGGTGCAGGACGAGGATCAGATAACCTGAACTTCGTCAGCCTGCAGGCCCTTCTGGCCTTCCACGACGATGAAGGAGACCTTCTGGCCTTCCTGCAGCGACTTGAAGCCATTGCCCTGGATGGAGCGGAAGTGAACGAATACATCGTTGCCGCTTTCCGGGGTGATGAAGCCGAAGCCTTTAGCGTCGTTGAACCACTTGACGGTGCCGGTCTGACGATTCGACATGGAATTACACCTTGAACTATTGAAGATTGTTTTGCGGAAAAGTCCGCGCTCGTCCTGAGTTGCAAGGTGCAGTCGAAGCCGGGTGGTGGGGAATGGCCCCACCAGGTCACGAGCCACAGTGACCCAAGCAAACACAGTGGACTGCAGCATACCGACAAATTTTCGGGAAAGCGACAGCCCGCCGGCATCGAAATCGATGCAGCGTCAGTGGCTCAGTTTCAGGCCGACCAGGCCGCACAGGATCAGCGCAACGCTGAACAGGCGTACCGGCGCCACGGATTCGCCGAACAGCACGATACCGACGATGACGGTGCCGACCGCGCCAACGCCGGTCCAGATGGCGTAGGCGGTGCCCAGCGGCAGGTTCCGCATGGCCAGGCCCAGCAGGCCCATGCTGGTGATGATCGCCAGCACGGTGAGTACGGTCGGTATCGGACGGGTGAAACCTTCGGTGTACTTCAGGCCGACTGCCCAGGCGACTTCGAACAGGCCGGCGACGAACAGAATGATCCAGGACATGCGGGACTCCAGAAGGGATGGATTGAAGGGCCGTCCCCCATTGGAGCACCGGAAGGTGGTGAGGTCGTCCTCACAATGTGCATTATTTTGCACAAAAGCGCGATGCCGGGCAACCCGGCATCGGAGCATGACCCCGTTACGAGGCTTGTTCCTGGGCGGATGGCTCGTCGATCATGCGGCGGAACACCGCCGCCAGGATGGAGCCGGAGAGGTTGTGCCAGACACTGAACAGCGCGCTGGGCACGGCGGCCAGAGGGGAGAAGTGAGCATTGGCCAGCGCTGCTCCCAGGCCTGAGTTCTGCATGCCGACCTCAATGGCCAGCGCCTTGCGCTGGGCCAGCGGCATGCCGGTCAGGCGCCCGGTCAGGTAGCCCATCATCAGTCCGAGCGCGTTATGCAGCATCACCACTGCGAGTATCAGCAGTCCGGACTCGGCGATCTTCGCCTGGCTGGCAGCCACCACGGCGGCAATGATCACCACGATACTGATCACTGAAACCAGCGGCAGCACATCCACCGCCACGCGGGTGCGCTCTGCGAGCACGCGCTGGGCGACGAAGCCCAGCGCGATCGGCAGCAGGACGACCTGCACGATCGACAGGAACATGGCGCCGAACGAGACCGGCAACCAGGCGGAGGCGAGCAGCCATACCAACGCGGGAGTGACCAGCGGCGCGAGCAGCGTGGTGACGGAGGTGATCGCGACCGACAGTGCTACGTCACCGCGGGACAGCCAGGTCATGACGTTGGAGGCGGTGCCGCCGGGACAGCAGCCCACCAGGATCACACCCACCGCGATTTCGTCGGGCAGCGCCAGCAGCTTGCAGAGCAGCCAGGCCGTACCCGGCATGATGATGAACTGCGCCAGCACACCGATGATCACTCGCCCGGGATGGCGTCCGACTTCGCGGAAGTCCTCCGCCTTGAGCGTCAGTCCCATGCCGAACATCACCAGCCCCAGCAGCGGCACGATGGCCACCGTCAGTCCCTTGAACCAGGCGGGTTGGAAAAAGGCCAGAACGGCGAACAGCAGAACCCAGACTGGAAAGGTGTTGCCGCAGAAGCGGCTAAGGGAAGCGAGGGCACGCATGGGGCTTTCCTTCTTATTGTGTCAGGCGCCGCAAGCGCGGCGCCTGCCGGGGTCAGATACCTTCCGGAATCGCCTCGCCGCCGAGCGCCTCGACCAGCGCCGGGATGAATTCGGCAAAGGTCAGCATCATCAGGGTGAAGCTGGCGTCGAGCTGGCCGAGGGCGTCTTCGCCACCGTCCTGCTCCGCCTTTTCCTGCAGCATGTCTTCGAAGCGCAGGCGCTTGATCACCACCTTGTCGTCGAGGACGAAGGACAGCTTGTCCGACCAGGCCAGGGACAGCTGGGTGACCAGCTTGCCGGCGGTCAGGTGCAGCTGGATTTCCTCGCTGGTCAGGTCCTGGCGCTTGCAGCGCACCACGCCGCCGTCTTCGTGGGTGTCGCGCAGCTCGCACTCGTCGAGGACGAAGAAGTCGCCGGCCGCTTCCTGGGTCTTCACCCATTCGGTCAGGGTGGCGGTCGGCGCGGTCTTCACGGTCAGCGGGCGCACTGGCAGCGAGCCCAGGGCTTCGCGCAGGGTGGAAAGCAGGTCTTCGGCCTTCTTCGCGCTGGAGGAATCGACCAGGATCAGGCCGAGGCTCGGGGCGATGGCGGCGAAGGTCGCCGAGCGGCGGATGAAGGCGCGCGGCAGCAGGGTCTGGACGATCTCGTCCTTGAGCTGGTCGCGTTCCTTCTTGTAGACCTTGCGCATCTGCGCGGCCTCGATTTCGTCGACCTTGTCCTTCAGGGCGTCACGCACGACGCTGCCGGGGAGGATGCGCTCTTCCTTGCGCGCGCTGACCAGGAAGAAACCCTCGCTGGCGTGGACCAGCGGTGCGTCCGGGCCCTTGCCGAACGGCGCGGAGAAACCATAGGTGGTCAGTTCCTGGCTGGCACAGGGGCGCGCCGGCTTGCTGGCCAGGGCCTTCTCCAGGGCATCGGCGTCGATCTGCAGATCCTGGGTGAGGCGGTATACGAGCAGGTTGCGGAACCACATGAGGGGCGAACTCCTGGACACAAAGAACCCATTATTCCGTCAGGCGCTTTCCAGGCCAACCCCGTTTTGTCTTTCCCGCACTTCATCTAAGCCTTTGGAACATCTGAAAATTTTTTTTATTGAGGGGCTTGCCAGCCTCCAATCTCCTCCGTAGAATGCGCCCCACTTCGAGAGTGAAGGGTGATTAGCTCAGCTGGGAGAGCATCTGCCTTACAAGCAGAGGGTCGGCGGTTCGATCCCGTCATCACCCACCAAACTCGAGGTCCGACGCAGCGGTAGTTCAGTCGGTTAGAATACCGGCCTGTCACGCCGGGGGTCGCGGGTTCGAGTCCCGTCCGCTGCGCCATATTTCGAAAAGCCCTCAGGTAGTGATGCCTGGGGGCTTTTTCTTTGCGCGCGAAAAAGCCGCGCCAGTTTGCATTCCTTACGACCTGTCTTCCGAACATATCCTGTTAATTTTCCTATAAGTTTGCAGTGGGAACTTCTCCCGTGGCAGGGGTTCCTATTGCCCATAGCCACTGGCCACGAGCGCCTGATAAGCTCGCGGCTTCAAAGACCCTGCCATGACGGCGCACAGACAAGGATTCAGCATGAAACAACATCGGTTGGCGGCAGCGATCGCGCTGGTCGGCCTGGTTCTCGCGGGTTGCGACAAGCAGGCCGCTGAAGTGGAACTGAAGACCCCTGCGCAGAAGGCCTCCTATGGCATCGGCCTGAACATGGGCAAGAGTCTGGCCCAGGAAGGCATGGATGACCTGGATTCCAAGGCCGTCGCCGAAGGCATCAACGACGCCATCGGCAAGCAGAAGCAGAAGCTGACCGACGAAGAGCTGACCGAAGCCTTCACCTTCCTGCAGAAGCGCGCCGAAGAGCAGGTCGCCAAGAAGAACTCCGAAGCCCTGGAAGCCGGCAAGAAGTTCCTCGAGACCAATGGCAAGCGTGAAGGCGTGGTGACCACCAAGTCCGGCCTGCAGTACGAAGTCGTGAAGAAGGCCGAAGGTCCGCAGCCCAAGGCTACCGACGTGGTGACCGTTCACTACGAAGGCAAGCTGGTCGACGGTACCGTGTTCGACAGCTCCATCCAGCGTGGCAGCCCGATCGACCTGCCGGTTGGCGGCGTGATTCCGGGTTGGGTCGAAGCGCTGCAACTGATGCACGTCGGCGAGAAGATCAAGCTGTACATCCCGAGCGAACTGGCCTACGGCGCGCAGAGCCCGAGCCCGACCATCCCGGCGAACTCCGTGCTGGTGTTCGACCTGGAACTGCTGGGCATCAAGGATCAGAATCAGCCGGAAGCGGCTGAGGAAGCTCCGAAGCAGAACTGAGTACCTTCGTACCAATGAGAGCGCCCCGTTACCCACGGGGCGTTTTCGTTTTTGCGGGGCCGGCTCTGGAACGGTAGGCTGACCCAGGGGCTGTTTGGGAGTAGGCTGACCCCCGGTGTTACGCTTATGCACATATTTGCCGCAGTTGCAGTGATGTCGGGTGCTTGACATCCGGGCGCCCATCGAATAGCCGCAACTGCATGATTTTTAACGCATTTGTCAGGCTGGATAAAAAATCGCCTATCTGTCTGGAGCCCTGATGGCTCGGGCGTTTGGGCGATATTGAAGCTTTCTTTCAACAGACTTATCCACAGTAAAGGTGGATAACCTGAAGCATTCTTGTCTGGGCATTCCTACCGAGGTGACGTGATGAAAAAGCCTCCAGGATTCGATCGCTACCTGAACCTCGCCGGACGTTTTCTGGCCCGTGGTCGGATTCCGGCGCTGCTGTTCGCGGTGGCGCGCAAGAGCGGTCGGCTGAAGCTGGCCCGTAATGACCTGAAGCTGCTCCAGGAACTGTTGGTGGCCTGGGTGCGCGGCGACTATCGCGGCATCAGTTCCCAGGCCCTGGTGTCCGTGGTGGCGGCGCTGCTGTACTTCCTGGCGCCGGTGGACCTGGTGCCGGATTGGCTGCTGGGCGTGGGGTTCCTCGATGACCTGGCCGTGCTGGCCTGGGTCGTGCGCCGTTGGCAGTCCGAGCTGGATGCCTTCAAGGTGTGGCGTGACGGCCAGGGTGGCGAAACTCGCGAGGCGCTCAAGCAGTTGCCGGCGCCGGAGCAGGTTCAGCGCCTCTGACGCAGCAGTTGCCCCTGACGAGCGAGCATGCGCTGGATGGAGCCGTCGTCCACCAGCTTCTGCAGCGCTGCGTCGAAGCGTTCGACGGGGACCGGCAGCGTCGGGCCGTAGGAGCAGTGGATCGAGTAACGCTGCAAGGCGCCGGGATTGATCCGGATGGCCAGGTCGGGATGTTCCTCCAGCAGGAATTGCAGCGGCCGGCGCATGTCCACGATGGCATCCAGGCGCTTGTGTTCGAGCATGCGCAGGCGGGTTTCGAGGTTGCGCACGTCGTTGCGGTGGATCGCGCGGCTGGCGAACGCCTCCATCAGAGCGGGCGGGTAGACGTAGCCGAGACTGGTGCCGAGCGTATGCCCGTGAAGGGCATCTAGCGTGTCGAATGACGGCGCATCGCCGCGTTGCGCCAGTACGTCTTCTTCCTCGAACAGGCTGGGCGACCAGCGCAGTTTCTCCGGGGCGCTCATCCACTGCGGGTTGTTGATGCACAGCAGTTGGATGTTGCCCTGTTGCAGCGACGTTTCTACGCGCTTGTCGGGCGTTTCGATGAAGCGAACCTCGAGCTTCAGGAGCTGTCCGACCCTTTCGCCCAGATCGCGGACGAAGCCATGCGCCAATTCGTGGTCAATACTTTCCACGTAGGGCATTCCGTTGCTTGGCGAATAGCCCCAACGCAGTTCTTCGGCACCGCAGAGGACGCTCGTCAGGCAGAGGCAGATCGGGAGAAGGCGCTGCAAGTCGGTCCTCATGTTCGGCGGGAGGTGACGGCGGCAGCAGTATAGCCGGCACAGGTGCCCGTCAGGCTGTTAAGATGGCGGCCTGCAAGGAGTGTTGTCATGAACGTGCAAGTCATCATGCGTGACGGCGAGGCGGAATACGCCGTTGTCCCCTGGGCCGAGTACCAGGCACTGCTGGCCGCCGCCGGCCGCGGCGCCGCACAGGTGGTCCAGCCCGCCGCAGCACCCGTATCCGATGAAGCTCCGAACTGGAAATCCCTGCGCGAGGCGCGCGGCTTTTCCATCGAGATGCTGGCGCGTGCGGTCGGCATCAGCCCGTCGTATCTCGCCCTCATCGAAAACGGCGAGCGCGAGGCCAGCGACGCCATTCAGCACGGTCTGCGCCGTGCCCTGGGCAGTGGGGAGTCCGGGTCTTGAGCGTACAGATCAGTCGTAAACACTGGGAAGGCCTGCTCGGCGAGCTGGAAGATGCCCGCCGCCAGCGCCATCTGCTGACCTACCGGGCGTTGATCGAGCGTCTGCAGTTGCCGACGCCGGCGATGACCATCCTGACCGCCGCCCTCGAACATCTCGCCGCACTGGATGCCCGTGCGGGGCGACCGCTACGCAGTTCACTGGTGATCAGCCAGGGGGCGAGCCGCCTGCCGCGCACCGGTTTCTTCGAATGCGTGGAGCGTCTGGGGCGCTTCTCCGGCGCGCCGGACGGCCCGGCCGCGGCGGGGTGGCATGCGGCGGAAGTGGTGCGGGTGTTCGAGTTCGAGTATCCCGAGGAGCTCTGAAATGGCGATGCCCCGTGAGCTGTTCTGGCGCCTGCGCGCGCGCCTGACCTATGCCGTGGCGCGGCGCCTGATGGGCTGGCCCTGGCTGGTGCGCCAGCCGCGCGCCTGGCAGTGGATGCAGGGGCAGTTCTCGCGCATGGCCAACCTGGGCGATGTCGCTGCGCAGAGTTTCTACGGCCACCTGCTGCTGTTCCGTGGCCAGGGACTGGGCGCACGCGAGGAAGGATTGCGTCTGCTGCGTCTGGCCGCCACCGGTGGCGATGCCAAGGCGGCGTATCAGATTGGCGTGCAGTCGCTCAAGGGCGATACCCGCCATGCCGCCGATGCGCAGGAAGCCGCACGTTATTGGGGGCAGGCCGCCGAGGCCGGCCACCCGCTGGCGGCGCGCAAGCTGGTGGAGCTGTATCGCAGTGGCGGCCCCGGCCTGCCGCCCGATGAGAGCCAGGCCGCGCGCTACGAAACGCGCGCCCGACAACTCGGGCTCTGAGCTCAGGCGACGGTGAGGATGTGCAGGCTGTAGCCGGGCATGGCCTTGGCGTGCCGCTTGGCCTCCGAGGCCAGTCCCGCCAGTTGGCTGGCATCCAGGCGCGTGCAGGCATCGGCCTTGAGATGCACCACGCCGATCGACAGTGACAACAGCGGAAACTCCTCGCGCTGTCCCTGGCGGTTGTACGAGACGAAGCATCCCGCTTCGAGGTGTTCGCGGCTGTAGAAGCGCCGGCACTGTCCCTGGAAGTCTTCCAGCAGGTGATTGAGGCGTTCGCGCCAGTCCCGGATGCCCAGTACCAGCATGAAGTCATCGCCGCCGATATGGCCGACGAAGTCCTGCGCCGGGTCTACCCGTTCGCCCAGGCATTGCGCCAGGCACAGCAGCACCTCGTCGCCGCGTGCGTAGCCGTAGAGGTCGTTGAAAGGCTTGAAGCTGTCGATGTCCACGTAGCACACCACGGCTTCCCGGCCCTGTTGCAGCAGCCGGCTCAGGCACTGCTGGATGGGCACGTTGCCGGGCAGCAGAGTCAGCGGGTTGGCGTGGCGGGCCTGGCGGATCTTCTGCTCGGTGATCAGCTTGAGCACGTCGATCACCCGGCCCAGGCCGAGATAGCGGCCGTTGAGGGTGATGATGAAGTCTTCCTCGATGCGCTGCCGCGCTCGGCTGGTGAGCAGGCGGCTGACCTGCTGCAGCGACTGGCTGCGTTCCACCGCGAGGAAGTCGTGGCTCATCAGCCGGCTGATCGGCTTGAGCGCATACAGTTCGGGTGCGAACGGCTTGAGCAGGGCATCGGACAACGCATGCCGATGGACGATGCCCACCGGCTGTCCGTGCGGGTCGAGTACCGCCAGGGAGTTCAGGTTGGCCTGGGCGCGGAAGGCTTCGAGCACGTCGCTGATCGGGGTGTCGTCGCGCACCGCCGGCTGTTCCAGCAGCAGCGGCTGCAGGCTGGATTGTTCGTCGGCGAACAGGGCCCCGCTGGTGTCCACCTCCGGTAGCAGGTTGCGTGCATCGCGCGGCGGCTGTTCGCCGGGGCGGCCGAACAGGTAACCCTGCACCAGGTCGATGCCCATTTCCGAGAGCACCGCGAGCTCTTCCGCCAGCTCGATGCCTTCGGCGATGACCTGGGCGCGCGAGGCGTGGGCCATCTTCAGGATGGAGCCGACGAATTCGCGCTTCACCGCGTCCAGGTGAATGCCTTCGATGAAGTGGCGGTCGATCTTCACGTAGTCAGGGCGCAGTTCCGACCACAGGCGCAGGCTCGAATAGCCCGCGCCAAGGTCGTCCAGGGCGATGGAGAAGCCCATCGCCCTGTAGTGGTGCAGCGCGGTGTCGAGCAGGCTGAAGTCCTCGATGGGGGTCTGCTCGGTGAGTTCGATCACCACGTCGTTGGGCGAGATGCCGAAGGTCTGCAGTAACTGCAGGGTGCGGCCGGGCTGATGGGTGGGTTCCAGCAGCGATTCGGGAGAGACGTTGAGAAACAGCTTGCCGTCGAGGTTCAGGTCACGGAAGCGTGCGCAGGCCTGGCGTCGGCAGAGCAGCTCCAGCTGGCTCAGGCGGCCACTGCTGCGGGCGATGCTGAACAGCGGCAGCGGCGAGTGCAGGGGGCCGTTGGACGGGCCGCGGGTGAGGGCTTCGTAGCCGACCAGGCGCCGTTCGGAGAGCGACAGGATGGGCTGGAACAGGCAGTGCAGGTCGCCGTGAGCGAGGATCTGGTCCAGCGCGCTCAACTGCTCGGTGACGGTCATGACGGTTCTCGGTGAATGGAAATGCAAAGGGCCGGTTTCCCGGCCCTGTGCATTTCACGACAGCGTCATGACTGTTTGATTACATCCGATCAGTGTTTGGCGACCTGCGAATCCAGGTTCAGGTAGTCGATCAGGATGTGCCCGGACTCGGTCAGGTAGGCGTCGTCCTGCGGCTTGGTCTTGTCTTCCTCCGGCAGGGCGTTCTCGTCTTCCTTCTTCAGCTCCTTGAGCGGCTCCTGGCCCTTGGATTTGCGCAGGGCGTTCTCCATCGCCAGTTGGCGGTTCTCGATGCTGCTCTGCTGGGCGCGACGCTTGGCTTCGTTGAGGCTGACGGTTTTCTCTTTCATCAGCTCCTGGGCCAGCGCCAGGCGCTCGCGGGCGTAGACGAAGTCGGCGTTGTTCTCGGTGCGCGCGTCGTGACGGCTGCGCAGCTGGTCGAGGAACGGCTTGAACGGGTCGGCCTGGGCCCTGAGCACCGGCTTGATGGTGTCCCAGGGCATGGAGTCGGGCAGGGCGCTCTCGCCGATTTCCTTGTCGTCGACGATGGACGGGTAGCTGATGTCCGGGATCACGCCCTGGTGCTGGGTGCTCTGGCCGGAGACGCGGTAGAACTTGGCCAGGGTCAGCTTCAGCTCGCCGTGGTTCAGCGGCTGGATGGTCTGCACGGTGCCCTTGCCGAAGGTCTGGCCGCCGACGATCAGCGCGCGGTGGTAGTCCTGCATGGCGCCAGCGAAGATTTCCGAGGCCGAGGCGGACAGGCGGTTGACCAGCACGGTCATCGGGCCGGTGTAGAAGGCCTTGCCCTCGTCGTCGTTGAGCACGTCGACGCGGCCATCGCTGTTGCGCACCAGCACGGTCGGGCCCTGGTCGATGAACAGGCCGGTCAGCTCGGTGGCTTCCTGCAGGGAGCCGCCGCCGTTGTTGCGCAGGTCGATGACGATGCCGTCGACCTTGTCCTTCTGCAGCTCGGCTATGAGCTTCTTCACGTCGCGGGTGGTGGACTTGTAGTCCGGATCGCCGGCGCGGTAGGCCTTGAAGTCGAGGTAGAAGGCGGGCACGTCGATGATGCCCAGCTTGTAGTTCTTGCCTTCGTGGTCGATGGTGATTTCCGACTTCTTCGCCGCCTGGTCTTCCAGCTTCACCGCCTCGCGGGTGATGGTGACGATCTTGCTGGTCTGGTCATTCGGCGCGTTGCTCGCCGGGATCACTTCCAGGCGCACCTGCGAGCCTTTCGGGCCGCGGATCAGCTTGACCACTTCGTCCAGGCGCCAGCCGACCACGTCGACCATTTCGCCCTTGCCCTGGGCGACGCCGACGATCTTGTCGGAGGTGGCGATCTGCTTGCTCTTCTCGGCGGGGCCGGCCGGTACCAGGCGCACGACCTTCACGTAGTCGTTGTCGCTCTGCAGTACGGCGCCGATGCCTTCCAGCGAGAGGCTCATGTTGATGTCGAAGTTTTCCGCGCTGTCCGGCGACAGGTACTGGGTGTGCGGATCGTAGGTCTGGGCGAAGGCGTTGATGTAGGCCTGGAAGATGTCTTCGCTGCGGGTCTGCTCCAGGCGCATCAGCTGGTTCTTGTAGCGCTTGGTCAGTTGTTCCTGGATGGCCTTGTTGTCCTTGCCGGCGATCTTCAGGCGTAGGACTTCGTCCTTGACCTTCTTGCGCCACAGGTCGTCGAGCGCGGCGCTGTCCTTCGCCCAGGGCGATTTTTCGCGGTCGATTTCCAGCGACTCGTCGGCCTTGAAGTCCATCCTGTCGACGCCCTTGTTCAGGGTGGCCAGGGCGAAGTCCAGGCGCTCCTTCAGACGGTCGAGGTGACGCTTGTAGATGGTGAAGCCGGGCTCCAGTTCGCCGCTCTTGAGGAAGTCGTCGAACTGGGTACGCCAGGGTGCGAACTGGTCGATGTCGCCGGCGGTGAAGTACATGCGCGCCGGATCGAGGGTCTTGAGGTAGCTGTCGTAGATCTTCGCCGAGCGGTCGTCGTTCAGCGGCGGTTTGTTGTAGTGGTGGCGCTTGAGCAGCTCAACGATGTTGAGGCTGGCGATCACCTGGTCCCGGTCCGGCTGCAGGCCATCCCAGACGTTCGGGCTGCTGGTGGCCGCGAACGAGGACAGGGCGGTTGCGCCGAGGATGAACAACAGGGCGGTACGGGGCAAAAATCGCTTCATGCTGATTCGACTGAGTGCGGAGTTATGACGCATATTAGGCCGTAATTGGCGGCGCCGGGTTCAATCGCAGGTGAATTCGGCGCGAAGAAAGGGCCCGACCTTACGGATCGGGCCCTGCGAAGTCACTATGGAGGCAGCGTGAACGCATTGCAAGGTATCGAAGGGCGGGTGGAATGGGGGGAGCGTCCCTCTCCGGCCTGCGCACAGGGGCAGATCCGCATCCAGGTCGCCGCCGCCGGGATCAACCGTGCCGACCTGCTGCAGGTGGCCGGCCTTTACCCGCCGCCGCCCGGGGCCAGCGATGTCATTGGCCTGGAGTGCTCCGGGGTGGTCGCCGAGGCGGGAGCCGGCAGTACCTGGCAGGTCGGCGATCGCGTCTGCGCATTGCTGGCCGGCGGCGGCCTGGCCGAGGAAGTGGTGGTGGACGAGCGCCATGCCCTGCCGGTGCCGGCGGGCCTGTCCCTGGCGGAAGCCGCCGGGTTGCCCGAGGTCTACGCCACCGCCTGGCTGAATCTGTTCATGCTGGGCGCATTGCAGCCGGGCGAGAAGGTCCTGCTGCACGCGGGCGCCAGCGGCGTCGGCTCGGCCGGCATCCAGCTGTGCAGGGCCTTCGGTAGCCCGTGCTGGGTCAGCGTCGGCAGCGCCGAGCGCCTGGCCTACTGCGAGGGCCTGGGCGCCGAGGGTGGCGCACTGCGTGGCGAAAGCCTCGAATCTCTTCGGGATTTCGCGCCGTTCGATGTGATCCTCGATCCGGTGGGGGCCAACTACGCCAAGCTGGATCTGGAAATCCTCGGCCGTGACGGTCGATGGGTGGTCATCGGCCTGATGGGCGGTCGCAAGGCCGAGCTGGATCTGGCCCTGCTGCTGGGCAAGCGCATCCAGTTGATCGGCTCGACCCTGCGTTCGCGCGATGCCGACTTCAAGGCGCAACTGATCGCCGAACTGGGGCAGAAGGTCTGGCCGCTGTTCGAGTCGGGCAAGCTGAGCCCGCAGTTGGAGCGGACCTTCCCGATCGAGCAGGCGCAGGATGCGTTCGATGCGCTGGCCAGTAATCAGGTGCAGGGCAAGGTGGTGGTGGTGATCGATCCGAGCCTGGGCTGACCAGGCGCCGGACGCAGGGAGTGCGAACATGGCGGACACACGGGATATAGCCGCTGGCGGCGAAGCGGTGAATGACTTCTGGAGCCTGCCGGGTTGGCTCAACGGCCTGCTGTGGCTGCTCCAGTTCACCTTGAGCGCCGCGGCGGGCGCGCTGGGTGTGGTGCTGTGCCTGTTGTGGCTGCCCGAGGGCGTGATCTGGGACCTGTCGGGCATCGTCGCCGGCTTCGTCATCGTCTACCTGGCCATCGTCGTCCATGAGCTGGGTCATTTGCTGGCGGCCCGCTGGAGCGGGATGACCGTCCTGCGCATGCGTGTCGGCCGCCTGGATGTCCGGGTGTTGCGCAACGGCTGGAAACTGGGCTGGCCACCGCGCACGCAAAAGCGCCTGCAGGGGTTCGTCATGGCCTTCGCCGACTCGCGGGGCCCCTGGCGGCGGCAGCATCTGTGCTTCGTCGCTGGCGGTCCGCTGGCGAACCTGACCCTTGCGCTCCTGTCTGGCGGCCTGGGGGCGTGGCTGGCGCCCGGTGCCGCCCACGGGGTGCTGCTGGCATTCGCCGCTTCCAACGCCTGCCTGGGCGTCGCCAATCTGCTGCCGGTGGAGCGCAAGCCGCTGGTCAGCGACGGGCTCTGGCTGCTGCGCTGGTGGCGCGGTCTGGATGTTGCCCATCCCAAGCTGGCCTTTGCCCGGCTGATGGGAGCGGCCTGCGCGGGGCTGTGCGCCGACCAGGCGGATCCGCAGGACCTGCGCCTGCTGGAGTCTCAGGGGCTGCCCATGTCGCTGCTGGCGCTGTATATCCGCCTCAGAGCGCTGCTGGTGCAGGGGCGCTGGGAGGAAGCGGCTGCGCTGGACGCCGCGCTCCAGGCGCAACGTACGGTGCTGCCCGAGGCGCTGCTGCGTCCGCTGTACGATCTGTTGCGACTGATGGATACCGAGCTGGCATTCTCCCGGGCGATGGCCAGCAAGAGTGCCGTTGGCCTGTTCGACGAACTGCTGCCGAGCCGGCTGCAATGCGAATACGCCAGTATCTGGGCGCGCTGCCTGGCCCTGCGTGCGGCGCTGGCCGGCGACGACGGGGCGTTTCGCCGTCAGTTGGAGCGGGGACTCGAGCATGCCGCGCAGTCCCCCGATCTTTCCCTGGAGAAGGAAGAGGCGCGGATCCAGCAGGGCATGCTCCGGTTCCTGAGCGGCTGAGCCGGCTCAGTTCCAGGCGAGACTGTCCCAGCCCATCTTCTGCGCATGCTCCAGCAGCACCGGGTCGGCATTCACCACATGCGGGTGGCCGACCAGCTTGAGCAGCGGCAGGTCATTGCGTGAGTCGGAGTAGAAGTGCGCGCCGGCCAGTTGACTGTCGTCGCCCTGCAACAGGTCGAGCAGGCGCAGCACCTTGCCTTCGCGGTAGGTGAGGGTGCCGACGGTGCGGCCGGTGTAGTGGCCGTCGATCACTTCCAGGTCGATGGCCAGCACTTCGCCAATGCCGATGCGTTCGGCGATGGGCTGCACCAGGTGCACGCCCGAGGCGGAGATCACCAGCGGCCGGTCGCCGGCCTCGCGGTGGCGGGCGAGGGTGGTGCAGGCGTCGCTGTGGATCAGCGGCTCGATCACGTCCTCGACGAAGGTTTCCACTTCCCGCTCGATTTCCTCGACGCTGCGCCCGGCCATCGGCTCCAGGGCGAAGGCCATGTAGTCCTCCATTGGCAGCTTGCCCTGCGCGTACAGCGCCATCAGCTCGGCGTCGCGCTTGAGGAACGACTCCGCGTCAACCCAGCCCAGATCAGCCATGCGCTGGCTCCACAGGCTCGCGCAGTCGCCGTCGATCAGGGTGTCGTCGAGGTCGAAAATCACCAGGGCCATCAGGCCACCTCCCGAATGCTTTCAATATCGATTTGCAGGCCGAGCGCGGTGCCGGCCGGGTACAGGCGCTCGGCGCTGCGGTTGAGCACGTCGACGGTGAGTTCCACACCGGCGGCGTCGACCCGGTAGCGGATCACGTTGCCCAGCAGGCTGTGGGAGAGTACCCGAACCGGGATGCCTTCGCCCGGCTCCACGCTCAGGCGCAGGGACTCCGGACGGATCGCCACCTGCTGGCGGAACGGCCGCTCCAGCAGGCGGGTCGCCTGGGCGGCGTCGAGCAGGTTGTAGTTGCCGATGAAGCCGGCGGCAAAGGCGTTTTCCGGCGCGGTGTAGAGCGTTTCCGCGTCGCCGCTCTGGACGATGCGCCCGGCGTTCATCAGCACGATGCGGTCGGACAGCGTCAGCGCTTCCTCCTGGTCGTGAGTGACGAACACCGTGGTCAGTTTCAGCTCCTGCTGGATGCCCCGAATCTGCTCGCGCAGGTGCTTGCGGATGCGCGCGTCCAGCGCCGACAGCGGCTCATCGAGCAGCAGCAGGCGCGGGCGGGTGACCAGCGAGCGGGCCAGGGCGACGCGCTGGCACTGGCCGCCGGAGAGCTGGTGCGGGTAGCGCGAGTTCAGTGGGCCCAGTTCGACCATCTCCAGTACATCGCGCACCCGCTGGGCGGATTCCGCCGCCGGCACCTTCTGCATGCGCAGGCCGAAGGCGACGTTCTGCTCCACGGTCATGTTGGGGAACAGTGCATAACTCTGGAACACCATCGCAATGCCGCGCTTCTGCGGACTCCTGGGCACGATGTCCTCGCCGTCGAGAAAAATGCGCCCGCTGTCCACCGGGGTCAGGCCGGCGATGCAGCGCAGCAGGGTGGATTTGCCGCAGCCGCTGGGGCCGAGCAGGGTGACGAACTCGCCGCGTTCGGCGGCGAAGTCGATGTCCTGGAATATCGTGGTGCTGCCGTAGCTCTTGTTCAGTGTCTCGACGCTGAGGAAGCTCATGTCTTGTCCTTGCTTAAACGGTTTGCCGCCCAGGTGAGCAGCAGGACGAAGAGGAAGTAGGAAACCACCACCGCGCTGGTGTAGTGGCCGCTGCTGTTGCGCATGTTGTTGAGGAACACTTGCAGCGTCTCGTAGCGGGTGCCCACCAGCAGGTTGGCGAAGACGAACTCGCCGATGAGGAAGCTGAAGGACAGGAACAACGCCACCATCAGGCCCTTGCGCAGGTTCGGCAGCACCACCAGCAGGGCGGCCTGCCAGGTGCTGGCGCCGAGCAGGTGGGCGGCGTCCATCAGGTCGTGCAGGTTGATCGCCTGCAGGTTGTTGCTGATCGCCCGGTACATGAACGGCAGGGCGATGGTGAAGTAGCAGCCGATCAGCACCCAGGGCGTGCCGATCAGCGGCAGCGGGCCGGCCGCGTAGAGTTGCAGCAGGCCGACCGACGACACCACCGGCGGCACCGCGAAGGGCAGCAGGATCAGCACGTTCATCAGCGCGTCCAGGCGCGGGAAGTAGTAGTGCACGACGAACATCAGCGGCAGCACCAGCACCACGCTGAGCACCAGCGAGCCGAAGCACACCAGCAGCGACTGGCCGAAGGCGACGAGGAAGCGCGGGTCGCTCCACAGGGTCAGGAACCACTTCAGGGTCAGCCCGTCCGGCAGCACGCTGGCGCTCCACGAGGTGGCCAGCGAGTAGAGCAGGGTGGCGGCCAGCGGCACCAGCAGGATCAGGAACAGCGCATAGACCACCACTCGGTGGTACAGCGGACTAGCGTTTCTCGACATGGTAGCTCCGGCGCAGCAGCCACTGGTGGGCCAGGGTAATGATGCTCATCAGCCCGACCAGCACCATCGCCAGCGCACTGGCCATGTTCGGGTCGAGGAACACGTCGCCCGAGACCAGCCCGGCGATGCGGATCGGCACCACGTTGAAGTTGCCGGTGGTCAGCGAGTAGACCGTGGCGTAGGCGCCCAGCGCGTTGGCCAGCAGGATGACGAAGGTGCCCAGCAGCGCAGGCGTCAGCACCGGGATGCCGATGTGGCGCCAGAACGCCCACTGGCTGGCGCCCAGCAGCGCGGCGGACTCGCGCCAGTCTTCGCGCAGGGCGTCGAAGGCCGGGTAGAGCAGCATCACCCCCAGGGGAATCTGGAAGTAGGTGTAGAGGATGATCAGGCCGGTCTTCGAGTAGAGGTTGAAGTCCTCGATGATCCCCGCCTGTTTCAGCAGCAGCGTGATGGCACCGTTGAAGCCCAGGATGATGATGAAGGCGAAGGCCAGCGGCACACCGGCGAAGTTGCTGGTCATGTTGGCGAAGGCCATCACGAAGTCGCGCAGCTTGCTGTCCACCTGGCGCAGCGAGTAGCTGCCGAGTATGGCGATGGCCAGCCCGATCAGGCTCGACCAGACAGAAATCTCCAGGCTATAGCGGATCGCCTGCAGGTAGAACGGCGAGCCGAAGATTTCGCTGAAGTTGCCCAGGCCCCAGCCATCGCCGGTGCGCACGCTGTTGATCATCACCCACAGCAGTGGCGCGAGCTGGAAGGCGAAGAAGAACAGCGCGAAGGGCAGCAGGCAGAGCAGGGCGAAGAGTTTTCCGGTGTTCGATCTCATGCCTTGAGCAACTCCCGGCAGACCGGTTTGTCGTGGGCGGCGCCGAGGATTTCGCACAGCGTGCCGCAGAGTTCGATCTGGTGCGGGCGCGCCTGGTCATCGAGGCTGAACGCCTCGCCGAAGACGAACAGCGGCACTTCGCGCTCCTCGGGGAGGATGCCGCCGTGGCTGCGGTCGTCGTTCATGCCGTGGTCGGCGGTGACCATCACCTGGTAGCCGGCGGCCAGCCACTGGTGCAGGTATTCGGAGAGGATGATGTCGACGTGCCGCGCGCTGTTGCGGTACTGCGGCGTGCCCAGGCCGTGCTTGTGGCCGGCGTCGTCGATGTTCATCGGGTGCACCAGCAGGCAGTTCGGCGCGTGCCGGCGGCGCAGCGACTCGGCGTCGGTGAACAGGTGCGAGTCGGGGTAGTGGTCGGTCCAGTAGAAGTGGCCGTGCTGGATCGGCAGGGATTCGTCGTCGGTATGGCGGTCGCGCGCCGGGTCGAACGGCGTGCGGTTGTACAGCTCGCTGACCCAGTGATAGGCCGCCGCAGCGGTGCTCAGGCCGGCATCGCGGGCGTAGTGGAACAGGCTGCGCTGGTTCGACAGGCGCGACACATCGTTGTGCAGGATGCCGCTGTCGATGGGGCGTACGCCGGTGAGGATGCATTCATAGAGTGGGCGCGACAGCGAGGGCAGCTCGCATTCGAGCCGGTACAACTGGCCGCGGCCGGCGTTGCACAGGGCTTGCAGGTGGCCCATGCAGTCGTGGGCGACGCTGTAGTTGAGGCCGTCGAGGACGACCAGGATGACGTCGTGGCGCATGGGACGGGGCCTTTTCGGAACGCGAAACCGCCCCGGCGAACCGGGGCGGCCGGGCGTCACTGCATGTTGATGATGACGTTTTCCTGCCACATGCGCGGCAGACGCTTGGAGGTCTCTTCCCAGGCCTTGGGGTCCTTGATCGGCTGGGCCTTGGCGTACTGCTCGTTGGGCAGCAGCTTGGCCTGCACGTCGGCCGGCAGGGTCAGGTGCTCGGCGCGGATCGGACGGGCATTGCCCTTGGCCAGGTTGATCTGCCCGGCGTCGCTGAAGATGTACTCGCGGGCAAGCTTGGCGGCGTTCGGGTTCTTCGCGTACTTGTTGATGATGGTGGTGTAGCCGGAGATCACCGAACCATCGGAGGGGATCAGTACCTCGAAGCGCGCCGGGTCGATCTGGTCGCGGTAGCTCAGGCCGTTGAAGTCCCAGACGATGCCGACTTCCACTTCACCCTTCTCCAGGGTGTTGATCACCGGGTTGGTCAGCGACAGGCGGCCCTGCTTGGCAATCTGGGCGAAGAACTCCAGGCCCGGCTTGATGTTCTTCTCGTCGCCGCCGTTGGCGATGCTCGCCGCCAGCACGCCGTTGACCGCCTGGGCCGCGGCGCTGACGTCACCGATGGTGACCTTGTACTTGCCCTTGAGCAGGTCGGCCCAGCTGTGCGGCACGTCCTTGACCAACTGCTTGTTGACGATGAAGGCGATGGTGCCGGTGTAGGCCAGCGCCCAGTGGCCGTCCTTGTCCTTGGCCCAGTCCGGGACCTGCTCCCAGGTGCTGGGCTTGTAGGGTTGGCTGACGTCCATCTGCAGGGCGATGGGCCCGAAGGCGGCGCCGACGTCGCCGATGTCGGCGCTGGCGTTCTCGGCTTCGGCCTTGAACTTGGCCAGTTCCTGAGCCGAGCTCATGTCGGTGTCCATGTGCTTGAGACCGTACTTGCTTTCCAGGTCCTTCCAGGTGTCCTTCCAGTTCGCCCAGCTGTCGGGCATGCCCACGCTGTTCACCTGGCCTTCCTTGCGGGCGGCGGCTTCCAGCGATTGCAGATCGGCGTCGGCCGCCATGACGAGGCCACTGCCGATGGCGATGGCCGATCCCAGCAGTGAAGCAAGCAAGCGTTTCATTCGGTGCTCCTTCGATCGTGAGGGTGGGGTCCGTGTCCGGCATCCGCCGACGCGGGAAAACGATTGGTCTAGATCAGCAAGACCCAGGCCAATCTATGCGGCCTGGATGACAGTTTGATGTCCAGCCAGGCGCCGGCCCAGGCGGCGTGGCGCTCTGGCGGAGCACTCGGGGAAAGCGTAGACCATCGCCAAACCCGCGCTTTCATTGGGCTACGCTGCTTTGTGAGGCTGGCACGGGCGCTGCTTGAACGTAGGCTGTCACGGGACGGTCACGGGGTTTTTCTAGGATGAGGGCGCCCCGGGCAGGTAGCGAAATGCCCTGTTTCGGGGCTGGACTAGGCCAATAGAGGGAGTCGGCATGCGCGACACGGCGCTACCCACGGTGACGGCGATCTGCCGGGCACTGATCGAACAGATCGACAGCGGGCTGCTCGCCGCCGGCGGCAAGCTGCCGGCCGAGCGCAAGCTCAGCGAACTGTTCGATACCACGCGGATCACCTTGCGCGAGGCGCTGGGCCAACTGGAGGCCCAGGGGCTGATCTATCGCGAGGAACGCCGTGGTTGGTTCGTCTCGCCACCGCGCCTGCTCTACAACCCGTTGGTGCGCAGCCACTACCATGCGATGGTGGAAGGGCAGGGCCGGGTACCGGCCACCGAAGTGCTGTCGGCCCGGCAGATTCCCGCCAGCGCGGCGATCTGCGAGCTGCTGGAACTGCCGGCGCTGTCCAGCGTGTTCCAGATCCGCCGCCTGCGACGGGTGGACGGCCGGCTGGTGCTCTATGTCGAGCATTACCTCAACCCGGCATACTTCCCCGGCATTCTCGACAGCGATCTCACCTGCTCACTGACCGAGCTGTATGGCAGTCGCTACGACATTCGCTACGGGCGCGTGCGCTTCGACATGGTGCCCACCGCCCTGCACGGCGAGGCGGCCAGCGTGCTGCGCATCGCCGACGGCAGCCCGGCGCTGCGCATCACCCGTATCAACCGTGACCAGCACGGACGGATCATCGACTGCGACCTGGAGTTCTGGCGGCACGATGCGATCCACGTAAGCGTGGAAGTGCCGGACTAAGGCAGGACCTGTAGGAGCTTGCTCGCGAACGGATTTAGCCGGGAGCTTCGGTGTTGGGCGGTTCGCGAGCAAGCTCGCTCCTACGTAAGAGCAAATCCCGCTTCAGCGATCCGGATTCCACTCCGGGTAGGCCGGAATTCCCTCCTGCGCCAACCAGGGACGGTCGTGGGACACCCAGATATGCCGCGCCGGCCGCGTGCCCGGATCGTCGTCCAGGCTCGCCACGCGAACGATAACGTGGGGTTGTCCGTCGCGCTCGGCGATCAGTTGCGTCCCGCAGCGCGGACAGAACTTGCGCAACTTGCCCGGTGACGACTCATAGGCGGCGACCTTGTCCTCGCCGCGCGTCCAGTGGAAGTGCTCGCGCATCACCCCGGCGGTGGTGGCGAAGGCTGCCGAATGCGCTTTCTGGCAGGTATGGCAGTGGCAATGGCCGATCGGCATGTCCAGGCCATCGATCTGGTAGGCGATGTCGCCGCACAGGCAGCTTCCGTTGAAGGGCATGTTCGATCTCCTGAAAGAAAAACGCCCGACGGGTGCCGGGCGTTCGGGTCAGGGCAGGTCGGCGCTGTCGTAGAAGGCGCTGAGGACCTTGGCCAGGTAGTGCAGGTCCTGGCTGCCGGCCAGCTCGCGGATGGAGTGCATCGCGAAGGTCGGCAGGCCGATGTCCACGGTACGTACGCCGATCTGGCTGGCGGTGATCGGGCCGATGGTGGAGCCGCAGCCCATGTCGCTGCGGGTCACGAAGCTCTGCACCGGCACTTCGTTTTCCAGGCACAGGTGGCGGAAGAAACCGGCGGTTTCGCTGTTGGTGGCGTAGCGCTGGTTGCTGTTGATCTTGATCACCGGGCCGCCGTTGAGCTTCGGGCCGTGGTTGGCGTCGTGCTTGTCGGCATAGTTGGGATGCACGCCGTGGGCGTTGTCGGCGGAAACCAGCAGGGAGCGTTGCACGGTGCGGGTGAAGACGTCGCTCTCGGGCAGAACGCGGCGCAGTACCTGCTCGAGGAACGGGCCGTCGGCGCCACAGGCGGAGCAGGAGCCGACCTCTTCGTGATCGGTGCAGACCAGCACGCCACTCTGCTCGTCGTTGCTGGCCAGCAGGGCTTGCAGGCCTGCGTAGCAGGACAGCAGGTTGTCCAGGCGGGCGCCGGCGATGAAGGCCTGGTCCAGGCCGATCACGGCGGCGCGCTGGGTGTCGTAGAAGCTCAGCTCGTAGTCGAGGATGGCGTCGGCGGTGATGCCGTGCTCCAGTTGCAGTTGCTCGCCGAGCAGGTCGCGGAAGTCGCGGCCCTCGCCGGCGGAAACCTGGGCGAGGATCGGCGGCAGTTCGGTCTGCGCGTTGATCGCCCAGCCCATGTTGGCCTCGCGGTTGAGGTGGATGGCCAGGTTCGGGATCACGGCGATCGGCGCCTTGAAGTCGATCAGCTTGCTCTCGACCTTGCCGGCCAGGCGGAAGGTGACGCGGCCGGCCAGCGACAGGTCGCGGTCGAACCAGGGCGCGAACAGCGCGCCGCCGTACACCTCGACGCCCAGTTGCCAGTAGCCGTTGCGCACCAGCTCGGGGTTTGGCTTGACGCGTAGGCAAGGGCTGTCGGTGTGCGCGCCGACCAGGCGCAGGCCGCTCTCCAGCAAGGGGGCGGTGCCGAGCTTGAAGGCGATCAGCGAGGAGTCGTTGCGGGTGACGTAATAACGGCCACCGGGCTCGGTGCGCCAGGCGTCGCGCTCGTCCAGACGCTGGTAGCCGGCCTCGTCGAGGCGACGGGCGAGGGTCTGGGTGGCGTGGAAAGGCGTGGGGGAGGCCGCGAGGAAATCGATCAGGCCCTGGTTGAGTTCTGCACGCATGGGTAACTCCGGACAGCGAATGGCCGGAAGTTTAACGTAAATACGCGAATCTGCGGCTGGGGGCTCTTTGTAGGATCGAGGGGGCGCCTAGCCCTTGCTCGCGAACGGATTTCCCGGCGACGGTGTCGCTTGGCGGGTTCGCGAGCCAGCTCGCTCCTACAGAAAACAATCAGAACGGCGCGGGCGACTCGAAGCGCAGGCGCTCGCCGGTCTGTGGGTGGGTCAGGGCCAGCATGCTCGCGTGCAGGCACAGGCGGTCGCGCAGGGTCAGCGCTTCGCCCTCGGCGTACAGGCGGTCGCCCAGCAGCGGGTGGCCGATGCTCAGCATGTGCACCCGCAACTGGTGCGAACGGCCGGTGATGGGGGTGAGCTCGACGCGGCTCCAGTTGCCGTGGCGCTCCATGACGCGCCAGAAGGTCAGTGCATGGCGGCCCTGTTCGAAGTCCACCACGTGGCGCGGCTTGGTCGGTGGGTCGTAGCGCAGCGGTGCTTCGATGCGGCCGCTGTCCAGTCCCGGCTCGCCCCAGCACAGTGCGGTGTAGGCCTTCTCGGTTTCACGGTCGTGGAACTGGCGGGACAGCTCGCGGTGGCTGTCGGCGTCGCGGGCCAGCACGATAAGGCCGGAGGTTTCCCAGTCCAGGCGATGGACGATGCGCGCTTCCGGGTAGCCGTTCTCCTGCAGGCGGGTGATCAGGCAGTCCTTGTTGTCGTCCGCGCGGCCGGGCACGGAAAGCAGCAGGGTGGGCTTGTTCACCACCAGCAGGGCGGCGTCCTCATGGACGAACTGGATCTGGGAAAGCGGCATGGAGGCTCTTGCGCGAAATAATGAAAGGACCGAAAACGACTGCGGCGGCCAAGGCCGCCGCAGGTTCACCACTGCCGGATCAACGCTCCGGCAGGGTGATGTTGAGCTCCAGGATCGAACAGCTACCCTGGTTGGCCAGCTCGACCTGGACTTGTTCCTGGTCGATGGGCACGTATTTGCGGATCACTTCCAGCAGGTCTTTCTGCAACTGCGGGAGGTAGTCCGGTTGTGAACGATTGCCGCGCTCGTGGGCGACGATGATCTGGAGTCTTTCTTTCGCGATGGATGCGCTGTTCTGCGACTTCCGGCTGCGGAAGAAATCTAAAAGGCTCATTCACGTCCTCCGAACAGTCGTTGCAGGAATCCTTTCTTCTGCACATCGAGGAATCGATGCGGCATCTCTTTACCCAGCAAGCGCTCTACCGCGTCGCTGTAAGCCTGGCCGGCATCACTCTCTTCGTCGAGGATGACCGGGACGCCCTGGTTGGACGCCTTGAGCACCGCCTGGGATTCCGGGATCACGCCGAGCAGGCGGATGGCCAGGATTTCCTCGACGTCTTCGACGCCGAGCATTTCGCCCTTGGTGACGCGCTCGGGGTTGTAACGGGTCAGCAGCAGGTGCTCCTTGATCGCGTCCTCGCCCTTCTCGGCGCGGGCCGACTTGCTGGCCAGCAGGCCGAGCATGCGGTCGGAGTCGCGGACCGAGGAGACTTCCGGGTTGGTCACGACGATCGCCTCGTCGGCGTAGTACATGGCCAGGTGGGCACCTTTCTCGATGCCGGCCGGGGAGTCGCAGATGATGTAGTCGAAGGTCTGCTTCAGCTCTTCCATGACCTTGCCGACGCCTTCCAGAGTCAGGGCGTCCTTGTCACGGGTCTGGCTGGCGGCCAGGACGTAGAGGTTCTCCAGGCGCTTGTCCTTGATCAGGGCCTGGGTCAGGGAGGCTTCGCCGTTGATGACGTTGACGAAGTCATACACCACGCGGCGTTCGCAGCCCATGATCAGGTCGAGGTTACGCAGGCCCACGTCGAAGTCGACGATGACGGTCTTGTGGCCGCGCAGGGCCAGGCCGGTGCCGATGGCTGCGCTGGTGGTGGTTTTACCGACGCCACCCTTACCGGAAGTGACTACGAGGATCTTGGCCAAGGTGATTCACCCCAAAGAAAAAACGAAGAATTCTGGTCCCTGAAAGTCGCGGCAGTATCCGTTAAAGGCGGGTGATGTTCAACACGTCACCCGACAGGCTGACATGCACCGCCTGCCCCCATTGCGGACTGCGTCGAAGGTCTTCGGCGACCTTGTAGTTTCCAGCGATGGACACGAGTTCCGCGGCCAGTTGCTGGCAGAAAATCCGCGCGCTGGTGTCGCCCTTGACACCGGCCAGGGCTCGTCCGCGCATCGGACCGTAAACATGGATATTGCCGTCGGCGAGAAGTTCCGCGCCGGGACTGACGGGAGCCAGGACGATCAGGTCGCCGCCGGCGGCGTAGATCTGCACGCCGCCGCGCACCGGACTGGTGACCAGCTTGGTCGGGCGGACGACCGGCGCCGGCGGTTCGGCCGGTTTTTCCGGCGTGGCGTCCGTTATGGGCTCCTGGGTTTCGGCGGATTTTTCCGCCTGGATTTCCGTCGCTTTCCCGGTGGAATTTTCCGGCTGGACGGTAGCGCCGCCAGCAGCCTGTTCCACGACCTTCTCGGAAAGGCGCTCGCTGCGCGGACGGCGCACCGGCGTGGCGCCGGTCAGCGGGGTCGCCGGGTCCTTGGGTTCCACGGTGCGCTCGCGGGACGAGCCCGAGGGCGGCAGTACCGGGATATCGAACATGGTGGCCAGGCGGATGTCTTCTTCGCGGCTGGCGCGAATGGCCAGGGTGCGCAGGCCGTGGCGGCGGCAGATGTCCAGCACGCCCTGCAGGTCGAGCTGGCCTTCGCCGTCGGGCAGCTTGTCCAGCGCCAGCACCAGCGGGGTATCACGGAAGAAGTTGGGCGCCTGGGCGACCTTGTCGGCGAGCTGCCGGTCCAGGCGCGGCAGGTCATTATGGGCCAGTTCCAGAACGGTGACGGCCAGCATGCTGCCCTTGAGCTGGAATACGGGATCGTGGTCGAGAAGGTCAGCTTGGCTCATGGTCGGACTGCGTCATCAAATGGGTTGGACTTATAGCGGACCGCCCCGGCAGCCGCAAGCGTGGCCGATTGCTAGGAGCTGCCAGCATTTCGTCACCGCCGCGACGGAGTCGTATGCTTCGCGGTGCGCGGTTCATGGCCCGAGAATCGGCGATTCAAGGTAGCCACGCAGCGACGCAACTCGCGCCGAAACGGCAGCGGACCCTGTCTACGTGAGGCGCGGGGCGGATCGGCAAGGTAGAATGTCGGGCTTTGATCGTGACCGGAAAGTTCCATGGACCGCCCCACCTTTCGCCGTGAGTTCCTCCATCCCCGCCACTGGCCGCTCTGGCTTGGCCTTGGCGTGCTCTGGCTGGTGGTGCAGTTGCCCTATCCGGCGCTGCTCTGGCTCGGGCGCGTGCTGGGTGCGCTGATGTACCGCGTGGTCGGTAGCCGCCGGGCGATTGCCGCGCGCAACCTGGAGCTGTGCTTCCCGGAACTCTCCGCCGCCGAGCGCAAGCGCCTGCTCAAGGCGAACTTCGCTTCCACCGGCATCGCTTTCTTCGAGATGGCCATGAGCTGGTGGTGGCCGAAGGCGCGCCTGGCCAGGCTGGCGCACATCGAAGGGCTGGAGCACTTGCGCAAGGCCGAGGCCGACGGCAAGGGCGTGATCCTCATGGCCATGCATTTCACCACCCTGGAGATCGGCGCGGCGCTGCTCGGCCAGGTACAGACCATCGACGGCATGTACCGCGAGCACGACAACCCGGTGTTCGACTTCGTCCAGCGCGCCGGCCGCGAGCGGCACAACGCCGATGCCACCGCCATCGAGCGCGAGGACGTGCGCGCCATGCTCAAGGTGCTGCGCGCCGGCCGCGCCATCTGGTACGCGCCGGACCAGGACTACGGCATCAAACAGAGCATCTTCGTGCCGCTGTTCGGCATTCAGGCCGCCACTGTCACCGCCACCACCAAGTTCGCCCGCCTGGGCCGCGCGCAAGTGTGCCCCTTCACCCAGTCGCGCCTGGCCGACGGTTCGGGTTATCGCCTGACCATCCATCCGCCGCTGGAGGACTTCCCCGGCGAGACCGAGGAAGCCGATTGCCTGCGCGTCAACCAGTGGGTCGAGCAGGAAATCCGCCGCCAGCCCGAGCAGTACCTCTGGGCGCACCGCCGTTTCAAGAGCCGCCCCGAAGGCGAACCCAAGCTCTACGACAAGAAGAAGTAGACGCCGGCGGACTAATCTGGAATCGACGTGACAAGGACTTCAGCCGTGACCGACTCCGCCAGCCCAGCGACGACTCCCGCCGTGACCGGCCTGATTCTCTCCGGGGGCGGGGCGCGGGCGGCGTACCAGGTGGGCGTGCTGGCGGCGATCGCCGAGCTGTTGCCGGAGGGCGCCGAGAATCCCTTTCCGGTGATCGTCGGGACCTCGGCGGGGGCGATCAACGCCGTCGGGCTGGCTTGCGGGGCGTCGTCCTTCCCGACGGCGGTGCAGCGGCTCACCCAGGTCTGGAAGGGCTTTCGCACTGGCCAGGTGTACCGCGCCGATTGGCTGGGCGTGGTCAGCCAGGCGTTCAAGTTCCTCGGCCACAGCCTGCTCGGGCTGGGCAAGCGGCAGCCGGTGGCGCTGCTGGACAGCACACCGTTGCGTTACCTGCTGGAGCGCGAGCTGGATCTCTCCGGCATTGCCGCTGCCGTGCGCCGGCGCAACCTGCGCGCCGTGGCGGTCACCGCGTTTGGCTACGAGTCCGAGCAGGCGGTGACCTTCTACCAGGGCCGCGCCACCATCGATCCCTGGCTGCGCCATCGGCGCGTGGGCGTGCCGACGCGCCTGTGCCTGGAGCATCTGCTCGCCAGTTCGGCGATCCCGCTGCTGTTCGCGCCGGTGAAGCTGCAGCGCGAGTACTTCGGCGACGGCGCGGTGCGCCAGCAGGCGCCGATCAGCCCGGCACTGCACCTGGGCGCCAATCGCGTGCTGGTGATCGGCGTGAGCGGCAATCCCACGGTCGGTAGCGCCAACGAACAGGTGGCCAGTTACCGCACCGGCCAGCCGCCGAGCCTGGCACAGGTGGGCATCCATCTGCTCAACAGCACTTTCATCGACAGCCTGGAAGGCGATATCGAGCTGCTGCACCGGATCAATTTCCTCAGTTCGCTGGTGCCGGAGGGCAAGCGCCGCGCGGTGCTTGGGCTACAGCCGGTCGAGGTGCTGCTGATCTCGCCGAGCAAGCCGCTGGACGAGATCGCCGCCGAGTACCGCCACGAGTTGCCGCCCGCCCTGCGCCTGTTCCTGCGCGGGCCGGGGGCGACCAAGGTGAGTGGGGCCGGTGTGCTGAGCTACCTGCTGTTCGAGCCGGGCTACTGCAATGCGCTGATCGAACTGGGCTATCGCGATGCGATGGAGAAGCGCGCGGAGATCGCGCGCTTCCTGGGGATGGAAGACTGGTCGCTGTAATCTGGGCGGCTCTTCGTAGGGACGAGGGGGACGCCCAGTCCTTGCTCGCGAACTGCATGGCACGGGACCTGTTCGCGAGCAAGCTCGCTCCTGCATGAAAAGCAGTGCGGCGGGCCGTCAGACGGCGAATACACCATCGCGGTAATCGCGCAGGGCCTGCTCGATTTCTTCGCGGCTGTTCATCACGAACGGCCCGTACTGCACGATGGGCTCGTTGAGCGGCTTGCCGGCCAGCAGCAGGACGCGCGCGCCCTGGTCGCTGGACAGCCGGATCTCGTCGCCCTGGCCCAGTCGCACCAGGCGATTGGTGGCGACGGTTTCGTCGCCGCGCTCGCCCGGTACTTTCAGCGAACCTTCGTAGACGTACAGCATCACCCGGTGCCCCGCCGGAATGCGTGGGCTGACCGAGGCACCGGCCGGCAGCCGCAGGTCGTAGTAGTGCGGCTCGGTGCCGGGGCGCTGCACGGCGCCATCCAGCGCGGTCTTGCCATCGTCGAAGCGACCGGCGATCACGGTGACGCCGACGCCTTGCGCGGTGGTGGTGCGCGGCACGTCTTCCGGCTCTATGTCGCGGTAGCCAGCCGGGGAGAGTTTGTCCTTCGCCGGCAGGTTCAGCCACAGCTGGAAGCCGCGCATGGCGCCTTCTTCCTGCTCGGGCATCTCGCTATGGATGATGCCGTGGGCGGCGGTCATCCACTGCACGCCGCCGGGCTTGAGCAGGCCACGGTTGCCCAGGTGGTCTTCATGGCGCATGCGCCCTTCGAGCATATAGGTGACGGTCTCGAAGCCACGGTGCGGGTGGGCCGGGAAGCCGGCGATATAGTCGTCGGGATTCTGCGTGTCGAACTGGTCGAGCATCAGGAACGGGTCGAAACGCTCGATGCCGGGGCCGCCGATCACGCGGGTCAGGCGCACGCCGGCACCGTCGGAGGCGGGGTGGCCGATGTGTTGGTCGATCAGGGTACGCAAGCGGGTCATGGAAACCTCCTTGATCAGTGAATGGGGTCATCCTAGTCCTAAACGATGAATCAATGGTTGCGAGTTTTTCGCCAAAACAATCGAATAAATAGATTTATTAGTCGAAAAAGAAACCGCCGCGAAAGGGCGGCGGCTTCGGGTCACTCCTGGATCTGCAGCTTGCGCGCTTCGGTGTAGACGTAGCGGAGCTTCTCGTACTCGAACGGGGAGTTCGTCTGGCCGTAGCGGAAGCCGGTGCTGTAGCGCTTGTCGACGATCTCCAGTACCGGCAGTTCCCAGTATTCGCGGCCGAGGCTGGAGACGTTGAGGTAGTCCACCTCGCGGACGGCCACGAAGTCGGTCACCAGGCCGCCGGTGTCGCGCAGGTTGGAGGGGCCGAGGATCGGCAACATCAGGTACGGGCCCTCCGGTACGCCCCAGTAGCCCAGGGTCTGGCCGAAGTCCTCGCTGACTTTCGGCAGGCCCATCGCAGTAGCCGGGTCCCAGAAGCCGGCGATACCGAAGACGGTGTTGAACAGCAGCCGCGCGGTGCTGTTCGCCGCCCGTTCGGCCTTGAGCTGGGCCAGGCTGTTGAGCAGGGTCGGCACTTCGCCCAGGTTGCTGAAGAAGTTGCTCACGCCGGTGCGCACGAAGTGTGGGGTGACGTATTCGTAGCCGTGGACCACGGGGAGGAACACCCACTCGTCGAAGCGGTAGTTGAAGTGGTAGACGCGGCGGTTCCACGACTCCCAGGGGTCGTAGACGTTGAGCGCGTCCAGGGTAGCGCGCTCGAACTCGCGCTGGTCCAGGCCGGGGTTGAACTTCAGTGCGTCTATCGGGTGCTTGAAGCCGTCGGCCTGCGGCTGTTCGGAGAAGCCGTTGTCGCTGCCGGGAGCCGGCGTCGGCGTGTCGTCGGCCTGCGCCAGGCCGCAGCACAGCGCCAG
This sequence comes from Pseudomonas sp. ATCC 13867, assembly GCF_000349845.1. Lineage (NCBI taxonomy): Bacteria > Pseudomonadati > Pseudomonadota > Gammaproteobacteria > Pseudomonadales > Pseudomonadaceae > Pseudomonas > Pseudomonas sp. ATCC 13867. The sequence goes on along the minus strand of NC_020829.1, from coordinate 3,932,555 downwards.
GGCGAAAAGCCAGGAAGGGCGGAATGGCATGGGTCAGTTCCCTGTCTGCGCGGTTGCCAGGCCGGGGGCCTGCGCATCCTGTCCTTTGAAGAACGCCAGCATGTCCTGGGCGTTCACGCGGTAGTTGAGGTTGCCGCAGTGGCCGCCGAGCGGGTAGAGCGTCAGGCGGTCGCCGAAGGTGCGGCGCAGGAAACCGATGTCGCCCGGGCCGAGGATGACGTCGTCGGCGTTGTGCATCACGGCGATCTTCGGGCTGTCGTGCAGGTAGTCCTGCAAGGCGTAGAGGCTCACCTGGCCGATCAGCTGCGGCAGGCTGCCGCCGTCGTACCGGGCGCGCCACATGGGGATCAGCTGTTCGGTCATGTAGCACTCGAAATCGCACTGCATGGCGCGCTTGAAGAAGGGCTCCAGGCTGGTGCCTTCCTTGATCGGGTAGTTCGGCGGGGTGATCAGCCCGCGACGGTTGATCAGGTCGGAGGTGAAGGCGATGTCGGCGGAGGAGAAACGGAACGTGGCGCCGATCAGCATGGCCATCTCTTCGTTGGAGAGATGCTGTCTGGACTGCTGCAGTTCGTAGAGGAAGGCGTCGTTGAGATCGACGTAGCCTTTCTGCTTGAAGTAGCGCGACAGCTTGCCCAGTACGACCTGGTAGAAGGTCTTGGAGTCGTCGATGCCTTTGACCCGGGTCTGCACCATCTTGTCCAGGTTGCTGACCGAGGTATAGAGGTTCACCGGCGGGTTGAGCAGCAGCACGCGCTTGAAGTTGAAGCTGCGGCGGGTTTCGTCGAGCTGGCTGACGAAGGCGGCGTGCAGGGCGCCAAGGCTGTAACCGGTGAGGTAGTACTCGCTGACCGGCAGGCTGGGGTGTTGCGCGCGCACCGCCTGCATCACCCGGTAAAGGTCATCGGCGTCGTCGGGCGTGTAGCCCGGCGTGGCCAGGCGCGAGGCGCCGGCCATGAAGTCCCAGCTGGTGGGCGAGGAGATCTGCACCACGTGGTAACCGGCGCCGTAGAACAGACGCTTGAGGTATTCCGGTGTGCTGCTGGCGTAATGCGCGCCGGTGCCGGCGATGATGAAGACCAGTGGCGCCTCGTGGTCCTGTTGGGCCAGGCGGTAGTGCAGCTTCTTCACCGGCCAGAAGTTCTCCGGCAACTGGTGCTCGCGTTCCGGGCGCAGTTTCAGGGCGTAGTCGGACTGGCGGATGTCGTCGTCGTTGGGCAACTGCGGGCGCAGGTCCGGCGGCGTCGTGGCGATGGTCGCCTCGAACGGGTTGGTCAGCGGGTAGCCGTAGTTGGCCTGGGCGACGTCGCGGCTGAACGCCGGCCCGGCGAGCCCCAGGGCGAGACAGCCGAGCAGAGCGGCCGCGCGTGAAAGACGTGTCATGGTGGGGAGAGTCCTTTCGGGAAAGAATCAACTCTTAGGGAAGCCGGCCATTATGACCAGCGCATTGCCTACAAGTGCGATGGGGCATCACGCCTTGTGGGCAAGGTCGCGCAGGGCGTCGCCAGTCAGTCGATAGACGGTCCATTCATCCTGTGGGTGCGCGCCCAGGCTGCGGTAGAAACCGATGGCGGGTTCGTTCCAGTCCAGCACGGACCATTCCAGGCGTCCGCAGCCGCGTTCCACGGCCAGCCGCGCCAGTTCCGTGAGCAGTGCCTTGCCCAGTCCGGCGCCACGGGCGGCGGGGCGCACGAACAGGTCTTCGAGGTAGATGCCCGGTTGGCTGAGCCAGGTGGAGTAGTTGTGGAAGAACAACGCGAAACCCTGCGGCTGGCCATCCACCTCGCCGATCAGTACTTCGGCGTAGGGCCGTGGGCCGAACAGGTGGTCGTGCATGCGCTGGGCGTCGGCCTTGACCTCATGGACGAGGCGCTCGTAGTCGGCGAGTTCGGTGATCAGCTCGAGAATCAGTGGGATGTCGGCGGGAACGGCGGGGCGGAGCGTGACGCGTGGCATGGGTGACACCTTGCAGAGTGGGATGCCCGAGGATGCCCCGTGGCCGAGGCCGCTGGCAACCGTTCTACAGGCGCTCCAGGCTTTCCACCCAGATCAGCTCGCAGGCGCCGGCGCCGGTGTCCTCGCGGCTCAGCGAACTGACCCAGCGCCAGCCGTCGTCGCCCTCCACGCGCACCAGCTTGCCGCTCAGGCGGATGCGCTCGCCCTTGTCGACCTGCGCCAGGGCGCGGGCCACGCTGTCGTTGGCGGGGATCATGTGCATATTGGCGCTGTGGGTCTCGATGTCCCGACGCGGGATCGGCATCGCGTCGGCGCGCCAGTGGTACCAGCGGTTGCCCTGGGTGATCCGGATGCCGGCGAGGACGTTCGGGTCGGCCATCGGTCCCCAGCCCAGGGCGAGGTCGGTGGGGGACAGCTCGGCCTCGCGGCCCAGGCGGTAGTCCTCGCGACCCAGTACCCGCGCTTCGAGGCTGAAGTCCTGTAGCGGGTAGACGGCGTAGCGTTCCACCCGGAAGCCGCCGCCGGGCAGGGCGGCGCTCTGTGGTGGCGTATGGGAGCGTTCGCCGGGCCAGAGCCACCAGAAGCTGATGATCACGCAGGCCAGCAGGAACAGGTTCGATCGCTTCATCGCGGGCTCCGTCGCGTCGCGCCATGCAGGTGGGCGCAACGCCTCTTGCATTGGCCATTGCGCTGGTTATGCTGGGCGCCGTTTTCGCCCCGGAGAGGCGCCGTGCCCCGTCGATTGCCTGTCATCGTGCTGTTGCTCGCGTTGTCGCTCTGGCTGGCGGCCAGCTACGGCGTGCGTTTCGGGTTGATGGAGGATAGCCGCTGGGTCGGGTTGTGCGCCGAACCGGCCAGCCGCTGGGAGTGCGCCGTACGCACGCAGTTCGGCTGGCTGATCCACTTCGGTGTCTTCGGCACGCTGGCGCTGGGCCTGTCGGCGCTGGCTTTCCTGGTGCCCGGCCGTACCGGCTGGTGGCTGGCGGTGCTGGGAATGTTCGCCGCGCTGCTGGCACTGGTGCTGTACAACGCCGGTCTTGCGGTGTTCGCCGTGGTGCTGGCCGGATTGCGCCTGGTGCGTGCTCGGCGCTCCTGACTCAACCGGCGTTCGCCCGTACGCCGCTCGCGAGCGGCAGGGGCTGTTGCAGTCCGCGGCAGAGCGCCCCGAGCAGCAGCAGGCTCACCGCCGCCCAGCCCAGCGCCTGCAGGTTGCTCGACCCCTCCAGCAGCAGTTGCGCCGGAAGGCCGAGGGCGATGATCAGGAGCAGCAGCAGGCATTCGCGGCGCGGCGCGTTGACCGGCCGGAACAGGTAGACCAGCGCCGGGAACAGCAGCGCAACGCTGGGGAAGCTGCGGTAGCGGGCATCGAACACCAGACCCAGCATCAGTACCGCGCCGGCGAAGCCGGTCGCCGCCAGCCAGAGCCCGGCGCGTTTCTCCAGCCAGTCGAAGGCGCCGGCGCGCCAGCCCTGGCGCGCGGACAGAGACAGGCTGAGGTGCGCCAGCACCAGCAGGTTCAGCCCGATCAGGCAGGCTGCCCATAGCCATTCGCCCCAGGCGCGGCTGGTCACCACCGCCAGCTCCGTCCACAGCGCGATACAGGCACCCGCCAGCGCGGCACCCAGGGGCAGCAGGAGCGCGGCGCGGGACGAGGCGGGGCGACCGCCCAGCAGCAGGCCGCCGGCCAGGATCAGCCCGGACAGGCCCAGCCACATCGGCCAGCCCGGCAGATTGCTGACTGGCCCGGCGAGTACGCCTTTCTCCTCGCGGTCGGCGCTGAACAGACCCCAGTAGCCGCCCACCGCGCCTTCGCTCCGGCGCTTCCAGGGCTGGTCGAACGCCTCGATCAGGTTGTAGTGCCAGCCCCGTTCCTCGGCCATGTGCACGAAGCCACGGATGAAGCGTGCCTCGTTGACCCGGCTGGGCACGGCGGTTTCGCGCTGGCGGCCTTCGCTGGGCCAACCGGTCTCGCCGATCAGGATGTCCTTGGGTGCGAACTCGCGGCCGAAGTCTTGGCGAGTCTGCGCAACATGGGCGAGGGCGTCGTCGATGCCGGCGGGGCTGTCTTCCCAGTAAGGCAGCAGGTGGATGGTGATGAAGTCCACCGCCGGGGCGATCTCCGGGTGGCGGTGCCAGAACTCCCAGACGTCGGCGTAGGTCACCGGCTGGCGCACCTGGGCTTTCACCTTGTGGATAAGTCCGGCCAGGTAGCGCCCGGTGACTTCCTTGCGCAGCAGGGTTTCGTTGCCGACGATCACCGCCTGCACCACGTCCGGGTACTGGTTGGCCGCGTTGATCAGTGCCTGGACTTCTCGCTCGGTATCGACCGGACTGGCGTTGACCCAGGCGCCGAGCATCAGCTTCAGGCCATGCTTGCGGGCCAATGCCGGAATACCTTCCAGGCCGGTCATGGAATAGGTGCGCACGCACTCGAAGCGCGTCGCCAGCAGGGCCAGGTCGGCGTCCATCTGCGCCGGGCGCAGGACGAAGGGCTGGTCGAAGGGCGACTGGTCCTTGGCGAAGGGGCTGTACGAGGCGCACTGCAGCTTGTGCGTGGGGGTCGCCGCGTCGGGCAGGCTCACAGGCTTGCCGAGGCCGTACCAGAACCCGCACAGGGCGAGGAGGGCGATCAGCAGGGCGAAACAATAGGGCAGGAGCGGAAAGCGTGGAGTCTGGGACATGGCGGCGAAGGCACGCGAACCGTGGCGAGGCGCGCATCTTAGCAATGCCGCCGGTCGGCGTCAGTGCCTGCGAAGGGCTCAGGCGTGACGGTGGATCCAGTTGCCGAGCGGTGCCGCGTCAGCCTTGTCGGCCTGCTCGAAGCGTTTCCAGAACTTCTCGTGGAAGTGGAAGCCCACGGCGTTGCACAACGGCTCGACGATCGCCAGCAGGCCGCCCACCGCGATGCTGCCGGTCAGGGCATAGGCCACGCTGAAGGCGATGGTGAAGTGCATCAGGGTGAAGGTGACGGTCTTGAGCATGGCGGCTTCTCCGAGTTGAGAATGATTCTCCGTTGTGGAAAGGCTATCGCGGGGGGAACCCTGGCGGGTAATCGAGTCTCTGTATGGATGCGATAGACGCCACGCCCGTCGTGGATGGAATGGCACGGTCGTGGATGGACGGTTTCTGTCGCGGATCGGACGGCTTGGCGTCGCTCTCAGAGCAGTTCGCCATCAGCGGGCGCCGATCATGAAAGGGCGGCCAAGACCGCGAAATGCGCCGGGTTCGCCCGGACGCTCCGACAAAAAATACGGGGAGAAAACCATGCGAATGATGCGACGCCTGTTGGGCCTGGGCGCGGGACTGGCGCTGTCGGCTGCGGCGGGAATGGCGGCTGCGGCGGCCAAGCCGGAAGTCACGCTGGGCTATGTCGATGGCTGGTCGGACAGCGTGGCCACCACACACGTGGCCGCCGAGATCATGCGTGAGAAGCTCGGCTACCCGGTCAAGCTGATGCCGGTCGCGGCCGGCATCATGTGGCAGGGCGTGGCGCGCGGCAAACTCGACGCCATCCTCTCGGCCTGGCTGCCGGTCACCCACGGCGCCTACTACGACAAGATGAAGGACAAGGTGGTCAACCTGGGCGTGAACTATCCGGGGGCGAAGATCGGCCTGATCGTGCCCGAGTACGTGAAAGCCAACAGCATCGAGGACCTCAAGGCGCAGAAGGCCGATTTCGACGGCCGCATCGTCGGCATCGACGCCGGTGCCGGGGTGATGCTCAAGACCGACCAGGCGATCAAGGACTACGGCCTGAACTACAAGCTGGTGGCCAGTTCCGGCAGCGGCATGATCGCCGAGCTGACCCGTGCGGAGAACGACAAGAAGGCCGTGGCGGTGACCGGCTGGATTCCGCACTGGATGTTCGCCAAGTGGAAGCTGAAGTTCCTCGAAGACCCGAAGAAGGTCTACGGCGAAGAGGAACACGTCGACAGCGTCGCCAACCCGGCGCTGGAGAAGAAGGCGCCGGAAATCTGGGCCTTCCTGAAGAAATTCCAGTGGAAGGACGGCCAGGAAATCGGCGAGGTAATGCTCGCCGTACAGAACGGCGAAAAGCCGGACGTGGCCGCGAAAAAATGGGTGGAGGCGCATCCGGATCGCGTCAAGGAGTGGCTGTGATCGCCTAGCTCGCACCCTCGCGCGATACAGAAAAATCCCCCGTGAACGTTCCTGTTCGCGGGGGATTTTTTTATGCCGCAGCGTCTATTCCGGGCTTGTTCGTAAAAATCGCGAAATCGTTCCACCCCCGCTACGACTAAAGTCGTCTGGAGCCCTTGCAGCGCTCACCTAAATTAGGGATCGACGACATCCGCGTCATCCCCGCTGTGAGGACAAGAACAAAATGAACGACAGCATCTATCAGCGGATTGATACCAATCCGCGCTTCAAAGAGTTGGTGGCCAAGCGCGAGCGATTCGCCTGGCTGCTCTCCCTGGTCATGTTGGGCCTGTACGTGGTCTTCATCCTGCTGATCGCCTTCGAGCCGCAGTTGCTCGGCGCGAAGATCAGTGCCGATTCGTCCGTCACCTGGGGTATCCCCATGGGCGTCGGGCTGATCGTCTCCGCCTTCGTGCTCACCGGCATCTACGTGCGCCGTGCGAACGGTGAATTCGACCGCCTGAACCAGGAAATCCTCAAGGAGGCCCAGCAATGAAAGGCCGAATTTCTGCGGCCCTCGCTCTGGCCGCGTTCGCTCCCGCAATCTGGGCTGACGCCCTCACCGGCGAGGTACAGCGCCAGCCGCTGAACGTCTCCGCCATCGTCATGTTCGTCGCCTTCGTCGGCCTGACCCTGTGCATCACCTACTGGGCTTCCAAGCGCAGCAAGTCCGCTGCTGATTTCTACACCGCCGGCGGCAGCATCACCGGCTTCCAGAACGGCCTGGCGATCGCCGGCGACTACATGTCCGCCGCATCCTTCCTCGGCATTTCCGCGCTGGTGTTCACCTCCGGCTACGACGGCCTGATCTACTCCATCGGCTTCCTGGTCGGCTGGCCGATCATCCTCTTCCTGATCGCCGAACGCCTGCGCAACCTGGGCAAGTACACCTTTGCCGACGTGGCGTCCTACCGCCTCAAGCAGAAGGACATCCGCACCCTGTCCGCCTGCGGTTCGCTGGTGGTCGTGGCCTTCTACCTGATCGCGCAGATGGTCGGCGCCGGCAAGCTGATCGAGCTGCTGTTCGGCCTGAACTACCACGTCGCGGTGGTCATGGTCGGCATCCTGATGGTGCTCTACGTGCTGTTCGGCGGCATGCTGGCGACCACCTGGGTGCAGATCATCAAGGCCGTGCTGCTGCTCGCCGGCGCCACCTTCATGGCGATCATGGTGCTCAAGCACGTCAACTTCGACATCAGCACCCTGTTCTCCGAAGCCATCAAGGTCCACCCGAAGGGCGAGTCCATCATGAGCCCCGGCGGCCTGGTGAAGGACCCGATCTCGGCGTTCTCCCTGGGCTTCGCGCTGATGTTCGGCACCGCCGGCCTGCCGCACATCCTGATGCGCTTCTTCACCGTCGGTGATGCCAAGGAAGCCCGCAAGTCGGTGTTCTTCGCCACCGGCTTCATCGGCTACTTCTATATCCTGACCTTCATCATCGGCTTCGGTGCGATCCTGCTGGTCAGCACCAATCCTGACTTCAAGGACGCCACCGGCGCCCTGCTGGGCGGCAACAACATGGCGGCCGTGCACCTGGCCGATGCCGTGGGCGGCAGCCTGTTCCTGGGCTTCATCTCCGCCGTGGCCTTCGCCACCATCCTCGCGGTGGTTGCCGGCCTGACCCTGGCCGGTGCCTCGGCCGTGTCCCACGACCTGTATGCCAGCGTGCTGAAGAACGGCAAGGCCAACGAGAAGGATGAGCTGCGCGTATCGAAGATCACCACCGTCTGCCTCGGCGTGGTGGCGATCATCCTCGGCATCCTGTTCGAGAAGCAGAATATCGCCTTCATGGTCGGCCTGGCCTTCTCCATCGCTGCCAGCTGCAACTTCCCGGTGCTGCTGCTCTCCATGTACTGGAAGAAACTGACCACCCGCGGCGCCATGATCGGCGGCTGGATGGGCCTGATCACCGCGGTGGTGCTGATGATCCTCGGCCCGACCATCTGGGTGCAGATCCTCGGCCACGAGAAGCCCATCTACCCGTTCGAATACCCGGCGCTGTTCTCGATGGCCGTGGCCTTCATCGGTATCTGGTTCTTCTCCATCACCGACAAGTCCGCTGCGGCCGACGAAGAGCGCGCGCGCTTCTTCCCGCAGTTCATCCGCTCGCAGACCGGCCTGGGTGCCAGTGGCGCCGTCGCCCACTGATCGCCTGAGCTAACCTGCCGGGGCCGGGGGTGGCAACACCTCCGGCCCCGCTGCTTTGAGACGGGGGCTTCCGGGATGTCCGATTTCAACTTCGCCCTGCCGCCATTCGACCAGTTGCGCCCCCACGAGCGCGAGCAACTGCGCGACGCGCTGAGCGTGGGCTACTACACGGTCGACGAGGTACTGCTGGACGCCGGCGCGGCGGTGCCTTGCCTGTTCATCCTGCTCAAGGGTGTGATCGAGGAGCGCGGCGAGGACGGCAGGCTGTTCGCCCAGTACGCCGCCGAGGACCTGTTCGACGTGCGCGGGCTGTTCTCCGGCAGCAGCAAGCACCGCTACCAGGCGGTGGAAGAGAGCATCGTCTACGAGTTGCCGGCGGAGGTCTTCCACCAGCTCTGCGCGAGCAACCCCGAATTCGCCCGTTTCTTCCGCGCGGACCTTGCCGGCAAGCGCCAGCTGGAGCGCCGCGACGGGCAGAACCTGGCCGAGTTCATCCTTACCCGCATCGCCCGCGAACACCTGCTGCCGGCCATCGAAGTAGAGCCGGCACTGCCCCTGGGCGACGCTGCGCGTCTGCAACTCAGCCGTGGCGCCGACGCGCTGCTGGTGCGTGAGGACGGTGCGCTGGGGATCGTCACCCGCACCGACCTGATGGTCGCGCACTTCCGCGACGGCCGCAGCGAAACCGAACCCATCGGTCCGCTGGCGCACCGGCCGCTGGCGAGCGTCGAGCTGGGCGATTTCCTGTTCGACGCCATGATTCTGATGACCCGCCAGCGCATCGAGCGCGTGGCGGTCTGCGAGGCGGGCAGGGTGGTCGGGTTGCTGCACCTGACCCAGGTGCTCAGCCTGTTCTCCACCCATTCCCACGTGCTGGCGCTGCGCATCGCCCGGGCCGACAGCGAGACGGAGCTGCGCGCGGCGGCGGAAACTTTGCACACGCTGATCGCCACCCTGGCCGGCAACGGCATCCGCCTGCGCTTCATCATGCAACTGGTCAGTGCGCTCAACGAGCAGTTGCTGGAGCGCCTGTTCGAACTGCAGATCCCGCCGGCGCTGCGGGGCAGGTGCTGCCTGATGGTGATGGGCAGCGAAGGCCGCGCCGAGCAGTTGCTCAAGACCGACCAGGACAACGCCCTGATCCTCGCCGACGACCTGCCGGTGGAGCAGGGCCTGCAATTGATGCAGCGCTTTTCGGCGGCGCTGCTGGCGTTCGGTTATCCGCCGTGCCCCGGCGGCGTGATGGCCAGCCGGCCTGAGTGGTGCAAGCCGTTGTCGGAGTGGCAGCGCGAGCTGCGCGAGTTGCCGCTGCAGGGGCGCCCGGAACAGTTGATGCGCCTGTCGATCCTCACCGATGCCTGGCCGGTGGCCGGCAACCTGCGGTTGTTCGAGGGCCTGCGCGGCAGCCTGAACGCCCTGGCCGGCGACGACAGCCGCTGGTTGAGCGACCTGGCATTGCCGGCCTTGCAGTTCGATACGCCGCTGACCTTCCTCGGCCAGCTCAAGACCCAGGATGCGCGCCTGGACATCAAGCGCGGCGGCATCTTCCCCATCGTCCACGGCGCCCGCTCCCTGGCGCTGCGCGAGGGGCTGGAGGAGCGCGGAACCCTGGCGCGCCTGTCGGCACTCAAGGCGCTCGGTGTGCTGGAGGCGTCGCTGGCGGACAATCTGGTCGAGTCCTTCGAGTTGTTCCTGCAACTGCGTCTGCGCCAGCAACTGGACGGCGAGCGCGACGGACGCCAGCAGGGGCTCGACGTCTCGCGGCTGAGCCGCCACGAGCGCGACCTGCTGCGCTATGGCCTGCACGTGGTGAAGAAGTTCAAGCAGAGCCTGATCCGGCACTTCCACCTGGAGACCCGATGAACGCGTGCGCCCGCCTTCCCGATCACCGCTGGTCCGCCTGGCGCCGACGCCTGTACTGGTGGCGCCACGACCCGGCGGACGCCGAGGAGCTGGTCTCGCTGGACCTGGAGACCACCAGCCTCGATCCGCGCAAGGCCGACATCCTCAGCATCGGCGCGGTGCGGATCCGGCGCGGCAAGCTGATCCTCGGCGAACGCCTGGAACTGCTGGTGGAGCCGCCGCCGAGCCTGGACGGCGAGTCCATCCGCATCCACAAGCTGCGCCGCACCGATCTCGAAGGCCAACTGCCGCTGGCGGAGGCGCTGCGCCGGGTACAGGCGTTCATCGGCGATCGTCCGTTGCTCGGCTATTACCTGTCCTTCGACGTCGCCGTGCTGCGCCGGCACCTGCGCGAGCAACTCGGCGCGCGCCTGGACAACCCGCGGGTGGAGGTTTCCGAGCTGTACCACCGCAAGATGAGCCGGCGCTTTCCCGACCTGCACCTGGACCTGCGTTTCGACACCCTGGCGCGCCACCTGGATATTCCGGTGGAAGGCCGGCATACCGCCATCGGCGATGCACTCACCGCCGCGCTGATGTTCCTGCGCCTGCGCAAGGGCTCGCTGCCGCGCCACCTGGGCTGAACCGCGACCGCCCCTCGATGGTGCAGCCCGGGTGTGAATGCCGACGCTGTGCGTGATGTCACGCCATCGGTGAGACCTGGGAACGGCCCAAGGGCCACAGGGTGATTCGTCGCACAGCCCTGACTGTGATGGCGTACTAACATAACGGACCTTTGCCGTTATGGAGTCGAAAGGATGCCGGGTGTCGTACTGGTCGTACTGGGAGTGCTGTGGTTGGTCGTCCAGTGTGGCGTGGGCCTGCTGCCGCTGGCGGATGCCATATCGCTGGAGCCGGTCAGCCAGCCCGAGCGCTTCTGGCAGTTCGCGTTCCTCGGCCCCTCCATTCCCCTGGCCCTGGGGGTGTTCCTGCTGCGCTATCGCGTGCGGCGTTTCGTCGAGCTCAAGCACGAGAGCGTCAACTGCGCCGCCTATCTGCTGGTGTGCGCCGGGACTGCCCTGGTGCTCGGCAAGCTCTGCGCCTTGCTGATCGGTTGAGAGCTGCGACGACGGTTTGCCGGGGGCATTCAGCACCCTGATGTCGCCGCCGGGCCGGCGGGCCTTGGTTACACTTGGCTCACTGTCCTGAACCTCTCTCCCGAACAAGAAAAGGCAAACCTCCCCATGCAGAACCGCATCATGATCACCGGCGCCGGTTCCGGCCTCGGCCGCGAAATCGCCCTGCGCTGGGCCCGCGAGGGCTGGAAGCTGGCCCTGGCCGACGTCAACGAAGCGGGCCTGGCCGAAACCCTGAAACTCGTGCGCGAGGCTGGCGGCGACGGTTTCACCCAGCGCTGCGACGTGCGCGACTACAGCCAGCTGACCCAGCTGGCGCAGTCCTGCGAAGAAAAACTCGGTGGCATCGACATCGTCGTCAACAATGCCGGCGTGGCCTCCGGCGGCTTCTTCAGCGAGCTGTCGCTGGAGGACTGGGACTGGCAGATCTCGATCAACCTGATGGGCGTGGTCAAGGGTTGCAAGGCCTTCCTGCCGCTGCTGGAGCAGAGCAAGGGCCGGATCATCAACATCGCCTCGATGGCTGCGCTGATGCAAGGCCCGGCGATGAGCAACTACAACGTCGCCAAGGCCGGCGTGGTGGCGCTCTCGGAAAGCCTGCTGGCCGAGCTGAGCCTGGTGGACGTGAAGGTCCACGTGGTCTGCCCGTCGTTCTTCCAGACCAACCTGCTGGATTCCTTCCGCGGCCCCAGCCCGGAAATGAAGAGCCAGGTCGGCAAGCTGCTGGAAAGCTCGCCCATCAGCGCCGCCGAGATCGCCGACTACATCCACCATGAAGTCGCCCGCGATGTCTTCATGATCCTGCCCCACGAGCAGGGCCGCATGGCCTGGCAGATCAAGCAGCAGAACCCGCAGGCGATCTACGACGAAATGGCGAAGATGGCGGAGAAGATGCAGGCCAAGCGCCGCACGCCCGCATGATCGACGGCGGCTTCCCGCCCCCTTTCGGTGCAGTGAAAGAGGGGCTTGCCCAGTCCGGTGCAACGGGTTAGTTTTACTCACCGGCCTGCCTGGCTGAAGTACGTTGGACCCCGGTGAAAGCCCCGCGAATGTCGTGGGGCTTTTGCTTTTCCGGGCTACTGCGCAGCTGTGGGGATTCGCGCTTTGCGCATCGCCAGGCCTGTGTTAGAAGGCATCGGTGTCATTGAAGGAAGAACCCGCTTGCAGTCCGAATCCATCGTCTATGGTTGCATCCGCGACTGGCCCGGCGACTCGATGGAGCGCCGCCTGCGCCGCGCCGCTAACCGCAAGGTGCTCGACAGTCTGCCGATGGGGGAGGCGTGGCCTTTTCTTGGCCGCGAGATGTTCAGCCGCTGCGAAACCGAGGGCGCCGGCCTGTACCAGTCCCAGGTGATCCATTTCGGTGCCAGCTACCAGACCATCGAATACGAATGGAAGCTCTGGGTCGAACAGTTCGAAGCCCTGCTGCGCCGTCTCTACTGGGCCAGCGCGGTGGTCCACCTGGAAACCGAAGTCAACGGCAGCCACACCTTCCGCTGGGAATCCGAGAACGGCTTCCACAGCCCCCGCGAAGGCGAACTGAAAGTGCGCTGCGCCTGGGAGCGCGAGGGCGGCCTGCGCGGCTGACTCGAACGCCTCCCGTCACGGATAGAGCCCATGATCAACTACCTCTGGTTTGTCCTCGCCGCGTTCTGCGAGATTGCCGGCTGTTACGCCTTTTACCTCTGGCTGCGCCTGGACAAGAGCGCCCTGTGGATCATTCCCGGCCTGCTCAGCCTGACGGTGTTCGCTCTGTTGCTCACCCGCGTCGAGGCCAGCTATGCCGGGCGTGCCTATGCCGCGTACGGCGGCATCTACGTCGCCGCGTCGCTGTTCTGGTTGGCCTTCGTCGAGAAGAGCCGCCCGCTGTGGAGCGACTGGGTAGGCGTAGCGCTGTGCGTGATCGGCGCCAGCGTGGTGCTGTTCGGGCCGAAGCTCGCGCCCTGATCCGAACGGGATCGAAGCCTGTAGGAGCGAGCGTGCTCGCGAACGGGGCAACCGGCCGAACCGGTGCGATCAGTGAGCGTAAGGTTCGCGAGCAAGCTCGCTCCTACAAGAGCCCCTCACCCCACCCCGTTCCTGGGGAGGGCTGGGGTGAGGGGGAAGCACAGGCAGGGGGTTAACCCGGAAGAAGACAGTTGCTCCTGCAAAGAGCTCTTGCTCAGTCCGCCAGCCACTCCTTCGGCACTTCGCTTTTCAGCACCAGCTGGCACAGTTGGCTTTCCGGGTCGAAGACGATCACCGCCTCGCCGCGCCTGAGGGCATGCCGCGCGCGTTCGACGCGGACGTCCAGCGGGGTGTCGTCGCCGTTGTCGGTGCCTTCGCGGGTGACGAAGTCTTCCAGCAGGTTGTTCAGGGTGTCGGCTTCGATCAGCTCAAAGGGAATCAGCATGGCGGGTACTCGCAAATCGCAGCGCGGGATTGTAGTCCCGCGCTGCGGCGAGTGCAGCTCAGTTCTTGTCTTTGCCAGGGGCGTCGCTGGTGTCGATCAGATCATCCACCGGCGGCACATGGGTGGTGCTTTCCATGTGCACCGGATGTTCCAGCTGCTTGCTGAAACGTTCCAGGGCGCCTTCGCTGGGTTCGGCGTCGCTGTCGAACACCGGCGGGCTCAGCAGGTAGGCGGTGAGCAGGCGCGACAGCGCCGCCAGACTGTCGATGTGGGTGCGCTCGTAGCCGTGGGTGGCGTCGCAACCGAAGGCCAGCAGCGCGGTACGGATGTCATGGCCGGCGGTGATCGCCGACTGCGCATCGCTGTGGTAGTAGCGGAACAGGTCGCGGCGCACGGCGATCTCGTGGCGTTCGCTCAGCCGCAGCAGGTGCCGTGACAGGTGGTAGTCGTAGGGCCCGCCGGAATCCTGCAGGGCCACGCTCACCGCGTGCTCGCTGGAGTTCTGCCCCTCGGCCACCGGGGCGATGTCGATACCGACGAACTCGCTGACATCCCAGGGCAGCGCGCCGGCCGCGCCGGAGCCGATTTCCTCGGTGATGGTGAACAGCGGGTGGCAGTCGATCGGCGGTTCCTGGCCACTCTCGCGGATTGCCTTCAGCGCCGCCAGCAGCGCGGCCACCCCGGCCTTGTCGTCGAGGTGGCGGGCGCTGATGTGGCCGCTCTCGGTGAACTCCGGCAAGGGGTCGAAGGCGACGAAGTCGCCGATCGCCACGCCCAGGGTTTCACTGTCGGCGCGGCTGACGGTGTAGGTGTCCAGGCGCAGTTCGACGTGGTCCCAACTGATCGGCAGGCTGTCCACCGCCGTGTTGAACGCGTGCCCGGAGGCCAGCAGCGGCAGCACGCTGCCGCGTAGTACGCCGTTCTCGCAGAACACCGTGACCCGGCTGCCCTCGGCGAAGCGGCTCGACCAGCAGCCCACCGGCGCCAGCGCCAGGCGGCCGTTGGGCTTGATCTCGCGGACGATGGCGCCGATGGTGTCCAGGTGCGCCGAGACTGCGCGGTCCGGGCTGTTGCGCCGGCCCGCGAGCGTCGCGCGGATGGTTCCGCGGCGGGTCATTTCGAAGGGCACGCCGATCTCCTCCAGCCGTTCGGCGACGTAGCGCACGATGGTGTCGGTGAAGCCGGTGGGACTGGGGATGGCGAGCATTTCCAGCAGCACGCGCTGCAGGTAGTTCAGGTCGGGTTGTGGCAATGGACTCATGCCGAAGCCTCCGTGCCGGGATGGGATTCGCGGTTGAGCAGTTCGCGGCTCAGCGGGAACAGCAGGTCGACGAAGCGCTCCGCGGTGGGCTGCGGCTCATGGTTGGCCAGCCCCGGCCGCTCGTTGGCTTCGATGATCACGTAGTCCGGCTGGTCAGCGTCGCGCACCAGCAGGTCGAGGCCGGTGACCGGGATCTCCAGCGCACGCGCCGCGCGGATCGCGGCGTCGGCCAGTTTCGGATGCAGCCGCTCGGTGACGTCCTCCAGGGTGCCCCCGGTGTGCAGGTTGGCGGTGCGGCGCACGGCCAGGCGCTGGCCGCTGGGCAGCACGTCGTCGTAGCCGAAGCCGGCGGCGGCCAGGGTGCGTTCGGTCTCCTTGTCCAGCGGGATGCGGCTTTCGCCCCCGGTGGCGGCCTGCCGTCGCCGGCTCTGCGCCTCGATCAGCCGGCGGATGCTGTGCCGACCATCGCCGATGACCTCGGCGGGGCGGCGGATCGCGGCGGCCACCACTTCATAGCCGATCACCACGACGCGGAGGTCCTGGCCCGCGTGGTAGCTCTCCAGGATCACGCGGGTGTCGAACTGCCTGGCCTGGGCGATAGCGCTTTCCACTTCGCCGGCGCTGCGCAGGTCCACGGCGACCCCTTGTCCCTGCTCGCCGTCCACCGGCTTGACCACCAGCGAGCCGTGTTCGGCAAGGAACTGGGCGTTGTCCTTGACGTTGCCCGCCAGGCGCTGTTGCGGCTGGCGCAGGCCGACGCGGTCGAGGGTGCGGTGGGTGAGGGTCTTGTCCTGGCACAGGCTCATGCTCACCGCGCTGGTCAGGTCGCACAGCGATTCGCGGCAGCGGATGCGCCGGCCGCCCTGAGTGAGGATGAACAGCCCGGCGTCGGCGTCCTGCACCTGCACGTCGATGCCGCGCCGATGGGCCTCGTCGACGATGATCCTGGCGTAGGGGTTCAGGTCCTCCTCGGGGCCTGGGCCGAGGAACAGCGACTGGTTGATGCCGTTCTTGCATTTGATGGCGAAGGTCGGCAGCTCGCGGAAGCGCAGCTTGCGGTAGAGCGACTTGGCCTGCTGGTTGCTGTGCAGCACCGACAGGTCGAGGTAGGCAAGACCCCGGCTCATGAAGTGCTCGATCAGGTGGCGCACCAGGGCCTCGCCCACGCCGGGGCGGCTGGACTGCGAGTCCACCGCCAGGCACCAGAGGCTGGAGCCGCCTTCCGGGTCGCGGAAGGCCTTGGCGTGGTTGATGCCCATGACGGTGCCGATCACCGTGCCGGTCTCGTCGTCTTCGGCCAGCCAGTAGGCCGGCCCGCCCTGGTGGCGCGGGGTGACCTGGGCGGCATCCACCGGGAGCATGCCGCGCGCCAGGTACAGGCGGTTGATCGCCGCCCAGTCCTCGTCGCTGTGCACCCGGCGGATGCGGAAGCCGCGGAACGGCCGGCGCGCCGGGCGGTAGTCGGTGAACCACAGGCGCAAGGCGTCGGAAGGATCGAGGAACAGCTGTTGCGGCGCCTGCGCCAGCACTTGCTGCGGCGCGGCGACGTAGAGGGCGATGTCACGCTCGCCGGGGCGTTCGTTGAGCAGTTCGTTGGCCAGTTGCTCGGCGGTGGCGAAGGTATGGCCGATCAGCAGACGGCCCCAGCCGCATTGCAGGATCAGCGGGCCTTCGTGGCGTTGTTGCGTGTGATCGCCGGCGAAGCGTGCCTGGAGACGTTCGTAGGTGGGCGTCTGGCCTCGTAGCAGGCGCTGGTTGTGGGGGTGAGGCAGGTTCAAATGGGTCTTCATGGTGGACTCCCTGAAAAGCATTCGTCCTGGGCTTCACAAACCGTGTTCGGTCAGCCAGAGATTGAGCGCGGCCAACTGCCAGAGCTTGGAGCCCCGCAGCGGCGTGAGGTCGGTCGACGGATTGCTGAGCAGACGGTCGAACATCGCCGTCTCGAACAGGCCGCGATCCTGGCTCGGATCCAGCAACAGTTCGCTGACCCAGGCGCGGGTGTTGCCCTGCAGGTGCTTCAGGCCGGGCACCGGGAAGTAGCCCTTGGGGCGGTCGATCACCTCGCTGGGGATGACCTTGCGCGCGGCGGCCTTGAGCACCTGCTTGCCACCGTCGCCGAGCTTGAAGCGCGACGGGATGCGCGCCGAGAGCTCCGCCACCCGGTAGTCGAGGAACGGCACGCGGGCTTCCAGGCCCCAGGCCATGGTCATGTTGTCGACCCGTTTGACCGGGTCGTCGACCAGCATGATGGTGCTGTCCAGGCGCAGAGCCTTGTCCACCGGATCGATCGCGCCGGGCTGGGCGAAGTGCTCGCGAACGAACTCGCCGGCCACGTCCTCCACCTGCAACGCTTCGCGCACGGTGTCCAGGTACTCGCCGTGGCTACGGTCGAAGAAGGCCGTGCGGTACGCCTGCAGCGGGTCCTTCGCGCCGGCCACCTTGGGATACCAGTGGTAGCCGGCGAACAGCTCGTCGGCGCCCTGGCCGCTCTGCACCACCTTGCAGTGCTTCGACACCTCGCGGGAGAGCAGGTAGAAGGCAATGCAGTCATGGCTGACCATCGGCTCGCTCATGGCCTGGAAGGCGGCCGGCAACTGCTCGATGACTTCCTTCTCGGCGATGCGCAACTGATGGTGGCGGGTGCCATAGCGCTGGGCGATCAGGTCGGAGTACTGGAACTCGTCGCCGCGCTCGCCGCCGGCATCCTCGAAGCCGATGGAGAAGGTCAGCAGATCGTCCACGCCCGCTTCGTGCAGTAGGCCGACCAGCAGACTGGAATCGACCCCGCCAGAGAGCAGCACGCCCACTTCGCGGGCGGCGCGCTGGCGCACGCTGACGGCGTCGCGCAGGCTGTCCAGCAGGCGTTCTTCCCAGTCGTCCAGGGTCAGTTCCCGTTCATCGGGCAACGGGCCGTAGCCCAGGTTCCACCAGCGCTGGCGCTCGGTGTGGCCCTGGGCGTCGATGCTCATCCAGGTGGCCGGCGGCAGTTTCTGCACCTCGGCCAGCAGGGTGCGCGGCGCGGGGACCACGGCGTGGAAGTTGAGGTAGTGGTTGAGCGCCACCGGGTCCAGCGCCGGGTCGATGTCACCGCCCTTGAGCAGCGCCGGCAGGCTGGAGGCGAAGCGCAGGCGCTTGCCGGTGCGCGACAGGTACAGCGGCTTGATGCCGAGACGGTCGCGGGCGATGAACAGGCGCCGTTTGTCGCGTTCCCAGATGGCGAAGGCAAACATGCCATTGAGACGTGGCAATAGTTGTTCACCCCAAGCGTGGTATCCCTTTAGAAGTACTTCGGTATCGCCACCGGAAAAAAAGTGGTAGCCGAGGGCTTCAAGTTCACCGCGTAGTTCGGGGTAGTTGTAGATTGCGCCGTTGAACACCAGCGACAGGCCCAGCGTCGGATCGATCATCGGCTGGCCGGAGGCTTCGGCCAGGTCCATGA
Organism: Pseudomonas sp. ATCC 13867; assembly: GCF_000349845.1. NCBI lineage: Bacteria > Pseudomonadati > Pseudomonadota > Gammaproteobacteria > Pseudomonadales > Pseudomonadaceae > Pseudomonas > Pseudomonas sp. ATCC 13867. Next base: position 3,914,223 of record NC_020829.1, on the reverse strand, counting down.
TTTTCAGGCGCCGGTGCCCGAGGGCCAGTGGCCCTTCGCTGTGGAAGCCCCAGGCATCGGGGCCCCGTGGGGCGAGGTGGTGGGTGATGCGTTCGACCGCTGCGAGATCGGCGGCCTGGTTATCGAAGCGAAGTTCTCCTGCTATTCCGCACATGTCCTTACCGGTTCTCCGTTGGGGATGAGTGGGTGGTCCCTCAAGGGGGCCATAGGGGAGGACCGCTCGAATGGATGAGAGTTCTATTTGATTTCATTGAGGAAAGTCCGAAGGCGCAGGTGAACGATGATGGCCGATAGCAAATCTTCGATGCGTAACGCCCACGCCCTGTCGATGCTGCAGGCGTTGCGCCGCCTGCAGCAGGCGGCCGACGTGCACTCCAAGAGCCTGGGGCGCGATGGCGAACTGACGCCGCTGCAACTGCTGATCCTGCAGGTGGTGGAGCTGGAGGGGGAAATTACCGCCGGTCAGTTGGCCGGGCACGTCGCGCTCTCCCAGTCATCGCTGTCGAGCGTGCTGACGCGCCTGGAAAGCCAGCGGCTGCTGACGCGCCGGCGTGACTCCGATGACCGCCGCAGACACTGGCTGAGCCTGGACGCCGCGGGGCATGAGGCGCTGCGCGATGGGCCGGAGCTGCTGCCCGAGCACGCTCTGGAGCGTTTCGCCGGACTGCCGGAGTGGGAGCAGCACGCGATTCTCGCGGGGCTGCTGCGCGCCGCCGAGTTGTTCGAGACGCCGGATGCGACGGGCGCGGAAGAGGAAGCGTCCTAGGACGCCAGCAGCTTCTGCGCGGCCAGCGACAGGCTGACCGCCACCAGCATCAGGGCGAACAGACGCTGCAGCGTCGCGCCTCCCAGGCGCACGGCCAGGCGGTTGCCGGCCAGCACCCCGAGCGCGCCGCCCGTCGCGAGGCAGGCCAGCAGCGGCAGGGGCGGCTGGGCATGGCTCAGGTAGAGCAGGAAGCCGCCGCCGGACACCAGCGCGATCACCGCCATCGAGGTCGCCGTCGCCGCCAGCATCGACAGCGGGGTGAACCACAGCAATCCCGGCACGATCAGGAAGCCGCCACCCACACCCATCAGGCCGGAAAGCAGGCCCACCGCCAGCCCCACGCCCAGCAGCGGGCCGTTGCGCATCGCCTGGGGGCCTGCACGCTCCTGGCGCGAGCCCTGCCACATACGCCAGGCCGACCACAGCACCAGCAGGCAGAAACCGACGATCAGCCAGGCTTCGGGCACGAACTGCCCCAGCCACTGGCCGATGGCGTTGCCCGGCCAGCCGGTGATGACCAGCCAGAGCAGCGGCCGCCAGGCCACCTGTCCCTGACGCGCACGGGGCACTGCGCCGATCGCCGCCGACAGTGCCACCGCGCCGAGGCTGACGCCGATGGCGTCGTGCAGCGGCAGGTGCAGGCTGAGCAGCAGCGGCAGCGCCACCAGCGAGCCGCCGGCGCCGGTGAGGCCCAGCAACAGGCCGAGGATCAGGCCGATGACCGAGGATTCCAGCAGTAATGCATCCATGTCGGTGGTCCGCTCTGGAGAGGTGGCGCGGCCCATCCGGCCGCGCGGTGATCAGGACGTCTTCTGCCCGCGCACGACGTCGCGCAGGAAGAAACGATTGGGGTGGCAGGCCTCGGCCACGGCGCGCGGCAGCGGCAGCGGTTCGTCGTCCAGCCAGGCTGCCAGCAGCTCGCCGGACAGCGGCGCGGTGACCAGCCCGCGCGAGCCGTGGGCGCTGTTCAGGTACAGGCCGTTCAGCCAGGGGCAGGGTGTTTCCGGCACCTGCCGGGCGTCCTTGCCGAGCACCGCGTAGGCCGCCGCGAAGGCGTCGCGGTCGGCCAGCGGGCCCACCAGCGGCAGGTAGTCCGGCGTGGTGCAGCGGAAGGCCGCGCGGCCTTGCAGGGTTGCCGGGTCGAGGTGGGCGATGTGCAGGCGTTCGCTCAGGTCTGTGGATATTTCCGCCAGCAGGTCGAGGTTGCCCAGGTGTTCTTCCAGCGAGGGTTCGGTGTCATTGCGCTTGAACTCGAAGCTGGCGCCCAGGGTGTGTTCGCCGTGGCGGAGCGGCGCGACGTAGCCTTCGGCGCAGACCACAGTGCTCAGCGCGACGCTCTCGGCGGTGGCCGGAACGCGGGTGATCTGTCCGCGGATACGCTTCATCGGCAGCGTCTCGGCGCCGGCGAAACGCCGTACTTCGGCGGCGGTGGCGAGGATGGCGATGGGCGCGCTGGCCAGCTTTTCCTTGCCGCTCCAGGCACTCCAGCCATCGGCTTCGCGTTGCAGGCGGACTTCCTCGCCGGTCAGCACGCGAATGTTCGGATGCTGCGCCAGGTGCCGGCACAGCGCCGGTGGATGCACCCAGCCGCCTTCGGGGAAGAACAGGCCGCCGGCGGGCAGGCCGACACCGGCGATGCGCTCGGCTTCGGTGTGATCCAGCAGACGCAGCAGCGAATCCGGGAAGGCCTCGGCCAATTGCGCCTGGCGTTGCGCCTCGGCGTCGTCGAAGCCCAGCTGCAGCACGCCGCAGGCCGACCAGTCCGCGCCGTTCTGCAGGCGCTCGATCAGCCGGCGGGTATGCCCGAAGCCGCTGACCACCAGGCGTGACAGCGCGGTACCGTGGGCCGACAGCTTGAGGTAGAGCACGCCCTGGGGATTGCCCGAGGCTTCCTCGGCCAGGCCGGCGTGGCGCTCGATCAGCGTCACTTGCCAGCCGCGCGCGGCCAGGCTGGCGGCGCTGGCACAACCGGCCATGCCGCCGCCGATCACCAGTGCCGCGCGCGGGCCGTTCGGGCGGGCGGGGCGGGCGTACCAGGGTTTGGCGGGTGCGCTGTTTTCGCCGGCGAAATCGCCCACCAGCATCTCGCGCTTCTGCCCGAACCCCTTCACGCGCTGCATGGCGAAGCCGGCGGCGATGAGGCCGCGCCGGACGAATCCGGCACTGGTGAAGGTGGCCAGGGTCGCGTTCGGCGCCGAAAGCCGGGCGAGCTGGGCGAACAGGGCGTCGGTCCACATCTCCGGGTTCTTCGCCGGCGAAAAGCCGTCGAGGAACCAGGCGTCGATCCGTGCATCCAGCTCCGGCAGGGTGTCCAGCACATCGCCCACCAGCAGGGTCAGCACCACGCGGCCGTCGGCGAAAACGAAGCGCTGGAAGCCGGGGTTGACCGCCACGTACTGGGCCAGCAGTTGTTCCGACCAGGGCGCCAGTTCCGGCCAGAGGGCCAGGGCGCGGCGCAGGTCGTCCGGCGCGACCGGGAATTTCTCGGTGCTGACGAACTGCAGCCGTGCTTCCCGGGGCGCCAGGGCTTCGAACTGTTGCCAGGCGCAGAGGAAGTTCAGCCCGGTGCCGAAGCCGGTCTCGCCGATGCACAGCCGGCCGTCGGCGGGCAGCTCGCTCAGCCGTTGCGCCAGACGGTTGCCGTCAAGGAACACATGGCGTGTTTCATCGATGCCGGAAGCGCGGGAGAAGTACACGTCGCCATAGGCGCGGGAAGTGGGTTGGCCGTTTTCGTCCCAGTCGATCTGGGCGCTGTGGGCTTTGGGATGGGAAAGGGGCATGCGTCGGTCGTAGTGAAAGCAAAGGCGGCAGTTTAGCCGATCCGCCGTGTCGGCCTCAGGGGTTGCCGATGTTTCGATGTGCGCCGTGTTGCCGCGCCGGAGCGCAGGTCTTTCCCTGGCGCCCCCTCCCGTAACCCCGCGGACGTCGTTGCGGCCAAGACGAAATGTCAGCAGCCCGCCCGTCACTTCCGCTACCTTTTACAGCATTCGGAAACAAGGAGAGGTGCATGTTCGAATCCGCCGAGATCGGCCATTCCATTGACAAGGAAACCTACGAGAAGGAGGTCGCCGTCCTGCGTGAGGCGTTGCTCGAGGCGCAGTACGAGCTCAAGCAGCAGGCGCGCTTCCCGGTGATCATCCTGATCAATGGCATCGAGGGCGCCGGCAAGGGCGAGACGGTGAAGCTGCTCAACGAATGGATGGATCCGCGCCTGATCCAGGTGGAAAGTTTCCTCCTGCCCACCGACGAGGAACTCTCCCGTCCGCCGCAGTGGCGCTTCTGGCGCAAGCTGCCGCCCAAGGGGCGTATCGGTATCTTCTTTGGCAACTGGTACAGCCAGATGCTCTATGCGCGGGTGATGGGCGAGGTCAAGGACAGCCAGCTGGATGGGCTGATCGGCGACGCCGAACGCTTCGAGCGCATGTACTCCGACGAAGGTGCACTGATCTTCAAGTTCTGGTTCCACCTGTCCAAGAAGCAGCTCAAGGAGCGCCTCAAGGCGCTGGAGAACGACCCGACCCGCAGCTGGCAGCTCAGCGACCTGGACTGGAAGCAGAGCGAGGTCTACGACAAGTTCGTGCGCTATGGCGAGCGCGTGCTGCGCCGCACCAGCCGTGACTATGCGCCCTGGTACGTGGTCGAGGGCGCCGACGAGCGCTACCGCAGCCTGACGGTGGGCCGTACCCTCCTCGAAGGCCTGCAGGCCGCGCTCAAGCTCAAGGACCGCCCCACGCCGCAACCCCACGCCGCGCCGCTGGTGTCCAGCCTGGACAACAAGGGGTTGCTCGGCGCGCTCGACCTGACCCTGAAACTGGACAAGGATCAGTACAAGGAGCAAATGGCCAAGGAGCAGGCGCGCCTGGCTACGCTGATGCGCGACAAGCGCTTCCGCAGTCATTCGCTGATCGCCGTGTTTGAGGGCAACGACGCCGCCGGCAAGGGGGGAGCCATCCGTCGCGTGACCGATGCGCTGGACCCGCGCCAGTACCACATCGTGCCGATTGCCGCGCCCACCGAGGAGGAGCGCGCCCAGCCCTACCTGTGGCGCTTCTGGCGGCACATGCCGGCGCGCCGGCAGTTCACCATCTTCGACCGCTCCTGGTATGGCCGGGTGCTGGTGGAGCGGGTCGAGGGCTTCGCCTCGGACGCCGACTGGCTGCGCGCCTATGCGGAGATCAACGACTTCGAGGAGCAACTGGTCGAGTTCGGCATCGTGGTGGTGAAGTTCTGGCTGTCCATCGACCAGGACACCCAGTTGGAACGCTTCAAGGAACGCGAGTCGATTCCGTTCAAGCGCTTCAAGATCACCGAGGAAGACTGGCGCAACCGCGACAAGTGGGACCTCTATGTGGATGCGGTGGGCGACATGGTCGACCGCACCAGCACCGAGATCGCGCCCTGGACGCTGGTGGAGGCCAACGACAAGCGCTATGCGCGGGTGAAGGTGCTCAAGACCATCAACGACGCGCTGGAGGCGGCGTACGCCAGTGCGAAGAAGGGCAAGAAGGACTGAGACGTCCGGTTTTTCGCTTGGGGCGAGAAAATCCGTCGTTGAACGGGGCGGTCCGGAGCGTGGTGCAGATTTATTTGTGTAGGAGCGAGCTTGCTTGCGAAATGGATTTCGCAGCGGGGCCTGTTCTCGAGCAAGCTCGCTCCTACAAGGTCGCGCGATCTAGCCGTTCTTCTGCGACGGCTTCGGCGCCCCGACCAGCCGGCCCATCGCCCCGGCGATCCCCATTTCCCGCAATACCTTCAATTCACCCTCGCTCTCCACCATCTCGGCAATCAGCGGCAGGTCGATGCTGTTGGCCGCGCGGAAGACCGCCTCGATGAACAGGCGCTTGTCATTGTCCTGGTCGATGGTGCGGATGTAGCTGCCGTCGATCTTCAGGTATGCAAGGCCGAGGCGGGTGAGGTTGCCGATCAGGCTGAAGCGCCCGCCGAAGTGCTGCAGGCCCAGCTTGGCTCCGACGTCCTGCACCGACTGGGCCAGCTTCTCCAGCTCCGCCGGCGGCGGCAGGTAGCGTTCGTCCACTTCCAGGGTCATCAATTGAGCCTCCTGCGGGTGGGCGCGGAGGATCTCGAACAGCTCGCGCAGCGGCTCGGCGCTGCGCACGGTTTCCGCTGACAGCGACAGCGCCAGCGGCGCCGGTTGCTGGGCGAGATGGGCGAGGGCGTGTTCGAGCATGGCCAGGTCGAAGCGCGCGGACCAGCCGAAGCGTTCGATCCACGGCAGGAACTGCCCGGCCGCGACGGCTTCTCCCTTGGGATCGAGCAGCCGCGCGAGGACTTTCTGGTGCAGCAACTCGCCGTTCTCGGCGCAGGCGCGCACGGGCTGGAACCACAGCTGCAACTTGCCCTTCTGCAAGGCATCGTCGAGCCACTCGCGCCAGGCGCGGGAGTCCTGCACCGGTTGGCTGCCGGAGCTGTCCAGGCGCTGCCAGGGACGGCCCGGCGAGGACTGCGACTGGGCCAGTGCCTGGTCGGCACGGGAGAGGACGCTGGCCGACGATTCGCCGGGACGGAAGGCCGACAGGCCCAGGTGGGCCACCGGTGTGCAGTCGCTGGCGCCGGTGCCGCGCAGGTTTTCCAGGGCGGCGCTGAGTTCATCGGCCAATTGCTCGGCACTGGCGCTGTCGACGCCCGGGGCGAGCAGGGTGAACTCGCCGCCACGGCTGCGCGCCGCCAGCCAGTCCGGGGTGCCGTGCTGTTCGCGCTCGCGCTCCAGCAGCTCGGCGACGTCGCGGATCAGCGCGTCGGTGCGCTGCCCGCCCAGGCGCTGGTTGAGCCCGGCCAGGTCGTTCAGGCGCAGCAGCAGCAGGTAGCCGGCGGCGTTCTGTTCGCTGGGGGACAGTTGCGCGTCCAGCCGCGCGTCGAACAGGCGGCGGTTGGCCAGGCCCGAGAGGCTGTCCTGGTAGGCCTCTTCGCGCAGCTTCTCGCTGCGCGAGGCTTCCTCGGCGAACAGTGCCTTGAGCTTGTCCACCATCTGGTTCATCGCCTGCACCACGCGCTTGAGTTCCGGTGTGCGCGGCTCCCTGGGCAGGGTGAGGAATTCGCGGCGGGTGATGGCCTGGGCCTGCTGCACCATCTGGTCCAGCGGCTTCAACTGGGTGCGCAGCAGCCAGCCGCCGAGGATGGCGCTGATCAACCCGCACAGCAGCAGCCAGGCCAGGCTGCCCAGCGCGCCGTCCCACAGCTTGGCCAGGGCGAACTGCGGATGGCTGACCACCTCGACCCGCGCGGCCTGCTCCCAGCCGCGCATGATCAGCGCGTCGCCACCCTGGGCCTTGAGGTTCACCAGCCGGGCGAACCAGCGTGGCACCTGGTCGGAGCGGGTGCTGGTGTCGCGCTCGACGACGACCTTGCCGTCGGGAATGCTGACCACGCGGATGGTGGCGAAGTAGCCGGAGTCGAAGATCGAGCTGACCATCAGCTCGATCATCGCCGGGTCGTCCACGTGCGGGGTGAGCGACAGCCCCAGCGCGGTGGCGGCGTCCTGGGCGTGGGAGCGCAACTGGCTGATCATCTGTTCGCGGGAGCTTTCCAGGCTGGCGGCGAAGCTGCCGGCGAAGGCCACCACGAGGAACAGGCAGATCGCCAGGAACAGTTGCTTGAGCAATGACATGCCGGGGTTCTCCTATCGCGTCTCGTCGAGGTCCAGGCCCTCGGCGCGCATCTTGGTCAACAGGTCCTGCCAGCGCGACAGCTTCTTGCTGTCGCCGGTGCGCTTGCCGCCGCCGGGGCCGGGCAGCCACAGCCCTTCGGCGTTGAAGGCGTAGACGGGCAGGAGGTCCTTGCGCTGGGAGGCTGGCCTGATCTGCGGGATCAGGTTGTCCAGCACCAGCGGCTCGGCGGTGGGGGAGGCGTAGTAGGTGAGCACCATGTGCGCCTGGTTCTGCTGCAGTGCCTTGACGTAGGTGATGCGCAGCTTGTCGCTGGCGACCCCGAGGCGGCGCAGGGTGATGAACTTGGCGATGGAGTAGTCCTCGCAGTCGCCGGCGCCTTTGTAGAGGGATTCGATGGGCGTCGCCCAGTAGTCCTCCTGGTGCCAGACGGTGCGGTCGTCGGTGAACACCAGGGCGCCGTTGAAGAAGGCGTTCACCGCCTTGAGCTTGGCGGCTTCGTCGAGGTTCTCGCTGTCGTCGATCAGCCGGCCCCAGGACTCGATGCGTGTTTTCGCGGTGCCCAGGTTGCCGTAGCGCTGCTCGGCATTCTTCAGGATGGCGTCGAAGTTCCAGGTGGCGCCGGCGGTCAGCGCGAGGAGCGCGAGCAGCAGCGCGCCGGCCCGCAGACGCGGCGGGCTGGCGAACAGCCTGAGGGCTCCTCCGGTTGGCTGCATCGCCAGCGCTCCATGTGGGATGTGTGGAGTCTAGGCGCTCTTCGAAAACTTGCGCTGGCGCATCGCCATTGGGCGAAAAGCCCCGTCGTACAGGCCTTGCCGGCGAATCTGACAGGATTGTCATTTAAGGGTCAGCGTGCGGTCCCGCGCTCTGGCTTATAACCCCAGGATGCGGCCGCTGTGGCCGAACCAGACGCAGGAGAGCGGGATGCAGGGGCAACGGCGGGTTTGGCTGGCGGCGGGAGTGCTGGGAGTGGCGGCGCTGGGAGCGGGCTTCTGGGGCTTTGCCGGCCGGCACGAGGCGCCCCAGGCCGCGGCGCAGACAGCCGGCGTGCCGGTGACCCTGGCGCGCGTGGCCCGCGAGGACCTGACGCAGAACCTCGACGGCGTCGGCACCGTTACCTCGCTGCACAGCGTGCTGGTGCGCCCGCAGGTCGAAGGCCAGCTCACCGCGTTGCTGGTGGAAGAGGGGCAGATGGTCAAGGAGGGCGAACTGCTGGCGACCATCGACGACCGCGCCATCAACGCCGCGCTGGAGCAGGCCGAGGCGACCAGGCAAAGCAATCAGGCGCAGTTGCGCATCGTCGAGCAGGATCTCGTGCGCTACCAGACGCTGAGCCAGCGCGGATCGATTTCCCGCCAGACCCTGGAGCAGACCGAAGCCGAGGCAGCGCGCCTGCGCGCCACCCTGCGCGGCAACCAGGCCACCATCGACGCCGAGCGCGTGCGCCTGTCCTACACCCGCATCACCTCGCCGGTCGCCGGCCGCGTCGGCATCCGCAACGTCGACGTCGGCAACCTGCTGCGCACCAATGACAGCAGCGGCCTGTTCACCGTCACCCAGATGTCGCCGATCTCGGTGGTCTTCGCCCTGCCGCAGGAAAGCCTGCCGCAACTGCAACCGCTGATGAAGGGCGATTCCCCGGTGATCGCGCGCAGCCGCGACGGCGGCCAGCTGCTCGGCGAGGGCCACCTGCGCAGTATCGACAACCAGGTCGCCAGCAGCACCGGGACCATCCGCGTGCGTGCGGTCTTCGACAACAAGGACGACCAGCTCTGGCCGGGGCAGTTCGTCGCCATCGACCTGCAGTCCGGGGTGCTGCGCAACGGTCTGGTGCTGGATAGCCGCGCCGTGCGCCGTGGCCTGGATGGCGCCTTCGTGTTTCGTATCGAGGACGGCAAGGCGCAGAAGGTGCCGGTGCGCATTGTCCAGGAAGTGGATGGCCGCACCCTGGTCGAAGGCCTCGCGGCGGACGATGAAGTGGTGCTCGACGGCCACTCGCGCCTGACCCCCGGCGCCCGGGTGGACGTGCAGGGCGACGTGCAGACCCTGGCCCGCCGGAGCGAGCCGTGAGCGTGCGCGCCGGCATGTCCGGCTGGTGCGTGCGCCACCCCATCGCCACCTGCCTGCTGACCATCGCCTCGCTGCTACTCGGCCTGCTGGCGTTCTTCCGTCTTGGCGTGGCGCCACTGCCGCAGGTGGATTTCCCCACCATCCAGGTGCAGGCGCTGTTGCCCGGCGGCAGCCCGGAAACCATGGCGTCTTCGGTGGCGACTCCGCTGGAAGTGCAGTTCAGCGCCATCCCCGGCATCACCCAGATGCTCTCCACCAGCGCTTTGGGCTCGACCACCCTGACGCTGCAGTTCGACCTGGAAAAGAACATCGACGTCGCCGCCCAGGAGGTCACCGCCGCGATCAACGCCGCCGCCGGGCGCCTGCCGGCGGACATGCCGAACCTGCCGACCTGGCGCAAGATCAACCCGGCGGACAGCCCGATCATGATCGTCCGGGTGAATTCCGAGCTGATGCCGCTGATCGAGCTCAGTGACCTTGCCGAAGTGCTGCTGTCACGCCAGCTCAGCCAGATCAGCGGGGTCGGGCAGATCTTCGTGGTCGGCCAGCAGCGCCCGGCGATCCGCATCCAGGCGCAGCCGGAGAAGCTGGCTGCGTTCCGCCTGACCCTGGCCGACCTGCGCCAGTCGCTGCAGTCGGCGAGCATCAACCAGGCCAAGGGCGCGCTGTTCGGCGACGGCCGCGTGTCCACCCTGGCGGCCAACGACCAGTTGTTCAGTCCCAATGAATATGGCGACCTAGTGGTGGCCTACCGCGCCGGGGCACCGGTGTTCCTGCGCGATCTGGCGAAGGTGGTGAAGGCGCCGGAAGACGACTACGTGCAGGCCTGGCCGGACGGCCGCCCCGGCGTGGCGCTGGTGATCCTGCGCCAGCCCGGCGCGAACATCGTCGAGACCTCCGATGCCATCCAGGCCGAGCTGCCGCGCCTGCGTGAAATGCTGCCGGCGGGCGTCGAGGTGGAAGTGCTCAACGATCGCACCCGCACCATTCGAGCCTCGCTGCATGAAGTGGAGCTGACCCTGCTGTTGACCATGGGGTTGGTGGTGCTGGTGATGGGGCTGTTCCTGCGCCAGCTGTCGGCCACCCTGATCGTCGCCACCGTGCTGGCGGTGTCGCTCAGCGCCAGCTTCGCGGCCATGTACCTGCTGGGCTTCACCCTGAACAACCTGACATTGGTGGCGCTGATCATTGCCGTGGGCTTCATCGTCGACGACGCCATCGTGGTGGTGGAGAACATCCACCGCCACCTGGAGCAGGGCAAGGACCGGGTGCAGGCGGCACTGGCCGGCGCCTCGGAGATCAGCTTCACGGTGGTCTCCATCAGCTTCTCGCTGATCGCCGCGTTCATCCCGCTGCTGTTCATGGGCGGCATCGTCGGGCGGCTGTTCCGCGAGTTCGCCGTCAGCGTCACGGCGGCCATCCTGATTTCGGTGCTGGCCTCGCTGACCATCGCGCCGATGCTCGCCTCGCGCTTCATGGGGGCGCCCCATCACCATAAAAGCGGGCACGGGCACGACGACGGAGGCATCGCCGGCTGGCTGCTGGCACGCTACGCCCGGGGGCTGGACTGGTCGCTGCATCACCAGCGCACGGTGCTGGCTGGCTTCGTGGTCTGCGTGGCCATCGCGGTGGGCGGCTACGTCGGCATTCCCAAGGGCTTCTTCCCGTCCCAGGACACCGCCTTCGTCTTCGGCACCACCCAGGCCGCCGAGGACATCTCCTATGCCGACATGGCCGAGAAGCACAAGCAGCTCGCCGTCATCGTTGCCGCCGACCCGGCGGTGCAGAGCTACAACCACGCCATCGGCATCACCGGCGGCAGCCAGAGCCTGGCCAACGGACGCTTCTGGATCGTGCTCAAGGACCGTGGCGACCGCGACGTCTCGGTGGACGAGTTCATCAACCGCATCCGCCCCAAGCTGGCCAAGGTGCCGGGCATCGTCCTCTACCTGCGTTCGGCGCAGGACATCAACCTCGCCACCGGGCCGGTGCGCACCCAGTACCAGTACGCCCTGCGCAGCAACGACAGCGCGGCGCTGGCGCAGTGGGCGGATCGCCTGACCCAGCGGCTGAAGGAGGAGGGCGGCCTGCAGGATGTGTCCAACGACCTGCAGATGGGCGCCAGCGTCACCTCGCTCGAGATCGACCGGGTGGCGGCGGCGCGCTTCGGGCTGTCCGCCGAGGACGTCAGCCAGACCCTCTACGACGCCTTCGGCCAGCGCCAGGTCGGCGAATTCCAGACCGAGGTCAACCAGTACAAGGTCATCCTCGAACTGGATTCGCGCCAGCGCGGCCGCGCGGAAAGCCTGGCCTGGTTCCACCTGCGTTCGCCGCTGACCGGCGAGATGGTGCCGCTGGCAGCGCTGGCGCGGGTCACACCGGCCAAGTCCGGGCCGCTGCAGATCAACCACAACGGCATGTTCCCGGCCGTCACGCTGTCCTTCAACCTGTCGCCGGGCGTGGCCCTGGGCGATGCGGTCAGCCTGGTGCAGCGGGCGCAGGCGGAGATCGGCATGCCGTCGAGCATCAGCGGCGAATTCCAGGGCGCCGCGGCGGCCTTCCAGAGTTCGCTGGCCAGCCAGCCGCTGTTGATCCTCGCGGCGCTGTTTGCGGTCTACGTGATCCTGGGCGTGCTCTACGAGAGCTTCGTGCACCCGCTGACCATTCTTTCCACCTTGCCCTCGGCCGGCATCGGCGCGGTGTTCCTGCTCTGGGGCTGGGGCCTGGAGTTCTCGGTGATGGCGCTGATCGGCCTGGTGCTGCTGATCGGCATCGTCAAGAAGAACGGCATCCTGATGGTCGACTTCGCCCTGGCCGCGCAACGCCAGCGTGGGCTGTCGCCCTACGACGCGATCCGCGAGGCGTGCCTGGCGCGCTTCCGGCCGATCATGATGACCACGCTGGCCGCGCTGCTGGGGGCGATCCCGCTGATGATCGGCTTCGGTACCGGCTCGGAACTGCGCCAGCCGCTGGGTGTGGCGGTGGTCGGCGGGCTGCTCTTCAGCCAGGCGCTGACCCTGTTCAGCACGCCGGTGGTGTACCTGGCGCTGGACCGGCTGTTCCATCGCCAGCAACCGGCACCGGCCGCGCTGGGAGGTGCGGTATGAGGAGCGGCTGGGTAGCATGCCGGACTGCGGGCGTCACGAACGGAGGGCTGGCATGCGCGTACTGATTGTCGAAGACGAGAGCAAGACCGCCGACTACCTGCAGCGCGGGCTGAGCGAGCAGGGCTTCACCGTGGACGTCGCCAGCAACGGCATCGACGGCCGGCACCTGGCGCTCAATGGCGAATACGACGTCATCGTCCTCGACGTGATGCTCCCCGGCATCGACGGCTACGGCGTGCTGCGCGCCCTGCGTGAACAGCGGCAGACGCCGGTGATCATGCTCACCGCCCGCGAGCGTGTGGAAGACCGCGTGCGCGGCCTGCGCGAGGGCGCCGACGATTACCTGATCAAGCCGTTCTCCTTCCTCGAACTGGTGGCGCGCCTGCAAGCCCTGACCCGCCGTGGCGCACACCTGGAAAGCGCCACACAGATGCGCATCGCCGACCTCGCCATCGATCTGGTCAGCCGCCGCGTGCAGCGTGGCGGCACGCGCCTGGAACTGACCGCCAAGGAGTATTCGCTGCTCTGCGTGCTGGCCCAGCGCAGTGGCGAAATCCTCTCCAAGACGGCCATCGCCGAGCTGGTCTGGGACATCAATTTCGACACCGACACCAACGTCGTGGAGGTCGCCATCAAGCGTCTGCGCGCCAAGCTCGACGGGCCCTTCGACACTAAGCTGCTGCATACCATCCGGGGCATGGGCTACGTGCTGGAAAGCCGCACGGCCCAGGAGCGCGAGGCGTGAAGGGCCTGTCGCTGTCGACCCGTCTGGCCGGCATGTTCGCCGGCGCCGCGCTGGGTATCTTCCTGCTGATCGGCTCGGCCCTCTACTGCGTGCTGGACGGGCAGATCGAGCGCCTGCAGCGCTCGGAGCTGGACACCCGCTTCAACATGGTCGCACGCATGCTCGACAAGCCCGACCTGGCCGAACGCTGGCCGCACATGCAGCTCAAGCTCAACACCCTGAGCCAGGAGTACCAGCTGATCCGCTTCTGGATCGACAGCGACGACTCGCGCTTCCGCTATGGCCAGCCCAACGACGCGGTACGGCGGATGCTCGGCAGCGGCAACGGCTACGCCGAACTGGAACTGCCCGATCATGATTCGCGGCTCAGCGCCCGCGTCGGCGTGCTGCCGGCCAGCGGCTCGCGCCCGGCGCTGGTGCTGCTCGCGGCGATCGACAGCGTGGCCTTCCAGCATGCCCGCCACGCCACGCTGATCACCCTGTTCGTGCTGTCCGCGCTGGGCATCGCCCTGGCGACGCTGTGCGGGCACTGGATCGCCCGGGTGGGCCTGCGGCCGGTACGCGATCTCTCCGCCGAGGCGCGGCAGATCAGCCCGAAGCAGCTGTCCCAGCGCCTGCGCCTGGAGGGCCTGCCAACTGAGCTGTCAGCGCTGGCCGGTGCCTTCAATGAGGCACTGGATCGGCTGGAGCAGGCCTACCTGCGCCTGGAGTCGTTCAACGCCGATGTCGCCCACGAACTGCGCACGCCGCTGGCCAACCTGATCGGCCAGAGCCAGGTGGCGTTGTCCCGCGAGCGCAGCGCGCCGGATTACGAAGAGGTGCTGCAGTCCAACCTGGAAGAGCTGGAACGCCTGCGCGCCATCGTCAACGACATGCTGTTCCTCGCCCGCGTCGATCAGGGCGGGCTGGCGGCCGAGCGGGTGGAAACCTCGCTGGCGGCCGAAGTGGCGACGACTGTGGATTTCCTCGAGGTGATCTTCGACGAGCAGGGCGTTCAGGTGAACCTTCGTGGCGATGCCCGTGCCTGTGTCGAGCGGGCGCTGTTCCAGCGAGCGGTGACCAACCTGCTGTACAACGCCGCCCAGCACACCGCGCCAGGCGGTCGCATCGAGGTGCGCCTGAGCGGCGAGCGCGGCGCCGCGCTGGTGGAAGTCAGCAACCCCGGCGAGCCGATCAACGCCGAGCAGCGTGCGCGGCTGTTCGAGCGCTTCTACCGCGCCGACCTGGCCCGCGCCAACAGCCAGACCAGCCACGGGCTGGGGCTGTCCATCGTCAAGGCGGTGGCGAGCATGCACGGCGGTTCGGTATTCGTGCGCAGCGAAGGCGGGGTGAACACCTTCGGCTTCACCGTGGATGCGGTGGGGCCGGTGGTGGCGGCGCCAGTGCCGGAGGAGGGCGGCCAGGTGCCGCCGCTGACTCCGCGATCAGTCTAGGCGCCGGGTCTTGGTGCGGATCAGATAAATGCTCACCAGGGTTGCGCTGGTCAGCATGAACGCCCAGGCCCAGGGGCGCTGCACCAGGAAGCCGGAGATCAGGATGCTGCACCACATCAGGCCGATGGCGTAGACCTTGCCCTTGAGCGGGATGCCTTCGCCGTCCAGGTAGTCGCGAATCCACGGGCCGAGCTTCGGGTGGTTCACCAGCCAGTCGTAGAAGCGCTGGGAGCTGCGCATGAAGCAGGCGGCGGCGAGCAGGAGGAAGGGCGTGGTGGGCAGGACCGGCAGGAAGATGCCGATCACGCCCAGCGTCACGCTGAGCCAGCCCACGCCGAGCAGGCAGTAGCGAACCCAGGCGTGGCGGCTCTGGCGGATTTCTCGAGGCATCGACTGGCGCGAAACGAGTCCGGAGCCGCGCGGCGCAGCTCCGGTGGCGGATCAGTGAGTGCGGGGCTTGAGCAGGGCCGGCTTTTCTTCCGGGGCCTGGCACAGCAGGAACAGGTTGGTCAGCAGCTCGGGGATCTGCGCGACCATGTCGTCCACCAGTTGGCGGTCACGGGCGATTTCGTCGAACTCGGGCTGTTCGTCGAACAGTCCGGAACCGACCATGATCGGCAGCAGCAGCTCGCTGACTTCTTCCTCGGCCTGTTCGAACCAGATGGCCTCGCGCAGGAATACGCCTTCCATGAAGCCAATGCACCAGCCGCGGATGTCGGAGTCGTCCGGCTCGGCGCCCAGGTAGGGTTCGCACGGCAGTTCCAGCTCTTCGTCGCTGGCCAGCAGGCGGGTGACGTGCGCCTTGAGCTGGACCAGGGTGCCTTCGATCTCGCTGCGCTCCTCGTCGCTGCGGTAGTGCGGCGGCTCGGCGAACAGGGCATCGATCCACTCGCGCTCCGGCACTTCCTCCGGGCAGATCGCCAGGGCGGTCAGGTAGCCGTGTGCCGCCACGTAATCCAAGGCTTCCTCGTGCAGGTCATCGGCATCGAGAAAGGCTTGCAGGCGGGACAGTTGGTCGGCGAAGGACATCGGGTACTACCTCGGAGGTGATCGGCCCCAGATTGTAGTCGTTCCGGGGCCCCTCGGCAAAAGCCAAATGCCCGCGCGGCCCGTACTGACGCGGGGTTCGGACGCATGTGACGGATTTTTCCGCAGTTTCCCGGACAAGGTGCCGGGCGCGGGCGGGTGGCTTGCGTATAATGCGCGGCTTCATTTGGAGTCCCCCATGCTCGATCAGGCCCAGCGCATCCTCAAAGACGTTTTCGGTTACGACGCCTTCCGCGGCAATCAGGCGCGGATCATCGAGCGCGTGGCCGGCGGCGGCGATGCGCTGGTGCTGATGCCCACCGGCGGCGGCAAGTCGCTGTGCTTCCAGGTCCCGGCGCTGCTGCGCGAGGGGCTGACGGTGGTGGTCTCGCCGCTGATCGCACTGATGGAAGACCAGGTCGCCACGCTGGACGAACTGGGCGTGCCGGTGGCGGCGCTGAACTCCTCGCTGAGCCCCGAGGCCCAGCGCGAGATCGCCGACCGCCTGCAGCGCGGCGAGATCAAGCTGCTCTATCTGGCCCCGGAACGCCTGGTGCAGCCGCGCATGCTGGCCTTCCTGCAGCGCCTGGAGATCGGCCTGTTCGCCATCGACGAAGCACACTGCGTGTCGCAATGGGGCCACGACTTCCGTCCTGAATACCTGCAACTGGGCCAGCTCGCCGAGCTGTTCCCGCACGTGCCGCGCATCGCCCTGACCGCCACGGCGGACATGCGCACCCGCGAGGAGATGATCCAGCGCCTGCACCTGCAGGACGCCGAGCAGTTCCTCTCCAGCTTCGACCGGCCGAACATCTTCTACCGCATCGTGCCCAAGGAGCAGCCGCGCAAGCAGTTGCTGGGCTTCCTCGCCGAGCGGCGCGGCGACGCGGGCATCGTCTACTGCATGTCGCGCAAGAAGGTCGAGGAGGTCGCCGAGTTCCTCTCCAACCAGGGCTTCCCGGCGCTGCCGTACCACGCCGGGCTGTCCAACGACCTGCGCGCCTTCCACCAGAAGCGCTTCCTCAACGAGGAAGGGCTGATCATGGTCGCCACCATCGCCTTTGGCATGGGCATCGACAAACCCAACGTGCGCTTCGTCGCGCACCTGGATCTGCCCAAGAGCCTGGAGGCGTACTACCAGGAAACCGGCCGCGCCGGCCGTGACGGCCTGCCCGCCGACGCCTGGATGGCCTACGGCCTGCAGGACGTGTTGCTGCTGCGGCAGATGATGCAGAACTCCGAGGGCGACGAACGCCACAAGCGCGTCGAACGGCACAAGCTCGAAGCCATGCTGGCGCTGTGCGAGGAAACCCGCTGCCGCCGCCAGGCGCTGCTGGCCTACTTCGACGAGGTGATGCCCGATCCTTGCGGCCACTGCGATATCTGCGTCGATGGCGTGGAAACCTGGGACGCCACCGAGCCGGCGCGCCAGGCCCTGTCGGCGATCTACCGCAGCGGCCAGCGCTACGGCGTCGGCCACCTGGTGGACGTGCTGCTGGGCAAGGACACCGAGAAGGTCCGCAGTGCCGGCCACCAGCACCTGGCGGTATTCGGCATCGGCAAGTCCCGTGCCGAGGACGAATGGCGCACGCTGTTCCGCCAACTGGTCGCCCGCGGCTTCGCCGATGTGGACGTCGACGGCTTCAACGGCCTGCGCCTGACCGAGGCCTGCCGTCCGCTGCTGCGCGGCGAAGAGACGCTGGCCCTGCGCCGCGATCCCAAGCCGCAGCGCAGCAAGTCGTCGTCTTCCACTGGCGGCGCCAGCCCGGCCAGCCAACTGGTACGCCAGGAAGAGCGCGAGATGTGGGAAGCCCTGCGTACCCTGCGGCGCAAGTTGGCCCAGGAGCACTCGGTGCCGCCCTACGTCATCTTCCCCGATGCGACCCTGCTGGAGATGCTGCGCAGCCAGCCCACCACGCTCACCGCGATGGCCCAGGTCAGCGGCGTCGGCGCGCGCAAGCTGGAACGCTACGGCCAGGCCTTCCTCGACGTGCTCACCGAGTCCGAGGCGGCGCCCGACGCCCCGGCGCCGGTCACCGACCTGCGCCATGAACTGGTGACCCTGGCCCGCGCCGGCATGACCCCGGCACAGATCGCCCGCCAGCTCGATTGCAGCGAGAAGAACGTCTACAGCCTGCTGGCCGAGGCCATCGGCCGTCAGCAACTGACCCTGGAGCAGGCGCTGGACCTGCCCGAGGAACTGCTTGGCGAAGTACAGGACGCCTTCCTCGACGAGGACGGCGAGCTGCCGCCGGTGAATGCCATCGCCGAGCTGTTCGAAGGCCGCGTGCCGCTGGGAGTGCTGCACTGTGTGCGCGCCGCGTTGCAGGCCGAGCTGGAAGTCTGATCGCGTCGTTATTGTCTTTTCCGTAGGACTCTGCCCGCGAAGAGTTCCGCAGCGGCGCTGATCGCGGACGGAGTCCGCTTGTACATTCATCGCACCCCGCTTCGTCATATTCGTGACGGGGCAAAACGACAAACTTGTGACGCTCATCTCGAACAGCTATGGTGGCACTTAGACCTCCACGAGAAGAGGTGAACGTGCCGCAACAAAGCTGGCTGGACGACGTCCGCTCCAATGCCTATGCCGAACAGCTCTCCCGGGGCTTTCGCCGCCTGAGCTTCGAGCCCGACCTCGAAACCCAGTACCGTCACTACCTGCTGGAAGACAGCTTCGATCTCAAGCGCACCGCGCTGAGCGTCGGAGTGCTGATCTGGCTGGCGCTGGCGGCCATCGACTTTCTCCTCATCCGGACTCCAGAACACTGGGACATGCTCGCAGTGCGCATCGGCGTGCTGGTGCTGCTGACCGTCTGCGGCGGGCTGATCCTGCAGCGCCGGCATACCCAACTGCTGGTGCCGCTGAGCCTGGCCTGCATCCTCAGCGTCGGCATCGGCGCAGCGGCCGTGGCGGGCATCGCCCATACCGTGGACCAGACGTATCCCTACGAGGGATTGCTGCTGGTCAGCATGGCCGCCTACTTCCTGATCGGCTTGCGCTTTTCCGAGGCGGTGGCCTGCGCCTTCGTCATCCTGCTGGCGTACGTGGGGTTCGAGCTGTATGTCGCCCTGCCGTTGCCCAAGCTGATCAGCAACGTGGTGTTCCTGCTGTTCGGCAATCTGGTCGGCGCCGTGGGGTGCTACCTGCTGGAGTACAAGTCCCGCCAGCATTTCCTGATCAGCCGCCTGCTGAAGATGATGGCCGAGCACGACAGCCTCACCGGCCTGCACAACCGCCGTAGCTTCAACCGCCAGCTGGAACGCCTGTGGCGCCAGGCGCAGCGCGAGAGCGTGGGACTGGCGCTGCTGCTCTGCGACGTCGACCACTTCAAGGCCTACAACGACCGCTACGGCCACCAGGCTGGCGATACCGTGCTGCAACGCATCGGCGAGGTGCTTGCCGCCTGCGCCCGGCGGCCGTTGGACATGGCCGTGCGCCTGGGCGGCGAAGAGTTTGCCGTGCTGCTCTACGGGGCCAGCGAGCGCGAGGCCAGGGAGCGCGCCGAAGTGCTGCGCGAGGCGGTGCAGGGGCTGGCCATCGCCCACGAGGGCTCGCTGACGGCGGACGAAGTGACGCTGTCCATCGGGGTGTCCTGCCTGTGGCCGGAAACCGGGCACCCGCTGCGCAGCATCTATGAACACGCCGATCG
This sequence comes from Pseudomonas sp. ATCC 13867, assembly GCF_000349845.1. Taxonomy (NCBI): domain Bacteria; kingdom Pseudomonadati; phylum Pseudomonadota; class Gammaproteobacteria; order Pseudomonadales; family Pseudomonadaceae; genus Pseudomonas; species Pseudomonas sp. ATCC 13867. The sequence goes on along the minus strand of NC_020829.1, from coordinate 3,894,803 downwards.
GGCGTTGTACGAGGCCAAGGCATTCGGACGCAATCAGGTGGTGGCCTGAATGCCTTGAGCGGTTGTACACCCAGCGCGGGGCCCGTCCTGATGGCCGATTCCGTCCCCCGCACTGGCGCCGTGCGTGACTGCGGCGCCCGCGGGGCCGGTGCTAGGATGCGCCGGACCCCGCCACCGAGCCCGCGCCCATGCAGCAGCTGATCCAGGCCAACGGCCAACCGCACTACGGCATCTTTTCCACCACCCCGGCGACGATCAACCACCGCGACTTCGACTTCCGCTCCCCTATGGGGCGTCGTCTCGGCGCGCTGAGCAAGTGGCGCAGTTTCCATCAGTTCCAGTACTTCGGCCTGATCAGCCCGACGCTGATCGGCGGCTGCGCGCTGGCCGATCTGAGCCTGCTGTCCATCGGCTTCGTCTACCTCTACCACCCTGAAAGCGGGCGCATGATCGAACGCCAGTTCAAGTGCCCGCTGGGCAAGGGCTCGCGCTTCTCGCAGGCGCCCAACGACGGCGTCTGCGAGCTGCTCCAGGGCCGCAACCTGTTGCGCCTGGAGAACGGTTTGGCTCCACTGGAGAAGCGCCTGTTGGTGGAACTGGACGATGGCACCCGTATCGACGCGTGTTTCAGCGAGGCGCAACCAGCCTTCGAACCCATGAGCCTGTGTACCCCGGCGGCGGTGAACGGATGGGTCTATGCGCGCAAGGTGGCCGGCGTGCACTGCCACGGCGAGGTGCGCAGCGCGCTGGGCAACTACGACCTGCGTGCGCTGGATGCCTACGCGCACCACGACTGGTCCGCCGGCTACATGCGCCGCGAAACCTTCTGGAACTGGGCCTGCCTGTCCGGCGAGGCGCAGGGACGGCGCGTCGGCCTGAACCTCTCGTGCGGGGTCAATGAAACCAGTTTCACCGAGAACTGCTACTGGCTCGATGGCCGGCTGGTGAAGGTCGATACCGTGCGTTTCGAGTTCGACCGCGACCAGCCGCTACAGCCCTGGACCATCGGTTCCTACGACGGCCAGGTCGAGCTGCGCTTCGAAGCCCACGGCCTGCACCAGGAGCGCCTCAACCTGGGCCTGCTGGCGAGCAACTTCAAGCAGATCTTCGGGCGCTTCAGCGGCGTGCTGAAACCGGCGGGAGAGGCCGAGGTGCGCATCGACAATCTGTGGGGATTCGTAGAAGACCAATATGCGAAATGGTGAAGTGCTGCGTCATACCCTGCGACAATCTGTCATTGTACGGGCTTGATTAGCTGGCTAATAATTAGTCAAATCAATTAGCCCGAACTTTGCGACACAATGGCAGACAACGATAAGCACTACTTCGGTACCCAACTGGCCCAGGCTTCGCGTGCATGGCGGGCTGAACTCGACCGCCGGCTCAGCCACCTCGGTTTGTCCCAGGCGCGCTGGCTGGTGCTGCTGCACCTGGCACGCCACGCCGCCGCGCCCACCCAGCGCGAGCTCGCGCAATCCGTCGGCGTGGAGGGTCCGACCCTGGCCCGTCTGCTCGACGGCCTCGAAGCCCAGGGACTGGTTCGTCGCCAGGCCGTGGCCGAGGACCGCCGCGCCAAGCGCATCGCCCTGACGCCCAAGGCGGATGTCCTGATCACCGATATCGAGAACATTGCCGCTGCCGTGCGCAATGAAGTGCTCAGCGGTATCACCGAGGACGAGATTGCCGTCTGTCAGCGGCTCCTTAGCCGGATTCTCAGTAATTTGGAGAAAAACTGAGAAGTGCATCACATTTTATTCGGCTAAATAGCCATTTTTCTGGCGTTTTCTCGCGGAATCGCCAGTCCCCCAGTGAGTTTCTCTGGACCATTCGCCGGTTTTCCGACGACTTGTCTTGACCAAATCCCTTGGACCACCTAATCCCTGATATCAATCGGCCTGTACCTTTCAGGTGCAGTGGTGGGGCGCGTGCGGTCTGTCGTCCGGCATGGCGATTCGAGTATGTGGACAGGTAGAACCTGCTGCTTTCGGGTGGTCAGGGAACGGCCGGCAGACCCAGACTAGGGGTAGGGTTATGGCTCGAATAACAAAAATTCCGCTGACGCTCGCTGCGCTTTCTGTGTTTGTTTCCGCTCATGCGAATGCTCTCGGCCTGGGTGAGATCACCCTGCACTCGTCGCTGAACCAGCCGCTGGATGCGGAAATCGCCCTGCTGCAGACAGGCGACATGACCTCCGACGAACTGATCGCCCGCCTGGCGAGCCCCACGGCCTTCGAACAGGCCGGTGTCGACCGCTTCATGTTCCTGCAGAACCTGCGCTTCACCCCGGTGATCCGCGCCGGACGCAGCTACATCAGGGTGGTGTCCACCCAGCCGGTGCGCGAGCCGTACCTCAACTTCCTGGTGGAAGTGGAGCGGCCCAACGGGCGCCTGTTGCGCGAGTACACTGTGTTGCTCGATCCGCCGAATTACAACAGTGCGCGCACTTCGGTCGCCGCCAGTATCCCGTTGCCCGAGCGCAGGACTCCCGAAGCCCCCCGCTGGCGCGCCGAACCGGTTCGCAGCGCCCCTGCGGCCACGCCCATCCCGGCGGGCGAGGGGCGTTACACCACCGTGCGCAACGATACGCTGTGGAGCATCGCTTCCCGCCTGAGCGGCAGCGGCGCGTCGCACAGACAACTGATGGACAGCCTGTTGGCACTGAACCCGCGAGCCTTCGTCAATGGCGACCCGCACCGGCTGAAGGTCGGGCAGACGCTGGTCCTGCCCCAGGGCCAGCAGCTCGCAGGGTACGGCAATGTTCCTGCGCCGCAGCCCGCCGCTGCGGCAGCCACGGCGAATGCCGCATCGTCGAACCTCCAGACCGACGTTTCCGCCCCGGCAACGCTTTCCGCGCCGCCAGCCGGTGATACGGCAATGGCATCCTTCTCCGCACCCGCCGCCCCGGCGGTCGATGGCAACCTGGCCAAGGTCGAAGCAGACCTCGCCCTGAGCAACGCCCAGCGCGACCAGTTGAACCAGCGCATGGACGCCATGCAGAAGCAGTTGGAAGCGCTGCAGAAGGCCCTGGAAAGCCGCGACCAGCAGGTGCAGAGCCTGCAGGCCGAGCTGGCTCGCCGCGATGGGCCTGCCGCACCGGCGGTTCCGGTGGCGCCCAAGGCGGTACCGGCTTCCACGCCGGCGACACCTGCCAGCGACGCCCGGGGCGCACAGTTCAACTTCTGGCCGTGGCTTGGTGTGGGCGCGCTCGGTGCGTTGCTGGCCGGGCTGCTGCTGATGCGCCGCAAGCGTAACGAGCCGCCGCTCAAGGACATCGGCGGGCGCCAGGTGCAAGCGGCGATGCCTCCGGCCAAACCCCTGGCGGGCGGTGCCGTGCCGCCGCCCGTGGCTGCGCCGATCCAGCGTCCCCAACCGCCGGTGATGGCTCCGGAGTCCGGGGTGGCGCGTCTTCCGGCTGCCAGTGCGGACAGCCTGGAGGGGGCGGACATCTACATCGCCTACGGCCGCTTCAACCAGGCGCGCGACATGCTGCGCAAGGCCGTTGCCCGGGAGCCCGAACGTCGCGAGCTGCGCATGAAGCTGTTGCTGGTGCTCGCCGAGCTGGGTGACCTGGCCGGCTTCCATGAACAGGAACACGAACTGGTGGCCCGTGGCGGGGACCAGAAGCCGATCGACCAGATCAAGTCGCGCTATCCGGCAATGCTCGAGCGCGGGGAGGAACTCCCGGTCGCCCCGACGGGTGAAACCCTCACCGACTGGGATGACCTGGCGTTGGACGCAACGCCCGCGTCCAACGCGGGTGAAGCGCAACCGGACTTCGCCCTGAACCTCAGCGACATGTCGCTGGATCTGGACTGGGACTCCGTCGATCCCGTCGATACGCCACAACGCAACAAGAGCACGCCGGCCGCCGAACAACCCGCTCCCGCCGATTTCCGCAGCAACCTGCGCGAGCTGCCGGAAATCACCGAGCTGGAGCTGGATGGCGAGCATGCCAGCCTGTTCGGCCAGGCCAAGGAAGTCGACCTGGTGTTCGAGCTGCCCGAGAGCGAGCTGCACGAGCATGACGAGCTGCTGGCCAGCCTCGATGAGGCCCGGACCTGCATCGATCGGGGCAACCTGGAGGAGGCTTACCGCATCCTCAAGCGTGTGATCGAGAGCGGCGACTCCAAGGCCAAGGCCGAGGCGCGCGAGCTGCTGGCACGGATTGCCTGATCCACGCATGAATGGAAGAGCCCGGCCGCGTGCCGGGCTTTTTCATGGGCGCTGATCGAGCAACTCCGTCCGCGATCAACGCCGCTGCGGGGCAAATCGCGGACGGAGTCCGCTCCTGCAAGCGCCCGGTACAAGGCGGATGGATACCTCCGGCGCGTCCTGCGACGAATCCTCCCTTGCAGGAGCGAGCTTGCTCGCGAACATGGGCATCCAGGCTGGCGCAGAGATACCCGGCAAACCACCGTTCGCGAGCAAGCTCGCTCCTACAGGCCGGGGCCCGATGGCGAGCAGGGCTTAGAAATTCCGTCCCAGGTTGATGTACATCGCGTGCTCGCTGGCGTCGTTCAGGCCGTAGCTGAAGGACAGCGGCCCGAGCGGCGTCTCGAAGCCCATCAGGATGCTGCCGGCGTTGACGTAGCCGGTGTCGTAGCTGTTGTCGTTGTTCCACACCCGGCCGCGTTCCAGGCTGCCGCCCAGGTAGAAGGGGAAGTCCAGCGGCAGGAAGGAGCGCTCGGTCATGCGCCGGTAGTAGATGACCCGGCCGAGGCTGTAGTTCTGCCCGGCCAGGGCATCCTGGCGGAAGCCCGAGAGCTGCCGCGCGCCGCCGAGCAGGAAGCTCGACACCACCACCTCGGCATCGTCGAGGGTGCGTCCGTAGCCACCGCCCAGCACGAAGGTGTCCGGCCCGCTGCTCAGTGCCTTGTCCAGGTGGATGTCCCACTGCCGGTAGCGGTCGTCGTCGCCCAGCGAGGGGGTGTGTTCGCGGAAGGCGGCCTGGATGTTTTCGCCTTCGCGGGGGAAGTCGACATTGTCCATCGTGTCGAAGGAGTACTTGAGCTCCGCGTAGCCTTCGTTGAAGTTGAAGTCGGGCAGGTCCTGTTCGCCCACGCGGACGTCGGCCTTGCCGTAGGCCTGGGCCACGCCGAAGCGGATCTCGCCGTTGTTGGCGATCTGCCGGCCGACATTGAGGCCGTAGCCATAGCGCTCCAGGCGGTATTCGGCGATGGGATCGTCGTCGTCGGTGGCTTCGACGTTCTGCGCCTCGTTGAACAGGAAGGGCGCGACGAAGTAGCGCGAGCCCACGTCCAGCGGCTGGTAGAACTCGCTGTAGAGTTCCTGGTGGTCGCCGATCTGCAGGCGCGTCAGCCATTCCGCGCCGAGGCGGTTGATGCCATTCATGCGGTAACTGGCACCGACGTTGAAGGTGCTGTCGCCGCGCAGGTCGTCGGAGAGGTTCAGGCCCAGGCGCAGGTAGTCTGTGCCGCCGCGCTTGCCGTAGGCGTGGATCACCAGGGCGTTGCCGTCCTTCTGGTGCACCACGCGGTACTGCACCTGGTCGAAGTAGTCCAGGCCGTAGAGGGTGCTCATGTCGCGCTGCAGGCGTTCCAGGTCCAGGCGTTCGCCCAGCGGCTGGCGGATGTAGTGGAGGATGACGTCGTCGCTGACCTTGGAGTTGTTCTCCACTTCGATGCGATTGATCACCGGCTGGCGTTCGCCGGGCGTGCGCGCCTCGTTCAGGGCCACGGCGTGTTCGTCCCTGCTCTGGCGCAGGCTGGCCAGGCGCGGCGCGAGGATGGTGGCGGCGCGGTAGCCGGCGTCGATCAGTTGCGGCACCTTGCCGAAGTCGGCGGAGCTGTAGCCGCTGAGCGGTGGCTGGATCAGCACGTCGGTGGATTTCAGGGTGGCCAGTTGCGCCTCGGAGTTCTTGCGGGTCATCAGGGTGACGGACTGGTTGAGCATGTCCACCACCGAGGTCAGTTGCTTGCGGTCCAGCAGCGGGTTGCCGATGTCCACCGCGATCACCACGTCGACGCCCATCTGCCGCGCGACATCCACCGGGATGTTGTCGACCATGCCGCCGTCCACCAGCAGCTTGCCGTTGACGTCCACCGGGGCGAACACCGCCGGGATCGACATGCTGGCGCGGATCGCCTGGGGCAGGTGGCCTTTGCTGAACACTATTTTCTCGCCGGTGGAGATGTCGGTGGCCACTGCGCGGAAGGGGATGGCCAGCTTGTCGAAATCGCGGGTGTCGCTGGTGTGCACCAGCAGGCTTTCCAGCAGCATCGACAGGTTCTGGCCCTGGATCGCGCCCAGCGGCAGGCCGAGGGTACCGTCGTCACGGAAGCTGAGTTTCTGTTTCACCAGGAAGTCGCGGTCGTCCTGCTTGCGCCGGAAGGGCATGTCGACCCGTGGCGGGGAGTCGGACAGCGCCTGCTGCCAGTCCAGGGTCAGCGCCAGCTTTTCGAGCTCCTTGGGTGTGTAGCCCGCCGCATAGAATCCGCCGATCACTGCGCCCATGCTGGTGCCGGCGATGGCGTCGACATGGACGCCCTGTTCGTCCAGTGCCTTGAGTACGCCGATGTGCGCCAGGCCCCGGGCCGCGCCGCCGGAGAGCACCAGTCCGATCTTCGGCGGCGCGTTGGCCGCCAGGGTGCCGAGGGGCAGGAGCAGGAGGAGGGCGAACAGCAGGCGGCGCATAACAGGGGAATCCGAATAGGCGTGTCGGCCGGTATTATAGGTGCGCGTCCTACTGCAGGGTCTGATTCATGTCCGAAGCCAAAGCCGAAATCGTCATCACCTATTGCACCCAGTGCCAGTGGCTGTTGCGCGCCGCCTGGCTGGCGCAGGAACTGCTGAGTACCTTCGGCGACGACCTGGGCAAGGTCAGCCTGGTGCCGGGCACCGGCGGGGTGTTCCACATCAGTTGCGATGGCGAGCAGATCTGGGAGCGCAAGGCCGACGGTGGGTTCCCCGAGGCCAAGGTGCTCAAGCAGCGGGTGCGCGACCGCATCGACCCGCAGCGTGGCCTGGGCCACAACGACCGCCCCTGAGTCGCCGAAATATCATTTCGATAGCAAGCTAACTTCTTTGCTTCATGTCAACGGGGTACGTCCGTGCCACTCGTAGTCTGGGTGCATCCATTCTCCGCAGGGGATGCCCGACATGAGCATCATCGTCACCGGCGCCGCCGGCTTCATCGGCAGCAACCTCGTCAAGGCGCTGAATGCGCGCGGCGAGACCGACATCATCGCGGTCGACGATCTGACCGAGGGCGACAAGTTCGCCAATCTCGCCGATTGCGACATCAGCGATTACCTGGACAAGCGCGACTTCATCGAACGCTACGCCCGCGGCGACTTCGGCGTGGTGCGCGCGTTGCTGCACCAGGGCGCCTGCTCCAGCACCCTGGAGCGCGACGGGCACTACATGATGGACAACAACTACCGCTACAGCGGCCAGTTGCTCGACGCCAGCCTGTCGCTGGGCGTGCCGTTCCTCTACGCCTCGTCGGCGGCGGTGTATGGCGGCGGCCAGGAGTTCCGCGAGATGCGCTCCTGCGAGCGGCCGCTGAACGTCTATGGCTATTCGAAATTCCTCTTCGACCAGCGTGTGCGCAAGGTACTGCCCACCGCGCGCAGCCAGATCGCCGGCTTCCGCTACTTCAACGTCTACGGCCCACGCGAACAGCACAAGGGGCGCATGGCCTCGGTGGCCTTCCACTGCTTCAACCAGTTCCGCGAGACGGGGAAGGTGAAACTGTTCGGCGAATACGGCGACTACCCGGCTGGCGGCCACCAGCGCGATTTCGTCTCGGTGGAGGACGTGGCGAAGGTCAATCTGTACTTTCTCGACCACCCCGAGCACAGCGGCATCTTCAACCTCGGCAGTGGTCGCGCGCAGCCGTTCAACGACGTGGCGCTGGCCGTGATCAACACCCTGCGCGAGCAACAGGACCTGCAGCCGCTGACCCGGGATGCGGCGACGCGCGCCGGGCTACTGGAATACACCGCGTTCCCGGACGAGCTGCGCGGAAAGTACCAGTGCTACACCTGCGCCGACATCGCCTTGCTGCGCGAGGCGGGCTACCGCGAGCCGATGCTGGCCGTGGAGGAGGGCGTGGCGCGTTATTGCCGCGGCCTGCTGGCGCAGGCGTGAGCCGGTTTTACCCAGTCTTTACCTTGTGCTGACACTCAAGGGCGGGCGAACACGCGATCATTGCACCTGGAGCGGCGGACATCGCTCCGCCCGATACCGCGTCAACCGAGGCTCCTGGAACACAGGAGCCGTCACCGGACAGGCCGCTTCGCAGGCTGTCATGCGAGGAACCCTTGGTATTCCCTCCCCAGGGCAAGGATTCGCAATCCGCATGCTGCGAGGCGGCCTTCTTTTTGCCGCACGCATTGCTCCAGCCCTTGTAGGAGCAACCCTCTCCCTCCGGGAGAGGGGGCAGACCGTGCCGGCTGAGACCGAGATTTCCTCCTGCACCGAACGGTCCCCTCTCTCCCTGGGAGACGACTGCATGGATGCAGGGGGTACGACGCAGGATGCCAAAGCCGAGGGTTAGGGTGAGGGTCGCCCCGAGCGCAGATATATCTCGTAGGAGCGAGCTTGCTCGCGAACTGGTCCTGCTTCGCTGCCAAGCGGTTCGCGAGCAAGAACCAGGCGTCCCCCTCGCTCCTGCGAAAAGCAAGCGCGGAGCGAGATCAGTGCGACCCGCGCGCACTGAGGAAGGTGGCGAAGATGATCAGCACGCCACCCGCCAGCATCCGCAGGCTCGGTTCTTCGCCGAACAATACGGTGGCGAAGGCGATGCCGTAGACCGGCTCCAGGGCGAAGATCACCGCCGCCGTGCGTGCCTTGATCAACCGCAGGCTGGCGACGAACAGGCTGTGGGCGACGCCGGTGCAGAGCACGCCCAGCAGCACCAGCCAGAGCCAGTCCATGCCGCGCACCGAGGGCAGTTCGACGAACACCAGCGGCAGCAGGCAGGCGATGATCGTCAGGTTCTGGCACAGCGCCGCCTGGATCGGGTCGATGCCGCGCACGCTCACCCGGTTGGCCAGCGACAGCAGGGCGAACAGCAGGCCTGAGAGAGTGCCCCAGAGCAGTCCGGCGGTGGCGCCGTCGCGCAGGTCCAGGGTTGGCGTGACCATCACCAGGCCGATGCACACCAGCGCCACCACCCCGTACTCGCCCTTGCGGATGCGCTCGCGGAACAGCAGCCCTTCCAGCAGCACGGTGAAGGCCGGGAAGCTGGCGAAGCCGAGGGTGGCGACGGCGACGTTGCCCACCTTTACCGCGAGGAAGAAGGTCAGCCAGTGCGTACACAGCAGCACGCCGCCGCCCAGCAGCATGGCGGCCTGTTTCAGCGTGGGTCGCCGTTGCCCGCGCAGATGCCCGGCGAACACCGTCGCCAGCGACAGCGAGCCGAACAGCGCACGGCCGAAGACGATGACCAGGGGGCCGGCGAGGATGAGTTTGCCGAAGATGCCGGACAGCCCGAACATCAGGGCGCCGATGTGCAGGCCGATCAGGGCGCCGCGGGGAGTGAGTTGAGTGACGCGTTTCATGCCGGGGGCGGTGGCGGGACCTTGTCGGGAAAGAGGGACGCGCGCCAGGACAGCCGGCGCGCGGTGGAACGAGCATCAGGCCAACCGCGCGCCATTGGGCAGCGGCTTGTCGAAACCGGCCAGCACCACTTTCTCGTCGCTGTCGTAGGCGCCGGTGACCAGCACTTCCGAGCGCACGCCGGCGATGGACTTGGGCTCGAAGTTGCACACGCACAGCACCTGGCGGCCGATCAGCTCGCTGGCTTCATAGTGCGCGGTGATCTGCGCGCTGGAGGTCCTGATCCCCAGCGGGCCGAGGTCGACCTGGAGGATGTAGGCGGGTTTGCGCGCCTTCACGTTGGGTTCGGCCTGGACGATGGTGCCCACGCGCAGTTCGACGCGCTCGAAATCCTGCCACTCGATGGTGTCTGCCGACATCGCTGCTCCCGCTGGGTTATCCGGTTCGATGGCCGGCAGTCTAGGCCCTGGGCGCGCGGCTGTCTGTCGCGCGGCTAGCGGGAATTGTCGCGCGCCTGCTGGCGCAGTTGGCGCGGGGTGGTGCCGAACTGGCGCACCAGCGCGGCGGTGAAGGCGCTTTGCGAGGCGTAGCCGACCTGCGCGGCGATCTCGCCGACCGACAGGTGCGAGCCGCGCAACAGGTCGCGGCCCAGCTGCAGGCGACGCTGGCGCACATAGTCCATGGGCGTTTGCCCGGTTTCGGCGAGGAAGCGGGCGTGGAAGCGCGCGGCGGACAGCCCGGCGAGTCGCGCCAGGTCGGCGACCTGCAGCGGGTGCGCGGCATGGCGGTCGATGTAGCTATCCAGGCTGGCCAGCGGCAATTGCGCGGGTTCTTCCACGCGCTGCTGGCCGGCGGCGAGGCTGGCCAAGAGCAGGATCGCACCCTGGCGCGCCAACACCGGATCGTGCAGCGGGCTGCCGGCAAGCCAGTGCACCAGTTGTGCCTGATCGTTGCTGAGCAGGCGCTGGCCGGGGGTTTCCAGCAGGCGGCGACCGGCATCGCTGTGCAGCCCCAGGTCGGCGAGCAGATCGTCTTCGTCTTCCAGATCCACCACCAGGCAGCGACTGCCGTCGGGGCTGGCGCAGGCGTGGTGCTCCTCGCGCGGCACCACGGCGAAAGTCTGCCGGGTCACCAGGCTGCCGCGTCCGCCCACTTCGAAATCCAGGCTGCCGGACAGCCCCAGCACCAGCTGCGCATGGCTGTGGCTATGGGCGAGATGGTCATGGCTGTAGTGACGCAGGGAGAGGATCTGGCTCATGCAAGGCTGCTTTTCGTGCTGGCGGGCAGGCTGACAGTCTAGCGCGCCGCGGGCTGTAACGGGACTGTCGCCAGTCGGTCACCTGCGCTTCACCCCGTGGGTCGACACTCGGAGAAACCCCACTGGAGGTCGCCGACGATGAGCAGCGCGCAACGCATGACGCCGACGAAGAAACAACGGGTGCGGACCCTGTGGATATCCGATGTCCACCTCGGCACCCGCGACTGCCAGGCCGAGCACCTGGCCGGCTTCCTCAAGCGCTACCATGCCGACCGCATCTATCTGGTGGGCGACATCATCGACGGTTGGAAGCTGCGCGGCGGCATCTACTGGCCGCAGGCGCACACCAACGTGATTCGCCGTTTGCTGACCATGAGCAAGCGCGGCACCGAGGTGATCTATGTCACCGGCAACCACGACGAGTTCCTGCGCCGCTATTCCTCGCTGCTGCTGGGCAACATCCGCCTGGTGGACGAGATCGAGCACACCACCGCCGACGGCCGCCGGCTGCTGGTGATCCACGGCGACCAGTTCGACGTGATCACCCGCTACCACAAGTGGCTGGCCTTCCTTGGCGACTCCGCCTACGAATTCACCCTGACTCTCAATCGCTGGCTGAACCACTGGCGCAGCCGCTACGGCTATGGCTACTGGTCGCTGTCGGCGTACCTCAAGCACAAGGTCAAGACGGCGGTGAACTTCATCAGCGACTTCGAGGAAGCCATCGCCCACGAGGTGCACAAGCGCGGTCTCAATGGCGTGATCTGCGGGCATATCCACCATGCCGAGATCCGCCAGATCGGCGAGGTGGAGTACCTCAACTGCGGCGACTGGGTGGAGTCCTGCTCGGCGCTGATCGAGCACTGGGACGGCAGCATCCAGCTCTACCGGCTGGCCGAGGAGCAGGCGCGCGGCGCGGAGCTGACGGCGGTCGAGACGGCGGCATGAGGCTGCTGATCGTCACCGATGCCTGGCTGCCGCAGGTCAACGGCGTGGTCACCAGCCTGCGGGCGCTGGTGGCTGAGCTGGAGGAGATGGGCCATGCGGTCGGCCTGATCACCCCGCAGGATTTTCGTCATTGCCCGTGCCCGAGTTATCCGGAAATTCCCCTGGCCTGGGACCTGTGGAGGGTCGGCGAGAGGATCCGCGAGTTCGCTCCCGACTGCGTTCACCTCGCCACCGAAGGTCCGCTGGGCTGGGCCGCCCGGCGCTGGCTGATACGCCGGGGCCTGAAGTTCAGCAGCGCCATCCACACGCGCTTTCCCGAATACGTGAACACCCGCTGGCCCTGGTTGCCGCTGGGTTGGGGCTATGCCCTCCTGCGCCGCTTCCACGCGCCGAGCCAGGCCGTGCTGGTGAGCAGCGAGCGGATGCGCGAGGCCTTTGCCGAGCGCGGATTGGAGCGCCTGGTGCTGTGGCGCAAGGGCGTCGACCTTTGCCGTTTCCAGCCAGGCGAGAGAGCGCCGGCGGCGGAGCCGGTGTTTCTCTATGTGGGACGCCTGGCGCGGGAGAAGAACCTCGACGCTTTCCTGGGTCTCGACCTGCCCGGACTCAAGCGCGTGGTGGGCGATGGCCCGCAGCGGGCGGAGCTGCAGGCGCGTTATCCACAGGTGGAGTTCCTCGGCTATCGCCACGGCGACGCACTAGTGGCGGCTTATCGCCAGGCCAGCGTGCTGGTGTTCCCCTCGCGGACCGATACCCTGGGGCTGGTGATGTACGAGGCGCTGGCCTGCGGCACGCCCGTAGCGGCCTTCCCGGTGGCGGGGCCGCTGGATGTGCTGGAAGAGGGCGTGACCGGTGCGTTGCACGAGGACCTGCGCAGCGCCTGCCTGCGGGCGCTGGCTCTGGATCGCCAGGTCTGCGCGCAGTGGGCGCGCGGTCAATCGTGGCGGTCGTCGGCGCAGGAGTTCCTTTCCCTGCAGGTACGCCTGACGGAGTTGCCGATCAGCGAAGCGCCAGCCTGCTGATCAGAACAGCGGACGGTCGTGGTCCAGGCTCTGGTCCACCAGCCATTTGCCGTGGGCGATGGAGGCGTGCTGGGCCTTCTCCAGGTCCGCCATGTAGGCGTATTCCAGCGGCAACGTCTTGCGTTTGGTGGTCTGGCCGTCGGGGCTGGTAATGTGGCAGCCGCCGGCCCAGGGCGTGGGCATGCCGGGATGTTCAACGACATCGGCGGTGATGGTGTACTTGCGGTATTCGCATTGCATCAGGCTCATGGGACGTCCTCCGGGCAAATCGCCACTCTTCCGGGCCGGGCGCGTGGCGGGCGGAATGGAGCCGGCTGGGGTTGCCGGCAAGCCTTGTCAATCCCCACCATAGACCAGTCGTTGGGTCCGTTTGCCGGATACCGACGAACGTGAATGTCACTGGCGCGGGCTTTTCCTGCGCCAATCTTCCATTCCCGGGCGCTGCGCGCCAGACTGTCGGCCATGCCAATCCAGACTCTTTCCCGCCTCGCCGATGTGGATGCCCGCCAGTGGGATGCCCTGCTGACGGACGGCCAGCCGTTCCTGCGCCATGCCTTTCTCCAGGCATTGGAGGAAAGCGGCAGTGTCGATGGGCGTACCGGCTGGACACCGGCTCATCGCGCCCTGTTCGACGACGATGGCCGCCTGCTCGCCGCCGCGCCGGCCTATCTGAAAGGCCATTCCTACGGCGAGTACGTGTTCGACTGGAGCTGGGCCGATGCCTGCCAGCGGGCGGGTATCGGCTACTACCCCAAGCTGCTGGTGGGCATTCCCTTCACCCCGGTGGCCGGCGGGCGCTTGCTGGGCGCACCTGAGGCCGCGCTGAGCCTGGTCGGTGCGCTGGTGAGGGAGGTGGATGAGGCGCGTTGCTCCGGGGTACACGTGAACTTCACCGATGGTGCCGCCGACGCGCTGCTCGGTGGGGCCGATGGCTGGATGGAGCGGCTGGGTTGCCAGTACCACTGGCGTAACCGTGGTTACCGCGATTTCCAGGATTTCCTCGACGCCCTGAGTTCGCGCAAGCGCAAGCAACTGCGCAAGGAGCGCGAGCAGGTCGCCGGGTTGGGCATCGATTTCGTCTGGATGGAAGGCCGCGAGCTTTCCGAGGCGCACTGGGACTTCGTCCATGCCTGCTATAGCAGCACCTACGAGGTGCGCGGGCAGGCGCCTTACCTGACGCGGTCCTTCTTCAGCCTGCTCGGCGAACGCATGCCGGAGGCCGTTCGCGTGGTGTTCGCCCATCGCGGCGGGCGCCCGGTGGCGATGGCCTTCAGCCTGGTCGGTGGCGATTCGCTGTACGGTCGTTACTGGGGTTGCCTGGCGGAGTTCGATCGACTGCACTTCGAGACGTGCTTCTACCAGGGGTTGGACTTCGCCATTGGCCACGGTCTGCGGCGTTTCGATGCGGGGGCGCAGGGCGAGCACAAGCTGATCCGTGGCTTCGAGCCGGTGATCACGCGCTCCTGGCATCGCCTGGGGCATCCCGGTTTGCGGGCGGCGGTAGCGGAGTTTCTGGAACAGGAGCGCGCCGGCATTCTCGCCTACGCCGAAGAGGCCCGGACCGCGTTGCCCTATCGGCAGCAGGGCTCTTCGTAGGAACGAGCTTGCTCGCGAACCGCTTTGCAACGATGTCTACGGGGCGTTCTGTTCGCGAGCAAGCTCGCTCCTACAGGTGGCGCAGCTTCCTGGTAGGGCTGAGTTTCGCGGACTTGCGGGATGACGGCTGTGGTGCGGCGGCAAATCAGGATCGCCCCCCGACCGCCACCACAGGCTCGCGGGGGTGGGCCAAGACGGCCGGAGGGCGATGTTCGGCGGGGCTCAGCCCTGGCTGGTGCTGCCGCCCCATTCGAGGAAGCGAACCTTGTGGGTTTCGCCGTTGTGGTCCTGGTAGACCATGTAGGCCGGCACGATGCCGACCTTGCCGGAGTTGTCGGTGCGGTGCAGCACCTTGTCCACGTCCAGGGCCATGCCGTAGTGGTATTCGGTAACCGGCAGATCGGCACCGGGGTTCTTGATGGCGTCCTGGGCGAAAGCCATCGGGGCAAGGCTGGAGATCACAGCCGACACGACAGAGGCAAGCTTCATTCTGATATTCCTCGGTGAACGGACTCGGTGAATGGGTTTGAAAGCCCCACCGGGGAGCGCTGGCATCGATGATGTTTGTCCTGGGGTCCAGGCAGGGCAGGGGACGATGCTTCAGGCGTCCATCGGGTGGCGGGGCACGGGACAGATAGTTTCATTCCGGCCGCCCGCCGAGAAATTGATGTGCTTGCTAATGAAAATTGATGGAGGTGATGCGGCGCTCTGTCGCAGGTCTTTGCGTGAGATACCGCGCTAGGGCTGCCAGTCGTGCCAGTGCTCGCAGTCGCCTTGGCAGCGACCGGGGCAGGCGCAGCCAGTACGGCTGCGTCCGGTGGTTTTTTCCATGCGCCGGGCGACCTCTTCGTCATCGGCGAAGGGCAGCATGCTGGCCTCCTCGATGCCGCGCTCGCGGTGCGCCCGCAGGCTCCAGCCGACGCCGAAGTACAGCGCCAGCAGGCCGGCCAGCCCCAGCCAGAGCGTCACCTCAGGCCATCCGCTCGGCGGCGAGCAGCGCTTCGGGCTGCGGCCTGCGCACGGTCATCCAGGTGTTCCAGGCCATCAGCAGCATGCCGCCGAGGAACAGCATGCCGCCGCTCATGCGCACCACGAAGCCGGGGTGGCTGGCCTGCAGCGCTTCGACGAAGGAGTAGGTGAGCGTGCCGTCGGCGTTCACCGCGCGCCACATCAGGCCCTGGGTGATGCCGTTGACCCACATCGAGGCGATGTACAGCACGGTGCCGATGGTGGCCAGCCAGAAGTGCGCGTTGATCAGGCCGATGCTGTGCATCTGTTCGCGACCGAAGACCTTGGGAATCAGGTGGTAGAGCGAGCCGATGGAAATCATCGCCACCCAGCCCAGGGCGCCGGCATGGACATGGCCGATGGTCCAGTCGGTGTAGTGAGACAGGGCGTTGACGGTCTTGATCGCCATCATCGGGCCTTCGAAGGTGGACATGCCGTAGAAGGCCAGGGAGACGACGAGGAAGCGCAGGATCGGGTCGGTGCGCAGCTTATGCCAGGCGCCGGAGAGGGTCATCATGCCGTTGATCATTCCTCCCCAGCTCGGAGCCAGGAGGATCAGCGACATCACCATGCCCAGCGACTGGGCCCAGTCCGGTAGCGCGGTGTAGTGCAGGTGGTGCGGGCCGGCCCAGATGTACAGGGTGATCAGCGCCCAGAAGTGCACGATGGACAGCCGGTAGGAATACACCGGGCGTCCGGCCTGCTTGGGCACGAAGTAGTACATCATCCCCAGGAAGCCGGTGGTGAGGAAGAAGCCCACCGCGTTGTGGCCGTACCACCACTGCACCATCGCGTCGGTGGCGCCGGAGTACACCGGGTAGGACTTGAACCAGTCCACCGGGATCGACAGGTGGTTGACGATGTGCAGCATCGCGGTGACCACGATGAAGGCGGCGAAGAACCAGTTGCCCACGTAGATGTGCGGCGTCCTGCGCTTCATCAGGGTGCCGAAGAACACCACCGCGTAGGCGACCCAGACGATGGCCATCCACACCGCGCCGGTGAACTCGATCTCGGCGTATTCCTTGGTGGTGGTGTAGCCCAGCGGCAGAGTGATCAGCATCACCACGATCAGCGCCTGCCATCCCCAGAAGGTGAAGGCGGCCAGGCTGTCGGAAAACAACCGCGCCTGGCAGGTGCGCTGCACGGTGTAATAGCTGGTGGCGAACAGGGCGCAGCCGCCGAAGGCGAAGATCACCAGGCTGGTGTGCAGCGGGCGCAGGCGCCCGAAACTGGTCCACGGCAGGTCAAGGTTCAGTTGCGGCCAGACCAGCTGGGAGGCGATCAGCACCCCCATAGCCATGCCGACGACGCCCCAGACCACCGTCATGATGGCGAATTGGCGAACCACCTTGTAGTTGTACGCCTGCTCCGTGCTTCTCGTGTTCATGCTGGATTCCCGCTTGTGTCAGAACGTCCGGGCACGCGCGGGTGGGCCGGCGGCGTGCTTCGGTGAGCGGGCAATCTAAGGAGATGTGTCAGCCGGAAACAGATTCAGATGGGCCGTGCAAATGCATATCAGCGGTTGGCCGCGTGGAATCAGCCGATCTCGACGCGGCCTGCGAGGAAATGCCGCAGGCGCTCCTGCAGGTAATCCACGGCCTGCCCGTGGGCGAGGTATTCGCTGACCCGCATCAGGCGCCAATACTGGCCCTCGTCGCCGAAGCGGATGGCGTCGAGCTCGGCTCGATCCAGGCGCGCCACCAGGAACCAGGCCCACGGCGCGGGACCGTGGGTGGCGCGGTAGCGGCGCTGCCACTCGATACGCCGGGCATCCAGGCGGATGGCAAACTCCTCTTCCAGTTCACGCAGTGCGCACTGCGCCGGGGTTTCGTCGCCCTCGCGGCCGCCGCCAGGGAAGTCCCAGCAGCCGGGGTAGGGGATGCCGGGTTTCTCGTCGCGCTTGTAGACCACCAGTTGGCCGGCATGGAACAGCGCGAGCTTCGCGCCGGTGAAGTCGTCTTCGCGGTGCATTGATCCATTCCCCGTGTAGGGTTCTGTAAGTCGGCTAGTCTTTCCCGATCGCGGGCGATGCTTTGCCGCGCGCAAGCGCGTATGATGCGCGACCTTTTTATTCGTTGCATGCCACACCGGGAGGTGCCCAGATGACCGACACGCACGAAAACCCAGAACTGATCCCCGCGCCGGCCGGCGAGAAACTGCAGAAGGTCCTCGCTCGCATGGGCGTCGGCTCGCGCCGCGACGTCGAAGCCTGGATCGAAGATGGCCGGGTGAAAGTCAACGGCGCCGTGGCCACCCTTGGCCAGCGCGTCGGCGACCGCGATGCCATCGCCGTCGATGACCGCCTGCTCAAGCGCGAGAAGATCGAAGAGCACGTCCGTCGCGTGCTGATCTACAACAAGCCCGAAGGCGAAGTCTGCACCCGCGACGATCCGGAAGGCCGCCCGACCGTGTTCGACCGCCTGCCGCGCCTGCGCAGCGGCCGCTGGATCAACGTCGGTCGCCTGGACATCAACACCACCGGCCTGCTGATGTTCACCACCGACGGTGAGCTGGCCAACCGCCTGATGCACCCGTCCTACGAGATGGACCGCGAGTACGCCGTGCGCGTGCGCGGCGAAGTCGACGAAGAGATGATCGAGCGCCTGAAAGCCGGCGTGATGCTCGAAGACGGCCCGGCCAAGTTCAGCGACATCCAGGAAGCGCCCGGTGGCGAAGGCTTCAACCACTGGTACCACGTGGTGGTGATGGAAGGCCGTAACCGCGAAGTCCGCCGCCTGTGGGAGTCCCAGGGCGTGATCGTCAGCCGCCTGAAGCGCGTGCGCTTCGGACCGGTGTTCCTGACCTCCGAGCTGACCATGGGCCGCTACCGCGAGATGGGCCAGCGCGAGCTGGACATCCTCAGCGAGGAAGTCGGCCTGACGCCGGTCGCCCTGCCGGCGGTCTCCACCAAGACCAAGGAGAAGGTCGAGCGCCAGGAGCGCAAGCTCGGCAAGAAGCTGGCGCCCAGCGAGCGTCCGGGCCGTGGTGCGCGTACCCGCACCGAGCGCGCCGAAGGCGAGCGCCCGCAGCGCGCGCCGCGCCCGGCTGCCGGTGAGCGTCCGGCGCGCGCTCCGCGTGATGGCGACGAGCGTCCGGCCCGAGCCCCCCGTGGTGATGACAGCCGTGCCCCGCGCAAGCCGCGCGAGACGGGCAGTGATCGTCCTGCTCGCGCCCCGCGTGGCGAAGACAGCCGTGCTCCGCGCAAGCCGCGTGACGCGGGCGGTAATCGTCCGGCCCGTGGTCCGCGCAGCGATGCCGGCGAAGACCGTGCACCGCGCAAGGCACCGAGCGATCGTCCGGCTCGCGCGCCCGAGCGCGACAAGGGCGCCCCGCTGGCCGAGCGTCCGGGCAAGCCGGCGCGCAAGCCGATTGCCAAGCGTCGCCCGCAGGCTGCCGGTGACGGCATGCGCCCGGGCTTCAAGCGCTAAGCGTTAGCGATAAATGAAAAAGGGCTCCTCGGAGCCCTTTTTCATTGCCTGCGAATTAGCAGAGCTTTGTAGGAGCGAGCTTGCTCGCGAACCCGCCTGACACCGAAGTCACCGGGAAACGCTGTTCGCGAGCAAGCTCCTACAGGGAGATAGTTCTCAACTCGCGCAGGCCAGCCGGTTGCGCCCGTCGCGCTTGGCTTCGTAGAGGGCGCTGTCGGCGCGGCGCAACAGGTCGTCCACCGACTCACCGCCATTGAGCGTGGCACAGCCCAGGCTGATGGAAAGCGGCAAGCGCTTGCCGTCGATGACCAGGTCCAGCTCCTCCACGGCGCGCCGCAGCCGTTCGCCCACCTGGGCGGCGCTGCTGCCGGGAGTATTGGAAAGCAGCACGAGAAACTCCTCGCCGCCGAAACGGAACACCATGTCGACGTTGCGCAGGCTGGTCTTGACCGCCGCCGCCACCGCGCACAGGGCGTCGTCGCCGATGCTGTGGCCGAACGCGTCGTTGATCTGCTTGAAATGGTCCAGGTCGAGCATCAGCAGCGACAACGGTTGCAGGTGGCGCCGGGCGACCTCGACCTCGCGAGTCAGGGCCTGGTCCATCGCGATGCGATTGCCGGTGCCGGTGAGCGCATCGCGCAGGGCGGACTGCACCGCGGCGCGGTAGAGCAGGGCGTTGCGCAGCGGGTAGAGCAGGCAGGCCATCAGCGACTCCAGCTGGCCCAGCTCGGCCTCGGAGAAGCGCTGGCGGCGGCGGAAGCAGAGTTCGCCCAGGTACTCGCCGTCATGGGTGAGGCGATAGCCGGCGCTGTGCGCTGCCGAGTCGCCGAACTCCAGGCGCAGGTCGGCCCCCGAGTGCTGGTAGGCCAGGTAGTCCACCGGCAGCAGGCGCTGGATCTCACTGAAGAACACCGCCAGGATACGTTCGGCTTCCAGGCTGGCCTGCAATTGCAGGTTCAGTTGCTGGCGCAGTTCCAGCGGGTCGAGCGGAAGCCTGGGACGCTGGCGCGTCTCCTGGGCGGCCAGGCGCTGGAGCTTGGCGGCATCGAAGTCGATGGTGTTGGACTGTTTGGGGGGAACCATGACGCGAGGCAACCTCTGACGCATTTTGTACGGCGACAGGAGGGACAGAGCGATTTCCGTGCCAGCCCTCGAAAAGTCTCCAAAAGAGCGCTTATGGACCGACAGAAGGCGGGTTGGGTTCCGATGGGGTGGAAGTTTCGTCAGAAGAGTGGCGAAATAATGGCACTTTGCCGGGAGTCAGAAAGCGCGCTAGCCAGAAAACCGGCGAAATGCGGCGCCCCCGAGGCGGGGCGAGGGCGCCGTGGGGTCAGTCCTGGGCGTTGAAGGCCTGGCCGTTCACGCCCTTGCTGTCCGGACCCATGAGATACAGGTAGACCGGCATGATTTCTTCGGGCGCCGGGTTGTTGAAGGCGTTCTCGCCCGGATAGGCATGGGCGCGCATGGCGGTCCGGGTGGCGCCGGGGTTGACGCTGTTGGCGCGCACGCGGGTGATGTCCTCGCACTCGTCCGCCAGCACCTGCATCAGGCCTTCGGTGGCGAACTTCGACACCGCGTAGGCGCCCCAGTAGGCGCGGCCCTTGCGGCCGACGCTGCTGGAGGTGAAGACCACCGAGGCGTCCTCGGAGAGCTTGAGCAGCGGCAGCAGGGTGTGGGTGAGGCTGAACATGGCGTTGACGTTCACCTGCATGACGCGGGTGAAATTGTCGGTGGAAATCTGCTCGATGGGCGAGCGCAGGCCGAGGATCGAGGCGTTGTGCAGCAGGCCGTCGAGCTTGCCGAACTCCTTCTCGATGGTGGCCGCCAGCTCGTCGTACTGGTGCGGCAGGGTGGTTTCCAGGTTCAGCGGGATCACTACCGGTTCCGGATGGCCGGCGGCGACGATCTCGTCGTAGACCTCGTTGAGGTAGTCCTCGGTCTTGCCCAGCAGCAGCACGGTGGCGCCGTGGGCGGCGAAGGTCAGCGAAGCGGCCCGGCCGATGCCGCGACCGGCGCCGGTCACCAGGATCACGCGGCCCTTTAGCAGGTCGGGGCGGGCGGAGTAGTCGAACATGGTTTCTCCTAAGCGGAGCCCGTCAGCGCGACGAGCTCCCGGGAATTGAACTCAGCAGGAGCAGAGCGCGCGGTCGAGGACGGCGAGCAGGTCGCGAGGCTGATCGACGATGACGTCGGCGCCCCAGTGCGCGGGGTTGTCGTCCGGGTGGATGTAACCGTAGCGCACGGCGGCGGTCTTGGTCCCGGCGGCGCGGCCCGACTCGATGTCGCGCAGGTCGTCGCCGATGAACAGCGCTTCGGACGGGTCGATCTTCAGCTGGCTGCAGGCCAGCAGGAGCATTTCCGGGTCCGGCTTGCTGTTCTTCACATGGTCCGGGCAGACCAGCACGGCGGAGCGCTCGGCCAGGCCCAACTGCTCCATGATCGGCGCGGCGAAGCGCACCGGCTTGTTGGTCACTACACCCCAGATCAGGCGCGACTGCTCGATGCTCTCCAGCAGCTCGGCCATGCCGTCGTACGGGCGGGTGAAGACGGCGCAATGTTCCTGGTAGCGATCGAGGAACTCCTGGCGCAGGGCCTCGAAGCCGGCGGCTTCCGGGTCCATCTCGAAGGTCGCGGCGACCATCGCGCGGGCACCGCCGGAGACCACGTCCTGGATGCGCTGGTCGTCGATCGGCGGGCGGCCGTGGGCCTTGAGCATCGCCTGGCACACGGCGATGAAGTCCGGCGCGGTGTCCAGCAGCGTGCCGTCCATGTCGAAGAGAACCGCTCTGAGCATGCGACTCACTCCTCGCGCAGGGTCTGGATCATGTAGTTGACGTCGACGTCGTCGGCCAGCTTGTAGTGCTTGGTCAGCGGGTTGTAGGTCAGGCCGATGATGTCCTTGACCGCCAGGCCGGCGTCGCGCGACCAGGCGCCCAGTTCGGAGGGGCGGATGAATTTCTTGAAGTCGTGGGTGCCGCGCGGCAGCAGGCGCATCACGTATTCCGCACCGACGATGGCGAACAGGTAGGCCTTCGGGTTGCGGTTGATGGTGGAGAAGAACACCTGGCCGCCGGGCTTGACCATCCTGTAGCAGGCGCGGATGACCGAGGCAGGGTCCGGCACGTGCTCGAGCATCTCCAGGCAGGTCACCACGTCGAACTGCTCGGGCATCTCTTCGGCCAGTTCTTCGGCGGTGGTGCGGCGGTATTCCACCGGCACGCCGGATTCCAGCTGGTGCAACTGGGCGACCGCCAGGGGCGCTTCGCCCATGTCGATACCGGTGACGGTGGCGCCGCGCTGGGCCATCGCTTCGCTGAGGATGCCGCCGCCGCAGCCGACGTCGAGCACCTTCTTGCCGGCGAGGCTGACGCGCTCGTCGATCCAGTTGACCCGCAGCGGGTTGATGTCGTGCAGGGGCTTGAACTCGCTCTCGCGGTCCCACCAGCGGTGGGCGAGGGCCTCGAATTTGGCGATCTCGGCGTGGTCGACGTTGCTCATGGTGTCCCTATTGATCAAAAAGCTGGAAACGAAGACTGACTATGATGCCAGCTTCGTGGAATGGATGGGGCGCGGCATGACAGATTGTCGCAGCGGCGGCGGGCATCCTCAGGCAGCGCGGCCTGAGGATGCCGATCCGGGGTGGGCTCAGGCGCCGGCGATCCTGCGGCCCCACTCGCCGGCCACGGCGATCAGGCGCTCTTCGTCCAGGCGGGTGAGCTGGCCGTCGTCCAGCAGCTGCTTGCCGCCGACCCAGACGTGGCGCACGCAGTCGCGGCCGCTGGCGTAGATCAACTGGGAAACCGGCTCGTAGACCGGCTGCTGGGCCAGGCCCGAGAGGTCGAAGGCGGTCAGGTCGGCGGTCTTGCCCAGCTCCAGCGAGCCGGTTTCCTGCTCCATGCCCAGCGCGCGGGCGCCGTTCAGGGTGGCCATGCGCAGGGCGCGGTGGGCGTCCAGTGCGGTGGCCTGGCCGGCCACGGCCTTGGCCAGCAGGGCGGCGGTGCGGGTTTCGCCGAGCAGGTCGAGGTCATTGTTGCTGGCGGCGCCGTCGGTACCGATGGCGACGTTGACGCCGGCCTGCCACAGCCGTTCCACCGGGCAGAAGCCGCTGGCTAGCTTGAGGTTGGATTCCGGGCAGTGCACCACCGAGCTGTTGGTTTCCACCAGCATCGCCAGGTCCTCGTCGTTCACCTGGGTCATGTGCACGGCCTGGAAGCGCGGACCGAGCAGGCCCAGGCGGTGCAGGCGCGCCAGCGGCCGCTCGCCATGCTTCTCCAGCGCCTGCTGGACCTCGAAGGCGGTCTCGTGGACGTGCATGTGGATGCCGACGTCCAGCTCCTCGGCGAGCATCAGGATGTTTTCCAGCTTGTCGTCGCTGACCGTGTAGGGCGCGTGCGGGCCGAAGGCCACCTTGATGCGCGGGTGGTGCTTGAGGTCATCGCGCAGCGCCAGGCCCTGGCGGATCGCCTCGTCGGCGTCGCGGGCGCCGGGCACCGGGAAGTCCAGCACCGGCACGCTGATCTGCGCGCGCACGCCGGCCTTGTGCACCGCCTCGCAGGCCACCTGCGGGTGGAAGTACATGTCGGAGAAGCAGGTGATGCCGCCCTTGAGCTGTTCGGCGATGGCCAGCTCGGTGCCGTCGCGGACGAAGTCCTCGCCGACCCACTTGGACTCCGCCGGCCAGATGTGTTCCTGCAGCCAGGTCATCAGCGCCAGGTCGTCCGCCAGGCCACGGAACAGGCTCATCGCCGCGTGGCCGTGGGCGTTGATCAGGCCGGGGGAGAGCAGCATGCCCGGCAGCTCGCGGGTTTCCGAGGCCGGGTGGCGCAGCGCCTCGGCGCGCGGGGCGAGCAGGGCGATGCGGCCGTCGCGGATGCCCAGGCCGTGATCGCGCAGGACGACGCCGGCGGGCTCCACGGGGACGATCCAGGAGGGAAAGAGCAGCAGGTCGAGCGGGACTTTGGCGGTGGGCATGGAGCGCATCCTGGGCGCGGGGATAAAGGGCCCGAGTATAGCCGAGCGCCACTCGATCCGGCTCGGTATACTCGGCGCTTTTACCCGCCCGTGCGGGACGATTCCCGGGGCCGGGAAAGGCCCGCGATTCCATTGAAATGAAGAGGTGTTCCATGCGTGAGCGACTGTTGGCGGCCGAACGGGTGACAGCCATTGATTGGCGCAAGGGGACCCTCCGCCTGCTGGACCAGCGCCTGCTGCCGCTGGAGGAAACCTGGCTGACCTACGAGAGCGCCGAGGGCGTGGCCGAGGCCATCCGCCAGATGGTGGTGCGTGGCGCGCCGGCCATCGGCATCGCCGCCGCCTATGGCGTGGTCCTGGGGCTACGCGCCCGCCTGGCCGTGGGTGGTGACTGGCGCGCGGCGCTGGAGAACGATTTCAGCGTGCTGGCCGAGTCGCGTCCCACCGCGGTCAACCTGTTCTGGGCGCTGAACCGCATGCGCGACCGCCTGGAGCGTCTGAAGCCGGGCGAAGACCCGATGCCGCTGCTGGAGGCGGAAGCCATCGCCATCCATGAAAGCGACCGCGAAGCCAACCTGACCATGGCCCAACTGGGCGTGGAGCTGATCCGCAAGCAGCACAGCGGCCCACAGAAGATCCTCACCCACTGCAACACCGGCGCCCTGGCCACCGGCGGCTTCGGTACCGCGCTGGGGGTGATCCGCGCCGCGCACCTGGAAGGGCTGATCGAGCGCGTCTACGCCGACGAGACCCGTCCCTGGCTGCAGGGCGCGCGCCTGACCGCCTGGGAGCTGGCCAACGAGAACGTGCCGGTTACCCTCAATGCCGACGCGGCTGCCGCGCACCTGATGAAGACCGAGAGCATCACCTGGGTCATAGTCGGGGCCGATCGCATCACCGCCAACGGTGACGTCGCCAACAAGATCGGCACCTACCAGCTGGCCGTCAACGCCATGCACCACGGCGTGCGCTTCATGGTGGTGGCGCCCAGTTCGACCATCGACATGAACCTGGAAAGCGGTGAGGACATCCCGATCGAGGAGCGCGACGGCCGTGAGCTGCTGGAAATCGGCGGCAAGCGGGTCGCCGCCGAGGTCGATGCCTTTAATCCGGTCTTCGATGTGACTCCGGCGGATCTGATCGATGCCATCGTGACCGAGCGCGGGGTGGTCGAGCGTCCCGACGCCGAGCGCATGGCCCAGTTGATGAGCCGCAAGCGCCTGCATTGACGGGGCCTGCGGCAATTCATCGTGGGGGCTGGGCGAGGGTAGGGTTTGACCCTGGCTTGTGGTAAGCTCCGACGGTTCTTAAGGGGGCATTTTCACGGCCCCCACAGCATCGCGGATCAACGGCCAAGTCGTTGATTTGTAGAGAGTCGGTGGCGCTTTGATGGCGCACCGCGCTCCGCCGGGCTCAGGACGGGCGAGGCGGAGTCCCATTTGAAAAAGGAACCAGGCTTCTCATGGGCGAACTGGCCAAAGAAATCCTCCCGGTCAACATCGAAGACGAACTCCGACAGTCCTACCTCGATTACGCCATGAGCGTGATCGTCGGTCGTGCCCTGCCCGATGCGCGCGACGGCTTGAAGCCCGTGCATCGCCGCGTCCTGTACGCCATGAGCGAACTGGGCAACGACTGGAACAAGCCCTACAAGAAGTCTGCCCGTGTGGTCGGCGACGTGATCGGTAAGTACCACCCGCACGGCGACACCGCGGTGTACGACACCATCGTCCGCATGGCCCAGCCGTTCTCGCTGCGCTACATGCTGGTCGACGGCCAGGGCAACTTCGGTTCGGTGGACGGCGACAACGCCGCGGCCATGCGATACACCGAAGTGCGCATGTCCAAGCTTGCCCATGAGCTGCTGGCGGACCTGGACAAGGAAACCGTCGACTGGGTGCCCAACTACGATGGCACCGAGCAGATCCCGGCGGTCATGCCGACCAAGATCCCGAACCTGCTGGTCAACGGTTCCAGCGGTATCGCCGTGGGCATGGCGACCAACATCCCGCCGCACAACCTCACCGAGGTGATCGACGGCTGCCTGGCGCTGATGGACAACCCCGAGCTGTCCATCGATGACCTGATGCAGTACATCCCCGGTCCGGACTTCCCGACCGCGGGCATCATCAACGGCCGTGCGGGCATCATCGAGGCCTATCGCACCGGTCGTGGCCGCGTCTATATCCGTGCCCGCGCCACCATCGAGGACATGGAGAAGGGTGGCAACCGCCAGCAGATCATCATCACCGAGCTGCCCTACCAGTTGAACAAGGCCCGCCTGATCGAGAAGATCGCCGAGCTGGTGAAAGAGAAGAAGATCGAAGGCATCACCGAGCTGCGCGACGAGTCCGACAAGGACGGCATGCGCGTGGTCATCGAGCTGCGCCGCGGCGAAGTGGGCGAGGTCGTGCTGAACAACCTCTACGCGCAGACCCAGCTGCAGAGCGTCTTCGGCATCAACGTGGTGGCCCTGGTCGACGGCCAGCCGCGCACGATGAACCTCAAGGACATGCTCGAGGTGTTCATCCGTCACCGCCGTGAAGTGGTGACCCGCCGGACCGTCTACGAGCTGCGCAAGGCGCGCGAACGTGGCCACATCCTCGAAGGTCAGGCCGTTGCCCTGTCGAACATCGACCCGGTGATCGAACTGATCAAGACCTCGCCGACCCCGGCCGAGGCCAAGGAACGCCTGATCGCCACTGGCTGGGAATCCAGCGCCGTGGAAGCGATGGTCGAGCGCGCCGGCGCCGATGCCTGCCGTCCGGAAGACCTGGACCCGCAGTACGGCCTGCGTGACGGCAAGTACTTCCTGTCGCCGGAGCAGGCCCAGGCCATCCTGGAATTGCGCCTGCACCGCCTGACCGGCCTGGAGCACGAGAAGCTCCTGTCCGAGTACCAGGAAATCCTCACCCTGATCGGCGAGCTGATCCGCATCCTGACCAGTCCCGAGCGCCTGATGGAAGTCATCCGCGAAGAGCTGGAGAAGGTCAAGGCCGAGTTCGGCGACGCCCGCCGCACCGAGATCGTCGCGTCGCAGATGGACCTGACCATCGCCGACCTGATCACCGAAGAAGAGCGCGTGGTGACCATCTCCCACGGCGGTTACGCCAAGTCCCAGCCGCTGGCCGCCTACGAGGCCCAGCGTCGCGGTGGCAAGGGCAAGTCCGCCAGTGGCGTGAAGGACGAGGACTACATCGAACACCTGCTGGTCGCCAACAGCCACGCCACCCTGCTGCTGTTCTCCAGCAAGGGCAAGGTCTACTGGCTGCGCACCTTCGAGATCCCGGAAGCCTCGCGTACCGCCCGTGGCCGTCCGCTGGTGAACCTGCTGCCGCTGGACGAAGGCGAGCGCATCACCGCGATGCTGCAGATCGACCTGGAAGCCGTGCGCGCCCAGTTCGCCGGCGACGACAACGATGACGACGACGTGGTTGCCGAGCAGGTCGCCGAAGTGGTGGAAGCCGAAGAGGCCGAAGAGGGCGACGACGCCGACTTCAGCCAGGACGAGCCGACCGGCGCGTACATCTTCATGGCCACCATGAAAGGTACCGTGAAGAAGACCCCGCTGATCCAGTTCACCAAGCCGCGTTCCAACGGCCTGATCGCCCTGAAGCTGGAAGAGGGCGACTCGCTGATCGCCGCCGCCATCACCGACGGTTCGAAGGACGTGATGATGTTCTCCGACGCCGGTAAGGTGATCCGCTTCAAGGAAAGCAAGGTGCGCATCATGGGCCGTAACGCCCGTGGCGTGCGCGGCATGCGCCTGGGCGAAGGCCAGCGCATCATCTCGATGCTGATCCCCGAGTGCCGCGAGGCGCAGATCCTCAGCGCCTCCGAACGCGGCTACGGCAAGCGCACCCCGCTGGCCGACTACCCGCGTCGCGGTCGTGGTGGCCAGGGCGTGATCGCCATGGTGATCAACGAGCGTAACGGCAACCTGGTCGGCGCCGTGCAGGTGCTGGACGGCGAGGAA
This sequence comes from Pseudomonas sp. ATCC 13867, assembly GCF_000349845.1. Taxonomy (NCBI): domain Bacteria; kingdom Pseudomonadati; phylum Pseudomonadota; class Gammaproteobacteria; order Pseudomonadales; family Pseudomonadaceae; genus Pseudomonas; species Pseudomonas sp. ATCC 13867. Next base: position 3,867,071 of record NC_020829.1, on the reverse strand, counting down.
ATCATGCTGATTTCCGACCAGGGCACCCTGGTGCGTACCCGCGTCGACGAAGTTCGCGGTGCGGGCCGTAACACCCAGGGCGTGATCCTCATCAAGCTCGCCGCCGACGAGACCGTCGTGGGCCTGGAGCGGGTGCAGGAGCCGACCGTGGTGGAAGACGAAGACGACGTCATCGACGGCGAGATCGTCGAGGGCGAAGTGTCGGAAGAGAACCCAGAAGCAGGCGAAGCTGTGGCTGAAGAAGCCCCGCAGGCCAGCGAAGACTGATAGCGAGAGTGGATGTGAGCAAGCGAGCCTTTAACTTCTGCGCCGGTCCCGCGGCGCTTCCCACCGAGGTGCTGGAGCGCGCCCGCGCCGAACTGCTGGATTGGCAGGGCAAGGGCCTGTCGGTCATGGAGATGAGCCACCGTAGCGACGACTACGTGGCCATCGCCGAGAAGGCCGAACAGGACCTGCGCGATCTGATGGGCGTGCCGTCGAACTACAAGGTGCTGTTCCTGCAGGGCGGCGCCAGCCAGCAGTTCGCCGAGATCCCGCTGAACCTGCTGCCCGAAGACGGCGTGGCGGATTACGTGGAAACCGGCATCTGGTCGAAGAAGGCCATCGAAGAGGCTCGTCGCTACGGCAATGTCAACGTGGTTGCCAGTGCATCCAAGTACGACTACTTCGCCATCCCCGGGCAGAACGAGTGGAACCTGTCCAGGGACGCCGCCTACCTGCACTACGCGTCCAACGAGACCATCGGCGGCCTGGAGTTCGACTGGATTCCGCAAGTCGGCGACGTCCCGCTGGTGGTGGACATGTCCTCGGACATCCTCTCGCGCCCGACCGACGTGTCGAAGTTCGGCCTGATCTACGCCGGTGCGCAGAAGAACATCGGCCCGTCCGGCCTGGTCGTTGTCGTCGTCCGTGAAGACCTGCTGGGCCGCGCCCGCAGCATCTGCCCGACCATGCTCAACTACAAGGTCGCCGCCGACAACGGCTCCATGTACAACACCCCGGCGACCTACTCCTGGTACCTCTCCGGCCTGGTCTTCCAGTGGCTGAAGGAGCAGGGCGGCGTCGAGGCGATGGAGCAGCGCAACCGCGCCAAGAAGGACATGCTGTACGGCTTCATCGACAGCAGCGACTTCTACACCAACCCGATCCAGCCCAGTGCCCGCTCCTGGATGAACGTGCCGTTCCGCCTGGCCGACGAGAAGCTCGACAAGGCCTTCCTCGAAGGCGCCGACGCGCGCGGCTTGCTCAACCTCAAGGGCCACCGCTCGGTGGGCGGCATGCGTGCCTCCATCTATAACGCCCTGGGCCTGGACGCCATCGAAGCCCTGGTCGGCTACATGGCCGAGTTCGAGAAGGAGCACGGCTGATGAGCGACGCTGACCAGCTCAAGGCTTTGCGCGTACGCATCGACAGCCTCGACGAGAAGATCCTCGAGCTGATCAGCGAACGCGCCCGCTGCGCCACCGACGTGGCGCGCGTGAAGATGGCCGCCCTGCCCGAAGGCGAGAAGCCGGTGTTCTACCGGCCCGAGCGCGAGGCCTGGGTGCTCAAGCACATCATGGAGCTGAACAAGGGCCCGCTGGACAACGAGGAAGTCGCTCGTCTGTTCCGCGAGATCATGTCCTCCTGCCTGGCTCTGGAACAGCCGCTGAAAGTGGCCTACCTCGGCCCGGAAGGCACCTTCACCCAGGCCGCGGCGCTCAAGCACTTCGGCCACGCGGTGATCAGCACGCCGATGGCAGCCATCGACGAAGTGTTCCGCGAAGTCGCCGCCGGTGCGGTGAACTTCGGCGTGGTGCCGGTGGAAAACTCCACCGAGGGCGCGGTCAACCACACCCTCGACAGCTTCCTCGAGCACGACATGGTGATCTGCGGCGAGGTCGAGCTGCGCATCCACCACCACCTGCTGGTGGGCGAGAACACCAAGACCAGCAACATCACCCGCATCTATTCCCACGCCCAGTCCCTGGCCCAGTGCCGCAAGTGGCTGGACGCGCACTACCCGAACGTCGAGCGCGTGGCGGTCTCCAGTAACGCCGACGCCGCCAAGCGGGTGAAGAGCGAGTGGAACAGCGCCGCGATTGCCGGCGACATGGCGGCCAGCCTGTACGGCCTGGACAAGCTGCACGAGAAGATCGAGGACCGCCCGGACAACTCCACGCGCTTCCTCATGATCGGCAACCAGGAAGTGCCGCCCACCGGCGACGACAAGACCTCCATCATCGTCTCCATGCGCAACAAGCCGGGCGCGCTGCACGAGCTGCTGGTGCCGTTCCACAACAACGGCATCGACCTGACCCGCATCGAGACTCGCCCGTCGCGTAGCGGCAAGTGGACCTACGTGTTCTTCATCGACTTCGTCGGTCACCACAAGGACCCGCTGATCAAGGACGTGCTGGAAAAGATCAACAGCGAAGCCGTTGCCCTGAAGGTGCTGGGCTCGTATCCGAAAGCGGTTCTCTGAACCGACAGCCGCAAGCCAGGGCCGCAAGCTGCCGACACGTCGGTAGACGGTTGATGGCTTGCGGCCCATAGCTTGAGGCTTTTAGCGATGTCGTGTGATTTCCTTGCCCTGGCCCAGCCGGGTGTGCAGAAGCTTTCCCCCTACGTACCCGGCAAGCCGGTCGATGAGCTGGCCCGCGAGCTGAAGCTTGACCCCGCCGGCATCGTCAAGCTGGCCAGCAATGAGAATCCGTTGGGCCCGAGCCCGAAGGTCCTCGAGGCCATCCGCGCGGAACTGGCCGAACTGACCCGCTATCCCGACGGCAACGGCTTCGAACTGAAGAGCCGCCTGGCCGCCCGCTGCGGCGTCGAAACCGCGCAGGTCACCCTGGGCAACGGCTCCAACGACATTCTCGATCTGGTGGCTCGCGCCTACCTGGCGCCCGGCCTGAACGCTGTGTTCAGCCAGTACGCCTTCGCGGTCTACCCGATCTCCACCCAGGCCGTCGGCGCCCAGGGGAAGGTCGTGCCGGCGAAAGACTGGGGCCATGACCTGGAAGCCATGCTGGCGGCCATCGATGCCAATACCCGCGTGGTCTTTATCGCCAACCCGAACAACCCCACCGGCACCTGGTTCGGCCCGGACGCGCTGGAGCGCTTCCTGTCGCAGGTTCCGGAGAATGTCCTGGTGGTGCTCGACGAGGCCTACATCGAGTACGCCGAAGGCGAAGAGCTGCCGGACGGCCTGAAATATATGGCGCGCTACCCGAACCTGCTGGTCTCGCGCACCTTCTCCAAGGCCTACGGCTTGGCGTCCCTGCGCGTTGGCTACGCGATCTCCTCGGCGCAGGTCGCCGACGTACTCAACCGCGTGCGCCAGCCGTTCAACGTCAACAGCCTGGCCCTGGCCGCCGCCTGCGCCGCGCTGGACGACGCCCAGTACCTGGCCGAAGGCAAGCGCATCAACGACGAAGGCATGGCCCAGCTGGAAAACGGCCTGCGCGCGCTGGACCTGCAATGGATTCCCTCCAAGGGCAACTTCATCGCCGTGGACCTCAAGCGCGATGCCGGTCCGGTCTACCAGGCCCTGCTCGCCGAGGGCGTTATCGTCCGTCCGGTGGGCGGCTACGGCATGCCACAGCACCTGCGCATCTCCATCGGCCTGCCGGCCGAGAACGCCCGTTTCCTCGAAGCGCTGGCCAAGGTACTCGCCCGTGCCTGATGTCCAGCCGCAAAAGCTTCGCCGACTGGTTGTGGTGGGGCTCGGCCTGATCGGCGGCTCCTTCGCCAAGGGTATCCGCGAGAAGGGGCTGTTCGAGGAAGTGGTCGGCGTCGACCGCGATCCGCAGACCCGACGCCTGGCGGTGGAGCTGGGCGTGGTCGACCGCTGCGAGGAAAGCCTCGCCGCCGGCTGTCGCGAGGCCGACGTGATCCAGCTTGCCGTGCCGATCCTGGCCATGGAGAAGGTCCTCGGCGAACTCGCCACCCTCGACATCGACAACGCCATCCTGACCGACGTGGGCAGCGCCAAGGGCAACGTGGTACGTGCGGCGAAAGCGGTGTTCGGCGGCATGCCGGCGCGCTTCGTGCCCGGCCATCCCATCGCCGGCTCCGAGCAGAGCGGGGTGGAAGCGGCCAACGCGAAACTGTTCCGCCGTCATAAAGTCATCCTCACGCCGCTGGATAATGCCGATGCGGACGCGATCCAGTGCGTCGAAAGCCTCTGGCGCGAGCTGGGGGCGGATGTCGAACAGATGGCTGTCGAGCACCACGACGAAGTTCTTGCCGCCACCAGCCACCTGCCGCACCTGTTGGCCTTCACGCTGGTCGACTCGCTGGCCAAACGCAGCGAGAATCTGGAGATCTTCCGCTATGCCGCTGGCGGCTTCCGCGACTTCACGCGGATCGCCGGCAGCGACCCGGTGATGTGGCACGACATCTTCCTCGCCAACCGCGAGGCGGTGCTGCGCATCCTCGACGTATTCCGTGACGACCTTGATGATCTGCGCGAGGCCGTCGACCAAGGGGACGGGCAACAACTGATGGGCGTCTTCACCCGCGCCCGCGTTGCCCGCGAGCATTTCAGCAAAATCCTGGCCCGCCGGGCCTATGTGGACGCCATGCACAACAATGACCTGATTTTCCTGGCCCAGCCGGGTGGCCGCCTCTCCGGACGTGTTCGCGTACCGGGCGACAAGTCCATTTCCCATCGCTCGATCATGCTCGGCTCGCTGGCCGAAGGCACGACCGAGGTGCAAGGCTTCCTCGAGGGTGAAGACGCCCTCGCCACCATCCAGGCGTTCCGCGACATGGGCGTGGTCATCGAAGGCCCGCACCACGGTCGCGTGACCGTTCACGGCGTCGGCCTGCATGGCCTGAAGACTCCGCCTGGCCCGATCTACCTGGGCAACTCCGGAACCTCGATGCGCCTGCTCAGCGGCCTGCTCGCCGCCCAGCCGTTCGACACCACCCTGACCGGCGACGCCTCACTGTCCAAGCGTCCGATGAACCGCGTGGCCAAGCCGCTGCGGGAAATGGGCGCGGTGATCGAGACCGGTCCCGAAGGCCGTCCGCCGCTGACCATCCGTGGCGGCAACAAGCTCACCGGCATGCACTACGAAATGCCGATGGCCAGCGCCCAGGTGAAGTCCTGCCTGCTGCTCGCCGGCCTCTATGCCGCCGGCAGCACCTCCACCACCGAGCCGGCGCCGACCCGCGACCACACCGAGCGCATGCTGCGCGGCTTCGGCTACCCGGTGGACGTCGAAGGCGCCACCGCCCGCGTCGAGTCCGGCCACAAGCTCAGTGCCACCTCCATCGAAGTCCCGGCCGACATTTCCTCGGCGGCCTTCTTCCTGGTTGCCGCGAGCATCGCCGAAGGTTCCGACCTGACCCTGGAGCACGTCGGCATCAACCCGACCCGCACCGGCATCATCGACATCCTCAAGCTCATGGGTGCCGACATCACCCTGGAAAACCAGCGTGAAGTGGGCGGCGAGCCGGTTGCCGACATCCGCGTGCGTTCGGCCCGGCTGAAAGGCATCGATATCCCCGAAGACCTGGTGCCGCTGGCTATCGACGAGTTCCCGGTACTCTTCGTCGCCGCCGCCAACGCCGAAGGCCGCACCGTCCTGCGCGGCGCGGAAGAGCTGCGGGTGAAGGAATCCGACCGCATCCAGGTCATGGCCGACGGCTTGCTGGCCCTGGGCGTGAAGTGCGAACCGACCCCGGACGGCATCATCATCGACGGCGGCAGCTACGGTGGCGGCGAAGTCTGGAGTCACGGCGACCACCGTATCGCCATGTCCTTCAGCGTGGCCTCCCTGCGTGCCGGCGCGCCGATCCGCATCCACGACTGCGCCAACGTCGCCACCTCCTTCCCGAACTTCCTAGGGCTGGCCGCCGGCGCGGGCATCCGCGTCGCCGAGGAGGGCAAGTAAATGAGAGGCGAATGGCCGGTCGTCGCCATCGACGGCCCCAGCGGTTCCGGCAAGGGCACGGTCGCCGGTCTGCTGGCCAAGCGTCTGGGCTGGAACCTGCTGGATTCCGGCGCGTTGTACCGCCTGCTGGCGTTCGCCGCCGGTAACCACGGCATCGACCTGACCAACGAGGAGGCCCTCAAGGTCCTGGCCGCGCACCTGGACGTGCAGTTCACCCACCGCAAGGGCGGGCAGGGCCAGCACATCATCCTCGAAGGCGAAGACGTCACCGACGTGATCCGCACCGAGCAGGTCGGCGCCGGCGCCTCGCAAGTCGCCGCGCTGCCCGCGGTGCGCGACGCGCTGCTGCAACGCCAGCGTGCCTTCCTCGAAGCGCCGGGCCTGGTGGCCGACGGTCGCGACATGGGCACCGTGGTCTTCCCTTATGCGCCGCTGAAGATCTTCCTCACCGCTTCGGCCGAGGAGCGCGCCCGCCGCCGCTACCTGCAACTGAAGAACAAGGGCATCGACAGCGACCAGGCGCAACTGGCCGAGGAAATCCGCACCCGCGACGAGCGCGACAGCCAACGCGCCGTGGCACCGCTGAAACCGGCGGAAGGTGCGATTCTGGTGGACTCCACCGAGATGACCATCGACGCGGTGGTGGAGAGCATTCTCGGAGAGATCGCCCGGCTCGGCCTGGACAATCTCTGATCCCCTCTGCCCATCCGGATGCCCTGAGCGTTCGGATGGGTTCCTCCTCATCCTCGGAAAATGCCGTACGTAGCTGCGGAACGGTCCTGCATCTCCGAAAGTCTCCCAGCCCTCACCATTACCTACTCATTTTTCTGGGCGGTTTGTAGAAAACCGGTCCGAGTCGGTCGGGGGCGTGCGTGTCGAAGCATCACTTTCTTTCCTGGTACGAGTCCGTGTTCGAGCGCCTCGGACTGACCGTCGCGCTGGCGCGGCGGGAGATCGAATCCAGGTATCGCGGCACCTTGCCGGGGCGGGCCTGGATCATTATCGCCCCCTTCCTGATGCTGGTTGTCTACACCTTCGTGTTCGGCCATATCCTGAAGTCCCGCTGGGGTGCCGATCAGGACACCTCTTCATTTGCCCTGACCCTGTTTTCGGGGTTGCTGCTCAATACCCTGCTGGGTGAATGCCTGAGCCGTGCGGCATCAGTGATGCACAGCTATGGCAACTACGTGAAGAAACTGGTTTTTCCCCTTGAAGTCATTCCTCTTTCCGTGGTTCTTGCCGGGCTGCTCAATGTATTCATCGGCTACCTTGTCCTGCTTGTAGCCATGCTGCTGTTGGGACATCCGCTGGCTTGGAGCGTGCTCTACCTGCCGTTGGTGTTGCTGCCGTTTCTCGTATGCCTTGTCGGGTTGACCTTCCTAATCGCGGCGCTGGGGACGTATTTCCGAGATGTCGGACAAATCGTGCAGTTCGTCCTGATACTCGCCTTGTTCCTCAGTCCGATCCTTTACCCGTTGACCTCTCTTCCTGAATCCGCGCGCTCCTACCTCGCGCTGAACCCGTTGACTATTCCGGTCGAGACGGTGCGGGCTGTTCTCTTCGGTTCGCCATTGCCGGAGCTGTCGCAGATCGTTGCTTACCATGTGACGGCCGGGGTTCTCGCGGTGATCGGTATCGGGCTGTTCATGCGCGTGAAATGCGGATTTGCCGATGTCCTCTGAACGAGCGGACGACCTGATGCAGGCGGTTTCACCGGACCTGCTGGGGCAACGCCTGATTCGCAAGGGGGTGGTGTCCGACCAGGAGGTTGAACGGGCGCTCGATCTCCAGGCACGCATCGGTGGCCGCCTGGGAGGCATCCTGATGCGCTCCGGCGCACTCTCGGAGACGGCGCTGCTTGAAGAGCTTGCCGAGCAGTTGGCACTTCCTCTCGTAGGGCGGGATCTGGAGGGGCCGTCGGCCGTGGCTATTGCCGGATTGCTGGAGGCGACGCCGATCAGTGTCGAGTGGTTTCTTTCCGAACAGATAGTGCTCTGGCAGGACGAGCCGAACGCCTTGCTGGTGGCGGCTCGCGACCCCCTGGAGCCCGCCCTGCGTGATGTGTTGAGTCACTTCTATCCCGACCTGACCCCGCACTGGGTGTTGTGCCGTTCCCAGGAACTGGATGCCTGGCTGCGGATCATCGATGAACACCAGCAACGTGATGGATGGAAGTCCCAGACGATCGGGGATGACGATGTACGGCATCTGCGTGAAATGGCAGAAGAGGCGCCGATCGTCGAGTTGGTGAACAACGTGATCGGCCAGGCTATCGAGAAGCGTGCTTCGGACATTCATATCGAGCCGAGCGAGTTCAGCTTCCAGGTGCGCCTCCGGGTGGATGGCGTCCTGCAGTCGCAGCTATCGCTTCCTCGCGAGCGTTTTGCCGCCGTGGTGTCGCGAATCAAGCTGATTTCCATGATCGATATCGCCGAGCGACGTCTTCCGCAGGATGGGCGGATGAGCGTGAGAGTCGGTGGTCAGGAGATGGATATCCGGGTTTCGACGTTACCCGGTGTGCACGGCGAGTCCGTGGTGATGCGTCTGTTGCCCAAGAAGCGTGAGGGGTTACGTCTGGATAGCCTTGGCATGCTACCGGATCACTTGGAAATGGTGCGTACCTGGACGCTGGAGCCTCATGGCATCGTGCTGGTTACCGGCCCCACCGGCTCGGGCAAGTCGACCACGCTTTACGGTTGCCTGGAATCGATCAATGACGGGGTACGCAAGATCATCACGGTGGAGGACCCGGTGGAGTACCAGGTGCCGCATATCACCCAGGTCCAGGCCCATTCGGAAATCGGCCTGACCTTTGCCGCGGCGTTGCGCTCGATCCTGCGCCAGGACCCGGACGTAATCATGATCGGTGAGATCCGTGATCTGGAAACGGCGGAAATTGCCGTGCAGTCCTCGCTGACCGGACATCTGGTGTTCTCAACACTGCACACGAATGACGCCGTGAGCGCTTTCACCCGCCTCATCGATATGGGGGTGGAGCCGTTTCTGGTTGCTTCACCGGTGCGCGGTGTGCAGGCCCAGCGGTTGGTTCGAAGCCTGTGCAGCCACTGTGCTGAACCTCATGCATCCGGGCTCCCCGAAGCAGAGCGGCAGGGGGTGGAGAGTCTGGTGGCGAAGTTGTTCCCGAATCGGGCGCCGGCCTGGAAGCGCGCGGTGGGGTGCGCGCAGTGCCAGGGCACCGGTTACCGGGGGCGCTTGGGAATCTACGAAATGATTGACGTGCTGCCACAGATGCAGGAACTGATCATGCAGCGTTCTCCAGTGGAGCAGATGCGGCGCCTGGCCCTGGCTCAGGGTTTCCGCAGCATGCGCGAGGACGGCTTTATCAAGGCCTGGATGGGCTTGACCACGGTCGATGAAGTCCATCGTGTGACCAGCGGTTGACACCATGCGCATGCAGTACCTAGCCATCGACCGCCACGGTAAACGCTGTCGCGGTGAATTGAATGCCAACTCCAGGGAGGAGGCCGCACGGCAACTGGAGGCCCAGGGGCTGACGCCGCTGTCGCTGGCGCAACCCAGTCGCTCGATGATGCGCAGGGGTCGAAGGTTGCGGGCCGAGGAGCTCAATCTGGCGCTCTATGAGTTGGCGACCTTGCTTGGCGCAGGTGTCAGCCTGGCGGAGGCGGTCGAGGCGCAACAGCGGGCCGCGCAGCATCCCCGCCTGGCCGATGCCTTGCAAGGGATGAATGACGGGCTCCGCCAGGGACGTTCTTTCCCCCAGGTACTGGAGGCGGCGCGTCTACCGTTGCCTCGCTATGCCTATCAGTTGGTCACCGCCGGAGAAATGACCGGCAACCTCGCAGCCTCGTTGCGCGATTGCGTCGCCCAGATGGAGTACGAGCGGCGTACCCGGGACGAGATCCGCAATGCCTTGATCTACCCGGCGATCCTGGTGATGAGCGGTATCGGCGCGGTGGCGATGATGTTCGTCTTTGTCGTGCCCAAGTTCGCCAACCTGCTCGAGCATGCCGATCGTTTGCCTTGGCTGGCCTGGGCGGTACTCAGCAGCGGCGTGTGGTGCAGGAACAACGCGATGCTCCTGGCCTTGATGGTGGCGATGGCCGCAGTGCTCGCTGTATCGCTGGCAGGCAACTCCCGGGTACGAGGGCGAGGCCTGGGGGCCTTGCTGCGGCTGCCCGTTCTTGGCGAGTGGCTGCTACAGGCCGAGGTCGCCCAGTGGTCGAAGGTGCTCGGCACCTTGCTGGGCAATCGCGTGGCATTGGTCGATGCCTTGCGCCTTGCCGCCGAGAGTCTGCGGGTTCCGACGCAGCGGGAGGTGATGGAGCGAGTCACCCAGGATGTACGAGGCGGTTTATCCCTCTCGCTGGCGCTGGAGAATCGGCATGCCATAACCGCCACGGGCGGCAACCTCATTCGGGTTGGGGAGACGTCCGGGCGCTTGTCGGAAATGCTCGACAGCCTCGCTGGGCTGTATGAGGAGCAGGGGCGGTCGAGGATGCGGAGAGTGTTGGCGCTGATGGAGCCGTTATCGATCCTGCTGATCGGTACGGCCTTCGGCGTGATCATCACCGGCGTCGTTCTGGCGATCACCAGCGCCAACGACATCGTGCTGTGAACGGACCGCGACGGGCTTGCCCCGCCGGGCATCGGAAAGTCGCCGGCGCCGGTTCTGACGTCGGTCGTATGGAGGGAGAACGCGAGTGAAGAGCAGGTATGGAGAGCGAGGGTTTACCTTGCTTGAGATGATCGTGGTCCTGGTGATCATCGGGTTGCTCATGGGACTGGTCGGCCCACGACTGTTCAGTCAGGCCGACAAAGCCAAGATTCAGACCGCCGAAACCCAGGTCAAGATGCTCAAGGGGGCATTGATGACCATGCGTCTGGACATCGGCAGGTTGCCGACGGAGCAGGAGGGGCTGGCGTTGCTGAACACCGCCCCCACCGACGAACTCATCAGGAAGTACTGGAGGGGACCTTACCTCGAGGGCGGCGTGCCCCTGGACCCCTGGAACCATCCCTATATCTACAGCGCCAAGCCAAGCCAGGAGCAGCCATTTTCGCTCTATAGCCGTGGCGCCGATGGCCAGTCAGGTGGCGAAGGTGAGAATGCCGAGATCGGCTATCTACCCGTGCAGTGAGCGACCATCGGGATTCACGTTGCTCGAAATGGTCGTGGTGCTGGCGCTGGTAGCCCTGCTCGGTGCGGTGGTCATGCCCGGTCTGCTGAAGATGCAGGAGGCCTGGAAGCGCCGTATCGATATGCAGGACATTGCCGATCAGTTGCGCAGCCTTGGCTATCGTGCGCGACTCGAGGCGACCGACGTGGTTATAGGTCGCGAGGGTGTTTGGCCCGGGCGGATGCTGGATCTGCCGCCCGGCTGGTCCTTGTCGGCCCAGCCACCTGTGGTGTTTCGCCGCAATGGTGCCTGTCTGGGGGGGCAGGTCGATCTGATCCGGGGGGAGGTGGTGGATCACCTCAGGCTGGATGCCCCCTTGTGCCTGCCGAGCCGCTCATGAGTCGCCGCCAGGCTGGATTCACGCTGCTGGAGGCGGTGGTCGCCATGACGCTGCTGGTAGTGGTCGGCGGGGCATTGCTGGCCTGGCTCAATTCCGGATTCGTCACAGTGGAGCGAATGGCGGATGTACAGCGTCGGCTCGATGCATCCCGAGTCGCCCTGGCTTATCTGGAGCAGATCAACCCTTCGCTTCAGCACGAAGGCCAGGTGCACCTGGGGCCCTATACGCTGGAGTGGACGTGTGATGCTCTGGTGGAGGCGCGCCCAGTCGTCGGGCGCCATAGCGGCGCTCCGGGGCCGTACGATGCTGCGTTGTACCGGGTCAAGGTCCTCATTCTCGAGGAACACGCCGACCCGATCGAGTTGTTCGTCGAGTTGCCGGGCTTCCAACGAACCCGCGTGGCGCAGGATGCCGGGGGGGACGAATGATGCTCCGGCGGAGCGTGCACAGGGGCGAGTCTGGCTTCACATTGCTGGAGCTGCTGGTGGTGCTCGTTCTGCTGTCGTTCATCACGACCCTGCTGATACAGGGAATGACCTACGTCGCCAAGGTCAACGATACCTTTGCGCGCGAAGGGCATCAGCGCTATCTACGGGAGTTGGCGTTCGGCTGGTTCTCCGATGCCATTTCCCAGCTGGCAGCACCCGAGCAGGGCGAAACTGGCGAGCGATTTCGTGGTGATCCGCTGAGTTTCGAGGCCGTGACGCTGAGCAGCGTGGACCGCCGGGAAGGTATCCCGACGCCTTTTGCCTTTCGCCTGGAGCCCGAGGGCCCTGCTGCCGAGCTGATCTATGTGCGGCGTGTCGAGGCCAGCCGCTGGCCACTTTTGGCGATTGCGGCGGATGCCCGTTTCGAATACCTGGACGGTCAGGGACGCTGGCATGAGGACTGGCCTCCCGTTCCTGAGCTGGCGGACGCGCTGCCGGATGCGGTTGCCGTGGCTTCCGAACAGGAGCGGTTGTTCCTGATGGCGCCGGTACAGATGCCCAGACGAGGTCTTGCCCTGGATGATCGCTGATATCAGGACCGATCGAATCGGTGGCCAGCAAGGGTTCGTACTGGTCGGCGTCATCTGGTTCCTGGCCTGCATGACGCTGGTGGTGGGCGCTGCGGTGCTGTGGATCGATCGCTCTCGGGAAACGCTCGAAGCGGAGCGGCAAGGGGTACAGAGAAGTTTCGAGGAGCGCAGCATGCTGAGCCGCCTGACCTGGCTGATGGCTACCCATCGCCTGACTGCCGCAGGCCAGACCACTCCGGAGAGTGCTCCCGCCGATCCGTCGGAGATGGATCCGTCGATGCTGTCCGCGGGAGCTGAGTTGCCTCTGGATGGCCGGGAGCTCTGTTGGGTCAACGGTTTCTGCGTGGCACTGATTGACCGGGCCTCCCGGTTGAGCCTGAACAGCAGTGATCCTGCCGCTATCAATGCCCTCCTGCTCAGCCTTGGCGTACCGGCGGAAAGCACTGCGCGCATGTTGCGCGAACTGGCGCTCTACCAGGCGGCTGAGCGTGGAACGGCCTCCTCGTTATTGGCCCGTCGTCGCCTGCGCTCACCTATGGAGGTGTTCCGCCTGCCATCGTGGCAGCAGTGGGAGGAGCTACTGGTCGCCAGAGGGTGGAGCGAACTGGTCACGGTGGGAGAGGCCGGCCTCAATCTGAACACGGCCAGTGCTGCCGTGCTCACTCAGGCGTGGAGAGTTCCCGAAGGAGGACTTCTGCGGCTGCTCGATCTTCGTCGAGAGCGCCCCATTCTCAGTGGCTCCGATCTGGAAAATATTCTCGGCGGTTACTACGGCGATATTCCTCCGGAAGGTTGGTCACGTTTACCCAGCTCTGTGGTTCTGATCCGTATCCGTCCCCGCGATGGTGAGGTTCGCCATGAGTTTCAACTCAAGCTGCTACCCAACAGTTCCTCTCTGCCGCCCTGGCAATTCCTTCAACGAAGAACCTTACCCAGCCATGCTTCTGAAATCGTCGAACCTCAATCGCCTCAAACTCTACCTGGCCTACTCGCCGCCCCGCTTGTGGCAGGCCCTTGGGGCTGACGGGAGCCGCCTCCTGCGTTGGACCCATCGTCCGCAAGGGCTCTGGCGTACCGCCCCCACGCAATGGGTGATCGACCGTTCCCAGTGCCTGTACCGTTGCCTCGACTTCAGTCATGTGCCTCGAGCGCAGCGTGGTCAGGCGCTGGCGATGAAGGTGTCCAGCCTGTCGGCATATCGCACCCCTGAATACCATGCCGTCTGGCGGGGTGGCCATGCTTTGCTGTGGATGTGGGACAGGCAGGTCCGGCAGGCATTGGCGCAGGACATGGCCGATGCCCCCAGGCGCTATCGCTGCCTGCCCGAGTCTCTGTTGCAAAGCCCGGTGGAGGCAGTGGCTTCACCTGTCCTGCGCCTGATCCAGGTGATGCACGGCTATGACTTGCAGGTGTGGAAGCAGGGGGTCCTGCTGCTGAGTCTTCACTTCCGGGAACCACCCTCTCTGCAGCAGATCCGCTTCGCGACACGCGGTCTGGCGGGGTTGGAGGTCACAACTGTGCCTGAGGTGCAGCGGTTCGAATATCTGCAAGCGCCGTGGGCAGCAGCGGGAGGACCGGGGGACAGGGCCTGGGAGCGCTGGGTGCCTCATGGACTGGCTGCGGCGCTGGTGCTGGGGGGCACGATGGAGATAACCCAGGGCGTTCTTTCCTGGTCGGGCATGCGGGAGTTGCAGAGCGAGCATGCGCAACTGGTCAAGGATATCGAGCCGCTACTCGATGCTCGCTCCCGGACTCAGCGGGCGGTAGCGCAATCCCAGGAGCTCCAGCGGCGAATGCAAGCGATACCCACGCAGATCGAGTTGATGAAAAGAGTCGCGGAGTTGCTTCCGCCGGACAGCAGGCTGACCACCTGGCGTTTCGATGGCCGTGAGCTGGCGTTGCTGATCAACACCACGAACATGGATCCGCGCTTCTTCGTCCAGCGCCTGCAGGACGAGGGGCACTTCCACGATGTACGAGTAGAGCCTTCTCCCCGAGGGGACGGTTTGCAGTTGGCCATGTCCCTGAATTAATGGAGTGGAGTCATGGGAGAGCTATGGACGGTGCCACGCCAGCGTTGGCATCAGTGGGTACAGCGCTGGCAGGAGCAACCTCGTTTGCGCCTGGCCGGCTGGATCATCCTTGCGTTGCTGGTGATCGACCTGGTGGGTGTCTGTGCCGACTGGAAAGGCGCCAGGCAGCAGGAGTACACGGGCATTGCGGAGGAGCTCCGGAAAATGCACGACCTGGCCCGACAGTCCTACTGGCCCGAACGCGCTGTCCAGGCGGAGGATCGCCTGGCGCAGTTCCGTGCCCATTTATGGCAGGCACAGAATGCCTCGCTGGCACGTGCCGATGTGCAGTCCTGGCTGGATGTCGAGATCAGGAAGGCGGGCGTCATGGAGCCGCGGGTGACAGTGCTGGATCCGGTGGACTTCAATGATGGCAAGCCGGATCCACGAATCGAAGTACAGGTGCGCGGGAGCTTCGATCCCACCAGCTATGGACGATTGCTCCTCGCCATCGAGGGGGCTGAGCGCTGGATCAGCATCGAGCGGGTAGAGTTGAGCAATGGCGTCTCGCCGTCCATCAACCTGCAACTGGCATTCCATTGGGCCCTGCCAGGCAAGGCTCCTTGAGTGAGGCCTTTTCGCCGCCATTCCTACGGATTGTGATGGAGTCTGCCAGGGTATCCGTACGTTTTCACGCGCCAGCAATATGCCCTTCCGATCCGGCGGTGAATTGGGCTGGGCGAGGTTTTCCAGTGCCTGGGGCAATGGCACCGTATCCCGCGCTACAAGGCAGGGCCGGGGGCGTTGGAGGGCTGTCGTCGAGGGATAAGGACATTTCCGAAACCTTGCCCGCAGTGACGTGGGCGCCGCTCCCCTGTCTCAGAAAGGACCGGCCCGAGGGCCGGTCGAAGAGGTAGACGATCCGTCAGCGGCAGACGCTGGCGATGGCCGCCGCCAGGTCGTCCAGGCGTTCGGCGGCGAGCCCGGCGATATTGGCGCGGCCGCTGCCGACCATGTACACGCTGTGTTCTTCGCGCAGGCGGCGTACCTGGTCCGGCGTCAGGCCGGTGTAGGAGAACATGCCGCGCTGGATGGCGATGTGCGCGAAGCGCTCCGCCAGGCCGTGGGGGCGCAGGGCCTCCACCAGGCTCAGGCGCAGATCGGCGATGCGCGCGCGCATGCCGTCCAGCTCTTCCAGCCAGAGTGCCTTGAGGTCCGTGTCGCCGAGGATGGTGGCGACCACTTCGGCGCCGTGGGCAGGCGGAGTGGACCAGAGGTTGCGGGCCATCAGCGCCAGTTGGCTGCGCACGTCGGTGAGCTTGGCGGCGCTGCCGGCGCAGACGATCAGCGCGCCGGTGCGTTCGCGGTAGAGGCCGAAATTCTTCGAGCAGGAGCTGGTGATCAGCACTTCCGACAGGCTGTCGGCGAACAGCCGCACGGCGCGGGCGTCTTCTTCCAGTCCGTCGCCCAGACCCTGGTAGGCGAAGTCCAGCAACGGCAGCAGCTCGCGGCGGCGCACCACGTCCAGCACGCGTTGCCAGTCGTTGTAGGCCAGGTCGAAGCCGGTGGGGTTGTGGCAGCAGGCGTGCAGCAGCACTACGTCGCCGTGGGGTACGCGCTCCAGGGCGCTGAGCATGGCTTCTACGTCGAGGTGGTTGTCGGCATCGACGTAGGGGTAGTGCGATACACGCACACCGGCGGCGGCGAACAGGCTTTCGTGGATCGGCCAGGTCGGGTCGCTCAGCCAGACGCTCCGGCCTGGCAGGCAGCGGGCGATGAAGTCCGCCGCCAGGCGTAGGGCGCCGGTGCCGCCCGGGGTCTGGGTGGCGTCGGCGCGCTGGGTGGCCAGCAGGCGCGAGTCGGTGCCCAGCACCACTTCGCACAGGCGCGCGGCGAACAGTGCGTCACCGTGGCCGCCGACGTAGCTCTTGGTGGTTTCGGTTTCCACCAGGCGTTGCTCGGCGATCTTCACCGCGCGGGGGATCGGCGTCAGGCCCTGGGCGTCCTTGTAGACACCCACGCCAAGGTCGAGTCGCGCCGGGTTCGGGTCGGCCCGGTAGGCGTCGAGCAGGCCGAGGATCGGGTCGCCCGGCACGCGGGTGACCTTGGCGAAATGGCTCATTTGCGGCCCTCGGCGGTTTGCGCAACCTCGTCGGTACGGGCGGCCATGATGAAGTCGTTGCGGTGCAGGCCCTTGAGTTCGTGGCTCCACCAGGTGACGGTGACCTTGCCCCATTGGGTCAGCAGGTCGGGATGGTGGCCTTCTTCCTCGGCAATGGCGCCGATGGCGTTGGTGAAGGCCAGGGCGTGGCGGAAGTTCTTGAACAGGAAGACGCGCTCCAGCTCCATGTGGCCGTCGCGGACTTCGATGTTCCAGTCCGGAATCTGCTTGATCAGTACTGCCAGTTCTTCGTCGGACACCTTCGGGGCGTCGGCGCGGCAGGCTTCGCAATGGGCTTGGGTGAGTGCGGTCATGGCTTTCTCCTGAGTGGGGGCGTAGGAGCGGGCTCGCGAATCATCTTACGTTCGCGAGTGAGTCCGCTCACAGGCACAGATTGGGGTAAATACGGCGGATCAGGCGGCCTGCTTGGGCGGAAATTTCGGCGCATGCAGGCCCAGGTGCATGGCTTCGCGCACCAGCGCCATGATGTCCTGGTGGGCCAGCTCGAACAGGCGCTTGAGTTCCGGCAGCACGAAGTACAGTGGCTGCAGGATGTCGATGCGGTATGGGGTGCGCATGCATTCCAGCGGGTCGAAGGCCTGGTGCTCGGGGACATTGGAGAGACTGTAGACGGTCTCCTTCGGCGAGGAGAGGATGCCGCCGCCATAAATGCGCGTGCCCTGGGAGGTGTCGAGCAGGCCGAACTCGATGGTCATCCAGTACAGGCGGGCGAGGAACACCCGCTCTTCCTTGCTGGCGGCCAGGCCCAGCTTGCCGTAGGTGTGGGTGAACTCGGCGAACCAGGGGTTGGTGAGCAGCGGGCAGTGGCCGAAGATCTCGTGGAAGATATCCGGCTCCTGCAGGTAGTCCAGTTCCTCCGGGGTGCGGATGAAGGTGGCTACCGGGAATTGCTGGCTGGCCAGCAGTTCGAAGAAGGTCTGGAAGGGGATCAGCGCCGGCACCCGCGCCACGCGCCAGCCAGTGGTGGCTTGCAGCACCTGGTTGATTTCGGCCAGTTGCGGGATGCGGTCATGGGGCAGGCCGAGTTGTTCGATGCCGTCCAGGTACTCCTGACACGCGCGGCCCTCGATCACGTTCAACTGGCGGGTGATCAGGGTGTTCCAGACCTGGTGCTCGGTTTCCGGGTAGTGGATGAAACCGTGTTCGTCAGGCTGGCGGGCCACGTACTGCGTTGTCTTCATGGGGCCTCCGGCATCGGGCCTTGTTGTTGTGATGCTCCACAATTAACGCGAGTCGTGCTACCGGACAGCCCCCGGATAGACGCCTGGCGGCTCTTGAGGAAGGGGATTGCGTAAAGAAATGATTACGCTTTGACGTGCGCTCGTCCCTTCATGGCTTGAAGGTGTGTCATGGTGTCACATATTCTTGACGGAAATTTCCGGTTGCCTTGCGAAAAAAGCGCCGGAGCGCCCATCAGAATCACAATCACGGGCCCGCCATGCGCATCAAAGTGCACTGCCAGAATCGCGTCGGTATCCTGCGCGACATCCTCAACTTGCTGGTCGACTACGGCATCAACGTCAATCGCGGCGAAGTCGGCGGCGAGCAGGGCAACGCCATCTACCTGCTCTGCCCGAACCTCATCAATCTTCAGTTCCAGTCGCTCAAGCCCAAGCTCGAGGCAGTGCCCGGCGTGTTCGGCGTCAAGCGCGTCGGCCTGATGCCCAGCGAGCGCCGCCACCTGGAGCTGAACGCATTGCTGGCGGCGCTGGATTTCCCGGTGTTGTCGATCGACATGGCCGGGCAGATCGTCGCCGCCAACCGCGCGGCCGCGCAACTGCTCGGCGTGCGTGTCGACGAGGTGCCGGGCATCCCGCTGTCGCGCTACGTGGAGGACCTCGACCTGCCGGAACTGGTGCGGGCCAACAAGGCGCGCATCAATGGCCTGCGGGTGAAGGTGAAGGGCGACGTATTCCTCGCCGACATCGCGCCGCTGCAGTCCGAGCACGACGAGAGCGAGGCGCTGGCCGGCGCGGTGTTGACGCTGCACCGCGCCGATCGCGTCGGCGAGCGCATCTATAACGTGCGGCGCCTGGAGTTGCGCGGCTTCGACAGTATCTTCCAGAGCTCGCGGGTGATGGCCGCCGTGGTCCGCGAGGCACGGCGCATGGCGCCGCTGGATGCGCCGTTGCTGATCGAAGGCGAGACAGGCACCGGCAAGGAGCTGCTGGCCCGCGCCTGTCACCTGGCCAGCCCGCGCGGGCAATCGCCGTTCATGGCGCTGAACTGCGCCGGCCTGCCCGAGTCGATGGCCGAGACCGAGCTGTTCGGCTACGGTCCCGGCGCCTTCGAAGGCGCGCGCCCGGAGGGCAAGCTCGGTCTCCTGGAGCTGACCGCCGGCGGTACGCTGTTCCTCGATGGCGTCGGCGAGATGAGCCCGCGTCTGCAGGCCAAGCTGCTGCGCTTCCTGCAGGACGGCTGTTTCCGCCGGGTGGGCAGCGACGAGGAGGTGTACCTCGACGTGCGGGTGATCTGCGCGACTCAGGTCGACCTGTCCGAACTGTGCAGCAAGGGCGAGTTCCGCCAGGACCTCTACCACCGCCTCAACGTGCTGTCGCTGCACATCCCGCCGCTGCGCGAATGTCTGGACGGCCTGGAGCCGCTGGTGGAGCACTTCCTCGACCAGGCCAGCCGGCAGATCGGCTGCGCGCTGCCCAGGCTCGCCCCACAGGCGCTGGACCGCCTCGGCCGCTACCACTGGCCGGGCAACGTGCGGCAGCTGGAGAACGTGCTGTTCCAGGCGGTCTCGTTATGCGAGGGCGGCACCATCAAGCCCGAGCACATCCGCCTGCCGGACTATGGCGCGCCGCATCCGCTGGGGGATTTCTCCCTGGACGGCGGACTGGATGCCATCGTCGGCCGTTTCGAGAAGGCCGTGCTGGAGCGGCTCTATCGGGAGCACCCGAGCAGTCGGCAACTGGGCAAGCGGCTGGGGGTGTCGCATACCACTATCGCCAACAAGCTGCGCATGCATGGATTGGGGCACAGCGAGGAGTCCTGAGTTGATTGTAGGAGCGAGCTTGCTCGCGAACCGCCCAAACGCTGGAGTCATCGGGAAACAGCGTTCGCGAGCAAGCTCGCTCCCACAGGTTGGCGCCAGGGCTCCTACGCTCGCCTCGGGCGCAGGCGGACTTTGTCCGGGATTGACCGGCAAGGCCGGCGCGGGCGGGGCGGGGAACACCGTGCGCTCCTGCGAACGCAGGCTCCTGAAGCTCACCACGTCTTCGGCCGGTACCCTTTTACGCACGCCCGCACTTCATCGTCGATCACGTTGCCCGGCTTGATGCATTCGGAAAGCTTTCGCGGACTGTCGCTATAGGGCGAGGCGGCTGGAGCCGCCGGCATGCCGTCAGGCGAAATGCCCAGGCGAATCTGCAGCAGCACCCAGCGCTCGTGGAGCCAGGGCTGGCTGGCCGGATTGCGCCATAGGGCGGTGCCGGCGGCGAGGATCAGCAGGGGGATGAGGAACCACAGCAGTGGCTTCACCAGTATCCGCCAGTTGCGCTTCGGGTCGTCGGGCGGCTTCTGTCGGTTCTGTTGCTTGACCTGCTCCCAGTAGTAGTCGCGATCTCGCTCGCTCATCGGCTGTCCGTCCGCTGGTGGATGAGGGAAGAGTAACGGCTGGCGCGGCCTGCGACGAGCCACGATCGGCGGTCCTTGTGACGGGCTTCGCGCGCCACCATAGTGGGGAATATGACCACCTCCCGAACCTCATCCCGCGTCAGGCGCGCCGACGCGCTGGTCGCCTTCCATCCGGCGGTGGCGGCCTGGTTCCGCGCGCATTTCGCCGCGCCGACCCAGGCGCAGGCGTTGGCGTGGCCGGCGATCCAGGCTGGCGATTCGACCCTGGTGGCCGCGCCCACCGGCTCGGGCAAGACGCTCACCGCCTTCCTCGCCGCCATCGATGTGCTGGTGCGCGAGGGGTTGGCCAACGGCGGTGAACTGCCGGATCGCACCACGGTGGTCTACGTCTCGCCGCTCAAGGCGCTGTCCAACGACATCCGCATCAACCTGGAAGAACCGCTGGCCGGCATCCGCGCGGCGCTGGGCAGGATGGGCCTGGCGGAAGTGGACATCCGCACCGCCGTGCGTACCGGCGACACCACCTCCAGCGAGCGCGAGGCCATGCGCCGACGGGTGCCGCACATCCTCGTCACCACGCCTGAATCGCTCTATGTGCTGCTCGGCTCGGACTCCGGCCGCGCGATGCTGGCCGGCGCGCGCAGCGTGATTGTCGACGAGATCCACGCGCTGGCGGCGAACAAGCGCGGCAGCCACCTGGCGCTGTCGCTGGAGCGGTTGCAGGCATTGTGCGAAGCGCCGCTGGTGCGCATCGGCCTGTCCGCCACGCAGAAACCCCTCTCGGCGGTGGCGGGCTTCCTGGTCGGCCGCCACCAGGCCTGCCGCATCATCGACATCGGCTACAGTCGCCAGCGCGACCTGAACCTGGAGGTGCCGCCGGCGCCGCTGGAGGCGGTGATGTCCCACGATGTCTGGGACAAGGTCTACGACCGCCTCGCCGAACTGGCCGAGGCGCATCGCACCACCCTGGTGTTCGTCAATACGCGGCGCCAGGCCGAGCGGGTCACCCGGCACCTGGCCGAGCGCATCGGCGCCGGCTGGGTCGCGGCGCACCACGGCAGTCTGTCCAAGGAACTGCGCCTGGGCGCCGAGCGGCGACTCAAGGTCGGCCAGCTGCGGGTGCTGGTGGCCACTACATCGCTGGAACTGGGCATCGATATCGGCGACGTGGAGCTGGTCTGCCAGCTCGGTTCGCCGCGCTCCATCGCCGCCTTCCTGCAGCGCGTCGGGCGCTCCGGGCACAGCGTCGGCGGTACGCCCAAGGGACGGCTGTTCCCGGCTTCGCGGGACGATCTGGTCGAATGCGTGGCGCTGCTCGACAGCGTGCGCCGCGACGAGCTGGATGCCTTGACGATTCCGCGCGCGCCGCTGGACGTGCTGGCGCAGCAGATCGTCGCCGAAGTGGCCTGCCGGGAATGGGGCGAGGACGCCCTGTTCGAGCTGTTCACCGCCGCCCAGCCCTATGCCGACCTGACTCGCGAACACTTCGATGCCCTGCTGCGCACCCTCGCCGAGGGTTACAACAGCCGCAACGGCCAGCGCGGCGCCTACCTGCACCGCGATGCCGTGCACCGGCGCCTGCGCGGGCGGCGGGGCGCCAAGCTCACCGCGGTGACCTCCGGCGGCACCATTCCCGATACCGGCGACTACGCCGTGCTGCTGGAGCCGCAAGGGTTGACGGTGGGTTCGGTGAACGAGGATTTCGCCGTGGAAAGCCTGGCCGGCGATGTGTTCCAGCTGGGCAATATTTCCTACCGCATCCTGCGCATCGAACCGGGGCGGGTGCGTGTCGAGGACGCCCAGGGCCAACCGCCGAACATTCCCTTCTGGCTCGGCGAAGCGCCGGGCCGCAGCGATGAGCTGTCGTTCAGCGTGTCCCGCCTGCGCGCCCGGCTGGATGAGCTGCTGGCCCAGGGCGAAGGCGATGCCGAGCCCCTGGCCCGAGCCCTCGGCTGGCTGCGGGACGAACTGAATCTGGACGAGGGCGCGGCGCGCCAACTGGTGGAATACCTGGCCCGCGCCCGTCACGCCCTCGGCGCGTTGCCGACCCAGAAGACGTTGATCCTCGAACGCTTCTTCGACGAGTCCGGCGGCATGCAGCTGGTGATCCATTCGCCCTTCGGCAGCCGCCTCAACCGTGCCTGGGGCCTGGCGTTGCGCAAGCGTTTCTGCCGCACCTTCAATTTCGAGCTGCAAGCCGCCGCCACCGAAAACGCCATCATCCTCTCATTGTCCACCAGCCACAGCTTCCCGCTGGAGGAAGTCTGGCGCTACCTGCACTCCAACAGCGCCGAGCAGGTGCTGATCCAGGCGCTGCTCGATGCGCCGCTGTTCGGTGTGCGCTGGCGCTGGAACGCCACCACCGCGCTGGCGTTGCCGCGCTACAGCGGCGGGCGCAAGGTCGCCCCGCAACTGCAACGCATGCGCAGCGAAGACCTGCTGGCCTCGGTATTCCCCGACCAGGTGGCGTGCCTGGAGAACATCGTCGGCGAGCGCGAGATACCCGATCACCCGCTGGTGGCGCAGACCCTCGATGACTGCCTGCACGAGGCGATGGACAGCGAAGGCTGGCTGGTCCTGCTGCGACGCATGGAGCGCGGCGAGGTGACCTTGCTGGCGCGCGACCTGCCGGCGCCGTCGCCGCTGGCGGCGGAAGTGCTGTCGGCCAGTCCCTACGCCTTCCTCGACGACGCGCCGCTGGAGGAGCGCCGCACCCAGGCCGTGCAGAGTCGCCGCTGGACCGATCCGGAAAGCGCCGACGACCTCGGCGCGCTGGATGCCGAAGCCATCGCCGCGGTGCGCGCCGAGGCCTGGCCGGAAGCCCGCGACGCCGACGAGATGCACGAGGCGCTGAGCGGCCTGGGCGGTATCCGTGACAGCGAGGCCCAGGCCAGCGAGGGTTGGCCGATTCTGCTCAAGTCGCTGGCCAAGGCGGGCCGGGCGACCTGCCTGGCCTTACCCGCAGGCGCCGTGTGGGTGGCGGCGGAACGGCTCAGCCAGTGGCGCGCGCTGCATCCGCGGGCTGCCACGAAGCCGCCGCTCGAGCTGCCGGCATCCTTGTGCGAGGACTGTCCGACGGATGACGCGCGGGTGGAACTGGTGCGCGCACGGCTCACCGGATTCGGCCCGCGGCTGCAGCGCGAGCTGGCCGAGGACCTGGGCATTTCCACCGGCGATGCCGGCTTCGCCCTGGCCAGCCTGGAGCGCGAGGGCTATGTGCTGCGCGGACGCTTCACGCCCGGCGCGCGCGAGGAGGAGTGGTGCGAGCGCCACCTGCTGGCGCGTATCCACCGCTACACGGTCAAGCGCCTGCGCCGGGAGATCGAGCCAGTGCAGCGTGCCGACTTCATGCGCTTCCTGTTCGACTGGCAGCGTGTCTCCGCGGGCACGCGGATGCGCGGTGCGGAGTCGCTGGCCGGCGTGCTCAGCCAACTGGAAGGTTTCCAGGCGGCTGCCGGTGCCTGGGAGAGCGACATCCTGCCCAGCCGCGTGGCCGACTACGGAATCAACTGGCTGGACGACCTGTGTCGCGCCGGCCGCATCGTCTGGGCGCGCCTGCCCGGCCGAGTCGCCGCGAAGGGCCGCGGCGGCCCGCTGAAGAGCACGCCTATCGTGCTGCTGCCACGTGCGCAGATGGCGCAATGGAGCGTGCTGAGCGCGGGGCAGGCGGATGCCGAGCTGTCCACCAAGGCCAACAAGGTGCTGGAGGTGCTCAAGGAGCACGGTGCGTCCTTCTTCGAGGAACTGGCCAGCGACAGCCACCTGCTGCGCACCGAGCTGGAAACCGTGCTGGGCGAGTTGGTAGCGGCTGGGCGGGTGAATGCCGACAGCTTCGCCGGCCTGCGCGCCCTGCTGATGCCGGCGGCGCGGCGCCATCCGCAACGGCGTTCGCGCACGCCGCTGTTCGGCATGGCCGACGCCGGGCGCTGGGCGCTGCTGCGCCGATCCACGCAGGAAGCGGGCGCGCGGCTGCCGGCGGAAGCCCTGGAACATGTCGCCATGACCCTGTTGCGCCGCTACGGGGTGGTCTGCTGGCGCCTGCTCGACCGCGAGGCCGACTGGCTGCCGCTGTGGCGCGACCTGCTGCGGGTCTGTCACCGCCTGGAAGCGCGTGGGGAAATCCGTGGCGGCCGCTTCGTCGCCGGGCTCACGGGCGAGCAGTTCGCCCTGCCGGAGGCGGTCGGGCTGCTGCGCGAGGTGCGCCGCCGCGAGGTCGATGGGGAGTGGGTGGTGGTTTCGGCTGTCGATCCGCTGAACCTGTCCGGCACCCTGCTGCCGGGGCGCAAGGTACCGGCGCTGGCGGGCAACCGGGTGCTCTACCGCGACGGTGTGCCGGTGGGCGCGCTGATCGCCGGTGAGGTCGAGCTGCTGGCGGAACTGGCGCCCGACGATCAGGCCCGCGCGCGGGAACGGCTGATCCGCCGGTAGCGCCGTCCGGGCTGGCTTGCACTCGGCGACACGAACCTCTTTTCCGCAAGGCTGCGATATCGTCCCGTGCGCTGCCGGGGGCTTATGCCGGTCGGCGATGGTTCAGAAGCGGATGCGCCCGGTGAAGGCATCCTTGAGCATCACCCAGTCGCCCATGAACGACCACAGCGGGTACTTGAAGGTGGCCGGGCGGTTCTTTTCGAACACGAAGTGCCCGACCCAGGCGAAGCCGTAGCCCGCAAACGGCAGGGCCAGCAGCCACAGCCACTGCCCGCTGGCGATGGCGTAGGCGAGCAGGGACAGCACCAGCAGGCTGCCCACGTAGTGCAGGCGGCGGCAGGTCGGGTTGCTGTGTTCCTGCAGGTAATAGGGGTAGAACTCGGCGAAGCTCTGGAATCGATCGGCGGTCCGGGTGTTCATGGCGCACCTCCTGTTGTTGTGATGGCCCAGTGTAGGCGCGGGCCTGCGGACTTGCGGATGACGTAGGGTGCCAGTTTAGTATCCCGCTGTGCCGCGCTGCCGGCACGAGTCATCACCATAATCAGAAGAATCGAGCATGCCTGAGCGTACAACCCTGTCCAGTTGGGTGCGGGGGATCGTGCAGTCCCTGGAACTGGAAGGCCTGGACGGCCGCGCGCTGTTCAGCGAGCTACAGCTGGATTTCGCGGCCCTGGAAGACCCCGATGCCCGCTACCCGCAGGACGCCATGAGTCGCCTGTGGAGCCGCGCGGTGGAGCTGTCCGGCAACCCGGCCATCGGCCTGAACATTGCCCGCGTACACACGCCGGCGTTTCCGGTGGTGGGCTATGCGCTGATGTCCAGCAGCAACCTGGGCGAGGGCTTCGAGCGCCTGGAACGCTACCAGCGGATCATTGCCGAGGGCGCCGACCTGACCTTCCGCCGTCTGCCCGAGGGCTGCCTGTACAGCATCGTCGTGCATGGCGACCGTCTGCCGGTGCCACGGCAGAGCGCCGAGTGCTCGCTGGCCAGCCTGATCAGCATGCTGCGCTGGATCACCGGGCGTCCGATCAACCCGCTGGAGGTGCGCCTGGCCGGTGACGCGCCGCCGAATGCCGAGCCCTATCGCGAGCTGTTCCAGGCGCCGCTGAGCTTCGGCCACACGCACTGCGCCATGCTGTTCTCCCATGAGGACATGGGCGCGCCGTTGCCCACCGCCAACGAGGAACTGGCGCGCCTGCACGACCGTTTCGCCGGGGAGTACCTGGCGCGCTTCGTCAGCAGCCGCTTCAGCCACCAGACCCGCCAAGTGCTGTGCCGCCTGCTGCCCCAGGGCGAGCCCAAGCGCGAGAACGTGGCGCAGGCGCTGCACCTGTCCGAGCGCACCCTGCAGCGGCGATTGCAGGAGGAGGGCAGCAGCTACCAGCAATTGCTCGACGACACCCGCCGCGAGCTGGCCCAGCAGTACCTGGCCACGCCACGCATGACGCTGCTGGAGATTGCCTATCTGCTGGGGTTCTCCGAGCCGAGCAATTTCTTCCGGGCGTTCCGCCGCTGGTTCGGGATGACGCCGGGAGAGTACCGGGAAGGGCTGTGATGGGCATGACGCCGGCTCTTCGTAACGAGCTTGCTCGCGAACAGCTTGACGCCGGTGTCGCCGGGGAGCTCGTTCGCGAGCAAGCTCGCTCCTACAGAGTATGGATTTCCAGGGGGCCATGCGGCCGGGGTGAGGGGCTTCCTGGAGGAGAGGAGCCGACGCAACGAACCATCAAGATTCAATGCCGCCAGAACGCCGGCGTGAACAGCACCAGCACGGTGATGATCTCCAGCCGGCCGAACAGCATCCCGGCGCTGAGCAGCCATTTGGCGGCGTCCGGCAGCGGCGCGAAGTTGCCCGATGGGCCGATGATCGGTCCCATGCCCGGCCCCACGCCAGCCACGGTGCTGGCCGCGCCGGTCAGCGCGGTCATCCAGTCCAGGCCGAGGAACGACAGGCCCAGCGCCAGTACGCCGACGGTGCCGCCGAAGAAGAACGAGAAGGTCAGGATCGAGCGGACGATTTCTTCATCCAGGCGGTGGCCGTTGTAGCTCTGCTTGATCACCGCGCGCGGGTGGATCAACTGGTAGAGGCTGGCGCGCAGCAGGGTGAAGGCGACCTGGAAGCGGAAGATCTTGATGCCGCCGGCGGTGGAGCCGGAGCAGCCGCCGATGAAACCCAGGTAGAAGAACAGCATGATCGAGAAGTGACCCCACAGGCTGTAGTCGCCCAGGGCGAAGCCGGTGGTGGTGACCACCGAGGTGACGTTCACCGCGACGATGCGGAAGGCGTCGAACCAGGAGAGATCGGAGTTCACCGAATACCAGGTGCCCATCACCACCCAGGTGAACAGCAGCAGGCCGAGGAAGCCGTGGACCTGGTGGTCCCTGATCAGCGCCTTGCGAT
The DNA here is from genome assembly GCF_000349845.1 of Pseudomonas sp. ATCC 13867. NCBI lineage: Bacteria > Pseudomonadati > Pseudomonadota > Gammaproteobacteria > Pseudomonadales > Pseudomonadaceae > Pseudomonas > Pseudomonas sp. ATCC 13867. Next base: position 3,840,067 of record NC_020829.1, on the reverse strand, counting down.
GGCCGCGCAGGGTGGCCACGTAGAGCACGAAGGGAATGCTGCCCAGGATCATGATCACCACCGCCACCCAGTGCACCGCCGGCTGGTGCCACTTGGCCAGCGACTGGTCGGAGGTGGAGAAGCCGCCGGTGGAGATCGCCGACATGGCGTGGTTCACCGCGTCGAACAGGCCCATGCCGGCCCACCACAGGGCCAGCGCACCGAGGATGGTGATGCCGACGTACACCCCGACGATGTACTTGGCCACCATGTGCGAGCGCGGCATGACCTTGTCGGAGCGGTCCGAGGATTCGGTCTGGAACAGGCGCATGCCGCCGATGCGCAGCATCGGCAGGATCGCCACCGCCATGCCGATGAAGCCGATGCCGCCCAGCCAGTGCAGCAGCGAGCGCCAGATCAGCAGGCCCGGCGACATCTTGTCCAGGCCGCTGAGCACGGTCGATCCCGTGGCGGTGATGCCGGACATGCTCTCGAAGATCGCATCGGTGAAGCTGATGTGCCGGGCGAACACGAAGGGCAGGGCGGAGAAGAAGCAGACGATCACCCAGCTCGACACGGTGAGCATGTACATGTCCCGCGGGCGCAGGTGCACCTGCTCCGGGCGGCCGGGGATGACCATGCCCAGCCCGCAGGTGAAGGTGATGATCGCGGACCAGATGTAGGGGTGCAGCTCGGTGCCGCGGCCGTAGTAGAGCAGGGTGGCCATCGGCACCAGCATGGCGACCGCCAGGGTGATCACGAAGATGCCGATGATGAATCCAAGGGTGCGTAGTGTCGGCAGGGCCATGCGGCGAAGCTCGGGTGTCGGTGAACCGGCCATTCTACCCGCCGTCGGGCAAGTGTAAACCGAGTGAATCGGCCCTCTTCACCCGCGCAAGGGATGGATGGAGTCTCGCGCAGCCCGCCGGCGCTCGCCGGTTTCTCTGGGGCATTCGCATCCCTGTCCAACAACCATCCGTGTCTGGATCGTGGTGTCTGCTGCGCGCATTGCCGTGAGTCCTTCTGTTTTGGCGGTCGTCATCTGCGGCACCGCGGCTCGCCCGGTACGCTACGTCGGCCTGGCACCGCATCGGGCATCGAGCAAATGCGAAACCTTTGCGTCTACAATGGCGGCTTTCGAGTTTGTCTGGAGGTAGCCGATGGAGGCTCTCGACGCGTTGCAGAACCGTGTGTCCCACGCTCGCCTGGGTGAGCCGGCGCCGTCCGCCGAACAGTTGGACCACCTGTTCCGCGCCGCCTTGCGCGCGCCGGATCATGGCCAACTGCGGCCCTGGCGGTTCCTGACGGTGGAAGGGGATGCGCGCGCGCGCCTGGGCGAGCTGTTCGCCCGCGCCCTGCAGGCGGAGCAAGCCGATGCGACCCCGGAGGCGCTGGCCAAGGCCCGCGCCATGCCGCTGCGCGCACCGACGCTGGTGGTTGCCGTGGCGCGCCTGCAGGAGCACCCCAAGGTGCCGGAAATCGAGCAGTGGCTGGCCGCTGGCTGCGCCGCCTATGGCATCGTCCAGGCCGCCTATGCGCAGGGGCTGGGGGCGATGTGGCGTACCGGCGCGATGGCGTTCGATCCGGTCGTGCGCGAGGGGCTGGGGCTCGAGGCCAGCGAGCGCATCGTCGGCTTCATCTACCTGGGCACGCCGATGGGCGGGCTGCGCCGGCCGACGCCACTCGAGCCGGCCGCGTTCGTCAGCGCCTGGCGGGGCTGAGCGGCAGCCCCAGGCGAATCCTCCAGCCCTTGCCGTGGACGCGCCACAGCAGGCGCCCGCCCTGCCAGGCGGCGAGGCGTTGAGCCGGGCGCAGGGCGTCCGGCAGCCAGGCCCGCGCCTGCGGATCATGGCCCTGCAGGTCCACTCTCAAGAGCCCGCGCGTTGAGCTGAGTACCAGTTCCAGCGCGGCGTTCGGCCGTCGTTGCAGGGCGGCTTGCAGCAGCGCGTCCAGTGCGCCGCGCAGGGCTTCGGGCCAGCTTTCCAGTGGCCAGGTGCCTGATTGCGGCAGGTTCAGGCGCAAGCCGGGCCAGCGTTCGCGCCATTGCGCGGCCAGGCGGGCCAGTTCCACCGCCAGGACCAGGCTTTGCGGGTCGTCCGGCGGCGCGTCGAATGGCGGCACGGGAGGATGCGGGAGCGGGGCGTGCAGGGCGGGAAGGCTCATGTGGGAACTCCGAAAAGGTGCGTCGCTCAGGCGGCCGGCCGGTGGAGCGGAAGGTCGACGCTGGCCAGGAAACCGCCCTCGGGATGGTTGCCCAGGCGCAGCCGGCCACCGTGGCGTTCGATGGCGCGGAGGGCGATGGCCAGGCCCAGGCCGTGGCCGGGGCTGCCTTGATTGGGCGCGCGGAAGAAGGGTTCGCCCAGGTGCGCCAGGTGTTCTTCGCTGGCGCCGGGACCGTGATCGCGCACGCCGATGTGCAGGCGTTCGCCGTCGGTTTCGGCGCGGACTTCCAGCGGCTGCTCTACGGGGTTGAAGCGCAGGGCATTGCGCAGCAGGTTGTCCAGGGCGCGTTCGAGCATGTCGGGCCAGCCGTCGAGCGTGAGTTCCGGCGCGACATCCAGCCGGACCTGCTGGTCCGGGTAAAGCAACTGGGCGTCGTCGCGCAGGCGTTCGAACAACGGCAGCAGGGCGATCCGGCTGGCCGGGCCCGGGTCGGCATCGAGGCGGGCGAGGGCGAGGATCTCGCCGATCAGGGCTTCCAGGCGATCGCACTCCTGCTCCAGGCGCGGCCACATGCTGGCGCGTTCCTCTGGGCTGGCGCGTTCGGCCAGGGCGAGGGCGATGCGCAGCCTGGCCAGCGGCGAGCGCAGCTCGTGGGAGACGTCGCGCAGCAACTGGCGCTGGCTGCTGATCAGGCGCTGCAGGCGGGCGCCCATGCGGTTGAAGTCGCGCGCCAGCACGCCCAGTTCGTCGCCGCGCCGCGACAGGCGGGCGAGGCTGTCCTGTTGATAGGCGGTCTGCCCGAGGTCGTGCACGGCGCGGCGCAGGCGGTTCAGCGGACGGGTGATGGAGAGCGTCAGCAGCAGGCTGAACACGGTCAGCACCACCAGGGCGATGCCCAGCGCGCTGAGCGGCCACAGCAGGCTGCCGCGATGCCAGGCCTGCAGCGCCGGGTGGGGAATGCGGTAGATGAACAGGTAGGTCTGGTCGGTACGGGGGCTGGTGTATTCCTGGCTCAGCTGTCGCCAGGGGAAGCGCGGCAGGTTTTCCCGGTCGAAGGTGCCGTGCGGGCGGGACGGGCGCGGCAGGTAGGTGCCGTTGACCAGGCGCTGGCCGCTCTCGTCGAGTACCTGCACCGAGAGTTCGTATTGCCGCCGGCGGGTCTCCAGCAGCGCCTGTGCGGCTTCCGGACCACGGGTTTCGTACTGTTGGGTCCATTGCCGGGCGAGGTCATGCAGTCCGGGATAGCGGGCGATGACCCAGGTGTCCTGGTTCAGTGCGCGGCCCAGCAGGATCGACAGTCCGGCCACCAGTAGCAGGGCGAGCCAGAAGGCGGCGAGGATTCGCCAGAAGAGTGAACGCATGGTCTTCCTGTTCAGCCGCATGCTCTATCCATTATCGGGGCCCCACGGCAAGACGCCGGGATAACCCGGCGCCTGCGGCTTGCTGGAGCGATCAGTTGGTCTTGGCGCCGTCTTTCTGGGCCTTCCAGGTCTGGAACTCCGCCCATTCGGCCTTGCGCTGCTCGCGCTGCTTCTTCAGCTCGTCGAACTTCTTCTGCTGATCGGGCGTGAGGATGCCGCGGATACTGGTGTCGGCCTTGTCGCGGTTGGCCTTGAGTTCCGCCTGCATGGCCTTGCGGTCGGCCTCGGGCAGCTTGTTCCAGTATTTTTCGGTGATCGCGCGGCGATCTTTCATGGACTCGCCCATCACTTTGCCGACTTGCTGGCGCTGTTCCTGGGTCAGGTTCAGTTCGCGGAACGCGCCGCCGCGGTGCTCGCCACGCATCATGCCGTGGTCATGGCCTTTCATGAACGGGGCCGGCGGCGGGGCGTCGGTCGGCGCGGGAGTGGCCGCCAGCGCGACGGTCGGCAGGGCGGCGGCGATCAGCAGGGCGGTCAGGGTCTTGCGCATGGTGTTTCTCCTTTCAGGGACCGGTCGTTACCGGATGAGCCCAGTCTAGGGGCGGCAAGGTCAAGGGCCGTCAGTCACAGGTAAAGCTTCGGTAAAGATTACGTGAAGCAGCGCCGCGCGCTTTGCGAAGGCGCCCGCCAGCGCGCCTCAGGGCGCGTAGAAGTAGCCGCGGCCGCGCAGGGCGAGGATGCGTGGGCGGCCGTCGGGGTGGCCGCCGAGCTTCTTGCGCAGGTTGCTGACGTGCATGTCCAGGCTGCGGTCGTACAGGGTCAGCTTGCGACCCAGCGCCAGTTGCGCCAGGGCCTGCTTGTCCAGCGGTTCGCCCGGCTGGCGCAGCAGGGCTTCGAGGATGCGGCTCTCGGAGAGGGTCAGGCTGATTTCCTGCGTGCCGATGCTTGCCACGCCGCGCGACAGGTTCAGCGCCAGGTCGCCCAGCTCCAGCTGCGCGCTGGGTTGCGCCGGGTGGCTGCGGCGCAGCACGGCGCGCAGGCGGGCGGTGAGTTCGCGCGGATCGCAGGGTTTGGCCAGGTAGTCGTCGGCGCCCAGCTCCAGGCCGAGGATGCGGTCCAGCGGCTCGCCGCGGGCGGAGAGCATCAGCACCGGCAGGTCAGGGTGTTCGCCGCGCAATTGCTTGAGCAGTTCCAGCCCGCTGCCGTCGGGCAGCATCACGTCGAGCACGACCGCGTCAGGGGCGCGGCTGGCCAGCGCGGCGCGGGCCTGTGCACCGTCGTGGGCGGCTCGGATGCTGAAGCCTTCCTGGACCAGCCAGGTGCCGAGCAGCTCGCAAAGCTCGCGGTCGTCGTCGATCAGCAGCAGTTCACTCATGAAAAGGTATCTTTCAGTTGATCCATTCGCGACGTTGCCGGCGGCGGCTGCCACGGCTCAGCGCGCCGAGGGCGAAGGCCAGCAGGGCGGTGCCGCCGCCGGTGACGTACCAGGTCTGCTGTTCGGACAGCAGGCGTGGCGGCTGTTGTGACTGGGCCTCGTGCAGTTGCAGCTTCAGGCGCTGGTTCTCCTGGCGCAGGCGGCCGATGACGGCTTCGTCCCGGCGGTTGTCCCGATCTGCGGATTGGGCGGCCAGTTGGGCGGCCAGCGCCTGGCGTTGCTGTTCGCTCTCGGCCAGGCGGCGTTCGAGGTCGCCGCGGGCGTCGGCGCTCGCGCTATCGATGGGTTCGACAGCGGCGGCCGGAGGCTGTTCCGGAGCGGGTTGTTCGGCCTGGACGGCCAGGGGCAGGGTGAGGCAGACCAGCAGGGGCAGACGGCGCATCGGGACTCCTTGTTCGATGATGGTCCGCCGTCCACGGCCATCCCGGCGGTGTCCGGCTGCGAACCCCCGTGGCGTTCCGTGCCGCGGGGTACAACGTTCGAGCGGGTTAGGGCAGGACTTTCTTGAAGGGCTTGACCACGACCTCGGCGTAGACGCCGGCGGCGCGGTACGGGTCGGCGTCGGCCCAGGCCTGCGCTGCGGCCAGGGATTCGAACTCGGCGACGATCAGGCTGCCGGTGAAGCCGGCGGCGCCCGGGTCGTTGCTGTCGATGGCCGGGTGCGGGCCGGCCAGCACCAGGCGGCCTTCTTCCTTCAGTTGCTCCAGGCGGGCGATGTGCGCGGGGCGAGTGGCCAGGCGGCGTTCTTGGGAAGCGGTGATGTCACGGGCAATGATCGCGTAGAGCATGTCAGTCCTTGGGTTTTTCGCCGGTAGGTTCATCGTGCATGTGGCGGGCCAGGAACACGCCCTGGCCGATCAGGAACAGCAGGGTCATGCCCAGGCTGCCGAACACCTTGAAGTCCACCCAGATGCTCTGGAAGGTGAAGGCGACGAACAGCTGGACACAGCCGCAGATCAGGAAGAACAGCACCCAGGCGACGTTCAGCTTCGCCCAGAGGGACTCGGAGAGGTGCACCGCGTGGCCCATGATCCGCTGGATCAGCGGCTGGCCACCGATGAAGTGACTGCCGGCGAAGGCCAGGGCGAACAGCCAGTTCACCACGGGCGCCTTCCACTTGAGGAAGGTTTCGCTATGGAAGGCCAGGGTCATGCCGCCGAACAGCAGGCAGGCGGCGAGGGTGACCCACTGGCCCTTGTCCAGCTTGCGCTGCTTGATCAGCAGGGCGCCGTAGACCACCACGGACGCGGCGATCAGCATGGCGGTGGCACTGTAGATGCCGCCGACCGAGAAACTCTGGCCGGCCAGTTCGACGTTGCGCGGATCGAGCTTGTAGACGATGAAGAACAGAATGAGGGGGATGAAATCGATGAATTGCTTCATTACGGCAGCCAGAGCCTGGTAGAGCCGGCATAATACCAACCTGCCGGTGAACTGAAAGCCTCATCCGCCCAACGCTGTGCCCGGTCATGGTTTCAACCGATTACCGTGAGAGCGGGCGCACATAAGCGTCTATACAGAAATAAGCCGTCCCCAGCCTACGGAAGCCCTGCATGCGAGTCGACCTGCACTGCCACAGCACCGCGTCCGACGGACTCCTCAGCCCGACGGCCCTGGTCGAGCGTGCCCACGGACGCGGCGTGCGCGTGCTGGCGCTGACCGACCACGACACCCTCGACGGCCTCCCCGAGGCCCGCGAAGCCGCACGTCGGTTGGGTATGGAACTGGTCGATGGGGTGGAGCTGTCCTGCACCTGGGGCGGCGCCACCATCCACGTGCTGGGCTATGGCTTCGATCCGCGCGCCGAGTCGCTGGTCAAGGCCCTCCACGACCTGCACCGCGCCCGCTGGACCCGCGCCGAGGAGATCGGCCGGCGCCTGGAAGCCAAGGGCATGCCCGGCGCCTTCGAGGGCGCGCGGGCGGTGCAGCGCGAGCTGGGCGACAGCGAGAACGCCCCGGCGCGTCCGCACTTCGCCGAATTCCTGCTGCGCCAGGGCTACGTCAAGGATCGCGCCGAAGCCTTCCGCAAGTGGCTGGGCGCCGGCAAGCTGGGGGACGTCAAGCAGCACTGGCCGGCCCTTGCCGATGCGCTCGGCAGCCTGCGCGGCGCCGGCGCCTGGATCAGCCTGGCGCACCCCTGCCAATACGATTTCACGCGTACCAAGCGGCGCAAGCTGGTCGCTGACTTCATCGCCGCCGGCGGCCATGCCATCGAGGTGGTCAATGGGCCGCAACCGGCGGAGCAGGTCGGCGTGCTCAGCATCCTCGCCCGCGAGTTCGGCCTGATGGTCACCGCCGGCAGCGATTTCCACGGTCCCAGCGACTGGTCCGAACTGGGCCTGTACCGCGCGGTGCCGGAGGACCTGCCGCCGCTCTGGCCGCGTTTCGCCTCTGCGGACAACGCCATAGGGAACAAGGAGACTCAATGAGCCAGTTCTTCCAGGTCCACCCGGAAAACCCCCAGTCGCGCCTGATCAAACAGGCGGTGGAGATCGTCCGGCAGGGCGGCGTGATCGCCTATCCCACCGATTCCTCCTACGCGCTGGGTTGCCGCATCGGCGAAAAGTCGGCGGTGGAGCGCATCCGCCGCATCCGCCGGCTGGACGACAAGCACAACTTCACCCTGGTCTGCCGCGACCTCTCCGAGCTTGGGCTCTACGCCAAGGTCGACACCGGCCTGTTCCGCCTGCTCAAGGCGCACACGCCGGGGCCATACACCTTCATCCTCAACGCCACCCGTGAAGTGCCGCGCATGTTGCTGCACCCCAAGCGCCGCACCATCGGCCTGCGGGTGCCGAGCTGTCCCATCGCCCTGGCCCTGCTGGAGGAACTGGGCGAGCCGTTGATGAGCGTCAGCCTGATCCTGCCGGGGCAGACCGAGCCGCTGAACGACCCGTACGAGATGCGCGACCTGCTGGAGCATCAGGTGGACCTGATCATCGACGGCGGCTACGGCGGCGGCGAGGCTTCCACGGTGATCGCCCTGACCGACGAGGACCCGGTGGTGGTGCGTGTCGGCTGCGGCGACCCGGAACCGTTCATGGTCGGTGCCTGACTTCTATACTGCGCACTTCGTCCGTTGATTCCACGAGGTTGATCTTTGGCCAGCGTCGATTCCCAGCGCCGCGTGCTGTCCGGCATGCGCCCCACCGGGCGCCTGCATCTGGGGCATTACCACGGTGTGTTGCAGAACTGGGTAAAGCTGCAGCACGAATACGAGTGTTTCTTTTCCATCGTCGACTGGCATGCCCTGACCACCGAGTACGACGAGACCGAGGGCATCCGCCGGCATGTGCGCGACATGGCCATCGACTGGCTGGCCGTGGGCATCAGCCCCAGTGCGGCGACCCTGTTCATCCAGTCCCAGGTGCCCGAGCACGCCGAGTTGCACCTGCTGCTGTCGATGATCTGTCCGCTGTCCTGGCTGGAGCGGGTGCCGACCTACAAGGAGTTGCAGGAAAAGCTCAGCCACAAGGACCTCTCCACCTACGGCTTCCTCGGCTATCCGCTGCTGCAGGCGGCGGACATCCTGATCTACCGCGCCGGCTGGGTGCCGGTGGGTTCCGATCAGTTCGCCCACGTCGAGTTCAGCCGCGAGATCGCCCGTCGCTTCAACCATCTCTACGGCGGCGAAGACGATTTCGAGGAGCGCGTGCAGACTGCCATCGGCCGCCTCGGCAAGAAGACCGGCAAGCTCTACTCCAGCCTGCGCCGCACCTGGCAGGAGCAGGGTGACGGCGAAGCGCTGGAGACGGCCCAGGCACTGCTCAAGGAGCAGCAGAGCCTGACCCTGGGCGATCGCGAACGGCTGCTGGGCTACCTCGAAGGCAGCAGCCGGCTGCTGTTGCCCGAACCCCAGACGCTGGTCAGCCACGAGCCGAAGATGCCGGGGCTGGATGGTCAGAAAATGTCCAACTCCCGTGGCAACACCATCGCCCTGCGCGACGGCCCGGCGGAGGTTGAGGAAAAGATCGCGCGCATGCCCACCGACCCCGTGCGGGTCCATCGCAACGACCCCGGCGACCCCGAGCGCTGCCCGGTATGGCAGTGGCACCTGATCTACTCCGACGACGGCTGCCGGCAGTGGGTGCAGGAAGGGTGCCGCAGCGCCGGCATCGGCTGCCTGGATTGCAAGCGGCCGCTGATCGAGTCGATCCAGCAGGAACTGGCGCCGATCCAGGAGCGTGCACTGGACTACGAGGACAACCCGGAGCTGGTGCGCAGCATCCTCGCCGAGGGCGCCGAGCATGCCCGCGAGGCCGCCCGCGAGACGCTGGTGGAGGTGCGGCATGCCATGGGGCTGTCCTACCGCTGATAAACGCTTTTCGTAGGAGCGAGCTTGCTCGCGAACAAGCCCCCGCTGCGGAGCCTGGTTCGCGAGCAAGCTCGCTCCTACAGGAATGCCCACCGCCGCGCGACGTGATTTGACACCGCCCATCCCTTGAGCCATTTCCCCCACCCACGAGGGGTAAAAGCAGGGATAATGCCGCCCATATCCCCCAAGAGCCTGACGAGTGGCCGATGAGTGACCTGAGCGAGCCGGACGATCCTTCCAGCGCCACCGAATACCGGGCCCCGGTACAGCTGGCGCTGGTCTACGGCGAGGCGCTGACCGAGCTGCCGCAGGACCTGTACATCCCGCCGGACGCCCTGGAGGTCTTCCTCGAAGCCTTCGAAGGCCCGCTCGACCTGCTGCTCTACCTGATCCGCAAGCAGAACATCAACATCCTCGACATCCCGGTGGCGGAAATCACCCGCCAGTACATGGGCTACGTCGAGCTGATGAAGTCGGTGCGCCTGGAACTGGCCGCCGAGTACCTGGTGATGGCCGCCATGCTCGCCGAGATCAAGTCGCGCATGCTGCTGCCGCGCTCGGCCGAAGCCGAGGAAGAAGAGGACGACCCGCGCGCCGAACTGATCCGCCGCCTGCAGGAGTACGAGCGCTTCAAGAAGGCCGCCGAGGACCTCGACACCCTGCCGCGCCTGGGCCGCGACATCATCCTGCCCAGCGTTGCCGCGCCGGATGCGCGGGCGCGCAAGCTGCTGCCCGACGTCGACATGCAGGAGCTGATGCTGTGCATGGCCGAGGTGCTGCGCCGCGCCGACCTGTTCGAGAGCCACCAGGTCACCCGCGAGATGCTCTCCACCCGCGAGCGCATGAGCGAAATCCTCGAACGCCTGAAGGGCGCGGGCTTCGTGCCTTTCATCAGCCTGTTCCGCGTCGAGGAGGGCAAGCTCGGCGTGGTAGTGACCTTCATGGCCGTGCTCGAACTGGTGAAGGAACAGCTGGTGGAGCTGGTGCAGAACGCCGCCTTCGCGCCGATCCACGTGCGCGCCCGGAGCGAAACCACGGAAGGCGAATCTTCCGCCGAACCCGTACAGGAGGATGGCGAAGGAGCCTTCGAACCCGAGGAGGCCGCGCCTGCGGAGCCGACACTAGATGACCTTGAAGATTCGCTCTGAACAAGCCGGCGACCACGCCGCCATCGATGCCCTGTTGCGCGCGGCCTTCGCCGACCATCCGCACAGCCGGCAGACCGAGCACCTGCTGGTGCAGTCCCTGCGCGAGGACGGGGCCCTCAGCCTCGCGCTGGTGGCCGAGGAGGCCGGCGACGTGGTCGGTTACCTGGCCGCCTCGCCGGTGACCATCGACGGCGAATCCATCGGCTGGCTGGGCCTGGGCCCGCTGGCGGTGTTGCCGGCGCGGCAGAAGGCCGGCATCGGCAGCGCGCTGGCCAGGGCCTGCCTGTTGCAACTGCGCGCCGACGGCGTGGCCGGCTGTGTGCTGGTGGGCGATCCGGCTTATTATTCGCGTTTCGGCTTCATCGCCGACGACACCCTGGTATTCCCCGGCATTCCCGCCCAGTACTGCCAGTGCCTGCGCCTGACCCCGGCGGCACAGGCGGTGCGCGGCGAAGTGGCGTACCACCCGGCCTTCACCCGTTTCGGCTGACCCACTGAGCGACTCGATGAACCTGTCCGACCCCAAAGAACTGGCGACCCTGCTCGAAGGCATCCTCCTGGCGGCTGGCAAGCCGCTGTCGCTGGAGCGCCTCGGCGAGCTGTTCGAAGAGGCCGAGCGGCCGGAGCCGCAACAGTTTCGCGATGCGCTGGCGGTGCTGTCGCTGTCCTGCGCGGGGCGTGCCTTCGAGCTGAAGGAAGTGGCCACCGGCTACCGCCTGCAGGTGCGCGAGAAGCTCGCTCCCTGGGTCGGCCGCCTGTGGGAGGAGCGCCCGCAGCGCTATTCCCGTGCCCTGCTGGAGACCCTGGCGCTGATCGCCTACCGCCAGCCGATCACCCGTGGCGAGATCGAGGAAATCCGTGGCGTCGCGGTGAACACCCAGATCGTCAAGACGCTGATGGAGCGCGAGTGGATCCGCATCGTCGGCTACCGCGAGGTGCCCGGCCGCCCGGCGATGCTGGCGACCACGCGGACCTTTCTCGATTACTTCAACCTCAAGAGCCTGGAAGAACTGCCGCCGCTGGCCGAGCTGAAACTGATGGAGCCCGAGCCGCAGCCGATCCTCGAGGACATGGCACCCACCGTCAGCCTGCCCGGCCCCGAGGAATACGACGAGGACTACGTCCCGCCGTCCCTGCAGGCCCTGGCCGACCAGGCGCTGCGCGATGCCGGCGAGGAGCCGGAGCCCGCGCCGCCGGAGGAAAAGCCGGAGGAAACCAGCTTCCGCAGCCTGCTCGCCGAGCTGGACGAGATGGAGCAGGGCCTGAAGACCGACTTCGACGACCTGATCGATCGCCCGCCGAGCGACGACGAAGACTCCGGCGTGGATGCCGACTTCAGCGGCGTTCACGCGCTGCCGGAGGTCGAGCCGCAGGGTGAAGCCGAAGCGGCTGCCGAGCCCGAAACGAACGCCGAGACCGCAGCAACCGCGCCGCCGACCTCAGCGCCGTCCGCTCCCGAGGAAGACGAGTGGGACGAAGAGCGTGCGCTGCGCGAAGCCATGCTCGAGGAAATGGAGTTCAACGTGCGCAATCGCGACCATTGAGTGCAGGCGTTGGCCTGGATGGCCGCTGCTTTCCAGCCGTTCGGTGATTGACTTCCGCTGCCGGCACGACGAACTTATGTGCCGCGTTCGAACGGCGTCGGCGGCACCACCCGGGGGAGCCGCCGGAATACCGGCCCCTTCGACGACCCTCTACAACATTCCACAGTGGCCCGGCGCCTCGCGCAGGCTGCTGAGTACCCATATGAAAAGAACTCCAATCAGCCGCATCTGCTGGCTCGGCCTGCTGCTGGGCCTGAACAGCGCATCGCTTCTCGCCGCCGAGGCTCCCGCCGTGCCGCTGCCCGGCCAGTCCAAGGACGCCTTCCTCGACAGCCTGATGCAGCGCATGACGCTGGAAGAGAAGATCGGCCAGTTGCGCCTGGTCAGCGTCGGGCCGGACCATCCCAAGCCGGTACTGCTGAAGGAAATCGCCGAGGGCACCACCGGCGCGGTGTTCAATACCGTGGTGCGTCCGGGCATCCGCGACCTGCAGGATGCGGCGATGAAGAGCCGGCTGAAGATCCCGCTGTTCTTCGCCTATGACGTGGTCCACGGCCACCGCACCGTATTCCCCATCGGCCTGGGCCTGGCGGCGAGCTGGGACCTGGCATCCATCGAGCGCAGCGCCCGCGTCGCGGCCATCGAGGCTAGCGCCGACGGTCTCAACCTGACCTATTCGCCCACCGTCGACATCGCCCGTGACCCGCGCTGGGGCCGTGTCTCCGAAGGCTTCGGCGAAGACGCCTGGCTGACCAGCAAGGTCGCCGCCGCGGTGGTCAGGGGCTACCAGGGCAAGGGCCTGGACCAGCCGCAAACCATCATGGCCGGGGTCAAGCACTTCGCCCTGTATGGCGCCGGCGAAGGCGGCCGCGACTACAACACCGTGGACATGAGCCTGCAGCGCATGTTCCAGGACTACCTGCCGCCGTACCGCGCGGCCATCGACGCCGGCGCCGGCGCTGTGATGGTCTCGCTGAACAGCATCAACGGCGTGCCGGCCACCGCCAACAAGTGGCTGCTGCAGGACCTGCTGCGCGGCCAGTGGGGCTACAGGGGCCTGACCCTGAGCGACCACGGCGCGGTGGGCGAACTGATCAAGCACGGCGTGGCCGCCAACGAGCGCGACGCCACCCGCCTGGCGATCAACGCCGGCGTCGAAATGAACATGAACGACGATCTCTACGGCAGGCACATGCCCGAACTGCTCAAGGCCGGGCTGATCAGCCAGGCCGAGATCGACCGCGCCTGCCGCGACGTGCTGGCCGCCAAGTGGGACATGGGCCTGTTCCAGGATCCGTACCGCTACCTGCAGGGCAAGGACCCGGTGGACACCAACGCCGAGGAGCGCCTGCACCGCGCCGACGCCCGCGAGATCGCGCGCAAGGGCATGGTGCTGCTGAAGAACCAGAACGGCGTGCTGCCGCTCAAGCGTGATGGCGTGATCGCCCTGGTCGGCCCGTTGGCCGACAGCAAGCGCGACGTGATGGGCAGTTGGTCCGCCGCCGGCAAGGCCTTCCAGGCGGTGACCGTGCTCGAAGGTATGGGCACGGCGACCCGTGGCAAGGCTGCGCTGCTCTACGCCAAGGGCGCCAACGTCACCGACGATGCGGAGATCATCAAGTACCTCAACGAGTATAGCGAGGATGTCAGCGTCGACTCGCGCAGCCCGAAGTCGATGATCGACGAGGCCGTGGCCAAGGCGCAGCAGGCCGACGTGGTGGTGGCCGTGGTCGGCGAGGCCCAGGGCATGGCCCACGAGGCGTCGAGCAAGACCAACCTGCACATCGCGCAGAGCCAGATCGAACTGCTCAAGGCTCTCAAGGCCACCGGCAAGCCGCTGGTGCTGGTGCTGATGAACGGCCGGCCCTTGGACCTGCGCTGGGAAAGCGCCAACGCCGATGCCATCCTGGAAACCTGGTTCAGCGGCACCGAGGGCGGCAACGCCATCGCCGACGTGCTGTTCGGCGACTACAACCCGGCGGGCAAGCTGACCATGACCTTCCCGCGCTCGGTGGGCCAGGTACCGATCTACTACAACCACCTGAACACCGGCCGCCCGTTCGACCACGAGCACCCGAACAAGTACACCTCGCGCTACTTCGACTCGCAGAACGGCCCGCTGTACCCCTTCGGCTACGGTTTGAGCTACACCGATTTCAGCGTCTCGGACGTGAAGCTGTCGGGCAGCAAGCTGAAGAAGGGTGACCAGCTGACTGCCAGCGTGACCGTGAAGAACACCGGCAAGGTCGCCGGCGAGACCACCGTGCAGCTCTACCTGCGCGACGTCGCCGCGTCCATCAGTCGTCCGGTCAAGGAGCTCAAGGGTTTCAGCAAGATCCTGCTGCAGCCGGGCGAGTCGAAGGTGGTGCAGTTCCCGATCCGCGAGGAAGACCTGCGCTTCTACGACAGCCAACTGCGCTACGCCTCGGAGCCGGGCGAGTTCAAGGTCTACGTCGGCCTGGATTCGGACAGCGTGAAGGAGCAGAGCTTCACGCTGCTCTAAGCGTCACTCGCGCTGCAAACGAAAACGCCACGGCTGGATCAGCCGTGGCGTTGTTCTTTTCAGGCGGCTTTGGCCGCCTTTCGCGAGCGGAACCCGATCAGCCCGCGTAGCGCGCCCTGCACCAGCACCGCCAGCAGCGCCGCTTCGGCGAAGCTCGGCAGGATGTCGTTGTCCGGCAGGCGCAGCGCCAGCCACAGGCAGAATGCCGCGAAGGCCGGGCGCCCGGTGACCATGCCGCGCAGCAGGGCGATGACGAAGCCCGCGCCATGCAGCCGCTGCGACGACACGCAGAGCACGATGGAGAGCAGCGGGAACACCGCCAGCAGGCCGCTCCAGCTCGGCCCGGCCCAGCCGGCGAGGGCGGTGACGGCCAGGGTCAGTAAGGCGCCCGCGAACATGCGCAACCCCAGTTCGAGGCGTCCTACCGGCGAGACGGCCGCCGGCAGTTCGGCACGCGGCATGAACAGTTGGCTGGTCAGTGCTCCCGGCGCCGCAGCCATCAATGCCCAGATGGGCAGGGCGGGTAGCTGCGTCAGCCCCCAGGCGGCGACCAGCCAGGCCAGCAGCGCGCCGCCCAGCGCCAGCGGCCACGCGTGGCGCCGGCAGATCCAGGCATAGGCGAAGTTGAACGCTTCCGCAGCGAAGATCGCCGCCAGCGCCAGCAGTGCGGCCCGGGCACCGAAATCGCGGCCGTGCTCCACGGTGATCAGGTAGAGGATCGGTCCCGTAATGGCGGGCAGGGCGGCGAGGCAGCCGGCGACGGCGGGGCCCCACCAGCGTCCGGAGAGCGAAACCAGCAACAGGAACAGCGGAACCAGGGTGAGCTTGAGGGCGAGCATGGGGATGGCGGATGCAGGTGAACCGGCGGATTCTAGTTCGTCGGAGGCATCGCGCGAAGCGTTATGCGCCGTGGCTATTGATTGTGCGCTGGCTGTTCGCGAGCAAGCTCGCTCCTACGAAGAGCAAACGCTCCACCCTTCTAGGAGCGAGCTTGCTCGCGAACCCCGGCGGCCGAGGAGTCTCAGCTCCGCGCGTCCCGCATCGCCCGCGCCGTATCCAGCATGCGGTTGGAGAAGCCCCACTCGTTGTCGTACCAGGCCATCGCCTTGACCAGCCGGCCGCTCACCCGGGTGTGGCTGGCGTCGAATATCGCCGAGTGCGAATCGTGGTTGAAGTCCACCGAGACCAGCGGCTGGCGGTTGCAGCCGAGGATCGCCGAGCCCTGGCTGGCGCGTTCGAACAACGCATTGACCTGCTCGGCGCTGGTGTCGCGGGCGACCTGCACCGTGAGGTCCACCAGCGACACGTTGATCACCGGCACCCGTACCGCCAGCCCGGTCAGCTTGCCGGCCAGCTCAGGCAACACCAGCCCCACCGCGTCGGCGGCGCCGGTTTTCGTGGGGATCATCGACTGGGTGGCCGAGCGCGCCCGGTACGGATCGCTGTGGTAGACGTCGGAGAGGTTCTGGTCGTTGGTGTAGGCATGGATGGTGGTCATCAGTCCGTGCTCTATGCCCAGCTCGCGGTGCAGTACCTGGACCACCGGTGCCAGGCAGTTGGTGGTGCAGGAGGCGTTGGAGACGATCCGGTGCTCCGCCCGCAGGATCTGTTCGTTGACGCCATAGACCACCGTGGCGTCGACACCCTGGCCCGGCGCCGAGATCAACACCTGTTGCGCACCGGCTGCAAGGTGCGCGGCGGCCTTGTCGCGGGCGGTGAAAAGACCGCTGCATTCCAGCACGATGTCCACCTCCAGCGCCTTCCAGGGCAGCTCCGCCGGGTTGCGGATGGCCGTGACGGCGATGCGGTCGCCCTCTACGCTGAGGCTTTCCGCGTCATGTTCCACCTGGCCGGGGAAGCGTCCGTGCACGCTGTCGTACTGCAACAGGTGGGCGTTGATCGCCGCATCGCCCAGGTCGTTGATCGCCACTACCTGCAGGTGCTGGCGGTAGGGGCCGGAGTAGAGTGCACGGAGGATATTCCGACCGATGCGGCCGAACCCGTTGATCGCCAGGCGTATAGTCATGAAGGTCGTCTCTTTTCTTATGTTGTGGTAAAAAACATTAAATTTCCGCTTCGAAGAAAAGTAAATGCTTTGTATTCGAAGATTATGTTGTAAAAACAACAACTGATAGTCTGTAGGAGAATGCTGCCATGCACCCCCGCGTGCTCGAAGTCACCCAGCGCATCCAGGCCCGCAGCGCGGCCACGCGCCAGCGCTACCTCGACCTGGTCAAGGCAGCCGCCACCAAGGGCCCGCACCGTGGCACGCTGCCCTGCGGCAACCTCGCCCACGGCGTCGCGGCCTGTGGTGAATCCGACAAGCAGGCGCTGCGGCTGATGAACCAGGCCAACGTCGCCATCGTTTCCGCCTACAACGACATGCTCTCCGCGCACCAGCCGCTGGAGCGCTTCCCGGAACTGATCAAGGACGCCCTGCGGCAGATCGGCTCGGTCGGCCAGTTCGCCGGCGGCGTGCCGGCCATGTGTGACGGCGTGACCCAGGGCGAGCCGGGGATGGAGCTGTCCCTGGCCAGCCGCGATGTGATCGCGATGGGCACCGCCATCGCGCTGTCGCACAACATGTTCGACGCCGCGCTGTGCCTGGGCGTGTGCGACAAGATCGTCCCCGGCCTGCTGATCGGCGCGCTGCGCTTCGGCCATCTGCCGGTGGTGTTCGTGCCTGCCGGCCCGATGCCCACCGGTATCTCCAACAAGGAGAAGGCCGCGGTGCGCCAGCTGTTCGCCGAAGGCAAGGCCACCCGCGAGGAACTGCTGGCCTCGGAGATGGCTTCCTACCACGCGCCGGGCACCTGCACCTTCTATGGCACCGCCAACACCAACCAGTTGCTGGTGGAAGTGATGGGCCTGCACCTGCCGGGTGCTTCCTTCGTCAACCCGAATACCCCGCTGCGCGACGAGCTGACCCGCGAGGCCGCGCGCCAGGCCACCCGCCTGACGCCGGAAAATGGCCAGTACGTGCCGATGGCGGAGATCGTCGATGAGAAATCGCTGGTCAACTCGGTGGTGGCGCTGCTCGCCACCGGCGGTTCGACCAACCACACCCTGCACCTGCTGGCCATCGCCCAGGCCGCCGGCATCCAGCTGACCTGGCAGGACATGGCCGACCTCTCCGAGGTGGTGCCGACCCTGGCGCGCATCTACCCGAACGGGCAGGCCGACATCAACCATTTCCAGGCGGCGGGCGGCATGTCCTTCCTGGTCCGTCAACTGCTGGGTGGCGGCCTGCTGCATGAGGACGTGCAGACCGTGGTTGGCAAGGGCCTGCGTCGCTACCTGCAGGAACCCTTCCTCGACGAGGGCAAGCTGGTCTGGCGCGAAGGCCCGGCGGCGAGCCTGGACGAAAGCATCCTGCGTCCGCTGGACAAGCCCTTCTCTACCGAAGGCGGCCTGCGCCTGATGGAAGGCAACCTCGGTCGCGGCGTGATGAAGGTATCCGCCGTGGCGCTGGAGCATCAGATCGTCGAGGCACCGGTGCGCATTTTCCACGACCAGTCGAGCCTGGCCGCCGCCTTCAAGGCCGGCGAGCTGGAGCGCGACCTGGTCGCCGTGGTGCGCTTCCAGGGCCCACGCGCCAACGGCATGCCGGAACTGCACAAGCTCACGCCGTTCCTCGGCGTGCTGCAGGACCGTGGCTTCAAGGTGGCGCTGGTCACCGACGGGCGCATGTCCGGCGCCTCCGGCAAGGTGCCGGCGGCGATCCACGTCTCCCCCGAGGCGCTCAACGGCGGCCCGCTGGCCAAGCTGCGCGACGGCGACGTGGTGCGCGTCGACGGCACCACCGGCGAGCTGCGCGTGCTGGTGGATGCGGCGGAATGGGACGCCCGTCCGCAGGTGGAAACCCCGGTCATCGATAACCAGGGCATGGGGCGCGAACTGTTCGCCTTCATGCGCAACGCCTTCAGTCCGGCGGAGCAGGGGGCGTGCAGCTTCACCACCGAGCTCAGCGGCGCGCGCTGAGACGTGGGTCTCCCGTGCGACGGCCAGCCCGTCGCGCGGGGGATCGAGTCGATGTCCTATGCTGGCATGAGCCCCTTCTTTCACATTTCCAGGCCGAGCTCGCCATGAATTCCAGCAACGCCCAGAACGCTTTCGCCCTGGTCGGCGATATCGGTGGCACCAACGCCCGCTTCGCCCTGTGGCGCGGGGAAGTCCTCGAATCCATTCAGGTCCTGGCCTGCGCCGACTACCCGCGTCCGGAAGACGCCGTGCGCGACTACCTGCAGCGCATCGGTCAGCCGCTGTCGGCCATCCACAACGTCTGCCTGGCCTGTGCCGGGCCGGTGGGCGCCGGTGACTTCCGCTTCACCAACAACCACTGGGTAATCAAGCGCAACGCCTTCCGCGCCGCGCTGGGGCTCAGTCATCTGCTGCTGGTCAACGACTTCAGCACCATGGCCTGGGCGGCTTCGCGACTGTCGGAAGAGCATCTGGTGCAGGTGCGCACTGGCAACGCGCTGGAGGGGCGCGCGAAACTGATCATCGGTCCCGGCACCGGCCTGGGCGTCGCCAGCCTGATGCCGCTGCCGGCCGGCGGTTGGGAGGTGCTGCCGTGCGAGGGTGGCCATGTCGACCTGCCGGTGACGTCCGAGCGCGATTTCGCCCTCTGGCAACTGCTGCGCGAGAAGTACGGCCATGTCTCGGCCGAGCGGGTGTTGTCCGGTAGTGGCCTGGAGAATCTCTACCGCATGAGCTGCCAGCTCGATGGCATTGAGCCCAAGTGCGCTACCGCCGCCCAGATCGGCGAGCGCGCCATGACCGGCGATGCCTATGCCGATGGGGTTCTGGAACACTTTTTCCTGTGGCTGGCGCGGGTCGCCGGCAACGCGGCGCTGACGGTGGGCGCGCTGGGCGGCGTGTATATCACCGGTGGCATCGTTCCGCGCTTCCTCGAACGTTTCCAGCGCAGCGGGTTCGCCGCCGCCTTCTCGGCGCGCGGCAAGACCAGCGGGCCGTATCTGGATCAGGTGCCGGTGTGGGTGATGACGGCGGAGCATCCGGGGCTGTTCGGTGCCGGTGTGGCTCTGGAGCAGGCCTTGAGGGCCGAAGCCTGAGCCGGTGTGGAGTGTCGCGGTCCCGCGTCGGCCTGCCGGGATGGCGGGGAGGGCGCTTTGCGGATGTGCTTTTCGTTGGCGCGGGCGCTGCGCGTGACTAGGCTTTGCGAGTAGAATCGCCGCCTTTCATCGAATGTAGTGAAACTACAGCCTCTTTACGCCCCGGAGCGTCCGGGCAGGGATTGGATCAGGACATCCGGATAATGCTCGAGCATCCGCTGCAGCGCTTTTTTCATTCCATGCGGGCCAAGCGCCCCTTCGACTGGGTGCGCTTCCAGCGTCGCGACCTGCTGCTCATCGACCATCCGCAGTGCCAGGCGGTGTTCAGCCGCCAGGGTGCGCAACTGCTGCACTTCCAGCCGCGCGGCGCGCGCCCGCTGTTGTGGTGCTCCGGGCAGTGGCCGAGCCTGAGCACGGCGCCGATCCGTGGCGGCATCCCGGTCTGCTGGCCCTGGTTCGGCAGCCATCCGGTCGAGCCCGACTGGCCCCAGCACGGCTGGGCGCGCCAGCGCGAGTGGCGCATGCTCGATGCCTGGGCCGATGACAGCAAGGTGGTGGTCAGCTGGCAGCTGGACATCGAGGACTGGCACGTGCGCCTGGAAGCGCGCCTGGGCCAGGACCTGGACATCGAGCTCTCCAGCTACCACGAAGATGACAGCGACTGCCTGTTCAGCTTTGCCTTGCAACCTTACTGGCGCGTGGGTTCGCTACGCCGCTCGGTGGTCCACGGCATGGAACTGGACGGCAAGGCCAGCGGCCTGCCCAACACCTGGGCGCCCCGTGGCGCGGTCAAGCAGGTGCTCTACAACACCGGCTCCCTGGTACTGGAGGATGCCGGCTGGCAACGCCGCCTGCGCATCGACAAGAACGTAGGCGCCGGCAGCGTCATCTGGCACCCCGGCAGCCGCGCGGTGGAGCAGGTGACGGCGAGCGAGGCGGAGCGTTTCCTGTGCATCGGCGCCGCGGGCTATCGCGCCGGTGGGCTGATCCTGGCGCAGGGCGAGCGCATGCTGCTGAACCTGCGGGCGGGGTTGGTCTGACGCGGGCGGTCTGAACGACTGTAGGAGCGAGCTTGCTCGCGAACCGCTTGGCTCCGTAGTCACCGGCGAGACTGTTCGCGAGCAGGCTCGCTCCTACAAAAGGCCGCAATACCTGCTGGCCGTCTCTCAATCCTCCTCATCGAGCTGGTAGCGCGTCGGCACCAGGCTCTCCTTGATCCGCCGCAGGTGCGGCTGGAAGTCCACTCCGCGGCGCAGGGTTACGCCGGTGGCGAGGACGTCGAGCACGGTGAGCTGGATGATCCGCGAGGTCATCGGCATGTAGATGTCGGTGTCTTCCGGTAGTGGAATGTCCAGGCTCAGGGTGCTGGCGCGGGCCAGTGGGGAGTCGGCGGCGGTCAGGCCGAGCACCGAGGCGCCGTTCTGCCGCGCGAGGTGCGCCACTTCCACCAGCTCGCGGGTACGCCCGGTATAGGAAATCACCACGAACAGGTCGCCGGTGTGCGTCACCGAGGCGATCATCCGCTGCATCAGCACATCGCTGTGGGCCGACACTGCCAGGTTGAAGCGGAAGAACTTGTGCTGCGCATCCAGCGCCACGGAACTCGAAGCGCCGAGGCCGAAGAAGTGGATCTGCCGGGCCTGGATCAGCAGGTCCACGGCGCGGTCGATCAGCTTCGGGTCGAGCAGCTTGTAGGCGCTGTCCAGCGAGGCGATGGTGCTGCTGAAGATCTTCCGGGTGTAGGCCTCGGGGCCGTCGTTCTCCGCCACCGCCTGGGTGACGAAGGCCGCGCCGCTGGCCAGGCTCTGGGCCAGTTGGATCTTCAGTTCCGGGTAGCCGCTCATGCCGAAGGAGCGGCAGAAGCGGTTCACCGTCGGCTCGCTGACGCTGGAGGCCTGGGCCAGCGCGGCGATGCTGAAGCGCGTGGCCTGCTGCGGGTCGTGCAGGATCACTTCGGCGACCTTGCGCTCGGCCTTGTTCAGCTGTTCCAGACGGCTCTGGATCTGCTCCAGCAGGTTTTTCATCCGTGCTCCTTGGGCAATCGACGGTTGGCCGGGTAGGGGCGGCCAGCGGCGCTATCCTAACGTCAGGCCGGCAGGCGACCAACAACGGCGCGAGGTGGCAAAAATATCTTGTTTAATTACTACATATTTGTCTTAATGCCGGCGTGTAAGGCTAACTATCGTTCAAAATTTAGTTGGTAACAACAAATGCCTGATGTGCGCGTTCTACCCTGTACCCTGGCGCTGTTCGGCGCACTGGGTGATCTCGCCCTGCGCAAGCTGCTGCCGGCGCTGTATCAACTGGACCGCGAGGGCCTGCTGCACGGCGACACCCGCATCCTCGCCCTGGCCCGTGACGACGGTGCCAGCGAGGCGCCGCTGGCCACCATCGAAGGCCGCCTGCGCCAGGCGGTGCCGGCGAACGAGTGGGATGACGCCGTGTGGACCCGCTTCCAGGCGCGGCTGACGCACCTGAGCATGGACTTCCTCGACGCCGGCGCCTACAGAACGTTGGTCGAGCGGGTTGGCAACGCGCAGACGCTGGTGGCGTATTTCGCCACGGCGGCCTCGGTGTTCGGCGGCATCTGCGAGAACCTCGCGGCCGTCGGCCTTGCCGAGCGCACCCGGGTGGTGCTGGAAAAACCCATCGGTCATGACCTGGAATCCTCCCGCGTGGTGAACGACGCGGTGGCGCGCTTCTTTCCGGAAAACCGCATCTACCGGATCGACCACTACCTGGGCAAGGAGACGGTGCAGAACCTCATCGCGCTGCGCTTCGCCAACAGCCTGTTCGAGACCCAGTGGAACCAGAATCACATCTCCCATGTGGAGATCAGCGTGGCCGAGAAGGTCGGCATCGAAGGCCGCTGGGGCTACTTCGACAAGGCCGGCCAGTTGCGCGACATGGTGCAGAACCACCTGTTGCAACTACTCTGCCTGATCGCGATGGACCCGCCGGCGGACCTGACCGCCGACAGCATCCGCGACGAGAAGGTGAAGGTGCTGCGCGCGCTGGAGCCCATCGCGCCGGAACAACTGGCCACCCGCGTGGTGCGTGGGCAGTACACCAGCGGTTTCATCGACGGCAAGGCGGTGCCCGGCTATCTCGCCGAGGAAAATGCCAACCCCAACAGCGACGCCGAGACCTTCGTCGCGATGCGCGTGGACATCCGCAACTGGCGCTGGTCCGGCGTGCCGTTCTACCTGCGCACCGGCAAGCGCATGCCGCAGAAGCTGTCGCAGATCGTCATCCACTTCAAGGAGCCGCCGCACTATATCTTCGCCCCGGAGCAGCGTTCGCTGATCAGCAACCGGCTGATCATCCGCCTGCAGCCGGACGAGGGCATTTCCCTGCAGGTGATGACCAAGGACCAGGGCCTGGGCAAGGGCATGCAGCTGCGCACCGGCCCGCTGCAACTGAATTTCTCCGAGACCTTCCACACGGCCCGCACGCCGGATGCCTACGAGCGGCTGTTGCTGGAAGTCATGCAAGGCAATCAGTACCTGTTCGTGCGCAAGGACGAGGTGGAGTTCGCCTGGAAATGGTGCGACCACCTGATCGCCGGTTGGGGCCGCCTGGGCGAACAGCCCAAGCCGTACCCGGCGGGCAGTTGGGGCCCCCAGGCGGCCGTTGCCCTGATCGCGCGCGACGGGAGGGACTGGTATGGCGATCACTGAACCGAAACTGGCTGAAGGCATGGCCTGGAAAACCTGGAAGAACGCCGCCGAGCAGGCCAGGGGACTGGCCGCAAGCGTGGCCGATGGATTGCGCGCGGCGCTGGCCGCGCGGGGGCGGGCGCTGCTGGTGGTGTCCGGCGGGCGTAGCCCGATCGCCTTCCTCGAAGCGCTGAGCGGCGCCGAGCTGGACTGGTCGAAGGTTTCCGTCAGCCTGGCCGACGAGCGCTGGGTGCCTGAGTCGCACCCGGACAGCAATGCCGGCCTGCTGCGCCGTCACCTGCTCAAGGGGGCGGCGGCCAAGGCGAACTTCATCGGCCTCTACCAGCCGGCGAGCAGCCTGGATGAGGCGGCGGCCAAGGCGGATCGCTACCTCCATGAACTGGCGTTGCCCATCGATGTGCTGGTGCTGGGCATGGGCGACGACGGCCACACGGCATCGCTGTTCCCCGGCAGCGCCAACCTGGCCGATGCGCTCGACCCGGCGAGCACGCGTCGCTGCCTGCCGATGTGGGCGCCGAGCGTGCCCCGTCAGCGCCTGACCCTGACCCGCGCCGTGCTGCAAGGCGCGCGGGTGCAACTGCTGGCCATCCAGGGCGAGGCCAAGCTGGCCACCCTGAGCCAGGCGCTCAGCGACAACGACGACCAGCGCATGCCAATCAATGCGTTCCTGCGTTCGCCTCTTTCGATCCACTGGTGCCCCTGAGGCACGGAGTTACCGCAATGTCTGAACAACACATCCAGCAGATCGATGCCCTGGCGCGGCGCGCGCGGATCCTGCCGGTGATCACCATCGAGCGCGAGGCGGACATCCTGCCGATGGCGGATGCCCTGGCCGCTGGAGGGCTCACCGTCCTGGAGGTCACGTTGCGGACGTCGCTGGGGCTCATCGCGATTCGCCAGTTGAGCGAACAGCGTCCGGAACTGTTGGTCGGCGCCGGAACGGTGCTCGACCCGGAAACCTTCCGCCGGGCGGAAGAGGCGGGGGCGAGATTCATCGTGACGCCGGGCTGCACCGATGAGCTGCTGCAATACGCCGCCGGCCGCCCGGTGCCGCTGCTGCCGGGGGTGGCCACGGCGTCGGACATCATGGCCGCATACCGCCACGGCCTGCGCCGCTTCAAATTGTTTCCGGCCAAGGTGTGCGGCGGCGTGGAAGCGCTCAAGGCCTTTGCCGGGCCGTTCCCGGACGTGCGTTTCTGCCCCACCGGCGGCGTCGGCCCGGACAATCTGAATGACTACCATCGGCTGCCCAACGTGATGTGCGTGGGTGGTAGCTGGATGCTGCCCAAGGCCGCCATCGACAGCGGCGACTGGGCCACGGTCGAACGCCTGGGCCGCGAGGCGCTGGCTTTGCTGGATACACACTGAGCTGTCCTGATCTGGACGTGCCCGGCCTTGTGCCGGGCTTTTTTATGGGGGCGCGAGCGGCTCTTCGTAGGAGCGAGCTTGCTCGCGAACGGATTTCCCGGCGGCTCTGATGCTCGGGCTGTTCGCGAGCAAGCTCGCTCTTACAGATAACGGATGTATCAGCGCAGCTTGCCGGAGCGGCGGTGCATCGGAGATCAATCCACCCCGACGAACCCACCCGTCTGGTGCCGCCACAGCCGCGCGTACAGCCCGCCATGAGCCAGCAGCTCGGCGTGGCTGCCGCTCTCGACCACGCGGCCATGTTCCAGCACCACCAGGCGGTCCATGCGGGCGATGGTGGACAGGCGGTGGGCGATGGCGATCACCGTCTTGCCCTGCATCAGGGTCTCCAGGCTTTCCTGGATCGCCGCCTCCACTTCCGAGTCCAGCGCCGAGGTGGCCTCGTCGAGGATCAGGATCGGCGCATCCTTGAGCAGCACGCGGGTGATCGCGATGCGCTGGCGCTGGCCGCCGGAGAGCTTTACGCCGCGCTCGCCGACGTGGGCGTCGAGCCCGCTGCGCCCCTCGGCGTCGCTCAGCTGCGGGATGAACTCCGAGGCCCGGGCCTTCTGGATCGCGTCCTGCAACTCCGCTTCGCCGGCATCCGGGCGGCCATAGAGCAGGTTGGAGCGGATCGAGCGGTGCAGTAGCGAGGTATCCTGGGTGACCATGCCGATCTGCGCGCGCAGGCTTTCCTGGGTCACGCCGGCGATGTCCTGGCCGTCGATCAGGATGCGTCCGCCTTCCAGGTCATACAGGCGCAGCAGCAGGTTCACCAGGGTGGACTTGCCGGCGCCGGACGGGCCGACCAGGCCGATCTTCTCGCCGGGGCGCACGGTCAGGTCGAGGTCGTCGATCAGGCCGCCGCCCTTGCCGTAGCTGAAACTCGCCTGCTCGAAACGCACCTCGCCGCGACTCACCGTCAGCGGCCTGGCATCGGGCTTGTCCACCACCTGGCGGGGCAGGGCGATGGTCTGCATGCCGTCCTGCACCTGGCCGACGTTCTCGAAGATGCCGCCGACCACCCACATGATCCAGCCGGACATGTTGACGATGCGGATGACCAGGCCGGTGGCCAGGGCGATGGCGCCCACCGAGATCAGCGACTGGGTCCACAGCCACAGGGCCAGGCCCGTGGTGCCGGCGATCAGCAGGCCGTTGAAGGCGGTGATGGTGACGTCCATCGAGGTCACCACGCGCCCGGCGCTCTGGGCCTTGCGGGTCTGGTCGTCGATGGCGTCGCGGGCGTAGTCCTCTTCCTGGCGCGTGTGGGCGAACAGCTTGAGGGTGGTGATGTTGGTGTAGCCGTCGACGATCCGGCCCATGAGTTTCGAGCGCGAGTCCGAGGCAACCACCGAGCGGTGCTTCACCTGTGGAATGAAGTAACCCAGCGCGCCGACGTAGCCGATCATCCAGAGCAGCAGAGGGATCATCAGTCGCCAATCGGCCTCGGCAAACAGTACCAGGGAGCTGACGATGTAGATGAGTACGTGCCAGATGGCATCGACCGCTTGTACGGCGGAGTCGCGCAGCGAGTTGCCGGTCTGCATGATGCGCTGGGCGATGCGTCCGGCGAAGTCGTTCTGGAAGAAGCCCAGGCTTTGCTTGAGTACGTAGCGGTGATTCTGCCAGCGGATCAGGTTGGTCATGCTGGGGTTGATGCTCTGGTGCACCAGCATGTCGTGCAGGCCGAAGAACACCGGGCGCAGGATCAGCGCCACCACGGCCATCCAGATCAGCTCGCGGCCGTGCTGGGTGAAGAAGTCGGCGGGGGCGGTGCCCTGGGCGAGGTCGACGATGCGCCCGAGGTAGCTGAACAGCGCGACTTCGATCAGCGCGGCGATCAGGCCGACGATGAGCAGGGCGAGGAACACCGGCCAGACCTGGCGCAGGTAGTAGACGTAGAAGCGGATGACGTCGGTGGGCGGCATGCGCTCGGGGACGTCGCGGAAGGGGTCGATCAGACGTTCGAAACGACGGTAAAGCATGATTCTTCTCGGGTTGGTAGCGGGTCCATCCTGGACCCGCTGAACAGGGCCTCCGTCAGGCGTATGCGCGAGGCATCACAGGCGCTTGGCGGAGAGGATGACCACCGGGGTGGTCGGTACGTCCTGGAACATGCCGCGATTGCCGGTCTTGACGCCGGCGATCTGGTCGACCACGCCCATGCCGCGTACGACCTTGCCGAACACGGCGTAGCCGAAGTCGCGGGAGCCGTGGTTGAGGAAGTCGTTGCCGGTCAGGTTGATGAAGAACTGGCTGGTGGCGGAGTTCACGTCGCTGGTGCGGGCCATGGCCAGGGTGCCGCGCTCGTTGAGCAGGCCGTTGTCAGCCTCGTTCTTGATCGGCGCCTGGGTGTCCTTCTGGTTCATGTTCTCGGTGAAGCCGCCGCCCTGGATCATGAAGTTGGGGATCACGCGGTGGAAGATGGTGCCGTTGTAGAAGCCACTGTCGACATAGGCGAGGTAGTTCTTCACCGAGATCGGCGCCTTGTCGGCGTACAGCTCGATTTCGATTTCCCCCTGGCTGGTGGACAGCAGCACGTGCGGCTTGTTGGCGTCGGCGGCGAATGCCGAACCGGCCAGGACGAGGGAGCAGGCGGCGAGCAGGAAGCGTTTGAACAGGGTCATTTGGCGGATGTTTCCTGAAGGTTCTAGGGATGGTCGACCTGCTCGAGGAAGTCGAGCAGGGTGGTGTTGAAGCGTTCCGGTTGATCCAGCGGCGTGGCGTGGCGCGAGTCCTCGATCACTACCAGGCGGGCGTTGGGCAAGTGCCCGACGTAGGCCTGCTTGAGCGAGACCGGGGTGTAGTCGCGGTCGGCGCTGATCACCAGCGTGGGACAGGTTATGCGCGCCAGGCGTTCCTGCACACCCCAGCCGATGATGGCGTGCAGGCTGGAAAGGTAAGCGCGTTTGTCGTTCTGCGGCCAGCGCTGCTGGATCTTGCGGCGCAAGTCGGCCTGTTCGGGCTTGGGAAAGAGCAGCTTGCCCAGGGCCTTGCCCACGGTGTCCAGGCCCAGCACATGGGCGAGGAACAGGCGGCGCGCCACTTCCAGGTACTCGCGCGGAGTGCGGGGTTTGACCTCCGGCGCGCTGTTGACGATGGTCAGGCTGTTCAGCCGCTCCGGCCAGCGGGTGGCCAGTTCGAAGCCGATCATGCCGCCCATGCTGATGCCCACCAGGTGCACGCGGCCCAGGCGCAGGTGGTCGAGCAGGGCGATAACGTCCTCGGCGAAGGCGGCGATGCTGTAGCGCTCGCGCGGCTTGTCCGACTGGCCGTGGCCGCGCACGTCGAGGGCGATCACCCGGTGGCGCTTTTCCAGTTCCGGCACCTGGTATTCCCAGTCGCGGGTGCTGGAGCCGAGGCCGTGCACCAGCAGTACCGGGGTACCGAATCCGCTTTCCTCGTAATGCAGGCGGTGGCCGGTGTGGTCGAAGAAGGGCATGGCGGGCTCCTTGGGCGAGTCCGGCTTCAGGCCGGGCTCTCGGGGGCGGCGAAGTGCGCGTCCAGCGGGACGCTGGCGAAGGTGGTCAGCAGCTCGACGAGAATCTGCGTGGCCGGACCCAGCGGCTTTTCCTTGTTCGGGTAGAGATAGAAGCGGCTCTCGCGTACGCCGCCCTGGGTCAGTGGCAGCGGCTTGAGCAGGCCGTCGCGCAGTTCGCGCTCGACCATGTGTCGCGGCAGCCAGGCGAAGCCCAGGCCGTTGCTGACGAAGGTGGCGGCGGTGGCCAGGCTGCCCACCGTCCAGCGCTGCTCGGCGCCCAGCCAGCCGACATCGCGGGGCTGCAGGCGACCGGAGTCGCGGATCACCACCTGCATCTGGGCTTCCAGGTCCTGGTGGGTGAGTTCCCGTTGCAGGCGGTGCAGCGGATGGTCGGGGTGGGCTACGGCGACGAAGTCCACCACGCTCAGGTCGGCGCCCAGGTGGCCGGCGATGTGCAGGCCGCTGATGGCCAGGTCGGCGTGGCCCTGCACCAGGGCTTCCTCCACGCCGGAAAGCACTTCCTCGCGCAGCAGCACCCGGCAGCCACGGCTTTGCGGCATGAAGGCGGAGAGGGCGCGCACCAGGCGCACTGTGGGGTAGGCGGCATCCACCACCAGGCGGACTTCCGGTTCCCAGCCCTGTTCCATATGGTGGGCCAGCTCTTCCAGTTGCCCGGCGGACTTCACCAGTTGCCGGGAGCGCCGCAGCAGCACCTCCCCGGCCTCGGTGAGCACGGCCTTGCGCCCGTCGATGCGCAGCAGCGGCACGCCGAGCTGTTCCTGCATCCGCGCCACGGTATAGCTGATCGACGACTGCGAACGGTGCATGGCTTCCGCCGCCTGGGCGAAGCCGCCGTGATCGACCACGGCCTGCAGGGTTCTCCACTGATCCAGGGTAACGCGGGGCGCTTTCATCCTCGCTTCCTCTTGTCTAATCTGGCGGTCCGAAGAAGACCTGCAAGAGACCGCCATGAAAAAAATCTGCTGTGCCGTACTGGCTTTGTTGCCGCTGACCGCCCTGGCTTATCCCATCGAGGTGCAGAAGAGCCTCAACGGCACCGAGGTCGATTACGAGACCCAGGACATCGGTGACCAGATGGGAGCCATCCTCCTGCGCAACAACGGCCAGCAGTCGGTGACCTGTACCGCGGTGTTCGTCAATGGCCCGGAAACGCCCCATGTGCGCAAGGCCACCCTGGAGCCGGGCAAGCAGGCCAACATGACCTCCAGCTTCAGCCGTGCGGTGATCAAGCTGCGCATCAAACTCACCTGCAGGCCGGCCTAACGGCGCTTCGATGTTCGCTCAAGACTAGAAGCAGTCTGCTTGAAAATCAATTTATTCGATAATTAGTAGCGATTATTTCCGCTTTTTTATCGACTTATCCATCTTTAGGATTCACTCCATCGCCCAGTTATGACCGATGGAGGTCGAATCCATGTCCCGCGTTCTGGTTATCGAAAGCAGCGCCCGTCAGCAAGGTTCCGTATCCCGTCAGCTGACCCGCGATTTCATCGCCCAATGGCAGGCCGCCCACCCGGCGGATGACATCCAGGTTCGCGACCTCGCCGCCGAGCAGGTCCCGCACCTGGACGCCGACCTGCTGGGCGGCTGGATGAAGCCTGAACAGGAACAGTCCAAAACCGAGCGCGCGGCGTTGCAGCGTTCCAATCTGCTGACCGCCGAACTGCAGGCCGCCGACGTGCTGGTGCTGGCCGCGCCGATGTACAACTTCGCCATCCCCAGCACCCTGAAATCCTGGCTGGACCACGTGCTGCGCGCCGGCGTCACCTTCAAGTACACCGAGACCGGCCCGCAGGGGCTGCTGACCGGCAAGCGCGCCTTCGTGCTGACCAGCCGCGGCGGCGTCTACGCCGGTGGCGTGCTGGACCACCAGGAGCCCTACCTGCGCCAGGCGCTGGGCTTCGTCGGTATCCACGATGTCATCTTCATCCATGCCGAAGGCCTGAACATGGGGGCCGAGTTCGCCGAGAAGGGCCTTTCCAGGGCCAAGGCCCAGCTCGCCGCCGTCGCCTGATCCGTTTTTTCCTTGCGCACCCTTTCGCTCCTGGGTGCGGCCGTGGCCGACCTCCATCCCCCGGAGGCCGGCCATTTTTTTATTCCCGGCACCGGTCCGGTGGGGGAGTAATCACATCCTCCCCCTTCGGGCTGTTCAAAGCATGATCAGCATGCTAAAAGAACCTAGAGCTGATCTAGCCGCTTGAAAAAGAAGGGAAAACCATGACCAAGTCGGAGTTGATCGAGAGAATCGTCACCCATCAGGGGCAGCTTTCCGCAAAGGATGTGGAGCTGGCGATCAAGACCATGCTTGAGCAAATGTCCCAGGCTCTGGCCACTGGGGATCGCATCGAAATCCGGGGTTTCGGTAGCTTCTCGCTGCATTACCGTGCGCCGCGCACTGGCCGCAATCCGAAAACCGGCGAATCCGTGCGCCTGGACGGCAAGTTCGTCCCGCACTTCAAGCCCGGCAAGGAGCTGCGCGACCGCGTCAACGAGCCCGAGTGATCCCGGGGTATCCGTTTTGAAGGAGTTTCCATGCTTCGGGTAAAGCGTTTCCTGTTCATCCTGGCGTTCGTCGTGCTGGCCGCCGTGGTTGTGGTTTTCGCCCTGGAAAACCTCCAGCCCGTGCAGTTGACCTTCCTCGGCTGGCAGTCGCCGCAATGGCCACTGGTGCTGTTCGTTTCCCTGGCTTTCATCCTCGGTGGGCTGATCGGCCTGCTGTTGAGCGTCCCCGTCCGCGCCCGGGCGCGCGTCCGCATGGCCGGCATGCGCTCCGAAATCACCCGCTTCCGCAAGGAGAACGACGCGCTGCGTGACAAGTCGCTGACGGACCATGCCTAGCGTACTGGCGACACTGTTCTTCTTCTGCGCCCTGGCCATCGGCTGGTGGATGGGGCGGCGTTCGCGTCCTGGATCCGCTGCCGGCGAAGGCAAGGACCTGCGTTCGCGCATCCACGGCATGCACAATCTGCTGGAGCGCCACTCCGACGATGCGCTGGAAAGCCTGTCCCAGGGGCTGCTGCTCAGCCCGGAGACGCTGGAAAGCCATCTGCACGTCGGCAACCTGTTCCGCCGTCGCGGTGACATCGAAAAGGCCATTCATATTCACCAGGATCTCTTGGGGCGCACGGGGGAGGACGCATCGCTGGCCTCCCAGGTTCGCCTCGAGCTGGCGCGTGACTTCATTGCCGGCGGCCTGCTCGGCAGCGCCGAGGAGTTGCTGGATGAGCTGATCCATCTGCAGGGCGAGCCGATTTCGCTGGAGGCGCTGGATGAGCAGCGCCTGATCTGCGAGCGGGAAAAGGGTTGGTCGCGGGCGATCGAGCTGGCCGCCCAACTGGTGCCGAGC
The DNA here is from genome assembly GCF_000349845.1 of Pseudomonas sp. ATCC 13867. Lineage (NCBI taxonomy): Bacteria > Pseudomonadati > Pseudomonadota > Gammaproteobacteria > Pseudomonadales > Pseudomonadaceae > Pseudomonas > Pseudomonas sp. ATCC 13867. The sequence goes on along the minus strand of NC_020829.1, from coordinate 3,808,606 downwards.
CGCCCCGAGCTGAGCGCGGCGCTGGCCAACTATTATTGCGAGCTGGCCCAGGACAAGGGCCGGAGCGGTGATCGCAGCGCCATGCAGGAGCTTCTGCGCGAAGCTCGCCGGGTGGATCGCCATTGCGTGCGTGCGCTGTTGATGCGGCTGGACTGTGAGCTCTGGCGCCAGGACCATCCCGCGGCCGTTGCCACGATGACTGAGTTGGCGCGGGACGCCAAGGCTTTCGTTGGGGAGATCGTGCCGCTGTTGCGGCGTTACGATTGCCTGGGCGTGCCGCTGGTGCGCAAGTTTCTCCGTGACCTGGCGGAGTCCGAAGAGGTGCCGCCGCTGATCCTGGCTGTCCTGGCCGAAACCGAGGATGACGGCGCCTCGACGCATTGGCGTGACAGTCTGCTGCGGCGCGTCGAACAGCGTCCCTCCTGGCAGGGAATCGGCGAATTTCTGGACGGAGTCGAGAAAGCTGTCGACAACCCATCCGCCGTTGAAAAAATTGCTCCAATTATCATCGGCCTGTATAGGACAATGCCGCGCTATCGCTGTAGCCGCTGTGGCTTCGCCGGGCGGGAGCTGCACTGGCAGTGTCCGAGCTGCCATGCCTGGAATGCGCTGCGGCCGGTCATCTCGCCTCTCTAGGGCGACTCTCTGAATGACGCCGTGGGTGTCAGTTTCTACAGGTGCCGGATTGAACGTTTTACTGACGGGCGCGACAGGTTTTGTCGGTGGAGGCGTGCTGCTGCGCTTGTGCGCGGAGCCGGGCGTGCGGGTGCGCATCGCCGTGCGGCGGCCGCCGGACGAGGTGCCAGCCGGCGTCGAGTGCGCAGATATCGAAGGGCTGAGTGCCACCCAGTGCTGGGACGAGGCCCTGCGGGGTATCGACGTGGTCATCCATGCGGCGGCGCGTGTGCCTGTCATCGGCGAGCGCGCCAGCGATCCGCTGGCCGCGTTCCGTGCGGTGAACGTCGATGCGACTCGCCACCTGGCTCGGCAGGCCGCTGCGGCGGGCGTGAAGCGATTCGTTTACGTCAGTTCCATCAAGGTCAATGGCGAGGAAACCGAGCCGGGGCAGCCGTACCGTGCCGATTACGCCGCGCGCCCGCAGGATCCCTATGGCCAGTCCAAGCTCGAGGCGGAGCAGGCGCTGTTCGCCATTGCCGGCGAGACCGGGCTTGAAGTGGTCGTGGTGCGCTCGCCGCTGGTCTACGGGCCGGGCGTCAAGGCCAATTTCGCCAGTCTGATGGGGGCGTTGCAGCGGCGGTTGCCACTGCCTTTCGCAGCCATCGACAATCGCCGCAGTCTGGTTGCGCGGGACAACCTGGTCGATCTGCTGTTGCTGTGCGCGCGTCACCCCGAGGCGGCTGGCCGGGTGTTCCTGGTCAGCGATGGGCAGGATCTGTCCACGACGCAACTGTGCCGCGAGTTGAGCGAAGCACTGGGTGTGCGCCCGCGGCTGCTGCCGGTGCCGGCCCTGGCCCTGCGCGCGCTGGGGGTGCTTACCGGGCGCGGTCAGCAGGTGCAGCGCCTGCTGGGTTCGCTGCAGGTGGACATCTCCGCCACCCGCCGGATTCTGGATTGGCAGCCGCCGGTGCCGGTGAAGCAGGCCATCCGGGAAACCGCAGAATGGTACAGGGAGTGCCGAGGCCAATGAGCATGGGTGTATTGCTGGCGGCGGTTTTCCTGGTGTCCTGGGGCATGACCTGGGGCGTACGGCGCTATGCGCTGGCACGGAGCATCATGGACATCCCCAATGCGCGCAGCTCGCACCGGATTCCGACGCCCCGGGGCGGTGGTGTCGCCATCGTGGCGGGGTTCCTCGGCTGCCTGGCGCTGGCGGCTGTCCTGGGTGTGGTGGAGGTTCGTAGCCTGGTGGCCCTGCTGCCGGCCGGCGCCTGGGTGGCGGCCATAGGCTTCCTGGACGATCATCGGCATATTCCGGCGCGCTGGCGCCTGCTCGGGCATTTCCTCGGGGCGGGGTGGCTGCTGTACTGGGTGGGCGGGTTGCCGGTGCTGTCCGTGCCCTGGGGCATGCTCGACCTGGGGCTTCCGGGTGATCTGCTAGCCTTGGTATTTCTTGTCTGGTTGCTCAACCTGTACAACTTCATGGATGGCATCGATGGCATCGCCAGCCTGGAAGCCATCGGTGTCTGCCTGGCGGGCGCGCTCTGTTACGGCTTGGCCGGCGCGGGCTCGAATGCGTGGCTCCCATTGATCCTGGCCACGGCGACCGCGGGATTCCTGGTATGGAACTTTCCGCCGGCGCGTATTTTCATGGGGGATGCCGGCAGCGGCTTTCTCGGGGTCGTATTGGGAGGCATGGCGCTCCAGGCGGGATGGGTATCGTCGTCGCTGCTCTGGAGCTGGCTGATCCTGCTGGGGGTATTCGTCGTGGATGCGAGCTACACCTTGCTCCATCGCCTGATTCGCGGCGAGCGGGTCTACGAGGCGCATCGCAGCCATGCCTACCAGCGGGCCTCACGGCAATATGGCAGCCACTTGCGGGTTTCCCTGGCAATTACAGGCATCAACCTGTGCTGGTTGATGCCGCTGGCGATTCTGGTCAGTCTGGGGTGGGTTTCCGGTTTGCCGGTACTGATTGTGGCCTATGCTCCTCTGGTGCTTGTGGTAGCTCGTCTGGGTGCAGGTCGTCCGGATGATCAGGACGTGAGCTGAACTCCATTGGAAATGGTGGTCAATGTAGCGGGGAAGAACGGGTTATCTCCGCTCTCGATGAAGGACAAGCACAAATGCTTCGAGAACGCTTGCTAAGGCTTCCGCGACGCTACAAGCGCCTCTTGCAGGTCGCCACTGACATCATGCTGGTGTGGTTTTCGCTCTGGATGGCATTCATCGTACGTCTGGGGACGGAAGACCTGCTTTATCCGATGCGCGTGCACGGCTGGCTGTTCGTCGCTGCGCCGCTGGTGGCGACTCCGCTGTTCATCCGTTTCGGCATGTATCGCGCGGTGATGCGTTATCTGGGCAACGACGCGCTGATCGCCATCTGGAAGGCGGTTACACTGTCCGCCCTGCTGCTGTCGCTGGTGGTGTACTGGAACCGTTCGGTGATCGAGGCGGTTCCGCGTTCCCTGGTGCTGAATTACTGGTGGCTGAGCCTGCTGATGATGGGTGGCCTGCGTCTGGCCATGCGCCAGTATTTCATGGGCGACTGGTACGGCGTTGTGCAGGCGGTCCCGTTCTTCAACAAGCAGGACGGCCTGCCAAAGGTCGCCGTGTACGGCGCCGGCTCGGCGGGTAACCAGCTGGTCGCCGCTTTGCGTCTGGGGCGGGCCATGCGGCCCGTGGCCTTCATCGATGACGACGATGAGATCGCCAACCGCGTCATCGCTGGCTTGCGTGTCTACAAGCCCAAGCATATCCAACAGTTGATCGAGGAGACCGGCGCTCAGGAAGTGCTGCTGGCGATTCCGTCCGCCTCGCGTGCGCGCCGCCGCGAGATCCTGGGGTTGCTGGAACCCTATCCACTGCATGTGCGCAGCGTTCCCGGCTTCATCGACCTGGCCAATGGCCGGGTACGGGTGGACGACATCCAGGAGGTGGACATCGCCGACCTGCTCGGGCGGGATGCGGTCGAGCCGCGTAGGGAGCTGTTCGAGCACTGTATCCGTGGTCAGGCGGTGATGGTAACGGGGGCGGGTGGTTCCATCGGCTCGGAGCTCTGTCGCCAGATCCTGGCTTCTGCGCCGACGGTGCTCGTCCTGTTCGAGCACAGCGAATACAACCTTTATCGCGTGCACCAGGAACTGGAAATGCGCGTCAAGCGCGAGTCCCTGGCGGTCCAGTTGGTGCCGATCCTGGGCTCCGTGCGCAGTCCCGAGTGGTTGCTCGACGTCATGCGGACCTGGAAGGTGTCCACCCTCTACCATGCCGCTGCCTACAAGCATGTGCCGATCGTCGAGCACAACATTTCCGAAGGCGTGCTCAACAATGTGCTCGGAACGCTCCATACGGCGCAGGTGGCGGTGCAGGCCGGAGTCCAGCATTTCGTGCTGATCTCCACCGACAAGGCGGTGCGCCCGACCAATGTCATGGGCAGTACCAAACGTCTGGCGGAGATGATCCTGCAGGCCCTGAGCCAGGAGTCGGCGCCGGTGCTGTTCGGCGACAAATCCGGCGTGCATCAGGTCAACAAGACCCGTTTCACGATGGTGCGCTTCGGCAATGTGCTGGGGTCGTCCGGTTCGGTGATTCCGCTGTTCCGCGAGCAGATCAAGCGCGGCGGGCCGGTGACGGTCACCCATCCCGGCATCACCCGTTACTTCATGACGATTCCCGAAGCCGCCCAGTTGGTGATTCAGGCGGGCTCGATGGGGCGTGGCGGCGACGTGTTCGTGCTCGACATGGGGCAGCCGGTGAAGATTCTCGAACTGGCCGAACGGATGATCCACCTGTCCGGCCTGAGCGTGCGCTCTGAGCGGACGCCCCACGGCGATATTTCCATCGAGTTCAGCGGGCTGCGGCCGGGCGAGAAGCTCTACGAGGAGTTGCTGATCGGCGATAACGTCAGCGCCACCGAGCACCCCATGATCATGAAGGCCAGCGAAGAGCTGATGCCCTGGGAGGGCTTCAAGCTGGTGCTGGTCGATCTGCTCAAGGCGGTCGACCAGGGCAACTATGCGCGCGTGCGGCAGTTGCTGCGCGAAACGGTCAATGGCTATTGCCCGGAAGGCGACATCGTCGACCTTATCCATCAGCAGCGGCGCAGCATGGAACCCTGAAAACGGGCTCCTAGCAGAGGGTTGGAGAACCGCATCTGCGAACGCTGTCAGCCTTTTCTGCACAATCTATCGGCGGTGGCGGAAACTGCCGCCGACTCTTTAAACCGGCGTTTTCACGGACATTCCTGGCGATATGTTTTCCGGGCGGCGCAATGGCGCCGCCTCGAAACCTGATACATCAAGGAATGATTCATGAAGAAGAGTCTGCTTTCCGTTGCGAGCCTGATTCTGCTGGCCAGTCTTTCTTTCGTGGGTGTCGCTGGTGCGGCAACCAAGGCAGAACCTGTCGCCGCGCCTGCGGCCGAATCCTCCGCTCCCGCCAACAGGGCGCCGGTCGCGCAAGCCGACACGGTGAACATCAACTCCGCGACCGTGGATGAGCTGCTGAAGTCGCTGAAAGGCATTGGCAAGGTCAAGGCCCAGGCGATCATTGATTACCGTACGACCAACGGCCCGTTCACCAGCGTCGATCAACTGCTGGAAGTGAAGGGGATCGGCAAAGGGATCCTGGAGAAGAATCGAGACAGGATTTTGCTCTGAGGAGCCGAGGTAGAAAGAAGGCCGGTCGCTGACCGGCTTTTTTAGGGGCTTTGCCGCGACCTGGACTCGACGGCGCTAGCCGAACGCGCTTCAGCGCGGCCCCGAAGGGGGAATCACCTGGGACGTAGTCCCTGGAGAGAGTCCAGCAGCACAAAGAAAAAGCCCCCGGCATGTGCCGAGGGCTTTGAATTTGGCTCCGCGACCTGGACTCGACGGCGTCAGCCGAACGCGCTTCAGCGCGGCCCCGAAGGGGGAATCACCTGGGACGTAGTCCCTGGAGAGAGTCCAGTGGCACAAAGAAAAAGCCCCCGGCATGTGCCGAGGGCTTTGAATTTGGCTCCGCGACCTGGACTCGAACCAGGGACCCAATGATTAACAGTCATTTGCTCTACCGACTGAGCTATCGCGGAACAACGGGGCGTATCTTACTGATTAAAAAGGGGAAGTCAACATCGCCCCGATGACTTCCCCTTAATTTTTTACAGCACCTGGACGATGGCGCGGGTCACGGTGTCCAGGTTGCCGTTGTTCAGTGCGGCGACGCAGATGCGGCCGGTGCCGACGGCGTAGATACCGAACTCGTTCTTCAGGCGCTCGACCTGCTCGGCGGTCAGGCCGGAGTAGGAGAACATGCCGCGCTGCTGGGCCACGAAGCCGAAGTCACGCTTGGCGCCCAGGGCGGCCAGTTGCTGGACCATCGCTTCGCGCATGGTGCGGATACGGCTACGCATTTCGCCCAGTTCGTCTTCCCACAGGGTACGCAGTTCCGGGCTGTTCAGCACGGCGGCGACGACGCTGGCGCCGTGGGTCGGCGGGTTGGAATAGTTGGTGCGGATCACGCGCTTGACCTGGGAGAGCACGCGGGCCGACTCCTCGCGGCTGTTGGTCACGACCGACAGCGCACCAACGCGCTCTCCGTACAGCGAAAACGACTTGGAGAAGGAGCTGGACACGAAGAAGTTCAGGCCGGACTGGGCGAACAGGCGCACGGCGGAAGCGTCTTCGTCGATGCCGTCGCCGAAGCCCTGGTAGGCGATGTCGAGGAAGGGCACGTGGCCCTTGGCCTTGAGCACGTCCAGGACCTGCTTCCAGTCGTCCAGGGTCAGGTCGACGCCGGTCGGGTTGTGGCAGCAGGCGTGCAGCACCACGATGGACTGCGAGGGCAGGGCGTTGAGGTCTTCCAGCAGGCCGGCGCGGTTCACGCCGTGGGTGGCGGCGTCGTAGTAGCGGTAGTTCTGTACCGGGAAGCCGGCGGCTTCGAACAGGGCGCGGTGGTTTTCCCAGCTCGGGTCGCTGATGGCGACGGTGGCGTTGGGCAGCAGGCGCTTGAGGAAGTCGGCGCCGGTCTTCAGCGCGCCGGTGCCGCCGACGGCCTGGGTGGTCACCACGCGGCCTTCGGCCAGTAGCTTGGAATCAGCGCCGAACAGCAGCTTCTGTACGCCCGAGTCGTAGGCGGCGATGCCTTCGATCGGCAGGTAGCCGCGCGGGGCATGGGCCTCGATGCGGGCTTTCTCCGCGGCCTGCACGGCGCGCAGCAACGGGAGACGGCCTTCCTCGTTGTAGTAAACGCCTACGCCAAGGTTGATCTTGCCCGGACGGGTATCGGCGTTGAAAGCTTCGTTCAGGCCCAGGATGGGGTCGCGGGGGGCCATTTCGACAGCAGAGAACAGACTCATTTTGGCAGCAGCTCTAAGGCGGGAGTGAAGTGCAATTGCAACCCCCCGCTCACGGCGCTGGGGGTTGCGTCGACGGGCCGGTATTATATAGGCCTCTATGGCAGGCCGCGAGTTGTCGCGCATGCTTTTCGACTGGTATGACGCTTTGGCGACCGAAGCGTCACACGCCAATGCGAGGTTCCCATGTCGTTATTCCAGCTGGATTCGCGCTTCAAGCCCGCCGGCGATCAGCCCGAAGCCATCCGACAGATGGTGGAAGGGCTGGAAGCGGGCCTGTCGCACCAGACGCTGCTGGGGGTGACCGGCTCCGGCAAGACCTTCAGCATCGCCAACGTCATTGCCCAGGTACAGCGCCCGACCATGATCCTGGCGCCGAACAAGACCCTGGCCGCGCAGCTCTATGGCGAGTTCAAGACCTTCTTCCCGAACAACGCGGTGGAGTATTTCGTCTCCTACTACGACTACTACCAGCCCGAAGCCTACGTGCCGTCCTCCGATACCTATATCGAGAAGGACTCCTCGATCAACGACCACATCGAGCAGATGCGGCTGTCGGCGACCAAGGCGCTGCTGGAGCGCGAGGACGCCATCATCGTCTGCACCGTGTCGTCGATCTACGGTCTGGGCGACCCGGCGTCCTACCTGAAAATGGTCCTGCACCTGGACCGTGGCGACAAGATGGACCAGCGCGAGCTGTTGCGCCGCCTGACCAGCCTGCAGTACACCCGCAACGACATGGACTTTGCCCGCGCCACCTTCCGCGTGCGTGGCGACGTGATCGACATCTTCCCGGCGGAATCGGACCTGGAGGCCATCCGCGTCGAGCTGTTCGACGACGAGGTGGAGAACATCGCCGCCTTCGACCCGCTGACCGGCGAGGTGATCACCAAGCTGCCGCGCTTCACCTTCTACCCCAAGAGCCACTACGTGACTCCACGGGAAACGCTGCTGGAAGCTGTCGAGCACATCAAGGCCGAGCTCAAGCAGCGCCTGGACTACCTGCGCACCAACAACAAGCTGGTGGAGGCCCAGCGCCTGGAGCAGCGCACCCGCTTCGACCTGGAGATGATCCTCGAACTGGGCTACTGCAACGGCATCGAGAACTACTCCCGCTACCTCTCCGGGCGCGGTCCCGGCGAGCCGCCGCCGACCCTCTACGACTACTTGCCGGCCAACTCCCTGCTGGTGATCGACGAATCCCACGTCAGCGTTCCCCAGGTCGGCGCCATGTACAAGGGCGACCGTTCGCGCAAGGAAACCCTGGTGGAATACGGCTTCCGCCTGCCCTCGGCGCTGGACAACCGGCCGCTGCGTTTCGAGGAGTGGGAAGCGATCAGCCCGCAGACCATCTTCGTCTCGGCGACCCCCGGCCCCTATGAAGAGCAGCATGCCGGCCGGGTGATCGAGCAGGTGGTGCGCCCCACCGGTCTGGTCGACCCGGAAGTGGAAATCCGCCCGGCGACCACCCAGGTGGACGACCTGCTTTCGGAGATCCGCCTGCGCGTGGCCGAGGACCAGCGCGTGCTGGTCACCACCCTGACCAAGCGCATGGCCGAGGACCTCACCGACTACCTGGGCGATCACGACGTACGGGTGCGCTACCTGCACTCGGACATCGATACCGTGGAACGGGTGGAGATCATCCGCGACCTGCGCGCCGGCGCCTTCGACGTGCTGGTGGGGATCAACCTGCTGCGCGAGGGCCTGGACATGCCCGAGGTGGCGCTGGTGGCGATCCTCGATGCGGACAAGGAAGGCTTCCTGCGTTCCGAGCGCTCGCTGATCCAGACCATCGGCCGCGCCGCACGGAACCTGCACGGCAAGGCGATCCTCTACGCCGACAACATCACCGGCTCGATGCAGCGGGCGATCAACGAGACCGAGCGCCGCCGCATCAAGCAGCTGGAGTTCAACGCCAAGCATGGCATCGTGCCCAAGGGTGTGAAGAAGGACATCAAGGACATCCTCGAAGGCGCCGTGGTGCCGGGAGCCAGGGGCAAGCGTCGCAGCCTGGCGAAGGTCGCGGAAGAAAGTGGCCGCTACGAGAACGAGTTGCGTACGCCGGACGAGATCGCCAAGCGCATCAAGCAGATGGAAGAACGCATGTACCAGTTGGCCCGCGACCTGGAGTTCGAGGCCGCCGCCGGGGTGCGCGACGAGATCGGCAAGCTGCGCGACCGGATGGTGTCGATGGGCTGACAGGGGAGGACAGTCGAGGCGTGGATAGCTTTTCGTAGGAGCGAGCTTGCTCGCGAACCGCACAGCACCGTCATGCTTCGGCGTGAAGCGGGGTTCGCGAGCAAGCTCGCTCCTACAAGGGGGCTTGGCGCAGGATGGTCAGTGCGCCCCGGCCGCCGCGTCGGCACCGACGCCGGCCGGCAGCGGACGAGTCAGCAGCACCGCCACCATGCTCACCGCCAGCACGATGCCGATGGCATGGAAGGCATCGTTGTAGGCCATGATCGCCGCCTGCTGGTGGACGATCTCGCTGATCTTGCCCAGTGCCGCCTGCTGGCTGCCCAGTTGCGACGCCAGTTGCGCCAGGCGCTCGTCCACCGCACCGTTCACCGGCACCACCGCTTCGCGCAGGTAGTCGTAGTAGACCTTGGCGCGGCTATCGAGCAGGGTCGCCAGCAGGGCGATGCCGATGGCGCCGCCGAGGTTGCGCAGGATGTTGAACAGGCTGGATGCGGAGCCGGCGTCCTGCGGTTGCAGGTAGATCGTGGCGATCAGCGAGATGGTGACCATCACCATCGGCTGGCCGAGGGCGCGCAACAGCTGGATCTGGTTGAACTGCGGGCCGGCGAAGTCCGGGTTGAGCGCGCCGGAGAAGAAGCTCGCCATGCCGAACAGGCCGAAGCCCAGGGCACAGAGCAGGCGCGGTTCGATGATCTTCATCAGCTTGGGAATCAGCGGGATGATGAATAGCTGCGGCACGCCCATCCACATGATCACTTCGCCGATCTGCATGGCGTTGTAGCCCTGGATCTGCGCAAGATACAGCGGCAATACGTAGATCGAACCGTACAGTCCCATGCCCAGGCCGATGCTGGAGATGCTCGACAGGCCGAAGTTGCGGTTGCGCAGGATGCCCAGGTTGATCAGAGGGTTGGGCCGCGAGGTCTGCAGGATCACGAAGAGGATCAGGCTGACCAGCGCGATGCTGCCCAGGCTGACGATCAGGTTGGATTCCAGCCAGTCCTTGCGATGGCCTTCCTCCAGGAACACCTGCAGGCAGCCCAGGCCGACGGCCATCGTCACGATGCCGGCGTAGTCGGTGCTCTTCAGCAACTCCCAGTGCGGCGGCTTCTTCTCCAGGCCGTAGAGCAGGCCGGCGATCATCAGCAGGCCCGGCGGGATGTTGATGTAGAAGATGTATTCCCAGCCGAAATTCTCGGTCAGCCAGCCGCCCAGGGTCGGTCCGATGGATGGCGCGAAGGTGGCGGTGATGGCGAACAGCGCCATGCCCTTGGCGCGGTGATGTTCCGGCAGCTTGATCAGCGCCAGGGTGAAGGCCAGCGGGATCAGCGCGCCACCGGTGAAGCCCTGCATGGCGCGGAACACGATCATGCTCTCCAGGTTCCAGGCGAAGGAGCAGAGCAGGGAGGAGAACAGGAAGCCGGTGGAGATCATCCAGGCCAGCCGCCGCGCCGAGAGCAGCTGCACCAGCCAGGCGGTGAGCGGGATCATGATGATTTCCGCCACCAGGTAGGAGGTGGAAATCCACGAACCTTCCTCCAGGGTGGCGGCCAGTGCGCCCTGGATGTCTTTCAGCGAGGAGTTGGTGATCTGGATGTCGAGCACCGCCATGAACGCGCCGAGCATGACGCTGAAGACGGCGATCCAGTCGCGGCGGGTCGGCTCCCCGACCGGCCGCACCAGGGCGTCAGCGGACACGCAGCTCGACCTCGGCCTCGACGGACATGCCCGGGCGGATCAGGCCCTTGAGCGGGTTGTCGTCGGCGAAGGTGATTTTCACCGGGATGCGCTGCACCACCTTGGTGAAGTTGCCGGTGGCGTTGTCCGGCGGCAGCAGGCTGAACTGGGCGCCGGAGGCGGCGAACAGGCTCTGCACTTCGCCGTCGATGGGGGTGTCGGGGAAAGAGTCGAACACCAGCTTGACGGTCTGTCCCGGACGCATGCGGCCAATCTGGGTTTCCTTGAAGTTGGCCTGGATCCAGATGCCATCGTCCGGCACCAGCGACAGCAACTGGGTGCCGACCTGCACGTACTGGCCGATGCGGGCGTTGCGCTGGCCAACCAGGCCGCTCACCGGGGCGCGGATTTCAGTGCGGGCCAGGTTGAGTTCGGCCTGGGCGATATCGGCGCGGGCGCTCTCGATCTGCGCTTGCAGGCGCTGGATGTCGGTACCCAGGGTGTCGCGCTGGATGCGCTGGGCCTGCAGGTCGGCCTGGGCCTTGGCGACCTGGGAGCGGGCGACGCGGGAGTCGGCGGTCAGGGTAGTGACGCGTTCTTCCGAGACATAGCCTGGCCCCCGCAGCGCCTGGGCGCGGCCAAGGTCGACTTCGGCGCGCCCCAGCGTCGCCTGGCTGGCGTTCACGTCGGCCAGGCTGGCGGCGATGTTGCTCGATTGGCCTTTGAGCTTGCTGTGCGCCTGTTGCAACTCCGCCTCGCGGGTAGCCAGGGTGGCCTTGGCGCGATCCAGGGCGAGCTTGAAGTCGTCGGCTTCGAGCTTCACCAGCAGTTGGCCTTTCTCCACGTGCTGGTTGTCCTGCACCAGCACCTCATCGATGCGGGCGCCGAGCTGGCTGGCAATACGGGTGATCTCGCCCTGCACGTAGGCGTTATCGGTTTCCTCGACGAAGCGACCGATGAAGTACCAGCGCGCCAGGAAGGCGAGGGCGACCACCACGAGGATGACGAAAAACACGGTCAGGCGACGTTGCAGTTGGGCAGGCATAGGTAAACGAGCGTTTGGTTGGCGAAAAATGTTTGCCAATGTAACAGTGTTCCGTGGCGGCACGTAGCCGCTACACTTCGGAAACTTTGTTGCTTATAGGGAACAATCATGGGGCTGGATGATGCGCTGATCTTCACCCGCGTCGTGGAACTGCACAGTTTTACCCAGGCCGCGCAGAGCCTAGGCATGCAGAAGTCCACCGTGAGCCGGCGTATCGTCCTGCTCGAAGAGCGCCTTGGCGTGCGGCTGCTCAACCGCACCACTCGCAAGCTGCGCCTGACCGAAGTGGGACAGGCGTATTACGACCGCTGCCGGCAGATCATGCACGACTTCGCCGAGGCCGAGCAGGCGGTGATGCAGTTGCAGCAGGCGCCGTCGGGGCTGCTGCGGATCACCGCGCCCATCGAGTTCGGGCAGATGTACCTGGCCAAGGTGCTGGGGGGCTTCATGGGGTTGTATCCACAGATCACCGCCGAAGTCGAACTGACCTCGCGCAGCGTCGATCCGCTGGAGGAAGGCGTGGACATCGTGATCATGGTCGGCCAGCCGGAAGACTCCACGCTGATCGCGCGGCGCATGCTGCTCACCAATCGTTGCCTGTGCGCGAGCCCCGAGTACCTGAGACTGCACGGCCATCCGCAACAGGTCGAGGAACTGGTTGGCCATCGCGCCGTGCTGTTGCAGTCCGACTCCCAGCGCTACTGGCCGCTGCGTGGCGAGACGATTCCCTGCCATCGCGTGCTGTCGTGCAACAACATCACTTTCGCCCGCGAGGCGGTGCTGGCCGGTGCCGGGATTGCCTCGCTGCCGGAACTGATCGTCGACCAGCAACTGGGCAGCGGAAGCCTGGTGCGCGTATTGCCACAGGTGCAACTGCCGGTCGGCGAGCTTTATGCGGTCTATCCGTCGCGGCGCTTCCAGGCGATGAAGGTGAAGGCCTTTCTCGACTTCCTGATCAACAACCTGCCGCTCGATGCGGAGCGTTGGCTGGAGCCGGGGGCGGCCCGCCTGATAACATCGCGTCCATGAGCGCGTGTCCCGGCCCGCGCTGTCCTCACCGATTCACATGAGAGCCTTCATGACCACTGTCCGCACCCGTATCGCGCCGTCCCCTACCGGCGACCCGCACGTCGGCACCGCGTATATCGCGCTGTTCAACCTCTGCTTCGCCCGTCAGCACGGCGGCCAGTTCATCCTGCGTATCGAGGATACCGACCAGCTGCGCTCGACTCGCGAATCGGAACAGCAGATCTTCGACGCGCTGCGCTGGCTGGGCATCGAGTGGGACGAGGGCCCGGACGTCGGTGGTCCGCACGGTCCGTACCGGCAGAGCGAACGCGGCGCCATCTATAAGCAGTACAGCGACGAGCTGGTGGAAAAAGGCCACGCCTTCCCCTGCTTCTGCTCCGCCGAGCGCCTCGATGCGCTGCGCGCCGAGCAGCAGGCGCGCAAGGAAACCCCACGCTACGACGGCCACTGCATGCACCTGTCCAGGGAAGAGTCGGCCAAGCGCATCGCCGCCGGCGAATCCCACGTGGTGCGCATGAAGGTGCCGACCGAGGGTGTCTGCGTGGTGCCGGACATGCTCCGCGGCGACGTGGAAATTCCGTGGGACCGCATGGACATGCAGGTGCTGATGAAGGCCGACGGCCTGCCCACCTACTTCCTCGCCAACGTGGTCGACGACCACCTGATGGGCATCACCCACGTCCTGCGCGGCGAAGAGTGGCTGCCCTCGGCGCCCAAGCTGATCAAGCTGTACGAGTACTTCGGCTGGGAACAGCCGGTGCTCTGCTACATGCCGCTGCTGCGCAACCCGGACAAGAGCAAGCTGTCCAAGCGCAAGAACCCCACCTCCATCACCTTCTACGAGCGCATGGGCCTGCTGCCCCAGGCGCTGTTGAACTACCTCGGCCGCATGGGCTGGTCCATGCCCGACGAGCGCGAGAAGTTCAGCCTGGCGGAGATGATCGAGCACTTCGACCTGTCCCGCGTGTCGTTGGGCGGCCCGATCTTCGACATCGAGAAGCTCTCCTGGCTGAACGGCCAGTGGATTCGCGAGCTGTCGGTGGAGGACTTCGCCAAGGAAGTGCAGAAGTGGGCGCTCAACCCCGAGTATCTGATGAAGATCGCCCCGCACGTACAGGGCCGGGTGGAGAACTTCAGTCAGATCGCTCCGCTGGCCGGTTTCTTCTTCAGCGGCGGCGTGCAACTGGACGCCAAGCTGTTCGAGCACAAGAAGCTCGACGCCACCCAGGTTCGCCAGGTGCTGCAACTGGTGCTGTGGAAGCTCGAAGCGCTGCGCCAGTGGGAAAAGGACCGCATCACCGCGACCATCCAGGCCGTGGCCGAGCACCTGGGCCTCAAGCTGCGTGACGTGATGCCGCTGATGTTCCCGGCCATCACCGGCCAGGCCAGCTCGGTGTCGGTACTCGACGCGATGGAAATCCTCGGTGCCGATCTGTCGCGCTACCGTCTGCGCCAGGCCCTGGAGTTGCTGGGTGGTGCATCGAAGAAAGAAGCCAAGGAGTGGGAGAAGATTCGCGACGCCATCGGCGCCTAATATCTTTCCTACACTGGAGAAGGCCGGTCGCCGTCAGGTGCCCGGCCTTTTTCATACCTGCGCAGCCCATTTGGCGCGGCCGGAGGAGGGCGCGCGGCCCGCTCGTTCCGCCGGCCGGAAATCGGGACGGTCACATAAGTGATTGTTCTTTGGGAGAAAAAAATTAGAAATCTGAAAAAATCTTGTTGACAGGGTTTCGTCTCGCCCCTAAGATGCGCCCCGTTCCAGCGACGAACTGAATGACAGAGCGAAGCGGAACGGTAGATCCAGCGGTACTTTGGGGCTATAGCTCAGCTGGGAGAGCGCTTGCATGGCATGCAAGAGGTCGACGGTTCGATCCCGTCTAGCTCCACCAATTTCTTATGGACAGAGAGTCCAGTAAGTTTCGTCGATCCAGGCGGAGCTGAAATCGAAGGTTTTGCGTCCCCTTCGTCTAGTGGCCTAGGACACCGCCCTTTCACGGCGGTAACAGGGGTTCGAGTCCCCTAGGGGACGCCACTATCCAGCGACGATGCGTTCGCGTCGTCAGCCAGAGTGATCTGGGGCTATAGCTCAGCTGGGAGAGCGCTTGCATGGCATGCAAGAGGTCGACGGTTCGATCCCGTCTAGCTCCACCAATTTCCCATTCGGGATGAAGCCAGAATCCACCATCGGGTGGGTTTCTTCGAAGGATATGTCCCCTTCGTCTAGTGGCCTAGGACACCGCCCTTTCACGGCGGTAACAGGGGTTCGAGTCCCCTAGGGGACGCCATTTTTACCGCTCTGCGGTGCCTATAGGGCCACTCAGTTTTCGAGTGGCCCTTTTGTTTTTCTACCTTCCGAAAATCGTTCTCCCGATCAGTGGTCGCACTTTTGGCTTGCCGATTTTTATTATGAGAATAATATTTCACCCATAATATTTATCCGAGTGAGAAGCCAGACATGAGCGACAAGAAGGCCCAGACCCGCGAACGCATCCTTTCCGCCGCCACCCACGCGCTGCTCAAGCGTGGCCCGGTCGACCCCAGCGTCGGCGAGGTGATGGCGGCGGCGGGGATGACCGTGGGGGGGTTCTATGCGCACTTCGAGAGCAAGGATGCGCTGATGCTCGAGGCTTTCCGCCAATTGCTGAGCAAGCGCCGGGTCGGCCTGAAGACGTTCGACCCGCAACTGAGCTTCGCCGAGCGTCGCGCCCTGGCGGCGCAGTTCTACCTGTCGCGCAAGCACCGCGACACCGAGGACGAAGGCTGTCCTATCCCCAGTTCCCTGAGCGAAGTGGCGCACCTGCCGGAAGGCTTTCGCGCCGCCCTGGAGGAGCATGTGGAACTGATGGTGGCGAGCCTTGCCGGGCGCCCGGAGGAAATCGACGCGGTGCTCAGCGATATGGCCCTGATGATTGGCGGACTGGCGTTGGCCCGTGCCCTGGGCAAGGGCGACCTGTCCGATCGTGTCCTGCGTGCCGCGAAAAAAGCGGTGATCTGAGGAGGTACGGAAAATGAGCAGTCTGAACTGGGTTCGAGGAATCAACGCCACCCTGGGCCGCGTTGCGCCGCAATGGGCGGCGGGGCGCATGCGTCAGCTGTTCATGACGCCCCATGAGTTGCCGCCGCGCGACTGGGAGCTGCCGCTGCTGGCCAGTTCCGAGCGCATCACCCTGCGCTTCGGTCTCTCCGCGCTGCGTTGGGGCGAGGGGCCGGCGGTGCTGCTGATGCACGGTTGGGCGGGGCGTCCGACGCAGTTCGCCGCGCTGATCGAGAAGCTGGTCGGCGCCGGCTACGGGGTGATTGCCCTCGACGGTCCGGCCCACGGCCGCTCGCCGGGCAGCGAGGCGGATGTCGTGCTGTTCGCCCGTGCCCTGTTGGAGGCGGCCGGCGAGCTGCCGCCCCTGCGCGCGGTGATCGGCCATTCCCTGGGCGGTGCCAGTGCGCTGTTGGCGACCCAGATGGGGCTGCGCACCGAGACCCTGGTGACCATCGCCGCGCCGAGCAAGGTGCTCACCGTGCTGCGTGGTTTCGCTCGCTATGTCGGCCTGCCGCCGGAGGCGCGTGCGAGCTTCATTCGCCAGGTCGAGCGGCAGGCGGGCATTCCGGCCAGGCAGTTGGACGTGGCGCGCTACGAGTTGGGCATGCCGGGGCTGGTGGTTCATGCCGAGGATGATCGTCAGGTACGGGTGACGGAGTCCGTCGCCATCCACGAGTCCTGGCCAGGCAGCCGGTTGCTGCGGCTGCCGAGCGGCGGGCACCATCGCGTGCTGGCCGAGATCGCGCTGTCGGAGGCGGTGCTGGAGTTGCTGGAAGGCGTCGATGAGCCACTCGCGCTGGCGTTGGCATCCTGAGTCATCCGGCGGTGCGATGACGGCGGCCGTGAGCCGCCGTTTTCGTTGGGGGATGGCCCGGTGCGGGTCGTCAGGCCTGGCGGCGTGGCGTAGACTTCCGGACATTTCCGGCCGCCCCGGCCTGGGCGCGAGGTCTTGCGTACGCGGGTGGCTGATTGGGGGAACGCATGAGTCTGTCGATGGATTGGGTGCTGCAACAGGCGCGCCCGGTCATGCCGGTGCTGGTGATCGAGGATGTGGCGCTGGCGGGGGATCTCGCACGCGCGTTGCATGACGGCGGGGTGCGGGTATTGGAAGTGACCCTGCGCACGCCGCAGGCGCTGGATGCCCTCGCTGAAATCCGCCGTGAGCTACCCGAGATGATCCTCGGCGCCGGTACCCTGATCCACACCGAGCAATTCCAGGAAGCCCGCGATGCCGGTGCGCAGTTCGCCGTCAGCCCGGGCTGCACGCCGCGACTGGTGGCGGCCGCGGAAGATGCGAAGATGCCTTTCCTGCCGGGCGTGATGACGCCTTCCGAGGTGCTGGTGGCGCTGGAGTACGGCTATCGCTCGCTGAAGCTGTTCCCCGCCGACGGCAATGCCGCGATCAAGATGCTCAAGAGCCTGAAGGCGCCGTTCTCCGGCATCCGCTTCTGCCCGACCGGCGGCATCACCCAGGAGAACCTGCTCAACGTGCTGCGTCTGCCCAATGTCGCCTGCGTCGGCGGCACCTGGATTGCGCCGCCCAGCCTGGTGCGCGCCCGCGCCTGGGATCAGATCACTCAATTGGCCATCGAAGCGCGCGAGCTGGCCGCAAGCCTGGAGCATTCTTCATGAGTTGGCAGTTGCCCGATCCGTTCGTCATCGACATCGTGGTCAAGGCGGAAGACATCGACGGTCTCGGCCATGCCAACAATGCCGTCTACGTCAGCTGGCTGGAGCGCTGCGCCTGGCGCCACTCGCAGAGCCTGGGGCTGGATCTGGTGGAGTACCGCCGGCTGGACCGCGCGATGGCCGTGGTGCGGCATGAGGTGGATTACCTGGCCGCCGCCTATGAAGGCGATGAGCTGCAATTGGGCACCTGGATCGTCGAGTCCGACCAGCGCCTGCGGATGACCCGGCATTTCCAGCTGGTGCGGCCTGCCGATGCACTGACCCTGCTGTGCGCGCAGACCACCTTCGTCTGCATCGAACTGTCCACCGGCAAGCCCAGGCGCATGCCGACGGAGTTCATCGAGGGTTACGGCCGCGCCTTGCTGTCGCCGGAAACCGTCGCCAGCGGCGCGTGATCCGTCGCGCCGCGCTTTTCCCGGCGCGGCGCATTCCCTACAATCCGCGCCCTTCGCCATAGCCGAGATTCCCCAGTGCAGATTGCCCTGGCCCCGATGGAAGGGCTGGTAGATGACATCCTCCGCGATGTGCTGACCCGCGTCGGCGGCATCGACTGGTGCGTCACCGAATTCATCCGCATCAATGACCGCCTGCTGCCGCCGTCGTCCTTCCTGGCGCTTGCCCCGGAGCTGGCGCATGGCAGCCGCACCCGCGCCGGCGTGCCGATGCGCGTGCAACTGCTCGGTTCCGATCCGCAGTTGCTGGCGGAGAACGCCGTGCAGGCCTGCGAGCTAGGCGCCCCGGTGATCGACCTGAACTTCGGCTGCCCGGCCAAGACCGTGAATCGCTCCCGTGGCGGCGCGGTGCTGCTGAAAGAGCCCGAGTTGATGTTCAGCATCATCGAGGCCGTGCGCCGTGCGGTACCCGCACAGATTCCCGTGACCTCGAAGATGCGCCTGGGCTACGACAGCCCGGACGGCGCCATCGACTGCGCCCGCGCGCTGGCCGACGCCGGCTCCGCCCATGTGGTGGTGCACGCGCGGACCAAGGCCGACGGCTACAAGCCGCCGGCCCATTGGGAGTGGGTGGCCAGGGTGGCCGATGCGGTGAAGGTGCCGGTGTTCGCCAACGGCGAGGTGTGGACGCTGGAGGATTACCACCGCTGCCGCTCCATCAGCGGCGTGGCGGACATCATGCTCGGGCGCGGGCTGGTGTCCCGCCCGGACCTCGCCCGGCAGATCGCTGCCTGGCGCGACGGCCGCGAAGTGGTGCCGATGCCCTGGTCGGAAGTGCGCGTACTGCTCGACGACTTCTGGCGCCAGGCCCGGCGCAAGCTGGCGCCGCGCTATGCGCCGGGGCGCCTGAAGCAATGGCTGGGGATGCTCACGCGCAGCTATCCCGAAGCGCTGGAGCTGTTCGCCCGGGTGCGGCGCGAGCATGACTGCGAAGTGATCGACCGGATGATGCAGGTCGAGATCGAAGAAGCGGCCTGATGCCGGGTTGCTCTTCGTAGGAGCGAGCTTGCTCGCGAACAGATCAACCGACTGAAATCGGCGCCCGGGCGGTTCGCGAGCAAGCTCGCTCCTACAAAAGCGTGGCCCAGGACAACGCCGAGTCAGCGCCCGCCGCTGACGTCGATGAACCCGCCGGTGCTGTAGCTGGATTCCTCCGACGCGAGGAACAGGATCGACCGTGCCACTTCCTCCGCTTCGCCGCCCCGGCCCAGGGGAATCGCCGATTGCAGTCGCTCCACGCGCCCCGGCTCGCCGCCGCTGGCGTGGATCTCGGTCCTGATCAGCCCCGGCCGCACGGCATTCACGCGGATGCCTTCGCCGGCCACCTCCCTGGCCAGGCCGATGGTCAGGCTGTCCACCGCCCCCTTGGCCGCCGCGTAGTCGATGTACTCGTTGGGCGAACCCAGGCGCGAGGCCATTGACGAGACGTTGACGATACTCCCGCCGTTGCCGCCATGCCGGCGCGCCATGCGCTTCACCGCCTCGCGGCAGCAGAGGAAGGTGCCGGTGACGTTCACCGCGAACACCCGCTGCAGGCGCGCCACGTCCATGTCTTCCAGGCGCATCTGACGTTCCAGGATACCGGCGTTGTTCACCAGCACGTCGAGGCGACCGAACGCGTCGTCCACTTCGTGGAACAGACGCAGCACGTCCGCCTCGTTCGCCACGTCGGCGGCGAAGGCTTGCGCTGTTCCGCCGGCGGCGGTGATCCGCGCCACCAGCGCCTCGGCCGCTTCACGCTCGCGGCGATAGTTGAGTGCCACGGTGAAGCCGCGCTCGGCGGCGAGCAGCGCGGTGGCGGCGCCGATGCCGCGACTGGCGCCGGTGATCAGCATGACCTGGGCCATCGATCATCTCCTGTTGCGAAGGGGGCTTGAAATGGATTTCCACAGCCCAATCTATGTTCCTGCGGGAGGCCGAAGACGGGTCCCGCAGCGGAGTTCTGAAGTCAGGCTCCAGATCATACCTTGCTGAAAATTTCAGGAGATTCGCATGAGCAACGTCCTTTCCCTCGCCCCGCTGTTCCGCCAGTCCGTCGGCTTCGATCGCTTCAACGACCTGTTCGAATCCGCCCTGCGCAGTGAAAGCGGCAGTTCCTACCCGCCCTACAACGTCGAGAAGCATGGTGACGACCAGTACCGCATCGTCATCGCCGCCGCCGGCCTGCAGGAAGAAGACCTGGAGCTGCACGTGGAGCGCAGCGTGCTGACCGTCAGTGGCGGCAAGCGCGAGAAGGCTTCCGAGAGCGTCACCTACCTGCACCAGGGCATCGCCCAGCGTGCTTTCAAGCTGTCCTTCCGCCTGGCCGACCACATCGAGGTCCAGGGCGCGTCGCTGAAGAACGGCCTGCTGAGCGTCGAGCTGGTGCGCATCATCCCGGAAGAAGCCAAGCCCAAGCGGATCGCCATCAACGGCCAGCGTCCGGCCATCGAAGGCTGAGTATCGTCTCGGCGATAGCCGAGTCGTAGCCGCATGGTAAAACGCCCGTCTCGAAAGAGACGGGCGTTTTCGTTTGTGCCTCGATCAGGCGTTTTGCCCCAGCGGCGCCGAGCGATTGCGCCACCAGGCGATGATGATCGCCGCCATGAGTACGAAGCCCAGATAGCCCATTACCGGGTAGACGATCCCCACCAGCTTGACGAAGCCGACCTGGCTGCCGATGAAGGCGAGCACCACGGCGGCCACGGTGGCCACGCGGAAGGGCACGCCGTAGGCGGCGCAACGCGCGGCCAGGGTATAGGCGAAGCCGCTGGTGGTGCAGTAAAGCTTCACCAGCAACAGGGCGAGCATCACGTCGCCGAACCACGGCGCGATGTGGTTGCTCAGCAGCAGGGTGGGAATGGCGCTGTCGCCGATCACATCGATCTGCACCAGCATCACCAGGGCCATCGCCAGGATCAGCACGCCGACCCCGGCTCCGCCGATCACACCGCCCAGGCCGGCCTTGCGCAGGTTGGCCACGCTGCTGCCCATCACCACCACGGCGGCCGCGGTGGCGGCGACGTTGTAGGACACGTAGAGGAAGGCGCTGAGCAGCCAGTTGGGCGCCGGGTGCGGCAGGGCGAGGGCGATCTGTTCCAGCTCGGCCAGCGGCTTCTGGATATGCGTCAGGGCGTAGATGGCGATGATCGCCACGATGACCATCAGCACCGGCGTGATCAGGCTCATCAGGGTGATCACCCGCTTCAGGCCCAGGCACACGGTGATGATGGTCAGCACGCCGAGGACGATGCCGCCGATGGAGTGGCCGATGCCCAGTTGCTGTTCGAAGGACGAGTTGGCGCCGGCGAACATGACCACCATCGTGCCGAACAGGAAGAAGGTCAGCATCAGGTCGACGACGCGGCCCAGCGGCTTGCCGCAGATGAACTCCATCGCTTCCTTGTGCGACTGCGTCTGCAGGCGGCTGCCGATCTGGTAGAGGTTCATCAGCAGGAAGGCGAACAGCGCCAGCGCCACCGCGGCGCCTGCCAGGCCCATGATGCCGAATCCGCCGAAGAACTGGAGGATCTCCTGGCCCGAGGCGAAGCCGACGCCTACCACCAGGCCGATGTATGCCCCGCCGAGCTTGAGACTGGTTTTCATGATCGAGACTCTGTTGTTGTTATGAAAGCGGCCCCGCCTGGTGCGGAACCGCAAGGATCATGCTTCGCCGACGAAGGCCTGGATTTCCACTTCGACGTCCACGCCCAGCGCCAGCGCCGAAGCCACGCAGGAGCGTACCGGCAGGCCCTGGTCGAAGTAGCGCTGGTACACCTCGTTGAAGCCGGCGAAGTGCGCCATGTCGGACAGCCACACGGTGGCCTTCACCACCTGGGAGAAGTTCGCGCCGCAGGCTTCCAGGCTCTCGGCGATGCGGGTCATCACCGCTTCGGCCTGGGTCTGGATGTCGCCCTTCACCACCTGGCCGTCCGCGCTCATCGGGATTTGCCCGGACAGGAACAGGAAGCCGCCGGCCTTGACCGCGCGCGAGAAGGGGAAGGGCAGGGGGCTGGGGTAACGCTGGATATCGCTCATGGGATTGCCTCCGGTAGGACTCAACGCAAGCGCGCCGGGCTCAGGCGCAGGGGATCAACGCCTTCCTGGCGCAGGGTTTCGGGGAGCGGCTGGCCGAGCAGCAACGACTGGGCCAGGCAGGAGACGCCGTCGGCCGACTGGATGCCGTAGCCGCCCTGGGCGGCCAGCCAGAAAAACGCCGGGTTCTGCGCGTCCTGGCCGATCACCAGGTCTCCGTCGGCGACGAAGGAGCGCAGGCCGGCCCAGCTGTGGTTCGGCCGGCGGATCGCCAGGGTGGTGTGTTCCTCGATGTGGTGAATGCCCAGGGCGATGTCGAGTTCTTCGGGCTGGACGTCCTGCGCCTCCACCGGGTCGGCGTTGGCGGGCGAGCCGAGCAGTTGGCCGGCGTCGGGCTTGAAGTAGAAGCTCTCGTCGATGCCGATCACTGTCGGCCAGTGGCTGACGTCCACACCCTCGGGGAGGGCGAAGGTGAAGGCGGTGCGGCGGCGGGGCTGCAGGCCGATCGGGCGGATGCCGCAGCGCTCGGCCACGTGATCGGCCCAGGCGCCGGCGGCGTTGACCAGTTGCGCGGCCTGGACGGTTTCGCCCTGGCTCAGTTCGAGCGTCCACAGCCCGTCGGCGAATCCTGCCGACAGCAGCTCGCGGTTGCAGCGCAGTTCGCCGCCGCGCTGGCGCAGCGCGCGCAGGTAGCCCTGGTGCAGCGCATGCACGTCGAGGTCGCGGGCGTCGGGTTCGTACAGCGCACCGGCGATGGCGTCGGCACGCAGGACGGGGAGGAATTCCAGCGCCTGTTCGGTGCTGATGCGCTCGACGCCGGGCGTGGCTTCGGCCTGCTTGAGCAGCTCGACGTGTTCCGGGCCGCCGACGTACAGGCAGCCGCGCGGAGTGAGGATCGGGTGCTCGCTGAAGCCGGCTGGCGGGTTCTCGTAGAAGGCCCGGCTGGCGCGGGTCAGCGCCTGGATCTGCGGCGTTCCGTAGGCCTCCATGAACATGGCGGCGGAGCGCCCGGTGGAGTGGTAGCCGGGCTGCTCTTCGCGCTCGAGCACCAGCACTCGGTGGGTTTCGCTCAAGCGGTAGGCGAGGGAGGCGCCGGCAATACCGGCGCCGATGATGACGATGTCGAATGGTTTCACGGCAAGGACCTTTTACAGGCTTTCTCTTATGTGAGAAATCTAAGATATGAGAATTTTTGCGGTAAAGGCAAGGCCCGGTAAACTTTCCGCACCCACTTCCGAGATGTCCCATGAGCGAAACCGCCCAAGCCCTGCCCAAGCCACAGCAACTGGACCGGAACGAAGTCGGCGCGCGCCTGCGGGCCGTGCGCAAGCAACAGAAGCTGACCTTGAAGCAGCTCTCCGACCTGTCTGGCGTGGCGGTTTCCACGTTGTCGAAAATGGAGCTGGCGCAGGTCGCGGTGAGCTATGACAAGCTGGCGGCAGCGGCCCGCGCGTTGCAGGTGGATATCGCCCAGTTGTTCCGCCCGCTACCGTCCGTCGGGGCCCAGGCCGGGCTGAAGACCTTCGTGAAGACCCGCGTCGATGATGCCGCCGGCTACGACACCGGCGGCTACGAGTACTACCCGATCGCCGGCGACTTTCCGCAGCGCAGCATGACCCCGCTGTATGCGCGCATCTTCGCCCGCGAGGTGGGGGACTTCGATGATTTCGTCCGCCACCCCGGCCAGGAGTTCGCCCTGGTGGTGTCCGGGCGTGTGCGCATCCAGTTCGAGACGGGCGAGTCGGTGAGCATCGGCCTGCGCGAGACGGCTTACTTCGACAGCAGTGTCGGCCATCTTTATCTGAACGACGGCGAGGCGGACGAGGCGCAGGTGATGGTGGTGATGTCGGAGTTGCGCCCGGCCGGCTGACCGAGCGGGGCGCCTCAGGGCGCCCCTTGCCTGTCCCGGGGCGGAAGCAGGTCGATGAAGGCTTCCAGTGGCACGGGCCGGCTGAACAGGTAGCCCTGGTGCAGGTGGCAGCCCTGTTCCTCCAGCAAGGCCAGCTGCTCCGGGGTTTCCACGCCTTCGGCGATGAGTTCCAGGCCCAGGCTGTGGCCCATTGCGATGATGGCGCGGACGATCTCTGCATCATTGCTGTCGTTGGGCGCATCGCGCACGAAGCTCTGGTCGATCTTCAGGCTGTCCACTGGCAGGCGCTTCAAGTAGGTGAGCGAGGAGTAGCCGGTGCCGAAGTCGTCCATCGCGAAGCGCACCCCGGCCTGGCGCAGGCGCTGCATCCGGGCGATGGTGTCCTCCAGTTGCTGGATGACGATCCCTTCGGTGATCTCCAGCTTCAGCAGGCGGGCAGGGAGTCCGGCCTTGTCCAGGCTGTCGAGGACACGCTCGACGAAGTCGCTCTGGCGGAATTGCCGGGGGCTGATGTTCACGCTGAGGCAGAAGTCCTCGATGTCGATCCGTCCTTCGGCGAGCAGGCGCGCGCAGGTGTGGCAGGCCTCCTCGATGACCCAGTGGCCTACGGCGATGATCAGCCCGCTGTCTTCCAGCACGCGAATGAAGCTGGCAGGCGATTGCGCTCCCTGTGTCGGGTGTTCCCAGCGCAACAGCGCTTCGGCGCCGACGATGCGCCCGCCGCGGGAGTCGATCTGCGGCTGATAGTGCAGGCTGAACTCGCGACGGGCGATGGCCATGCGCAGGCCGCTTTCCAGGCGTAAGCGTTCGCTGGCAGCCTTCTGCATGGAGGCGTGGAACAGTTGCACGGTGTTCCGTCCGGCGTCCTTGGCGCGGTACATGGCGATGTCGGCGCGCTTGAGCAGGTCCTCGGGGGTGGCGCCGTCATCGGGGATCAGGGCGATGCCGATGCTCGGGGTGATCTGCAGGCGGTGCCCGTCCAGCAGCATGGGCTCGGCCAGCAGGTCGCGCAGTTTTTCGGCCAGTTGGCGCACGCGGCGCGCGGTTTCCAGGCGGCTGCCATCGATGCCGGTGAGCAGGATCACGAACTCGTCGCCGCCCAGCCGCGCCACGGTGTCTTCCTGGCGTACGCTGGCCTCCAGGCGCGCGGTGACCATCTGCAGGATGGCATCGCCCACCGAGTGCCCCAGCGAGTCGTTGATGTGCTTGAAGTGGTCCAGGTCGAGGAACAGCAACGCGCCGCGCAGGTTGTGGCGCTGCAGCAGGGCGATCTGCTGCTTGAGGCGGTCCATCAGCAGCGCGCGGTTGGGCAGGTCGGTCAGGGCGTCGTGGTAGGCCAGGTGCTGGATGCGCGCTTCCGCTTCGCGCAGCTCGCTGGTGTCGCGGGCGGTGAGCAGCAGGCAGGCGGTGCCGCCCAGGTCGATGGGTTCGACCGAGACGTCCACGGTCTTGGTATGACCGTCGCGGTGGCGGCCGCACATCTCCAGGTGGTGCACGTAGCCGTCGCGGTCGAGGGCCGCCAGCAGCTTGGTTCGCTCCTCCGGGTCGCCCCAGATGTTGAGCTCCAGCGAGGTGTGTCCGGTGACTTCCTCGGGGCGATAGCCGGTCAGGCGGTGAAAGCCTTCGTTGACCTCGATGTAGCGGCCGCTGTCGCGCTCGGTGATGGTGATGGCGTCGGGGCTGGAGTGGAACGCCTTGGCGAACTTCTCCTGGCTGGCCTTGAGTTCCGCTTCCGCCTGCTGGCGCCGGGTGACGTCGCGGAAGGTGGAGAGGATGCACAGCTGGCGGTCGACCCAGATCAGCCGGCTGGCGACCATGCAGGTGATGCTCCGGCCTTCGCGGGTGAGGAACTGCACTTCGGCGTTCTGCAGCGAATGGTCCCGCATCAGTTGCTCGAACAGCCGCTCGCGCAGTCGATGATCGGCCCAGAAGGCGATCAGGTGCGAGGAATGGCCGATGACCTCCTCGGCCCGCCAGCCGAAGGTGCTGCAGAAGCTCGGATTGACCTCGATGAACTCGCCGTCGCGCACCCGCGAGACGCAGATCGGATCCGGGCTGCCCTGGAACAGGCTGGCGAATTTTTCCTCGGAGGCTTCCAGGGTGCGCTCCCGCATGACCTGCTCGGTGATGTCGAGCAGGGTCCCGGCCATGCGCAGCGGCTTGCCCTCGGTGTCACGGTAGAGCCGCGCGCGGCTCTCCAGGTAGCGTACTTCGCCGGATTGCAGCTGGGCGCGGTAGGTGAACTGGTAGTCGTTGTCCGGTCCCTTGGCCAGGCGCGCATAAGCCTGGCGCATGCGCCGGCGATCGGTCTCGTCGACGCAGGCGAAAAACTCGCCGAAGGGACCGTGGAAGTCCTGCGCCGGCAATTCGTGGAGCACGGCGGCGCGGATCGAGCCGTAGAGCATCCCGGAGGGGATGTGCCAGTCCCAGATGCCCAGCTGGGCGGAGTCCAGCGCCAGGTCGAGGCGTTCCTGGCTGTCGCGCAGGGCCTGTTCCTGGGCGCGCAGGCGGGTGACGTCGCGGATGGTCAGGACCAGGCAGATGTGGCCCTGCAGTTCGATCTGGCAGCCGTAGACGCGGGCGCTGCGTTCTTCGCCCGCGCGGGTGAGCAGGGTGACTTCGAAGCCGTCGATGCGTTGCTCGGCGTCGATGCTGTCGAGCATCCGCTGGCGCTCGTCCAGGCTGCGCCAGATACCCAGTTGCAGCGAAGTGCGGCCGATGGCCTCTTCGCGGCTCCAGCCGAAACGCTCGGTGAAGCTGGCGTTGATCTCGCGGAAGCGCCCGCTGTCCCGGTCGCTGATGACCATTGCGTCGGGGCCGGTGTGGAAGGCCTTGGCGAATTGGTCCTGGCCGTCGGATTCGGGCAGGGACGGGGAGTGCTGGGTCATGCGTCGCTCCCCGGACAGAAACCGGGACCGCTTACAAGGCGGTCTCGGCGTGACGTGCGGACGGGCATTCAGGCCCCTTGTTCTTCTAGTTATGCCAGAACAATAGAGGCTAGGCCGCGGCAGGCGCAAGCCCGGCTGCCTGGGCGTCGAGCAGACGCATGAAGGCTCGCGCGGCGTTGGACAGCGTGCGCTCGGTGTGCAGGATGTAGCCCAGCTGGCGGCTGAGCTGGATATCCTGCAGCGGCAGGCGTACGACGCTGTCGTCGAGCATGGTGCGCGGCAGCACGCTCCAGGCCAGGCCGATGGAGACCATCATCTTGATGGTCTCCATGTAGTTGGTGCTCATGCCGATGTTCGGCGTCAGGCCTTCGGCCTCGAACATGCGCCTCACGATGTGGTGGGTGAAGGTGTTGCCGCCGGGGAATACCGCCGGGTGCCGCGCCACGTCGGCGAGGAACACCGGGCCCTGCACCGACAGCGGGTGCTCGGGGGCGGCGACGAAGTCCAGCGGGTCGTCCCACACCGGCACGGCGCGTACCGGTTCGGCGGTTTCCGGGGCGAGGGTGATCACGGCCAGCTCGGCGCGGCCGTGGAGAATTTCTTCGTAGGCCACTTCCGAGTCGCAGAACTGGATGTCCAGCGCCACCTGCGGGTGGGCCTTGGTGAAGGCGCGCAGCAGCGGCGGCAGGCGGTGCAGGCCGATGTGGTGACTGGTGGCCAGGACCAGCCGGCCGCTCACTTCACCGTTCAGGTTGGTCAGGGCGCGGCGGGTGTCGTCCAGCACGCTGAGGATCTGGTAGGCGCGCGGCAGAAGGGCGCGGCCGGACTCGGTGAGGGTCACCTCGCGGCCGACACGGTCGAACAGGCGCACGCCCAGCTGGCTCTCCAGGGCGGCGATGCGCTTGCTCACCGCCGGCTGGGTCAGGTGCAGGCGCTCGCCGGCTTCGGAGAAACTGCCGGACTCGGCGATGGCGAGGAAGGTGTTGAGGCTGGTCAGGTCCATGTCGACTCCCTGCGCTCTGGAAGCGGCGCCCGGCTTTTATAACGCACCGTATTCCTCGTGGGAATCCTTCGGATAAAAAATATGAATTTGAGTTATTCGGCTCCATTCCATAGCATCATCCCCACAAGCCCAAGGGGCATAGAAAGACGCTGATGAGGATTCTCTGATGGCCGGCAAGACGCTCTACGACAAACTCTGGGAAATGCACGAGGTGAAGCGCCGTGACGATGGTTCGTCGCTCATCTATATCGACCGCCACATCCTCCACGAAGTGACCTCGCCGCAGGCCTTCGAAGGCCTGCGCCTGGCCGGCCGCAAGCCGTGGCGCATCGATGCGAACATCGCCACCCCGGACCATAACGTGCCGACCACCCAGGTCGAGCGCAAGGGCGGCCTCGCGGCCATCGCCGACGAAGTGTCGCGCATCCAGGTCCAGACCCTGGACGAGAACTGCGACGACTTCGGCATCCTCGAATTCAAGATGAACGACGTCCGCCAGGGCATCGTCCACGTGGTCGGCCCGGAGCAGGGCGCGACCCTGCCGGGCATGACCGTGGTCTGCGGCGACTCGCACACCTCGACCCACGGCGCCTTCGGCGCGCTGGCCCACGGCATCGGCACCTCCGAGGTCGAACATGTGCTCGCCACTCAGTGCCTGGTCGCCAAGAAGATGAAGAACATGCAGGTCCGCGTGGAAGGCAAGCTGCCCTTCGGCGTGACCGCCAAGGACATCGTCCTCGCGGTGATCGGCAAGATCGGCACCGCCGGCGGCAACGGCCATGCCCTGGAATTCGCCGGCAGCGCCATCCGCGACCTGTCCATGGAAGGCCGCATGACCATCTGCAACATGTCCATCGAAGCGGGCGCCCGCGTCGGCATGGTGGCGTGCGACGAGAAGACCGTGGAATACGTGAAGGGCCGTCCGTTCTCGCCGCAGGGCAGTGACTGGGACAAGGCCGTGGAAGCCTGGAGCGACCTGGTTTCCGACGCCGACGCGCACTTCGACACCATCGTCGAACTGCGGGCCGAGGACATCAAGCCGCAGGTCAGTTGGGGGACTTCCCCGGAGATGGTCCTCGCGGTGGACCAGAACGTGCCGGACCCGGCGGCCGAGGCCGATGCGGTCAAGCGCGACTCCATCGTCCGTGCCCTCAAGTACATGGGCCTGAACGCCAACCAGGCGATCACCGATATCCAGCTGGACCGCGTATTCATTGGCTCCTGCACCAACTCGCGCATCGAAGACCTGCGCGCCGCCGCTGCCGTGGCCAAGGGCCGCAAGGTCGCTTCTACCGTGAAGCAGGCGCTGGTCGTTCCGGGCTCGGGTCTGGTGAAGGCCCAGGCCGAACAGGAAGGCCTGGACAAGATCTTCATCGAAGCCGGCTTCGAATGGCGTGAACCGGGCTGCTCCATGTGCCTGGCGATGAACCCGGACCGCCTGGAGAGCGGCGAGCATTGCGCTTCCACCTCCAACCGCAACTTCGAAGGCCGTCAGGGCGCCGGTGGTCGTACCCATCTGGTGAGCCCGGCGATGGCTGCCGCGGCTGCCGTGACCGGTCGTTTCATCGACGTACGTGAATTGATGCAGGCCTGAGGAGACCTATAAATGAAAGCCTTTACTCAGCATACCGGCCTCGTCGCGCCGCTCGACCGCGCCAACGTCGACACCGACCAGATCATCCCCAAGCAATTCCTCAAGTCGATCAAGCGCACCGGCTTCGGCCCGAACCTGTTCGACGAGTGGCGCTACCTCGACGTGGGCCAGCCGAACCAGGACAACTCCAAGCGCCCGGTGAACCAGGACTTCGTCCTCAACTTCCCGCGCTACGAGGGCGCCAGCGTGCTGCTGGCCCGCGAGAACTTCGGTTGTGGCTCGTCCCGCGAGCACGCACCGTGGGCCCTGGACGAGTACGGCTTCCGCGCCGTGATCGCGCCGAGCTTCGCCGACATCTTCTTCAACAACAGCTTCAAGAACGGCCTGCTGCCGATCATCCTGAAGGATGAGGAAGTCGACGAGCTGTTCGCCCAGTGCGAAGCCACCGAGGGTTACCAGCTGACCGTCGACCTTGCCGCGCAGACCGTAACCCGCCCGGACGGCAAGCAGTACCGCTTCGACGTGGATGCGTTCCGCAAGCACTGCCTGCTCAACGGTCTGGACGACATCGGCCTGACCCTGCAGGACGCCGACGCCATCCGCCGTTTCGAAACCGGCTACAAGCAGAGCCAGCCCTGGTTGTTCCGCGACGCCTGAGCGCGGCGCACCCTAATAAGGAGAAAGCCATGACCGAGAGTCGCCACGAGCAAGTGGTCCAGCGCCAGTTCGGCGCCCAGGCCAACGCTTACCTGACCAGCGCCGTACACGCCCAGGGCGAAGAGTTCGCCCAGCTGCGCGAGCGACTGTCGGCGACCACCGGCGCGCGCGTGCTGGACCTGGGTTGCGGGGCAGGGCACGTCAGTTTCAACGTCGCGCCGCTGGCCGGCGAGGTGGTGGCTTACGACCTGTCCCAACAGATGCTCGACGTGGTGGCTTCGGCCGCCGCCGAGCGCGGCCTCGGCAACATCGCCACGCGCTGCGGCGCCGCCGAGCAGCTGCCGTTCGAGGATGGCGAGTTCGATTTCGTCTTCAGCCGCTATTCCGCGCACCACTGGCGGGATGTCGGCCAGGCGCTGCGCGAAGTGCGCCGGGTGCTCAAGCCGGATGGCGTGGTCTGCTTCATCGACGTCGCGGCGCCGGGCTTGCCTCTGCTGGACACCTATCTGCAGACTGTCGAGGTCCTGCGCGACACCAGCCATGTGCGTGACTACTCCCCGTCGGAGTGGGCGCGTCTGGTCGGCGAAGCCGGCCTCGCCGTGACCGCCGTCAAGCGCCAGCGCCTGCGCCTGGAGTTCACTTCCTGGGTCGAGCGCATGCGCACCCCCGAGGTGATGCGCCAGGCCATTCGTGCCCTGCAGCTTTCGATGGGCGACGAGGTGCGCGAGTATTTCGAGATCGACGCCGAGGGTTCCTTCAGCACCGACGTGCTGGTGCTCTGGGCGGAGCGCTGATCTCAAGGTTCTGACCGCCCCGGATGGCGCGAGCCATCCGGGGCGTTACGTTATTTGCCAAGCGGCTTTATTGGCCAAGCGACTTTCAAAAAGTGAGCAGAAAGATGAGCAAACAGATTCTGGTTCTCCCCGGCGACGGTATCGGCCCGGAAATCATGGCCGAAGCGGTCAAGGTGCTGGAGCTGGCCAACGACAAGTTCGCCCTGGGCTTCGAGCTGACCGAGGACGTGATCGGCGGTGCCGCCATCGACAAGCACGGGGTGCCGCTGGCCGACGAGACCCTGGAGCGCGCGCGCCATTCCGACGCCGTACTGCTGGGCGCCGTGGGCGGCCCGAAGTGGGACAAGATCGAGCGCGACATCCGCCCCGAGCGCGGCCTGCTGAAGATCCGCTCGCAACTGGGCCTGTTCGGCAACCTGCGCCCGGCCATCCTCTACCCGCAACTGGCCGATGCCTCCAGCCTGAAGCCCGAAGTGGTCGCCGGCCTGGACATCCTCATCGTCCGCGAGCTGACCGGCGGCATCTACTTCGGTCAGCCGCGCGAGCAGCGCGTGCTGGAGAACGGCGAGCGCCAGGCGTACGACACCCTGCCGTACAGCGAGAGCGAAATCCGCCGCATCGCCCGCGTAGGCTTCGACATGGCCCGCGTGCGCAACAAGAAGCTGTGCTCGGTGGACAAGGCCAACGTCCTGGCTTCCAGCCAGCTGTGGCGCGAAGTGGTCGAGGAAGTCGCCAAGGACTACCCGGACATCGAGCTGTCGCACATGTACGTCGACAACGCCGCCATGCAGCTGGTCCGCGCGCCCAAGCAGTTCGACGTGATGGTCACCGACAACATGTTCGGCGACATCCTGTCGGATGAGGCTTCCATGCTCACCGGTTCCATCGGCATGCTGCCTTCAGCGTCCCTGGATTCGAATAACAAGGGTATGTACGAGCCTTGTCATGGTTCGGCTCCGGACATCGCCGGGCAGGGCATCGCCAACCCGCTGGCGACCATCCTCTCGGTCTCGATGATGCTGCGCTACACCTTCAACCAGGGCGCCGCCGCCGACGCCATCGAGAAGGCCGTGAGCCTGGTGCTCGACCAGGGCCTGCGGACCGGCGACATCTGGTCCGAAGGCTGCACCAAGGTCGGAACCCGCGAAATGGGCGATGCGGTAGTCGCCGCGCTGCGGAATCTGTAATCTCTCCGGTTCGCTCGCTCCCGGCCCCTTGCAGGAAAGCGGGAGCGACGGCCCTCTAAATATATGAAGGTGTAGTAGCGATGAAGCGTGTAGGTCTGATCGGTTGGCGTGGCATGGTCGGTTCGGTGCTCATGCAGCGGATGCTGGAAGAGCGGGACTTCGACCTGATCGAGCCGGTGTTCTTCACCACCTCCAACGTGGGTGGCGAAGGTCCGTCCATTGGCAAGGACATTGCCCCCCTGAAGGACGCCTACAGCATCGAGGAACTGAAAACCCTCGACGTCATCCTGACCTGCCAGGGCGGCGACTACACTAACGAAGTCTTCCCCAAGCTGCGCGAAGCCGGCTGGCAGGGCTACTGGATCGACGCCGCCTCCAGCCTGCGCATGCAGGATGACGCGGTGATCGTCCTCGACCCGGTGAACCGCAAGGTCATCGATCAGTCGCTGGATGCCGGCGCGAAGAACTACATCGGCGGCAACTGCACCGTCAGCCTGATGCTGATGGCTCTGGGCGGCCTGTTCGAAGCCGGCCTAGTCGAGTGGATGAGCGCCATGACCTACCAGGCGGCCTCCGGTGCCGGCGCGCAGAACATGCGCGAACTGATCAAGCAGATGGGCGCCATCAACGCCTCCGTGGCCGATGACCTGGCCAACCCGTCCAGCGCCATCCTCGACATCGACCGCAAGGTCGCCGAGGCCATTCGCAGCGACGCCATGCCCACCGAGAACTTCGGCGCGCCGCTGGCCGGCAGCCTGATCCCGTGGATCGACAAGGAACTGCCCAACGGCCAGAGCCGCGAAGAGTGGAAGGGCCAGGCCGAGACCAACAAGATCCTCGGCCGCTTCAAGAACCCGATCCCGGTGGACGGCATCTGCGTGCGCATCGGCGCCATGCGCTGCCACAGCCAGGCGCTGACCATCAAGCTGAACAAGGACGTGCCGCTGACCGACATCGAAGGTCTGATCAGCCAGCACAACCCCTGGGTCAAGCTGGTCCCCAACCAGCGCGAGATCAGCATGCGCGAACTGACCCCGGCAGCCGTCACCGGCACCCTGAGCGTTCCGGTCGGCCGTCTGCGCAAGCTCAACATGGGCTCGCAGTACATCGGCGCCTTCACCGTCGGCGATCAGTTGCTGTGGGGCGCCGCCGAGCCGCTGCGGCGCATGCTGCGCATTCTGCTCGAGCGTTGATCGCTCCTTCAGCGATACCCACGACGCCGGCCCTGTGCCGGCGTCGTGCTGTCTGCGTCACGTGATATCCCGCACAAAAACGCTCGAAGTACGCGCTGTCGGTGGAACTCTCCCTTGATTTCGCGGTGTTCTGTGACGGACCCGTAAAAGCAGCTCGGAACCAGTCGCTATCCTCGCAGTCCAGGTTTCGGTGTGCCCTTTCGCGCCGGCCAATCGGATACTTGCTGCGGGGGAGAGGATGTCTCGGTTTCACGGATTCTTGTTGGCGGCGGCCATTGCCTCGGCCTTCCTGCCAGGCACCGCCGATGCGCTGGAGCTGGGTGAGATCTCGTCGCGCGCGGTCCTTGGGCAGACCTTGTCGGCGAGCATCGACCTGCGCGGCGTGGGCGATCTGAGTACGGACGAGGTGGTGGTCGGCCTCGCTTCCCAGCAGGACTTCGACCGCCTGGGAGTCGACCGCAGCCAGTTGGTGACCGGCCTGCGCTTCAGCTCGGACATCGGCAAGAACGGCCGTGGGACCATCCGCGTCAGTTCGCTGCGCCCGATTCAGGAACCTTACGTCAACTTCGTGCTGCAGGTGGTGTGGCCGCAGGGGCGCCTGGTGCGCGAGTTCACGTTGCTGCTCGATCCGCCGAGCTATGTCGCCACGCCGGTGGCTCCGCCGGCGACCGTCGCAACCCGTCCGCTTGCCGCACCGGCCCGCCAGGCCGCACCGTCGCCAGCGGTATCGGCGCCGTCGGAGAGTTATCGAATCCAGCGCAACGATGCCCTGTGGAACATCGCATCGCACAATCGCCCGTCTTCCAGCGTGTCGGTGATGCAGACCATGCTGGCGATCCAGCAACTGAACCCCGATGCGTTCGTCGATGGCAACGCCAATCGGTTGAAGGTGGGGCAGGTGCTGCGTCTGCCGAATGAGCAGCAGGCGCGGGCTCAGAGTCATGCCCAGGCCGTTGCGCGCATCCAGGCGCAGAACGGTGAGTGGCAGGCGCGCCGACAGGTCGCGTTGCCGCAGGGGCGGCAGATGGATGCGCGGAAAAAGACCGAGGCGGGAGCGGCGCCGGTCAGCGCCGAGGCGCGCGATAGCCTGCGTCTGGTGTCGGGGCGCGCGGCGAATCAGAAGGACAAGGCCGACGCTGAGCAACTGGCGGTACTTCAGGAGGGGCTCGATAGCGCCCGTCGCGAAGGCGATGAAATGCGCAGCCGGATTGCCGACCTGCAGAGCCAGATGGAGAAGCTGAACAAGCTGGTCGAGCTGAAGGATGCGCAGATCGCCAGCCTGATCGCCCGGCTGGCGGAGCAGGACAAGGCCGGCAAGCCCACCGAGGCTTCCACCGGCACCGGCACCGGCACCGGCACCGCGCAGCCCGCAGCATCGGCTCCGGCCGGGGCGGTCATTGCCGCCCAGGCGTCGGAGGGCGTCACGCACCCATAGCCCGTCGTGCGGCGATAGGTGGCGAGGCGCTCGATTGCCTCGCCGTTGGGGGGGAAGTAAAGTGCTGCGCAGTTTTCTTTCCTGATATCGCGAGACACTGGATGCCTGAAACCATCGACATCGCCGTAGTAGGCGCCACCGGACTTGTAGGCGAGGCACTGGTCGAGCTGCTGGAAGAGCGGGATTTTCCCGTGGGCACCCTGTATCTGCTGGCCACGGGCGAATCCGCCGGCAAGTCGGTGGCGTTCCGTGGGCGCAACCTGCGCGTCGGCAAACTGTCCGATTTCGACTTCGCCAAGGTCCGCATGGCCTTCCTCTCCACCACGGCCGATGCCGCTGTCGAGTGCTCCGGCCTGGCGCTGGCGGCGGGCTGCAGTGTGATCGACCTGAGTGGCGCGGCGCTGGCCGAACAGGCCGTGGTGGCGCTTCCGGCAGCCAATGCTGACGTGCTGGAGTCGCTCAGCCTGCCGGCACGGATCGCCGCGCCCTGTGCGCCGGCGGCGGAAGTCGCCGAAGTGCTCGCGGCGCTGCGGGATGTGCTGGACGTTCGCCAACTGAGCGTCACCGCTTGCCTTTCCGCCTCGGCGCTGGGGCGCGAGGGCGTCCAGGAGCTGGCGCGGCAAACCGCTGAACTGCTCAACGCCCGTCCGCTGGAGCCGAAGCTCGTCGATCGGCAATACGCCTTCAACATGCTGGCCCAGGTCGGTGTGGTGGATGAGCAGGGCCATTCGGCCCTGGAGCGGCGCATGGCGGCGGAACTGTCTTCGCTGTTCCCCGCGCTGGAGGGGGCGCTGGACGTTACCTGTGCCCTGGCGCCGGTGTTCTTCGGCGATGCGCTGATGCTGTCGATCACCGCCGGCGCACCGCTTTCGCTGGACGCGCTGCAGGCCGCCCTGGATGCCGCGCCCGGCATCGAGCGGGTTGACGATGATTATCCGACTGTCATCGGTGATGCGCAGGGGCAGGATAGTGTCTATGTCGGACGCCTGCGTCTTGGTCTGACAAATTCGTGCAAACTGAATTTGTGGATTGCGTCAGATAATGTGCGAAAAGGCGCCGCCCTAAATGCTGTGAACTTGGGCGAATTGTTGATAAAACACTATCTGTAAAAGATACTTACCGAATATTTGAAGAAGTATTCTAGCTTGGCAATACTGGCCGGGATTGGCGCTGACAGGGGGAGGCCCAGCTGTGAAAACGGCGGGCATCATGGGCAGCGACAACCCGATAGACATCGTTCTAATCCAGAAAAAGCTATTAAAACAAGGGATTAAATTATGATCCGGCTTCGTAAACTGGTGCAGGCAATCGCGGCTGCTTCGGCATTGACCACGGGCATGGCGCATGCACTGGGGTTGGGAGACATCCACCTGCGTTCGGCACTGAACCAGCCGCTGGATGCCGAGATCGACCTGGTCGAAGTTCGTGATCTTTCCTCGAGCGAGGTGATCCCCAAGCTGGCTTCCCCGGAAGACTTCAACAAGGCGGGCGTCGACCGCCAGTACTTCCTGACCGGGCTGAAGTTCACTCCCATCGTCAAGCCGAACGGCAAGAGCGTCATTCGCGTGACCTCGGACCGCCCGGTGCAGGAGCCCTACCTGAACTTCCTGGTCGAGGTGCTCTGGCCCAATGGGCGCTTGCTGCGCGAGTACACCGTGCTGCTCGATCCGCCGCTGTATTCCCCGCAAACCGCCGCGGCCGCGGCGCCTCGCGCGCCCAGTGCCGCTCCGGCGCCGATCGCTCGCCAGCCGGTTGCGTCGCGTCCGGCCGCTGTGTCGGCCCCTCGCCCCGCTGCGGCGGAGGCCCCGGCGCCCCGTCGCCTGGAGGGTAACGAGTACCGTACCGGCCGCAATGACACCCTGTGGGAAATCGCCGCACGCGCCCGCCCGAACAACAGCGTATCGGTCCAGCAGACCATGCTGGCGATCCAGGACCTCAACCCCGACGCCTTCCTCGGCGGCAACATCAACCGCCTGAAGAGCGGCCAGGTGCTGCGCCTGCCGGATGCGGAGCAGATCAAGTCGCGCTCGCAGCCCGAGGCCGTCGTCGAGGTCAACCAGCAACACACGGCCTGGCGCGAGGGACGCAGCCTGCCGGTCGGCGGCGCCCGCCAGTTGGACGCCACCCCGCGAGCCAACGCCGGCGCCGCTCCGTCGCAAGCCGAGAGCAAGGACAGCCTGCGTCTGGTCTCTGGCGAGGACGGCAAGGCCAAGGGTGGCGACAAGGGCGACAAGGACGGCAAGGCCATTGCCGACAAGCTGGCCGTTACCCAGGAAAGCCTGGATAGCACTCGCCGCGAGAACGACGAACTGCAAAGCCGCATGAGTGATCTGCAGAGCCAGATGGACAAGCTGCAGAAGCTCATCGAGCTGAAGGATGCCCAGTTGGCGAAGCTGCAGGGCGAGCTTGGCAAGGCGCCGCAAGACGCTGGCCAGGCTCCGGCGGCGGATGCGCCCGCTGCGGCTCCTCAGCCAGCAACCCCCGATCAGGCGGCTGCTCCGGTTCAATCCGCCGAGCCTGCTCCGCCCGCCGAACCGGCCGAGCCAGCCGAGCCGGTAGCTCCTGCCGCACCGGTCGCACCCGAGGCGAGTGCGCCGGTTGCTCCGGCTGCTCAGCCCGCTCCGGCGCCCGAGGCGCCCAAGCCGGCGGAAGCGCAGAAGGCCCCGACTCCCGCGCCGGTCGAACAGCCCGCGCCGAGCTTCATCGATGAGCTCCTGGCCAACCCCGTCTGGCTGGGCGCTATCGCCGGCAGTGCCCTGTTGGCGCTGCTGGTGCTGCTGATGGTGATTTCCCGTCGCAGGGCCGCCCAGGAGCGCGAGCAACTGGACGCCGAGTCCGAAGCGGACGAGCAGGGCCTGGGCGGCGATCTCGCCCTTGGCGACTCCGACCTGGACTCCCTCGATATTCAGTCGGCCACCGAAGTGGCCGCTCCGGTGGCATCGACTCCCGAGCAAGTCGCGGCGCAGACCAGCGATGCCCTGGGCGAGGCGGATATCTACATCGCCTACGGCCGCTTCAATCAGGCCGCCGAGTTGCTGCAGGGCGCCATCTACGATGAGCCGCAACGCACCGACCTGCGCCTCAAGTTGATGGAGGTGTATGCCGAGATCGGTGACCGCGAAGGTTTCGC
This sequence comes from Pseudomonas sp. ATCC 13867, assembly GCF_000349845.1. Classification (NCBI taxonomy): domain Bacteria; kingdom Pseudomonadati; phylum Pseudomonadota; class Gammaproteobacteria; order Pseudomonadales; family Pseudomonadaceae; genus Pseudomonas; species Pseudomonas sp. ATCC 13867. The sequence goes on along the minus strand of NC_020829.1, from coordinate 3,770,764 downwards.
CCGCCAGGAAAACGAATTGCGCGAGATGGGGGGCGCCGACAGCCAGGTCGAGCAGTTGAAGTCCCGTTATCCGGGGATGGTCGCACTGGCTGCGGTGGGTGCCGCAGGCGCTGCCGCGGTGGCGGCTGCCGACGAGTTCGACAGCTTCAGCCTCGACGACCTGACCCTGGATTCGCCGGCCCAGCCGGAACCCGTTGCCGAGCCGGCCTCCCTGCCCGGCGATCTCGACGACGCTTTCGATCTGGCGCTGGATGATCTCGAGCTGGAAGACGGCAAGCCCGTTGCGCCGGCCGAGGACAAGAGCGATGAGCTGTCGCTGAGTGGCTTCGACCTGGACGACGACCTGGCGTTCGATGCGCCGGTCGCCGAGCCGGCCAAGTCGGACGACGACTTCGCCTTCGATCTCGATCTGGGCGAGGAACCGGCTGCCAAGCCTGCGGACGTATCGCTGTCCGACGACCTGGCTGACTTTGCGCTCGATCTGGACAAGGACGCCCCGGCCTCCGCGGAAGAAAACTTCCTGTTGGGCCTGGAAGATGACGCGGCCTCGCTGTCCAGCGTCGGCGCGGAGGCGTTTTCCTTCGACAAGGACGCGGGTGTGACGCAGTCGCTGGCCGATCTGCCGGATGATTTCGACCTCTCCCTGCCGGGTGATGAGCCCGAGCCGGTCAGGGATGGCGACAGTTTCTCCGCTCAACTCGACGAGGTCAGCGCCGAGCTGGATCGTCTGGCGGGCGACGTTGACGAGTCCAAGGTCTCGTCGCCGGCGCTGGAGTCGGAGCCGGATGCGTCGTTTGCGACGAGTGAGCTCGAGATTCCCGCTGAAGGTGCGGACGAGGAGGACGAGTTCGACTTCCTCTCCGGTGCCGACGAAGCGGCCACCAAGCTGGATCTGGCGCGTGCCTACATCGACATGGGCGACACCGAAGGCGCCCGCGACATCCTCGACGAAGTACTCGCCGAGGGTAACGACAATCAGCAGCAGGAAGCGCGTGAACTGCTCGGGCGTATCGCCTGAGCCGGAAGGCTCCAGATAGATGAGTGAAGCAGTAACCCAAGCGGCAGCCGAAGTGGCTGCCGCTGGCGTTTCCAGGATTGCCCTGGGCGTCGAATACAAAGGTGCGCGGTATCGCGGCTGGCAACGCCAGGAAGGCGGCGTGCCGTCGGTGCAGGCGGCACTGGAGAAGGCCCTGTCGAAAGTGGCCGATGAACCCGTGTCGGTCATCTGCGCCGGGCGCACCGATGCCGCCGTGCATGCCAGCGGGCAGGTCGTGCACTTCGATACCCGCGTCGAGCGGCCGCTGAAGGCCTGGGTGATGGGCGGCAACGCCAACCTGCCGGCGGACATCAGCGTGACCTGGGCGAAGGTGATGCCGGCGCAGTTCCATGCGCGCTTCACCGCGATGGCGCGGCGCTACCGCTATGTAATCTACAACGACCTGATCCGGCCGGCGCATATGGCTGAAGAGGTCACCTGGAACCACCGTCCGCTGGACGTTGCGCGCATGCGTGAGGCGGCCAGGGCGCTGATCGGCACCCATGACTTCACCTCGTTCCGCGCGGTGCAGTGCCAGGCCAAGTCGCCGGTGAAGACTGTGCATCACCTCGAGGTGATCGAGCATGGCCGCTTCATCGTGCTGGATATTCGCGCCAATGCCTTCCTGCATCACATGGTGCGCAACTTCGCCGGGGTGCTGATGACCATCGGCGCCGGCGAGCGTCCGCCGGAGTGGGCGGCGGAGGTACTGGCGGCGCGCGATCGTCGCGCGGGTGGCGTTACGGCGCACCCGTACGGGCTGTATCTGGTGCGGGTGGAGTACCCGGAAGCGTTCGAGCTGCCGGAGCGCTACCTGGGGCCACATTTCCTTTCAAGTTTGCCCGATATCCTTGGCTGACGATGCCGGGGGCATTTGCTACCATCGATCGATCACTTGCCTGAAGGTTGCTGCATCTTGTCCGCCGTTCGCATCAAAATCTGCGGTATTACCCGTGTCGAGGATGCCCTGGCCGCCGCCGAGGCCGGCGCCGATGCGATCGGCCTGGTGTTCTATGCCAAGAGCCCGCGCGCGGTCAGCATCCAGCAGGCGCGGGCGATCGTCGCCGCGCTGCCACCCTTCGTCAGCACCGTCGGCCTGTTCGTCGATGCCAGCCGTTGCGAGCTGGGGGAAATCCTCGATGCGGTGTCGCTGGACATCCTCCAGTTCCACGGCGACGAAACGCCCGAAGCCTGCTCCGGCTGGCACAAGCGTTACCTCAAGGCCTTGCGTGTGAAGCCGGGCGACGACGTGGCGGCGCAGATCGCGAACTATCCACAGGCCAGTGGTTTCCTCCTCGATACCTTCGTGGAAGGCGTGCCCGGCGGTACCGGCCAGGCGTTCGACTGGTCGTTGGTGCCCAGGGATGTGCAGCGCCCGTTGATCCTGGCCGGCGGCCTGACGGTCGCCAATGTGGCCGGCGCCATCGCCCGGGTGCGCCCCTACGCCGTGGATGTCAGCGGCGGGGTGGAGGCGAGCAAGGGCATCAAGGACGCGCAGAAGATCCGCGACTTCATAGCCCAGTGCCGGTCCGTGGCGTGACGCGGAATCTTCATGTGACGACGAGCGGCCTGCCGCCGTCCACTACCCAATCGCTGCCCGGCAGCGCTGGGAGTCGTCGGGGCTGGCAGTCGTCAGAGCTTGCCCGCCGGCGACCCGCATCGAGTGGTGTATTCGTGGCGACGCCCCAGGCGGCGCCTTTGTTTGCGAGGGGTTCGGGTCTTGAGGCCGGAACCGCGACGATGAATTTGCTCAGGGGTACGCGCATGGCGTCAGGCCGTGCCCCTGCACTGGAGACGAGAGCATGAGCAACTGGCTGGTAGACAAGCTGATCCCTTCCATCATGCGTTCCGAAGCGAAGAAGAGCTCGGTTCCGGAAGGCCTGTGGCACAAGTGCCCGTCCTGCGAGGCGGTGCTGTACCGTCCCGAGCTGGAAAAGACCCTGGACGTCTGCCCGAAGTGCGATCACCACATGCGCATCGGCGCCCGTGCCCGCCTGGACATCTTCCTCGATGAAGAGGGTCGCGAAGAGCTTGGCGCCGAGCTGGAGCCGGTGGATCGCCTGAAGTTCCGCGACAGCAAGAAGTACAAGGACCGCCTGAGCGCCGCGCAGAAGGACACCGGCGAGAAGGATGCGCTGATCTCCATGAGCGGCAAGCTGATGGGCATGCCGGTGGTGGCCAGCGCCTTCGAGTTCTCCTTCATGGGCGGCTCGATGGGCTCCATCGTCGGCGAGCGTTTCGTGCGCGCCGCCAACTACGCCTTGGAAAACCGTTGCCCGATGATCTGCTTCTCCGCTTCGGGCGGTGCGCGCATGCAGGAAGCGCTGATTTCCCTGATGCAGATGGCCAAGACCTCCGCCGCGCTGGCGCGCCTGCGCGAAGAAGGCATTCCGTTCATCTCCGTGCTGACCGACCCGGTCTACGGCGGCGTTTCCGCCAGCCTGGCGATGCTCGGCGACGTGATCGTCGGCGAGCCGCGCGCCCTGATCGGCTTCGCCGGCCCGCGGGTGATCGAGCAGACCGTGCGCGAGAAGCTGCCCGAAGGCTTCCAGCGTAGCGAGTTCCTGCTGGAGCACGGTGCCATCGACATGATCGTCCACCGTTCGGAAATGCGTCAGCGGCTCGCCAGCCTGCTGGCCAAGTTCACCAACACTCCAAGTACCGCGCTCGCAGGATGACCCCACGTACCCTTGCCGACTGGCTCAGCTACCTCGAACAACTCCACCCCACGGCAATCGACATGGGGCTGGATCGCTCCCGCGAGGTGGCCGGCCGGCTTGGGCTGGGGCGTCCCGCGCCCCGCGTGGTGACCGTCACCGGCACCAACGGCAAGGGTTCCACCTGTGCCTTCCTCGCCGCCCTGCTCGGCGAGCAGGGCCTGCGCGTCGGCGTGTACAGCTCGCCGCACCTGCTGCGCTACAACGAGCGGGTGCTCATCGAGGGCGTCGAAGCCAGCGATGAGGCGCTCTGCGAAGCCTTCGCCGCCGTCGAGGCGGCCCGTGGCGAAACTTCCCTGACCTACTTCGAGATGGGCACCCTCGCGGCCTTCTGGCTGTTCGAGCGCGCCGGCCTGGACGCCGTGGTGCTGGAAGTCGGCCTGGGCGGCCGGCTGGACGCGGTGAATCTGCTGGATGCCGACATCGCGGTGGTCACCAGCATTGCTGTCGACCATGCCGACTGGCTGGGCGACACCCGTGAAAGCGTCGCCTTCGAGAAGGCCGGTATCTTCCGCGCTGGCAGGCCCGCCGTGTGTGGCGACCTGGAGCCGCCTGCGCCGATCATGGAGCAGGCCCGCAGCCTGGGCGCGCCGCTGGTGCTGCGCGGCCGCGATTTCGACCTGGCGCTGGGGGAGGGCGACTGGCATTGGCGCGGCCGCAATGCCGCCGGGGAAGCCTTGAGCCTGCATCACCTGCCGCAGCTCGACCTGCCGATGGAGAACGCGGCGCTGGCCTTGCAGGTCTATGCACTCATGGACCTGCCGTGGCTGCCGGAACAACTGATCGCCGCCCTGCAGCGTACCCGCGTCACCGGGCGCCTGGATCGTCGCGTCGTGCAATGGCGCGGTGAAGCGCGCCATCTGCTGCTGGATGTCGGGCACAATCCGCATGCCGCGCAGTACCTGGCCGGCCGCCTGCGTGCGGCGCCGCCCAAGGGTGTGCGGCGCGCCGTGTTCGGCCTGCTGGCGGACAAGGATCTGGACGGCGTACTGGAACCCGTGCTCGGCTTGGTGCAGGATTGGGCCGTCGCGCCGCTGCCCACTGGTCGCAGTCGGCCGGCCCAGGAGCTGGAAGCTGCGCTGCGTGCCCGTGGCGCGAGCGTCAGTCGTCACGCGAACATTGCCGCGGCGCTCGAAGCGCAGTGCAATGAAGCGTCGGCGGACGACGAGATTCTGGTATTCGGTTCGTTCTACAGCGTGGCGGATGCCCTGGAGTGGCTCGTCAGGGCTGCTCGATAACGGAAAAGGGGAGTGATTCATGGCCTTGCTCGATAAGGGGCTCAAGCAGAGGGTTGTCGGTGCGCTGGTGCTGCTGGCGCTGGCCATCATCTTCCTGCCGATGCTGTTTACCCGCGAGGACGAGATGCGTCAGGTCGTGGTCGAGGCGCCGGTGATGCCCAAGCCGCCGGCGATGCCGAGCGTCGAGGTGCAGCCCACCGAGGTGCCGGAGCCGCAGGCCGAGGAAGCCGATGCTGCCCCACAGCCGGAAGTCGCCCCCGTGCCGGCTGCGCCCATCGCCAGCCTTCCCGCTCAATCGGCTCCGGCCCAGCCGGCCGCTCCGGCACCCAAGCCGGCCGCTCCCGCGCCGCAGCCGGCGCCGGCTCAGGCCAGCACAGCGCCGGCTCAGCGCCTGGATGCCAGCAACCTGCCGGTCAGTTGGTCGGTGCAATTGGCCAGCCTGTCCAACCGCGCCCGCGCGGACGAACTGCAGAAGTCGCTGCGCAGCCAGGGGTATAACGCCTATGTGCGCAGTTTCGACGGCATGAACCGCGTATTCGTCGGTCCGGTGGTCGAGCGCGCCGAGGCGGACCGCCTGCGTGACCAGCTCGGCAAGCAGCAGAAGCTCAATGGCTTCGTCGTACGCTTCCAGCCCGAGCGCGGCTGAGCCGGTTCGTTAGCTTCACTCAATCCGCCTCGGGTCAAACTGGGGCTCCGCTAAATCGAAGGCCTCTGCTAAAATGCGGGGCCTTTCCGTTTCTGGGCCGCAACGTGGCATTTACCTGGGTCGATTGGACGATGATCGGCATCATCGTCATTTCCAGCCTGATCAGCTTGAGCCGTGGTTTCGTCAAGGAAGCCCTGTCGCTGGTTACCTGGATCGTAGCCGGTGCGGTCGCCTGGATGTTCGGCGGCGCGCTGGCCGAGCACCTCGCACCCTACATCCAGTTGCCCTCGGGGCGCGTCATTGCCGCTTGCGCCATTCTGTTCGTCGTCACGCTGCTGCTGGGCGCGCTCGTCAATTTCCTCATCAGCGAGCTAGTACGGGTGACCGGCATGTCCGGCACCGACCGCGTGCTCGGCATGGTGTTCGGCGGCGCCCGTGGCGTGCTGCTGGTGGTGTTGCTGGTCGGCCTGCTGAGCCTGGCTCCGGTGCAACAGGACCCGTGGTGGCAGCAGTCGGTGCTGCTGCCGCACTTCCTGATCGTCGCCGACTGGTCGAAGAACACCATTCTGGCGTTCGCCGGGCACTGGATGTCCGGCGTTACCATCGCTCCGCCGTCCGGAGCGGGGTCTTTGCTGCCGGCCCAGTGACGGGCGGGTGGAGGCGACGGGTAGCCGTCGCCGTAACGGCAGGTCCGGTGGATACTGCCGAATAACGGATTGTTTTAGCCTGAAACCAACTAGGGGTTGCGTCGCATGTGTGGCATCGTCGGTATCGTGGGCAAGTCGAACGTCAATCAGGCGCTCTATGACGCGCTCACCGTTCTCCAGCATCGTGGCCAGGACGCTGCGGGGATTGTCACCTGTCAGGACGACCGTCTGTACCTGCGCAAGGACAACGGCCTGGTCCGTGACGTCTTCCAGCAGCGCCACATGCAGCGCCTGGTCGGCAAGATCGGCATCGGCCACGTGCGCTACCCCACCGCGGGCAGCTCCAGCTCCGCCGAGGCGCAGCCGTTCTACGTCAACTCGCCCTACGGCATCACCCTGGCGCACAACGGCAACCTGACCAACGTCGAGCAGTTGGCCAAGGAAATCTACGAATCCGACCTGCGCCACGTGAACACCAACTCCGACTCGGAAGTGCTGCTCAACGTGTTCGCCCATGAGCTGGCGGTGCGCAACAAGTTGCAGCCCACCGAGGAAGACGTGTTCGCCGCGGTTGCCGGCGTGCATGCCCGCTGCGTTGGCGGTTACGCCGTGGTGGCGATGATCACCGGCTACGGCATCGTCGGCTTCCGCGATCCCCATGCGATCCGCCCGATCGTCTTCGGCCAGCGTCACACCGAGAACGGCGTGGAATACATGATCGCCTCGGAAAGCGTGGCCCTGGACGTCCTCGGCTTCACCCTGATCCGCGACCTGGCGCCGGGCGAAGCGGTGTACATCACCGAAGACGGCAAGCTCTACACCCGCCAGTGCGCGGCCAATCCGCAGTACGCGCCGTGCATCTTCGAACACGTCTACCTGGCCCGTCCGGACTCCATCATCGACGGCATCTCGGTCTACAAGGCGCGCCTGCGCATGGGCGAGAAGCTGGCCGACAAGATCCTCCGCGAGCGTCCGGACCACGACATCGACGTGGTCATCCCGATCCCGGACACCAGTCGCACCGCCGCGCTGGAGCTGGCCAACCGCCTGGGCGTGAAGTTCCGCGAAGGCTTCGTGAAGAACCGCTACATCGGCCGTACCTTCATCATGCCCGGCCAGGCCGCGCGCAAGAAATCGGTACGCCAGAAGCTCAACGCCATCGAGCTGGAATTCCGCGGCAAGAACGTGATGCTGGTGGACGACTCCATCGTTCGCGGCACCACCTGCAAGCAGATCATCCAGATGGCCCGCGAGGCCGGCGCGAAGAACGTCTACTTCTGCTCCGCTGCCCCGGCGGTACGCTACCCCAACGTCTACGGCATCGACATGCCGAGTGCCCACGAGCTGATCGCGCACAACCGCAGCACCGAGGAAGTCGGCGAACTGATCGGTGCCGACTGGCTGGTGTATCAGGACCTGCAGGACCTGATCGAATCCACCGAGGGCGGCAAGATCAAGATCGAACACTTCGACTGCGCCGTGTTCAACGGTGAATACGTCACCGGCGACGTCGACGAAGCCTACCTGGACAAGATCGAGCAGGCGCGCAACGACGCGACCAAGACCAAGGGTACCGCCGTCAGCGCCATCATCGATCTGTACAACGACTGATTCAGACACGAATAGGGAGAGCAGGGCATGGCTCAGGATTGGGAAGCCGGCCGGCTGGACAGCGATCTGGAGGGTGTCGGTTTCGATACCCTCGCGGTACGCGCCGGGCAACGCCGCACCCCGGAGGCTGAACACGGCGAAGGCCTGTTCACCACCTCCAGCTATGTGTTCCGCAGTGCCGCCGATGCGGCCGCGCGTTTTGCCGGTGAAGTGCCGGGCAACGTCTACTCGCGCTACACCAACCCTACGGTGCGTACCTTCGAGGAGCGCATCGCTGCGCTGGAGGGCGCCGAGCAGGCGGTGGCCACCTCCACCGGTATGTCGGCGATCCTCTCCCTGGTGATGAGCCTGTGCAGCGCCGGCGACCATGTGCTGGTCTCGCGCAGCGTGTTCGGCTCGACCATCAGCCTGTTCGAGAAGTACTTCAAGCGCTTCGGTATCGAGGTGGACTACCCGCCGCTGAGCGACCTGAAAGCCTGGGAAGCGGCCTGCAAGCCGAACACCAGGCTGTTCTTCGTCGAATCGCCGTCCAACCCGCTGGCCGAGCTGGTGGATATCGCTGCGCTGGCCGAGATCGCCCATGCCAAGGGCGCGCTGCTGGCGGTGGACAACTGCTTCTGCACCCCGGCGCTGCAGCAGCCGCTGAAACTGGGCGCGGACGTGGTGATCCACTCGGCAACCAAGTACATCGACGGCCAGGGCCGCACGATGGGCGGCGTGGTCGCCGGTCGCCGCGCGCAGATGGAGCCCGTCGTCGGCTTCCTGCGCACCGCCGGCCCGACCCTGAGCCCGTTCAATGCCTGGATCTTCCTCAAGGGCCTGGAAACCCTGCGTGTGCGCATGCAGGCCCACAGCGCCTCGGCGCAACAGGTCGCCGAATGGCTGGAACGGCAGCCCGGTATCGACCGCGTGCACTACGCGGGCCTGGCCAGCCACCCGCAGCACGAACTGGCCAAGCGTCAGCAGAAGGGCTTCGGTGCGGTGGTGAGCTTCGAGGTGAAGGGCGACAAGGCTGCGGCCTGGCGCTTCATCGACGCCACCCGGATGATCTCCATCACCACCAACCTGGGTGACACCAAGACCACCATCGCCCACCCGGCCACCACTTCCCACGGTCGTCTGTCGCCGGCCGAGCGCGAGAACGCCGGCATCCGTGACAACCTGATCCGCGTCGCCGTGGGCCTGGAGGATGTCGCTGACATCACGGCTGACCTGGCGCGGGGTCTGGCCGCCCTGTGAGCGCAACGGAGCTCTTCGGTAACGGTCGCGTCGCCCTGGTGACGGGCGCGGCGCGCGGCATCGGCCTGGGTGTCAGCGCCTGGCTGATCGCCGAGGGCTGGCAAGTGGTGCTGGCCGACATCGACCGCGAGCGCGGGCCGAAGGTCGCCAGGGCACTGGGCGAGCGCGCCGCTTTCGTGGCGCTGGACGTGGCCAACGAGGCGCAGGTGGCGACGGCGATTGCCGATGTCATCGGCCAGTACGGCCGTCTCGATGCGCTGGTGAGCAACGCCGCCATCGCCCGGCCGCACAACACGCCGCTGGAAGGCCTGGGCCTGAACGAGTGGAACCGCGCCCTGGCGGTGAATCTCACCGGTCCGATGCTGCTGGCCAAGCACTGCGCGCCGTACCTGCGCGCGCACAACGGCAGCATCGTCAACATTGCCTCGACCCGCGCGCACCAGTCCGAGCCGAACTCCGAAGCCTATGCGGCGAGCAAGGGCGGCCTGTTGTCGCTGACCCATGCCCTGGCCAGCAGCCTGGGGCCGGAGATTCGCGTCAACGCCATCTCCCCAGGCTGGATCGATGCTCGCGACCTGCGTGCGCGTGAAGCCGAGCCGCTGACCGAGCTGGACCATGACCAGCACCTGGTCGGCCGTGTCGGGACGGTGGAGGACGTCGCGGCGGCGGTGTCCTGGCTGGTCGGCGACGGTGCTGGATTCGTCACCGGGCAGGAACTGGTGATCGATGGCGGCATGACCTGCAAGATGATCTACCTCGACTGAGTGTCGAGTGTGGAAGAGGAGGGCGGCCCGAGGGTCGCCCTTTTTCTTGGCGGGAGAGTTCGGCGTTGGGCTGTTCGCGAGCAAGCTCGTTCCTACACCCGAGCTGCACCACCCTACCTGTAGGAGCGAGCTTGCTCGCGAACCGTGCCCAGAATCGCGGCCCCAACCGCGCGCCGAACTTTTTTTGCGGAAAATGAAAAAAAGTTCAATCAGGGCATTGACTTAGGTTCTGCCGACTGTAGAATGCGCCCCACTTCGAGACGAAGGGTGATTAGCTCAGCTGGGAGAGCATCTGCCTTACAAGCAGAGGGTCGGCGGTTCGATCCCGTCATCACCCACCACTCTCGCAAGTTACGCGCAGCGGTAGTTCAGTCGGTTAGAATACCGGCCTGTCACGCCGGGGGTCGCGGGTTCGAGTCCCGTCCGCTGCGCCATTTTCCCCCTCCTTGGTTCCTACCCCGAACCGGTTTGTCGAGTGACTCACTCCAGGCGCAAGGAGGTTGCTGTACCGGACGCAAGTCCAACCGACACGCAGCGGTAGTTCAGTCGGTTAGAATACCGGCCTGTCACGCCGGGGGTCGCGGGTTCGAGTCCCGTCCGCTGCGCCATATTCGAAAGCCCTCAGGTAGCAATACCTGAGGGCTTTTTCGTTTCCGTCCGAAAAATCCTGCGGTCTTCTGTAAGACGCTGTCACAGGTCGTTCACCTTTGCTGTCTAGCTTTTTCCTCATGGTCTTTGCTAAACCTGATCGACCGCTCAGGAGAATAGCCAATGGACGACTATCAGGAAGAATTGCTGGAGCTGCACGCCGTGGAGCAGGATCTGCCGGAGCCGGCCGACGACGCCACGGAGATGTGATCAGCCGCTGTGGCGCTGGGCGCGGCGGAACTCCCCCGGCGTTTGCCCGCTCCAGCGCTTGAAGGCGCGCTGGAAGGCTTCCGCCGAGGCGAAGCCGAGCAGGTAGGCGATCTCGCCGAAGGCCAGGTCGGTGTCGCGGATGTAGATCATCGCCAGGTCGCGGCGGGTGTCATTGAGGATGCTGCGGAACTGCGTGCCTTCCTCGGCCAGCTTGCGGCGCAGGGTCCAGGTCGGCAGCTTGAGGCGCGTGGCGACTTCCTCCAGGTCCGGCTCGCGGCCGTTGAGCATCGGCCCCAACAGTTGCGCTACGCGCTCGTGCAGGCTGCGCGTGCGGGTCATCTGGTCCAGTTCCTTCTCGCAGATCTCCTGCAGTTGCCCCCAGGTGCTCGGGCAGTGCTCCGGGTTTGCCCGCGCGAGGCTCGCCTGGTCCAGGCGCAGTTGGTTGTGCTCGGCGCCAAACTCCACCGGGCAGCCGAGCATTGCCTCGAAACGCGGCGCCCAGGCTGGCGCCGGGTACTCGATCTCGACCTTCTCCGGGCGCAGCGGCTGCGCGCCGATGCTGCCGAGCATGCTCACCCAGCCAGCCAGCACCGAATCCACCACGAAGCGGTTGTAAGCGTTGTACGGGCTGATGGAGTAGAAGCGCAGCCAGGCGCCGCTGGCATCCTCGATGAAGCTGCTCTGGCCACGGTAGTTCTGTGCATACAGTGGTTCGAAGCGGATCAGCGCGCGGGCGGCAGCACGCACATTGGGTGCCTGCGCGGCGGTGACGCCGATCAGGCCGAGCTGGCTCGGGCGGCTGAGCTGGCCCATGCGCAAGCCGAGGGCGGGGTCGCCGCTCTGCTGGATGGCCGCGTGGCCCAGGCGCATGTAGCGGGGGATCGACAGTCGCGCGCCGGGTTCGCCCAGGCGCGCGGCATCCAGTCCGTATTGCTGCAGCAGTGGCTGCGGGGCGATGCCGCTCTCCGCCAGGGCGTCGGCGAGGCTGTGGACGAAGCCTACCGAAAGATCGCCGAGGCGCATGGTCGGGCGGGTCATGGCGTCAGAGCCAGAGGTTGATCAAGCGCGCGCCGGGGCCGTCGGGCGCCAGGGTATGGCTGCTACCGCTGACCACCAGGCTGCGTCCATCGCTGCCCAGGTCCCAGAGATGGCCTCGCAGGAATACGGTGATGCCGGCGCGGGCGCCGCTTGCGCCGATGCGGCCGGCCAGGGCCAGGCGTTCCCAGGCTTCGCCTTCGGAGAGTTCGCCGGGCTTGAGGGTCACGTCGCTGGGTGTCGGTGCGCCGTTGTAGCCCTTCCACGGCTTGCTCCAGTTGCCGTTGCCAGTGAGGAAGGCAGGCACTGCAATGATGTCGGGCTTGTTCGCAGCCAGCGCGCTGTAGCTCGCCGGATACCAGCTGTCGGCACAGACCAGCACGCCCAGGCGCCCAGCCGGCGTCTGCAGGACCTGCAGGTCATCCGGGTGACCACCACGGGTGAAGCCTTTCTCGTCGTCGATGGGGAACAGCTTGCGCTGCGGCTTGCCCAGCGGCAGGCCGTCGCTGCCGAAGACCTGGCTGACGTTGTAGAGGCGACCGTTGCCGGTGCGGATCTGGCCTTCGACGATCTTCGGATTGGGCAGCACGATGGAGCCGGCGACGATGGTCACGCCGAACTCCCTGGCCAGTCCGCCGAACAGGGTCTGGTAGTCGTGGGCCATGTCCACCGCCTTCATGCGGAACAGGGCGTCGGCCATGCGGTCCTCGCCTTTGGCGCCGAGCCAGCCGCGCGCTACTTTCAGCGGGTTGCTGGCGACCATCCATTCCATCGCCTCGGCCAGGTGCTCGGTCTGGTAGACCTCGGGCTTCTCGCCGGCGGCCACCAGCCAGGTGCCGACGTGCTCGGGGAACACCACCACCGTGCGCGGGTTGATCAGCCCTTCGTCGCGGGCCTTGGCCAGGTAGGCGTGGAATTTCAGGCGCAGGCGCTCGACGCTCTGGTAGTCCTGGGTGAAGAGTTCCGGTTGCACGCCCAGCAGGTTGCCGCGTTCGGACGGCTCGCCCTGGTTGAGCACGACCTGGCTGCGCAGGTCGGAGAGGTAGTGGCCCACCGGGCGACGTTCCGCCCAGCCGGCATAGCCGGCGAAGAGGATCACCAGGATGAGGAAGATCAGCTTGCGCATGAGGAACATGTACTCAGTCGGTGCGGCACAGGGTAGGGGCTGGGCCGGGTGTTGCCAAGTCGTGGTGTCATCTTCGATCAGTAAGTTGTTACTTTTGATCATTGAGCGGGGCAGGGTGGCTCCTTAGAGTCTGCCCCATACCGACCGCACCCCGTGCCTTGCGTTCCATGAGCGAACGAGCCGAGGGGGCGGCGCCACCGTGAATGCTGGAGGACGTATGACCGCCCCTTATCCGCACCTGCTCGCCCCCCTGGACCTGGGTTTCACCACGCTGCGCAACCGCACCCTGATGGGGTCCATGCACACCGGCCTGGAAGAAAAGCCGCAGGGCTTCGAGCGCATGGCGGCCTACTTCGCCGAGCGCGCCCGTGGTGGCGTGGGCCTGATGGTCACCGGCGGCATCGGTCCGAACGAGGAAGGCGGCGTGTATTCCGGCGCGGCCAAGCTGAGCACTGCCGAAGAAGCCGAGAAGCACAAGATCGTCACCCAGGCGGTGCACGAGGCGGGCGGCAAGATCTGCATGCAGATCCTCCACGCCGGCCGCTACGCCTACAGCCCCAAGTCCGTCGCGCCCAGCGCCATCCAGGCGCCGATCAACCCGTTCAAGCCGCGCGAGCTGGATGAAGAGGGCATCGAGAAACAGATCGCCGACTTCGTCAATTGCTCGAGCCTGGCCCAGGTCGCCGGCTACGACGGCGTCGAGATCATGGGGTCGGAAGGCTACTTCATCAACCAGTTCCTGGTTGCCCACACCAACCAGCGCACCGACCGCTGGGGCGGCAGCTACGAGAACCGCATGCGCCTGCCGGTGGAGATCGTCCGCCGCGTGCGCGAGGCCGTGGGTCCGAACTTCATCATCATCTATCGCCTGTCGATGCTCGACCTGGTGGAAGGCGGCAGCACCTGGGACGAGATCGTCCTGCTGGCCAAGGCCATCGAGCAGGCCGGCGCCACCCTCATCAACACCGGCATCGGCTGGCACGAAGCGCGCATCCCGACCATCGCCACCAAGGTGCCGCGTGCGGCCTTCACCAAGGTCACTGCCAAGCTGCGCGGCGAGATCGGCATCCCGCTGATCACCACCAACCGCATCAACACCCCGGAAATCGCCGAACAGGTGCTGGCCGAGGGCGACGCCGACATGGTGTCGATGGCTCGTCCGTTCCTCGCCGACCCGGACTTCGTCAACAAGGCCGCCGAAGGCCGTAGCGACGAGATCAACACCTGCATCGGCTGCAACCAGGCCTGCCTGGACCACACCTTCGGCGGCAAGCTGACCAGTTGCCTGGTGAATCCGCGCGCCTGCCACGAAACCGAACTGAACTACATCCCGACCACCCACGTGAAGAAGATCGCCGTGGTCGGCGCCGGCCCCGCCGGCCTGTCCGCCGCCACCGTGGCCGCCGAGCGTGGCCACGAGGTGACCCTGTTCGACGCCGCCGGCGAGATCGGCGGGCAGTTCAACGTCGCCAAGCGCGTGCCGGGCAAGGAGGAGTTCTACGAAACCCTGCGCTACTTCAAGCGCAAGGTGGAAACCAGCGGCGTGCAACTGCGCCTGAACACCCGCGTCAGCGTCGACGACCTGGCCAGGGGCGGTTTCGACGAGATCATCCTGGCCACCGGCATCGTGCCGCGCACCCCGGCCATCCCTGGCATCGACAACGCCAAGGTGATCAGCTACCTGGACGCGATCCTCGAGCGCAAGCCGGTGGGTAGCCGCGTGGCGGTGATCGGCGCCGGCGGCATCGGCTTCGACGTCTCCGAGTACGTCACCCACAGCGGCGAATCCACCAGCCTGGACCGCCACGCCTTCTGGCGGGAGTGGGGCATCGACGAGAACCTGGAGGCCCGTGGCGGCGTCGCCGGCATCCAGGCCCATCCGCACGCCGCAGCGCGCCAGGTGTTCCTGCTGCAGCGCAAGAAGTCCAAGGTCGGCGACGGCCTGGGCAAGACCACCGGCTGGATCCATCGCACGGGCCTGAAGAACAAGCAGGTGCAGATGCTCAACAGCGTCGAATACCTCAAGGTAGACAACGACGGCCTGCACATCAGCGTCGCCGGCGGCGAGCCGCAGGTGCTGCCGGTGGACACCGTGGTCGTCTGCGCCGGCCAGGACCCGCTGCGCGAGCTGCACGACGGTCTGGTCGCCGCTGGCCAGAGCGTGCACCTGATCGGTGGCGCCGACGTGGCCGCCGAACTGGACGCCAAGCGCGCCATCAATCAGGGTTCGCGCCTCGCCGCTGAGCTCTGAGTCGCAAGCCACACGCCGCAGGCCCCGGAAAGTTCCTCCGGGGCCTGCGTTTTTTGTTGAATGACAAACTGCGTCACAGATTCATCTTGCCGCCGACTCGCCCAACATGACCGGCAGGTCGGGTGCCAACCCAGTCACATTGCCTGCGACATTATTTCCCCTAGACTGGTCCGGATGTCGGGGGTTTCCTGCCATCAAGGTGCCACTTTCCTACGGTACCATGTCCCAGACTTCCTCCCGCACAGGCCCAGAGGTCAATCGATGAGCATGCAGAAGAAGCCTCAGATGGTGGAAGCCGTGGTCTTCTTCAATGACCGTGGCGTTTGCAAGGAAATGCTCTACCCCGAGTTCGAGGCGCTGCTCGACAACGTAGTGCAGATGCCGGACCTTGCCGAGCAACAGGTGCGGTTGGCCTACGTGCTGATCAACCCGCGGCTGATGATCAAGGCGGCGGTGTTCTTCTATCTGGACTTCGACGAGAAGGGTGAGGCCGACCGTGGCTGGAACCTGCCCCTGCGCAACCTTTCCGACCGTGCCGGCCGTGGCCCCGACCTGGGCGCCGGCCCCATTCGGCTGGCCTGCCGCAGCCAGTGCCCGGTGTCCTGGCACCAGATGCACCTGTGGGACCCGATCCTTGACGGCGACAACAATCACCTGACGCTGCTGCGCGCCGCGGCGAAACGCAACAACCTCGGGGTGCTGGTGGAAGAGGAGCCGGCGGCCGTCGAGCCCCAGCGCCTGCAGATGGCCGCCGAGCACCAGTGGTATGCGCCCTCCGAGGAGGAGTCTCGCCAGACTGCCGAAAAGCTGGCCCGGGAGATGCTCCAGGAGCACCAGCAGAAGACCGCTGAACTGCTCGGCCAGCACGAAACCCGCCTGTCGCAGATCAGCCAGCAGCATGAGCAGGAGCTCAGCCGCCTGAAGCTCGGCGCGCAGGAGCAGGTCATGGTGCTGCAAGCCGAGCTTACGGCGCTGCGCGAAGGGCTCAAGCGCGAAGAAGAGATCAACGATGGCCTGCGCCGCGAACTGGAAGGCCAGGTCAATGGATTCCAGCGTGGCCGTGAAGAGCTGACCGCCCAGTTGCGGCAGATCGAGCAGAGCGGCCGTGACGAGATGGATCAGTTGCGCCAGCAGATCGAAGGCGAGGCCAAGGCGCGCATCGCCGCCGTGGAGGCCCGCTACCGGGAGCAGGTTTCCGTCCGCGACGCGGAGCTGGGTTACCGCAACGAGCTGGACCAGCAACTGCAGCGGGAAAACCAGCAGTTGCAGCAGGAGGTTCAACAGCTTCGGCAGGAAAACCAGACGCTGCACCAGGAGGCTGGGCAATTGCGTCAGGAGCTCGAGCAGGTGCGCCGGGAAGGCGTGCAGTGGCGCGAGCAGGCCGGTCAGGCCGTGCAGTTGCAACAGAGTACCGAGAGCCTGCGCCAGGAGCTGGCCATGCTGTCGGCCCGGCCGGCGGAGGGTTCGATCCTGGAGCGCCTGGCGGAGCAGGGCGTGATCTTCGTGGTTTACCACCCCGGCGCCGGTCATCTGACCTTGTCGCTGCAGGATGTCGCTCGCTATCAGGACAACCCGTTGGCCTTCGTCGCAGCCAAGTGCTTCGTCTCGGAGGACCAATACAGCCAGTGGCTGGTGCATTACCAGCAGCCCGCCTGCGAGGGGCGGCTGTCCAATGGCGACCGTTGCGCCCTGCCGATCGACCGTGTGGAGACGCCCGGACGTTTCGTCGATGGCGACAGCAACTGCTGTTCCCGCCACAAGACCGCCGGCCGCCTGCGCAGCGTGACCACGGCTTGAGCGGGCACCTTGCGTTACCCTGACTGGCGCCCCGTTGCAGCGCTGCAATCCGTTCACCTGGGGTGGCTCGAACGCGCGGGCGTCGAGCTGGCGCTGTTGCGCCTGGACCAGGTCGACGCGCTCGTTTCCGGCAACAAGTGGTTCAAGCTCGCGCCCTACCTGAAGCGCGCCGCCGATCTCGGTCTCGACGGCGTGATGAGCCTGGGCGGTGCCCATTCCAATCACCTCCATGCCCTGGCGGCGGCCGGTGCCCGGTTCGGTTTCCGTACCGTCGGACTGCTGCGTGGCGAGGCGCAGGACAACCCTACGGTCGCCGATCTGCACCAGTTCGGCATGCAGCTCCACTGGCTGGGCTACGGCGGTTATCGCCAACGGCATGAGCCGGACTTCTGGACGCCCTGGCGCGAGCGCTACCCCGATCTGCTGCCGGTGGACGAGGGCGGTGGCGGATTGCCCGGCGCGCGGGGCTGCGCAGTGCTGGTGAGGCAGGTTCGCGAACAGCTGGCGGGTATTGGCTGGAGCGACTATCAGCAGCTCTGGGTCGCCTGCGGCAGCGGCACCACCCTGGCCGGCCTGGTGCTGGGCGAGGAGCGCGCGCACCCGGTGGTGGGGGTGTTGGCGGTGCCGCCGGGGCACGGCGTCGAGGCGCAGGTGCCCGAGCTATTGACGGAGGCCGGTGTCGAGGCGTCCGGCTACCGGCTGATCGACGCCAGCCGGGAGGGCTTCGCGCGGATCGACCCGGCGCTGGCGTGCTTCATCCTGGACACCGAAGCCGAGTGCGGCGTGCCGCTGGAGCCGCTGTACACCGGCAAGCTGCTGCTCGCGCTGCACGAGGAGATTGCCGCGGGGCGGATCGACCGCGGCAGCCGCATCGTCGCGGTCCACACGGGGGGACTGCAGGGGCGACGGGCAATGCAGGAACGCCTCCTGGCGCTGGCCGCTCAGCGCGAATAGCCGCTGTGCACACGCGGCCAGCGGTCGCCTACCAGGAACAACCGTTCCTGCTCGCGCCAGCGTCCGTCCCGGAAGCCCAGACGGACCAGTAGCTGCGGAAAACCGTCCTCCGGCAACTGCGTCAACCAGTCGGCGAATTGCGCGACAGTCCAGCGTTCATCGGCGTCGCATGCGGCCGGTGCCAGCCAGCGCTTGCGCGACAGCACCTGCCAGCCCTCGGGATGCACCTCCTGGTAACGCAGCCACTCGCGGCGGTGCAGCCAGCGGCCGTGCAGGTGGTGGTCGCTGGCGCCGGTGGGCGGCGGGCATCGCGTCGGCCAGGGGTAGAACAGGCAGCCGCCGAGCCAGAGCCCCGCCGAGGGTGTGGCCTCGCTGAATGCACGAATCACGCTCAGCCCTTCGAGCGTGGCCGAAAGCGGCAACTGGTGCTGGTAGAAGTGTTCGATCTTGCGCAGCAGGTGATCTTCCGCGCCGGGGCCGAGCCAGGCGTTCGGTCCGTCTTCGGCGGGGCCGAGATAGAGCTTGATGGCCAGTTCGAGGTGATGCAGGCCGTCGTCGTCCTCCAGCAGCAGGTCCAGTTCGCCGAGGGTGTGGCCGTTGTCGCGCACTGGCAGGTTGGCGGCCAGCAGACGGAGGTCGGGGGCCTGTTCCAGGGCGTACTGCCACAGGCGTTCGTAGTAGCGGCCCAGGCGCTGGTGCGGTGTGCTTTCCAGTTGTTCCAGCAGGGCGGCGGGGGAGCGCTCCTGCGCCCGCAACCAATCGGCCAGGCGCGCCGGCTCGGCCAGCCAGCGGCTGGCTGCCAGCGGATGGCGCAGGGCCGGGCTGCCCGGACTCAGCAAGGGCGGTGAGAGCAGCGTCCAGGCCAGGTCGCGGACCTGCGGCTGGCGCAGTTCGGTCAACAGTTCATCCAGCAGGAGGGTGAGAGCGCTCATTCCTCTAGCCTAGTCGCTCGGGTCGCACTGTGGTTTGCCGCTGCTTCGGCGTTTCGCCCATAATTCCTGCATAGCCGTATCCCTGTATTCCCATATCCCCGCAGCGCAACGCCGTCCGGAGTCTCATGGAACCCTTTCGCAATATCGGCATCATCGGCCGCCTGGGCAGTCCCCAGGTCCTGGAAACCATCCGTCGGTTGAAGCGTTTCCTCATCGAGCGCCACCTGCATGTGATCCTCGAGGACACCATTTCCGAGGTGCTGCCCGGCCACGGCCTGCAGACCTGCTCACGGAAGATCATGGGCGAGATCTGCGACCTGGTGATCGTAGTCGGCGGCGACGGCAGCATGCTCGGCGCGGCGCGCGCCCTGGCGCGGCACAAGGTGCCGGTGCTGGGGATCAACCGTGGCAGCCTGGGCTTTCTCACCGATATTCGCCCGGACGAGCTGGAAACCAAGGTTGCCGAGGTGCTGGGCGGCCAGTACATCGTCGAGAGCCGCTTCCTGCTCGACGCCCAGGTGCGTCGCCACGGCGAGTCCATCGGCCAGGGCGATGCGCTCAACGACGTGGTGCTGCACCCCGGCAAGTCCACGCGAATGATCGAGTTCGAGCTGCACATCGACGGCCAGTTCGTCTGCAGCCAGAAGGCCGACGGCCTGATCGTCGCCACCCCGACCGGCTCCACCGCCTACGCGCTGTCCGCCGGCGGGCCGATCATGCATCCCAAGCTCGACGCCATCGTCATCGTGCCGATGTATCCGCATACCCTGTCGGGCCGGCCCATCGTGGTCGACGGCAACAGCGAGCTGAAGATCGTCGTTTCGCCGAACATGCAGATCTACCCGCAGGTTTCCTGTGACGGGCAGAACCACTTCACCTGCGCGCCGGGCGACACCGTCACGGTGAGCAAGAAGCCGCAGAAGCTGCGCCTGATCCACCCGATCGACCACAACTACTACGAGGTCTGCCGGACCAAGCTGGGCTGGGGCAGTCGCCTCGGGAGCAGCGAGTGATGGAACTCGACCCCGCACGCGGGTACGACCTGATCGGCGACGTCCACGGCTGCGCACATACCCTCGACCACCTGTTGGAGCGCCTCGGCTATCGGTTGCAGGGCGGCGTCTGGCGGCACGCCCGGCGGCAGGCGCTGTTCCTGGGCGACATCATCGACCGCGGGCCGCGCATCCGCGAGGCGCTGCACCGGGTACACGACATGGTCGCCGCCGGCGAGGCGCTGTGCATCATGGGCAACCACGAGTTCAACGCCCTCGGCTGGTCCACCCCGGCGGCGCCCGGCAGCGGTCGGCAGTACGTGCGCGAGCACACGCCGCGCCACGCACGGCTGATCAAGGAAACCCTGGAGCAGTTCGAAGGCCATCCGGCGGACTGGCGCGACTTCCTCGGCTGGTTCCAGGGCATGCCGCTGTTCCTCGACGCCGGGCGCTTCCGCATGGTCCACGCCTGCTGGGACCACGATGTGATCGACGCGCTGTGCCAGCAGTTCCACGACGGCCGCATCGACGAGGCCTTCCTCAAGGCCAGCGCCGAGCCGGGCAGCTTCGCCCAGCAGGCCTGCGACCGCCTGCTGCGCGGCACCGACATGCGCCTGCCCAACGGGATGACCCTGACCGGCAGCGACGGCTTCACCCGCTCGTTCTTCCGTACCAAGTTCTGGGAAGAGGACCGTGCGCCGGAAACCTATGGCGACATCGTGTTCCAGCCCGACGGGCTGCCCGACGAAGTCGCCAGTGAACGCCTGAGCGCAGAGCAGAAGTCCAGCCTGCTGACCTATGGCGCCGACGAGCCGCTGCTGTTCGTCGGTCACTACTGGCGGCGCGGCACGCCGTCGCCGATCCGGCCCAACCTGGCCTGCCTGGACTACAGCGCGGTGATGTACGGCAAGCTGGCGGCCTATCGACTGGATGACGAGCAGCGCCTGGAGCGCAGCAAGTTCGTGTGGGTGGATGTGAAGCGCCCGGAGGGTAATGAGTGAGCGTGGTTGAAGCGATACGGCTGCCGGCGGCGGTTGACCTGGGTGAGTTCGTCAACCTGCTGCGACGGCTGAACGTGCCGTTCCGGGTCAGCGAGGAGTCGGGCGAGCAGGTGCTCTGGGTGCCCAATGCGCAGTTGGCGGAGCAGGTCCGCACGCTGTACGAGCGTTACCCACAGGGCGATCCGCAGTTCAGCGTGCAGGCCGAGCCGCTGCGCCGGGGGCCGGGGTTCCTGGAGCAGTTGAAGCTGAGCCGGATGACCGCCACGGTGCTGCTGGTGACCTGCGTCGTCGCCGCCGTGACCCTGCTCGGCACCTACCCGGAGACATTGCGCTGGCTGACCTTCCAGGATTTCCGCATGGTCGGCGAGGATCGCCTGATGTTCCTGCCGCTCTCCGAGACGCTGGCGTCCGGGCAGTGGTGGCGGCTGCTCACGCCGATGCTGATCCACTTCGGCTGGCTGCATCTGGCGATGAACGCCATGTGGTACTGGGAGCTGGGCCGGCGCATCGAATACCGCCAGGGGGCCGGGATGCTGCTGGGGTTGAGCCTGGGCTTCGGGCTGGTGTCCAACCTGGTGCAGTACGCGGCCAGCGGGCCGAGCCTGTTCGGCGGCCTGTCCGGCGTGCTCTACGGGCTGCTCGGCCACTGCTGGATCTTCCAGCGCATGGCGCCGACGCCGGCCTACCAGTTACCCAGGGGCGTGGTGGCGATGATGCTGATCTGGCTGCTGGTGTGCCTGTCCGGGGTGATCGACCTGCTTGGCTTCGGCTCCATCGCCAACGGCGCCCATGTCGGCGGGCTGGTGGCAGGTTGCCTGAGCGGCCTGGTCGGCGGTTTGCTGGCGCGGCGATCTGCCCACTGAATTGGCAGAACCTGTAGGAGAGAGCTTGCTCGCGAACCGCTTAGCTCCGCAGCATCCCGGCGGGCCCGTTCGCGAGCAAGCTCGCTCCTACACAAGGGCAATCACCTACCGCCTGACCTCTGATCGTGCGTCAAAGCCTTCGGACCGGTAGAATGCCGGCTTCGTTTTCTCCAGCAGGAGCCGGCCCATGTCGTCCTTCGCCGAAATGATCCAGAACATCACCCCCGAAATCTACGAGAGCCTCAAGCTGGCCGTGGAAATCGGCAAGTGGCCCGACGGCCGCAAGCTGTCCCAGGAACAGAAGGAGCTGTCGCTGCAGGCCATGATCGCCTGGGAGATGGACAACCTGCCCGAGGACCAGCACACCGGCTACATGGGCCCGCAGGCCTGCGAATCCCACGCCGAGCCGATCCCGAACATCCTCTTCTCCTCCAACTCGCTGCACTGATGCAGGAGCTTGGACGCGGCGCCCTGGACAAGATGTCGGCGCGCCTGGAAAGCCCCGTGCAGTACGCCTTCCGCCTGGGCGAGGCGCAGGTCCCGGTAAACCCGCTGATCGGCAAGACGGTGCGCCTGGAGTACCTGGGCGAGATCAACTGCTGTCACTGCGGGCGCAAGACCAAAAAGAGCTTCGCCCAGGGCTACTGCTACCCGTGCTTCACCAAGCTGGCGCAATGCGACAGCTGCATCATGAGCCCGGAGAAGTGCCACTACGAGGACGGCTCCTGCCGCGAGCCGGAGTGGGGCGAGCGCTTCTGCATGACCGACCACGTGGTCTACCTGGCCAACTCCTCGGGGGCCAAGGTGGGCATCACCCGCGCCACCCAGGTGCCGACCCGCTGGATCGACCAGGGTGCGCGCCAGGCGCTGCCGATCATGCGCGTGGCGACCCGCCAGCAGTCCGGTTTCGTCGAGGACCTGCTGCGCAGCCAGGTCACCGACCGCACCAACTGGCGCGCGTTGCTCAAGGGCGAGGCCGAGCCGCTGGACCTGGTGGCTATCCGCGAGCAGATCTTCGACGCCTGCGCCGAGGGCATCGTCGCCCTGCAGCAGCGCTTCGGCCTGCAGGCGATCCAGCCGGTGATCGACATGGAGCCCATCGAGATCAGCTACCCGGTGGAGGCCTACCTGGCCAAGATCACCAGCTTCGATCTGGACAAGACGCCGGTGGTCGAGGGTACCCTGCAGGGTATCAAGGGCCAGTACCTGATCTTCGATACCGGCGTGATCAACGTGCGCAAGTTCACTGCGTACCAGTTGGCCATCAGCGCCTGATCGAACCTGCATTGAATTTCAGGTCCGGGGCTCGCATCTAGAGAAAGACGCATCCAGGAATAGATGCGTCTTGCGACTCGCCCGCGCCGTTCCCAATCGCTAGAGTCAGTATTCCTCCGGCCGGCCCATCCCGCCTGCCGCCTTCCAAGGGGCCAAAAGCCATGCGTACCGAGCAACCGAAAGTCATCTACCTCAAGGATTATCAGGCGCCCGAGTACCTGATCGACGAGACCAACCTGACCTTCGAGCTGTACGAGGATCACACCCTGGTCCACGCCCAACTGGTGATGCGCCGCAACCCGGAGCGCGGCGACGGCCTGCCGCCGCTGGTGCTCGACGGCCAGCAACTGGAGCTGCTGTCGCTGGCGCTGGACGACCAGACACTGGAAGCCGGCCAGTACCAGCTCGACGAGAACCACCTGACCCTGCAGCCGACGGCCAAGACCTTCACCGTCGACAGCAGCGTGCGCATCCACCCGGAAAGCAACACCGCGCTGGAAGGCCTGTACAAGTCCGGCAAGATGTTCTGCACCCAGTGCGAGGCCGAAGGCTTCCGCAAGATCACCTACTACCTCGACCGCCCGGACGTGATGAGCAGCTTCACCACCACGCTGTCGGCCGAGCAGCACCAGTACCCGGTGCTACTGTCCAACGGCAACCCGGTGGCCAGCGGCGCGGAAGAGGGCGGTCGCCACTGGGCGACCTGGCAGGACCCGTTCAAGAAGCCGGCCTACCTGTTCGCCCTGGTCGCCGGCGACCTCTGGTGCGTGGAAGACCAGTTCACCACCCTGAGCGAGCGCGAAGTCACCCTGCGCATCTACGTCGAGCCGGAAAACATCGACAAGGTCCAGCACGCCATGGACAGCCTGAAGAACTCGATGCGCTGGGACGAGAAGGTCTACGGCCGCGAGTACGACCTGGACATCTTCATGATCGTCGCGGTCAACGACTTCAACATGGGCGCGATGGAGAACAAGGGCCTCAACATCTTCAACTCCAGCTGCGTGCTGGCCAAGGCCGAGACCGCCACCGACGCCGCGCACCAGCGTGTCGAAGGCGTGGTGGCCCACGAATACTTCCACAACTGGTCGGGCAACCGCGTGACCTGCCGCGACTGGTTCCAGCTGTCGCTCAAGGAAGGCTTCACCGTGTTCCGCGACAGCGAGTTCTCCGCCGACATGAACTCGCGCACGGTCAAGCGCGTCGAGGACGTGGCCTTCCTGCGCACCAACCAGTTCGCCGAGGACGCCGGCCCCATGGCGCACCCGGTGCGCCCGGATTCCTTCATCGAGATTTCCAACTTCTACACCCTGACCGTCTATGAGAAGGGCGCGGAAGTGGTGCGCATGATCCACACCCTGCTGGGCGCCGATGGCTTCCGCAAGGGCACCGACCTGTACTTCCAGCGCCATGACGGCCAGGCCGTGACCTGCGACGACTTCGTCAAGGCCATGGAAGACGCCAACGGCGTCGACCTCACCCAGTTCAAGCGCTGGTACAGCCAGTCCGGCACCCCGCGCCTGGCGGTGGAGGAGCGCTTCGACGCCGCCGCGCAGAGCTACACCCTGACCTTCCGCCAGAGCTGCCCGGCCACGCCGGGACAGAGCGAGAAACAGCCCTTCGTCATCCCGGTGCAGATGGGCCTGATCGACAAGCTGGGCAACGCCCTGCCGCTGCGCCTGCAAGGTGAAGAGCACGCCCACGGCAGCGATCGCGTGCTGCAGGTCACCGAGGCCGAGCAGTCCTTCACCTTCGTCGGTCTCGCGGAGAAGCCGCTGCCGTCGCTGCTGCGTGGCTTCTCCGCGCCGGTGAAGCTGAGCTTCCCCTATGACCGCGACCAACTGATGTTCCTCATGCAGCACGACGAGGACGGCTTCAATCGCTGGGAAGCCGGCCAGCAGCTGTCCGTGCAAGTGTTGCAGGAGCTGATCGGCCAGCACCAGCGTGGCGAGACGCTGGTGCTCGACGAGCGCCTGATCACCGCCTTGCGCACCCTGTTGCTGGATACCGGGCTGGACCAGGCGATGGTTGCCGAGATGCTCTCGCTGCCCAGCGAGGCGTACCTCACCGAGATCAGCGAGGTGGCTGACGTCGAGGCCATCCACGCTGCCCGCGAGTTCGCCCGCCAGCAGATCGGCTCTGCGCTGCACGAGCCGCTGTGGGAGCGCTACCAGGCCAACCGCAAGCAGTCCCGCGAGACCGCCTACGTCGCCGAGGCTTCGCACATTGCCCGCCGCAGCCTGCAGAACATTTCCCTGTCCTACCTGATGCAGAGCGGCAAGGCCGACGTGCTCGCCGCCTGCCAGGAGCAGTACAAGGATTGCGACAACATGACCGAGCGCCTCACCTCGCTGGCCGTGCTGGTCAACTCGTCGTTCGAGAGCGAGAAGGCCGAGGCGCTGGCGATGTTCGCCGACTACTTCAAGGATGACCCGCTGGTGATGGACCAGTGGTTCAGCGTGCAGGCCGGCTGCACCCTGCCGGGCGGGCTGGAGCGCGTGCAGGCGCTGATGAATCATTCGGCCTTCACCCTGAAGAACCCGAACAAGATCCGCGCGCTGATCGGCGCCTTCGCCAACCAGAACGCGGTGAACTTCCACCGCGCCGACGGCGCCGGCTACCGCTTTCTGGCGGACCAGATCATCACGCTCAATGCGCTCAACCCGCAGATCGCCTCGCGCCTGCTGACCCCCCTGACCCGCTGGCGCAAGTACGCGCCCGAGCGCCAGGCGCTGATGAAGGCCGAGCTGGAACGCATCCTGGCGTCCGGCGAACTGTCCAGCGATGTATACGAAGTGGTCAGCAAGAGCCTGGCCTGATCCCCTCCGGCGCCCCGTTCGGGGCGCCTTCTGTCTCTTTGAAGGTGTTACTGGCGCTGTCTGGTAACACCTTTTTGTTACTTATCGAAATTAAACGATGGTTTCCTTATCGCTCGGCTGCATTGGCGCCAGGGTGCCGCGCTGTCTGCGTCGGGCCTTCCAGGGGCGGATCGCGCCATTCGGATAGGCGGATGGCGCAATCAGTCAGTGGATTTGATCAGTGGACGACCAGTCACAAAAGGTAGCGGGACTGATCTTTAAATTTTGTAAGGATATTCAGGGTATTTACAGCAATTGGCATCGGGGTTGCACCGGCCGACCCGCTTAGCCTTTGCCTGGCCATTGGGTCGGGGGCACGTCGAGCACCTTGAGGGAGTTTCCTTCAGATCGACAACAACAAGGCCGTGGAATAACGGCTGACAAGGCGAACCGCCCGCAGTGGTGGCGCCCTTACAGAATGATCAGTCCATGGAGTGAGTCCTAATGGAAATCCCGGTTCGCAAGAGCGTCTTGCGTTTGGCACCTGCTCGCGCGGGTTTTGCTCTGGCAGGCGTCCTGCCGCTGCTGATGCCGGCGCAGGCCGGCGCCGTCGAGTTCAGCTTCCTCGACAACGAGGTCAGCGGCTCGCTGGATACCACTGTCTCCTACGGCGCCTTGTGGCGCGTTCAGGGGCAGGACAAGACCAACAACGACATCAACGGCAACGACGGCAATCGTAACTTCGACACCGGTCTGGTTTCCGAGGTGTACAAGATCACTTCCGACCTGGAAGCGACCTACAAGAACTACGGCATGTTCGTGCGCGGTTCGGCGTTCTATGACACCCAGATCATGGACAAGCGCAACGACTACCTGGACCACAACCAGCCGCCGCAGCCGAGCCAGACCTACCCCTACAACGACCGCTTCACCGATGAAACCCGCGATGCCGCCGGCAACCGCGCGGAAATCCTCGACGCCTATGTCTATGGCAACTGGGATGTGGCCGACCACCCGCTGACCGCGCGCCTGGGTCGCCAGGTGTTCAACTGGGGGGAAGGCGTCTTCTACCGCGGCGGCGTGAACACCACCAACCCGGTGGACGCCGCCAAGTTCCGCCTGCCGGGCTCCGAGCTGAAGGAAGTGCTGATGCCGGTGGAAGCGGCGAGCTTCAACATCGGCCTGACCGACAACCTGTCGATGGACGCCTTCTACCAGTGGAACTGGAAAGAGACCCGTCTCGACCCGGTGGGGACCTACTTCTCCGAGACCGACCTGTTCGCCGATGGCGGCAATACCGCCTACACCACCGTTGACGCGCTGGCCAACCCGCTGTTCCAGAGCCTCTATCCGCAGCTCTCGGCAGCGCATCTCGGTGGCCTGCAGGGTACCGACTATCTGGACTCCAACGGCGTATTCAAGGTCGCCAGCGTCGGCAAGGACATCAACGCCAAGAACGACGGCCAGTTCGGCGTGGCCTTCCACTACATTGCCGAAGAACTGAACTCCACCGAGTTCGGCTTCTACTTCGTCAACTACCACGCCAAGGAACCGACCATCTACGCCGACCTCAACCAGGATTATGCCGGCCTGGATATCGACCAGCTGGCGGGCCTGGGCGGCTTCTCGTCCTATGACCAGTTGATGGCCGCCGCCGGCAGCGGCAACGCGATGGCCGGCCAGGTGCTGGGGCTGGTCAACGGCGCGGCGGCGGTGGACGTGGCCAACCAGGTCAACGCCCGTCGCGAGTACGTCGAGAACATCCGCATGTACGGCTTCAGCTTCAACACCACCGTGGGCGACGCCTCGGTGTTCGGCGAGCTGGCCTACCGCCCGAACCTGCCGATCGGTATCGCTACCACCAACGACCTGCTCGGCGACCTGCTCGGCCAGGCGCCGCAGCTGGGCAGCGGGCAGAGCGTGAACATCGGCGGCCGTCCGGTGGCGATGACCGACCAGATCCACAACTACGAGCGCGTCGAGGCCTTCAACACCTCGCTGGGCACCATCTACAACTTCGGCCCGTCGCTGTCCTTCGACTCGCTGATGGGGGTGGCGGAGCTGGCCTCCGAGCACCTGCGCGGCAGCAGCCTGCAGTACACCGCCTACGATGGCTCGACCCGCTACTACTCCGGCCGCGGCAACGGCGCCTACATCTCCGGCTACGACCGCGACGACCAGGTGAACAAGAACTCCTACGGCTACACCCTGTTGCTCTCGGGTACCTGGAACGACGTATTCGCCGGGGTCAACGTCTCGCCGTACGCGGTCTACAAGGATGACTTCGAAGGCAACTCCTACCAGACCGGCAACTTCATCGAAGGCCGCAAGGCGTACACCCTGGGCGTCAAGGCCTCCTACCTGAACGCTCTGGAAGCCGAGCTGCAATACACCGAGTTCTACGGAGCAGGGCAGAACAACGCCGGGCGTGACCGCGACAACGTCGGTTTCAACGTCAAGTACTCCTTCTAACGAAAAAATCGCACGCCGGGTGCCGACGCACCTGGCGCGTGAACTCACGGAGAATCACCATGCGCAACATGCGTACCCTGGTCGGCGCGGCAGTGGCCCTGGCCCTGTCCGCCGGCAGCGCCCTGGCGGCGGTTTCCGCGCAGGACGCGGCCAAGCTGCAATCGACCCTGACCCCGCTGGGCGCGGAAAAGGCCGGCAACGCCGCTGGCACCATCCCGGCCTGGACCGGTGGCATCACCCAGGCGCCGGCCGGCTACAAGCCGGGCCAGCACCACATCGATCCGTTCGCCTCGGACACGCCGCTGTTCACCATCACCAAGGCCAACCTGGACCAGTACAAGGCCAACCTGACGCCGGGCACCCTGGCGCTGTTCGCCACCTACCCGGACACCTTCCAGATGCCGGTTTATCCGAGCCGCCGCAGCGGTTCGGCGCCACAGTGGGTGTACGACAACACCTTCAGGAACGCCACCAGCGCCAAGCTGGCCGAGGGCGGCAACGGCTTCGTCGATGCCTTCGGCGGCATTCCGTTCCCGATTCCGGCGAATGGCGTGGAAGCGGTGTGGAACCACATCGCCCGTTATCGCGGCACCTACGTCGTGCGCCGCGCCTCGGAAGTGGCCGTGCAGCGCAACGGCGACTATTCGCTGGTGACCTCGCAGCAGGAAGCGCTGTTCAAGTACTACATCCAGGGCAAGAGCTTCGCCGACCTGAACAACCTGCTGTTCTACTACCTGTCCTTCACCAAGAGCCCGGCCCGCCTGGCAGGCGGCGCCGCGCTGGTACACGAGACCCTGGACCAGGTGAAGGAGCCGCGCCAGGCCTGGGGCTACAATGCCGGCCAGCGCCGCGTGCGCCGTGCGCCGAACCTGGCCTACGACACCCCGATCGCCGCCGCCGACGGCCTGCGTACCGCCGACGACACCGACATGTTCAACGGCTCCCCGGATCGCTACGACTGGAAACTGGTGGGCAAGAGGGAAGTCTACATCCCGTACAACAACTACAAGGTTTCCAGCCCTGAGGTTAAGTACAAGGACCTGCTGACCCCGAGCCACCTCAATCCCAAATACACCCGCTACGAGCTGCACCGCGTGTGGGTCGTCGAAGGCACCCTGAAGCCGGGCGCGCGCCACATCTATTCCAAGCGCGTGCTGTTCCTCGACGAGGACAGCTGGGGCGCCGCCGAGGTCGACCAGTACGACGGCCGTGGCGAGCTGTGGCGCGTGTCGCTGGCCTACCTGAAGAACTACTACGAGCTGCCCACCACCTGGACCGCCCTGGATACCTTCCACGACCTGCAGGCCCGCCGTTACCACGTGCAGAACCTGGACAACGAAGAGCCGAGCACCATCGACTTCGGCCAGGCCGTGCCGGACGATTCTTACTTCAGTCCGTCCGCACTGCGTCGTCGCGGTACCCGCTGAGTCCGTCGCCAGAGTGCAGACAGAGCCCCGCCTTGGCGGGGCTTTTTCATGCTCTCGCGAAGGTACCTGTTCGCAAAAGTGTTACCGCTCCAACCGCGAAAAGCCCCTAACCTCGGGCCTTTCGGGTGAGATGGCAAAGCGCGATCATCCTTTTGGGTGACGCTGCCGGCGCTTAACAAAAGATAACGTGCCGTCAATTGTCAGTCCCGGAAAAGGCTGGCTATATAGCCACCACACTCGATACCGCCTGTAATAAGAACAAAGAGGTAAAGGCATATGCGTGAGCCCCAGTGGCGCACTATGAGCGAGCAGTCCGTGTCGGAGACTTCGCGCTCCTTCCCGATGTCGCGCAAATCGATTTCCCTGCTCGGCGCACTTTCCTTCCTGATGCTGTCCGTTGCCCCCTTGCCCGCCTTCGCGGCGACCGAGGCGGCCAGCGACTCCAGCTCCATCCCGTCGGCCAAGGCTGCCAGCAGCCTGCTGCTGAGCGTCGCCCATGCCGGCCAGCGCCTGGTGGCGGTGGGGGATCACGGACACATCCTTTACTCCGACGATGCCGGCAAGAACTGGGTCCAGGCCAAGGTGCCGACCCGCCAGTTGCTGACGTCGGTGTTCTTCATCAATGACAAGAAGGGCTGGGCCGTCGGCCACGACGCGCAGATCCTCGCCTCCACCGACGGCGGCAGCACCTGGACCCGTCAGTTCGAAGACCTCAAGCGCGAAGCGCCGCTGCTGGACATCTGGTTCCAGGACGACAACCACGGCATGGCCGTGGGTGCCTACGGCGCGCTGCTGGAAACCACCGATGGCGGCCAGCACTGGGAAGACGTCAGCGACCGCCTGGACAACGAAGACCAGTACCACCTCAATTCCATCGCGGCTGTGAAGGACTCCGGCCTGCTGGTGGTCGGCGAGTCCGGCAGCATCTTCCGTTCCAGGGACTGGGGTCAGACCTGGGAGAAACTCGAAGGTCCGTACGAAGGTTCGCTGTTCGGCGCGGTCGGTACCCGCCAGGCGGGCACCGCGCTGATCTACGGCCTGCGCGGCCACCTGTTCCGCACCACCGACTTCGGTGATAACTGGCAGCAGATCGAACTGCCCACCGCCAACGGCGGCGAGCTGGAGTTCGGCCTTTCCGAAGGTTCGCTGCTGGCGGACGGCACCATCGTGGTCGTCGGGCATGGCGGCAGCGTCCTGGAAAGCCGGGACGACGGCCAGAGCTTCAAGGTCTACAACCGTCCCGACCGCCTGTCCCTGGCGGGCGTGAGCGGCGCCGGCAACGGCAACCTGGTGCTGGTCGGCCAGGGCGGTATCCACCTGGCTACGGCGACCGGCGCCGAGCTGACAGAACAACAATAAGCCGGGAGCCTTCATGAACGCTTTGAATACCCATCACCAGGACAAGGCGACTTTCCTGGAACGCATCATCTTCACCCACCGGCCATTGGTGATCCTCGCCTGCCTGCTGGTGACCATCTTCCTCGGCTACCAGGCCACCCAGGTGCGTCCGTCCACCAGCTTCGAG
This sequence comes from Pseudomonas sp. ATCC 13867, assembly GCF_000349845.1. NCBI lineage: Bacteria > Pseudomonadati > Pseudomonadota > Gammaproteobacteria > Pseudomonadales > Pseudomonadaceae > Pseudomonas > Pseudomonas sp. ATCC 13867. The sequence continues at coordinate 3,739,560 of NC_020829.1, read as the reverse complement.
AAGATGATTCCGCTGCAGCACCCGTTCATCCAGAACATGCTGGAGCACCGCAACGACCTGGCCAACCTCGGCAACACCGTGCGTATCTCGGTGGAAGCGGTGAACGGCGACATCTTCACCAAGGAGTACATGGAGACGCTGCAGAAGATCCATGACGAGGTCTTCTACATTCCCGGCGTCGATCGCTCCGGCATGAAGTCGCTGTGGAGCCCCAGCGTGCGCTGGACCGAGGTGACCGAGGAAGGCTTCGCCGGTGGCGAAGTGATCCCGCAGACCTACGACGGCTCGCCCAAGGCGCTCGACCTGCTGCGCAACAACGTGCTGAAGTCCGGCCAGATCGGCCGCCTGGTGGCCAACAACTTCAAGTCGAGCATCATCGACGTGCCGCTGCTGGAGGTCTATCCGGACCCGAAGGACCAGGGCAAGCTGTTGAACCTGGACTACCGCCAGTTCTCCCATGAGCTGGAAGAGAAGATCCGCGACAAGTACCAGTTGCAGAACCCGAACGTGAAGATCCACATCGTCGGCTTCGCCAAGAAGGTCGGCGACCTGATCGACGGCCTGCTGATGGTGGTCGGCTTCTTCGGCATCTGCTTCGTGATCACCCTGGTGCTGCTGCTGTGGTTCACCAAGTGCGTGCGCTCCACCATCGCCGTGCTCTCCACCACCCTGGTGGCGGTGATCTGGCAACTGGGCCTGCTGCACTCCATCGGTTTCGGGCTGGACCCGTACTCGATGCTGGTGCCGTTCCTGATCTTCGCCATCGGTATTTCCCACGGCGTACAGAAGATCAACGGTATCGCCCTGCAGTCCAGCGACGCGGAAACCCCGCTGCTGGCCGCCCGCCGTACCTTCCGCCAACTGTTCCTGCCGGGCATGATCGCGATCCTGGCGGACGCCGTCGGCTTCATCACCCTGCTGGTGATCGACATCGGCGTGATCCGTGAACTGGCCATCGGCGCTTCCGTCGGTGTGGCGGTGATCGTGTTCACCAACCTGATCCTGCTGCCGGTCGCCATTTCCTACATCGGCATCAGCAAGAAGGCGGTGCAGCGCAGCAAGGAAGACGCCGTGCGCGATCATCCCTTCTGGCGCCTGCTGTCCAACTTCGCCAGCCCGAGCGTGGCGCCCATCTCCGTGGTCATCGCCCTGGCGATGTTCGCCTTCGGCATGTGGGAAGGCCATCACCTGAAGATCGGCGACCTCGACCAGGGCGCGCCGGAACTGCGTCCGGACTCGCGCTACAACCTGGACAACGACTTCATTATCCGCAACTACTCGACCAGCTCCGACGTGCTGGTGGTGATGGTGGAATCCGGGGCCGAAGGCTGCTCCACCCACAAGACCATGTCCGCCATCGACGATCTCGCCTGGCGACTGGAAAACACCGAGGGCGTGCAATCGGCCATCTCCCTGGTCACCGTCTCCAAGCAGATGATCAAGGGCATGAACGAGGGCAACCTGAAGTGGGAGTCGCTGTCGCGCAACCAGGACGTGCTGAACAACTCCATCAGCCGCGCCGAAGGCCTGTTCAACAGCAACTGCTCGCTGGCGCCCCTGCTGGTGTTCCTCAACGACCACAAGGCCGAGACCCTCGACCGTGCGGTTGGCGTGGTCCAGGAGTTCGCCAAGAGCAACGAGAAGGATGACCTGAAGTTCAAGCTCGCCGCGGGTAACGCCGGCATCGAGGCGGCCACCAACGAGGTGATCAAGCAGTCCGAGCTGACCATCCTGATCCTGGTGTACATCTGCGTGGCGGTGATGTGCCTGATCACCTTCCGCTCCTTCGCCGCGACCCTGTGCATCGTGCTGCCGCTGATCCTCACCTCGGTGCTGGGCAACGCGCTGATGGCCATGCTCGGCATCGGCGTGAAGGTGGCGACCCTGCCGGTGATCGCACTGGGCGTGGGCATCGGCGTGGACTACGGCATCTACATCTACACCCGCCTGGAGTCCTTCCTGCGCCAGGGCCTGTCCCTGCAGGAGGCCTACTACGAGACGCTGAAGTCCACCGGTAAAGCCGTACTGTTCACCGGCCTGTGCCTGGCCATCGGCGTCGCCACCTGGATCTTCTCGGCGATCAAGTTCCAGGCCGACATGGGTCTGATGCTGACCTTCATGCTCCTCTGGAACATGTTCGGTGCCCTGTGGCTGCTGCCGGCGCTGGCGCGCTTCCTGATCAATCCGGAGAAGGTGCGTGCGCGGAAGGCTTCGATCCTGGTGCACTGATCGACGACTGGAGCGTTGAACGAAAACCGCAGCCCAAGGGCTGCGGTTTTTTATTGCTCTCATGCAGGAGCGGGGACACCTGGTGCTTGCTCTCGAACAGCTTCGCAGTGGGGCTTTGTTCGCGAGCAAGCTCGCTCCTGCAGGTGAGCCCAGGTGTTCTTCCTGCAGGAGCGAGCTTGCTCGCGAATCCACGCCGCCGCCGACCTCTCAAGGCGCCGGCGTCGACAACCGCAGGATCGACTTCACCGGCGTTCCATCGTTCCAGCGTCCCATCGACAACTGCGCCGGCGTGCCGCCCAGCGCGTAGTCGCGGTCCTGGCCGTAGAAGGCGGCATCGCATAGCGCGTCGAACAGCTTCCAGGTGCCGTACCAGTCCAATGCGTCGGTGGCCAGTGCGTTATGGGCCGACGACTGGCCCTGCTTGAGGCGCTGGCGCACCCGTTCCTGCACGCGGTTGAGCAGCCAACTGGACGAGTCGCTGGGCGGATAGCGCGGGTCGAAGCGCGGCGCGGTCGGTGCGGCATGGTTGGCCAGCAGGGGCGGGCTGCCGTGGCGGTCGCTGCGCAACAGCAGCAGGTCCTTGTCCCGCGTGGCGACCTGGGTGCTTTCCTGGTAGATGCGCCGGGCGTCATCGCAACCCACGCGCTCGTCCTCATCGCCACAGACGGCCAGCAGCAAGGTGCCGACGGGGATGTTCAGCAACGGCTCCAATGGCACCTGCCACCAGCGCGGGCCGCTGCTTTTGCCCGGTTCCACCGCCATCAGCGCGTACGGCTTCGGTACGCCCAGGCGCTGCCAGGAGGCGGCAAGCCCGCTGGCAATCAGGCCTCCTGCGGAGTGCCCGACGTAGGCGACGTGCTCCAGCTCCGGCTTGACCCCCAGTTTGCCCGCCTGCAGATCGGCAATGGCGTGCCGCACGGAGTCGGCGGCGTTGGACAGGAACTCCGCCGCGGGCGTCTTCAGCGTCGCCTGGTAACGCGGGTAGATGAGGATCGCGCCGCGTCGGACGATGTGCTCGATCCACGCCCGGTACAGGTCCGGCTGCATGGCGCTCCAGCCGTGGGCGAACACCACCAGCGGCGCGCTTTCCGGTTCTGGGCGGGAGGGGGTGAAGACCCAGTATTCGTTGCCGTCGACGTTGAAATGCCATTGGCGCACGTCGGCGTAGCTGTAGCCCGAACCGCCGGGTCCCTGCAGCGGCGGGGTCGGCGGCAGGGCCGGCTCGGCGTGCAGGGCGCGGATGAGCAGCAGGCCGCTGATCAGTGCCGGAAGGTATCTGCGATGGTGAGAGCGGGGCATCGCGGCGCCTCTTGGCGGGGCTTGCCAGCAAGCATAGCCCCGCCTGTGCGTCAGCGCGGGTAGAGCGGCGGCAGGCTGCCCGGGTCGACTGCGGGGGCGGCTTCCGGGTCGGCGCCGGGCAGGCTGCGGACGGCGCGCCAGAGGTCATCGCCCTGCCAGTTGCGGCCACCTTCGCTGTCGCTGTACAGCGCGCCGTTGAGGCTGTCCAGGGCATCGGACAGCGGCACGAAGCGCGCCGCCATGTCGGCCAGGGTTTCCGGCTGCTGGCGCGCCCAGGCGTCCAGTGCCTGGCGGGTGGCATGCGAGTCGTTGGCCTGGCAGGCGCGGCGCAGCTCGTCGAGCAGGGTACGGGCACTGGGGCCGGCGACCGCGGCGCGGATCACCGCCGGCAAACGTCGCGCGCGCCACCACAGGCCGAAACCCAGCAGCGTGGTGAAGGCGAGAATGGCGCAGGCCAACTGCCAGGGCCACAGGCGGGCCTGTGTCTGGAGCAGGGCGCCGGTGGACGGCGTGACGGGCGTTTCGGCCGGGGTTTCCAACTGCGGATTGGCGGCGACGTCCAGGGTGCGCGCCGGCAGGCTGGTGTGTTCCACGCGATTTTCCCGCGTGTTCCACCAGACCACTTCGATGGGCGGCAACTGCACCTGGCCGGCATGGTCGGCAATCAGCGCCTCGCGCTCTTCGCGGCTGCCTATCACGCCTTGTTCGGTGCTCTGGTTGGCCAGTTGCGGCTGGTCCGGGTAATGGCGCAGGCTGCCAGGCAGCGTTTGCGGCAACGGCGGCAGCTGGGCACTGGAAAGCCCTTCCACACGCAGCATCACGTTGCGGGTCAGCGCTTCGCCGGCGCGGGCCTGCTCCGGCTGCGGGCTCCAGGTTTCGCTCAGGCTCAGCGAGCGGGCCGGCAACCAGGGGGTGTCCTTGGGATAGTCGGCGGGCTTGGCTTTGATGTGCAGCGGGATGGTCGGCGAGATCACCCGGATCTGCTTGCCTGGCGGCGGGCCGAAGGGGTTGTAGTCGGGATTGCGCTGCTGGGCGACCTGGGTGGCGTTGAAGGTCTGGCCGGGGATTTCCAGGGTGCCGCTCTTCTGCGGGAAGATGGCGTAGCGCACTTCGATGACGCCGTGTCGCACGCCGTTGATTTCCTTCTCATAGGTGCGTGCCTCGCCCAGCGGTTCGACGCGCGCGTCGGCGATCTGCAATGGGCTGAGGCTGCTGTCGTCGTACAGCGACACCGAGTGGTAGATGCGCAGGGTCAGGATCACCTGGGCCTGCACGTAGCTTTCCTCGTGGTCGACGTTGGCGTCGATGAACACCGGGGCGAGTTTCTGCACGCCGTCGTTTTCCTCGGCCTCGAGCACGTGCAGGCTGATCGACTCGGTTGCACTGTCGCCCAGGTGGATCGGCGGAATCACCACGGTGCCCTCGTTGCGCGGCTGCAGGGTGACGATCCAGCGGGTGGTGGCCTGGGCCTTGCCGTTCAGGGTGGTGAGGCGGTTGACCTGGCGGGTGCCGAGCACCACGAACTGTTCGTCCAGGGGCTTCAGGTCCGGCTTGCCGAACAGGGTCGGATCGTCGGACTCCAGCGTCAGGTCGATGCTTTCGCCTTCGGCCAGGCGCGTGCGATCGACACTGGCGGTGAAGCTGGCCTGGGCCTGGGCGGCGGCGAGGCAGAGCAGGGTCAGGCAGATCAGCCTTTTCATTGCGTGGGTTCCTGGCGCTGCTGCTGTTGCTGGTACCAGAACTTGCGGCGCAGCAGTTCGGATGGGTCGTCGGGGATCTGGCGCAACCATTGTTCCAGGGCCTGGCGGCGCTCGTCCGTCAGTGGACCGGTCGTCGCCGGGTTGGTTTCGCTTTCTTCGCGCTGGGTCGACTGTGGCGTGCCGCTCTGGCTGGCCGCCGGTTTGCCGGTGTCGCGTTGTTCCGGCGTCTGGGCCGACGGGGTCGGCTGCGAGTCACGCTCCTCGGACCGCTCGTCCTCGGGCCTGGCATCTTTCGGCTGCAGCGACTGGGGCTCGCTGCTTTCACCGTGGGACGGATTCTGCTGCGGGGAGGCCTGGCTTTCGTCGTTGCCGGAGGATTTCTGTCGCTGGCGCAGCAGTTCCTCCAGCAGCGCCTTGTTGCGCTGCGCGGCGGCCAGGTCGGGGGCGCGCTCCAGGGCCTGGTCGTAGGCGTCGATCGCGGCTTCCAGCTCATTCTGCCGGGCCAGGGCATTGCCGCGATTGTAATGGTCGGCGGCGCTGTCGCCCTGGGCGAAGGCCTGCGCGGCATCGGCGTAGTCGCCGGCCTCGAAGAGTGCCAGGCCACGCCAGCGGAAGTCCTCGAAGCGTTCGGCGGCTTCGGCCGGGCGTCGGGCGTCGAGCAGGCGCTGGCCCTGTTGGTCGGGGGTCAGCCAGAGGTCGGCGAGCTCGAAGGCGTTGGCGGTTTGCGGCGGCGACCACAGCAGCGGGAGCAGCAGCGGCAGGCTGAACAACCAGCCCCGGCGGCCGGCGCAGGCGGCAAGCAGCAGCAGGGGCAGCAGCAGCCAGTAGCCCTGGTCGGCCCAGCGTTGCAGGCGCAACAGGGTGTCTTCCTCGCGGGTCTGCAGGCCTTGGCTGGTGTTCAGCAGACCCAGGGCGCGGAGGTCGCCGCTGCCCGGGCGCAGACGTTGGAAGCGGCCGTCGAGGTCGGCGGCGAACTGGCGCAGGGCGCTTTCGTCCAGCCGTGGGACCAGGATGTTGCCCTGTTCGTCCTTGAGGAAGGTGCCGTCCTCCTGGGCGATCGGCGCGCCACCGGCGGTGCCGGCAGCGAGCAGCAGCAGGTCCTTGGCCTTGCCCCTGAGCGCCTTGCGGATGCCCTGGCGCTCCTGGGCATCCAGGGCGCCGGTGATCAACAGGATATGCCCGCTGCCCTCGGCGCCTTGGTTGAGCAGTTGGCGCGCCTGTTCGATGGCGAGGTCGGCGCGGCGGCCGGGCTCGGGCATGATCGACGGCTTGAGCGCATCCAGCAGGTTGCGCGCGGTGCCCAGGTCATTGGAGAGGGGCACCAGGGTATGTGCACTGCCGGCGTAGACGACGATGGCGGTTTGTGCGTCGCTGCGTGCCTGCAGTAGGTCGAGCACCTTGCGCCGCGCTTGCTCCAGGCGGCTGGGCGGCAGATCGGTGGCGAGCATTTCCGGGGTCAGTTCGAGGACCACCACCAGTGGGTCGCTGCGTTCCATTGCCGGCTGTTCCAGTTGCTGCCAGCTCGGCCCGAGCAGCGCGAGCAGCGCCAGCAGCCAGGCCAGGCCGAGGAAGATCCAGGGGCGCCGCTCATGGCGACCGTTGCCGCCGGACAGCAACCAGGGGTGAAAGGCCGGCGGCAGCAGCAACTGCCAGCGGCCGGCGCGGCGTTGGCGGTGCCAGAGCCTCCACAGCAACCAACCGAGCAGCGGCAGCAGAAGCAGCGACCAGGGGCGCAGCAGGTGGGGCCAGAGCGCGCTCATGGCTGCCGCTCCCGACGCCGGCGTGCCAGCCAGGCCGGGCGCGCCGGCCAGCGCCAGTCCTCCGGCGGCCAGAGTTCGCGGACCACCAGGATCACGCTGATCAGCAGCGCCAGCAGCAGCGGCCAGCTGTAGAGGGCGAGGGCGGGGCGCGCCTGGGTGGGGTTCTGTTCCACCGGTTCCAAGGTGTCGAGGCTGTCGGAGATGCGTTGCAGTTCCTCGCCATTGCGGGCGCGGAAATACTCGCCACCGGTGGTTTCGGCGATTGCCTTGAGCGTCGGCTCGTCCAGGTCCAGCCCGGGATTCAGCCCGAACAGCCCGGCGACGCCGCCCTGCTGCGGATCGGCGCCGATGCCGATGGTGTAGACCTTCACCTGCTCCTCGGCGGCGAGGCGGGCGGCGGTCAGCGGCTCGATCTCGCCGGCGGTGTTGGCGCCGTCGGTGATCAGCACCAGCACGCGGCTCTGCGCCGGGCGCTGGCGCAGGCGCTTGACCGCCAGGCCAATGGCGTCGCCCAGCGCGGTGTCCTTGCCGGCGATGCCGATCATTGCCTCGTCGAGCCAGATGCGCACGGTGTCGCGGTCGAAGGTCAGCGGCGCCTGCAGGTAGGCGTGGGTGCCGAAGAGGATCAGGCCGACGCGGTCGCCTCGGCGTGTCTCGACGAAGCCGCCGAACAGCTTTTTCACCAGTTCCAGACGACTGATCTCGTCGTCCTCCCAGCGCATGTCGGCATAGTCCATCGAGCCGGAGACATCCACGGCGAGCAGCAGGTCGCGGCCGCTCGCGGGGATCGGCAACGGCTCGCCGACCCACTGCGGGCGCGTCGCCGCCACCAGCAGGCAGAGCCAGAGCAGGGCGAAGGGCGCCTGTTGGCGCCAGGCCGGCAGGCGGGCGCGGGCGCGGCGGCCGGCGAGGCCTTCGAGGTCCTGGAGGAAGCTGACCTTGAGCGCGGCTTCGCCGCTGTCCGCCGGCGGCAGGATGAGGCGCATCACCCAGGGCAGCGGGGCGAGCAGGAAGAGCCAGGGCCAGGCGAACTCAAACATGCTTGCGCACCCAGGTTTCCACGGCGGCGGCGAGGCCGTTGATGGCCTTGTCGTCGAGCCGGCACTCGGCACGGTAGCCGCCTTCCACCAGGATCATCCAGCGGGTCAGGCCGGCGGCGGGGCAACGGTTGTCGAGGAAGGCCAGCCAGGCGCGGCCGCTCAGCGTATGGCTGTGGCTGTCGGGCCAGCGCGCCCGCGACACGCGCTTGAGCACGCCGTTGAGCGCCTGCAGCCAGGGGCCGGCGGGGGCGCGGTCGTAGGGGCGTGGCAGGCGGGCGAGCTCGTCCAGCGCAGCCTGGCGCACAGGATCGAGCGGAGCCTCGGCGGACTGCTTGGGTTTGCGCCTTGGCTGCCAGTGCTGGCGTGTCAGCCAGAGCCCCCACAGCGCGATTGGAATCAGTGCGGCGACTACCCACCAGCCGGGGGCCGGCGGCCACCAGGCGACCGGGGCGGGCGGGATCAGCGGTTCCAGCTGGTCGAGCGGGCTCACGGCGCGTACCCCGGCTGGTGCTGTTCCAGCAGGTTGCGCAATTGCTCGACCAGGTCTTCCTGGGTGGACAGCGGCAGCAGTGGCACGCCCAGGCGCTGGGCCAGACGCGTCCAGCGTTCGCGGCGTGCTTCACCCAGGGCGCGATAGGCCAGGCGTTGTTCGTCGATGTGGGTGTCCAGTTCCAGCTGCGCCGATCCTTCGGCGAACCGCAGCAGGCCGGCTGCCGGCAAGGCGTGGTCGAGCGGGTCGGAAACGGGCAGCAGCACCAGGTCGGTGTGCCGCGCCAGCAGCGCGAGTTGCTGCTCGGCGACCTCGCCCAGGGCGCGTTCGTCGCACACCACCATGATCAGGCTGCCCGGACGCAGCACTTCGCGGGCGCGGCGCAGGGCCATGCCGAAACCGTCACCGCTATGGCTGAGAGTGGAGCCGGCGAGCAGCCCGCGATTGGCGCGCACGATCAGGTTGAACAGCTGCAGCAGGCTCTGCTTGCTGCGGCGCGGCTTGATTTCATGGCATTCGCTGTCGGTGAACACCAGCCCGCCGATGCGGTCGTTGTGCGCCAGCGCGGCCCAGCCGATGAAGGCGGCCGCGCGGGCGGCGAGCACCGACTTGAGGCATAGCCCGGAGCCGAAGAACAGCCGGGCGCTCTGTTCGACGAGGACGAACACCGGACGTTCGCGTTCTTCGTGGAACAGCTTGGTGTGCGGCTCCTGGGTGCGCGCGGTGACGCGCCAGTCGATGGTGCGCACGTCGTCGCCGGCCTGGTAGACACGCACCTGGTCGAAGTCCACCCCGCGCCCGCGCAGGCGCGAATGGTGCAGGCCGATCAGCGGGCTGCGCCGCGACGGCGTGGAGAACAGCTGGACTTCGCGCAGGCAGTGGCGGATCTCGATCAGTTCGCCGAGAGTCACCGCCACGCCGGGCTGCGGGTCGCTGTGCATCAGGCCACGGCGACCACGTCGAGGATGCGCTGGACCACGCGGTCCTGGTCGATCCCGGCGGCTTCGGCCTCGAAGGACAGGATCAGGCGGTGGCGCAGCACGTCGAACAGCATCGCCTGGATGTCTTCGGGGCTGACGAAGTCGCGGCCCGCCAGCCAGGCATGGGCGCGCGCACATCGGTCGAGGGCGATGGAGCCGCGCGGGCTCGCACCGTAGGACAGCCACTCGCCCAGCTCGGGGTCGAACTTCGCCGGGTTGCGGGTGGCCATGATCAGTTGCACCAGGTATTCCTCCACGGCGTCGGCCATGTACAGGCCGAGGATTTCCTGGCGCGCGGCGAAGATGGATTCCTGGGTGACCTGGCGCTCGGGCTTGGTCTCGCCGTGCAGCGCTTCTCCACGGGCCTGCTGGAGGATGCGGCGTTCCACGGAGGCCTCGGGGTAGCCGATCTTCACGTGCATGAGGAAGCGGTCGAGCTGGGCCTCGGGCAGCGGATAGGTGCCTTCCTGCTCGATGGGGTTCTGCGTCGCCATCACCAGGAACAGCGGCGGCAGGTCGTAGGTGCTGCGGCCCACGCTGACCTGGCGCTCGGCCATCGCTTCGAGCAACGCCGACTGCACCTTGGCCGGGGCGCGGTTGATTTCGTCGGCCAGCACCAGATGGTGGAAGATCGGCCCTTGCTGGAACACGAAGGTGCCGTTCTCGGGTCGGTAGATCTCGGTGCCGGTGATGTCCGCCGGGAGCAGGTCGGGGGTGAACTGGATGCGGTGGAACTCCGCTTCCAGGCCTTCGGCCAGGTCCTTGATCGCCTTGGTCTTGGCCAGGCCCGGCGCACCTTCCACCAGCAGGTGGCCGTCGGCGATCAGGGCGATGAGCAGGCGCTCGATGAGCTTTTCCTGGCCGAGGATCTGGCTGGAGAGATACTGACGCAGCGCAAGCAGCGACTCACGATGTTCCATCGCGTGGGGTTCCTGGACGAGGGTGGGGCTGTCGGGGCCCATACTTTACTGCATCGGCAGTTTCTCGGGGAGCGCCGGGGTTCTCACCTGTGGCGGCGTCGGGTCGCCGGGCAGCGGTGTCAGGCAGCGCAACGTGCCGTTCGGGTTGCGTGCCTGGCGCAGGTCGCGGGCGCCGCCCAGGACCACGGCGCGGTAATAGACCCAGGCCAGCGGGCGCGGCATGCCGGCTTCCAGCAGCATGCGGTGGAACAGCTCGTCCGCCTCGGCCTTGGTCACCGGGGCGACGTTGAGGAACTGGTACAGCGCGTCGTGCACCAGGCTCGCGTGGTGGGCCACCGGCCAGAACATCAGGCGTTGCTTCTGCTGGCCGTGGCGCAGGCACTGCACCGGCTCCAGGTGGTCCCACCAGTCGGGTGTGCCGAAGGTGGCGATCCAGTAGAAGGGCACCTTGGGCGAGCAGCCGTCCCAGGCGTAGGTCCGCTGGCAGGCGAGGTCGTAGCTCACGGTACCGGCGATCAGGTCCACGTTGGCCGGGCCGGGGTTGATGATGATCCGGCCGTCGTGCACCACCAGCCATTCGCTATAGAAGAAGCGGCCGCCGAAGACGGCGTCCTCGCGTACCAGCGGGAAGTCGATGTAGTTGATCCAGGGGCCGCAGCGGTCGCGGCTGCAGAAACCCCATTGCTCGATCGAACGCTGGCGCGCCTCGGCGACCCGGCGCAGGCGCTCGCGGCGACCGATGCAGCGTGGCAGCAGCACGCCCAGGTAGACCGGTATCGCGCCCAGCAGCAGCGGGCGGATCGCCAGCGGCAGGAATACCCAGGCCAGGGCCACCAGCACGCAACCGAGTAGCGTGACCAGCAGGTTGTCCAGGTGGCGCAGCAGCGGGCGGCGCAGGGGCGGGCGAGGTTGCATGGCATCCGTTCCGGAGAGTCGTGTGCGGCAAAATAGCAGTTGGCTATCATGCTCGCATCTGGAACGAGTGGATGGGCAGGACTAAAAAGGCCGCCCGGGAGCGGCCGAAGGCAGGCGGGGCAGGGGTGCCCCGCACTGTGGAGAAGAACCCGCGCAGCGGCTTACTTTGCCGCCCAGGCGTTGAAGCGCTGTTCCAACTGCTCGCCGTGGTCGGCCCAGAAGCCGGCGTTCATGGCAACCTGGTTTTCCAGGTTGGCGGCGTCGGTGGGCATGTTCTTGCGCCGTTGCGGGTCGACCAGTTGCACCGCCTGGGTGTTCACCGGGCCGTAGGCGATCTGCTCGGCATAGGCCTTCTGCTGCTCGGTCTGGAGGACGAAGGAAATGAACTTCAGTCCTTCGTCGCGATGCTTCGCGCCCCTGGGAATGGCGAAGGCGTCCATGTCGTAGATACCGCCGTTCCAGACGATGCGCAGGTTGCTCTCATCCTGTACCGCGGCGATACGGCCGTTGTACACCGAGCTCATCACCACGTCGCCGGAAGCCAGGTACTGCGGCGGCTGGGCGCCGGCTTCCCACCACTGGATGTTCGGCTTGATCTGGTCGAGCTTCCTGAAGGCGCGGTCCTGGCCTTCCTGGGTCGCCAGTACCTTGTAGACGTCCTTGGGCGCGACGCCATCGGCCATCAGGGCGAATTCCAGGGTGTACATCGCGCCCTTGCGCAGGCCGCGCTTGCCGGGGAATTTCTTTACGTCCCAGAAGTCGGCCCAGCCGCTGGGGGCGGTCTGCAGCTTGTCGGCGTTGTAGGCGAGCACCGTGGACCAGACGAAGAAACCGACGCCGCAGGGCTGCACGGCGCCTTCAAGCAACCCGGTGGTGGACTGGGCGATGGCCGGGAGGTCGCCGATCTCCTCCAGCAGGCCTTCATCGCAGGCGCGGGTGAGCTCGGGCATTTCCATCTCGACGACGTCCCAGGACACGCTGCCGGTGTCGACCATCACCTTGACCTTGGCCATCTCGCCGTTGAACTCGCCGGCGACGATCTTCGAGCCGTGCTGCTGCGAATAGGGTTCGTAGAAGGCCTTGACCTGTGCCGCCTTGTTGGCGCCGCCGTGGGAGACCACGGTGAGGTTGGCGAGGGCCTGGCCGGAAGCGGCACAGCCCAGGGCGAGGGCAAGGGAAAGACTCAGCGACTTGTGCATTGTTGTATTTCTCCGTCGAGCGGTATTACAGCGGCTGAAGGACTCGGCGCCGGTGGCCAGGCAGAAGATGGCGCGGCGATCCCTGAAAAGTCTCGGCGGCGCGGCGAGGGGCGGGCAATCAGACGGAACCAAGAATCGCCAGCCACGGCTCGTACCTACGTACAAAGGTACCGCTCGCCGCGACAGATCATGCTGCGCAATGCCATGCTTGGCTTCTTCGCCGAACGCCTTCCGACCAGCCGGGACCGACGCCCCATGCCTCTCTGCATCCAGGACATCATCGACAGCGAACCCCTGCGGACCCGCCTGCTCTGCGGTGCCGCGGGAACGACCCGGCGGCTGCGCTGGGCGCATGTCTGCGAACTGGCCGATCCGACCGAATGGCTCGGCGAGGGCGACCTGCTGATGACCACCGGTATCGGCATTCCCGCCGACCCGCAGGCGCAGCGAAACTATCTGGAGCGTCTGGCGCGGGCCAATGTCGCCGGGCTGATGATCGGCGAGAACATGCAGGCGCCGGACGATCTGGAGGCGCTGCGGGCTACCGCCGAACAGCTCGGCTTCGCGGTACTGATGACCCATTATTCGGTGCCGTTCTCCGCCGTGACCCGCAGCATTCTCGATGCAGGGCGCCAGGAGGAATTCGAGCGCCGCACCGCCATCAGCCGTATCTACGAAAGTGCGCGCATGGGCTTGCGCGGCTTGGGCCTGGCCGATCTGGTCCAGCGCCTCGGACGCGATGTCCAGGCGCGACTGTTCCTCTTCGATCCGCTCAGCCTGGAGCCCTGGCAGGCTGAGTTGCCGGCGTTGCCCAGCGCGTGGCGCGAGGTGCTGCTGGTCCGCCGGCAGGAACTCAAGGGCGGCTCGCCTGCGGTACTGCGCTGTGCCGGAGCGGAGGGCGAGGCGTTGGTGATGGTGCTGCCTTCGCAGGTGGATTGCGCCATCCTCGCCTGCGGCGGCGAGCTGCTCGACTACGGTCTTCTGCATCACCTGGTTGCGGTGCTCGGGATCGAACTGGAGCGTCTGCAGGTGGAGCGCGAGCGCTGCTTGCGCCTGGGCTCCGAACTGCTCGACGACCTGCTCCAGCAGCGTCTGTCCGAGCGTGCGGCGGCGGAGCGCCTGGCGCAGCTGCTGGGCTCGTCGGAGAGCGTGGTGCTGGCCGTTACGCATGCCGATGCGACGGCGCCTGCCGAATGGCAGCGGCGCCTGCGCCGGCGGAACGTGCAGTTCCTGGTGCGCAACCAGGGGCAGGAGCTGGTGATGCTGCTGGCTGAGCGCAGCTCGGCGCCGGAAGTGCAGGCCGGGCTGGCGGGCATGCTGGGGGTGAGCGCGCCGCTGGGACATGCGGGGCGGGCAGCGGAGGCGCTGCGCGAAGCGCGCCTCGCCCTGGCGCACGCTTGTGCGGCACGGCCGCTGGTGGACTACGCCGAAGCGCGGACCGAGCAGCCCTGGCTGCCCGGAAGCCTCGACGAGGCGCTGCGCGTTCATCGCAATGTGCTCGGCCTGCTGGCCGACTACGACCAGCAGCAGGGGGCGCAACTGCAGCGCACCCTGCGGGTCTTCCTCGCGCACAACCGCTCCTGGCAGAAGGCGGCGCAGGAGCTCAACGTGCACAAGCAGACGCTGGTCTACCGGATTCGCCGCATCGAGGAAATCTGCGGCCGTTCGCTAGATTCCACCGAAGACGTCGCGGTGCTCTGGATCGCCCTGCGCGCGGCCGAGATCGCCGGCCTCAGGGAATGATCACGAAGCTCTTGCGTACCGTCTCGCGGATATCCCAGGTCCCGGCACAGTTCGCCGGGAACAGTACGGCATCACCCGCGCACAGTTCGATCGGCTCGCCATCGTCGGGAATGAAGAAGCAGTGCCCGGCGATGAAATGGCTGAACTCGCTGGCCAGCACCTGACGCCGCCAGCGTCCCGGCGAGCATTCCCAGACGCCGGTGAGCAGGCCGTTGGCGGCTTCCCGGGCATGGGTCGCGGCGGCGGCGACGGGCTCGCCGAGAGGCTCCTTCACCGGTGTGGCGGAAGGCAGGGCGAGGCTGGCGGTGGCCGCCAGCAGGATGGGTTGCGGCATGGTTGTCTCCTGAGGATTCACAGGCTCTTGTCTTCGAGGCCGGAGGGGGCGAGGCCGGCCAGCGTCTTGTCCAGCCAGGCCGGCTGGCGGCCTTCGGCCTCCGCGGCTTCCTTGCGCTGTACGGCGTTGCGCACCGACAGTCCGCCGACATAGCGCAGCGGTTCGGGAGGGAAACGCTTGGGCTGGCGGCCGACCAGGCCGCAGCGGCTCCATTCGTCGTCGAGGCCCAGCGCCAGGCTGGCGAGGATGCGTCCGCCAAGGCGACTGGGGCCGACGCCGTTGCCGCTCCAGCCGACGCCGTAGACGATGTGCGGTGCGCCGTCCAGATGGCCGAACACCGGCAGGCTGTCATAGGTGCGGTCGATCGGGCCACTCCAGGCATGGGTGATGGGCACGTCCGCCAACTGCGGGTAGCTGCGGCGGAAGTCCCGCTCGGTGTCCTCGTTCAATTGCGGGTTGTCGTCATAGCTGCCGTCGATCCGGCTGGCATAGCTGATCATGCCGGTGCCCTTGCCGAAGGCGATGCGCCCGTCGTGGGTGGTCCGGTAGTAGTCGACCATCAGTTGCGAGTCAGTGATCGCTTCGCCGCCGGTCCAGCCGATCTGCTCCAGGCGTTGCGGGATCGGCGCCGTGGCGACGATGGTGCTGGTGACCGGCAGGATGGTCCGGCGCAGTTCGGGGATCGCCGCCGCCCAGGCGTTGTGCGCGAGCACCACACGCCGGGCCCTGACGCAGCCCTCGGGGGTGCGCAGTTGCGCGGGCTGGCCGCGCTGGAAGTCCAGCAGGGGGGTGTTCTCGTAGATCCGTACGCCCTTTTCCAGCGCCACGCGGCGCAGGCCCCTGGCCAGGCGCGCCGGCTGCACAGTAGCGTTGCTGGCTTCGATCACTCCTTCGAGATGGCGCGGGGAGCCGCTGCGGCGAGCGACTTCAGCGTCGGGCAGCGACTGGAAGACCGGCTCGCCCAGGCGCTCGCAGGTACGCTGGACATCCTTCCAGGCGCCGCGCTGGGCATCGCTGGTGGCGGTCCACAGCCAGCCGTTGCGGCGGAAGTGCGCATCGATCCGGTGCTCGGCGCAGAACTCGCCGATCTCGCCGATCGCCGCCGCCGAGGCCCGCGCCAGGCGCAGCGCTTCCTCCTTGCCGCACTGTGCGGCCAGCGAACTGATCTTCGGCCACCAGGACATCACGAAGCCGCCGTTGCGCCCCGAGGCGCCGCCGCCGCAGATGTCGCGCTCGATGATCGCCACCCGGCAGCCAGGCTCCAGCTCCAGCAGGCGCAGGGCGGTCCAGAGGCCGACGAAGCCACCGCCGACGATCGCCACATCCACCTCCAGCTCGCCGTTCAGGGCGGGCGTCGGGTCCAGTTCGGCGGCAATTTCCTGCAGCCACAGAGAGCGTTTCATCAGTCTGATCCCATGCATGTCTCGATGCGGCACTCTGGTCCGGGCGGCGCCTGGCGGACAATCGTGCATTGCATGGAATTCCCCGGCGCAGCTCATACAAACGTACGAGCGTCATCCGCTCCGGGCTGCCGCAGGCTGAACGAATATGTCGCAGCCCCGTAAGCGGACAGTGGCCGAGTCCCGATAAGCTCGGCGGACCGATGACCGCCCGGTCGGGAGGGTCAATCGAGGGTCACACTGCCCGGTTGTACCTGTGATCCGCACCAAGACGCGCAAGCGAACTACGCTCAATCCAATAATTCGAGCCAAGCGGAGTAACACCATGGCGTTCTTCACCGCAGCCAGCAAAGCCGACTTCCAGCAACAACTGCAGGCGGCCCTGGCGCAGCACGTCGACGACAAGGGTCTGCCACAAGTGGCCCTGTTCGCCGAACAGTTCTTCGGCTTCATCTCCCTCGACGAATTGACCCAGCGCAGGCTGTCCGACCTGGTCGGCTGCACCCTGTCGTCCTGGCGCATGCTGGAGCGGTTCGACCCCGCCCAGCCCGAGGTGCAGGTGTACAACCCCGATTACGAGAAGCACGGCTGGCAATCCACGCACACCGCCGTGCAGGTGCTGCATCCGGACCAGCCGTTCCTGGTCGACTCGGTGCGCATGGAACTGAACCGCCGCGGCTACAGCATCCACACCCTGCAGACCAACGTGCTGAGTGTGCGCCGCAACGCCAAGGGCGAACTGCTGGAAGTCCTGCCCAAGGGCACCCACGGCAAGGACGTGCATCAGGAATCGCTGATGTACCTGGAGATCGACCGCGCCTCGCATATCGGCGAGCTGCGCACGCTGGAGAAGAGCCTGCTCGACGTGCTGGGCGAGGTGCGCCTGGCGGTGGCCGACTTCCCGGACATGCGCGCCAAGGCCGAAGACCTGCTGGCCTGGCTGGGCAAGTCCAAGTCCAAGGCCCGCGCGGAAGAGACCACCGAGGTGCGTGCCTTCCTCGAATGGCTGCTGGACAACCATTTCACCTTCCTCGGCTACGAGGAGTTCACCGTCGTCGACGAAACCGACGGCGGACGCATGATCTACGACGAGAAGTCCTTCCTCGGTGTGGCCAAGCTGCGGCGTACCGGCCTCAGCCAACAGGAGCTGCACATCGAGGACTACGCGGTGGCCTACCTGCGCGAACCGCTGCTGCTGTCCTTCGCCAAGGCCTCGCACCCCAGCCGCGTGCATCGCCCGGCCTACCCGGATTACGTGTCGATCCGCGAGATCGACGCCAAGGGCAAGGTGCTGCGCGAGTTCCGCTTCATGGGCCTGTTCACCTCCTCGGTCTACAACGACAGCGTGACCCAGATCCCGTCGATCCGCGGCAAGGTGCTGGAAGTCGAGCGCCGCTCCGGTTTCGACGCCAATGCCCACCTGGGCAAGGAACTGGCCCAGGTGCTGGAAGTGCTGCCGCGCGACGACCTGTTCCAGACCTCGGTGGACGAACTGTTCGCCACCGCCATGTCCATCGTGCAGATCCAGGAACGCAACAAGATCCGCCTGTTCCTGCGCAAGGACCCGTACGGCCGCTTCGCCTACTGCCTGGCGTACGTGCCGCGCGACATCTATTCCACCGAGACGCGCATCAAGATCGAGCAGGTCCTGCGTGAGCGCCTGAAGGCCAGCGACTGCGAGTTCTGGACCTTCTTCTCCGAATCCACCCTGGCGCGCGTGCAGTTCATCCTGCGCGTCGACCCGAAGAACCGCATCGACGTCGACGCCGCGCAACTGGAGCAGGAAGCCATCCAGGCCTGCCGCTCCTGGCAGGACGACTACGCCGCGCTGGTGCTGGAAAACTTCGGCGAAGGCCAGGGCAACAACCTGCTCGAAGACTTCCCCAAAGGCTTCCCGGCCGGCTACCGCGAGCGCTTCGCAGCGCACTTCGCGGTGGTGGACCTGCAGCACCTCTCCAGCCTGTCGGACAAGCGTCCGCTGGTGATGAGCTTCTACCAGCCGCTGGCCCAGGGTGAGCAGCAACTGCACTGCAAGCTTTACCACGCCGACACGCCGCTGGCGCTGTCGGACGTCCTGCCGATCCTGGAGAACCTCGGCCTGCGCGTGCTCGGCGAGTTCCCCTATCGCCTGCGCCACAGCAACGGCCGCGAATACTGGATCCACGACTTCGCCTTCACCTACGCCGAAGGCCTGGACGTCAACATCCAGGAACTCAACGAGACCCTGCAGGACGCCTTCGTCCACATCGTCAACGGCGATGCCGAGAACGACGCCTTCAACCGCCTGGTGCTGACCGCCGGCCTGGCGTGGCGCGACGTGGCGCTGCTGCGTGCCTACGCCCGCTACCTCAAGCAGATCCGCCTGGGCTTCGACCTGGGTTACATCGCCAGCGCGCTGAACGCCCATGTGGACATCGCCCGCGAACTGGTGCGCCTGTTCAAGACCCGCTTCTACCTGGCCCGCAAGCTCACCGCCGAGGACCTGGGCGACAAGCAGCAGAAGCTGGAACAGGCCATCCTCGCCGCTCTGGACAACGTCCAGGTGCTCAATGAAGACCGCATCCTGCGGCGCTATCTCGACCTGATCAAGGCGACCCTGCGCACCAACTTCTACCAGCCGGATGCCGCCGGGCAGAACAAGAGCTACTTCAGCTTCAAGTTCAACCCCAAGGCCATCCCGGAAATCCCGCGGCCGACGCCGAAGTTCGAAATCTTCGTCTACTGCCCGCGCGTGGAAGGCGTGCACCTGCGTTTCGGCGACGTGGCCCGTGGCGGCCTGCGCTGGTCCGACCGCGAGGAAGACTTCCGCACCGAAGTGCTGGGCCTGGTGAAGGCGCAGCAGGTGAAGAACGCGGTGATCGTGCCCACCGGCGCCAAGGGCGGCTTCATTCCGCGCCGGCTGCCGGTCGGCGGCAGCCGTGACGAGATCCAGGCCGAAGCCATCGCCTGCTACCGCATCTTCATCTCCGGCCTGCTGGATATCACCGACAACCTCAAGGAAGGCCAGGTCGTGCCGCCGGCCAACGTGGTCCGCCACGACGCCGACGACCCCTACCTGGTGGTGGCGGCCGACAAGGGCACCGCAACCTTCTCCGACATCGCCAACGGCATTTCCGCCGAATACGACTTCTGGCTCGGCGACGCCTTCGCCTCCGGGGGCTCCGCCGGCTATGACCACAAGGGCATGGGCATCACCGCCCGTGGCGGCTGGGTCTCGGTACAGCGTCACTTCCGCGAGCGCGGCATCGACGTGCAGAAGGACAGCGTCAGCGTCATCGGCATCGGCGACATGGCGGGCGACGTGTTCGGTAACGGCCTGCTGATGTCCGACAAGCTGCAGATGGTCGCGGCCTTCAACCATATGCACATCTTCCTCGACCCCAATCCGGACCCGGCGGCGAGCTTCGCCGAGCGCCAGCGCCTGTTCAATCTGCCGCGCTCCAGCTGGGCCGACTACGACGCCTCGCTGATCTCGGCCGGCGGCGGCATCTTCCTGCGCAGCGCGAAGAGCATCACGCTGACCCCGGAAGTCCGCGCGCGCTTCGACATCGACGCCGAACGCCTGACCCCGACCGAGCTGATCCACACGCTGCTCAAGGCGCCGGTGGACCTGCTGTGGAACGGCGGCATCGGCACCTACGTGAAGTCCAGCAAGGAATCCCACGCCGACGTCGGCGACAAGGCCAACGACGGCCTGCGCGTGGACGGCCGCGACCTGCGGGTGAAGGTGGTGGGCGAGGGCGGCAACCTCGGCATGACGCAGCTGGCGCGGGTCGAGTTCGGCCTCAGCGGCGGCGCCTGCAACACCGACTTCATCGACAACGCCGGTGGCGTGGACTGCTCCGACCACGAAGTGAACATCAAGATCCTGCTCAACGAGGTGGTGGCCGCCGGCGACATGACCGGCAAGCAGCGCAACAAGCTGCTGGCGGAGATGACCGACCAGGTCTCCGGGCTGGTGCTGGGCAACAACTACAAGCAGACCCAGGCGCTGTCCCTGGCCGAACGCCGTGCCCGCGAGCGCATCGCCGAGTACAAGCGGCTGATGACCGACCTGGAAGGCCGCGGCAAGCTGGACCGCGCGCTGGAATTCCTGCCCAGCGACGACGCCCTGGCCGAGCGCATCGCCGCCAACCAGGGGCTGACCCGTGCCGAGCTGTCCGTGTTGATCTCCTGGAGCAAGATCGACCTGAAGGAACAGCTGTTGGGTTCCCTGGTGCCGGACGACGACTACCTGACCCGCGACATGGAAACCGCCTTCCCGCAGACCCTGGTCGAAACCTTCGGCCCGGCCATGCGCAAGCATCGCCTGAAGCGCGAGATCGTCAGCACGCAGATCGCCAACGATCTGGTCAACCACATGGGCATCACCTTCGTGCAGCGCCTGAAGGAGTCCACCGGCATGACGCCGGCGAATGTGGCCGGCGCCTACGTGATCGTGCGCGATGTCTTCCACTTGCCGCACTGGTTCCGCCAGATCGAGGCGCTGGACTACCAGGTGCCGGCGGAAGTGCAGCTGACCCTGATGGACGAACTGATGCGCCTGGGTCGCCGTGCTACCCGCTGGTTCCTGCGCAGCCGCCGCAACGAGCAGGATGCCGCTCGCGACGTGGCGCACTTCGGACCGCGCATCGCCGCCCTCGGCCTCAAGCTCAACGAACTGCTCGAAGGCCCGACCCGCGAGCTGTGGCAGGCGCGCTACCAGGCGTATGTGGATGCCGGCGTGCCGGAGCTGCTGGCGCGCATGGTCGCCGGCACCAGCCACCTCTACACCCTGCTGCCGATCGTCGAGGCGGCGGATGTCACCGGCCGCGACCCGGCCGACGTGGCGCGCGCCTACTTCGCCCTGGGCAGCGAGCTGGAACTGACCTGGTACCTGCAGCAGATCAGCTCCCTGCCGGTGGAGAACAACTGGCAGGCGTTGGCCCGCGAGGCCTTCCGCGACGACCTGGACTGGCAGCAGCGGGCGATCACCGTCTCGGTGCTGCAGATGCAGGACGGCCCGGCGGAAATCGATCAGCGCGTGGCCCTCTGGCTGGCGCAGCATGCGCCGATGGTCGAGCGCTGGCGCACCATGCTCACCGAGCTGCGTGCCTCCAACAGCACCGACTATGCGATGTACGCCGTGGCCAACCGGGAACTGCTCGACCTGGCGCAAAGCAACCAGCACGGCGTGTGCATCCCCTGATGCGCACCGCCAACTGATCTTTCGATGCTCCAGCCCCGCCTTGTGCGGGGCTTTTTTTCAGACACGAGCCACCCGGCTCAGGGCAGAGCGAGACGCTATACAGGTAGGAGCGAGCTTGCTCGCGAACCGCACCCTGCCGTGGCTTGGGCATGTCCCCGGCCACGAGCGCCCATGAAACGCTTCGTATGGCGCGGAAAAAATCGAGATGAGGAAAGTTGCTACCGCAGCCTCACCGGCATGCGCCAGAACATTCAGCTTCCGCTGCGTCCATCCTCTCGCGGCTCGGTCAGCGCGCGGCGGTACTTGGCGTAGAGCTCGTCGGACATATTGCTGGAGCCGAGGATCTTCAGCGCGAAGGACTTCACTTCGTCGTTGCTGTAAGGCTCCGGCCGAGGCGCAGACTGGCTGCTGCAACCTGCCAGCCACAGCGGCGTGATCAGGGTCAGTAAGGCAAGGGCACGGTTCATCGGGTTTACCCGTAGAGGGAGCGGAATGGATGCGAGGCTATCAACTGCACGGATCGCGCAGAAATCATCCCGTTTGATAGTGAGTATCGTTATGGCGACTTCCGACAGGTCGGTCTGTAAGAAGGTTCCCTACTTACGGCGTTTTTTCGTGATTGCGGATATCCTTCGCGGCTGTTCATCTCTTCTCAGGACCTCCCCATGAAAGCGCAACTCGTCGAACTCCTCACACTGATCAGCTCGGGCTGCCTGGGCGAGGCGGAGATCGAGCAGATCGCCGACGAGGCCACCCAGGCCTACGCCGATCCGAAGGCGTTCCACGCGGCCAACCCGGACATCAACTACGACGACAGCTTCCCGATTCCCCTGGGGGAGTGGGTGGTGGTGGGCAGCCTCCCGGAAATCGTGCTGTTCCAGGGTGACAGCTATGAAGAGTTGTTCGGGGAGATTCGTGCGTCCTTCGATCCGGGCGTCAACTTCGTCCTGCAGGCCAAGCAACTGCGCAAGGCCGAGCCGCTCGTGGCGCTGAACCGCATCCAGACCCAACTGGGCGCGCTCTACCCCGAGAAGGGTGGCTATGTCCTGGTGGACTTCAGCGAGCCGCTGGATGACGAGCTGCAGTGCGTGCTGGTCTACCGCAACGACCTGGAGCGCGCCATGAACCTTTGCGTGGAGATCGGCATTCCCGCGGCTCCCGCACTGGAAGCCGCGCAGTACGCCGCTCAGGAGTGATCGAAGTCCTTGGGCGATGGGCGAAAGCTGCCGATATGGGTCGGCAGCCAGCGGTAATAGAAGTGAAAGGCGAACAACCGGGGATGCCGACAGGTGCAGAGCGTCGCCTGGCGGTCGAGCGCTGGCGCCTGCATGTGCAGCAGGCCGATGTGCTGGAACTCTCGCAGCGCATGGCACTCTTCATGGACGAGCAGCACTTGCTTGCCGCGCGCCAGGTCTGCCGCGTGAAGGCAGATCCGTGGCAGCAGGGGCAGGCTCATTTCGCCGAGTCGGCCTGTTTGAGCAGGGCGCTCAGGTCCACCAGGAGCTGGCCGCCAATGATGCGCGAAGGCACCTCACCGAGGTCGATCCATCGCTGCACCACGATCAGCCGGTCGCCCATGCCGATCAATTGCGCAAAGCGCTCGGGCGTCAGGTAGTACTTGCCCTCGATGAGGTCCGGGGAGAACGGTTCTTCCACTTTCATGCTGCATCCTGCACCATCGGAAATTGCTCGAAACGGCAGGTTCGAGCCCCTGTGAAAGGATAATTTTATCCTAATTGTTAGGAATTTATAGCCGGACTATACAGTCTCGGACACGGATGACATATGGTGAAGAAACGTTTCCTGTTCACTGCAGGAGAAAGACTACGGGCGCTTCGTGCGCTGACTGGCCTGTCGCGCCGCGCATTTGCCGAAACAGTCGGTATGAAAGAGAAAGATGTGGAGAACATCGAGTACGGCAACCAGCGCATGCGCGACGAGGACTTCGAAAAAGTCTGCAGCGAGTATCAGGATTTCAGCCGCTGGATCACCTACGAAGGGCCGATCGACTCCGCCGAGGTGACCTGGAAGGTCGCCGATTCCGCCCAGCGCGCCGCGGTCTATCTGGTCAAGCGCCATCCGCAGTTGCTCGCCACCAGCAACCTGAGCCTGGAAGAGTGGCAGGCGCGCCACCGTGAGGTGCTGGAAAGCCTGAGCGAGGAAGAGCGCCGGATCAGCGAGGACGATGCTGCCGAGTAGCGCGGCGGATCTCAGCCGGTCGAGCTGGCGCGTCGCAGGTAGTCGATGACGTCCGCGGCACCGGCCTCCCGCAGGCCCTGGCCGAAGGCGTCGGATTGCGGATGATCCTTGGGCAGCAGCAGGCTTTCCGGGGTTTCCGTGTTGAACAGACCGAAGCGCGCGTAGGGCATGCCGGTGTCCAGCAGCAGGTCCATGAACGCCGGGTCGCTCCAGGCCCGCGCCGGCATTGCCAGCATGTGGAAGCCGCGATCCAGTTCATCCAGCACCGCTGCGTGCAGCTCGAAGCACTGAATGACCGCCGGCAGCGTGATCTCCAGCCCTCGCCGCCGGGCATAGACCACGGCGCAGGCCATCTCGCAGGCGTGATTGTCGTCATCCCAGAACAGCCGGTCGCCATGCCAGCTGGCGCGCCGCAACTGCAAGGCGGCCTTGCGCTGGAAACCCGGCAGCGCCTGGCCGAGAACCTTGGTGAAGTCGTTGTAGCTGATGATCCGCACCTTGCGGCAGTTGTCGCTTTGCGTCAGTTCGTCCAGTGTTGCCAGGGTGCTGTCCTGCAGTGAGCGGTGGCACAGGCCGTCCAGCGTGCGCAGGTCGAGGGCCGGATGCTCGTCGCGGTGGCTGCCGACCAGGCGCTTGAGCACCGCGTGGATGCGCGCCTTGTCTTCCTGGACCGGCCCGGACAGCGCTCCGCGCGGCAGGTCGATCAGGCGGTGGAGCGGTGCGCCGGACTGCCAGCCGATGCCGCTGGCGAAGGCGCCGGGGGCCTCGAACGGCAGGGAAAGGGTACGGCTGCGTTGCGCGACATTGTGGGCATCGGCGCCGCCAAGTCCCAGGCGCTGGGCGAGGGCGGACAAGCGGCTGGTCATGCTGCGGTGGCGAGGGGGCTGGCTCATGTTCGACGCAAGACTCCCGATGGCCGGACGGTCAGTGCAGGAAGCGCCGAAGCGGATGCGCGGCGAATTGCCCTAAGCATAGAAAACCCTGGCGCCATGTGGCGCATGCGTTGCGGCAAAAATCTTCCTATCACTCGGGGGAGACCTCCGTGGCTTGCATGGTGCTGAACATCTGCCTGCCGGCGCACCGGTTGCAGGCAGTCTATCGTGGCACGCCATCGCGTGCGGGGGCCGACCTCGATGGTCGCTGCCGGTCCATCCTCTGCGGCCTTTCAGCCCGCGCCCGAGCGTGCGGGTCGCTTCGAACGGGCAATTCGATGGCCCCGGGCGGTCGCTGGCGTCGCAGCGCCTCGCCTGAGCGGGGTGCCGCCAGCTATAATAGCGCCCCATTTTGCCGACCGATGCCCGACCATGTACAGCCTGGCCCGCGAGCTCCTGTTCAAGCTTTCCCCGGAAACGTCCCACGAACTGTCCATCGACCTGATCGGTGCCGGCGGCCGCCTTGGCCTCAATGGCCTGGTCACCCAGTTGCCGGTGAGCCTGCCGGTGAAGGTGATGGGGCTGGAGTTCGCCAACCCGGTGGGATTGGCCGCAGGCCTGGACAAGAACGGCGACGCCATCGATGGCTTTGCGCAACTGGGCTTCGGTTTCGTCGAGATCGGCACAGTCACCCCGCGCCCCCAGCCGGGCAACCCCAAGCCACGCCTGTTCCGCCTGCCGCAGGCCACTGCGATCATCAATCGCATGGGCTTCAACAACCACGGCGTCGATCACCTGATCGAGCGAGTCAAGGCGGCGAAATACCGTGGCGTGCTGGGCATCAACATCGGCAAGAACTTCGATACGCCCGTGGAACGCGCGGTGGACGACTACCTGATCTGCCTGGACAAGGTCTATGGCCACGCCAGCTATGTGACGGTCAACGTCAGCTCGCCCAATACCCCCGGCCTGCGCAGCCTGCAGTTCGGCGACTCGCTCAAGCAACTGCTCGAAGCCCTGCGCCAGCGCCAGGAAGACCTGGCCGTGCAGCACGGCCGCCGTGTGCCGCTGGCGATCAAGATCGCTCCGGACATGAGCGACGAGGAAACCGCGATGGTCGCCAGCGCGCTGGTGGAGGCGGGCATGGACGCGGTGATCGCCACCAACACCACGCTGAGCCGCGAAGGCGTCGAGCACCTGCCCTTCGGCGATGAGGTGGGCGGGCTGTCCGGCGCGCCGGTACGCGAGAAGAGCACCCACATCGTCAAGGTACTGGCGGGTGAGCTGGGTGGGCGCCTGCCGATCATCGCCGCGGGCGGTATCACCGAAGGCATCCATGCGGCGGAGAAGATCGCCGCCGGAGCGAGCCTGGTGCAGATCTATTCGGGCTTCATCTACAAGGGCCCGGCGCTGATCCGCGAGGCGGTGGATGCAATCGCCGCGGCCCAGCGGGGATAAGGACGGTAGAAATAAGTAGGGCTCCTTTCGGAGCCCTTGGGCTTGCGCCCTTTTCCGCCCGGATGGGGCGGCTTGGGGAAGTCGGTGTGGTCCGTCGATTCAGCCGTTCGCGTGCTGCATCTGATTCAGACGTTGAATACCGGCGGTGCCGGTCAAACCATCCCAGTTGTCGCCACGGCCCTCACGCCAGCCATTGAGCCAGGATTGCCGAGCGGTGGGATGGGTAAACGGACAGAGGTCGCGAGATTTTCCAGTGATGCCGTGCTGATAACCGCGCAAAAAGGCTCTTTCCAACGGATCACGCTTAAGTCTTCTCATAGGGTGTTGCCCTCACTTGTTGACTGTTATGTCCCGTTGGCCCCCCAGGGAGGCCGGGCGGAAATTTCCGCCAATGGGGCGCATTGCCGGCGTGACGCGCCCCGCCCGTTATCATTGCGATAACGGATTAAGCTGAGTTCTAACCAAAGCCCAAGGGGCTGTGAACAACCAATTTGTCATAAAGACTTAACTCTTATGGAATCAAGCCATAAGCGTTTGCCCGGTTGGAGAGTGCCACCATCGCGTAATCCACCAGGGACGTGGGGTTGTACCGGGTCAAGGGGAAAGTGTGTCTAATTGCGACTTTCTCTCATTCCGACGAGTGGGCCGGTGATATGCGACTCGAGGTCGCAGACAGGTTGAACGACTGTCCCGGAAAATGAACACCGATTGCTGTCCGCGGGAAATCCCCCGCGCGGATGGCCGACAGAGCTCCCTGGTGGAGCTTCATGAAAAAGAGAGGGCTGCGGCCCGGGAAGATTGACATGGCGGAACACTACGAACTTTTCCTGACCTGCCCCAAGGGGCTCGATGGCCTGTTGCTGGACGAGGCGCAGGCCTTGGGTCTTGAGGAGGCGCGCGCACAGGTATCGGCGGTGCGCGGGCAGGGCGACCTGGAGACGGCCTATCGCCTGTGCCTGTGGTCGCGCCTGGCGAATCGGGTGTTGCTGGTGCTGTCGCGTTTCCCGGTGAGCAATGCCGAAGACCTGTACATGGGCGTCAATGCCGTTCAATGGAGCGATCACCTGGACGCCGGCGGCAGCCTTGCCGTGGAGTTCAGCGGCAAGGGCTCGGGCATCGACAACACCCACTTCGGTGCGCTGAAGGTGAAGGACGCCATCGTCGACAACCTGCGCGCCGAGTTCGGCAAGCGCCCGACGGTGGACAAGGTCAATCCGGACATCCGCGTGCACCTGCACCTGGACCGCGGCCAGGCCGTCCTGTCGCTGGACCTTTCCGGCCACAGCCTGCATCAGCGCGGTTACCGTCTGCAGCAGGGCGCCGCGCCGCTGAAGGAAAACCTCGCCGCCGCCGTGCTGATCCGCGCCGGTTGGCCGAAGATCGCCGCCGAAGGCGGCGCGCTGTCCGACCCGATGTGCGGCGTCGGTACCTTCCTGATCGAGGCTGGCCTGATCGCCGCCGATGTGGCGCCGAACCTCAAGCGCGAGCGCTGGGGCTTCAGCAACTGGCTGGGCCATGTGCCGGCCATCTGGAAGAAGCTGCTCGAAGAAGCCCTGCATCGGGCTGACGTCGGCCTTTCGAAGACCCCGTTGTGGATTCGCGGCTACGAGGCCGACCCGCGCCTGATCCAGCCGGCGCGCAACAACATCGAACGTTCCGGTCTGGCCGAATGGGTGAAGATCTACCAGGGCGAACTGGCCACCTTCGAGCCGCGTCCGGACAAGGGCCAGAAGGGCCTGATCATCTGCAACCCGCCCTACGGCGAGCGCCTGGGCGATGAAGCCAGCCTGCTGTATCTCTACCAGCACCTGGGCGAGCGTCTGCGCCAGAGCTGCCTGGGCTGGAGCGCCGGGGTGTTCACCGGGGCGCCGGAGCTGGGCAAGCGCATGGGCATCCGCAGCCACAAGCAGTACGCCTTCTTCAACGGCGCGCTGCCTTGCAAGCTGATCATGCTCGACGTGGAGCCGCGCCAGTTCGTGACCGGCGATCGGGGTGAGCGCAGCGAGTCGGCGCCGACCCAGGGTCCGGCGGTGATCGAGCAGGCCCGCCTGAGCGAAGGCGGGCAGATGTTCGCCAATCGCCTGCAGAAGAACCTCAAGGCGCTGGGCAAGTGGGCGCGCAAGGAAAAGATCGAGTGCTACCGCCTGTATGACGCGGACATGCCCGAGTACGCCCTGGCCGTGGACCTGTACCGCGACTGGGCACATGTACAGGAGTACGCCGCGCCCAAGTCCATCGACCCGGCCAAGGCCCAGGCCCGCTTGCTCGACGCGCTGGCGGCGCTGCCGCAGGCGCTGGGTATTCCCACCGAGCGCATCGTGATCAAGCGTCGCGAGCGTCAGGCCGGCAAGAAGCAGTACGAGCGGCAGAGCGCCGAAGGTCGCTTCATGGAAGTGGAAGAGGGCGGCGTCAAGCTGCTGGTCAACCTGACCGATTACCTCGACACCGGCCTGTTCCTCGACCACCGCCCGATGCGCCTGCGCATCCAGCGCGAGGCCCAGGGCAAACGCTTCCTCAACCTGTTCTGCTACACCGCTACGGCGACCGTGCATGCGGCAAAGGGCGGGGCGCGCAGCACCACCAGCGTCGATCTGTCCAAGACCTATCTGGACTGGGCGCGGCGCAACCTGTCGCTGAACGGCTTCTCCGACAAGCAGCGTCTGGTGCAGAGCGACGTGATGGAGTGGCTGCGGGAAGATCGTGGCGAATATGAGCTGATCTTCATCGATCCGCCGACCTTCTCCAACTCCAAGCGCATGGAAGGCGTGTTCGACGTGCAGCGCGACCAGGTCGAACTGATCGACCTGGCGATGGCGCGCCTGGCCAAGGGGGGAGTGCTGTACTTCTCCAACAACTTCCGCAAGTTCGAACTGGATGAGGGCGTGGCGGCGCGTTATCAGGTCGAGGAGATCAGTGCGCAGACCCTGGACCAGGATTTCGCGCGCAATAGCAGGATCCACCGGGCCTGGCGCATCAGCATACGTTGATGCCGGCTGGCGCACGGCACGCCGTGGCCGTGCGTCGAGTGGCTTTCGGGCAATCTGCCATCATCTGCTATAAGAACTGGGTACCCTTTCCGCAGCCCTGAACGCGGGAGTCCCCATGACTCAGTTGCCGGCCTATGAGCAATTGCCTGCCGCTCAGGGAGTCGCCCGCCAAAAGAAGGCGCTGCGCGCGGCCGGCCTGGTGCTCGCCGCCGGGGTGCTGCTGACGGGCCTGCTGGGTTGGAATGTCTGGCGCAACGCGCGCACGGCGCTGGAGCAACAGTTCGCCCTGGCGGCCAACGAGCGGGTCGACCGGGTGCGTGAGCGGTTGCTGTTGCAGCGCAGCGAGCTCGAATCCATCCAGCGCTTCTTCGAGAACTCCAATGAGGTATCGCGCGAGGAGTTCGAGCATTTCGTCAGCCCCTTGCTGGGCGATGCCCTGGGGTATGCCTGGCTACCCAGGATCGAACACGGCGGGCGCGCGGTGTTCGAGGCGCAGGTCCAGGCGTCGGGGATGCTCGACTATCAGCTCCATGAGCTGGGCCCACAGGGCGATCCGGTTCCCGCGCAGGTTCGTGAGCGCTACTTCCCCGTGCTCTACGGAGCTTCCGAGTATCTGCAGGAGTTGCCGCTCGGACTCGACCTGGGTTCCACCTTGCCGGGGCGCGAACTGACGCAGCGGGTGCTCATCGGACGACAACTGACGGCTTCGATGCCCGTGGTCCTGCCCGGCGCTCCCGTGGCGGATGCGGCCGGCGTCCTGTTGGCCGCGCCGTTCTACCGAGGCGGCGTGACGACCGCCGCCGGAGAGGAAGGCCGTGGCGGCCTGCTGGGTATCCTGGTAGCGGCGATCAGCTACCGCCTGCTGATCGAGCAGGGCATGGATGCCGACAGCCTGGCGCAACTGGCCCTGACCCTGCGCGACAGTGCGGAGGAGCAGCCGGATCCGCCGATGTATCGCAGTGCGGTGATGGCCGCGCCGGATTCCGGCCTGGTGGCGGAGCGGCATCTGGATTTCGCCGGGCGGGACTACCTCGTCCGTATCGAGCCTTCCCGGGATTTTCTGCAGCGCAACGAGGGCCATCCACAGTTATGGGTGGTCTTGGGCGGACTGCTGACGTCGCTGCTGCTGGCGGGGTATGTACTGGCGCTGCTGGGGCAGCGTCAGCGGGCGTTGCAGCTGGTGGCGGAGCGCACTGCCGAGCTGCGTGCCAACCAGCTGGAGCTCCAGGAGAACCAGGCACGCCTGCACTTCGCGATGGACAGCGCCGGACACGGCGTGTGGGACTGGAACCTCGATCTGGGCAAGGTGTTCTACTCCCATGCCTGGAAAGCCATGCTGGGGTTCCGCGCGGCGGAGATCGGTGCGAGTCCGGACGAGTGCGCGCGCCGGGTTCATCCTGACGACCGGACCGCGCGCAGCGAGGCCCTGCAACGGCATCTGTGCGGCGAGACGTCGCTGTACCAGAGCGAGCACCGCTTGCGCTGCAAGAGCGGCCGCTGGCTGTGGGTGCTGGATCGCGGCCAGGTGGTGGAGCGGAGCGGCGAGGGTTCGCCGCGACGGATGATCGGTACGCAGACCGATATCAGTTCACGCAAGGCGGTGGAGCTGGAGCTGGGGGAGGTCAACAATCGCCTGCACGGGCTGCTCGATGCGGCGACCCAGGTCGCCATCGTGTCCACCGATCTGCGAGGCTTCGTACGCAGCTGCAACGTCGGCGCCGAACGCCTGTTCGGCTACAGCGCGCGGGAGGTGCTGGGCCGACCGGTGCCGGAGAATATCTTCGTCAAAGAGGAAATCCTCCGCCGGGCGCATGACCTGTCGATTGCGCTGGGACGCGAAATCCGCGGCTTCGAAGTCGTTGGCGCGCTGGTTGGCGAGGGGCATGAGGAGCATGAATGGACCTGTGTTCGCCGGGACGGCCGGCAGTTGAAGATCAATCTGATCATTACCGGCGTACGAGACTCCTCGGGCGTGCTGACCGGCTACCTGGGCATCGCCACTGACATCACCCGACGCAAGGAAGCGGAGTTGGAGTTGCGGCGGCTCTCGGTGACCGACGCGCTGACAGGGGTGCACAACCGGCGGTACTTCAAGGAGCAACTGGAACTGAGCATGGCGCGCTGCTCACGCAGCGGCGAGCCGCTGGCGCTGGTGATGTTCGACGTCGACCATTTCAAGGACATCAACGACCGTTTCGGCCATGAGGCGGGCGACACCGTGCTGATCACGCTGTGCCAGAGAGTCTCCCAGCGCCTGCGCAAGGTGGATGTGTTCTGCCGGCTGGGCGGGGAAGAGCTGGTGGTGCTCTGTCCGGGCAGTTCTGTGGAGCAGGCGGCGCAGTTGGCCGAAGCGCTGTGGCAGGCGCTGCGGAGTCAGCCCGTGGAGGGCGTCGGTGTGGTGACCGCCAGCTTCGGGGTGGTCGGTTGGCGTCTCGGCGAGACGGCCGACGATCTGCTGCGCAAGGTGGACCGCGCGGTTTACCGGGCGAAGCGCTCGGGGCGTGATCGGCTGGAACGCGACGACGGATGAGGACCCCGGCATGGACCGGGGGCCTTGCGTATCAGCCGCCGGTGCGCCTGGTGCTGCTGTAGAGGTCCAGCAATACCTGGTCGAGGATGGACGAGGCCCCCCAAGGCCGATTGCTGTTGAGGATCGCCACCACCACCCAGTTGCGTCCGTTGGCGTCGCGGCTGAAGCCGGCCAGGGCGCGGACCGTGTTCAGCGTACCGGTCTTGACGTGCGCCTCACCGGCCATCGGGGTGCCGCGCAGGCGTTTGCGCATGGTGCCGTCCTTCGCCACGATCGGCAGCGAGGAGATGTACTCGGCGGCATAGGGGCTGTGCCAGGCGGCTTGCAGCATCGCGGCCATCTCGCGAGCGCTGACGCGCTCGTCGCGGGACAGGCCGGAGCCGTTCTCCATCACCAGGTGCGTGGCGGTGATGCCCTTGCGGGCCAGCCATTGGCGAATCACCCGCTGCGCGGCCTGGGCGTCATCGGCATCGGCACTGTTGCGGAAGCGTTCGCCCAGGGAGAGGAACAGCTGGCGCGCCATCGTGTTGTTGCTGAATTTGTTGATGTCACGGATGACTTCCACCACGTCCGGTGAGTTGGCGCGAGCGACCAGCGTGGCGCTCTTGGGCACGTTGCCTTCGCGGTCCTTGCCCATGATGCTGCCGCCCAGCTCCCGCCAGATGCCGCGAACGGCACCGGCGGTGTAGCCCGGATGGTCGAGCAGCGACATGTAGGTCTGCGCGCTGCAGCCCGATGGGATCTGGCCGGTTGCCACCAGCGAGGTGCCGTCGAACTGGGTGACGGGGTTGAAACGCAGTTTCGGCCAGGCCGGGCAGGGCGCCGCCTTGCTGACCTTGACCTGGTTGTCGATACGCACGTTGGCCAGCGGCGGGTCCATCAGCACGCTGGCCTTTCCGCCGTCGGAGCGCACGACCAGGCGCACGCTCTTGAGGTTGACCAGCAGGGAGTCGGGGCCGACCAGGAAGGGTTTGTTGTCGTCGCCGCCGTCGTCGTTGAACACCGGCAACTGCGGAATGTTGAAGTAGCTGCGGTCCAGCACCAGGTCGCCGGTGACCTTGCTGACGCCATTGGCGCGCAGGTCACGCATGAGCAGCCAGAGCTTCTCCATGTTCAGCTTGGGGTCGCCGCCGCCCTTGAGGTACAGGTTGCCGTTGAGCACGCCGTCCCTGAGCTGGCCGTCGGTGTAGAACTCGGTCTGCCATTGGTACGTCGGGCCGAGCATTTCCAGGGCGGCGTAAGTGGTGAACAGCTTCATGGTTGACGCCGGGTTCACCGAGACATCGGCGTTGAAGTAGGTTGGATTGCCGGGGCCGTCGAGGGGAATCATCACCAGCGACAGCGCGTCATTGGTCAACTTGCTGGCCTTCAGGGCCTTTGCAACGCGGTCGGGCAGGGTGGTGTTGATCTGGGCCAGTGCCGGCAGGGTGAAGGGTAATAATGTGGCGAAGGCGAGAACACGCAGCGATTTGAACATAGGAAAGGTGACATCCCAGTGGTCGGGCATTGACTTGAAAAAATGAAAAGATGAAACGCAACAATACGAATGAGCAGCTCCTTGTTTCCCCGGAGCTGCGGACATTATGCCGCAAGCTGCCGCGTGTTGCGCTGGGCAACACATGCCAGTTGTCATGGGAGCGGCGGTGGAGCTGTTAGAGTTGTGGATGGCCTGCCCGGGGAGCGTCGGGCAGTAGTTGGAATAATCATGATAAGGCCGACCTGTCGCCTTATCCGCAGGAGGTTGTCAGATGGCCACCAATCGTTCTCGTCGTTTGCGCAAGAAGTTGTGTGTCGATGAGTTCCAGGAGTTGGGATTCGAATTGAGCTTCCAGTACCAGTCCGGTCTGGATGCAACGGCGATTGCGGCCTTCATGCAGCGCTTCGCGTCGGATGCGGTGGAGCCCAACGAGCTGGTGTACGGCGGGTGTGACGAATACGGCTTCATCTGCCTGGCGCACCGTGGCTCGGTCAGCGAAGAACAGCGCGCCACTGTGGATGGCTGGCTCAGGCAACAGCCGGAGCTGGCCGCTTTCACGGCGGGACCGTTGATGGATGCCTGGTATCCGGATCAGCCCATCAACGCCAAGACGGAATGAGGGCGTGCGCCGGATGCGCTCGCTGCGCAACGCGGCGGTGCATCCAGGCGCTCCGGGCCGTTACCCGGCCTTCTCCCCCAGGGCTTGCAATAGCGTCCGCTGGCCCAGGGGCTTGGACAGGCAGGCTAGAACGGGGAGGCCGCTGCTTTTGAGCTGCTTTTCCAGCCTCTGCAGCTCGTCTTCCTCCCTGTAACTGAACAGTATCGCCTGCTGTATGCCGCCACTGCTGGCCAGCTCGGTGAGCAGCTCTATGCCGTTGGTATCCGGAAGGTTGATGTCGCACAGCAGCAGGTCGAAGGGTTTTTCACGCCGTTGACAGGCTTCCCTGGCCTCCTCGGCGTCCAGCGCGGGAGTCAGGTAGAAGAACCCCATTCGGTTGAGGTGCATCTGCATGGCGATCAACTGAAAGGGGTGATCCTCGACGACCAGGATGGCGAGCGTGCTGTCCTGCATGGCGGTTTCTCCTGGGGTTCTGGGGTGTCTGAGCATCGGGTGGGGGCTGATGGCGCGGGTTGGCGTCTGGTAGTGCCCGGTCCTGTTTCGATATGGCTGCTCCGTTCAGGATGTTGCAGGTCGGCTATTTCCAGATTGATGGAGCGATTATTGAGTTGGTGGGTGGAGCTGTCCTTTTCAATGAAGGTTAGTGACTTATCGATGGTAAACCAGGTTGGTTGAAGTTTCAGGTCGTGAACTTTCATAAATCCAGAAGAGTGTGTGAAGTGACTTGCTCTGGGTTTTTGCTTATTCATCGAGTAGATCTTTCTGCGCCGCACTCTGAAGTGGTTGGGGAATTTATCGTCGGTTGTAAGGGGTGAAATCTTGATTCGCGAGCACTTGGTGAATTGCATTGACGGCAATGTCGGGATAAATGAGTTTGGTTTTTCCTATCCAGGATCTCTATAAACACTGTTCTGCTCTTGTAGTCTCGATAGATAGATGGATTTTTCAACTCCACCCAGAACTTGGAGTTTGTACCGATAGGCCAGATGCAATATCGCTTGGCACAGCTCGGGCGATAACTCGCTGACCCGTATCGCTGGCCTTGACCAGATACGTCTGGGTGGCCAGTCGGAGGGTGCTCAAACCGTCCATGCCCGGCCCGTGGGCATCGCAGGTCACGATGCCTACGCCTCCGCTCTGGCGGAGCTGCAGCAAGGCGTCCTGTTCGTTGGTTGCAGCTTGTATCCCCCGATAGTCGAGAGTCTGCAGGGGGCATGTAGTGGACTGCCTGGGGAGCGGGTGATCCTCCAGAACCATCAGCAGAGGAGAGGTCATGTGGGAAATCCGTTGGTGCCGGAGCTTTCTGTCGATGGTGCTGATCTGACCGAGGAATCGATGTCGGTGTTTCGCTTGTTTGGTGTCGGAAGATTCTTATTGAGAATTAGATGCGGGAGCGGGATTTGTATATTCAGGCGGGTGAATGATCAGGATTTAGGAGTTTTGTAGGATATCTACGCTTGTTGTGTAGGAATTCCCCTTGATGCTGAATATCGAGGGGGGGACGTCTCGACAGAACAGGCCTAGAAGATATCTTACCGACAGATATTCGATTCCATGAAACTGTCGGAGGGATTCCGTGAGCAAGGTACTTATTGTCGATGATCACCCGGTTATCCGCATGGCAATGCGCGTGTTGCTGGAGAAAGAATGCCATGTCGTCGTGGGTGAGGCCGACAACGGCGTGGATGCGCTCTCTATGGTCAAGGACCTGGTTCCGGATCTGGTGGTTCTGGATATTGGCATCCCCCGGCTGGATGGCCTGGAGGTCATCAGCCGAATCTCTGCCTTCGACCTGCCGCTGAAAATCCTGGTCCTGACCGGGCAGAGCGCCTCCCTGTTCGCCATGCGCTGCATGCAGGCCGGTGCCTCGGGCTTCGTCTGCAAGCAAGGCGGACTGGCCGAGCTGATCAGTGCGGTCAGCGCCGTGGTGGCGGGATACAACTACTTCCCCAGCACGGCTATCCGGCAGACGCGCAGGAACAATGGACAGCTGGATGACCAGGAACTCATCCAGCGCCTCTCCGATCGCGAGATGGCCGTACTCCAGTACCTGGCGAATGGTTACTCGAACAAGGAGATTTCCGAGCAGATGTTCATCAGCAACAAGACCGTCAGCACCTACAAGACGCGACTGCTGCTGAAGCTGAATGCTCATTCCCTGGTCGACCTGATTGAGTTTGCCAAGCGTAACGCGCTGGTTTGAGGTGTGTGATGTTCAACTGGCGTGGACACCTTCGCTTGGCTCTGGGCGCGATTCTGCTGCTGGGCTGCCTGGGAGCCGTGGGTGCGGAGTCCTCTTCCTGGTCCCACATGAATTTGCTGGCGCGGTCATCGGATGTGCTGGTCAAGGTCCAGTTGAACGAAGCGGACTGGCAATGGCTGCGAGGCAAGCGCACTCTCGTGCTGGGGGTGACCGCCCCCGACTACGCACCGTTCGACATCATGGCCAGCGGTACGGATCTGGAAGGCGTGACCGCCGACTACATGGGCGTACTCGCCGAGGCGCTTAACGTACGGGTCGAAGTGCGCCGATACGCTGATAGACAATCTGCCATCAGCGCACTCCAGAAGGGGGAGATCGATCTGTTGAGCCGTGCGACCCACTATGAGTCGAGCTTCCCCGGAGTCAGCCTTTCCCTACCCTACTTCACCAATCAGCCGGTCATTGTCGGTCCTCAGGGGATGCGCCTGGACAGTGGCGATCAACTGCGTGGCAAGCGACTATCGGTGGTGAGCGACTACTTCTCCAATGAAGAACTCGCCAGGGACTTCCCCGGGGCCACGATCATGCCGTTCCTGTCCCTGCACCAGGCACTCGAGGCGGTGGCATTCGGGCAGGCGGACCTGTTCGTGGGAGATACGTTCAGCGCGCAGTACCTGATGAGCCAGGGCTATCTCGCCAACCTGAAGCCGCTCAATTTCGCCAGTTTCAACGGCGCGGGTTTCAGCTTCGCCGTCAGGAGCTCTGACGAGCCCCTGCTGAAAATCCTCGATCGAGCGCTGGCGGCGACTCCGCAGCAGCTCGACAATGCCATTCAGCGGCGCTGGAGCCCTGGGGGCGCTTATTCCATCGCCAGCCAACGACTGATCCTCACACCTCAGGAACAGCGCTGGATGGAGCGCAACCCGCATCCGGTGCTGGTGGTCGATCGAGCGCAGGCGCCGATTTCCTTCTTCGATTCGCAGCGGAACTTCCAGGGAATCGCCGCGGACCTGCTGGACCTCATTCACGCGCGGACAGGACTCAGCTTCGATGTACGGCCTGAGCCGAGCGTTTCCACCATGCTGGACGAAGTCAAGGATGGCAAGGCGAAGGCGATCGGCGCACTGACGCCAACCGCGGATCGGGAGGAGTGGCTGGCCTTCACTCGCCCCTACATGAGCGCCTCCTTTGCGGTGGTGGTGGCGAAGGATGCGGGCTGGTTCCATTCGTTGGCCGATCTCCGTGGTCGGCGTGTCGCGGTGCCCAGAGGTTCGGTCCTGGAGAGTTTCATGCGCGAGCGGCACCCGGAGGTGCGGCTCGTGCCGGTGGAAAATAACGTCGACGACCTGCCGATGATCAGCGAGGGCAAGGTGGATGCGAGCATCCATCTGTCAACG
Source organism: Pseudomonas sp. ATCC 13867 (assembly GCF_000349845.1). Lineage (NCBI taxonomy): Bacteria > Pseudomonadati > Pseudomonadota > Gammaproteobacteria > Pseudomonadales > Pseudomonadaceae > Pseudomonas > Pseudomonas sp. ATCC 13867. The sequence goes on along the minus strand of NC_020829.1, from coordinate 3,702,621 downwards.
TCGGCGAATTACCTGATTTCGCGGTATTACCACGAGCTGCGTGTGGCCGCGTCCCTGGACCGGGAGCCCGGGCAGTTTTCGATTGCCGTGTCGCAGAGGGATCCGGAACTCCTGAGCATCCTGAACAAGGCGATTCTGGCGATCTCCCCGGATGACATGGCCAACGTCATCGGGCGCTGGTCGGCGAGCGTCGAAGGTCCTGATAGCACCTGGGAAGGCTATCGGACCCGGATCGTACAACTGGTCTGGGGCGGTATCGCGTTGCTCTGCGCAGTACTGCTATGGAACTGGCGCCTGCAGGTGAAGGTTCGTCGCAGACGGTTGTCGGAGAAGGAGCTCAACTATCGGCTCGGATTCAAGCGCGCGATGATCAATGGCATTCCCCACCCCGTCGCGGTGCGGGACAGGGAGGGGCGGTTGCTCACCTGCAATCGCAGTTTCCTCGAGGTCACGGGCATGACCCGTAATGCCGCCCAGGGCAGCCGCCTCATCGATTGCGACTGGTTGCCTGCCGAGGAGGCCCAGGCACTGCATGAGGAGTATCTGCAGACTATGACGCACGGACGGGCGCTGGCCTCGGATCGGGTGTTCCTGCTGTGCCAGCGCATGGTGGAGGTCTACCACTGGGCGACCCCGTACAAGGGACCGAAGGGCGAGGTGCTGGGACTGGTGAGCGGCTGGCTCGACGTCACCGAGCGTGAACGTTTGCACCATCAACTGCAGGCAGCCAAGGATCAGGCCGAAGAAGCCAGCCGTGCCAAGAGCACCTTCCTGGCCACCATGAGTCATGAAATCCGCACGCCAATGAATGCAGTGATCGGCATGCTCGAACTGGCCCTGACCCGCGCCGACCAGGGACATTGGGAGCGTGAGTCGGTCGAGGTGGCCTATGACTCGGCCAAATCTCTGTTGACGTTGATCGGCGATATCCTCGATGTCGCCAAGATCGAGTCAGGGCGTTTGACCCTGATGCCGGAGCGTGCCCGGCTGCGTGAACTGGTCGAGTCCATTGCTCGGGTATTCGATGGACTGGCGCGGCAGAAAGGGCTGGAGCTCAAGGTGGAGATCGATGCCGAGGCCGCCTGCGACGTTCTCATCGACCCGCTGCGTTTCAAGCAGATCCTGTCGAACCTGGTCAGCAACGCCATCAAGTTCACCGACAAGGGCCGGGTACGGATTCACGTGTGCGGGGAGCGCTTCGCAGGGGCGCACATGGCTCTGGAGGTCGCGGTTGAAGACAGCGGCATCGGGATCACCGCCAGCGATCAGGCGCAGCTCTTCGAGCCATTTAGCCAGGCTTCGCAGACCAGTCAGGCATCTCGTGGCGGTACTGGCCTGGGGCTCACCATCTGTCGCAAGCTGGCGGAGATGATGGGGGGCAGTGTGCAATTGGAGAGTCAGCCCGGAGAAGGCACGCGGGTCTGCGTGAGCCTGTCGCTGCAGGTTCTGGAGCCGCTCGCCGAGGAGAAGGCGGCTCCCAGGCTGGCGCATCAGCCCTGCGGCCGATCACTCCGGGTGCTGGTGGTCGATGACCACGCCGCCAACCGCCTGTTGCTGACGCAACAGCTCGAGCATCTCGGGCATCAGGTGGATGTGGCATGTGACGGCGCAAAGGCACTTCAGGCTTGGCATCCCGGCGATTTCGATCTGGTGATTACGGACTGCAACATGCCGGTGCTCACTGGCTATGACCTGGCACACCGTATTCGCGAGCTGGAGGTGGAAATGGATGTGGAGCCCTGCGTGATTTTCGGCTTTACCGCCAACGCCCAGCCCGATGAGGTGGAGAACTGCCGCCGTGCCGGTATGAACGATTGCCTGTTCAAACCCATCGGGCTGGAAAACCTGCGTAAACGCCTGGAGTCCGTGCCCTGCTGTGCGTCCGATATCCCGTGCCCTGAAATGCAAGGCCTGGATCTCCAGTTGCTGGAGGGAATGACTGGAGGGAACCCCACGTTGATCCACCGGTTGCTGGAAGAGTTGTACAACAGCAATGACACGGATATCGAGCAGGTGGGGCCTTTGCTGGAAGCGCAGGACTGGAAAGAGCTGGGCGAGCTGGCGCATCGCATGAAAGGCGCTGCCCGCCTGGTCAATGCAAGTGCCCTGCAGGAGGGGTGCGCCGAGCTGGAGGCCGCCTGCCGTGATCACCTTGAAGTCTCGAAGATCCGCGCGAAGGCGTCGAGTGTCATCTCGGTGATGTTTGAGTTGCAGCGGGGACTCAGCGAGCAGTTGGCCAGGTCCGGGCGGGTGGCGTAAGGCTCAGCTCGGGCTGGAACGCCCCGTCATTTCCCGGGCCAGTTCCGTGGCGTAGCTGTCCGTCATGCCGGCGATGAAGTCGATGACGCGCAGGAAGGAGCGGTACAGTGGCCAGCTCGGGTCCGGCGCGTTCTGGCCGAGCAGGTCGAGGATTCGCCGGTGCTTGAACGATGGGGTGCGGCCACCATGCTGCTCCAGCGCCGCACCGCAGAAGGAGTTGAGCAGGATTTCCAGCGTGGTGTAGGCACCGATTTCATGCAGTGTCTTGCGCTTGTCCTGGAAGATCTTCTCCCGTGCCATTGCCTTGGCCCTTTGCACGCAACGCTTGGCGGGGCCGTGCATGTGCTCCACCAGGTCGCCGGACAACCGCCCTGCCAATAGCGCCGGCTCCTGTTCGACGAAGGCCCGCGCCGCGGCATTGGTCAGGTGCTCGATGGCCTTGCCGCGGAGGATTGCCAGCTTGCGCCGGCGGGAGTCGTTGGGGCCCAGCTGACGGTAGGTCTCCGGTAGATCGTCGCCCACCAGGTCGAGCAGCAGCGCCTCGACTTCGGCGTAGTCCAGAAGCTCCATTTCCAGCCCATCTTCGAGATCGATCAGGCCGTAGCAGATGTCATCCGCCGCCTCCATCAGGTAGACCAGCGGATGGCGGGCCCAACGCTCGGACTCCAACGGCGGCATGCCCAGTTTCTGGGTGATCTGCTCCAGCAGCGGCAGCTCGCTGCGGTAGCAGCCGAACTTGTGCTTCTTGTAGCCGAGCGAGTCGGCATGGCGGGCAGTCCAGGGGTACTTCAGATAGGTGCCGAGGGTCGCGTAGGTCAGGCGCGTGCCGCCGTCGAACTGGTGGTATTCGAGTTGGGTGAGTACGCGGAAGCCCTGGGCGTTGCCTTCGAAATGCAGGAAGTCGGAGCGTTCCTCGTCGTTCATGTCGTCCAGCCAGCCACGTCCGGCGGCCTGTTGGAACCAGTGGCGGATGGCGTCTTCGCCGGAGTGGCCGAAGGGCGGGTTGCCGATGTCATGGGCGAGGCAGGCGGACTGCACGATTACCCCCATGTCCGCCGGGTCGCACCATTCCGGCAGGCGGTCGCGGATGATCTCGCCGACGCGCATGCCCAGCGAACGGCCGACGCAGCCGACCTCCAGCGAGTGGGTCAGGCGCGTATGGATGTGGTCGTTGCTCGACACCGGGTGCACCTGGGTCTTGCGTCCCAGGCGGCGGAATGCCCCGGAAAAGATGATGCGATCATGGTCCTTGTGGAAGGCGCTGCGGCCGAGCTCGGCGCTGCTGTGTACCGGTTTGCCGAGGCGTTCTCGGGGGAGCAGGGTGTGCCAGTCCATTCGTCTTTCCGCAATCTGGAGAGTTACCGGCAACGCTAGCCGTTCGCGCCGGCAATCTCAATCGCAGGACTACAGGCCGTCGGCATCGATGTCGATGAGGAAAAGACGCCGGCCCTGGTCGATGAACTGCCCGGCGGTCATGCAGTACTGGTTGGTGGTGGCATCGCGGTAGGTGTTGGACAGCATCAGGCGGCGCTCTTCCCAGCCTTCGGCCAGCAACTGGTAGAAGTACGGGCGCCAGGACCAGTTGTGACCCAGGTAACGCCGGTCTTCCTTCCAGAACAGACCGTTCCACTCCAGGTTCGGTGAGGTCTGGGTGCCGTGGCGGTCGCACTGGTAGATGCGTAGCAGCCGGGTGAAAGACTCCGGCGCCGGCGGCAGGCTGCTGAGGATGGCGCCGCTTTCGGCCCAGGGGCGCAGCATGTCCATCAGCTCGGCGAGTTGCTGGCGCAGTTGGATGAGGTTGGCGCGCTCCCGCAGCTTGCGTCGTACATAGTGCTCGCGGCGCTGGGCGAAGGCGTCGCGGAAGGCGTCGCTGGCCGGGAACTCCAGTGCGGGTCTGGCGAACAGGTAGCCCTGCACGTAGCGCACGCCGCACTCCAGGGCGAAGTCCATTTCCTCCTCGGTTTCCACGCCTTCTGCGATGATCCAGCAGCCGGTTTTCTCGGCCATCTGTGCCAGGGCCTTCACCACGTCGCCGCTGGGACCGCCGCGAGCGGCCGCCTGGAACAGGCGCATGTCGAGCTTGAGGATATCCGGCTGCAGTGCCAGTACGCGATCGAGCTGCGAGTAGCCGGCGCCGAAGTCGTCGATGGCGATACGCGCCCCCGCCTCTCGGTAGCGCGCCACCACTTCCGGCAAGCGCTGATGGCCGCCGCCCAGTTCGGTGATCTCGAACACCACGCGCTTGGGCGGAACCCCTTGCTGCTCCAGCTGCTTGAGGCTGGGCAGCGGCTGGTTCGGCCGCAGGCGGCTGATCCAGCGTGGCGAGATGTTCAGGCTGAGGAACCAGTCCGCCGGGGCTTCGTGGATCCGTGCCAGGGCTGCATCGCGGATCTGGCGATCGAGTCGGCGCAGTTCGCCGAGGCTGATTCGCGGATTGAAGAACAACGGGCCGACCGAGAGCAGCTCCCCGGTCTCCTGACGCAGGCGTCCCAGTGCCTCGACCCCCGCGACCAGACCGGTCGCGGTGTCGATGAAGGGTTGGAAACAGGCGATCGGTTGTCCTTCGGTCACGGGGCACATCCTTAGTGGTGCGACAGTGGGCGCCGGCGGCGCGGGCAGCTGTCACGTTGCAAGAATGTGGCCACTCAAGGCGGCGGTGGCGCCTCGCTGCGCGGTTTGCGCAGTTGCAGCAACAGCGGGGCAAGGGCAATGCCGATGCGCAGCAGGCGGATCCAGCGGCGCTTGCCGAGCAGCAGCGCCAATGCCGCCGCACCGCCGGCGCCGGCCCACAGCGGCGTGCTGCCGCGCAGGCTCTGGCCCAGGTTGCGGGCTTGTTTCAGGGGCTGCAGCAGCAGATCGCTCTCGCGTTTGAGGTGCTGGCGCTGCATTTCCAGACGCAGCCGCACGATGGCCTTGCGCAATTCGCTCCGTGACAGGTGACTTGCGGATTCCGGCAGTTCGCTCATGGCAGCAGGCGCTCCCGGTCACGGGCCAGCTCGTCGAGTGTCGCACTGAATGGCGAGCGCTCGTCGCTGAGCAGTTGATAAAGGCGCCAGGCGGACAGGGCGCTGCCGGCGATATAGAAGAGGCAGAGGCCAATGGCCGCCTGCAGTCGGTAGCTGTCCCAGAACACCAGCAGGACCAGCGTCGACAGGCCGATCAGCAGGAGCAGCGCGAACACCAGCGCAAGGCCTGCCAACAGCAGGATCTGCAGGGTGCGTGCCTTCTGTTCCTGCAGTTCGATGCCCAGCAGTTCGACGTGCCCGTGCAACAGTCCGAGGAAGGCGGCGCCCAGGCGCCGCAGGGAAGGGGAACTGGGCTTTTCGGCGTCCATTCCGTCACTCATGGATCAGCGCCGGCTCACCAGCAGGCCGAGCAGGAAGCCAACGCCCGCGGCGATGCCCACGGCCTGCCAGGGGTGTTCGTTGACGTATTCCTCGGTGGCATCTGCGGCGGCTTTGCTCTGGTCGCGCAGGGTGTCCTTGGTGGAATAGATGGCTTCGCGGGCGCGCTTGAGGCTGGAGTGGATCTGTTCGCGCATCTGGTCGGCTTCGGCGCCAGCCAGGTCGGCGGAGCTCTGCAGGAGTTTCTCGGTGTCGCTGACGAGAGCCTGAAATTCAGCCAGGAGTTCTTCCTTGGCGGCGTTCACTGCGGTCTTGCGAGGCATGTGATGCTCCTTGATCGGGTTGAGGTTCCTAATTTTCGAGCGCCCTGGGCCGGGGAAGTTTCTCATAAGTTGCGCGCCCGGCAATGCCGACGACACGGGGTAAAGCCTAGCCGCTGATTTTCCGGGTGGGTGGTATGCGGCTTGCATTTCGCTGGTGCGCAAGGAGAGCGGAATGCCCCGTGGCGGGGCGTTTCCGGAGCGATGAAAGGCCGGAGGGATCTGCTCAACACACTGAAAAACAAAAGGAAGTACAGAAAACAGCCGTGCTCTCCGAATCGCCCGCGGGCGAATCCGGGGCAGCAGTTGGCCCCCGCTTGGTGCGCCGCCGCTTCAAGGTGGTGCGAGGGGCGGTGGTCGCGGGCCGTTTTGGTGCTTTCCCCTTGACCTTCGGGGCTGCCTGTAGCGATGGAAAATCTCAATAGCGCCGTGGAAACCCTCGTCCACGGTTCCAATACGTTGTTCATCCTGATGGGCGCGGTCATGGTCCTGGCCATGCATGCCGGTTTCGCCTTCCTCGAAGTCGGTACGGTGCGCCTGAAGAACCAGGTCAATGCGTTGTCGAAGATCCTCTCGGACTTCGCCATCTCGACCCTGGCCTATTTCTTCATCGGCTACTGGATCGCCTATGGCGTGAACTTCCTGCAGCCGGCGGCAAGCCTGGCGGCGGAGAACGGTTATGCCCTGGTGAAGTTCTTCTTTCTGCTGACCTTCGCCGCGGCGATTCCGGCGATCATCTCCGGCGGCATCGCCGAGCGCGCACGGTTCGGTCCCCAACTGTGCGCCACGGCGTTGATCGTGGCCTTCCTCTATCCGTTCTTCGAAGGGCTGGTATGGAATGCCAACTTCGGTTTCCAGGATTGGCTGAAGGCCGAGTTCGGCGCTACCTTCCACGATTTCGCCGGCTCCGTCGTGGTGCACGCCTTCGGCGGCTGGCTGGCGTTGGCGGCGGTGCTGCTCCTGGGGCGGCGTAATGGCCGTTACCGTGACGGCCGGCTGGTGGCCTTTGCGCCATCGAGCATTCCGTTCCTGGCGGCGGGCTCCTGGGTGCTGATCGTCGGCTGGTTCGGCTTCAACGTGATGAGCGCGCAGGCCCTGGCCGGCGCCAGCGGTCTGGTGGCGGTCAACTCGCTGCTGGCGATGGTCGGCGGTACCGTGGCGGCGCTGCTGGTGGGGCGCAACGACCCGGGGTTCCTGCATAACGGTCCGCTGGCGGGCTTGGTGGCGGTCTGCGCGGGCTCCGACCTGATGCACCCGATCGGTGCGCTGGTTACCGGCATGATCGCGGGGGTGCTGTTCGTCTGGGCCTTCACCGCGACCCAGGTGCGCTGGAAGATCGACGATGTGCTCGGTGTCTGGCCGCTGCACGGTCTGTGCGGTGCCTGGGGCGGTATCGCCTGCGGCATTTTCGGCCAGTCGGTGCTGGGCGGCATCGGCGGCGTGAGCCTGGTCAGCCAGGTCGTCGGGACACTGCTCGGGGTGACGCTGGCGTTCGCCGGCGGTTTGCTGGTCTATGGCCTGATCAAGCAACTGACGGGTATTCGCCTGACCCAGGAACAGGAGTACTACGGCGCGGACCTGTCGATCCACAAGATTGGTGCGATCAACCAGGAGTAGGTGGCGCTGCAAGGAAAAGGCCCGGCATGTGCCGGGCCTTTTCGTTTCGCCTCCGGGGTTACCAGAGCGGCATGGTGTAGCTGACGATCAGACGGTTCTCGTCGTAATCGTTGGTGTAGTTGGTGCGCATGGTCGCATTACGCCACTTCAGGCCGAGGTTCTTCAGCGGGCCGTCCTGGAAGACATAGGCGATGTCGGTGTCGCGTTCCCATTCCTTGCCTTCGCCGTCGCTGGTGATCAGGTCGATGTTGTCGCCGTTCACGTAGCGGGTCATGAAGGTCAGGCCGGGAATGCCCAGGCCGGCGAAGTTGTAGTCGTAGCGCGCCTGCCAGGATTTCTCGTCCTTCATGGCGAAATCGCCGATCTGAACATAGTTCACCAGGTAGGGGTCGGTACCGTTGATGTAGGCGAAACCGGTGTCGCCGCTCATCTTCTGGTAGCCGAGGCCAAAGGCGTGATAGCCCAGGGCGTAGGTGAACATGGCGTTGAGCGCCTTGTTGTCGATGTTGCTGCCGCCGTCGTCATCGGACTTGGCCCAGCGGATGTCGGATTTCAGCGACTGCTTGTCGGCGATCGGCAGCACATGGACCAGGCCCAGGTAGTGCTGCTTGTAGATGTTGTCGAGGCCGCCGTAGTGGTAGCTGGTGCTCAGGTTGTCGGTCCACTTGTAGCTGAGGCCGCCGAACAGGAACTCGTTGGTCTTGGTGGTATCGCCCAGGACGATGTTGCGCTTGCCACCACCGGTGATGGTCATGTCCTCGTAGTCGGAGGAGTCGCGCTGGTTCACCTGGTACAGGCGGCCGGCGTCGACGGTCAGGCCGTCGATTTCCATCGAGTTCAGCGCTGCGCCGCTGAAGGTCTGCGGCAGCAGGCGGGTGTCGTTGTACTGCACCACCGGTATCTTCGGCAGCAGGGTGCCGGCCTTCAGGGTGGTCTTGGAGGCGCGCAGCTTGGCGGTGACGCCAAGGTCGCCATAACTGTCTTCGGCGCGGCCATCGCTGCGCGAGCGCTGCAGCAGGCCGGTGCCGCTGCGGTCAGGCGACGAATCGAGTTTCAGGCCGAGGGTGCCCAGGGCATCGACGCCAACGCCAATGGTGCCGTCGGTGAAGCCGGATTCGTATTTGAGGATGAAGCCTTGCGCCCATTCTTCGGCCTTGTTCTGCGCCGGAGTCGGGCTGTCCTGACGGAAGTCGCGGTTGAAGTAGAAGTTGCGTAGTTCGACGCTGGCTTTACTGTCCTTGATGAAGTCAGCGTGGGCAATGGTCGGAACGGTAACGCTGGAACCCAGCGCGGCCAAGGCCACGGCACGGGCGATCGGGGTCTTGCTCATTGTTATTGTCTCCTCGAGCGCTTGGGGCAGGTCGGTGACGCCGGATGGGGGCGGCATGTCGATCTGTTACAGCCTATCTACTAAATCATTACCGAATGTTGACGACTCTTAGACCTTAGTCGTTGATTAGTAAGCTGGCTATTGACGCGCCGGACGGCGTGCGCAGCGGTTCGGCCTGGATCCAATGGGGGTAGTAGCCGAGACGGTCCTGCACTTGGGCGTCATGGGCGGGGATGACGGTCAGCTCCGGGTGCGAGCGCATCAGCAGATGCACGCGGGCCACTTCGTCGAGGGTGCGTTCGCGGTCGTTGTCCACCAGCCGGCGGCTGAGCCAGAACTTCTCGCGCGGGCTGCTGAAGCCGGACAGGCGCCAGGTGGTGTCGCCGCTGAAGAAGAAGCGCCGGCCGTCGTCCAGTGTGATGAGCAGCCCCACCGAGCCGGGCGTGTGGCCGCGCATCGGCACCAGCACCAGACTGCCGTCGCCGAACAGGTCGAGGCTCTCGTCATAGCCCAGAATGGGCGTCGGCTCGAACTGGAAGGGCACCCACTTCACCGGATGGCGGAACTGGCTGGGGAACACCGCCGGTGGCTGCGCGATATGCGCGTAGTTGATCTCCTCATAGGGTGCCCAGACCGGTACCTCGGGGAAGTCCGACAGTCCGGAGGCATGGTCCCAATGCGCGTGGGAGAGCAGGATGCGGTCGATGCGGATGCCGCTGTTCTGCAACTGCTCGCGTACCGGTTTCAATCCCTCGTAGCGGAACAGCGGCTTGTCCCACCAGGGCATGTCCTGCTTGAACTGCGCGTCCGCCTGGCTGCCCAGGCCGGTATCGAACAGCAGGGTGGCGGCGTGGTGCTGGATCAGCACGGCGGTGTGGTTGAGCGGCACCTGGCGGGTCCGGTCGCCGCCGGCGACGGTGAAGGCGTCCAGGGTGGTGACGCCGGAGGTGCGGACCAGCGCGAAGCGCAGGTCGGCGGCAGCATTCAGGCAGGCGAGGGCGAACGCCCCGGCAAGCAGCAGGGAAGACAGGCGCATGGAACATTCCTTTTTAGTCGACGGCCGGCAGGAACGGCGAGTACTGCAGTTCGGAGAACCCCAGTGGCAGGCGTGCGCGCCGCAGTCGCCAGGCGCCGGGGCGCAGGCTGAGCATGCGTTGCGCGCCGGGCGTCCAGTCAGGTGCGCCATCCCGTGGCCAGTGGATACGCGCGGTTGCTTGCAGGTGCAGCAGGTCGCCGCTGTCGAAGTCGATCAGCAGCAGGGCGCAACGCGGCTCCAGCGCCAGGTTGCCGAGGGTGTTGAAGAGGTTGTTGCCGGCGTAGTCCGGCAGCCAGAGCTGGCCGTCTTCGCCGAGGCGGAGAAAGCCCGGCGGGCCTCCCCGGTGAGAGATATCGACGCCGCCATTCTCGCCGGCATACCGGCTGGCGATGAACAGGGTATCGCTGCGTGTCGCCAGTCCCACCCAGCGTGAGTCGAGGCCGACGCCACTCACGCTGGGGCCCGGCGTGCGCGGCAGGGCGTGCCAGTGGCGTGACTGGATGTACTTCGGGCAATTGCCGAAGGATTGCAGCGCGCGCAGGCTGAAGCCCTCGTCGTCCAGGGACTCCACGCGGCCGTTGAGGCGGTTGCGCCGCCGCGTCGGCAGTTCGAGTCCAAGCAGGCCCAGCAGGGCGCCGTCGTACAGATTGGCGCGCAGCGGGTCGTCCGCCTCGGCCAGGGCCTCGACGCGCAAACGCTCCGCTTCCGGCGAGTGGGCGAATCCGGGCGAACCCCAGAGCACAGAGGCCTGGGGCTGCCCATCGGGATCGACACTGCCGACCAGCAGCCACGGCAGCAAGGCGAAGAACTCACGGTGCTGGTCCGGCATGAAGCAGCGGATCGCGCGGCTGCCGAACCCCGCAACCTGCTCGCGTACGCCGGCCCGCTCCTGAATCGCCAGTTCACCGGGGTGGAAGGGCGTGTCCATCGAACACCTCCGGGGGCTTACAGCCGAGGTTGCGGTACGTAGCCGGGCAGGGCGCGGATGCGAGCGAGCCAGTCCTGTACATAGGGATAGCCGGAAAGCTCCAGATCGCCTTCCTCCGCGAGCGCCACGTAGGGATAGACGGCAATGTCGGCGATGCTCGGCTCCTGGGTTTGAGCCAGCCAGCGGTGCTCGGCGAGGGTGGCGTCGAGCAGCTCCAGGGCATGGCGGCCCTTGGCCTGCGCGGCCGGCAGGTCGCCGGGGCGCTTGAACAGCAGGATCACCCGCGCCGTCGCCAGGCCATGCTGGACCTCGTTGGCGGAAAAGCTCAGCCAGTGGGCGATGCGCCCCTGGGTCACGGCGTCCTGGGGATTCCAGCGCGGCTCGGCGTACTGCCGGGCGAGGTAGACGAGGATGGCGTGGGAGTCGCCCAGGCGCAGTTCGCCATCTTCCAGCGCCGGTACCTGGCCGCGCGGATTGATCGCCAGGAAGATCGGCCGCTTGTGCGCACCGCCGAGCAGATCGACCGGAGCCAGTTCGGCCGACTGGCCGATCAGTCCGAGGAACAGGCGCACCTTGTAGCAGTTACCGGAGAGCGGGACGTCGTGCAGTTTCATGGCGGAATCCTTTGCGTGAGTCGTTGTGGGGACTGCGAAATGGATATTAGACAGACAGGTCTGTATAGTTCAAGTGGAAAGATTGCCCGTCGGTCACGCCAGGGGCTCGCGGCTCGCGCATAATGTCGGGTCAGGAGGTAATTTCATGGCATCCAGCAAACGCGAACTGCTGCTCAGCACCGCCCAGGACCTGTTCTACCGCGAGGGCTACCACGCCACCGGCATCGACCGCATCCTCGCCGAGTCGGGCGTGGCGAAGATGACCCTGTACAAGCACTTCAAGTCGAAGGACGAGCTGATCATGGCGGCGCTGGAAGAGCGCCACGCCCGGATGGTCGAGCGCATGAACGCCGCCGAGCGGCTCATGGAGCCTCGCGCGGCGATCCTGGTGACCTTCGAGGCTTTGCAGGACTTCCTCGGCGCCGAGGATTTCTGCGGCTGCGCCTTCATCCATGCCGCCGGCGAGTTCCATGATCGCGATCACCCGATCCACCGCCAGGCCGCCGAACACAAAGCCTTCATCGAGCGCTACTACATCGCCCAGTTGGGGCGGCTGGGCGTCGCACAACCGGAGACGCTGGCGCGGCAGTTGCAATACCTGTTGGAAGGCGTGCTGGTGATGGCGCACATGCAGGGGCCGGCGAACCAGGCCCTGGAAGCTCGCGCGGCGGCCGATGTGCTGCTGCAACACGCTGGAGTCTGAGCGATGGAGTCGAACATGCCCCCCGAATGCCAGCTCTTCGGCACCCTGGGTTGTCATCTATGCGAAGTGGCGGAAGCGGTGCTGATGCCCTTCGTCGAACACGGCCTGCTGGTCGAATTGGTGGACATCGCCGACCGCGAAGAGTGGGTCGAGCGCTACGGTCTGAACATTCCCGTGCTGCGTCGTTGCGACAGCGGCGCGGAGCTCAACTGGCCCTTCGATACCGAGCAGGTCGCCAGCTTCCTTCGCTGCTAGCGCCGGGGCGGCCTTCTGCCGATTCAACCGCGGTGAGGCGTTTCATGAGATTTCCCGGGCTCGGCGGCATGGGGAGCGCTGCCGTTCACCAGTCCGGGCAGTACTGATACGCCCATGAAAATCGCAGGCAATAAAAAACCCGCCGTTAGGCGGGTTTTTCGGGAATTGGTCGGAGCGACTGGATTCGAACCAGCGACCTTCTCGTCCCGAACGAGACGCGCTACCAAGCTGCGCTACGCTCCGTTTGATGGCGCGCATTCTACCGAAAAACTTTTGATGCACAAGGGGTTAGCGAAAAAAATTTCAGAAATTTTTTCTCCCCCCACTCAAAAGCAAACGCCCCGCAGACCGGCTGGGGCCTGCGGGGCGTTTTCATGGGCGGGAAGCTCAGAGCTCCTTGACGGTCCGCACCTGATCCTTGTTCACACGGGCGGTTTTGCCATCCAACTGCTCGAACTCATAGAAGCCGGATTGTTCGTCGTACTGGGGCTTGTCGACGGACTGAATCTCACGGCCATCGTTCAGCGTGATGACGGAAGGCGTGGAACAACCTGCAAGCACGCCAATGCCCAGGGCGAGCAGGAAGGCGGGAAGCATCCGGTTGGTCATGGGTGAATCTCCTGATGAGCGAACAGAAATGTACGACGATTCGGACAGAGATTTTCCCAGCAAAGTTCCCAGAATCTTTTCGAGAACGTCGCTATCGACCGTCGTAGAGCAATTCAGGCGTATTGAGGTTGGCCAGGCGCGGATCGCCTGCGAGGCAGTCCACGGCATGCAGGCCCAGGTGCGAGAAGACATGACGCGGACTACGGTCGCCGCGCTGCCAGGCGTCTTCTATCTGCGCCCGCAAGGCGACGGGGATCACGCTGAACAGCGGTTCCCACTGATCGCCACAGCGCAGCATCTGTACGTCGTTCGGCGAGGCGGCCGAGGCCCGCAGCAGGCGCTCCAGCAGTTCGCGGTCGAGCAACGGGGCATCGCAGGGCAGCACCAGCAGGTGGGGGTGCCGCGCCACGGCGAGGCCGGCACGGATACCGGCCAGAGGGCCGGGGTAGTCGGGGCTGTCATCATGCACCAGGCGGTCCGCGTAGGGCGCGTACTCCTCCGGGTGGCGGTTGCAGGAAATGATCAGGTCATCGCTCAGCGGGCGGATGAGGGCGGCGGCATAGCTCACCAGCGGCAGCCCTCTCCAGGGCAGCAGCCCCTTGTCGCGCCCGCCCATCCGTTGCCCACGGCCTCCAGCGAGGATCAACACGGAACAGGGCGGCAGCGGGGCTTGTGGCATGTCAGGGTCTCCAGGGCGGGCCTGTGATATAACACCGCGCATTCCAACCTCACAAGCAAGGGCCCTCATCATGAGCCACAAGGCCGAGCAACCATTCGTCCCGCTGAACATCGCTGTCCTCACTGTCAGCGATACCCGCACCCTGGAAACCGATACCTCCGGCCAGTTGTTCGTCGACCGCCTGAAGGGCGCCGGACACAACCTCGCCGCCCGCGTCCTGCTCAAGGATGATCTCTATCGCATCCGCGCCCAGGTGGCGACCTGGATCGCCGAGGATGACGTGCAGGTCGTGCTGATCACCGGCGGCACCGGCTTCACCGGCCGCGACAGCACCCCGGAAGCCGTGACCTGCCTGCTGGACAAGGTCGTGGACGGCTTCGGCGAGCTGTTCCGGCAGATTTCCGTGGCCGATATCGGCACCTCCACCGTGCAGTCCCGCGCGCTGGCCGGCCTCTCCAATGGCACCCTGGTCTTCTGTCTGCCGGGCTCCACCAATGCCTGCCGCACCGCCTGGGACGGCATTCTCGGCGAACAGTTGGACGCCAGCCATCGCCCCTGCAACTTCGTGCCGCACCTGAAGAAGGCGGCGCCCTGCGAGAGCCGCGGATGAGCTGCTGCGACAAGCCCGGTCTGCTGCCGGTCGAGGACGCCCTGGCGCGCCTTTTGACCCTGGCCGAGCAGTCCCCGATCGCGGAAACCGATGCCGTGACCTTGGCCGAGGCGGACGGCCGCGTGCTGGCCGAGCCGCTGCTGGCCGGGCTGGACCTGCCGCCGTGGCCGAACAGCGCTATGGACGGCTACGCGCTGCGCCTGGCCGACTGGCAGGGCGAGGCGCTGCCGGTGAGCCAGAAGATCTTCGCCGGTCAGGCGGGCGAGCCGCTGTTGCCGGGCACCTGCGCGCGCATCTTCACCGGCGCGCCGGTACCCGAGGGCGCCGATTGCGTGGAGATGCAGGAAAACGTCGAAGTGCTCGCCGATGGCCGTGTGCGTTTCCTCGAAGCGCTCAGGGCCGGCCAGCACGTGCGCCCGCAAGGCCAGGAAACCCGCAGGGGCGACTGCGTGCTGCCCGCGGGCGCGCGCCTGGGACCCATCGAAATCGGCCTGGCGGCCTCCCTTGGCCAGGCCGAACTGAAGGTGCGTCGCCGCCCGCGCGTGGCGCTGCTGTCCACCGGCGACGAACTGGTCGAACCCGGCAAGTCGCTGGCGCTGGGGCAGATCTACAACAGCAATCGCCACCTGCTGCGCACCTGGCTGCAACGCTTCGGTTGCGAAGTGGTGGACGCCGGCATCCTGCCGGACGATCTCGAGCGCACGCGCGCCGCGCTGGCGGGCTTGTCGAGCGTGGACCTGATCCTTTCCACCGGCGGGGTGTCCGTCGGCGAGGCGGACTTCCTCGGCGCGGCCCTGCGCGAAGCGGGCGAGCTGGCACTGTGGAAGCTGGCGATCAAGCCGGGCAAGCCGTTGACCGTCGGGCATTACCAGCAGGTGCCGGTGATCGGCCTGCCGGGCAATCCCGCGTCCACCCTGGTGACCTTCGCGCTGCTGGCGCGGCCTTACCTGATGCGTCGCCTCGGCATGCAGAGGGTCGAGCCGCTGCGCGTGCAGGTGCCGGCGGGTTTCAGCTGGACCAAGCCGGGCAACCGCCGCGAGTACCTGCGCGCGCGCCTGGAGGATGGTCGCGCGGTGCCCTACGCCAACCAGAGTTCCGGCGTTCTGCGTAGCGCGGCCTGGGCGGAAGGGCTGGCGGAGGTGCGCGAGGGGACGACGCTGGCCGAGGGCGATTGGCTGAACTTCATTCCGTTCAGCGAGCTTCTCGACTGAGACATCCCCGAACTGATCGGCTTTTCGTAGGAGCGAGCTGGCTCGCGAACATCCGTCTACCGGTGCTTCGCTGTGAAGCCGTTCACCAGCAAGCTCGCTCCTGCAAAGACGCCACGCCGGGCATGCAACTCGATGAAAAACGCCGGTTTCAGACCGGCGTTTTCTTTTGCTGCTGGCGGTACTCGCCCGGCGTCTGCCCGGTCCAGCCCTTGAAGCTGCGGTGGAACGAGCGCGACTCGGTGAAGCCCAGGTACTGGGCGATGTCCTGGATCGGCAGGTCGCTGTGCATCAGGTAGTGCTCGGCCAGCTCCTGGCGCAGCTCGTCGAGAATCTGCTGGTAGCTGGTGCCGGCCTGCTGCAGGTGACGCTGCAGGGTGCGCACGGTTATCTCGAAACGCTCGGCGACGCGTTCCTTGCGCGGCAGGCCGTCTTTCAGCAACAGGCGCAGGGCGTTTTTCACGCGCAGCGGCAGCGGCTCGTCGTCGTCCAGTTCGGCCATCAGCGCCAGGGCGTGTTCTTCCAGGGTGCGCAGCAGGTTGGCGTCGGCCTGGCGCAGCGGGTAGGCCAGCAGCGGCAGGGGCACCAGCAGTGCGCTGCAGGGCTGATCGAAGCGCACCGGGCAGCCGAACAGTTGCTCGTACTCCTCGATCTGCGTGCCCTCGGGCTGCGCGTGCTGGAACCAGACTGCCTGCGGCGAGCCCTGGGTGTCGGCGATCCAGCGCGCATAGAGCAGCCAGGACGCCAGCACGTTCTCCACCATGTGCCGGCGGATCGGCGCCGCGTCGTGGCGGCAGTTCCAGATTAGCTTCACATGGTCGCCGGCCGGTTCCAGCTGGCTGGTGCCCATGTCGCCCACCAGTTTCTCGTAGGGAATGATCCGGCCCATCGCTTCGCCCAGGTTGGCGCAGTTCATGGTGATGTAGCCGAGCACGCTCCAGGAGCCGGGCTGGACGAAGCGCGCCGAGTGCAGCCCGAACAGCGGGTCGCCGGAGTGCGCGCAAAGGTACTGCAACAGACGCTCGTGGGTCTCGCTGGGCAGGCGCTGGCTGTTGTCGTTCAGTTGCGAACGTTCAAGGCCCGCGGCTTGCAGGGCGGCGTCCAGGTCCATGCCGAGGGACTCGGCGTGGCGCAGGTATTTCAGCAGGGCGGGGACGGAGGTGTAGCCGAGGGAATGCATGGCGTTCGTTCTTGTTCTGGTGTCTCGATCGGCAACTGTGCCTGTCTTGATCCGACAGTGACAGCGCAGGGCGGCTGGCTAGTATAGGCAGCCATTACATTGCATCGAAATAGCCAGGTTCTGTGCGAAAAGTGTCTGCGCATCGGTGATGCTTCGTTGGAAATCGCTTCGGACGGTTCATTAACTGCCGTTAACTCCGCGTCCCTCCGACTCCTGCTTCGCCTGACCTTCGCTCGACGACTTCTCGTACAGACCCAAATTAAAAGGAGCGGGCATGCGACGCTGGAACGGCTGGGGTGAGGAAACGACGGTGGTGGAACTGCCCGAGAACGGGCGCGGTTTTCTCGCCGAGCTGGTTGGCAGCGGTCAGCCGTTGCCGGACGCCACGCTGGAGGGGGTGCTGGCGAAAGTCCCGGCTTCGCGCCTGCCGGAGCACCCACTGGTAGTGCGCGATGCCCGCGACCGCCTGCTGCACGCCCGTGGCCAGAGCCTGCCGGACTGGCTGGCGATGCGCGAAGGCGACTTCGGCGTGTTCCCCGATGGCGTGGCCTACCCGCAGACCGCCGAGCAGATCCGCGAGCTGCTGAAGTTCGCCGAGCTCTGGGATTGCCTGGTGATCCCCTACGGCGGTGGCACCTCGGTAGCCGGCCACATCAATCCGCCTGCGTCGGACAAGGCGGTGCTCACCGTTTCCCTGGAGCACATGAACCGCCTGCTGGAACTGGACGAACAGAGCCTGATCGCCACCTTCGGCCCCGGCGCCAACGGTCCGCAGGTGGAAAGCCAGCTGCGCGCCCGTGGCTACACCCTGGGGCACTTCCCGCAGTCCTGGGAACTGTCCACCCTCGGCGGTTGGGTTGCCAGCCGCTCCAGCGGCCAGCAGTCGCTGCGCTATGGGCGCATCGAGCAACTGTTCGCCGGCGGCTCGCTGGAAACCTTCGCCGGCACTCTGGAAATACCCACCTTCCCGGCGTCCTCGGCGGGGCCCGATCTGCGCGAGATGGTGATGGGCTCCGAAGGCCGCTTCGGCATCCTCTCCTCGGTGAAGGTGCGCGTCACGCGCATCGCCGAGGACGAACGCTTCTACGCGGTGTTCCTGCCGTCCTGGGAGCAGGCGCTGGCAGGCATCCGCACGTTGGCGCAGGCGCGGGTGCCGCTGTCGATGCTGCGCCTGTCCAATGCCATCGAGACCCGGACCCAGCTCGCACTCGCGGGCCATCCGGGCCAGATCGCCTGGCTGGAGCGTTACCTGAAGCTGCGCGGCGCGGGAGAGGGCAAGTGCATGCTGACCTTCGGCGTCACCGGCGACCGCGCGCAGAATGCCACCTCGCTGCGCGCCGCGCGCCGCCTGCTCAAGGGCTTCGGCGGCGTGTTCACCGGTACCCTGCTGGGCAAGAAGTGGGCGCAGAACCGCTTCCGCTTCCCCTACCTGCGCGAGGCGCTGTGGGAGAACGGCTACGTGGTCGACACCCTGGAAACCGCAACCGACTGGTCCAACGTCGACAACCTGTTGAATCGCATCGAAGCCAGCCTGCGCGACGGGCTGGCCGCCGAGGGCGAGCGGGTGCACGTGTTCACCCATCTGTCCCACGTCTACGGCGAAGGCTCGAGCATCTACACCACCTACGTGTTCCGCCCGGCCGCCAGCTATGCCGAGACACACGAGCGCTGGCGCAAGCTCAAGCACGCCGCCAGCCAGACGATCGCCAACAACCACGGCACCATCAGCCACCAGCACGGCGTGGGCAAGGATCACGCGCCCTACCTGGCGGTGGAGAAGGGCCCGCTGGGCATGGCGGCGCTCAAGGCGCTGGCCGGGCATTTCGACCCGTCCGGCCGCCTGAGCCCCGGCACCTTGTTGCAGGACTGACGGCATGTCCGCCTGGAATGCGGCCTGGCGCGCCACGGCGTTGCCGGAGCTGGCGGCGCGCGACTGGGATCTGATCGTGGTCGGCGGCGGCATCAGCGGCGCCGGCATCCTGCGCGAGGCCGCGCGACGTGGTTGGCGCTGCCTGCTGGTCGAGCAGCGCGACTTCGCCTGGGGCACCTCCAGCCGCTCGTCGAAGATGGTCCACGGCGGCCTGCGCTACATCGCCAAGGGCCAGTTCGGCCTGACTCGCGACTCGGTGCGCGAGCGCCAGCGCCTGCTCGGCGAGGCGCCGGGGCTGGTCGATCCGCTGAGCTTCATCATGCCGCACTACCAGGGCGGCTTCCCCGGCCCGCGTGTGTTCGGCACGCTGCTGTCGCTGTACGACGCACTGGCCGGGCGGCGCAATCACCTGTTCTATCGCCTGGAGGAGCTGCGTTACCTGGCGCCGGGCCTGAAGGAGGAGCACCTGCTGGGCGGCACCCGCTTCCAGGATGCGGTGACCGACGACGCGCGACTGGTGATGCGCGTGCTCGGCGAGGCGCGGGCCGAGGGCGGCGAAGCGCTGAATGGCTTGAAGGTGATCGCGCTGGATCGCCGCGACGGCCGTGTTCAGGGGCTGGTCGCCGAGGACAGCGAGAGCGGCGAGCGCTTCACCTTCCGCAGCCGCGCCGTGGCGCTGGCCACCGGCGCCTGGGCCGATGTGCTGCGGCACAGGCAGGGCGGCGAGCACATTCGCCCGCTGCGTGGCAGCCACCTGCTGCTGCCGGCCTGGCGCCTGCCGGTCGCCCACGCCTTCAGCTTCATGCACGGGCAGGACAAGCGTCCGGTATTCGTCTTCCCCTGGGAAGGCGCGACTGTGGTCGGCACCACCGATCTGGATCACCGCGACACCCTGGATGACGACGCGGCCATCAGCCGCGAGGAACTGGACTACCTGTTGGCCGCCTGCGCCCAGCAGTTTCCCTCGGCGCGGATCACCGCCGCCGACGTGCGTGCCACCTGGGCCGGCGTACGCCCGGTGGTCAGCGATGGCGCCCCGATGCTCAAGCCCTCCGACGAGAAGCGCGAGCACGCTCTGTGGGTCGAGCCCGGCTGCGTGACCCTGGCCGGCGGCAAGCTCACCACCTTCCGCCTGCTGGCGCTGGAGGTGCTGGCGGCGTGCGCGCCGATGCTGGACAGGTCGCTGGAGGCGGCGGGCGACAACCTCTTCGCCCCCTGCGAAAGCCCTCTCCCAACGGGGTTGACTCCGACCCAGCAGCGTCGCCTGAGCGGCCGTCACGGGCGTGCGTTACCGGAGCTCGTACGTCTGCTGAAGGACGTGGGCGTCGGGCGCATCGGCGACACCGACTGCCTCTGGGCCGAACTGGCCTGGGCGGCGGAGGGCGAACTGGTGCTGCACCTGGACGACCTGCTGCTGCGCCGTACCCGCATCGGCCTGCTGCTGGCCGACGGCGCCGCCGCCGAACTGCCGAAGATCCGCGCGTTGTGCCAGCCCCGCCTGGGCTGGAGCGATGCCCGCTGGAAGCGTGAAGAACAGGATTACCGGGCGCTCTGGCGGCGCAGCTATAGCCTGCCGGATGCGCACTGAGCGAACGCGCCCACACCCAGAACAAGAAGGACCGCACCTTGAGCGAACAGAACTACCTGCTGGCCATCGACAACGGTACCCAGAGCGTACGCGCGCTGCTTTTCGACCTGGACGGCAATCTGGTCGGCAAGGGCAAGGTGGAGCTGGAAGCCTATTTCTCCGACAGCCCCGGCTGGGCCGAGCAGCATCCGGAGTATTACTGGGAGCAATTGGGCGAAGCCTGCCGGCGCCTGTGGGCCAGCGTCGACGTCGATCGCAGCCGCATCCGCGGCGTGTCGCTGACCACCCAGCGCGGCACGGTGATCCATGTCGATGAGGCGGGGCAGGCGCTGCGACCGGCGATCATCTGGCTGGACCAGCGCCGCGCCGAACTGGGCGAGTCGATCAAGGGGCCCTGGGGCTGGCTGTTCAAGCTGGTGGGCGCGCAGGGGGCGGTGGACTACTTCCGCACCCAGGCCGAGGTGAACTGGGTGGCCCAGCAGCAGCCGGACATCCACCAGCGTACCCACAAGGTGCTGCTGCTTTCGGGCTTCCTCACCCACCGCCTGTGCGGTCGCTACGTGGACTCGGTGGCCTCCAGCGTGGCCTACCTGCCGTTCGACTACAAACGCCTGCACTGGGCCGCGCCGCGCGACTGGAAGTGGCAGGCGCTGGAGGTGCGTCGCGAGCAACTGCCGGATCTGCTCAAGCCCGGCGAGCGCCTGGGTGAGATCACTGCTCAGGCCAGCCGCCACACCGGCATTCCCGAAGGCCTGCCGCTGATCGCGGCGGGCGCGGACAAGGCCTGCGAAGTGCTCGGCGCCGGTGCCATCGATCCGCGGATTGCCTGCCTGTCCTACGGCACCACGGCGACCATCAACACCACGCGGTCGCGCTACCTGGAAACCATCCCGCTGATTCCGCCGTACCCGGCGGCGATCCCCGACCACTTCAACACCGAAGTGATGATCTACCGTGGCTTCTGGATGGTCAGCTGGTTCAAGCGCGAGTTCGGCCTGCGCGAGATGCAGCGCGCCACCGAGCTGGGCGTCGAGCCGGAGAAATTGTTCGACGAACTGGTCAACAGCGTCCCCGCCGGCTCAATGGGGCTGATGCTGCAGCCTTACTGGACACCCGGCATCCGCGAGCCGGGGCTGGAAGCCAAGGGAGCGATCATCGGCTTCGGCGACGTCCACACCCGCGCGCACATCTATCGCGCCATCCTCGAGGGCCTGGCCTACGCGTTGCGCCAGGGCAAGGAGCGCATCGAGAAACGCTCCGGCACCCGCATCGAACGGCTGCGCGTGGCGGGCGGCGGCTCGCAGAGCGACGCGGCGATGCAGCTCACCGCCGACATCTTCGGCCTGCCGGCGGAGCGCCCGCACGTCTACGAGGCGTCCGGACTGGGTGCGGCCATCGACTGCGCGGTGGGCCTGAAACTGTACCCGGACTTCGCCAGCGCCATCGCCGCGATGACCCGCGTCGGCGATGTCTTCCAGCCGCGCCCGGAGGCACAGCGCACCTACGAGCGGCTGTACAGCGAGGTCTACCAGCGCATGTACAGGCAACTGAAGCCGCTGTACCAGAGTATCCGCGAGATCACCGGCTATCCGGCCTGAACCGGCGGATTAAGGTTGGCGCAATGACCGTCCGTTAACCTGGGTCCATAGTCATTGGATCATTCGGGAGGAAACCGGCCATGACGCAACCCAGGACGATGCTGATCCTGCACGGCAAGCAGGCGGCCAACGACGCGGTGCGCGAGGCGGTGAAGAGCGTGCGGCGGATGGGGCGCGTACTCGATGTGCGGGTGACCTGGGAGGGCGGGGATGCCCGGCGCCTGGTCGAGGAGGCGCTGGCCGCCGGGTACACGACCCTGATTGCGGGCGGCGGCGACGGCACCGTGCGCGAGGTGGCCGAAGCGCTGGCCCAGTGCGGCGGCGAGGCCAGTCTGGCGGTCCTGCCGCTGGGTACCGCGAATGACTTCGCCCGTGCTGCCTGCGTGCCGCTGGAGCCCGAATCTGCCCTGGCGCTGCTGGAGGTGCCGCCGCGTCCTGTGGATATCGGCGAGATGGACGGCCATCTGTTCCTCAACATGGCCACCGGCGGCTTCGGTTCGAAGGTCACCGCCAACACCCCCGAGGACCTGAAGAAGCTGCTGGGCGGCGCGGCCTACCTGCTCACCGGGCTGACGCGCTTCTCCGAAGTGCATACCGCCTGTGGGCGCTTCCGTGGGCCGGACTTCCACTGGGAAGGCGAGTTTCTCGCCCTGGGCATCGGCAACGGCCGGCAGGCGGGCGGTGGGCATGTGCTGTGCCCGGAGGCTCGGGCGGATGACGGGCTGCTGGACGTCAGCATCCTGCCCGCCCCGCAGGACATGGTCGACGCCCTGGGCGCCCTGCTGGGCAGCGGGCTGGGCGGCCAGGAGCTGTTCGTCCGTGCGCGCGTGCCCTGGCTGGAGGTGGAGGCGGCCGAAGGTCTGGACGTGAACCTCGATGGCGAGCCGCTGGAAGGCCGGCACTTGCGCTTCGCGGTGAGGCCGGCGGCGTTGTCCATGCACCTGCCGACGGATTCTCCACTGCTGGCGAAGGTGCTGCCGGCCCGCTGATGCGACTGGTGGCGTGCGAGAGAGTCAGGCATGATGGCTCTGCGCCATTATCCTGGGCTGGGGTAATCGGCCGATAGCTTCCCGCATGATCCCTTTCGAACCAGGAGCAGGCATGGCCGGTATTCTCGACAGCGTCGACTCACGCACCCAACTGGTGGGACAGAACCGACTGGAGATCCTCGTCTTCCGCCTGGCGGGACGGCAGCCGTTCGCGATCAACGTGTTCAAGGTGCAGGAAGTCCTGCAGTTGCCCCGCCTGACCCTGATCCCGCAGCGCCACCCGATGATCTGCGGGGTGATCAACCTGCGTGGCCAGACCCTGCCGGTGATCGACCTGTCGCGAGCCATCGGCATGCGCGCGCTGGTGCCGGATGCCAGCAGCACCATCATCGTTACCGAGTACAACCGTTCGGTGCAGGCCTTCCTGGTCGGCGGGGTGGAACGCATCCTCAACCTCAACTGGGAAGCCGTGCAGCCTCCGCCCGGCGGCGCCGGCCGGCAGCACTACCTGACCGCGATCACCCGGGTGGAAGACCGCCTGGTGGAGATCATCGACGTGGAGAAGGTACTGGCCGAGATCGTGCCGATGAATACCCGGGTGTCCGCCGACCGCCTGGATGACGCGCTGCTGGAACAGACCCGTGGCCGCGAGGTGCTAGTGGTGGATGACTCCAGCGTGGCCATCGCCCAGTTGCGCGATACGCTGACCCAACTCGGCCTGCGCCTGCACGTGGCCACCGACGGCCTGCGCGCGCTGCAGCAGCTCAAGCGCTGGGCGGACGAGGGGCACGACATGGACGAGAAGCTGCTGATGGTCTTCACCGACGCCGAAATGCCGGAAATGGACGGCTACCGGCTGACCACCGAAATCCGCAACGACCCGCGCCTGCGCAGTCTCCATGTGGTGCTGCACACCTCGCTGTCGGGCAGCTTCAACGATGCGATGATGAAGAAAGTCGGCTGCGATGACTTCCTCTCCAAGTTCCAGCCCGACCAACTGGTGGAAGTGGTGCGCCGCCGCCTGCAGAAAGTCCTCGCCTGACACCGAGTCTTCCTTTGCAGGAGCGAGCTTGCTCGCGAACCGCCTGATGCCAATGCATCAGGCGAAAAGCCTTCGCGAGCAAGCTCGCTCCTACCGTTCGTTGCCATTGCTAGGCGCCCGCTCCACGCCGTATAAGGTCGCTTTCGCCCACGTGAAAGGACGTCCCGATGTACACCCTCAGCGAGCTCTACCGCTACCCGGTCAAATCCACCGCCAACGAGCCCCTGCAGTCGATTCGGCTGGACGCGCTGGGGTTGGAGGGGGACCGTCGCTGGATGGTGGTCGAGGCTGCCAATGGACGCTTCCTGACCCAGCGCCTGCTGCCGCAGATGGGCCGTATCGAGGCGCGCTGGCAGAATGGTTTCCAGGCCCTGCGCCTGCGCGCGCCAGGCATGGACGACCTGCTGGTGAACGTGCCGGGCCGCGATGACAACCTGCGTGGCGTGGTCATCTGGCGCGACATGCTGCAGGTGCCGGATGCCGGCGATGCCGCTGCCCAGTGGCTGAGCCGCTTCCTGGGCCGCGCTGTGCGTCTGGTGCAGATGCCCGAGCAGCGCGCGCGGCAGGTGGATACCGCCTATGCCGAGCCGGGCGAACAGGTGCACTTTGCCGATGGATTCCCGCTGCTGCTGATTGGCCAGGGTTCGCTGGACGATCTTTCCGCGAAGGTCGGCCGTCCGCTGGAAATGCTTCGCTTTCGTCCGAACCTGGTGGTGGCGGGCGCCGAGCCGTTCGCCGAGGACGGCTGGAAGCGCATCCGCGTCGGCGACGTCGTCTTCAAGGTGGCCAAGCCCTGCTCGCGCTGCATCCTCACCACCATCGACCCGCAGACCGGTGAGCGTGACCCGGAGCGCCAGCCGCTGGCGACGCTGCTGCAGTACCGCAACGTCAACGGCGAGGCGCTGTTCGGCCAGAACCTGATCGCCCTGAACAGCGGCGAGCTGCGCATGGGTATGGATGTGGAAGTCCTGGAGTAGCCCCGACATTGGGGCACTTGTAGGAGCGAGCTTGCTCGCGAACAGCTTGATGCGGGTACATCCGAGGAAGCGTTCGCGAGCAAGCTCGCTCCTACAGGTAGCATCAGGGGCACAACCGTTGGTACTCCGCCAGCGCTTTACAGCTTGGCTTCGACGCAACCGGTGCTCTGGCACTCGCGCTCCCGCTCGCGCAGCACGCCCAGGCGCTCCTGGGTCTTGTCCACCGCGCACTGCAGGTTGACGAAGTAGCCGCCGTCGCGCTCGTAGCTGCACTGGACGTCGCGGTCCTTGATCCAGGCAAGCTGGCTTTTCTTCAGCGTGGCCTTCTGGCCGTCGTTGAGCAGTTTGCGCAGGGTGCCGAATTCCTGGTTCAGCTCGCGGTCGACCTGGGCGTATTCGGTGCTCAGGCAGTACACGCTGTCGAAGGCGTTGCGCGGCTTCTCGCAGGCGGCCAGGGCCAGGTCGGCGCCGAGCAGGCCCGCCGCCAGGGCAGTAAGGGACAGTACGGTCTTGCGCATGGGAATTTCCTTTTCCGTGAGGGGATGGAAACCGCCCGGCGGGTGCCGGGCGGGGGAGTGGATCAGAGTTCGTCGAAGAAGCGTTCGTGCCAATCGACGATGGGCTGCGGCGCGTTGAGCTTCTGCCCGTAGATCACCGCGTACGACAGCACGTTCTGCACGTAGGAGCGGGTTTCGTCGAACGGGATGGTTTCCACCCAGACGTCGAAGGCCAGGTGACGCGCATCCTTCAGCCACTGGCGCACGCGGCCGGGGCCGGCGTTATAGGCGGCGGTGGCCAGTACGCGGTTGCCGTTGAACTGGGCATGCACCTGGCTGAGGTAGGCGGCGCCGAGCTGGATGTTCAGGTCCGGCACGATCAACTGCTGTGGCGAGGCCAGCGGGATGCCGAATTTCTTCGAGGTTTCCTTGGCGGTGGCCGGCATCAGTTGCATCAGGCCGGTGGCGCCGACGCCCGAGCGGGCATCGGACATGAAGGCGCTTTCCTGGCGGGTGATGGCGAACACCCAGCTCGAATGCAGGCCGCGATTGCGCGCCTCGCGTACCAGGGTGTTGCGGTGCGCCATAGGGAAGCGGATGTCCAGGTCGTCCCAGTACTTGGCCTGGCTGATCGCGCGGATCGCCGGGAAGTACCACTGCATGTCGTAGGCGATCTTCGCCTGGGCCAGCAGCTCGTCATGACTGAGCAGGCGGGCGGCGTGGTACCACTCGCGACGGGCGTTGATGATCTCGCCGCGGGCGTAGAACTCCAGGGCGCGGCGGGTGCTGGCGGCATTGCGCACGCGCTGCAGGGTGCGCGGATCCGGCGATACCGGGCGGTTGTTCAACTGGTAGGGGGCGTTGATCCGGTCGGCGGCGAGGAAACCGTAGAAGTCACGCTCGCGGGCGACTGGCTGGTACAGGCTGATCGCCTGCTTGCTTTGCGGTTCGGCCAGTTGCAGGGCACGGGCCTGCCAGTACTTCCAGCGGTTGGTTTCCGCCAGTTCCGGCGGCAGGGCGCGGGTCAGCTGGTAGGCGTCCTGCCAGCGGCCCAGGCGCAGCAGCAGGCGCAGGCGCCATTCGGTGACGGTGTTGTCGCGCAGTTGCGGGTCGTACTTCTCCATCAGCGGCAGGGCGCGCGGGTCGTAGCGGCGCGCCAGGCTCAGGCCGATTTCGCGGGCGATGGAGACTTTCTCGTCGCTGGAGAAGGGCAGCACCGATTCGTAGTAGTCGAGCAGGCCGATGGCTTTTTCCGGGTCCTGCCTGGCCAGGCGGCGCAGGCCCAGGCCGACTACGTCGGCGGTGGCGTGGTCGCGGGCGGTGAAACGGGTGGTCTGGCTGAGCTGCGCGGGGTTCTGCGCCACCTTGACCAGCAGCGCGCCCTGGCTGCCGAGGGTCGGCAGGCGCCTGGACAGGGTGGTGGCCAGGCCATAGTTGCGGGCCTCGGCGGCGAGCTTCAGGCGCTTCCAGACCTTTTCCTCGGTGAGCTGGCCGTCGGCCTGCCAGATCGAGAACAGGGTGTCGCAGGCGTCCGGCTGTGATTTACCCACCAGCCAGAGTTTTTCGGTGGTGGCGTAGCCCTCGGCCTTCTTGCCGTGGCCGAGCTGGTACTGGCCGTAGAGGCAGTCCAGCTCGGTGAAATTCATCTTCGGGTCGTAATAGTTGACGAAGGTGTTCCAGTCGCCGCGGTCGGCCAGTTGGCGCAGCCAGCGCAGTTTCAGCCAGTTGATCTGCGGCAGGTCGCCATGCTCGGTGATGAAACGCTCGATCTCGTCGTTGCTGGCGCTTTTCAGGCGGTTGGTCAGCTCGTCGTAGGCCAGGTAGGGTTCCAGCGGATAATCGGCGAGCGCCGACTGATAGCGGAAATAAGGGCCGCTGTCGTTGCGGGCGAGGGCTTTCTGTGCCTCGTCGTACATCTGGCGCTGTTGGGGCAGGGACGCTGCGTTGGCCGTCTGGACGGACAGGCTGAGGAGCAGGCATGAAAACAGTGTGAAAAGACGACCGCGCATGGCACTTCCGGAATGATGATCGGAGGGCGGGCGATGGCTCGCGCCGCTGCCGGTAGCTTAGCCGTTGCGGCAGGGCGGTGAAAGCGCCGCCCATAGCTGCTGCGGGGGAGTCGACGATTGAGCGCAACCCTCTGACTTTTCCGCGCTTTCCCGTAAACTGCGCGCCCTGCTTGTGGAGATGCCCCATGACCCTGCTGAAGTTCACCGATGTGTCCCTTGCCTTTGGCACCACGCCGCTGCTGGACAAGGTGTCCTGGCAGATCGCCCGAGGCGAGCGGGTCTGCGTCATCGGCCGCAACGGCACCGGCAAGTCGAGCATGCTCAAGCTGGTCAAGGGCGAGCAGAAGCCCGACGACGGCGATATCTGGCGCGCGCCGGCGCTGAAAATCGGCGAATTGCCCCAGGAGCTGCCGCGCGCCGACGACCGCACGGTCTATGACGTGGTCGCCGAAGGCCTGGCCGAAGTCGGCGAGCTGCTGGCGCGCTACCACCACCTGAGCCTGCATATCGAGAACGAGGACGACCTGACCAAGCTGGCCCGCGTCCAGCAGGAACTGGAAGCCCGCGACGGCTGGCGCCTCGGGCAACTGGTAGACACCACCCTGAGCCGCCTGCAACTGCCGGCCGACAAGACCCTCGCCGAACTCTCCGGTGGCTGGCGTCGCCGCGTGCTGCTGGCCCAGGCGCTGGTCGCCGAGCCGGACCTGCTGCTGCTGGACGAACCGACCAACCACCTGGACATCGGTGCCATCGCCTGGCTGGAAAACGCCCTGGCGGACTTCCCCGGCGCCGTGCTGTTCATCACCCACGACCGCGCCTTCCTGCAAGCCGTGGCGACCCGCATCCTGGAACTGGATCGCGGCCATCTGATTGACTGGAACGGCGACTACGCCAGCTTCCTGGTGCATAAAGAGCAGGAACTGGCGGCGGAAGAGGCGGCCAATGCGCTGTTCGACAAGCGTCTGGCCCAGGAAGAGGTCTGGATTCGCCAGGGCATCAAGGCTCGCCGTACCCGTAACGAAGGCCGGGTGCGCGCGCTGAAGGCGATGCGCAACGAGCGTGCCGAGCGCCGCGAGCGCCAGGGCAAGGCCAGCTTCCAGCTGGAGACGGCGGAGAAGTCCGGCAAGCAGGTGATCGTCGTCGAGAAGGCCGGCTTCGCCCATCCGGGCGGCCCGGCGCTGATCCGTGATTTCTCCCTGGTGCTGCAGCGCGGCGACCGTATCGGCCTGCTGGGTGCCAACGGCACCGGCAAGACCACCCTGCTCAAGCTGCTGCTGGGCGACCTGCAGCCGACCTCCGGCTCCATCAAGGAAGGCACCCGACTGGAAGTGGCCTATTTCGACCAGTTGCGTCACCAGCTGGAGCCGGAAAAGACCGTGATCGACAACATTTCCGAAGGTCGTGAGTTCATCACCATCAATGGCCAGAATCGGCATGTCCTCAGCTACCTGGGCGACTTCCTGTTCTCCCCGCAGCGCGCCCGCACGCCGGTGAAAGCGCTCTCCGGTGGCGAACGGGCACGCCTGTTGCTGGCGAAGCTGTTCAGCAAACCGGCCAACCTGCTGGTGCTGGACGAACCGACCAACGACCTGGACGTGGAAACCCTGGAACTGCTGGAAGAGGTGCTGCTGAGCTTCGATGGCACCGTGCTGATGGTCAGCCACGACCGGGCCTTCCTCGACAACGTGGTCACCAGCACCCTGGTGTTCGAAGGCGAAGGGCGTGTGCGCGAGTTCGTCGGCGGCTACCAGGATTGGCTGCGCCAGGGTGGTTCGCCCAAGTTGCTCGGCGTGGGCGAGGAGAAGGGCGACAAGCCTGCCGCCGAACCGGCTCCCGCTCCGGCGGTTGCCGTAAGTGCGCCGGTGGACGCGGCGCCGAAGAAGAAGCTCAGTTACAAGCTGCAGCGTGAGCTGGAGGCCATCCCCGGGCAGATCGACGCCCTGGAGGCGGAACTGGCCGCGTTGCAGGAAGAAACCGCGTCGTCGGACTTCTACCAGCGTCCGCAGAGCGAAACCCAGGTTGCCCTGGAGCGCCTGACTTCCCTGCAGGAGGAGCTGGACCGGTTGATCGAGCGCTGGGCCGAACTGGAGGAGTGATCCGTTCGGTCCGGTGACGTACCCGTGCGTGTCGCTGATCAAAGACTGTTAGGGATGGCCGAATGGCAATCGAATACCGCATCACCCTGGATGATGAGCACGCGTTCAGCTACCGCATCGAACTGGACCGGGGTTACGACCCGGAAGCCGCCGCCCGGGCGCCACGCTGGACACGCCTGGACTACAACCAGTGCAGCAATTGTCCGCTGAGTGCGCAGCAGTGCAGCCACTGCCCGGCCGCGGTGGACCTGCATCGGGTGATCGAGGATTTTCGCGGTCTGCCGGCCTTCAAGAAGGCCTCGGTGCAGGTGAGTACGCCGGAGCGCGAGTACATCAAGCTCACCGGCCTGGAAGAAGGCTTGCGTGCGCTGCTCGGGGTGATCATGGCCACCAGCGCCTGCCCGTTGCTGGGCAAGCTCAAGCCGATGGCGCAGCAGCACCTGCCGTTCGCCAGCAACCAGGAATTCATCCTGCGCGCGGTGTCGTTGTACCTGATGCGGCAATACTTCAACTTCCGCGAGGGGCGGCATGCGGACTGGGAACTGAAGGGGCTGGTGAAGCAGTTCCAGCAACTGCAACTGGTGAATCAGGCGTTCTGGCAGCGCATCCATGAAACCTGCGAGAGCGATTCGAACCTGAAGGCGTTCCTCAGCTTCTTCTCTATGGCGTCGAGCATGAGCTATTCGCTGGAAGCGCAACTGCAGAAGGTACGCCCGCTGCTGATGAGCGGCGATATGCTCTGAGGCGGAAGGCGGCGGGCCCAGCGGGCCCGCCGTATCGATCAGCTGGTTTTCTGCAGGCGGACGGCGAGGACGTCGCAGGGGGCGCCGTGCAGCACATCATTGGCGGTAGAGCCCAGCAGCAGGGCGAGGCCGTGGCGACCGTGGCTGCCGACGATGATCAGGTCGCAACCCTGTTCGTCGGCGAGCCGGTGGATTTCCTGGCGAGGCTGGCCGTAGACCAGATGGCACTGGGAACTGGTGATTTCCGAGTAGGTGAGGGTGAACTGGTGCAGGCGCTCCTTGGCCTGGTCGAACTGCTGCTGTTGCAGCATCGACAGGTCCATCGGCACGTCACCGCCGAAGGCCATCGCCATGGGTTCGACGACATGCACCGCCGAGAGCCGGGCGTCGTTGGCCTTGGCCAGCGCGACGGCTCGCTTCATCACCGGATCGCATTCTTCGGTAAGGTCGACGGCGACCAGAATGTGTTGGTAGAGCATGAGCGTCTCCTCCGGGGGACTTGTTAGTATCAGTATGGCCCGACTGGCCATGTTTGACCGGTATACCCGATATGACCGTTTGGATGGTGATCCTGCTCATTGCGTTGGTGCTCAGCCCGCTGACCTGGCTGATTCCTTCGCGAGGCCAGCGTGGGCAGATGGACCAACGCCTGCAGGCGCGGCGCCTGGGCCTGGCCATGCAGATCGCGCGCCAGGAATGGCCGCACTGGATGGAGCGGCAGCCGCCGCGCCAGTGCGCGCAGTACCACCGTGCCCGTGGGAAAAGTCGCGATGTCTGGTGCTACTGGCAGAGCGCGCCGGGTGTCTGGCTGGATCGCTGGCGCGAGGCGAGCGCCGAGGGCGAGCTGGCCGAGGCCCTGGCCAGCCTGCCGAAGGATGTCTACATGGTCGAGGCGACGCCCCAGTTCCTGGCGTTGTACTGGGGCGAGCGGGGCGGCAGCCGCGATCTGCAACGGGTCGCCGATTTCCTCAAGCAGCATGCCTGAAACGATCAGCTCTGCTGCGCGGCGTAGAGGCTGGAGGCGGTTTCCAGGTCTTCGATGATGCGGTCGGAGTACTTGTTGATCAGGAAGGGCACGCTGTTCTGGTTGTAGTTCTGCAGCGATTTCTCGATGTAGTGCCACTTGATCGCCACCGAACGCAGTGTCTTGCCGATCTCCGGCGTGGTCTGCGGTGCCTGCTGCAGCTTCACCAGGTTGATCGCGAAGCGATTGGCCAGGTCATCCAGCGGGCGCTCCTCGCCGCCACCGAAGAAGCTCGCGCCGACCGAGGCGTTGCGCGAGGCGTAGTCCACGGCGATGTCCTGCATCAGCAGGCTCTGCTCACGGGTCTGCTGGGTCAGCGGCGGGACCTTGCTGCCGCTTTCATCCTGGATACTGGCGTAGAGCTGGTCGGCGGTCTCCAGCAGCTTGCGGTTCTGCGTGGCGAGGTCGGCCACCGGCTGCAGGTCGGTATAGCCGCTCTTGTCCAGTGCGCCGGTCAGTGTCTGCAACTGGGCCGTATAGCCTTTCCACTGATCCTGCAGTTGCGCTCTCAGCTTCGTGGATTGGTTGCCGGGCATGGTGCCCAGCTTGCCCAGTGCCTCGCCGGCATTCTGTGACGAAGCCTCGACCAGCCTGGCGTACTTCTGGTCGCCTTCCATCGCGTTGAACATGAAGAAGTCACCGAGGCTGCGCTGGGCGGCCAGGCGCATCTGGTGGAGACTGAGCAGGTCGCTGGCGGCATCGGCCGCGGCGAAGAGGGGGAGGGTGGTGAGCGCGAGCGCAGACAACAGACGCACAAGCGAACGGCTTGTCATCGTTCCATCTCCTTGGAGCCAGGGGCTTCTTGTTGTTGTGTTCCACAGGTTCCAGGCGGTCCGGCCGGCGGCAGTGTCCTTCCATCCGGCGGTTGCGGGCGGATCGCCATTAGCGTCGGACTCTAACGTGCGGTCTGGCGTTTGAACAGTTGTCTACCGGTTTCCGGCACACAGGTGCCAGCTGGAAATTGTCACGATAGGCGTGGTGAATAGGGGCGGGTTAGCCTGCTGAATGCTCCGGCCCAGACGTTCCGGCCGCTTTGCGACTGTTGCGTCTCGCCGATTGACAAGCAACGGCTTTTCCTAGAAGGTGGGCGCACCCAAATCAAACGGGCGTATGAATCGAGCGTTTGCCCTGTGCGAATGCTCGGACAAAGCGCCCCGGCTATCGCGTCGGCGGGTGTGCCGCCAGCTTTGGGACTATCCTCGGCGACTGCCGGGCCGTCCCGATACGTGGCGTCCGACGTGTGATTTCAAGCTTCCCTAGCGTGGAGATCAGTTGATGATTTACCAAGGTAAAGCCATCACGGTTAAGGCTCTTGAGAGCGGCATCGTCGAACTGAATTTCGACCTCAAGGGCGAGTCCGTCAACAAGTTCAACCGACTCACCCTGAATGAACTGCGCCAAGCAGTCGATACCATCAAGGCCGATGCGTCCGTCAAGGGCGTGATCGTGACCAGCGGCAAGGGCGTGTTCATCGTCGGCGCCGATATCACCGAGTTCGTCGACAACTTCAAGCTGTCCGACGAAGAGCTGCTGGCCGGCAACCTCGAAGCCAACAAGATCTTCAGCGACTTCGAAGACCTGAACGTTCCCACCGTGGCCGCGATCAACGGCATCGCCCTGGGCGGCGGTCTGGAAATGTGCCTGGCTGCCGACTTCCGTGTCATGAGCGCCACCGCCAAGATCGGCCTGCCGGAAGTGAAGCTGGGCATCTACCCGGGCTTCGGCGGCACCGTGCGCCTGCCGCGCGTCATCGGTTGCGACAACGCCGTCGAGTGGATCGCCTCGGGCAAGGAAAACCGCGCTGAAGACGCGCTGAAAGTCGGCGCCGTCGATGCCGTCGTGGCGCCGGAGCAACTGCAAGCCGCCGCCCTGGACCTGGTCAAGCGCGCCATCGCCGGCGAGCTGGATCACAAGGCCCGCCGTCAGCCGAAGCTGGAAAAGCTCAAGCTGAATGCCATCGAGCAGATGATGGCCTTCGAAACCGCCAAGGGCTTCGTCGCAGGCCAGGCCGGCCCGAACTACCCGGCTCCGGTCGAAGCGATCAAGTCGATCCAGAAAGCCGCCAACTTCGGTCGTGACAAGGCGCTGGAAATCGAAGCCCAGGGCTTCGTCAAGCTGGCCAAGACCTCGGTTGCGCAGAGCCTGATCGGCCTGTTCCTGAACGACCAGGACCTGAAGAAGAAGGCCAAGCAGTACGACGAGATCGCCAAGGACGTGAAACTGGCCGCCGTACTGGGCGCCGGCATCATGGGTGGCGGCATCGCCTACCAGTCCGCTTCCAAGGGCACTCCGATCCTGATGAAGGATATCCGCGAAGAGGGTATCCAGATGGGTCTGAACGAAGCCTCGAAGCTGCTGGGCAAGCGCGTCGAAAAAGGCCGCATGACCCCGGCCAAGATGGCCGAGGCCCTGAACGCCATTCGCCCGACCATGTCCTACGGCGACTTCGGCAACGTCGACATCGTCGTCGAAGCCGTGGTCGAGAATCCGAAGGTCAAGCAGATCGTACTGGCCGAAGTTGAAGGCGTGGTGAAGGAAGATGCGGTCCTCGCGTCGAACACCTCCACCATCTCCATCAACCTGCTGGCCAAGGCGCTCAAGCGTCCGCAGAACTTCGTCGGCATGCACTTCTTCAACCCGGTGCACATGATGCCGCTGGTCGAAGTGATCCGTGGCGAGAAGTCCAGCGACGTCGCCGTCGCCACCACCGTGGCCTACGCCAAGAAGATGGGCAAGAACCCCATCGTGGTGAATGACTGCCCCGGCTTCCTGGTCAACCGCGTGCTGTTCCCGTACTTCGGCGGCTTCTCCAAGCTGCTGGGCTTCGGCGTGGACTTCGTGCGCATCGACAAGATCATGGAGAAGTTCGGCTGGCCCATGGGCCCGGCCTACCTGTCCGACGTGGTCGGCATCGACACCGGCCACCACGGCCGCGACGTGATGGCTGAAGGCTTCCCGGACCGCATGGCCGTAGAAGGCAAGACCGCCGTCGACGTGATGTACGACGCCAACCGCCTGGGCCAGAAGAACGGCAAGGGCTTCTACGCCTACGAGACCGACAAGCGCGGCAAGCCGAAGAAAGTCACCGATCCGCAGGCTTATGAGCTGCTGAAGTCCATCGTCACCGAGCAGCGCGAGCTGACCGACGAGGACATCATCAACTACATGATGATCCCGCTGTGCCTGGAAACCGTGCGCTGCCTGGAAGACGGCATCGTCGAGACCGCTGCCGAGGCCGACATGGGCCTGATCTACGGCATCGGCTTCCCTCCCTTCCGTGGCGGTGCCCTGCGTTACATCGACTCCATCGGTGTGGCCGAATTCGTCGCCCTGGCCGACCAGTACGCCGACCTGGGTGCGCTGTACCACCCGACCGCGAAGCTGCGTGAAATGGCCAAGAACGGCCAGAAGTTCTTCGGTTGAGTGCGCAACGAATAGAGCGAGAGTGAATTTATGAGCCTGAATCCGAGAGACGCCGTCATTGTCGACTTCGGCCGCACCCCGATGGGCCGTTCGAAGGGTGGCATGCACCGCAACACCCGCGCGGAGACCATGTCCGCGCACCTGATCAGCAGCGTGCTTGCGCGCAACCCGAAGATCGACCCGGCGGAAGTCGAGGACGTGATCTGGGGCTGTGTGAACCAGACCCTGGAGCAGGGCTGGAACATCGCGCGCATGGCGTCGCTGATGACCCAGATCCCGCACACCAGCGCCGGCCAGACCGTCAGCCGCCTGTGCGGCTCGTCCATGAGCGCCCTGCACACTGCCGTGCAGGCGATCCAGACCGGCAACGGTGACGTCTTCGTCATCGGCGGTGTGGAGCACATGGGGCACGTCGGCATGATGCACGGCGTCGATCCGAACCCGCACCTGTCGCTGTACGCCGCCAAGGCATCGGGCATGATGGGCCTGACCGCCGAAATGCTGGGCAAGATGCACGGCATCACCCGCGAGGCGCAGGACAAGTTCGGCGTGCGTTCGCACCAGCTGGCCTGGAAAGCGACCCAGGAAGGCAAGTTCAAAGACGAAATCATCCCGATGGAAGGCTACGACGAGAACGGCTTCCTGAAGGTCTTCGACTTCGACGAAACCATCCGTCCGGAAACCACCCTGGAAAGCCTGGCGGCCCTGAAACCGGCCTTCAACCCGAAGGGTGGCACCGTGACTGCCGGTACTTCCTCGCAGATCACCGACGGTGCCTCCTGCATGATCGTCATGAGCGCCCAGCGCGCCCAGGACCTGGGCGTGCAGCCGATGGCCGTGGTTCGCGCCATGGCCGTGGCGGGCGTTGATCCGGCGATCATGGGCTACGGTCCGGTTCCGTCGACCAACAAGGCGCTCAAGCGCGCCGGCCTGACCATCAACGACATCGACTTCTTCGAGCTCAACGAAGCCTTCGCCGCACAGGCCCTGCCGGTGCTGAAGGACCTCAAGGTGCTCGACAAGATGGAAGAGAAGGTCAACCTGCACGGCGGTGCCATCGCCCTGGGTCATCCGTTCGGCTGCTCCGGTGCGCGTATCTCCGGCACCCTGCTGAACGTGATGAAGCAGAACGGCGGTACCCTGGGCGTGTCCACCATGTGCGTGGGCCTCGGCCAGGGCATCACCACCGTCTTCGAACGCGTCTAAGCTGTCGGAGATGGACGAGCCGGGGCCTTGTGCCCCGGCTTTCGTTTTTCGGTAGGGATTGCCCGGAGCGAGGGCAACATGGACAATCGCGGCCTTTTTTCTGTCAGCCGCAAGAGGACGACCCATGCAACTGCAGACCGGACTGTATCGACACTACAAGGGGCAGCAGTACCGTGTGCTCGGCGTGGCACGACATTCCGAAACCGAAGAGACGCTGGTGATCTACCAGGCGCTGTACGGTGAGTTCGGCCTCTGGGTGCGTCCGCTGAGCATGTTCACCGAGGCCGTGGAAGTGAACGGCGAGCGGGTTCCGCGCTTCGCGCTGGTCACTGTGGAAAACGATCCGCTGGGGCTTCAGAGTGACCCGTCCGGCGAAAGCCACGCTTGACCTTGGCGCGACCGCCACTATATATAGCGGTGCCGCTCCTAGCTCCTCCCTCCTTATAAATTCATCTTTTCGACGCAGGAATCTTCCGATCCATGGGTAAATCGCTGGTCATCGTGGAATCACCGGCCAAGGCCAAGACCATCAACAAGTACCTGGGCAACCAGTACGTGGTGAAGTCGAGCATCGGCCACATCCGCGACCTGCCCACCAGTGGCTCGTCCGCGTCGAAGGAGCCTGCGGCGAAAGCGCGCAAGGCTGCTTCCGAAGCGCCGGCCCTGTCGCCCAAGGAAAAGGCCAAGCGCCAGCTCGTCACCCGTATGGGCGTCGACCCGGAGCACGGCTGGAAGGCCAAGTACGAGATCCTGCCCGGCAAGGAAAAGGTGATCGAGGAACTGCGCCGTCTGGCCAAGGATGCCGACACCATCTATCTCGCAACCGACTTGGACCGCGAAGGGGAGGCCATCGCCTGGCACCTGCGCGAGGCCATCGGCGGCGACGACTCGCGCTACAAGCGCGTGGTCTTCAACGAAATCACCAAGAAGGCCATCCAGGAGGCCTTCTCCCAGCCCGGCGAGCTGGACATCAATCGCGTGAATGCCCAGCAGGCGCGCCGCTTCCTCGACCGCGTGGTGGGCTACATGGTCTCGCCGCTGCTGTGGGCGAAGATCGCCCGCGGCCTTTCAGCTGGCCGCGTGCAGTCGGTGGCGGTGAAGCTGGTGGTCGAGCGTGAGCGCGAGATCCGCGCCTTCGTTCCGGAAGAATACTGGGAAGTGCATGCCGATCTGGGCACGCCGAAGAGCGACAAGGTTCGCTTCGAAGTGGTGCGCGAGAAGGGCGAAGCCTTCAAGCCGCTGAATGAGGCCCAGGCAATGGCCGCCCTGGAGAAGCTCAAGGCGTCCAGCTACAGCGTCTCCAAGCGCGAGGACAAGCCCACTTCCAGCAAGCCCTCGGCGCCGTTCATCACCTCCACCCTGCAGCAGGCCGCGAGCAACCGCCTGGGCTTCGGGGTGAAGAAGACCATGATGATGGCCCAGCGTCTCTACGAGGCGGGCTACATCACCTATATGCGTACCGACTCGACCAACCTGTCGGCCGATGCCATCGACATGGTGCGCGGCTTCATCGACAGCGAGTTCGGCAAGAAATACCTGCCGGCCAAGCCGAACTTCTACTCCAGCAAGGAAGGCGCCCAGGAAGCGCACGAAGCGATTCGTCCGTCCGACGTCAACCTGCGTCCGACCCAACTGTCGGGCATGGAGCGCGACGCCGAGCGCCTGTATGACCTGATCTGGCGCCAGTTCGTGGCCTGCCAGATGCCGCCGGCCGAATACCTGTCGACCACCGTCAGCGTTGCCGCCGGTGACTTCGAGCTGCGCGCCAAGGGCCGCATCCTCAAGTTCGACGGCTACACCAAGGTGCTGCCGCAGCAGGGTAAGCCGGGCGATGACGACGTCCTGCCGGAGATGAACCAGGGCGAAGCCATGAAGCTGCTCAAGCTCGACCCGAGCCAGCACTTCACCAAGCCACCGGCGCGCTTCTCCGAAGCCAGCCTGGTCAAGGAGCTGGAAAAGCGTGGCATCGGTCGTCCGTCCACCTACGCGGCGATCATCTCCACCATTCAGGAACGCGGCTACGTCACCACCCACAACCGCCGCTTCTACGCGGAAAAAATGGGCGACATCGTCACCGACCGCCTCAACGAGAGCTTCTCCAACCTGATGGACTACGGCTTCACCGCCGGCATGGAAGAGCACCTCGATGACGTGGCCCAGGGCGAGCGCGACTGGAAACACCTGCTGGACGAGTTCTACGGCGATTTCCGCAAGAAGCTCGACCTGGCCGAAGCCGCCAACGACGGCATGCGCGCCAACCAGCCGACCCTGACTGACATCCCCTGCCGCGAGTGCGGTCGGCCGATGATGATCCGTACCGCCTCCACCGGTGTGTTCCTTGGCTGCTCGGGCTACAGTCTGCCGCCGAAAGAGCGTTGCAAGGCGACGGTCAACCTGATTCCGGGCGATGAAATCGCCGCGGATGACGAAGGCGAATCCGAGTCCCGCGTACTGCGCGGCAAGCACCGCTGCCCGATCTGCAGCACCGCGATGGATGCCTACCTGGTCGACGAGAAGCACAAGCTGCACATCTGTGGCAACAACCCGGACTGCGCCGGCTACGAGATCGAGGAAGGCCAGTACCGCATCAAGGGCTACGAAGGTCCGAGCCTGGAGTGCGACAAGTGCGGCAGCGAGATGCAGCTCAAGACCGGCCGCTTCGGCAAGTTCTTCGGTTGCACCAACCCGACCTGCAAGAACACCCGCAAGCTGCTGAAAAATGGCGAGCCCGCCCCGCCGAAGATGGACGCCATCCGCATGCCGGAACTCAAGTGCGACAAGGTGGACGACATCTACGTACTGCGTGACGGCGCTTCCGGCCTGTTCCTGGCCGCCAGCCAGTTCCCGAAAAACCGCGAGACCCGCGCTCCGCTGGTTGCCGAGCTGGTACCGCACAAGGACGAGCTGGATCCGAAATACCACTTCCTGCTCGCAGCTCCGGCGAAAGACCCGGATGGCCGCCCGGCGGTAATCCGCTTCAGCCGCAAGACCAAGGAGCAGTACGTGCAGTCCGAGGTCGAAGGCAAGCCTACCGGCTGGCGCGCGTTCTACGACGGCGGCAAGTGGAAGGTCGAAGACAAGCGCTGATGGAAGGCGCGCCCCGCTGAGGCGGGGCGTGCTTATACTGCCGAAGTCGACTGCAGAGGGCCCGGTCATGGCGCACGAACTCTATACCCGTACCAACCAGAAGCTGTTCTTTGCCGGCCTTGCCCTGGAAGCCTGGCGCAGCGCCGAAGCGGCGCGTGCGATGAATGCCCAGGCGCGCATCCAGGCCGAGCGCGAAGCGGCGCTGTTCCATCTCTACGGAGCGGTGCTGGGCGTGGCCCATGAGATCGCTGGGTACTACCGCCTGCCCCAGGCGGGTGCGCCGCGCGTCGATATGCTGCTGAATGCCGAGGTGCTGACCGCGGCTCCAAGTCCGGAGCTGGCGGAAATGGTCGAGCTGGCGCAGGCCCCGGAAGCCTGGCTGAGCCGCCTGCTGGCCGCCTACGCTGCACTGTTCCAACCACCGAGTGAGCCGAAGAAGGCCAAGGTCGATCCGACCCAGCCGTTGATCCAGGCGGTGAACATCGATGAAGAAGCGCCGGTCGAGCTGGGCCACGAAGAGCTCGAGGCCTGGCGCAAGTCCCTGAAAGAGCTGGTGCTGCGCTTTCGCGCGTCGCTGACCGAACTCTGATACATGCTCTGATACGCACGGGTACGACCAGTCGGTCGGTCGGCGGAACGTTGGGCTAGGGTGTAGCGAATGTGACTGTTACACTACGCGTTCTGCTGTGGAGAACCCTTGCTATGCCAACCTCGTTTCTGGAAATCGTAGAGCTGCCTGACGGGCGTATCGTGCTGCGTCGCGCAGATGATGAGGAGGCATTGGTGACCCTGGAATTTTCCGCCGATGCCAAGGGCTTCCTGCAGGGGCAGCACATCGAGATCGCCAAGGCGATGTTCAATGTCGGCGTGCAGATGGCGGGGCGCCTTGCCGAAGGCAGTGACGCCGGCATGGACGAAGGTCCGCGCGTCCTGCACTAAGGTTCGTTCTGGCTTCGCGGCGGTCGCGGCGAAGCCTTCCCCTCATCCCAGGCGAATGTTCAGGCTCTGTGCCTGGCCGGCGATAGCGGCGCGGGATAACTGCGCGCGCGCCTTGGCATTGAGATTCAGCCAGCTCACCACGGTATGACTGTTGCCCAGGCGCAGTGCCTCGCAGGCCAGGGCTTGTGCGGCCGCCTGGTCGCGCGCCGGCAGCAGCAGGATGCGTTCGCGGTTCAGGCCGGCCTTGCGCAGCCAGTCCGGGGTCAGGCTGGAGGGTGGGGCGATCAGGGTCAGCCAGCGCGAATCGCTTTCCTCGCTCAGCTCGCGGAGCATCGGCGCCAGCAGCGTCAGGCATTGGCCGGGGAGGCCGCGCAGGGCGATCTCGCTGAAAGCGCTTTCGTCATCGGCGGGTTGTTCTTCCATCAGCTCCGGAAGCAGGGGAGCAGTACCGCTCGCCCAGAGTGCTTCCTGGAACAGCGGGAGTTGCGGCAGGTTCAGCGGCTGCGGGTACTGCATGGGTATCTCCTGTTCAGCGGCGGATTACGCCGACGCTCAAGCCTTCGATGATCAGTTCCTGTTCCTTGAGATCGACCTCGATGGGGGCGAACTCAGGGTTCTCGGCGATCAGCCAGACCTTGCTGCCTTCGCGCTTGAAGCGCTTCACCGTTACCTCTTCACCCAGGCGGGCGACCACGATTTGGCCGTTGCGCGCCTCGCGGGTAACGTGCACGGCGAGCAGGTCGCCGTCGAGGATGCCGACATCCTTCATGCTCTGCCCGCGCACGCGCAGCAGGTAGTCGGCCGGCGGGTTGAAGAAGGTGGGGTTGATGCGGCAGGTGTCGTCGACGTTCTGCTCGGCGAGTATCGGCGCGCCGGCGGCAACGCGACCGATGATCGGCAATTCGTCGTCATTGGCGGCGGCTTTGGGTTCGAAACCGGGAATGCGGATGCCGCGGGAGGCGCCCGGGGTCATTTCGATGGCGCCCTTGCGGGCGAGGGCCTTCAGGTGTTCCTCGGCGGCGTTGGGGGATTTGAAGCCGAGTTCCTGGGCGATTTCCGCGCGGGTGGGCGGGTAGCCGTTGTCTTCCAGGCAGCGTTTGATGAAGGCGAGGATCTCGGCTTGGCGCGGCGTCAGCTTCAGCATGTCCATACTCTGGCTTTTTATACAGTGCCTGGAATTATATACAGTGATGACGGGCTGGCAATGCCTATTTTCGCGCGGCTGTCGGCTCCACCCCCGTGGATGTAACCTGTGCCTGTTGGCAAGCGTCTTGCTGAGATTCAGTCATCTCGTCGTATTGCCTATAATTTTGTTAACAATCGATCGCACTTCGCTTGACAATACAAGAGGCTGAAACGTATGTTTCAAACAAGTGTTTGTCAGGCGGAATAGTCATGGCCCAGTCGGAAACCGTCGAACGCATCCTGGATGCTGCGGAACAGTTGTTCGCGGAGAAAGGCTTCGCTGAGACTTCTTTGCGTCTTATCACCAGCAAGGCGGGGGTTAACCTTGCGGCGGTGAACTATCACTTCGGCTCGAAGAAGGCGCTGATCCAGGCGGTCTTCTCGCGCTTCCTCGGGCCGTTCTGTTCCAGCCTCGAGAAGGAGCTGGATCGTCGCCAGGCCAAGCCCGATGCGCCACGAGCCACTCTGGAAGAGCTGCTCGAGCTGTTGGTCGTCCAGGCGATGGCGGTGAAGCCGCGCAGCGGCAACGATCTGTCCA
This sequence comes from Pseudomonas sp. ATCC 13867, assembly GCF_000349845.1. Taxonomy (NCBI): domain Bacteria; kingdom Pseudomonadati; phylum Pseudomonadota; class Gammaproteobacteria; order Pseudomonadales; family Pseudomonadaceae; genus Pseudomonas; species Pseudomonas sp. ATCC 13867. The sequence goes on along the minus strand of NC_020829.1, from coordinate 3,661,118 downwards.
TCTTCATGCGTCTGCTGGGCCTTGCTTTCAGCCAGAGCCAGGGGCACCTGCGCAAGTACCTTGAAGAAGTCTACGGCAGGGTGTTCCGCCGCTACATGCTGTTGGTGAACGAAGCCGCGCCGCGCCTGCCGCCGTTGGAACTGTTCTGGCGCGTGCACTTCATGCTCGGCGCCGCGGCGTTCAGCATGTCCGGCATCAAGGCGTTGCGGGCGATGGCCGAGAACGACTTCGGCGTGAGTACGTCCATCGAGCAGGTGATGCGCCTGATGGTTCCGTTCCTTGCCGCCGGCATGCGTGCCGACAGCGGCATCAGCGATCCGTCGCTGGCCGGTGCCCAGCTCAAGCCGCGTGCCAAGGCCCCCGCCAAGGCCTGAGCCGAGCTGGGCGGTACAGTCGTGATCGGCTAAAGTAGCCGGCCATGACTGACCTCGATTTCCTCCATATTTCCCTGTCCGACCAGATGCTCTACGGCTTTGCCGGCGAGCACCTGTGCTTGCGCCTGGCGATTTCCAGCGCGGCCAACGGCGCTGGCGAGTCGAGTGGTTCCGGCTGCACGCCGCGTGGCCTGCATCAGGTTCGTGCGCGCATCGGCGAAGGTCTGCCCAAGGGGGCGGTGCTCAAGGGGCGGCGCTGGACGGGCGAGGTCTGGACCCGGGCGCTGCACGATGAGTGCCCCGGCCGCGACTGGATTCTCACACGCATCCTCTGGCTCAGCGGCTGCGAGCCGGGGCGCAATCGAATGGGGGAGGTGGATACCTTCCGCCGCTACATATACCTGCACGGCACGCCGGACTGCGAACCCATGAGTGTGCCGCTGTCCCACGGCTGTATCCGCCTGCGCAATGACGACCTGCTGGAACTCTTTCCCCGAGTGCCCCTCCATTGCCGGGTCCGTATCGAAGAGGCCGCCTGCCCCGACTGGCAGGCGCCACAACTGAACTGAAAGGAATGCACATGCAAGGCTCCCTGATGCTCGACATCGGCGGCACCTGGCTGACCGCCGAGGACCGCCAGATCCTGCGCCACCCGGAAGTGGGCGGCCTGATCATCTTCGCCCGCAACATCGAGTCGCCGCGCCAGGTGCGCGAGCTCTGCGCAGCCATCCGCGCGGTGCGCCCGGATCTGCTGCTGGCAGTGGATCAGGAAGGCGGTCGGGTGCAGCGTCTGCGCCAGGGCTTCCTGCGCCTGCCGGCGATGCGCGCCATTGCCGACAACGCCAATGCCGAGCGCCTGGCCGAACAGTGCGGCTGGCTGATGGCGACCGAAGTGCTGGCGGTGGGGCTGGACCTCAGTTTCGCTCCGGTGCTGGACCTGGATCACCAGCGCAGCGCGGTGGTCGGCAGCCGCGCCTTCGAGGGCAGCCCCGAGCGCGCGGTCGCGCTGGCCGGCGCCTTCATCCGAGGCATGCACGCTGCCGGTATGGCGGCCACCGGCAAGCACTTCCCCGGCCACGGCTGGGCGGAGGTCGACTCCCATGTGGGAATCCCGGAGGACGAGCGCAGCCTGGAAGAGATCCGCGCCTGTGACCTGGTCCCGTTCCAGCGCCTGTCGGGCGAGCTGGATGCGCTGATGCCGGCCCATGTGATCTACCCGCGGGTCGACCCGAATCCCGCCGGCTTCTCCCGGCGCTGGCTGCAGGACATCCTGCGCGGCGAGCTGGGCTTCGACGGAGTGATCTTCAGCGACGACCTGTCTATGGCCGGCGCCCATGTGGTGGGCGATGCCGCCAATCGCATCGAGGCCGCGCTGAACGCCGGTTGCGACATGGGCCTGGTGTGTAATGATCGCGCCTCCGCCGAGTTGGCCCTGAGCGCGTTGCAGCGCCTGAAGGTCACTGCGCCGGCGCGCCTGCAACGCATGCGCGCCAGGGCCTGGCCGGGTGCCGAGTACAAGCAGCTGCCGCGCTGGCAGCAGGCCGTGGGCGAACTGCGCGCCGCACAACTGATCGACTAAAGGATTTGCCATGACTGTCTACGCCATCATCGGCGGCACCGGCCTGACTCAACTGGAAGGCCTGACCCTGAAGGACTCCGTCGCGCTGGACACGCCCTACGGCGCGCCTTCGGCTGCCATCCAGCGTGGCGAGTTCGCCGGCCGCGAGGTGTTGTTCCTCGCCCGTCACGGCCATCCGCATCGCTTCCCGCCGCACCAGGTGAACTACCGCGCCAACCTTTGGGCGTTGCAGCAGGCAGGGGCGGAGGCGGTTCTGGCGGTGAACGCGGTGGGCGGTATCCATGCGGCGATGGGTAGCGGTCATCTTTGCGTGCCGCACCAGATCGTCGATTACACCTGGGGCCGCGAGCACACTTATTTTGCCGGTGACATCGATCACGTTACCCACATCGATTTCAGCCATCCGTATGACGAAGGGCTGCGCCAGAAGCTGATCGGGGCTCTGCGGGCGCTGGGCTATTCGCATAGCAGTTATGGTGTCTATGCCGCGACCCAGGGGCCGCGCCTGGAAACCGTGGCGGAGATCGCCAAGCTGGAGCGCGACGGCTGCGACATCGTTGGCATGACCGGTATGCCCGAGGCGGCACTGGCCCGTGAGCTGGAGCTGCCGTACGCCTGCCTGTCGCTGGTGGTGAACCCGGCGGCCGGCAAGTCCAGCGGCATCATCACCATGACCGAGATCGAGCAGGCGCTGCACGAGGGCATCGGCAAGGTGCGTGAGGTGTTGGGGTGTGTGTTGGTGGGCTGAGGAGGCTCGCCGCAACCTTTGGGCCATCGCGGACGAAGTCCGCCCCTACGGATTGGGTAGGGGCGCGAAGAGTGCGTCGATATCGCTTTCCTGCAAACGCAAGCCGCTGTCCTTGCCTTCCTCCAGCACGCCAGCGGCCAGGGCGGTCTTGCGAGCCTGCAACTGCTGGATCTTTTCTTCCAGGGTGCCGCGGGCGATCAGTTTGTAGACGAACACCGGTTTGTCCTGGCCGATGCGGTAGGCGCGATCGGTGGCCTGGTTCTCGGCGGCCGGGTTCCACCAGGGGTCGTAGTGGATCACGGTGTCGGCGGCGGTGAGGTTCAGGCCGGTGCCACCAGCTTTCAGGCTGATGAGGAACAGCGGTACGCGCCCCTGCTGGAAGTCTTCCACCGGCTGGCGGCGGTCGCGGGTTTCGCCGGTGAGGAGCGCATAGGGAATGCTCCGTGCCTGCAGCTGCGCCTGGATCAGTTCGAGCATCGAGGTGAACTGCGAGAAGAGCAGGACGCGCCGTCCTTCGGCCAGCAACTCGTCGAGCATCTCCAGCAAGGCGCTCAGCTTGCCTGAGTGGGTTGCCGGCAAGTCCGCCTGCAGCAGGCGCGGGTCGCAGCAGACCTGGCGCAGCTTGAGCAGCGCGTCGAGCACGACGATCTGACTGCTCGCCAGCCCCTTCCGGCGGATTTCTTCGCGGACCTTGCGGTCCACCGCCAGACGCACGGTTTCGTAGAGGTCGCGCTGGCGCTCGTCGAGTTCCACCTTGTGGGTGATTTCGCTCTTGGGCGGCAGTTCGGTGGCGACCTGGTCCTTGCGGCGGCGCAGCAGGAAGGGCTTGATGCGCGCGTTCAGGTGCGCCAGGCGCTGGCTGTCGCCGGCCTTTTCGATAGGTTGGCGGTACAGGCGTGCGAAATGGCGCGCATCGCCCAGCCAGCCCGGCAGCACCAGGTTGAACAGTGACCAGAGTTCGCCCAGGTGGTTTTCCAGCGGCGTGCCGGTCAGGCACAGGCGCTGCCGGGCGTCGAGACGGGCCGCGGCCTGGGCTGATTTGCTGCTGGCATTCTTCAGATATTGCGCTTCGTCGAAGACCACCAGGTGCAGCGCTTGCCTGGACAGCGCGTCGATGTCCCGGGGCAGCAGGGCATAGGTGCTGAGCAGCAGGTCGTACTGCGCAAGGTCGTCGAAGTGCCGTTGGCGCTCGCTGCCGTGCAGGGTGAGCGCGCGCAGCTCCGGGGCGAAGCGCGCGATCTCGTCCTGCCAGTTGGCCACCAGGCTGGTGGGCATCAGGATCAGGACGGGGCGGTCCAGGCGCCCGGCGCGTTTTTCCGTGAGGATATGGGCGAGCACCTGCAGGGTCTTGCCCAGCCCCATATCGTCGCCTAGGATGCCGCCGAGCTCCAGGTCGCGCAGCGCCTGCATCCAGGCGAGACCTTGCAGTTGGTAGGGGCGCAACTCCGCCTGCAGGCCGTCCGGTGCCACACAGGGCTGTTGCTGGAAGTCGCGCAGGCGCCGGACGAGGTGCAGCAACTGCTCGCCGCCTTGCCAGCGCAGCGGGTATTGGTCGAGCTGGCTCAGCAGGCTGGCATCGGTGCTTGGGATTCGCAGGCGGGCTGCGTCGCGTTGCAGGCTGCTGAGCAGCAGCCCTTCCAGCAGTTGCAGCATGGCCCGTATGCGTGCCAGCGGCAGGCTTACGGTCAACGCTTTGCCATCCGTCTGGCGTCGGGCGTCGAGGCGAATGGGTAGTTCAGCGTCATCCGTGCCTTTGCGCAGCGCTGACGGAGCTTTCCGGATCAGCTCCAGCAGCGGGTGCAGCAGGCTGATCTGCTGGCCATCGACCACGATCCCCAGTTCCAGGTCGAACCAGGCCTGACCGGGTTCTTCCTCGATATGAACGTACCAGTCTTCGACTTCGCTGAAGTCGAAGGGAAAGTCTTCGTCGAACTCCACCACCCAGCCCTGGGCGCGAAGCGTGGGCAACTGGCGGGCGATCTGGGGCCAGTGTGCCTTGTTGATCGGCCGGTAGCATTCGTAGTGGTTGAGCAGGTCGTAGGGTGTGGCGTACTTGTCGAGCTTCTTCAGACCCAGTTTCTGCAGTGTTTTGCGCAGGGCCTGCTCGGCCTTGGGCTGCCGTTCGATGACGACGAACACTCCATCCTCCAGATAGTGGATCGGCTGGCCGGTGCGCACCGGACCGTGGGCGTATTCCTTGCCGTAGCCGAAGACCAGGCAGGCCTGGTGCTCATCCTCTTCGCCGTAAATCTCGTCTCGATAGGTGCTCAACAGCAGGTGCGGCACGGGTTGGACTTCCAGTCGCCGCTCCTGGCTGGACATCGGCAGTGGCGCCTGCGGGGCCAGGGCCTTGAGTTGCAGAGCGAAGAGCCTGGCCTCTTGCGGCGGTACCGCTGGAGCGCTCGACAGATAGCTGGCCAGTACATCCGGGAGGTCGTGATGCAGGGGGCCGGCACGCATGTCCTGGCGGTTGACGTACCACGGTGGTGTCAGTTGGGTCAGCAATTGCGGTCTGGGATTCGTGTCAGTCTCCCAGCCGACGATGTAGTGCCCATCGTCACGGGTGTGCCAGGCGAGCCGGGCAGGCAGTTCCGTCCCCAATTGCAGCTGGCTGGACGGGTCTTCCAGCTCCAGGAACAGTTGCCCGCTGCGCAGGATCAGTTCCAGCAGTTCGGCGCCGTCGCGGCCCAGCAGCATCACTTCGTTGTGCTGCGGTTGGACGTCTGCCACGCCAAGTGCGCGAAGCAGAATGCGCTGATCCTGTTCGGTGACGCCCCGGCCCAGGGCGCGAGCGATGGAGATGATGCGTGGGTAGCCCTGGGGTTGGCCGCTTTCGCTGTAAACGGCGGTGTGGATGAAGACCCGGCCACTCCGGGTCAGCCGGTAACGCAGCGGGCCGCTGTAGGGCTTCCTGGTTTCCGGCTGCGTCTTGAGCGCAGCCGACGCGTGCCTCAGCCAGGTCTGCAGTGTGGGCGACAGACTGTTGACGGGAGTCGGGATGGACTTCGCAGTGGGCTTGGACGCGCTGCCGGGGCTGGCGACCTGTCCGTCCAGCAGATGCAGCAGCACGGCCACGCAATGCTTGCAGTCGAGGCCGACCGGACAATCGCACTGGCAGTCGAGGGTGTCACCGCTTCTGGAGAGGCTGATCCGCTGGTGATAGCGGTTTTTGCCCGAGCCCCGGCACAGGCCTTCCAGTGAGCGCTCGGTGAGGCGCAGGACGCTGGCCCGGCCTTCCCGCGCATAGGCCTCGCCACGCACCAGGGTGATGGCCGGGAACAGGCGACGCCAGGGGATGCGTTGCAAATGCTCGGCGAACTGAGGCATGGCGAGGCCTTCGTCGGGATCCTGTTACTGGGCGGGCTGCGCCGGCGGCGGAGCATCGAAGCCACCATCGGCCGGAGCGGCCGGCGCTGGCTGTTGCGGTGCTTCCGGGCCGGTGGGTGTCTCGTCTTCCAGGCCGGGTGGCGGCGGGGTGGCGGGGCGGGCGTTGAGCGGGCTGACCTTGATCAGCATGCCCAGGCTCGGGTGGTCGAGGTAGGTCAGCACGCTGTTCTTCAGGCTGGCGTCCTGGACCATGTGCTGGCTGGCGGCGAGCAGGCCGTTGGCGTCGAACTGGTTGATCCAGAAGTCGGTCTGGGTGTTCACGAAGCGCTGCTGGCTGAGGGTGACGGTACCTTCCACCGGGAAGTGGCCGTCATGCTTTTCGCCTTCGCTCAGGGCGATCGTCACCGGGCTGGCATCGATCTCCTGGCGCCAGGCCCTGTGCATCAGCACCTGGAAGCCGTCGTTCTGCTTGAGCTTGGCGACCTGGGCGTCGAGCGCGGTGGGGCGCTGGCTGTCGGCACCCGGCGCTTGCGCGCCCTTGGCCCAGTCGTCGGGGGCTGGCTGGCTGGCGAATACGGCGTCGCCGGACTGCTGGAAGAGGATCAGCTCCACCTGGTAGGGCTCGGCGAAGGCGGCCGGCGACAGCAGAGCCAGGGACAGCAGCAAGGGTTGGAACAGGCGCATTGGACAGGGTCCTTAGTGAGTCTGTGGCGTGAGGCGCTCGAGTAGCGCTTCCAGCGTGTTGAACCGTTCTTCCGGGCGCTCCATCGGCACCTGGAACTTGAAGAGGGTGGCCCCTTCGAATTTGTAGCGATTGGGCTGGCCCTGGATCATCTTGATCAGCACCAGCGGGTCGACGCAGGTATCGGCGGCAAATTCTACCCGGCCTCCCTGCGGCCCGGCATCTACCTTCAAGATGCCGAGTTTTTCCGCCTGCAGTTTGAGAAGCGTCAGGCGCATCAGGTTTTTCGCCGGCTCCGGCAGCAGGCCGAAGCGGTCGATCATTTCCACCTGCAGCTCGCGCAGGCCGTCCTCGTCGGCAGCGTTGGCGATGCGCTTGTAGAGGATCAGGCGGCCGTGGACGTCCGGCAGGTAGTCCTCGGGGATCAGCGCCGGCACCCGCAGGTTGATGTCCGGGCCGCCACCCAGCGGCTGTTCCAGGTTCGGTTGCTCGCCCTTGCGGATGGCCTTCACCGCGCGTTCGAGCATCTCCATGTAGAGGGTGAAGCCCACCGCCTGGATCTGCCCGCTTTGGCCGTCGCCGAGCAGTTCGCCGGCGCCGCGGATCTCCAGGTCGTGGGTGGCCAGCACGAAGCCGGCGCCGAGGTCCTGGGCGTTGGCGATGGCTTCCAGGCGCTTCTCGGCGTCCGGGGTCATCTGCTTGCGCGGCGGGGTGAGCAGGTAGGCATAGGCCTGGTGGTGGCTGCGGCCGACGCGGCCGCGCAGCTGGTGCAGCTGGGCCAGGCCGAACTTGTCGGCGCGCTCGATGAGGATGGTGTTGGCGCTGGGCACGTCGATGCCGGTCTCGATGATGGTCGAGGCCACCAGCACGTTGAAGCGCTTGTGGTAGAAGTCGCTCATCACCCGCTCCAGGTCGCGCTCGTTCATCTGCCCGTGGCCGATGCCGATGCGCGCTTCCGGGACCAGCTCGGCCAGGTCGCGGGCGCACTTCTCGATGGTCTTCACCTCGTTGTGCAGGAAGTACACCTGGCCGCCGCGCAGCAGTTCGCGCAGCAGGGCTTCCTTGATCACCGACTTCTGTTCTTCCATGACGAAGGTGCGCACGGAGAGACGTCGCGCCGGCGGCGTGGCGATGATCGACAGGTCGCGCATGCCGGCCACCGCCATGTTGAGCGTGCGCGGGATCGGCGTGGCGGTGAGGGTGAGGATGTCCACCTCGCTGCGCAGGGCCTTGAGCTGCTCCTTCTGGCGTACGCCGAAACGGTGTTCTTCGTCGATGATGACCAGGCCGAGGTTCTTGAACTTCACATCGTCCTGCAGCAGCTTGTGGGTGCCGATGACGATGTCGACCTTGCCTTCGGCCAGTTGCGCCACGGCGCCTTCGACTTCCTTGGCGGACTTGAAGCGGCTCATCACCTCGACGCTCACCGGCCAGTCGGCGAAGCGGTCGCGGAAGCTGTTGTAGTGCTGCTGGGCGAGGAGGGTGGTGGGCACCAGCACGGCGACCTGCTTGCCGCTGTGCACCGCGACGAAGGCCGCGCGCATGGCCACTTCGGTCTTGCCGAAGCCCACGTCGCCGCAGACCAGGCGGTCCATCGGCTTGTCGGCGAGCATGTCGGCCACCACGGCTTCGATGGCGGTCTGCTGGTCCGGGGTTTCCTCGAAGGGGAAGCCGGCGGAGAAGGTGGCGTAGTCGACCTGCGGGTCCTTGAACGCGTAGCCCTTGCGCGCGGCGCGACGGGCGTAGATGTCCAGTAGCTCGGCGGCGACGTCGCGGACCTGTTCGGCGGCCTTGCGCTTGGCCTTCTGCCAGGTTTCCGAGCCCAGCTTGTGCAGCGGCGCCAGGGCGTCGTCGCTGCCGGTGTAGCGAGCGATCAGGTGCAGATTGGCCACGGGCACGTAGAGCTTGGCCTCGTCGGCGTATTCCAGGGCGAGGAATTCGGCGTTCTGGCCGTCGATCTCCAGGGTGATCAGGCCCATGTAGCGGCCGACGCCGTGGTCGATGTGCACCACCGGCGCCCCTTCGCGCAGCTCGGTGAGGTTCTTGATGACGTTCTCGCCACCGTCGCGGGTCTTCTCGCGGCGCCGGCGCTGCATGACGCGCTGGCCGAACAGCGGGCTTTCGGCCACCAGGGCGATGCCCGGCTGGCCCTTGTCGGCGTCCAGCAGCAGGCCTTCGTCCATCGGCGCGATGGTGATTGCCAGGCGGTCCTGGTGCGCCAGGAAGCCCGGCCAGCCCTCGACTTCCACCGGGCGCAGCTTCAGCCGCGCCAGCAGTTCCAGCAGCACTTCGCGGCGGCCGGCGGATTCGGCGGTGAACAGGATGCGCCCGTCGAACCGCTCGATGAACTGGCGCAGGCGTGCCAGCGGTTCCGTGGCTTTCGCTTCAATCGCCAGTTCCGGTAGCGCTTCGGCGGGGAAACGCTCGCGGCCGACGCCGGTCTCGATCGGTTCCGGGCTGACCACCACGCGCGGCCAGTTCTTCAGGCGGGCGAAGCAGTCTTCCACCGGCAGGAAGACGTCAGCGGGCGGTAGCAGCGGGCGTTCCGGGTCGTAGCGGCGGTCTTCGTAGCGGCTGCGCACGTCGGTCCAGAACTGCTCGGCGGCGCTCTCGATGCCTGGCAGGGAGAACACCTGAGTGTCCTGCGGCAGGTAGTCGAACAGCGTCGACGTCTCGCCCTCTTCGAAGAACAGCGGGATGTAGTACTCGATGCCCGCCGGTGTCAGGCCGCTGGCCAGATCCTGGTAGATCGGGCAGCGGCGGTAGTCGACGTCGAAGCGCTCGCGGAAGCGGCCACGGAAGCCGGTCACCGCTTCCTTGCGCAGCGGGAACTCGCGCGCCGGCAGCAGGCGGATGCTCTCCACCTTGTCGATGGAGCGCTGGGTTTCCGGGTCGAAGGTGCGCAGCGTCTCGATCTCGTCATCGAACAGATCGATGCGGTAGGGCAGCTCGCTGCCCATCGGGAACAGGTCGATCAGCGCACCGCGCACGGCGAACTCGCCGTGCTCGTAGACGGTGTCCACGCAGCGGTAGCCGGCGGCCTCGAAGCGGCTGCGCATCTGTTCGACGTCGAGTTTCTGGCCGACGTCCAGCACCAGGCTGCTGCCGAGCAGGAACTTGGCCGGCGCCAGGCGGTGCAGGGCGGTGGTGATCGGCACCACCAGCACGCCGCGGCGCAGTCCGGGCAACTGGTAAAGGGTGGCGACGCGCTGGGAAATGATGTCCTGGTGCGGCGAGAACACGTCGTAGGGCAGGGTTTCCCAGTCCGGCAGCTGCAGCACCGGCAGGTCCGGCGCGAAGAAGCTCAGCTCCTGCTCCAGGCGCTCGGCGCTCTGGCTGTCGGCGGTCAGCAACAGGGTGAAACGGTTGGCGGACGCCGAGGCTTCGGCAATGGCAAGGCTCAGGGCGGCGCCCGGCAGGTTGCCCCAGGATTGCTTGCCGGCAGCAGTCGGCAGCGAAGGAATGCGCAGTACGGACACGGGCGTTCGTGGCTCCGGTCGGAGAAATTGACCGGCCAGATTGTAACTATCCCGATTGACGGATGTCAGTCATACGACCGCTGCGGATTGCCGGCGATTGTTCGCGCCGTCATAATGTAGCCCCTTTTTTCTTCTCCTACATGTGGAAGGTATTGCCCGTGACCCAGAAGCCCGACCAGTGTCTCGGTGAGTGGATCGATCGTGAAGCCCTCGCGGAAGCCATGATTCCGCTGATCGGTCAGCTGTACCGTAACAACAACGTGGTGACCTCGATCTACGGCCGTGGCCTGATCAACCGTTCGGTGATCGCGATCCTCAAAGCGCACCGTTTCGCCCGTCACCGCCTGGCCGAAGGCGGCCTGTCGGTACACGACACCTTCCCGATCCTCAAGGCGATGAGCGAGCTCAAGCTGGGCGCCGCATCCGTCGACCTGGGCAAGATGGTTGCCAAGTTCAAGACCGAAGGTAACGGTCGCAGCATCGAGCAGTTCACCAAGGACGAACTGACCGACGTGGTCGGCAAGCAGAACGGCGGCGCCCGCGAAGGCACCGACGTCGTCCTGTACGGCTTCGGCCGCATCGGCCGCCTGCTGGCGCGCATCCTCATCGAGAAGACCGGTGGCGGCGACGGCCTGCGCCTGCGCGCCATCGTCGTCCGCAAGGGCGCCGAGAACGACCTGGTCAAGCGCGCCAGCCTGCTGCGCCGCGATTCCGTGCATGGCCCGTTCGACGGCACCATCACCATCGATGAAGAAAGCAGCACCATCACTGCCAACGGCAACCTGATCCAGGTTATCTACTCCAACGACCCGGCGTCGATCGACTACACCCAGTACGGCATCAAGGATGCACTGCTGGTCGACAACACCGGCAAGTGGCGCGACGCCGACGGCCTGGGCCAGCACCTGAAGTGCCCGGGCATCGACCGTGTGATCCTGACCGCTCCGGGCAAGGGTGCGCTGAAGAACATCGTCCACGGCATCAACCACGGTGACATCACCGCCGACGACAAGATCGTTTCCGCCGCTTCCTGCACCACCAACGCCATCGTGCCGGTGCTCAAGGCCGTGAACGACCAGTACGGCATCGTCAACGGCCACGTCGAAACCGTTCACTCGTACACCAACGACCAGAACCTGATCGACAACTTCCACAAGGGCAGCCGTCGCGGCCGCAGCGCTCCGCTGAACATGGTGATCACCGAGACCGGTGCCGCCACCGCCGCCGCCAAGGCCCTGCCGGTACTGAAGGGCAAGCTGACCGGCAACGCGATCCGCGTTCCGACGCCGAACGTCTCGATGGCGATCCTCAACCTGAATCTGGAGAAATCCACCTCCCGCGAAGAGATCAACGAGTACCTGCGCCAGATGGCCATGCACTCCGACCTGCAGAAGCAGATCGACTTCGTCTCCTCCCAGGAAGTGGTTTCCTCCGACTTCGTCGGCTCCCGCCACGCGGGCGTCGTCGATGCCGAAGCCACTATCTGCAACGACAACCGTGTCGTGTTGTACGTGTGGTACGACAACGAGTTCGGCTACAGCTGCCAGGTCGTCCGCGTGATGGAAGACATGGCTGGGGTCAACCCGCCGGCTTTCCCGCGCTGATCCAGGCGGGACAGGGAAACGGGAGCTCTCGGGCTCCCGTTTTTCGTTAGTGGCTCCACCCTACAACGATAAAATCTGCCAATTCCTGATTCTGGAAAGACTTCAAATGGATGGACAACATCTGCATGAAGGCGAGCTGAAGCGCGGTCTGAAGAACCGCCACATCCAGCTGATCGCCCTCGGCGGCGCCATCGGTACCGGCCTGTTCCTGGGCTCGGCCGGCGTGCTGCAATCCGCTGGCCCGTCGATGATCCTCGGCTACGCCATCGGCGGTTTCATCGCCTTCCTGATCATGCGCCAGCTCGGCGAGATGATCGTCGAGGAACCGGTCGCCGGGTCCTTCAGCCACTTCGCGCACAAGTACTGGGGCGGTTTCGCCGGCTTCATGTCGGGCTGGAACTACTGGGTACTGTATATCCTGGTGGGCATGTCGGAGCTGACCGCGGTCGGCAAGTACATCCAGTTCTGGTGGCCGGACTTCCCGACCTGGGCGACGGCGGCGGTGTTCTTCGTACTGATCAACGCCATCAACCTGTTCAACGTGAAGGCCTTCGGCGAGACCGAGTTCTGGTTCGCGATCATCAAGGTCGCTGCCATCATCGGCATGATCCTGCTTGGCGTCTGGCTGCTGGCCACCGGTACCGGCGGTCCGCAAGCTTCGGTGAGCAACCTGTGGGCGCACGGCGGCTTCTTCCCCAATGGCTGGAAGGGACTGATCATGGTCCTGGCGATCATCATGTTCTCCTTCGGTGGCCTGGAGCTGGTGGGCATTACCGCCGCCGAAGCCTCCGAGCCGAAGAAGGTGATCCCCAAGGCGATCAACCAGGTCATCTACCGGATCCTGATCTTCTACATCGGCGCCCTGGCCGTACTGCTCTCGCTGTACCCCTGGGATGCGCTGCTGCAGAGCATCAACAGCGCCGGCGACCCCTACAGCGGCAGCCCGTTCGTCAAGGTCTTCTCGCTGCTGGGTAGCGAGTACGCGGCGCACATCCTGAACTTCGTGGTACTCACCGCCGCGCTGTCGGTCTACAACAGCTGCGTGTACTGCAACAGCCGCATGCTCTTCGGCCTGGCCGAGCAGGGCGATGCCCCGCGCGCCTTCGCCAAGGTCGATGATCGCGGCGTACCGCTGCTGGCCATCGGTGTCTCGGCCTTCATCACCCTGGCCTGCGTGGTGGTCAACTACGTGATCCCGCACCAGGCGCTGGAGTTGCTGATGTCCCTGGTGGTGGCCGCGCTGGTGATCAACTGGGCGATGATCAGCCTGGCCCACATGAAGTTCCGCAAGGCCATGCAGGCCAAGGGCGTGCAGCCGTTCTTCCGCGCGCTGTGGTACCCGGTCGGCAACTGGCTGTGCCTGGCTTTCGTGGTGTTCATTCTCGGTATCATGCTGCAGATCCCAGGCATCGACGTGTCGGTGTACGCGATCCCGGTGTGGATCGTGCTGATGGGTGTGTGCTACCTGTTCAAGCGCAAGTCCCCGGTCAAGGCCAACGCCTGAACCGGTTGAGAAACGGGAGCTTCGGCTCCCGTTTTCTTTTGGTAATGCACCTTTGCCAGAGCGGAAACAGTGGCCCGGGGTGCTTGCGGTAGAATGCCCGGCGCCGGGCGGATGATGGACGGCAGGAGGTGCCGAGTGGTGCGTGGAGTCTGGCTGTTGGTGGTGCTGGCTGTTCTGGTTGCTGCCCTGGCGGGTTGCGGGCAGTCGGTCGAACGCTTTGGCGGCCCGACCATGGGCAGCAGCTACACGGTGCAGTACGTGACCACGGGCAAGGCGCCGGATACCGCGAAGCTCAAGGCCGAGGTCGATGCGATCCTGGCGAGCCTCGACGAGCAGTTCTCCACCTACCGCGACGACTCGCTGATCTCGCGCTTCAATGCCCAGCCGGCCGGCACCTGCATGGCGCTGCCGGAGGACATGCTGACGCTCTGGCGCTATGGCGAGGCGCTCTCGCAGCAGAGCGGCGGTGCCTTCGACCTCACCGTCGAGCCGCTGCTGAACCTCTGGGGCTTCGGCCCGCAGTCGCGCGCCGAGCAAGTGCCGGCGGCCGCCGATCTGGAGCGCGAGCGTGCCCGCGTCGGCCATCAGCATCTGCATCTGCAGGGCGAGCAGTTGTGCAAGGACGTCAATGCGCAGCTGGACTTCGACAGCATCGTCGCCGGCTACGCGGTGGACAAGGTCAGTGCGCGCCTGGCCGAGCTGGGGCTCACGAATTACCTGGTGGAAATCACCGGCGAGCTCAAGGCCGTGGGCCACAAGCCCGATGGCACGCCCTGGCGCATCGCCCTGGAAGTGCCCAGCGGCGAGCGCGAACGGCAGGTGGAGCGTTCGGTGGCGCTGGATGGCTTCGGGCTGTCCACCTCCGGCGACTACCGCAACTATTTCGAGGAAGGTGGGCAGCGTTACTCGCACACCTTCGATCCACGCAGCGGCACGCCGGTCCGGCATGCGCTGGCGGCGGTCACGGTGGCCGATGCGCAGGCGCTGCGCGCCGATGGCCTGTCGACCCTGCTGATGGTGCTGGGGCCGGAGGAGGGCTATACCTTTGCCGAGCGCAATGGGCTGGCGGCGTTCTTCATCGTGCGCCAGGGCGAGGGCTTCGTGACCCGCGCGACGACACGCTTCGAAGCGCTGTTTCCGACGCCTGAATGAAAGGTTCGCCGGGCATGATGATTCGGCGGGAAGGTATGTAGTGACGGCAAAATTCGCCTACCTGCCGACCAACCGCTAATGTGCAGCCTTTTGCCGCAGGGCTAAGCTGCGCAATGATTTCGATCCGCCTCGGCGCATGTGGTGCCGGGGCTTCGCCGGGAGCGCCAAGCGAGCGTCCCGGCCTGTTCTGAAGGAGTACGCATGGCTGTCTACAACTACGACGTGGTGATTCTCGGCACGGGTCCGGCGGGCGAGGGGGCGGCGATGAATGCCTCCAAGTACGGACGCAAGCTGGCGGTGGTGGACAGCCGTCGCGTGGTCGGCGGCAACTGCACGCACCTGGGCACCATCCCGTCCAAGGCGCTGCGTCACTCGGTGAAGCAGATCATCGAGTTCAACACCAACCCCATGTTCCGCCAGATCGGCGAACCGCGCTGGTTCTCCTTCCCCGACGTGCTGAAAAGCGCCGAGAAGGTCATCTCCAAGCAGGTCGCCTCGCGCACCGGCTACTACGCGCGCAACCGCATCGATATGTTCAACGGCACCGCCAGCTTCGTCGACGAGCGCACCGTTGAAGTCGTGACCCCCAGCGGCGCCGTGGAGCGCCTGGTGGCCGACCAGTTCGTCATCGCCACCGGCTCGCGCCCGTATCGCCCGTCGGACATCAACTTCAACCACCCGCGCGTCTACGACAGCGACACCATCCTCTCGCTGAGCCACACCCCGCGCCGCCTGATCATCTACGGAGCCGGCGTGATCGGCTGCGAGTACGCCTCGATCTTCAGTGGCCTGGGCGTGCTGGTGGACCTGATCGACACCCGCGACCAGTTGCTGAGCTTCCTCGACGACGAAATCTCCGATGCGCTGAGCTACCACCTGCGCAACAACAACGTGCTGATCCGTCACAACGAGGAATACGAGCGCGTGGAAGGCCTGGACAACGGGGTGATCCTGCACCTGAAGTCGGGCAAGAAGATCAAGGCCGACGCCTTGCTGTGGTGTAACGGCCGCACCGGCAACACCGACCGCCTGGGCCTGGAGAACATCGGCATCAAGGTCAACAGCCGTGGCCAGATCGAGACGGACGAGAACTACCGCACCTCGGTATCGAACATCTATGCCGCCGGCGACGTGATCGGCTGGCCGAGCCTGGCCAGCGCCGCCTACGACCAGGGCCGCTCGGCTGCCGGCAACATCGTCGAGCACGACGGCTGGCGCTTCGTGAATGACGTGCCGACCGGCATCTACACCATTCCGGAGATCAGCTCGATCGGCAAGAACGAGCACGAGCTGACCGCGGCGAAGATTCCTTATGAGGTGGGCAAGGCCTTCTTCAAGGGCATGGCCCGCGCGCAGATCTCCAATGAGCCGGTGGGCATGCTGAAGATCCTGTTCCACCGCGAGACCCTGGAGATCCTCGGCGTGCACTGCTTCGGCGACCAAGCCTCGGAGATCGTCCACATCGGCCAGGCGATCATGAACCAGCCGGGGGAACTGAACACCCTGAAGTACTTCGTCAACACCACCTTCAACTATCCGACGATGGCCGAAGCCTACCGCGTAGCGGCGTTCGACGGCCTGAACCGGATTTTTTGAAGTACCCCGACCGGCGGCCTGAGCCGGTCGGGGGGAACCTGCTCAGCGATTCCCGATCGTGGCAGTGGCCAAACCGGGAAAGTCTGTGATCAGGCTATCCACGCCAAAATCGGCGAGCCGGCGCATCAGGGCTGGCTCGTTGACCGTCCAGACCGACACATGCAGCCCCTGCTTCTGCGCTTTCAGCAAGCGCTCCGGGGTGCACAGCATCCAGTTCAGCGCCAGCAGATCGCAGCCGTAGTGTGCGGCGACCTTCAATGGATCGAGCCAGGCGTATTCGGCCACCAGCCCGCGGGATAGCTCCGGCGCCAGCTCTTCCAGGGCGCGCAGCACCGTGCGTGAACTCGATGTCACCGTGATGCGGTCGCGCAGGCCGTAGCGTCCGACCAGGTGGTGGATCGCCTGTACCGTGCGCCCCGCTCGGTCTTTCGAGCCACTCTTGACCTCCAGTTGCCAGTGCTCGAAATCGCAGCGTTCGAACAGTTCCGCCAGGCGCGGAATGGGGCAGGGGCGCACCCACCCCGGACCGCCCTCGCGGGCGTCCATCGTGATCAGGTCTTCCGCCAGTTGCTCGGAAACCTTGCCGCGCCGGCCGGTGGTTCGCTTGAGCGTCGGATCGTGGATCACCATCAGCTCGCCATCGCGGGACAGGTGAAGATCCAGCTCGCAGCGTGTCACGTTGTGTTCCAGGCAGCGCTGGAAGCTGGTCAGGGTGTTTTCCGGTGCTTCGCCTTTGGCGCCGCGATGGCCATAGATCAGAGTCACTGGGGCTCCTTGGGGGACGGATTCTGGGGGGAGAGATCCTTGAGGTATTGGGAGTGGTGCTGGCGCACCGCGTCGACGACGCGGCCGCTTTCGAAATAGACGCTGAACTCGCGGTAATCCCAGCGATTGATCGGCGGTTTGCCCACCGCGGGATGTTCCTCGTCCGGCAGGCCGAAGCGCTCCAGCACGGCCTTCTGGCTCTCGCCGCGGACCGGCAGCACGATGTGTGGGTCGCCCTGTGCGCCGACGGGTATCTCGATGGTATCCGCCAGCAGTGGCAGCGGGGTGACAAGGCTCAACAGGAGTAACAGATAGCGCATGGATTTCCCTGGGTTCATTCGTCGCGGGCCTTGGCCTGCCGGCGTTCCAATGCCTGACGCTGGAGGATGTGGCGGGCCAGCAACTGGCGCGGGGCATCGCCGAGACCCTCGAATTCGGTGCCGATTTCGTAGTCGCCTTCGCTCTGTTGCCGGCAATGGGTGACCTTGGCACGCAGCAGCAGGCCCAGGCCCTGGGGTAGCAGGACGATCTTCAGCGCAAGCCCCTGGCCGAGCGGAAGAGGCTGCGTATCACGGAAGTCGATGCCGCCCTCGGACAGCGTGACCTGGCGGGGCGGGCCGATCTCGCGCAGCAGGCTCTGGGTCAGGGCCTGGGCGATCAGGTCGATGCGCTTGTTGATCACTTTCAGATAGCTGGCCAGCGGGCGGTCGCGCTCGTGGATATGGCGCAACAGGTGCTGCGACTCGAAGTCGGTCAGGTGCAGGTCGCTGAGCAGATTGAACAGCGCGGAATCATCCTGAAGCACTTCTTGCGACTGGATTTCGTCCTCGCGCAGCGGGCGAAATTCCAATGCGAGCGTGTCTTCAATACGATAGTATTCGCGGCGGTCATCCGCGTCTGGAGTGGACATGGCGAACCCACGGCGGCAGTGATGGTCTGAGTGTAAAGCCGCCTGCCGAGCCTCGCCACACGGAAGTCGTACGCCAGAAGGAACTGACGCCCGACGCACTCTTCATCTTCTTAATCGGCCCCACATGTTCAGACCCCTTTCCGTCTATATCGGAACGCGCTACACACGCGCCAAACGCCGCAGCCACTTCGTATCCTTCATTTCGCTCACCTCCATGATCGGCCTCGCGCTGGGCGTGGTGGTGATGATCGTGGTGCTCTCGGTCATGAACGGCTTCGACCACGAGATGCGCACCCGCGTACTGGGCATGGTGCCCCACGCCACCGTCGAGTCCTACCAGCCCATCGAGGACTGGCGCGGCATCGCCGGGCAGATCAAGAGCCAGCACCCCAACGTGCTGGAAGTCGCGCCCTTCATCCAGATGCAGGGCCTGCTCAGCGCCGGCGGCACGGTACAGAAGGTGCTGATCAACGCCGTTGACCCGAACGAGGAGAGCAAGGTCTCGATCATCGACCAGTTCTTCCAGGAGGGTTCGCTCAAGAGCCTCAAACCCGGCGAGTTCGGCATCATCATCGGCGACAAGGCGGCGAAGAACCTCGGCGTGAAGCTGGGCGACAAGGTCACCTTCATCGCCCCGGAAGTCTCG
This sequence comes from Pseudomonas sp. ATCC 13867, assembly GCF_000349845.1. NCBI lineage: Bacteria > Pseudomonadati > Pseudomonadota > Gammaproteobacteria > Pseudomonadales > Pseudomonadaceae > Pseudomonas > Pseudomonas sp. ATCC 13867. Next base: position 3,642,752 of record NC_020829.1, on the reverse strand, counting down.
GTCACCCCGGCCGGCATGTTCCCGCGCATGAAGCGCTTCACCGTGGTCGGCACCTTCCATGTCGGCGCCGGCGAGCTGGACGGCTACGTCGGCATGGTCCACATCGACGACGCCGCGCGCCTGCGCCGCCTCAAGCAAGGCCAGGTCGAAGGCCTGCGCCTGAAGCTCGACGACCTGTTCCAGGCGCCGCGCACCGCCTGGGAAATCGCCCGCACCCTGAAGGGCAACGACTACTTCGCCCGCGACTGGACCCGCAGCCACGGCAACCTGTACCAGGCGATCCGCATGGAGAAATCCATGATCGGCCTGTTGCTGCTGCTGATCGTCGCGGTCGCCGCGTTCAACATCATTTCCACCCTGGTCATGGTCGTCACCGACAAGAAGGCCGACATCGCCATCCTGCGCACCCTGGGCGCCACGCCGGGGCAGATCATGGCGACCTTCATGGTCCAGGGCACGGTGATCGGCGTGATCGGCACCTTCATCGGCGGCGTGCTGGGCATCCTCGCGGCGCTCAACGTCAGCTCCGCCATCGCCCTGCTGGAGCGCCTGCTGGGCCACAAGTTCCTCAACGCGGACGTCTACTTCATCGATTACCTGCCCTCGCAACTGATGAGCGAGGACGTGATCCTGGTGTGCAGCGCCGCGCTGATCCTGAGTTTCTTCGCCACCCTGTATCCGGCCTGGCGTGCGGCCCGCACCCAGCCCGCGGAGGCCCTGCGTTATGAGTAAGTCGACCCCCAACGACCAGGCCGTCCTGAGCTGCCGTGACCTTGGCAAGCGCTACGAGGAAGGCCCGCAGTCGGTCGAGGTGCTCTCCGGCGTGCAGCTGGAACTGCTGCCCGGCGAGCGCGTGGCCATCGTCGGCAGCTCCGGCTCGGGCAAGAGCACCCTGCTGAACATGCTCGGCGGCCTCGATACGCCCAGCACCGGCAGCGTCTGGCTCGCTGGCGAACAGCTGTCGGCGCTGAACGAGAAGCAGCGCGGCCTGCTGCGCAACCGCGCGCTGGGCTTCGTCTACCAGTTCCACCACCTGCTGCCGGAATTCACCGCGCTGGAGAACGTCTGCATGCCGCTGCTGATCGGCAAGACGCCGATCCCGGAAGCGCGCCAGCGCGCCACCGCGCTGCTGGAGCGTGTGGGTCTGGGCCATCGCCTGAGCCACAAGCCGTCGGAGCTGTCCGGTGGTGAGCGCCAGCGCGTGGCCATCGCCCGCGCCCTGGTGAACACGCCGAAACTGGTGCTGCTCGACGAGCCCACCGGCAACCTCGACCAGCACACCGCCCACGGTATCCAGGAACTGATGCTGGAACTGTCGCAATCCCTGCGCACTGCCTTCCTGGTGGTGACCCACGACACCCACCTCGCCCAGCAGATGGATCGTGTGCTGCGCCTGGAGGAGGGCCGGCTGGTCGCCGCCTGAGGGATAACGGAATGTTCAGACCCCTGTCCGTCTTCATCGGCACCCGCTACACCCGTGCCAAGCGACGCAACCACTACATCTCGTTCATCTCCCTGACCTCGATGATCGGCCTCGCCCTGGGCGTGCTGGCCATGATCGTGGTGCTCTCGGTGATGAACGGCTTCCAGAAGGAAATGCGCTCGCGCATCCTCGGTATGGTCCCGCACGCGGTGCTGCAGAAGACCAGCGGTCCGCTGGACGACTGGCAACGCGTGGCCGAGGTAGCGAAGCGGAACCCGAAGATCGTCGGCGCGGTGCCCTATACCGAGGTCGACGGCATGCTCTCCTATAAAGGCATGATGCAGCCCATCGAGGTGGACGGCGTCGATCCGGCGCTGGAAACCCAGGTGTCGATCATCGGCCAGCACATGGTCCAGGGCCGCCTCGCCGACCTCAAGGTCGGCGAGTTCGGTGTGGTCATCGGCGAGATCACCGCGCGGCGCTTCCACGTCAACGTCGGTGACAGCCTGTTGCTGATCGTCCCCGAGCCCAGTTCCGCGCCCGGTGGCATCACCCCGCGCATGCAGCGCCTGAACGTGGTCGGCATCTTCAAGGTCGGCGCCGAGCTGGATAGCTCGTTGGCGCTGATCCACGTGGACGACGCGGCGAGCCTGATGCGCTGGCAGCCCGGCCAGGTACAGAGCGTGCGCATCGCCCTGAAGGACTTGTTCCAGGCGCCCGAAGTCGGCGCGGCCATCGCCAAACAGCTGGGCGACGGCTACCGCTCGGTGGACTGGACCCACACCCAGGGCAGCCTGTTCAGCGCGATGAAGATGGAAAAGACCATGATCGGCCTGCTGCTGCTGCTGATCGTTGCGGTCGCCGCCTTCAACATCATCGCCACCCTGATCATGGTCGTGGCCGACAAGCGCGCGGACATCGCCATTCTGCGCACTCTGGGTGCCACGCCGAAGCAGATCATGGCGATCTTCATGGTGCAGGGCACGGTGATCGGCCTGATCGGCACCGTCATCGGCTGCGTGCTGGGCGTGCTGGCGGCTTACAACGTCACCGCCATCGTCTCGACCCTGGAGCGCGTCGCCGGCACCCACGTGTTCAACTCGGACATCTATTTCATCAACTACCTGCCGTCCGACCCGCAGGTGCTGGATATTGTCCTGATCTGCGTCGCGGCGCTGTCGATGAGCTTCCTGGCCACGCTGTACCCGGCCTGGCGTGCGGCATCGACCCAACCGGCGGAATCGCTGCGGTACGAGTGATCCATCGGACCATGAAAAAGCCGCCCCTCGGGGCGGCTTTCTCGTTTCAGGGAGCACCCTGTAGGAGCGAGCTTGCTCGCGAACAAGTTCGCCGGCAGCTCTGTGCCTCGGGCGATTCGCGAGCAAGCTCGCTCCTACAAAAAGCTAGAGCTCGCGCTGCACATTGCGCAGCGCCCGGCGCCGCCGCCAACTGCGGCCGATCCACCAGCGCCAGTAGCCCTCGGTGGCCAGGTAGCCGAGGATGCCCACCAGAATCCCGCAGATCACCGAACCCAGCAGGAAGGGCTGCCAGAGCATCGTCAGCTCGCCGCTGATCCACTCCCAGGTCAGGTGGTCGGGCAGGACGCGCGCCGGGATGCCCATGACCCAGGCGCCCATCTTGTAGGTGCAATAGAACACCGGCGGCATGGTGATCGGGTTGGTCAGCCAGACCAGCCCGACCGAAATCGGCAGATTGGCCCGCACCCACACCGCCAGCGAGGCGGCCAGCAGCATCTGCAGCGGGATCGGAATGAAGGCGGCGAACAGCCCCATGCCCATTGCGCGGGATACGGAGCGGCGATTCAGGTGCCAGAGGTTGGGGGACTGGATCAGCGGCCCGAGAAAGCGCAGGCCCTTGTGGCTCCTGATGCTTTCCGGATCCGGCATGTAGCGCTTGAAAATTCGGCGCGGCATGAGGGAAATCTCTGGCAGACGGACGACGCCACATTATGCCTAGCTAGGTGACAGTCATTCGTTGCCAAGTATGTCCGTGTGTAACCGCTGTGCCCCGATCGCCGTCCGATCGGACCGACGGTTGCCCGGCGACTCCAGGGAGGAGTCCGTTGCCTCGTTCAGGGATGTTCGCGCTGGCCGCCGGCCTGCTGGCGCTGCGCTGGCTATCGACGCTGCCAGCCGGTTGGGTGCTGCTGTCGCTGGTGGCGCTGGCGTTGCCCTTGCTGTTCACTCGCGGCTATTTCATCGGCCTGTTCCTGCTGGGTTTTGCCTGGGCCTGCCAGTCGGCCCAGTGGGCGTTGGATGACCGGCTGGACAAGGCGCTCGACGGTCGCACGCTGTGGCTGGAGGGCAGGGTGGAGGGGCTGCCTGACCTTACCGGGCCTTCGGTACGTTTCGTTCTTTCCGATGTATCCAGTCCTCGGGCGCGTCTGCCTGGCACCTTGCGCCTGTCCTGGTTCGGCGGGCCCGCGGTACAGGGTGGTGAACGCTGGCGCCTGGCGGTGAAGCTCAAGCGCCCCTACGGCATGGCCAACGGCGCAGGCTTCGACTACGAGGCCTGGCTTACCGCGCAACGGATCGGCGCCATCGGCAGCGTGAAGGATGGGCAGCGCCTGGAAGCGAGCAGCGGCCCGCCGGCCTGGCGAGAAGCCTGGCGGCAACGTTTGCTGGCGGTCGATGCCCAGGGGCGCTCCGGTGCGCTGGCGGCGCTGGTGCTGGGCGATGCCTCGGGACTGACCACGGCGGACTGGCAGGTGCTGCAGGACACCGGAACCCTGCACCTGATGGTGATTTCCGGTTCGCACATCTCCCTGCTGGCCGGGCTGCTCTACGCCGTGGTCGCCGGGCTTGCACGCTTCGGCGTCTGGCCCTCGCGCGTGCCCTGGCTGCCCTGCGCCTGTCTGCTGGCCGCGCTCGGCGCCTGGGCGTACAGCCTGATGGCGGGATTCGAGGTACCGCTGCAGCGTGCCTGCATCATGGTTTCGATTGTCCTCCTGTGGCGCCTTCGCCATCGCCGTAGCGGTCTGTGGACACCGCTGCTCGGCGCCTTGCTGGCGGTACTGCTGGCGGAACCGTTGGTCATACTGTTGCCCGGCTTCTGGCTGTCCTATGCGGCGGTGGCGTTGTTGATCTTCGGTTTTTCCGGCCGACTGGGGCGCTGGACGGCCTGGCGCACCTGGCTGCGTGCGCAGTGGCTGATGGCGATCGGCTTGCTGCCCGCGTCCGTGGCGCTTGGCCTGCCGCTGAGCATTTCCGGGGTGGTCGCCAACCTGCTTGCGGTGCCCTGGGTGGAAATGGCGGTGGTGCCGCTGGCCTTGCTGGGCAGCCTGGCGCTGGGCATTCCCTGGCTGGGCGAAGGGTTGCTCTGGATCTCCGGCGGGCTGCTCGAGTTGCTGTTCCGCCTGCTGGGCTGGATGGCGGCCCTGGCGCCTGCCTGGCAGCCCGTCAACGCGCCGGCCTGGGCGCTGCTGCTGGCCATGCTGGGTGCGTTGTTGCTGCTGGCGCCGGCTGGCGTACCGGTGCGAGCGTTCGGACTGGCGATGTTCCTGCCGGTGTTCTGGCCGTCGATCGTGCTGCCGCCGCCGGGGATGGCCGAGGTCCGGGTGCTGGATGTGGGGCAGGGCCTTTCGGTGTTGATCCGCACGCGCAGTCAGGCTTGGCTCTACGACACCGGCGCGCGCAATGGCGATTTCGATATCGGCGAGCGGGTCGTCGTACCGACGCTGCGGAGTCTGGGGATCAACCGTCTGGACCGATTGATGCTCAGTCACGCGGACAACGACCATGCAGGTGGCGCCCTGGCGGTGAAGGCGTCGCTGCATCCCGTGCAGGTGGTCAGCGGCGAGGCGGATCGGCTGCCCCGCGAGTTGCGGGCACAGCCCTGTCGGAAGGCGAGCTGGGAGGTCGACGGCGTCCACTTCGCGGCCTGGGCATGGGAGGGTGCACGGGAAAGCAACGACCGCTCCTGCGTTCTGGCGCTCGAAGCCAATGGCGAGCGCCTGCTGCTGACCGGCGACCTGCCGCAGGCCGGCGAACTGGCCTGGCTGGCCGAACACCCGGATATCCACATCGACTGGTTGCTGGCGGGGCACCACGGCAGCCGCAGCGCTTCCGGACCGGTCTTCGTGCGCAGCGTGACGCCCACTGCCGCGATCATTTCCCGCGGCGCCAATAATCCTTATGGCCACCCCCATCCGTTGGTCGTCGAGCGCTTCCGGGCACTGGGCATCCGGATTCACGATACGGCACAGGAGGGTGCGCTGACGCTGATGCTCGGCGCCCACGGGGAGGTCCGGGGAGTGCGGGAAGGCGCACATTTCTGGCAAGAAAAATGAGACCGGGGCGGTCGGCTGGCACGGGCCCCTATGCTAGAGTGGCGCCACTTTTTTTCAGGGGATTCACCACTGTGTGGGAACTGGTCAAAGCTGGCGGCTGGATGATGCTGCCGATCTTGCTGAGCTCCATCGCCGCGATGGCGATCGTCGCAGAACGTCTCTGGACCCTGCGCAAGAGTCGCGTGGCTCCGCCACAGTTGCTCGGCCAGGTGTGGAAGCAGATCAAGGGCAAGAAGATGAACAGCCAGGCCCTGAAGGACCTGCGCGCGTCGTCCCCGCTGGGTGAGATCCTTGCCGCTGGCCTGGCCAACTCCAAGCACGGTCGCGAGATCATGAAGGAGTGCATCGAGGAGGCCGCTTCCCGCGTCATCCATGAGCTGGAGCGCTACCTCAATGCCCTGGGCACCATCGCCGCGATGGCGCCGCTGCTCGGCCTGCTGGGCACCGTGTTCGGCATGATCCAGATCTTCAGCGCCTTCATGGGCGACGGCATGGCCAACGCGCCGATGCTCGCCGGCGGTATTTCCAAGGCCCTGATCACCACCGCGTCCGGCCTGATCGTGGCGATCCCGGCGGTGTTCTTCCACCGCTACCTGCTGCGCCGTGTCGATGAGCTGGTGATCGCGATGGAACAGGAAGCCATCAAGCTGGTGGAAGTCACCCAGGGCGATCGCGAAGTCGATTTCGCCGAGGAAGGCAAAGCGTGAAGTTCCGCCGCAGAGCGGGCGGAGCGGCCCGCGAGGACGTCTTCATCAACCTGGCGTCGCTGATCGACGTGATCTTCGTGCTGCTGCTGTTCTTCGTGGTCAGCACCTCGTTCACCAAGCCGGCGCAGCTCAAGGTCGAACTGCCCGAGGCGGTCAGCGGCACGCCGCCGGAAGCCACCGAGATCAAGCAGCTGGAAATCTCCATCAGCGTCGAGGGCCACTACGCCCTGAACGGCCAGAGTCTGGCCCGCGACGACCTGGAGAACCTGATGAACGCCATGCAGCGCGAGTCCGCTGGCGACAACAGCCTGCCGGTGGTGATCACCGCCGATGGCAAGGTCGACTACCAGTCCGTGGTTACCGCGATGGATGCCGCAGGCAAGCTGGGCTTCACCCACCTGCGCATCACCACCATCGAGGCCCATTCGGACAAGAAGCCCTGATGGCGTTCTCCGACCGCCTGCTCGACGCCTGGTACAAGGGCCATCCGGCCCTTGTCCTGCTCAAGCCGCTCGAACTGCTCTACCAGCGTGTCGCCCGTCGCCGTCGCGCAGATTTCCTTTCCGGCGCCAAGCCGGCCTACCGCGCTCCGGTGCCGATCATCGTGGTCGGCAACATCACCGTGGGCGGCACCGGCAAGACGCCGATGATCCTCTGGCTGATCGAGTACTGCCGCGCCCGTGGCCTGAAGGTCGGCGTGGTCAGCCGTGGGTATGGCGCCAAGCCCCCGCAGACGCCCTGGCGCGTGCGCGCCGAGCAGTCGGCGGCGGAGGCGGGCGACGAGCCGCTGATGATCGTGCGCCGCAGCGGCGTGCCGCTGATGATCGACCCGGACCGCTCCAGCGCCGTGCGCGCGCTGCTGGCCGAGGAGCCGCTGGACCTGATCCTCTGCGACGACGGCCTGCAACACTACCGCCTGGCGCGCGACCTGGAACTGGTGCTGATCGACGCCGCCCGTGGTCTGGGCAACGGCCGCTGCCTGCCCGCCGGGCCGCTGCGCGAACCCGCCGAGCGCCTGGCCGAAGTCGACGCCGTCCTGCACAACGGCGCACTTTCCGACCCGCCGGGCGCCTTCTCCTTCGTCCTGCGACCTTCCGCCCTGGTCAGCCTGGCCAGCGGCGAACGCCGTGGCGTCGAGCATTTCCCCGCCGGTCAGGCGCTCCATGCCCTGGCTGGAATCGGCAACCCGCAGCGTTTCTTCAAGACGCTCGAGGCGCTAAACTGGCGGCCGATTCCGCATCCCTTCCCCGACCATGCGGCCTATACCGCCGAGCAACTGCGCTTCACGCCGGAGCTGCCGTTGGTCATGACCGAGAAGGATGCGGTGAAATGCCGGTCCTTCGCCGCGCCCGACTGGTGGTACCTCGCCGTCGAAGCGCAGCCCTCGCCGGCCTTCGTCGCCTGGTTCGACGCCCAGCTCGAGCGCCTGCTCGCCCGCTGATCCGGCGTCGCCCCTGCGGCGTCCGAATTCAATCCGTTCACGTTCAAGGAACGCATCATGGACCCGAAACTCCTCGATATCCTCGCCTGTCCGCTGTGCAAGGGCCCGCTCAAGCTCACCGACGACAAGTCCGAGCTGATCTGCAAGGCCGACGGCCTGGCCTACCCGGTACGCGACGGCATCCCGGTGATGCTCGAAGGCGAAGCGCGTACCCTGAACGTCGACGAGCGTCTGGACAAGTAACTCCCATGAGCCAGGCCTACACCGTCGTCATTCCCGCCCGTTATGCCTCCACCCGCCTGCCCGGCAAGCCGCTGCAGGACATCGCCGGCAAGCCGATGATCCAGCATGTCTGGGCGCAGGCCGGCAAGAGTTCGGCTGCCCAGGTGGTGGTCGCCACGGACGATCGGCGCATTTACGATGCTTGCCAGGGCTTTGGCGCCCAGGTGGTGCTGACCCGCGCCGACCACAACTCCGGCACCGACCGCCTGGCGGAAGTGGCCGACGCGCTGGGCCTGGCCGACGACGCCATCGTGGTCAACGTGCAGGGCGACGAACCGCTGGTGCCGCCGTCGATCATCGATCAGGTGGCCGCCAACCTCGCGGCCCATCCGGAGGCGGGCATCGCCACCCTGTGCGAGGCGATCCATGACCCGGCAGCGCTGTTCAACCCGAACATCGTCAAGGTGGTCAGCGACAAGGACGGCCTGGCCCTGACCTTCAGCCGCGCTACGCTGCCCTGGGCGCGCGACGCCTTCGCGGTGGACCGTGAAAGCCTGCCGGCCAACGTGCCGTACCGCCGCCATATCGGTATCTACGCCTATCGTGCGCGTTTCCTGCGCGACTTCGTGGCCTGGGGCCCGTGCTGGCTGGAGGACACCGAGTGCCTGGAGCAACTGCGTGCACTCTGGCACGGCGTGCGTATCCACGTGGCCGATGCCCTGGAAGCGCCGCAGGCCGGCGTCGATACCTCGGAAGACCTGGAACGCGTGCGGCGCATCCTGGGGGCTTGATGAAGGTTCTGTTCGTTTGCCTGGGCAACATTTGCCGCTCGCCCACCGCCGAGGGCATCTTCCGCCACAAGGTCCGCGAAGCGGGCCTTGAGGAGGGCATCGAGATCGACTCCGCCGGTACCGGCGACTGGCACGTCGGCAAGGCGCCGGATGCGCGCACCCGCGCCGCCGCGTTGCGCCGTGGTTACGATCTGTCGGCCTTGCGGGCACGGCAGGTGAGCGTGGCGGACTTTTCCCGCTATGACCTGATCCTCGCTATGGATCACGCCAACCTGCGTGACCTGAAACACCTGCGCGCCGGCGGCGGCAAGGCCGAGTTGGATCTGTTCCTGCGTCGCTTCGATCTGGAAATCGACGAAGTTCCCGACCCGTACTACGGCGGCGATGACGGTTTCGAGCAGGTGCTGGACCTGGTGGAGCGGGCCTGTGACGGCCTGCTGATGGAAGTGAAGAGGCGCCTGTGACGCTGCAACTGCAAGAACGCGTTTCCCTCAAGCCCTACAACACCTTCGGCGTCGAAGTCGCGGCGCGCTGGTTCGCCCAGGCCCATGACGACGTCGAGGTGCGTGCCGGCATCGCCGCCGCTACCGAGAAGAGCCTGCCGCTGATGGTGATCGGCGGTGGCAGCAACCTGCTGCTGACCCGTGACGTCGAGGCGTTGGTCCTGCGCATGGCGTCCCGTGGCATCCGCGTCCTCCGTGACGACGGCGAGCGCATGATGGTTGAGGCGGAAGCCGGTGAGGTCTGGGATGACTTCGTGCGCTGGACACTGGCGCAGGGGCTGGGCGGGCTGGAAAACCTCAGCCTGATTCCTGGCACCGTGGGTGCCGCGCCCATGCAGAACATCGGCGCCTATGGTGTCGAGATCAAGGACGTGTTCGCCGGCCTGACTGCGCTGGACCGTGAAAGCGGCGAGTTGCGCGAGTTCGGTTTAGAGGACTGTGCCTTCGCCTACCGCGACAGCCGCTTCAAGCGCGAACCGGGTCGCTGGTTGATCCTGCGGGTGCGCTTCGCCTTGACTCGTGCGGCGCAACTGCATCTGGACTATGGTCCGGTGCGCCAGCGCCTGGTGGAGGAGGGCGTGACTGCGCCGACACCGGCAGATGTTTCCCGAGTGATCTGCGCCATCCGCCGCGAAAAGCTGCCCGACCCGGCGGTGCTCGGCAACGCTGGCAGTTTCTTCAAGAATCCCGTGGTGTCTGCCGGGCAGGCGGATGAGCTGCGTGTGCGCTTCAGCGATCTGGTGGCCTACCCGCAGGGGGACGGCCTGGTGAAGCTGGCGGCCGGCTGGCTGATCGACAAGGCGGGCTGGAAAGGCTTCCGTGATGGCGCTGCGGGCGTGCATGCGCAGCAGGCGCTGGTGCTGATCAACTACGGCGGAGCGACCGGTGCGCAGCTGTATGCGCTGGCGGGGCGAATTCGTGACGACATCCAGCAGCGTTTTGGCGTTGAGTTGGAGATGGAGCCGAATCTCTACTGAGGCCACTCCGGACGCGAGAAAAGGGGATGCCTTGGCATCCCCTTTTTTGTGTCTGCTTCCTGGGATGAGCCGGGATGGGTTAGCGCTTATGTAGGAGCGAGCTTGCTCGCGAATTGCCTGCGGTTGTTCGCGAGCAAGCTCGCCCCTACAGGTTGGGTGGGTCGCCTTGCTGGTCGGGCAATAAAAAAGGGGATGCAGTTGCATCCCCTTTTTCGTGCCGGAAGCTATCAGCTGTGGTGTTTTTCCGCCACGTTGCTTTCTTCTTCCTCGGGCTTCTCGGCGTTTTCGCCTTCAGTCTGCTCGGCAGCCGATTGCTCGGTCTGCTCGATGGCAGGCGCTTCGTTCACCGCTTCTGCCGCAACGGCATCGGCTGGAACCTCTACGGCCGGCTCAGTCACGACTTCAGCTTCCACGGCTGCGGTCTCTTCGACCACCGCTTCGACAGCCGGAGCTGCTTCGACCTGCGGAGCAGCGGCCGCGGCTGCGGCGGCTTCACGGGCCATACGCTCCAGGCGACGACGCTCGCGCGGGTCGTTGGAGGCGCGGCCGGTGGCGTTGGCCGGAACTGCTGCGTCGGCGGCCGGAGCTTCGACCGGCGCTTCGGCGGCAGGCTCAGGCTGGGCTTCGACAGCGGCCTGGACGACCTCTTCCACGCGAGCTTCAACGACCGGGGCGGCTTCCACCGCTACGCTTTCGCTGGCTTCAACCTGCTCGACGGTTTCGCTGGGCTTGGCCAGGAACTCGATGGTCTGCTCCAGGGCGCTTTCGGTGCGCACGGCCTCGACTACGTTGGACTCTACCGGCAGAGCGGCTTCGGTCGGTGCCTCGCTGTCCGACTGCTGCTCGGTGGCAACTTCGGCAACGACAGCGGCAGTGGCGCCAACGATGGCGGCAGCAGTCGATGCTTCGCCAGCAGCCTGTTCGGTCTGCTCGCTCACTTCTTCGCCACCTTCCACGCCATCGACACCGGCTTCACGCTGACGCTCGCGGCGGTTGCTGCGGCGGCGCTGACCACGGGAGCGGCGACGAGGACGCTCGCCATCGGCGCCTTCCTGGTCATCCTGCTGGTCCAGCAGTTCCTCGTTCAGCAGCTCTTCGGATTCCACGGCAGCGGCTTCGCTGGCCTGACGCTCCTCGCGCGGCTGACGCTCCTCACGGGGTTGACGCTCGGCGCGTTCGCCACGCGGCTGACGCTCTTCGCGGGCCGGACGCTCGCCACGCTCTTCGCGGGGCTGGCGCTCTTCGCGCGGTTGACGTTCGGCACGCTCTTCACGGGGCTGACGCTCGGCACGCTCTTCGCGCGGCTGGCGTTCCTCGCGAGGCTGACGCTCGGCGCGCTCTTCACGCGGCTGGCGTTCCTCGCGGGGTTGACGCTCGGTGCGCTCTTCACGCGGCTGACGCTCCTCGCGGGGCTGACGTTCGGCGCGCTCTTCACGCGGCTGACGCTCTTCGCGAGCCGGACGCTCGGCGCGTTCGCCACGCTCACCACGCTCGTCACGGCGACGCTCGCCACGCTCCTTGCGCTCGTCATCACGACGGCCACCTTCGCGGCCATCGCGGCGACGGTTCTGCTGGCGGCCGTTGCGGCGCTCGCCCTGGCCTTCGCTACGCTCGGCAGCCGGCTTCTCGGCGGCGGCGGGTTGCGGCTGCTCCGGCTTGCTGCCGGCGAACAGGCTGACCAGCGACTTCACCAGGCCCTGGAACAGGCTCGGCTCCGGCATCGGCTTGGACGCTTCGACAACCGGTGCGGGTGCGGCAGCGGTCTGCTGCGGGGCAGGGGTCTGCGGGGAAACAGTCTTCACCGCGGCTTCCTGGCGGACCAGGGTACGGGTAGAACTGATCGGCTGGACTTCCTCGTGCTCGATGTGGGCCATCTCGTAGCTGGACTGGCCGGCCAGCAGTTCGGGGCTGTCATCGCGCAGGCGCTGTACTTCGAAGTGCGGCGTTTCCAGGTGGTCGTCCGGCAGGATGAAGATGCGCGCGCGGGTGCGCAGCTCGATCTTGGTGATGGCGTTGCGCTTCTCGTTGAGCAGGAAGGCGGCAACCTGGAACGGCACGCGCGCGCGAACTTCGGCGGTGCGGTCCTTCAGGGCTTCTTCCTCGATCAGGCGCAGGATCGCCAGCGACAGGGATTCGACGTCGCGGATGATGCCCTGGCCGTTGCAGCGCGGGCAGACGATGCCGCTGGTCTCGCCCAGGGACGGACGCAGGCGCTGACGGGACATTTCCAGCAGGCCGAAGCGCGAGATGCGACCGACCTGGACGCGGGCGCGGTCGGCCTCCAGGGCTTCACGCACACGCTCTTCCACGGCGCGCTGGTTCTTCGCCGGGGTCATGTCGATGAAGTCGATGACGATCAGGCCGCCAATGTCGCGCAGGCGCAGCTGGCGGGCGATCTCTTCGGCCGCTTCCAGGTTGGTCTGCAGCGCGGTTTCCTCGATGTCGCCACCCTTGGTGGCGCGCGCCGAGTTGATGTCGATGGACACCAGGGCTTCGGTCGGGTCGATGACGATAGAGCCGCCCGACGGCAGCTTCACTTCGCGCTGGAAGGCGGTCTCGATCTGGCTTTCGATCTGGAAGCGATTGAACAGCGGAACGCTGTCCTGGTACAGCTTCACCTTGCTCGCGTACTGCGGCATGACCTGGCGGATGAAGTTCAGGGCTTCTTCCTGGGCATCGAGGCTGTCGATCAGCACTTCGCCGATGTCCTGGCGCAGGTAGTCGCGGATGGCGCGGATGATGACGTTGCTTTCCTGGTAGATCAGGAACGGACCGCTGCGCTCGCCCGAGGCTTCCTTGATGGCGCCCCACAGTTGCAGCAGGTAGTCGAGGTCCCACTGCAGCTCTTCGGAGCTGCGGCCCAGGCCGGCGGTGCGGACGATCAGACCCATGTCGCCGGGAACGTTCAGGCCGTTCAGGGCTTCGCGCAGTTCATTGCGCTCTTCGCCTTCGATGCGGCGGGAGATGCCGCCGGCACGCGGATTGTTCGGCATCAGCACCAGGTAACGCCCGGCGAGGCTGATGAAGGTGGTCAGGGCCGCGCCCTTGTTGCCACGCTCCTCTTTCTCGACCTGGACGATGACTTCCTGGCCCTCGCTGAGCACATCCTTGATGTTGATGCGGCCTTCGGGGTTCTTCTTGAAGTATTCGCGGGAGATTTCTTTGAGGGGGAGGAAGCCGTGGCGCTCGGCGCCGAAGTCTACGAAGGCGGCTTCGAGGCTGGGTTCGATGCGGGTGATGCGCCCTTTATAGATGTTGGCTTTCTTCTGTTCGCGCGCACCGGACTCGATGTCCAGGTCGAACAGGCGTTGGCCGTCTACCAGCGCTACACGCAACTCTTCGGGTTGAGTTGCGTTGATCAGCATTCTTTTCATGTAGTACCAATGGTTTCCGGGGCCACCGGAAACGGCGATCGGCACACACGACTCTCACGGTCGGTGCTAAGGCACGTACTCAGGAATGGCGGACCATTCCCGTGTCCAGCGGCAGCAGGAGAAATCTGCTGTGCCGCGACTACGTTTCCTGCTTGTCGAGTAAGAACAAGCACTCATCAGGAGGAGGAATCGACTGTCGGATGCGGACGATGAAGGCGTCTACGTTCAAGGCATGAAAGCAACGCAATCCGACAGTTGTGCATCTCCGCCCTGCACATTTCCCTAAGAGCCGGGTGCCGCTCGCAGAATCCGGGAGCGGGGTTGGCTTTTATCACGACTACCTTGGTGGCCGTGGTCATGTCTGAAGGCCTGGGTTTCGAGGCGCTGTCGGCGCGAGAATCGCTCGGGCCGTTGCAACGCTTCCGGGGACTGCCTCGTGTCCGTTCAATGTGTTTGCAGGCGGTTGGGGACGGCGATTACGCGATCATCCGTGGGCCTGGCCACTTTTGGCGGCCTCCCGAATATAGCAGCAATGATTAAGTGCTTCAATTGAATGAAAAATTGTTATTATATCCGGATGACGAATCCCGCCCCTCCGACTTCCGGCGTTCAGCTGCTTGAAGTCGCGCCGGAGTATGCCGGCCAACGCATCGACAATTTCCTTCGCACCCAGCTCAAGGGCGTCCCCAAGACCCTGATCTACCGCATCCTTCGCAAGGGTGAGGTGCGGGTCAACAAAGGCCGCATCAAGCCGGAGTACAAGCTGCAAGCAGGCGACGTGGTGCGCGTGCCGCCGCTGCGCCTGGCTGAGCGCGACGAGCCGGTGCCGCTGGCGCAGGGGCTGCTGGAGCGCCTGGAAGCCGCCATCGTCTTCGAAGACAAGGCGCTGATCGTGGTGAACAAGCCCACCGGCATCGCCGTGCATGGCGGTAGTGGGCTGAGTTACGGGGTTATCGAGGCTTTCCGCCAACTGCGTCCGGAGTGCAAGGACCTGGAGCTGGTGCATCGCCTGGATCGTGATACCTCCGGCCTGCTGATGATCGCCAAGAAGCGCAGCATGCTGCGCCACCTGCATGATGCGCTGCGCGGCGAACGTGTGGTGGATAAGCGTTACCATGCCCTGGTGCGTGGCAGCTGGCCGGCGGCGAAGAAGCAGATCGCCGTGCCGCTGCTGAAGAACAACCTGCGCTCCGGCGAGCGCGTGGTGGAAGTGAATCCAGAAGGCAAGGAAGCGCTGACCGAGTTCAAGGTGCTGCGCCGCTTCGGCGACTTCGCCACCCTGGTGGAGGCGCGCCCGATCACCGGTCGTACCCACCAGATTCGTGTGCATGCCAAGCATGCCGGTCATTCCATTGCCGGCGACCCCAAGTACGGCGACGAAGACTTCTCCCGCGAGATCCGCGAGCTGGGCGGCAAACGCCTGTTCCTGCACTCCGCGTTCCTGCGCGTGCCGATGCCCGATGGCTCGGTGCTGGAGCTGGAGGCGCCGGTCGATGAAGTCTGGCAGCGTACCGTGGAGCGCCTGGATGCGTGAGTATTCCCTGCTGATCTTCGACTGGGATGGCACGCTGGTGGATTCCATCGGTCGTATCGTCGAGTCGATGCGGGTCGCGGCGGTCAGCTCCGGCCTGCCGTCGCGCAACGATGAGGCGATCAAGGGCATCATCGGTCTCGGTCTGCCCGAGGCGATCCAGACGCTCTATCCCGAAGTGGAAGAAGGCGAGCCGCTGGAGCGTTTCCGTCGCGACTATGGTGAGCACTACCTGAGTCTCGAAGTGCAGCCTTCGCCGCTGTTCCCGGGTGTTGCCGAGGCGATGGTCGAGTTTCGCCGCGCGGGTTACCAGTTGGCGGTCGCCACCGGCAAGAATCGCCGGGGGCTGGATCGCGTGCTGGCGGGGCAGGGGTGGACCGATTTCTTCGATATCACCCGCGCCGCCGACGAGTCGGCGAGCAAGCCCGATCCGCGCATGCTGCATGAAATCCTCCGGCATTGCCGGGTGGCGGCGCGCGATGCGCTGATGGTGGGGGATTCCCCCTTCGATCTGGACATGGCGCGCCGTGCCGGCATGGATTCGGTGGCGGTGGGTTATGGTGCGCAGTCGCTGGAGACTCTGCGAGAGTATGCTCCGGCGCTGGAAGTGGAACATTTCAATGAATTGCGCGCCTGGCTGGCCGGGCGTTCGGTGAGGCCGGTGCTCGAGGTAGGCAACGATGTCGGATGAATGGAAGGCTGGGGATACCAAGGCGGGTGACGACAAGAGCTGGAAGCTGCTGGAGAAGGCGGTGCTGGCCGGGGTTCAGGAGCAGCGTCGTTCGCGCCGCTGGGGCATCTTCTTCAAGCTGCTGACTTTCCTTTACCTGTTCATCGCCCTGGCGCTGCTCAGTCCGTTCGGTGGTCTGTCGAAGTCTGCCTCGCGCAGCGCCAGCCATACGGCGCTCATCGAGGTGAAGGGCATGATCGCCGACAACGAGCCGGCCAGTGCCGACAATGTCGTCGGCGCGCTGCGCTCGGCGTTCGAGGATTCCGGTACCAAGGGGATCGTACTGCGCATCAACAGCCCGGGCGGCAGTCCGGTGCAGTCCGGCTATATCTACGATGAAATCAAGCGTCTGCGCGGTGAGCATCCGGATATCAAGGTCTACGCCGTGATCAGCGATCTCGGTGCTTCCGGCGCTTATTACATTGCCAGTGCTGCCGACGCAATCTATGCGGACAAGGCCAGTCTGGTGGGCTCCATCGGCGTGACGGCGGCGACGTTCGGCTTCGTCGGTACGATGGAGAAGCTGGGTGTGGATCGCCGTGTCTACACCTCGGGTGAGCACAAGGCCTTCCTCGATCCGTTCCAGCCGCAGAAGCCGGATGAAACAGCGTTCTGGCAGCAGGTGCTGGACACCACGCACAAGCAGTTCATCGACAGTGTGAAGAAGGGGCGCGGCGATCGCCTGAAGGACAAGGATCATCCCGAGCTGTTCTCCGGTCTGATCTGGTCCGGCGAGCAGGCGCTGCAATTGGGTCTGATCGACGGCCTGGGTAGTACCAGTTACGTGGCTCGCGAGATCATCAAGGAGAAGGAAGTGGTGGACTACACCGTCCAGGAAACTCCCTTCGACCGCTTCGCCAAGAAGTTGGGCGCCAGTGTCGCGGAGCGCATGGCGTTGTGGATGGGGTGGCAGGGGCCGGTTCTGCGCTGATTCCTTTCCATATATAGAGAAGGGCCCGGCGCGCGCCGGGCCTTGCTGTTTTTAGGGGATCTGTACGTGTTCCGCCAGTAGCATGTCCACCAGGCGGATCAGCGGCAGGCCGATCAGGCTGGTGGCGTCTTCGCCTTCCGTGGAGCGGAACAGGCTGACGCCAAGGCCTTCGGCCTTGAAGCTGCCGGCGCAATCGAAGGGTTGCTCGGCTTCCAGGTAGCGGCGGATGCGCGGCTCGTCGAGGTTGCGGAAGTGCACGGTGAATGGCACGCAATCGACCTGGCTCCGGCCGCTGTGGCTGTTCAGCAGACAGAGGCCGGTGAGGAAGCTGATGCTCTTGCCGCTGGCGTCCTTCAGTTGCTCGGTGGCGCGCTCGATGTCGTGGGGTTTGCCGAGGATGCGGTGGTCGTTTACGGCGGCCTGGTCCGATCCAATGATCAGATGGCCGGGATAGCGTTGACTCAGGGCGCGCGCTTTGCTTTCCGCCAGGCGTTGAACCAGTTGTTCGGCGCTTTCGTCGGGGAGAGGGCTTTCGTCGATGTCGGGGCTCGCGCATTCGAACGGCAGGCGCAGGCGCTGCAACAGTTCGCGGCGGTAGGGTGAGCTGGAGGCAAGGATCAGGGGTAACATGGAAGATTCCTTCGGAGCGTCGCCGCGATTCTAGCGAAAAGAGCTGTCCATACAGCGGTTTATGGCTAATTTCCTTTGACAGCTTCAAGTGCATCCCTATAATGGCGCGCTTATGTTGAATGGACCGATACCACCTCACGTTGATCCGCGCAAACTGGTCGAGCGCGCTGCCACCCTCGAAGGTGAGCTGCCGATCGCCAAGATGCCACGTCTCAACGAGCAACTGACCCGCAGTGATGGCAATGTTCACGCGAAGTTTTCCTTCTTCCGTGACGAGCAGAAACTGGCGGTCATGCACGTCGAACTCGACGCCGAGGTGAGCATGGTATGCCAGCGCTGTCTCGAGTCGGCCAACTTCCATGTGGGTGGTGAGTACGATTACGTCATCATTCCGGAAGGCAAGTCGATCGATGATCTGCCCAGTGGCTACGATGCGTTGGAAGTGGGGGAAGATCCCCTCGACCTGACCTCGCTGGTCGAGGACGAGTTGCTGCTCGCCTTGCCCATCGTGCCGGTCCATGACCCTGAGGATTGCCAGCAGCCGGTGGGATACGCAACAGCGCCCGAGCCGAGCGAGAACGTGGAAGAACGGCCCAATCCGTTCAGCGTACTGGCGCAGTTGAAGCGTGACCCAAACGTTTAGGAGTTAATCAATCATGGCTGTTCAGCAGAACAAAAAATCCCGTTCCGCTCGTGACATGCGTCGTTCCCACGATGCCCTGGACGCGAACGCTCTGTCCGTAGAGAAGAGCACCGGTGAAGTTCACCTGCGTCACCACGTCTCCCCGGACGGTTTCTATCGCGGCCGTAAGGTCGTAGACAAGGGCTCTGACGAGTAATCCTTGTCCGCACCAATCATCGCGATTGATGCAATGGGTGGGGACTACGGTCCCCACTGCATTGTTCCGGCCTGCATTTCCTTTCTGGCCGAATATGCCTCTCTTCAGCTGGTCCTCGTTGGCCAAGCCTCTCTGATCGAAGAACACCTGCGCGGCCTTTCCCCGGTCGAGCGTCAGCGCCTCCATGTCCACCCTGCCAGTGAAGTCATTGCGATGGACGAACGTCCGTCCCAGGCGTTGCGCGGCAAGCCCGATTCCTCCATGCGTGCTGCCCTCGAGCTGGTTCGGGATGGCAAGGCCCATGCCTGCGTCAGTGCCGGCAATACCGGTGCGCTGATGGCGCTTTCCCGTTATCTGCTGAAGACGCTGCCCGGCATCGATCGCCCGGCGATGGTCACCGCGGTGCCGACGCAGGCTGGCCGCTGTCATCTGCTCGACCTGGGGGCCAATGTCGACTGCAGTGCCGAGCATCTCTACCAGTTCGCCGTGATGGGTGCTGTGGCGGCGGAGGCGCTGGGCAAGAGCAATCCCAGGGTTGCTCTGCTGAATGTCGGTACCGAGGACATCAAGGGCAACCAGCAGGTGAAGCTGGCGGCCAGTCTGCTGCAGCAGGCGCGCGGGGTGAATTACATCGGCTACATCGAGGGCGACGGCCTGTATCGCGGGCTGGCCGATGTGGTGGTGTGCGACGGCTTCGTCGGCAACATCCTGCTCAAGTCCAGCGAGGGCTTGGCGGCGATGGTCGCGGCCCGTCTGGAAGAGTTGTTCAACTCCAGTTTGCCGGCCAAGGCGGTGGGCTTGATGGCGATGCCGTTCCTGCGTCGGCTGCGCGGCGATCTCACGCCGTCCCAGCACAATGGCGCGAGTTTCCTGGGTTTGCAGGGCATCGTGGTAAAGAGTCATGGCAGTGCGAGAGAGGAGGGCATCCAGAGCGCGTTGCGTCGGGCGCTGCTGGAAGTTCGCGAGAATCTGCCCCAGCGGCTGCATGGTCGCCTGGAACATCTGCTCTAATGTGTGACCGCGGTCGTCAGACCGTCATCCAACTGTCAGTTCAATACGCCAGGCTTTCGCCGGCGATATCCATTTGACGAATCAGATAAAAGGGACCTGTTGCAATGTCCGCATCCCTCGCCTTCGTATTCCCCGGTCAAGGTTCGCAGTCCCTCGGCATGCTCGCCGAACTGGGCGCCCAGCACGCCATCGTGCGCGATACCTTTGCCGAAGCCTCTGCAGCCCTGGGTTATGACCTCTGGGCCCTGGTGCAGGAAGGGCCGGAAGAGCGCCTGAACCAGACCGACAAGACCCAGCCCGCCATCCTCACCGCTTCTATCGCCCTGTGGCGTCTGTGGCAGGCCGAAGGTGGCGTGCAGCCGGCCTACGTCGCCGGTCACAGCCTGGGTGAGTACTCTGCGCTGGTCGCCGCCGGCAGCCTGGCTTTCGCCGATGCGGTGAAGCTGGTCGAGCGCCGTGGCCAATTGATGCAGGAAGCCGTGCCGGCCGGTACCGGTGGCATGGCTGCCATCCTCGGCCTGGAAGACGCCGACGTGCTCGCTGCCTGCGCCGAGGCGGCTCAGGGCGAAGTGGTCAGTGCCGTGAACTTCAACGCCCCTGGCCAGGTGGTGATCGCCGGTGCGGCCAAGGCCGTCGAGCGCGCCATCGAGGCTTGCAAGGCCCGTGGGGCCAAGCGCGCCGTGGCGCTGCCGGTCAGCGTGCCGTCGCACTGCGAACTGATGCGCCCGGCTGCCGAGCGTTTCGCCGAGGCCGTCGAGGCCGTTCAATGGCAGATGCCGCAGATTGCCCTGGTGCAGAACGTTACCGCTCAGGTTCCGGCTGATCTGGCCGCGCTCAAGCGCGACCTGTTGGCGCAGCTGTACAGCCCGGTCCGCTGGGTCGAGAGTGTGCAGTTGCTGGCCGAGAAAGGTGTCACCAACCTGGTCGAGTGCGGCCCGGGCAAGGTGCTGGCCGGTTTGAACAAGCGTTGCGCCAAGGGCGTGACCACCCACAACCTGGACTCCGCGGACGCCTTCGGGGCGGCACGCGCGGCGCTGGTTTAAAGGAGATAAAGCATGAGTCTGCAAGGCAAGGTTGCACTGGTTACCGGCGCGAGCCGGGGGATAGGCCAGGCCATCGCCCTGGAATTGGGTCGCATGGGCGCCACCGTGATCGGCACCGCTACCAGCGAGTCCGGCGCGCAGAAAATTTCCGAATACCTCAAGGCCAGCGGCATCCAGGGTTCGGGCATGGTGCTGGACGTCTCCAATGACGAGTCCGTGACCAGCACCCTCGAGACCATCCAGAAAGAGGTCGGTGCTCCGGCTATCGTCGTCAATAATGCCGGCATCACCCGCGATAACCTGCTGATGCGCATGAAAGACGACGAGTGGTTCGACGTGGTCAACACCAACCTGAACAGCCTCTACCGTCTGTCGAAAGCCGTCCTGCGTGGCATGACCAAAGCGCGCTGGGGCCGCATCATCAATATCGGCTCGGTGGTCGGTGCCATGGGTAATGCCGGGCAGACCAACTACGCTGCCGCCAAGGCCGGTCTGGAGGGCTTCACCCGTGCCCTGGCGCGCGAAGTCGGTTCCCGTGCTATCACTGTCAACGCGGTCGCTCCGGGCTTCATCGACACCGATATGACCCGCGAACTGCCCGAGGCCCAGCGTGAAGCGCTGCTCGGTCAGATTCCGCTGGGTCGACTGGGACAAGCCGAAGAGATCGCCAAAGTGGTAGCATTCCTCGCTTCCGAGGGCGCAGCTTATGTAACGGGTGCCACGGTACCGGTGAATGGCGGAATGTACATGAGTTGATGTGACGTGTTCCTTCGCGGCGATGTCAAATGCGCTGTCTAAAATTCTCATAGCACTGCAACTGGGATTAGACAGACCATTCGGGTATCCGCGAAGGGGCGTCAGCGTTCAGCTTGAAATGCAGAAAACCCTTTCTATACACTTACCCGCAGCCCAGCTGTACGGATTGTCCATAGGAGTGAAAACAAGGTATGAGCACCATCGAAGAACGCGTCAAGAAGATCGTTGCTGAGCAACTCGGCGTTAAGGAAGAAGAAGTCACCAACAGCGCTTCCTTCGTTGAAGACCTGGGCGCCGACTCCCTTGACACCGTTGAGCTGGTGATGGCTCTGGAAGAGGAATTCGAGACCGAAATCCCCGACGAGCAAGCCGAAAAGATCACCACCGTTCAGGAAGCCATCGACTACATCGTTGCCCACCAGGCATAAGACGTAGTCGTCGGTTCCCCGACGAAAGAAGCCGCACGGCCTGCAAAGGCGTGCGGCTTTTCTTTAACGCCGGCATCAGCCGGCGTTATTGCCGTGAAACCGCTAGAGAGGAAGTCACAGTGTCGCGTAGACGCGTAGTCATCACCGGCATGGGCATGCTGTCGCCCCTGGGTGTGGATGTGCCGAGCAGTTGGGAAGGCATTCTCGCTGGGCGCAGTGGTATCGCCCCGATCGAACACATGGACCTGTCCGCCTTCTCCACCCGCTTCGGCGGTTCGGTGAAGGGGTTCGACGTCGAGCAGTACATGTCCGCCAAGGAAGCTCGCAAACTCGACCTGTTCATCCAGTACGGCCTTGCCGCCAGTTACCAGGCGGTGCGCGACTCCGGCCTGGAAGTCACCGACGCCAACCGGGAGCGCATCGGCGTTGCCATCGGTTCGGGCATCGGCGGTCTGACCAACATTGAAAATACTTGCCGTTCGCTGTTCGAGCAGGGCCCGCGGCGCATTTCGCCGTTCTTCGTGCCCGGCTCGGTCATCAACATGGTTTCCGGGTTCCTGTCGATCAACCTCGGTCTGCAGGGCCCCAACTACGCCATCACCACAGCCTGCACCACCGGCACCCACAACATCGGCATGGCCGCGCGCAACATCGCCTATGGCGACGCTGACGTAATGGTTGCCGGCGGTGCCGAGATGGCGGCCTGTGGCCTGGGGCTGGGCGGTTTCGGCGCGGCCCGCGCGCTGTCCACCCGCAACGACGAGCCGGCCAAGGCCAGTCGTCCGTGGGACAAGGACCGTGATGGCTTCGTGCTCTCCGACGGCGCTGGCGCGCTGGTGCTGGAAGAGCTGGAGCACGCCCAGGCCCGTGGCGCGCGTATCTACGCCGAAGTCGTAGGCTTCGGCATGAGCGGCGACGCGTACCACATGACCGCCCCGCCGGAAAGCGGCGCGGGCGCCGCGCGCTGCATGAAGGCGGCGCTGCGTGACGCCGGCCTGAATCCGGAACAGGTCGACTACATCAACGCCCACGGCACTTCGACGCCAGCTGGCGACATCGCGGAAATCGCCGCGGTGAAGTCGATCTTCGGCGAGCATGCCTACCAGCTGTCGATGAGTTCCACCAAGTCCATGACCGGCCACCTGCTGGGTGCCGCCGGCGCGGTCGAGGCGATCTTCTGCGTGCTCTCCCTGCGCGACCAGGTGGCGCCGCCGACCATCAACCTGGACAGCCCCGACGAAGGCTGCGACCTGGACCTGGTGGCGCACCAGCCCAAGGAGCGTCCGATCGAGGTCGCGTTGTCGAACTCCTTCGGCTTCGGCGGCACCAACGGTTCCCTGGTGTTCCGCCGGTTCCACGGCTGATGCTGAGCTGGGTCGACGGCCGCAGCGCGGAGGCCCTGTCCGTGAGGGATCGCGGACTGGCCTACGGCGACGGCCTGTTCGAAACAATTAGCGTGTCGGCGGGCCGTCCGCGCCTGCTGGCCCGCCACATGGCCCGGCTGGAGGAGGGCGTAGAGCGCCTATCCCTGCCGGTTTCGCTGGATCGGGTGGAAAACGAACTGCTGCGCTTCTGCACGGCGCTGGGCGATGGTGTCGCCAAGCTGATGCTGACCCGCGGCGAAGGCGCGCGCGGCTATGCGCCGCAAGTGGATGCCCAGGTGCGCCGCCTGCTGCTCGGTTCGCCGGCGCCGGCTTATCCGGCCAGACACCGGGAGGAGGGCGTGCAGCTCTTTCCCTGTGTTACCCGCCTGGCCGAGCAGCCGCTGCTGGCCGGTCTCAAGCACCTCAATCGCCTGGAGCAGGTACTGGCCCGGGCGGAGTGGAATGATCCGGCATTTGCCGAAGGCCTGATGCGCGATGTGTCCGGGCGGATCATCGAAGGTGTGTTCAGCAACCTGTTCCTGGTTCGCGACGGTCAACTGATCACCGCCGACCTCTGCCGTTGCGGCGTTGCCGGCGTGATGCGGGCCGAAGTGATCGAGCGCGCCGGCGACCTTGGACTACCGGTCATCGTGCGGGACATCGACTTCGCCGAACTGGCGCGGGCCGACGAGGTCTTTCTCTGCAACAGCCTCTACGGCATCTGGCCGGTACGTGGCATGGACGGTCATGCTTGGCCGGTCGGGTCGCTGACCCGTAAACTGCAAGGCCAACTTCGCGAACTTCTGGATTCCTGACACGTGATGCGCAAATTGCTGGTGCTGCTGGAAGGCGGCCTGCTGCTGGCCGGGCTCGTGCTGGGCCTGGCGGCCTGGGAGCAGCATCGCGCGCTGCAACAGCCGCTCCAGCTCACCGAGGAACGACTGCTCGATGCGCCGACCGGGGCAACACCCGGCGGGCTGCTGGCCCGGCTGCAAGATGAGGACGTGCTGCACGGTGCGTTCTGGCTGCGCCTGTACTGGCGCTTCAACCTGGCCGGCGAAGCGCTGCACAGCGGTGAATATCGCCTCAAGCCTGGCATGACTGCCGCTGAGCTGCTCGATTCGTGGCGCGATGGCGACGTGGTGCAGTACGGCCTGACCCTGGTCGAGGGCTGGACCTTCCGCCAGGTGCGCGAGCTGCTCGCCCGTCAGCCCAAGCTCGGCCAGACCCTGGTCGGCCTGAGCGATTCCGAAGTGATGGCCAGGCTGGGCAAGCCCGGCGTGTTCCCCGAGGGACGCTTCTTCCCGGATACCTATCGCTTCGTCCGTGGCAGCAAGGATGTCGACCTGCTGAAGCAGGCCTACCAGCGCATGGACAATATCCTCGCCGAGGAATGGGACAAGCGTGAACCGGACCTGCCGTACAAGGACTCCTATCAGGCGCTGATCATGGCCTCGCTGGTGGAGAAGGAAACCGGTGTGCCGCAGGAGCGTGGGCAGATCGCCGGCGTCTTTGTGCGCCGCCTGCAGAAGAACATGCTGCTGCAGACCGACCCGACCGTCATCTACGGCATGGGCAGTCGCTACAGTGGCAGGATCACCCGTACCGATCTGCGCGAGGCGACCCCCTACAACACCTATGTGATCGCCGGCCTGCCGCCGACGCCCATCGCCCTGCCGGGGCGCGAGGCCATCCACGCGGCGCTCAACCCGGTGCCCGGACAGAGCCTGTATTTCGTTGCGCGGGGCGATGGCAGCCATGCCTTCTCCGACAACCTCGACGATCACAACAGGGCGGTTCAGGCGTTCCAGCTCAAGCGCCGCGCCGACTACCGTTCCAGTCCGGCGCCCATTCCGCTGCCGGCGCCGGTGTCCGCGCCGAACGCGCCCGCCGGTGACGTCCCGGCGGCGCAGTAGCCCGACACATTTAAGGAGAGCCGAGTGACCGGCCTGTTCATCACCCTGGAAGGCCCCGAAGGTGCGGGCAAGAGCACCAACCGCGAGTACCTGGCCGAACGCCTGCGCGAGCGCGGCATCGAAGTCCAGCTGACCCGCGAGCCCGGCGGTACTCCGCTGGCCGAACGCATCCGTGAGCTGCTGCTGGCCCCCAGCGATGAAAAGATGGCGGTGGACACCGAGCTGCTGCTGGTCTTCGCCGCCCGCGCCCAGCACATCGCCGAAGTGATTCGTCCGGCCCTGGCGCGCGGTGCGGTGGTGCTGTGCGACCGCTTCACCGATGCCACCTACGCCTACCAGGGTGGCGGGCGCGGTCTGCCGGTGGAGCGCATCGCGCAGCTGGAACTCTTCGTCCAGGGCGATCTGCGCCCGGACCTGACCCTGGTCTTCGATCTGCCGGTGGAAGTCGGCCTGTCCCGCGCCGCGGCCCGTGGTCGGCTGGACCGCTTCGAGCAGGAAGGCCGCGCCTTCTTCGAAGCGGTGCGCAATACCTACCTGGAGCGCGCCCGCTCCGAGCCGGCGCGCTATCACATTGTCGATGCCGCGCAGCCGCTGGCCGAGGTGCAGCGCGATCTGGACGGCCTGCTGCCGACCCTGCTGGAGCGCCTGCATGGCTGATATCTATCCCTGGCAACAGGGCCTCTGGCAGCAACTGAGTGGTCGCCCGCGGCATGCCCACGCCTACCTGCTGCACGGCCCGGCGGGTATCGGCAAGCGCGTGCTGGCGGAAAATCTGGTGCACTTCCTGCTCTGTCAGAAGCCGATGGGCGGCAACGCCTGTGGCCAATGCAAAGCCTGCCAGTTGCTGGCCGCCGGTACCCACCCGGATTACTTCCTGCTGGAGCCGGAAGAGCCGGAGAAACCCATTCGCGTCGACCAGGTGCGCGAGCTGGTGGACTTCGTGGTGCAGACCGCCCAGTTGGGCGGGCGCAAGGTACTGCTGCTGGAGCCCGCCGAGGCGATGAACCTGAACGCCGCCAACGCGCTGCTGAAAAGCCTGGAAGAACCCTCCGGTGATACGGTGCTGCTGCTGATCAGTCACCAGCCCAGCCGCCTGCTGCCGACCATCAAGAGCCGCTGCGTGCAGCAGGCCTGCCCGCAACCGAGCAGGGAGCAGAGCCGCGCCTGGCTGGCCGGCGCCCTGCCGGACGAGTCGGCGGAAGGATTGGACGAGTTGCTGGTGCTGGCCGGCGGGTCGCCGCTCACCGCACTGCGCCTGCACGGGCAGGGCGTGCGCGAGCAGCGCGCGCTGGTGGTGGAGGGAGTGAAGAAGCTGCTCAAGCAGCAGATCGCCCCCAGCCAGTTGGCGGACAGTTGGAATGCGCTGCCCTTGCCGCTGCTGTTCGACTGGTTCTGCGACTGGACCTTGCTGACCCTGCGCTACCAGTTGGCGCGCGACGAAGCCGGCCTCGGCCTGACCGATATGCGCAAGGTGGTGCAGTACCTCGCCGAGAAGTCGGCACAGCGCAAGGTGCTGGCAATCCAGGACTGGTTGCTGGTGCAGCGGCAGAAAGTCCTGAATAAAGCCAATCTCAATCGTGCCTTGCTTCTCGAAGCCTTGCTCGTACAGTGGGCAAGTCTGCCCGGGCCGGGCTAGAATCCGGCCATCGGGAAAATCTGCCAGGATAGCTGAATGAGCTTGCCACCGAATCTGGGTCCGCGTAACGGAATCCTGTCCCTGACCATCAAGGACAAGTCCGTGCTGTATGCCGCCTACATGCCGTTCATCCGCAACGGCGGGCTGTTCATTCCGACCAACAAGACCTACAAGCTGGGCGATGAAGTCTTCATGCTGCTCAACCTGATGGATGAGCCGGAGAAGATCCCGGTCGCCGGCAAGGTGGTCTGGATCACCCCCAGGGGGGCGCAGGGCAACCGGGCGGCGGGTATCGGCGTGCAGTTCAACGATGGCGACAACTCCGCGCGCAACAAGATCGAGACTTACCTGGCCGGCGCGCTGAAATCGGACCGTCCGACCCATACCATGTAGCTCATACCATTTAGAACTGGCAGGCTTTACAGGCTGCAGACACGAAGCGCCCGAAGGGGCGCTTCGTCATTTTCCGGAGAGTGTTTTCATGCTGGTCGATTCCCACTGCCACCTCGATCGCCTCGATCTCGCCGCCTACGGTGGTTCGCTGGATGCCGCCCTGGACGCCGCCCGCACGCGCGGCGTGAGCCAGTTCCTGTGCATCGGCGTCAGTGCGGACAACGCCAAGGCGGTGAAGGACCTGGCCGAGCGCTATGCCGACGTGCATTGCTCGGTGGGCGTGCATCCGCTGGACCTGGAGCCGGGCGCCGCGCCGGCGCTGGACTGGCTGCTGGGCGAGCTGAACCATCCGCGCGTGGTGGCCATCGGCGAGACGGGCCTGGACTATCACTACGAGCCCGAGGCCGCCGAGCTGCAGCAGGAAGCCTTCCGCCTCCATCTGGAAGCTGCCAAGGTCACTGGCAAGCCGGTCATCGTGCATACCCGCGAAGCCCGTGCCGATACCCTGGCGCTGCTGCGCGAGGTGGCGCTGCCGCAAGCCGGCGTGCTGCACTGCTTCACCGAAGACTGGGAGATGGCCAAGGCGGCGCTGGACATCGGTTTCTACATCTCGCTGTCGGGCATCGTCACCTTCCGCAATGCCGAGCAATTGCGCGAGGTGGCCCGCCAGGTGCCGGCCGACCGCCTGCTGGTGGAAACCGATTCGCCCTATCTCGCACCGGTGCCTCACCGCGGCAAGCCGAACCTGCCCGAGTATGTGCGCGAGGTCGCCGAGTACCTGGCCGTACTGCGGGGGGTGAGCTTCGAGACCCTGGCCGAGCAGACCACCGCCAACTTCCGCCGGTTGTTCCCGCTCGCTACCTGATCGTCTTGACGTCGAATTGTCTTGGCGCGGATACATTTCCTGCGCGCAAAAAAAACCCGGGTTCTGGGGGATGAATCCGGGTCAAGACCATTAGGAGTGTAACAATAAGGTACGCGATCCTCGGTACCTTCACCGGCGGGGCACTTGGGGGGAGATGCCGCGCACCGGTATCTACAAGTATTGGCCAAGATGCCGTGGCTGCCACAGGGGGCCGGGTGTTTTTTAAACGGATTTGGAATACATCACAGCGGGCTGAGCACCTGGGCTCATTCCTGCGCCAGATTCGCGATTAGCGCCAGGGTTTCCTCGATCACTTGCTCTGACGTATAGAAGTGCGGCGAGAAGCGGATACCGGCGCCGCGCTGGATGCATACCACCTGTTCTGCGCGCAGACGCTCCAGCAGCCGGGTATTGTCCCAGCCGGCCAGGCTGAAGGTCAGGATACCCGCGCGGCGCGTCGGATCCAGCGGGCTGTGCAAGGCGGCGTCGGGAATCCGGGCGAGTCCGTCCTGCAACTGCTGCACGTGCTCCTCGACCAGGGTGCCCACCTTCGCCATGCCGACTTCTTCCAGCAGGCTCAGGCTCGCGCCCAGCGCCACGGCACCGAGCATGTTCGGGCTGCCGCACTCGAAGCGCCGCGCGCTGCGCGCCGGCTGCCAGTCGGCCTGATCGTAGTTGCCGGCGTTTTCCAGCATGTGCCAGCCGTATTCCTGCAACGCCAGTTGTTCCCGTTCGGCGGTGCGGCAATAGAACACACCCAGGCCTTCCGGGCCGAGCATCCACTTGTGGCCGTCGGCCATCGCGAAGGCGCAGTCATAGGCCTGGACGTCGAAGGGCAGGGCGCCGAGTTGCTGGATTGCGTCGATGCAGAACAGCACGCCGCGCTGGCGGCAGCCCGCGCCGAGGCGCTCCAGGTCCATGCGCAATCCACTGGCGTACTGCACGGCGCTGATCGACAGCAGGCGCGTACGCGGACCACAGGCGGCGAGCAGGTCGCCTTCGGGATCTGCGCCGTCCAGGCTGACCTGGATGACCTCGACACCCCTGGGCCTGAGCGCTTCCCAGACGACCCGGTTGGAGGGGAACTCCTGATCGCTGATCACCACCTGGTCGCCGGAGCGCCAGTCCAGGCCGAAGGCGACGAACGACAGCGCCTCGGAGGTATTCTTCACCAGGGCGATGTCGCCGGTGGTCTGGGCGTTGAGCAGGCGCGCCAGACGCTCGCGCAGGCGTTTTTCGATGGTCAGCCACTGCGGGTAGTCGCGGGCGCCGAGCAGGATGTTTTCCTGGGCGAAGGCGGCCACGGCGTCAGCCGCACGTTTGGGCCAGGGCGCCACGGCGGCATGGTTCAGGTAACGAAGGCCGGACTGATGGGGAAATTCGTGGGAAAAGCTACTCATGTCGGATGATCCGTGCAATTTGGCGCTGAATAGGCATAATACGCGGCTTCGAATTTTGACTATTTTTGACCGAACAGTCTTTTTATGCAGAAAGAGCCGCGCAAGGTTCGCGAATTCCGTCGTCGCGAACAGGAA
Organism: Pseudomonas sp. ATCC 13867; assembly: GCF_000349845.1. NCBI lineage: Bacteria > Pseudomonadati > Pseudomonadota > Gammaproteobacteria > Pseudomonadales > Pseudomonadaceae > Pseudomonas > Pseudomonas sp. ATCC 13867. The sequence goes on along the minus strand of NC_020829.1, from coordinate 3,613,397 downwards.
ATCCTCGACACCGCCCTGAAGCTGTTCCTGGAACAGGGCGAAGACAGTGTCACGGTCGAAATGATCGCCGATGCCGTGGGTATCGGCAAAGGCACCATCTACAAGCACTTCAAGTCCAAGGCCGAGATCTACCTGCGCCTGATGCTGGACTACGAGCGCGATCTCGCGGCGCTGTTCCACTCCGAGGACGTCGCCCGCGACAAGGAGCGCCTGTCGCGCGCCTACTTCGAGTTCCGCATGCGCGACCCGCAGCGCTACCGCCTGTTCGACCGCCTGGAAGAGAAGGTAGTGAAGACCAGCCAGGTTCCGGAGATGGTCGAGGAGCTGCACAAGATCCGCGAATCCAACTTCGAGCGCCTCAGCCAGTTGATCAAGGAGCGCATCGCCGCGGGCAAGCTGGAAGACGTGCCGGCCTACTTCCACTACTGCGCCGCCTGGGCGCTGGTGCATGGCGCCGTGGCGCTGTACCACTCGCCGTTCTGGCGCGAAGTGCTGGAGGACCAGGAGGGCTTCTTCCAGTTCCTCATGGACATCGGCGTGCGCATGGGCAACAAGCGCAAGCGCGACGGCGATACGTCGACCTCCTGAGCCGACATTCGCGCCACCCATCGTCGCTCGTGCGACAGGGCGGCGGGCGAGGGTGGAGATATACTGACTGGGTGATCTCCACCGGAGCCAAGCATGATCGTCGATCGCCAGGGCAGGCGCTTCCGCAACCTTCGGGTCAGCCTGACCGCCGCGTGCAACTACGCCTGCACCTACTGCGTGCCGGACGGCAAGCGTCTGGTCGCCGCCCAGGACGAGCTCTCCGCAGAAGCGCTGGTGCGCGGGGTCGCCTACCTGATCGAGTCCGCCGGTATCGAGCGCCTGCGGGTGACCGGCGGCGAGCCGCTGGTCAGTCCGAAGCTGGACGCTTTCCTGCATGGCGTCAGCCGCCTTGGGTTGCGGGACATCGCCATCACCACCAACGGCCAACTGCTGTCGAGGAAGCTGCCGCTGCTGCTGGAGTGCAGTATCCGCCGCCTCAACGTTTCCCTCGATACGCTCGATGCCGACGCCTTCCGCCGCATCGCCCGTGGCGGCGACCTGGCGACCGTGCTCAAGGGGCTCGATGAGGCGCGCGCGGCGGGGCTGAAGATCAAGCTCAACATGGTGCCGTTGCGCGGCCAGAACCTTGACCAGGTGGTGCCGCTGCTGGACTACTGCCTGGCGCATGGTTTCGAGCTGCGCTTCATCGAGCTGATGCGCATGGGGCATCTGGCCCGCGACCCGAATGCGTTCAACCGGCAGTTCGTCAGCATGCCGGAGCTGTTGGAGCTGATTGGTTCTCGCCATGACTACACCCAGGCCGATGCGCCCGTGGACGCCACCGCGCTGCGCTATGAAGTGCCGGGACAGGGCTTCTTCGGCGTGATCGCCAACGAAAGCGTGCCGTTCTGCCGCACCTGCTCGCGCCTGCGCCTGTCCTCTACCGGCTGGCTGCATGGCTGCCTGTCGTCGAGCAATCGCCATTACATCGGCGATCTGCTCGACAAGCCGCGCCATCAGGCCCTGCCGGCCCTGCAGCGTCTGCTGGTGCATGCGCTGGCGGACAAACAGGAAGTCGCCTTCTCCGGCGGCGTCACCATCATGAAGATCATCGGCGGCTGAATCCGCCCCCCCAGACCTGATTAGCCCATGCCCAACGAATTCCCTATTTCCTACATCGAGCCGGTGTTCCGGCCGCCGAGCGAGGCGCACTCGCTCATTCTTCCCGTCACCAACGGATGCTCCTGGAACCAGTGTGGTTTCTGCGAGATGTATACCCAGCCGCAGAAGAAATTCCGTGCCCGCGACGAAGACGAGGTGCTGGAGGAGATTCGCCGCTGCGGCGAGCGCCTGATCGTCCAGCGGGTGTTCCTCGCCGACGGCGATGCGCTGGTGCTGCCGACGCGGCGCCTGCTCAACATCCTGCGCGCGATCCGTCAGCACATGCCCGAGGTGGACCGCGTTTCCAGCTACTGCCTGCCGCGCAACCTGCGCAAGAAGTCGGTGGAGGAACTGAAGGAGCTCGCTGATGCAGGCCTGCGCATGGCCTACGTGGGCGCCGAGTCCGGCGACGACGAGGTGCTGGCGCGGGTGAACAAGGGTGAAACCCATGCCTCCACGCTGGATGCCTTGCAGAAGCTGGGCGAGGCAGGGATCAAGCGTTCGGTGATGATCCTCAACGGCCTGGGCGGCAGCACGCTGAGCGCCCAGCACGCCGACAACTCGGCGCGCCTGATGAACGAAGCGCAGCCGGAGTTTCTCTCCACCCTGGTGGTGAGCTTCCCCACGGGCGAGGAGCGCTATCGCCAAGGCTTCCCGGACTTCCAGCCGCTGTCCCAGGCCGAGCTGTTCGTCGAGGTCGAGCGGTTGCTGGGCGCGCTGGAACTGCGCAACACGGTGTTCCGCAGCGATCACGCATCCAACTACCTGGTCCTCAAGGGGATTCTGGGTGCCGACAAGGCACGCCTGCTGACCCAGGTGCGCCAGGCCATCGAGCAGCCGCAGCGCGCGCACCTGCGTCAGGAATGGCAGCGCGGTCTGTGATGGCGCGGAAGCTGCATTGCCTGTCCGAATGCCGGTTTTTCGTCGCCGGCCCTGGAGACTTCGGATGCGTTACCTGCTGTTGACCCTCGCCCTTGCCGCCTTGGGCGGCTGCATGACGCCCAGTAACATGCTCGAGCGCACCGGCTATTACGCGGGCGATGCCGGCTTCCTCGACCACAGCCAGACCCGCCGTACGGGGAACTGGCGCCTGCAGCCGGACTCTTTCATCTACATCGCCCAGGGTCCCTTCGTGCCACCCGGTCATCCCTATGCGCGGCCGAACGTGGTGGCGGAGGAGGCGTTCAAGGGCTTCGTCGAGTACTTCCCGATGGTACGGCGCGCCCAGGGGCCGCTGGGGCTCGAGGGGGCGATGAAGGAGGCGCGCGCGGTCGGCGCCAATTATCTGCTCTATACCCGCTTCGCGCGTGGTGAGGATAATGTCGGCAGCTACGAAGAGTATGAAGACACGGACAATGCCGTCGGCCGCGACCGCAGCGTGATTCAGTTGATGCTGATCGAGACCGCCAACCGCGCCCTGGTGGACAGTGCCACCATCCACAGTCGCGGCGGTTTTCTGACATTCTATGATGCCAAGCCCGACGATCTGATCGGGCCACCGCTGGTAGATTATGCCCGCAGCCTGCTGGGGGTGAGGACGCAAGAGGAGTACCAATGAGCGATCCGCTGACTGCTTCGGAGCGTGCCGGCAACCTGCTGGCGCAGATTCCCGCTACCAAGGACAAGGGGCTGCCGCCGGTGCACCTGTGGAATCCGGATTGCTGCGGCGATATCGACATGCGCATCGCCCGCGACGGCACCTGGTATTACCTGGGCACCCCCATCGGACGCAAGCCGATGGTGCGGTTGTTCTCCACCATCATTCGCCGCGATGGCGACGACTATTTCCTGGTCACTCCGGTGGAGAAGTGCGGGATTACCGTCGATGACGCGCCGTTCGTCGCGATCAGCCTGGCCGTGGAAGGCGAGGGGGAACAGCAGGTGCTGCGCTTCACCAGCAATGTCGACGATGAGGTGGTGGCCGATGCCGAGCATCCGATTCGTGTGGAGATCGATCCCCGGACCCAGGAGCCGTCGCCCTATGTGCTGGTGCGAGTGAACCTGGAGGCGCTGATCCATCGCAACGTGTTCTACCAGCTGGTGGACCTGGCGGTTTCCCGCGAGATCGACGGCGTTGACTGGCTGGGCGTCTGGAGTTCGGGGGAGTTCTTCCCCATCGCTCCGCAGCCGTGACCCTTTGGTCTGAACGCGTCCGGTAGTTCCCATCCAGCTTCGCTACACATTTTTCGAACCTGCAAAAAAGGCTCCCGAGGGAGCCTTTTTCGTTACCGCCAACGCCTTACATGTTGGGGTAGTTCGGACCGCCGGTACCTTCCGGTGCCACCCAGGTGATGTTCTGGGCCGGGTCCTTGATGTCGCAGGTCTTGCAGTGCACGCAGTTCTGCGCGTTGATCTGGAAGCGCTTGCTGCCGTCGTCGTTGCTCACCACTTCGTACACGCCGGCCGGGCAGTAGCGCTGCGCGGGCTCGTCGTAGAGCGGCAGGTTCTTCTGCACCGGCACGCTCGGGTCGGTCAGCCGCAGGTGGATCGGCTGGTCTTCCTCGTGGTTGGTGTTGGAGAGGAACACCGAGGACAGCTTGTCGAAGCTGATCTTGCCGTCCGGCTTCGGATAATCGATCTTCGGTGCTTCGCTGGCCTTCTTCAGGGTTGCGTAGTCCGGCGTCGTGTCGTGCAGGGTGAACGGGATCTTGCCGCCGAAGATGTTCTGGTCGATGAAGTTGAACGCACCGCCACCGATGGCGCCGAACTTGTGCATCGCCGCACCGAAGTTACGGCTGCGGAACAGTTCGTCGTACAGCCAGCTGCCCTTGAAGGCATCGACGTAGTTGTTCAGCACGTCGCCGCCTTCGCGGCCGGCGAACAGGGCTTCGGCCACGGAGTCGGCGGCCAGCATGCCGGACTTCATGGCGGTGTGGCTGCCCTTGATCTTGGCGAAGTTCAGGGTGCCCAGGTCGCAACCGATCAGCGCGCCGCCGGGGAAGACCATCTTCGGCAGCGAGTTCAGGCCGCCCTTGCAGATGGCGCGGGCGCCGTAGGCCACGCGCTTGCCGCCTTCCAGGTACTGCTTGATCACCGGGTGGTGCTTGTAGCGCTGGAATTCGTCGAACGGCGACAGGTGCGGGTTGCTGTAGGACAGATCGATGATCAGGCCGACCACCACCTGGTTGTTTTCCAGGTGATAGAGGAAGGAACCGCCCGGGTTCTCGTCGTTCAGCGGCCAGCCGGCGGTGTGCACCACCAGGCCCTGCTCGTGCTTGGATGGATCGACGTCCCAGATTTCCTTGATGCCGATGCCGTAGTGCTGGGCGTCGGCGTCGCTGTCGAGCTTGTATTTCTTGATCAGTTGCTTGCCGATGTGGCCACGGCAGCCTTCGGCGAACAGGGTGTACTTGGCGCGCAGTTCCATGCCGGGGGTGTAGTAACCCTCTTTCGGATTGCCTTCGCGGTCGACGCCCAGGTCACCGGTGACAATGCCGCGCACCACGCCATTCTCGTCGATCAGCGCTTCCTGGGCGGCGAAGCCCGGGTAGATCTCGACGCCCAGGCCTTCGGCCTGCTGGGCCAGCCAGCGGCACAGGTTGCCCAGGGAGATGATGTAGTTGCCTTCATTGTGCATGGTCTTGGGCACGAAGAGGTTCGGCACCTTGGCCGCCGCTTCCGGGCTCTTCAGCACATAGATGTCGTCGCGCTTGACGGGGGTGTTGAGCGGCGCTTCGAGCTCCTTCCAGTTGGGGAACAGCTCGTTCAGCGCGCGGGGCTCGAACACGGCGCCGGAGAGGATGTGGGCGCCCACTTCGGAACCCTTCTCGACCACACAGACGCTGATTTCCTGACCGGCGTCGGCGGCCTTCTGTTTCAGTCGGCATGCGGCGGACAGACCGGCAGGGCCGGCGCCGACGATGACGACGTCGAATTCCATAAATTCGCGTTCCACTATCGATCTCTCCTGAATCAAGGCTCTGGGCATTTTGTAGGTATTGGGTTGGGCGCGGGCCCCCCCGGTAAGAGCGGGGCGCATTATAGCTAGACCTGTTGCTATATCTAAACCCTTTATCCGTCACAATACAAACGTTCGTTTGAATCGCGTGTAACCCTGATAGAATCGGGGTCCGCGGCTTATAAAGGGGTATTTTCGCGTATTGACCCGCCAGGGCGATGCGGTCAAGATACCTGCGGTTTTGCGGTCGCGTTGCGCTGGATGTAGTCGCAGATGGCATGCACTACCGGCCAGGCCTGTCTGGCGACATTCCTATTCACCGGAGAATAACGAGGAATCCATGAAGGTTCTTGTAGCTGTCAAACGAGTGGTTGACTATAACGTCAAGGTCCGCGTCAAGGCGGATAACTCCGGCGTCGATCTCGCCAACGTCAAGATGTCCATGAACCCCTTCTGCGAAATCGCCGTGGAAGAGGCCGTGCGCCTGAAAGAGAAGGGCGTCGCCACCGAGATCGTTGCGGTCTCCGTCGGTCCGAACGCCGCCCAGGAGCAACTGCGCACCGCGCTGGCGCTGGGCGCCGATCGCGCCATCCTCGTCGAGTCCAACGACGAACTGAGCTCCCTGGCCATCGCCAAGGCCCTGAAGGCCATCGTCGACAAAGAGCAGCCGCAGCTGGTCATCCTCGGCAAGCAGGCCATCGACAGCGACAACAACCAGACCGGCCAGATGCTGGCTGCGCTGACCGGCTACGCCCAGGGCACCTTCGCCTCCAAGGTCGAGGTTGCCGGCGACAAGGTCAACGTCACCCGTGAAATCGACGGCGGCCTGCAGACCGTTGCGCTGAACCTGCCGGCGATCGTCACCACCGACCTGCGCCTGAACGAGCCGCGCTACGCGTCGCTGCCGAACATCATGAAGGCGAAGAAGAAGCCGCTGGACGTGGTGACCCCGGACGCCCTGGGCGTTTCCACCGCTTCCACCGTGAAGACCGTGAAAGTCGAAGCGCCGGCTGCCCGCAGCGCTGGCGTCAAGGTCAAGTCCGTTGCCGAACTGGTCGAGAAACTGAAGAACGAGGCGAAAGTAATCTGATGGCTATCCTGGTAATCGCTGAGCACAACAACGGCGCACTGGGCGCTGCCACTCTGAACACTGTCGCTGCCGCACAGAAGATCGGTGGCGACATCGCTGTCCTGGTCGCTGGCCAGAACGTCGGTGGCGTGGCTGAAGCCGCTGCCAAGATCGCCGGTGTTTCCAAGGTGCTGGTCGCCGACAACGCCGCCTACGCTCATCAGCTGCCGGAGAACGTTGCTCCGCTGATCGCTGAGCTTGGCAAGGGTTACAGCCACGTGCTGGCGCCGGCCACCACCAACGGCAAGAACTTCCTGCCGCGCGTCGCCGCGCTGCTGGACGTCGACCAGATCTCCGAGATCATCGACGTGGTCAGCGCCGACACCTTCAAGCGCCCGATCTATGCCGGCAACGCCATCGCGACCGTGCAGTCCTCGGCCGCCGTCAAGGTCATCACCGTTCGCGGCACCGGCTTCGACGCCGCGGCTGCCGAAGGTGGCTCCGCCGCCGTTGAAGCGGTTTCCGGCCCGGCCGATGCCGGCAAGTCCGCCTTCGTCGGCGAAGAGCTGGCCAAGTCCGACCGTCCGGAACTGACCGCTGCCAAGATCGTCGTTTCCGGCGGCCGTGGCATGGGCAACGGCGACAACTTCAGCATCCTTTATGCCCTGGCCGACAAGCTGGGTGCCGCCGTCGGCGCTTCCCGTGCCGCGGTCGATGCCGGCTTCGTGCCGAACGACATGCAGGTTGGCCAGACCGGCAAGATCGTCGCGCCGCAGCTGTACATCGCGGTGGGCATCTCCGGCGCCATCCAGCACCTGGCGGGCATGAAGGACTCCAAGGTCATCGTGGCGATCAACAAGGACGAAGAGGCACCGATCTTCCAGGTCGCCGACTACGGCCTGGTCGCCGACCTGTTCGAAGCCGTACCGGAGCTGGAAAAGGCTGTCTGAGCCCGATCCGCTTGCTGAAGGAACCCGCTCCCGTAGCGGGTTCTTTCATTTCAGGTTCCTGATTTTCCTCGGGAAATGGTCGTTTCGCCGCGCTGATGACCCGCTGGTCACGAATCTTCGCCGATAAGTCCTCGGACGAAGGTGTCTCATCTACAATGCGCGACGTCTCCAGTTCCTGAATGTGTTCAATCGACACCTGGCTACCGAGGTTTTCATGATCATCAAACCGCGCGTGCGTGGCTTCATCTGCGTCACTACCCACCCGACCGGCTGTGAAGCCAACGTCAAGGAACAGATCGAGTACGTCGAGGCGCATGGCCCCATCGCCAACGGTCCGAAGAAGGTCCTGGTCATCGGTTCCTCCACCGGCTACGGCCTGGCCGCGCGCATCAGCGCCGCCTTCGGTGCCGGCGCCGGCACCCTGGGCGTGTTCTTCGAGCGCCCCGGCAGCGAGACCAAGGCGGGCACAGCCGGCTGGTACAACTCCGCTGCCTTCGAGAAGTTCGCCAAGGCCAAGGGCCTGTATGCGCGCAGCATCAACGGCGACGCCTTCTCCGACGAAGTGAAGAAGGTCACCATCGAGACCATCAAGCAGGACCTGGGCAAGGTCGACCTGGTGGTCTACAGCCTGGCCGCTCCGCGCCGTACCCATCCGAAGACCGGCGAGGTCTTCAACTCCGTGCTCAAGCCGGTCGGCAAGGCCGTCAACTTCCGTGGCCTGGACACCGACAAGGAAGTGATCAAGGAAAGCGTGATGGAACCGGCTACGCCTGAGGAAATCGCCAACACCGTAGCGGTGATGGGCGGTGAAGACTGGCAGATGTGGATCGACGCCCTGCAGGAAGCCGGTGTGCTGGCCGACGGCGCCAAGACCACCGCCTTCACCTACCTGGGCGAAGAGATCACCCACGACCTGTACTGGAACGGTTCCATCGGCGCCGCCAAGAAGGACCTGGACCAGAAGGTCCTGGGGATTCGCGAGAAACTGGCCGCCACCGGTGGCGATGCTCGTGTTTCCGTGCTCAAGGCCGTGGTCACCCAGGCCAGCTCGGCCATCCCGATGATGCCGCTGTACCTGTCGCTGCTGTTCAAGGTGATGAAGGAGAAGGGCACCCACGAAGGCTGCATCGAGCAGGTCGACGGCCTGTTCCGCGAGAGCCTGTACGGTGCCGAGCCGCACCTGGACGCCGATGGCCGCCTGCGCGCCGACTACAAGGAACTGCAGCCGGACGTGCAGGACACCGTGAAGGACCTGTGGGACAAGGTGACCAACGAGAACCTGTACCAGCTGACCGACTTCGCCGGCTACAAGTCCGAGTTCCTGCGCCTGTTCGGCTTCGAGATCGCCGGCGTGGATTACGAGCAGGACGTCAATCCGGACGTGCAGATCCCCAATCTGATCCAGCTCTGAGGTTGAAGCCCGGCCATTGGTCGGATCTTCGGCTCAAACAGAAACGGCGCCCTGGGCGCCGTTTCTGTTTCTGGGAGCGTTCAGTTGGCCGCGGTGGCCGGTGCCTGGCTCTGTTGAAGGAAGTCCAGATACAGCCGGGCGGTTTCCTCGGGGCGCTCGATCATCGGCACATGGCCGCAATCGCGCAGGATGGCGACGCTGGGCCTCTTCAGCAGCGGCTTCATCACGTCGATGCTGGACACATCCAGCACCCGGTCGCGGTCGCCCCACAACAGCAGGGTCGGTGCGGTGATTTTCGGCAGCTCCGGCTCCAGCGGGATGTAGCGCTCGCGCAGTTGCTGGAAGACCATGTCGTTGAAGGCCTGGCGTTCCAGCGAGCGCTCCGCCAGGTAGTGTTCCAGTCGCGAGGGCATGGGCGGCCGTTGCACGAACACGAAGTCGAGCAGGGCGGGGAAGTCTTCCACCGAGCGCGGCACCAGCGGGTTGTCCTCGCCCTTGAGCAGGCGCAGGAACAGCTCGCTCTGACGGGGCGCCATGACCCCGGCGTTGTCGAACAGGCCGGCCGACAGCACTTCGTTCGGATGGCGCGCGGCAAGCAGGGCGGCGATGTGCCCGCCCATCGAGTTGCCGACCACGTGGAAACGGCCGATGCCCAGTTCACGCATGAAGTCCGCCAGGCGCTCGGCCTGGGTGCCGACGTCGTAGCTGATGTTCGCCGGCCGGCTGCTGTCGCCGAAGCCCGGCAGGTCGACGGCGATGACGTGGTAGCGATCGGTCAGGAAGCGGGCGAAGCGCGGCCAGTTGCTCTTGTCCGCGCCGAATCCGTGGATCAGCAGCACCGTCTGGGCCTTGTCCGGGCCGCCCTCGTAATAGCGGATGTCCAGGTTGTCCACCGACAGGCTGCGTTCGCTCAGGCCCGCGCGGCGGCTCTCGACGAACTGTGCGGTGGCCAGCAGCGTGGAGGGAAAGGTGTAGAGCACTCCCGCCGTGGCGGCGAGCAGCAGGACGAGGAACAGAAGGGCTTTCTTCATGAGAAGTCCTTATTACCAAATCGGGATGGTGTGCATTACGCTAGCATTTTGCAGGTCTAAGCATGACCGTTCTTTCTTCTGGCGAGCGAGACTACCAATGCCCCACTGCTCCACGATGCTGCGTGCAGCGCTTTTGCTGGTGACCCTCTCGGCGTCCCTGAGCGGTTTCGCCGCGGGCAAGTGCGAGCGCCTGGTCGCCACCGGCAATCCGGAGTACCCGCCGTATCTGTGGCGCGACCCGATGAAGCCCGAGCGCCTGATCGGCGCCAATGCCGACCTGCTGGAGCAGATCGGCAAGGCCATCGGCGTGGACATCCGGGTACTCTATACCGGCTCCTGGGCGCGGGCGCAGGAGGAAGCGCGGCTGGGGCGCGTCGATCTGCTCGCCGGCGCTTTCCTCACCCCGGCGCGGCTGGACGTCATGGACTACGTCCATCCCGCCTTCCTGGCCATCGACAGCGTGGTCTGGATGCGCAAGGACGCCGCCATCGCCTATACGGGCCGGGAAGACCTGCGCGGCCTGAAGGGCGGCACCCTGGTCAACAACAGCTTCGGTGCGGACTTCGATACCTTCGCCAGGCAGCAACTGACCCTGGAGGAGGTGCCCAGCCTGACCCAGGCCTTCCAGAAGCTGCTGCTCAAGCGCTCCGATTATGTGATCTACGAGCACTATCCCGGCCTGGCGCTGGCCGATACCCTCGGCATGGCGGATGACCTGCAGCCGCTGGAACCGCCGATCTCCAGCGAGGGTCTGTACCTGACCCTGGCACACAACTCGGCCTGCAACGACCCGTGGCTGCGCGGACAACTGGCAAAAAAAATGACAGAATTGACGGCCGCCGGAGTCCCGCAGCGCCTGCTGCAGGACAACCTGGCTCGCTGGAAGGGGCAGCAGTTGCAGCCCACCGGCACTCCCACCCAGTAGGACAACAGATTTCGTGATCAATCGACGGATGATGGCCGCCGGTCTGGCTCTTTTTGCCCTGGCCGGTTGTGCAACGAACGCCCCGGCACCCACCGAGCAGATGCGTCTCACCGAGCAGGCGCTGGAACAGGCCAAGGCCGTGGGCGCGACGGATGACGTGGCCGAGTTCAAGCTCGCCGAGGACAAGTACCAGGCTGCCAAGGGCGCCCTGGCAGTGTCCTCGAACAAGAAGGCGCGGCAGCTCGCCGAGCAGGCCGAGCTCGACGCCCGCCTCGCCGAGGCCAAGGAACTGACGCGCAAGAGCGCGGATCAGTTGGCCGAGCAGGGCAAGAGCATCAATCGCCTGCGCAAACAGTTGGGGGAAGCACAATGACTTCGCTGCAACTGTTGCGTCTCGTATCGCTGGGTTCCGTCGTGGCCCTGGCCGGCTGTGCCAATAGCCAACTGAGCGAGAAGTCCCTGGAGCAGGCGCGCGTGCAGTTCCAGGCCGTGAAGGAAGACTCCGCGGTGCTGCGCAGCGCGCCCAAGGACGTGATCCGCGCCGGCGAGTCGCTGGCGCGCGCCGAGCGCCTGTCCAACTACTGGGGCAGCAGCGACGATGTGCTGCAGTACTCCTATCTCAGCCAGCGCTACAGCGAAATCGCCCGCGAGCACAGCAACTACGCGCTGAACCAGGAGCGCCTGGCCAAGCAGCAGCTCGAGCGCGAGCGCCTGCAACTGGCCATGCGCGAAGCGCGCCTGCTCAACGTGCGGGAGCAGAACAAGTGGCTGGAACAGCAGATGGTCAGCCTGGCCACCAACGAAACCGAGCGCGGGCTGGTGCTGACCCTCGGCGACGTGCTGTTCGACAGCGGCGAGGCGGACCTCAAGCCGGCCGCCAACCGCACGGTGCTCAAGGTGGTGCAGTTCCTCCAGCTCAACCCGCGCCGGGTGATCCGCATCGAAGGCTATACCGACAGCGACGGCGATCGGCAGCAGAACCTGCAACTGTCCAAGGACCGCGCGCAGGCGGTGGCCGATGCCCTGTCCGACCTGGGTGTCGACGCCAAGCGCATCCAGGTACAGGGCTACGGCGAGGCCTATCCGGTTTCGGACAATGCCTCGTCGCTGGGCCGGGCGCAGAATCGCCGGGTCGAGATTGTCTTCTCGGACGAAAAGGGCCAGTTGGGCGCCGAGCGCTGATCGCGCGCGGCGACATCGGCTGCCAGGCAAGCCCCGGAGCTTCCTGACCTGGGGCATGTCGCATGGGGATCTCGAAATTGTTCGAGGGCGGCGTTGGCGAAAATGAACCCATGCGATCAATCCCCATGTTGGGGAGCCACCAGCGAGAGACGTAAATGCTGTCAGAGAAGAAAACCTTGAACGTGATCGTGGCCGACGCCCAGCCGATGATTGGTTGGGGGCTGGAACATTATCTGGCCGACCACTGCAATGCTCAGGTGAAAGCCTATGTCAGCGACACGGAGAGTTTGCTGACCGCCCTGAACGAATGGACCGATACCGACTTGCTGATCATGGAAATGGCCTTGCCGGGCGAGCGGGGGCGCGATGGCGTACACCTGATCGAATGGCTGCGCCGCCACCATCCCGATGTGCAGATCCTGATCTACTCGCTGCTGGGCGCCCCACTCATGGCGACGTCGGTGGTGAAGTGCGGTGCGCTGGGCTATGTCTGCAAGCGCAGCCCGCTGGGCGTGCTCTCCGAAGCCATGCAGCGCGTGCGCCGTGGCGACACCTTCATCGACCCTACCTTGCGCCAGCCGCGCCACACCGGACGCCCGCTGAGCCCCACCGAGATGGACATCATCCGTCGTCTGGCCCACGGCGCTACCGTTGGCGAGATCGCCGAGCGCACCAACCGCAGCGTCTCGACCATCAGCACCCACAAGCGCAATGCCATGCAGAAGCTCGGCCTGACCAGCGATGCCCAACTGGTCGCCTTCGGTGTGCTGGACTGGCTCGGCGAGATCTGACGCAACAGCCAGTGCTGGTCAGCGGCAACTGTAACGCGCACAATCCCTGTTACTGTTCTGGAACAGTTTTGGCTTTTTAGCTACTGTTTCGGTCCAATGACCGAGGGATGGCCGTCATGACCAATCTGCTTCTGTACCAGCGTATCGCCCAGCAACTGGCGGAAGACATCCGCCGTGGCGTCTACCAGCCGGGTGAGCGCGTGCCGTCCGTGCGCAAGTTGAGCACCCAGCTCAACGTCAGTCACGCCACGGTGCTGCAGGCCTACGCCACCCTCGAGGACCAGGGACTGATCCGCGCGCGGCCGCAGTCCGGCTTCTATGTGCACCGCACGCCGGCGCTGACCGCCTCGACCCCGGACATCGCCCGGGTCGAGCGGCCCGGCCTGGTCACCCGCAGCAGCATCATCAACCAGGTGCTCGCCGAGGCGCGCCGCGAAGGCGTGTTTCCGCTGGGCGCCGCGGTGCCGCACGTGGATTACCTCCCGGTCCGCGCGCTGCACCAGCAGTTGGCCAAGGTCACCCGTTTCTCCAGCCCGCGCGCCTTCAGCTACATGTTCAGCCCCGGCTACGAGCCGCTGCGCCGCCAGGTGGCGATCCGCATGCGCGATGCCGGCGTGGTGGTCGACCCAACCCAGGTGACCATCACCCACGGCTGCGTGGACGCGATCCACATGGCGCTGCGCGTGATGACCCGTCCCGGCGACCTGATCGCCACCGAGTCGCCCAGCTACTACGGTCTGTTGCAGTTGGCCGACATCCTCGGCCTGAAGGTCATCGAGATTCCCAGCGACCCGCTCACCGGCATCAGCCTGGAGGCCCTGCAACTGGCCGCCAACCAGTGGCCGATCAAGGCGCTGGTGCTGACCCCGCGCCTGAGCAACCCCCTGGGCGGCACGATTCCCGAGGAGCGCCAGAAGCAACTGCTCAAGCTCACCGCCGAGCACAACATCGGGGTGATCGAGGACGATATCTACGGCGAGCTGATGTTCGACCAGGGCCAGACCAAGGCACTCAAGGCCCACGACCGCGACGGCCGCGTGGTGTACTGCTCGAGCTTCTCCAAGACCATTTCCCCCGGCGTGCGTATCGGCTGGATCATCACCGAGCGCTATCAGGAGGAAATCCGCCGTCTGCAGACCTTCACCACCCATTCGGCGTGCACGGTCACTCAGATGGGCGTGGCGGCCTACCTGGAGAACGGCGGCTACGACCGACACCTGCGCTACATCCGTCAGGAATACCGGAAGAACATGACCGCCTACCAGCTGGCGGTACAGCAGTACTTCCCCGAAGGCACGCAGATGACCCGGCCCAAGGGCGGCTTCATCCTCTGGGTCAGCCTGCCGGCCAAGGTCAACACCAAGGAGCTGCACGTGCGTGCGCTGGAGCAGGGCATCAGCATCGCGCCTGGGCTGATCTTCAGTAACACCGAGCAGTTCAACAACTGCCTGCGCCTGACCTGCGGCATCCCTTGGGACCGCGAAGCGGAGCGGGCGATCATGACCCTCGGCATGCTGGCCTGCCAGCTGTGCCAGGAGGGGCTGATCGCGGCCTGATCGGCAGTTCGCACCCATGCTGCAGCGTACCTGTAGGAGCGAGCTTGCTCGCGAACAGAGCCGCCCGGCCATATCGATGTTGGGTTGTTCGCGAGCAAGCTCGCTCCTACGAAAAGCTCCAGCTCCAGACCCCGTTAACCCGTTTCTCCGCGCTGCCTCGTCTGAGGAGTTGAATCCCTCCACGAGGCCGCTGCCATGTCGCTTCCCGTTCACTTCCTTCGCCCTGCCGCCCAGGGTTTTGCCATCGGTCTGCTGATCGCCGTCGCCGGCTGCGGTGTTTCCCGCGAGGGCGAGCCGAAGCAGAAAGCCGCTGCAAACACCGATGCCATCCGGGTCGAACCGTTGGCCAGGACGGCCAGCCCTCCGCCCGCGCCCCGTCTGGAGGAGAGCGCAAAGGTGCAGCGTGCCGCCGGCTACGTCGCCCAGGCTCCGGTCGCGAGCATCATGCCCGCGCCCATGACGGACATGCAGCAGCCCGCCTATGTGGACGTGCCCCGCGAGCAGTACCAGAACCTGCCGGACAACCCGGTGCACGCCGTGGCCCGGGACCCGGTCTCCACTTTCAGCATCGACGTGGATACCGGCAGCTACGCCAACGTCCGCCGCATCCTCAACGAAGGCCGGCTGCCGCCCAAGGACGCGGTGCGGCTGGAGGAGATGGTCAACTACTTCCCCTACGACTACGCACTGCCGAGCGAAGGCGCAGCGCCGTTCGGCATCACCACGGAGCTGGCGCCCACGCCGTGGAACCCGAACACCCGCCTGCTGCGCGTCGGCATCAAGGCCTCGGAGCGCCGCGTCGCCGCGCTGCCGCCGGCCAACCTGGTGTTCCTGGTGGACGTCTCCGGCTCCATGGATCGCCGCGAGGGCCTGCCGCTGGTGAAGAGCACCCTGCGGCTGCTGGTGGATCAGTTGCGCGACCAGGACAGGGTGTCCCTGGTGGTCTACGCCGGCGAGTCGCGGGTGGTGCTGGAGCCGACGTCCGGACGTGACAAGGCGACTATCCGCAACGCCATCGAACAGCTTCAGGCCGGCGGCTCCACGGCCGGCGCCTCGGGCATCGAACTGGCCTACCGGATGGCGCAGAAGGGCTACCTGGACAAGGGCATCAACCGCATCCTGCTGGCCACCGACGGCGACTTCAACGTCGGTGTCAGCGACTTCGAAACGCTCAAGCAGATGGCCGCCGAGAAGCGCCGCAGTGGCGTTTCTCTGACCACCCTCGGCTACGGCGTGGACAACTACAACGAGCAGCTCATGGAGCAACTGGCCGATGCCGGCGACGGCAACTACGCCTACATCGACAACCTACGCGAGGCGCGCAAGGTGCTGGTGGAACAACTCAGCTCGACCCTCGCGGTAGTGGCCAAGGACGTGAAGATCCAGCTGGAATTCAACCCCGCCCAGGTCAGCGAATACCGTCTGCTCGGCTACGAGAATCGCGCGCTCAAGCGTGAAGATTTCAGCAACGACAAGGTGGACGCCGGCGAGATCGGTGCCGGGCACACGGTCACCGCGCTCTACGAGATAGTCCCGGCGGGCGGCAAGGGCTGGCTGGAACCGCTGCGCTACCAGAACGACACGTCGAAGGGCGCTGCCAAGGGTGACGAGCTGGCCCTGCTGCGGGTGCGCTACAAGGGCCCGCAGGGTGGCGCCAGCCAGTTGATCGAGCGGCCGATCCGCGCCGCCGGGCAACGCGCGAACATTGCCCAGGCCAGCGACGACCTGCGCTTCGCCGCAGCGGTGGCAGCCTTCGCCCAGCAGCTGGAGGGGGGCCGCTACACCGGCGCCTTCGACATCGGCGATACTGTGCAACTGGCTCGCGCCGCGCGGGGCGAGGATCGTTTCGGCCTGCGCGCCGAGTTCGTCCAGCTCGCCGAGCTGGCGCAGAGCCTGCAGACCCCGGTACCCGAACAGGCACGGATCGAGTGATGTGAACATACCCCTCAGGGACGACAGTGACGCCGCGCTGCTGCGGCGCTACCGACACGGTGACGCCGAGGCCTTCGCCGAGCTCTACGCTCGCCATCGCCTCGGCCTGTACCGCTTCCTCTGCGGTTTGTGCGGCGATAGCGCACAGGCCGAGGAAGTCTTCCAGGAAACCTGGCTGAGCCTGGTCCGCAGCGACAGCCAACCGGGCGCGGCCAGCTTCAAGACCTGGCTGTACCAGATCGGCCGCAACCGGCTGATCGACCACTGGCGCAAGCAGGGCCGGCACCAGGGGCGCCAGGAGAGCTTCGACGAGCAGCTGCACGGCGATGCGCTGCCCGGCGAGGGCGAAGACCCAGAGCGCGAACTGCTGCTGAGCCGCGACCGGCAGCGCCTGCAGGGTGCCCTGGAAGCGCTGCCGGAGGAGCAGCGCGAAGTCTTCCTGTTGCGTGCCCACGGCGACCTGGAGCTGAACGAGATTGCCGAGCTGACGCGCGCCCCGGCCGAGACGGTGAAGAGCCGGCTGCGCTACGCGTTGCAGAAACTGCGCCGGTTGCTGTCCGACCCGGCGGCGACCGAGGAGGTGAGCCCATGAACCGCGATCCGCACGAGCAGGAACTGCTCGAGCACTACCGCCGGCACAGCGACGAGCAGCCGTCGGCGCAGTTGGACGCGCGCATCCTGGCCGCCGCTCGCGCTGGCGTGCGGGAGCGCAGGCCCAGCTTCGCCGAGCGCCTGCGTCACTGGCTGCTGGGAACCGGCAGCCGCCAGCGCTGGGGCGTCGCCGTGGCGGGTCTGGCGACCCTGGGGATCGGCTTGAGCCTGACCTTGCGTACCTTCGAGGAGGCGCCCGAACGATTCGATACCCCCGTCGCTCCGGCCCTGCTGAGTGCGGCGCCGCCGGCGGCACCGGCGCCCGCCGCGCCGGCGGAAGCCAAGCGCAAGGCCGAGTCCGTCGCTCGCGGTATCGCCAACTCGCAGTACGCGGCACCGCCTGCGGCGAAGGCCTCCGGCACGTTGGCGGAAGAGGCTACGCCTGCCGCCCTGATGGCCGATGCCGTGGCGCCGGAAGAGCCCCGGGCCAGCCTGCTGCGCCTGCGCGTGCTGCAGGAACAGGGACGGGAGAGTGATGCTCGCGAGCTGCGCCAGTCCCTGCAGCGACAGTTCCCGAAGCTGGACATCGACGCCGCGTTGCGGACTCTGCCGGCCAAGCCTTGACCGATGACAGGCCGCCGCAGGGCGGCCTCTGACAGACTCTCTGGTAACGGTAAAGGCTTGTGATAACTGGCCTCTTGCCATAGCGCTCGACTCGCGCCAGCATGGCGCGTTTTTTCCTGCCGGCCCGATCATGACGCCCAGCCGAATCCTTCTTGCCGCCTGCCTGACGCTTCTGCTCGCCGCCTGTGGCGATGAGCACCAGGACAAGGCGCCGAGCCCGCCGCACGGGCAGTCCGCAGGGACGCCAGCCACCGCGTCCGCAGCGAAACCGACGGCCGAACGACCACGCGAATCGGAAGCCGCGCCAGCGGCGGCCGAGGCGGTCGCATCTAGCAAGGCGCCGGCCGTCGAAGCGGCGACCCGGCACGAAGCGAAAGCGTTTGCCAAGCACGAAACCAAGGCAGACTCCAAGGCGAGAACTGCGAAGAAGCCGGCGGTCGACCCCGCCGTCAGGCGGCCGCTACCGCCGGTACAGTTGGACCTGCACCTGCCCAGGGATCTGGTGCATCAGTTGCAACCCGACAAACCGGTGCCGGAACTAGAAGAGAAGCCGATCCTGCCGCCGATGTTCGCCGAGAAGACTGGCCAGAGCCCGTTCGAAGTGGGTGCCCGGCTGATCCAGCGTGAACGCAACGAGCGCGAGACCGACGACGACAGCTGGCACTCGGATATCCGTGGCGCGGAGTTGCAGTTCCAGTTCCGTAACTGATCTTTTTGTAGGAGCGAGCTTGCTCGCGAACCGCACTCCGCCAGTACTCAGTGCGGGCGGCGAAGCTGATCGCGGATAAATCCGCTCCTACGAAAAGCTATTCCGCACGCCAGGAGCGTAGGACGTATAACGTCGACGTTATACGCCGTTTGACCTTGGTCTCCGGGCGCTCCGGACTCAGCCTTGGCATCCGTGACAGGTCATGGCGCAACGGCGTACAACCGCGAACGGATGTACGCCCTACGCTCAGAAACGGTGTTCGCCGCGCCGGATCGCCTCGAACAGGCCGCCGTCCAGCGCCCGGTAGCCGCTCTCGCCAGGCAGCCGGACGAACAGGGCTTCGCTCACCTGCTCCGGGTCGTAGGCGCTGCGCTTGAGGTCGGTCTTCTTGTACTTGAAGGTCCCGGTAGTCTCCACCTGGGCGAGCAGGCGCAGGAACAGCGGCACGGCGTAGGCCGGCAGCTCGCGGTCCAGGTGTTCGGCCAGTTGTGCGCCATCCAGGCTGGCGCCGTCGCGCAGGCGCAGCGCGGCCATCCCGCAGCGGCCATTCGTACCGGGAATCTCCACGCCGTAGACCACTGCGTCTTCCACGACCGGGAAGGCGCCCAGGGCGTTTTCCACCTCGGTGGTCGAGACGTTCTCGCCCTTCCAGCGGAAGGTGTCGCCCAGGCGGTCGACGAACTGGGTGTGCTTGAAGCCGATGTCGCGCATCAGGTCGCCGGTGTTGAACCAGGCGTCGCCCTTCTTGAACACGTCACGGAAGATCGCCGCCTCGCTCTTGGACGGATCGGTGTAGCCGTCGAACGGCCACTTGTCGCTGATCTCGCTGATCAACAGGCCGGCCTCGCCCTTGTCGACCTTCTCCATGAAGCCCTTGGCGCCGCGCACCGGTTGGTCGTTCTCCAGGTCGTAGCGGACGATGGCGTAGGTGGCGGGGGAGAAGCCCACGGTATTGTCGAAGTTGAACACGTTGGTGAAGCCGATGTTGCCCTCGCTGGAGGCGTAGAACTCGGTGATCCGCTCGATGCCGAAGCGCGCCTTGAACTCGTTCCAGATCGACGGGCGCAGGCCATTGCCGATCATGCAGGTCAGGCTGTTGCCGCGTTCCTCGGCGCATTCGGGCTGGTTGAGCAGGTAGCGGCAGAGCTCGCCGATGTAGCCGAAGCAGGTCGCCTGGTAGGTCTGCACGTCCTTCCAGAAGGCGCTGGCGGAGAACCGGCGGCGCAGGGCGATGGCCGCACCGCCGGCCAGCGCCGCGCTCCAGCACACGGTGACGGCATTGTTGTGGTAGCAGGGCAGGGTCAGGTAGAGCACGTCATTGCTGCTCAGCCCCAGGCCCGAATGGCCGAAGCCGCCGTAGGCCTTGATCCACTTGCCGTGGCTCATGATCGAGGCTTTCGGCAGGCCGGTGGTGCCGGAGGTGTAGATGTAGAAGCAGGCGTCCTTCAGGCGTACCTGGGCGGTTTCCGCCAGGTTGGTCGAGTTCTGCTCCTGGGCCATGCGCATCAGGTTGTGCCAGCCCAGCGGAGGCTGGCTGGGTTCGCTCAGGGTGTCGCCATCGGCCACCCAGTAGCAGCGTCCGCCGCTGTTTTCGAGCACCGGGCGGACGTCTTCGAAGGCTTCGCGCAATTCCTCGCCGACCACGAAGTGGCTGGGCTTGACCAGGTTGAGGCTGTGGCTGAGCACCTGGCCGCGCTGGGTGGTGTTGACCAGCGCGCCGATGGCGCCGAGCTTGGCCAGCGCGGCCAGCACCACCATCAGTTCGGCGCGGTTCTCCAGCATCACCGCCACCACGCTGCCGTGGCCCACGCCTTCGGCCAGGAAGGCTCGCGCCAGGCGGTTGGCCCAGCCGTTGAAGAGCGCGTAGGACAGGCGTCGGCGTTCGTCGATCAGCGCCGGGCTGTCCGGATACAGGCGCGCGGCGCGCTCCAGGGCCCAGCCCAGGGAAAGGTTCTTCTCGCGATTGCGGATGCCGGTGTAGTACAGCCCGCGCAGCATGCGCGGCACGCGGCCGAGGGTGGCCGGCAGGTGGGCGAGGAAACGGGTCGGAGTGATCAGGTCGGCGTGGGTCATGGCTCTCGCGCTTTGTCATTGTTCTGCGGGAACTGGCGTCCCACCACTCTAGGAGGTCTTCGCGCACCGGGGCTATGACCCTGACGCGCGGCGTATCGGGCAGTTCGGCAAATGGCGTCGTGGACGGAGGCGAACGCCGACGCCCGGTCCGCAGGATGAGGGCGCGGAGCGATACCCAGGCCTCGATCGATGGGTATCGCAGGCTCCACCCATCCTGCGGGCGGCGAGGTTGTACTTTGAGCGCCGAGCGGCGGGGCGTCAGTCGAGGAACAGGTCCGGCACCAGCGAGCCGCCGTTCGGGTCGTAGCGGTACTGCTCGAAGTCGGTCTGGCCCTGCTCGCGCAGGATCTCCTCGTCGATCAGCAGGCGCCCGCTGATGCTGCGGCCTTGGCTTGCGAGGATGGCGTAGGCCGCGTCGGCCATGATGGCTGGCGTACGTGCCCGCTTGAAGGCGTCGCGGCTGCCCAGTTCGAACTCGATGGCGGCGGTGGCGATCATGGTCTTCGGCCACAGGGCGTTGACGCTGATGCCGTACTTCTTGAACTCCTCGTGCATGCCCAGGGTGAGCATGCTCATGCCGTACTTGGTGACGGTATAGGGGCCGTGCTGGGCGAACCACTTGCCGGCCAGGTTGATCGGCGGCGACAGGCTGAGGATGTGGCCCTGGCTCTGCTTCAGGTAGGGCAGCGCCGCCTGGCCGCAGACCATCACGGCGCGGGTGTTGATCTGGTACATCAGGTCGAAGCGCTTGGGCTCCAGGCGCTCCACGCCCACCAGCTTGATGGCGCCGGCGTTGTTCACCAGCGCATCGATGCCGCCGAAATGTTCGGCGGCGCGGCTCATGGCCTCGCGCACGGCATTTTCGTCGCGCACGTCCAGTTGCAGCGCCAGGGCCTTGCCGCCGGCCGCCTCGACTTCCGCGGCGACGCTGAAGATGGTGCCTTCAAGCTTCGGGTGGGGCTCGGCGCTCTTGGCGGCGATGACGATGTTGGCGCCGTCGCGCGCCGCGCGCAGGGCGATCTCGCGGCCGATGCCACGGCTGGCGCCGGTAATGAAGAGGGTTTTGCCGGAAAGGGACATGGTTGGGGCTCCGTGTTCTTGTGGTCTTGTTCTGACGGAATCGCTGGTTGGGGGCTCTTGTAGGAGCGAGCTTGCTCGCGAACCCGAGCCCCGCAGCGGGGGCTGTTCGCGAGCGAGCTCGCTCCTACGGAAAGCGAAAAATCGAACGCGTTTCAGGCTTCCGCGGCCTCCACTTCCACCAGCAACTGCCGGGATTTCACCTGCTCGCCCTTGCTCACCTGCACGCGGCGGATCACGCCGTCGACGCCGGCCTTGAGCGGGTGCTCCATCTTCATCGCTTCCAGCACCAGCAGCAATTGGCCCTTGCTGACCCGCGTGCCCTCGGCCACCAGCACGTCGACGATGGCGCCATCCATCGGCGCCTTCACCGTGCCGGAGCCCGCGCCCGCAGTGGCGCCGGCCGGCTCGTGGGTGACGTCCAGCAGCTCCAGGTTGCCGTCTGCGCCGTACAGCCACAGGCGCGCGCCGTCCCGGTGGAAGGGCAGGCGACGGCGGATACCGTCGATTTCGATGAGCGCGTCGCCGCCGTCCTCGCCGAGCAGGCGCAAAGCGACCTCGTGCTCGCCGATGCGTGTCAGCAGCGCCGGCTGGGTGCCGTGCTGGCGGACTTCCAGTTCGACGACGAATTTCTCCTCACCGTGCTTGAGGACGAACTGCCACGGCGCGCTGCCCGCGCTTCGCCAGCCGGAGAGACCGGGCTGGTGCGCGCGGCCGCTCGCCGAAGCCTGGTAGAGCAGGGCGGCGGCGCAGGCCAGTTCCAGCGCCTGCGGCTGGCGCGGGGCCAGGCTGGGGTCGCCGGCGAACTGCTCGCCGATGAACGCGGTAGTGGCTTTGCCGGCGGCGAATTCCGGGTGCTTGAGCAGGTTGGCGAGGAAGCGCTGGTTGCCGGTCACGCCCAGCAGCACGCAGTCCTCGACGGCGCGCACCAACTTGCGCCGGGCCTCGTCGCGGGTGGCTCCGTAGGCGATGACCTTGGCCAGCATCGGGTCGTAGAAGGGCGTCACCGGCTGGCCTTCGCGCAGGCCGTGGTCGATACGGATGCCGTCCAGTTGCGGTGGCGTCCAGCGCAGCACCTGACCGGTCTGCGGGAGGAAGCCGCCACCTGCGTCCTCGGCGTACAGGCGAACCTCGATGGCATGGCCCTTGAGCTGGATCTGTTCCTGCGTCAGCGGCAGCGGATGGCCTTCGGCGACACGGATCTGCCAGGCCACCAGGTCCTGGCCGGTGACCAGTTCGGTGACCGGGTGCTCCACCTGCAGGCGGGTGTTCATCTCCAGGAAGTAGAAGTCGCCGCCGGCGTCCAGCAGGAACTCCACGGTGCCGGCGCCGAGGTAATTCACCGACGCGGCAGCCTTCACGGCGGCGTTGCCCATCGCCACACGCAGTTCCTCGGTGAGCACGGGGCAGGGCGCTTCCTCTATGACCTTCTGGTGGCGGCGTTGCACCGAGCAGTCGCGCTCGCCGAGGTAGACGATGTTGCCGTGGCTGTCACCGAACACCTGGATTTCCACATGGCGCGGCTGCACCACGGCTTTCTCCAGGATCAGCTCGCCGCTGCCGAAGGCGTTCTGCGCTTCCGAGCGCGCGGTGCGCAACTGTTCGGCGAGGTCTTCGCTGCGGGTGACCAGGCGCATGCCGCGCCCGCCGCCGCCGGCGCTGGCCTTGATCATCAGCGGGTAGCCTATGCGCTGCGCTTCGCGGGTGAGCGTGGCATCGTCCTGCTCCGCGCCTTCGTAGCCGGGGATGCAGGGCACGCCGGCTTCGAGCATGGCGATCTTCGACAGGCGCTTGCTGCCCATCAGGTGGATGGCTTCGACGCCGGGGCCGATGAAGACAATGCCGGCGGCCTGGCAGGCGCGGGCGAAGTCGGCGTTTTCCGAGAGGAAGCCGTAGCCGGGGTGGACCGCGCCGGCGCCGGTGCGTTTCGCCGCGTCGAGAATCGCTTCCGGCTTCAGGTAGGACTGGCCCACGGGCGCCGGGCCGATGCACACGGACTCGTCGGCCAGTTGCACGTGACGGGCGTTGGCGTCGGCCTCGCTGTACACGGCCACGGTGCGGTAGCCCAGGTCGTGGGCGGTGCGGATCACCCGGCAGGCGATCTCGCCGCGGTTGGCGATGAGGATCTTGTCGAAACTGGGCATGACGGTTTCCTCGGGGCTACTGCGCCCAGTTCGGTTTGCGTTTCTGCACGAAGGCGAGGGTGCCTTCGGCGCCTTCCGCGCCGGTCACCGCAGCGGCGAACTGGTGCGCGGCGGCGTCCAGCAACGGGCCGAGGGCTTCGCTTTCGGTGGCCAGCAGCAGCGCCTTGGTGGCGGCGTTGGCGCCGGGGGCGCAGCGGCGGACCTGTTCCAGGCTTTCCGCCAGTTGCCGGCCGAGGCTGTCGGCAGTGTCGGCGCACAGGTGCACCAGGCCCAGGCGCAGCGCCTCGCGGCCATCGAAGCGGGCGGCGGTGAGGGCCAGGCGGCGGGCCTGGGTCAGGCCGATGCGTTTCACCACGAAGGGCGCGATCTGCGCCGGCAGGATGCCGAGGCTGGTTTCCGGCAGGCCGAACTGCGCGTCCACCGCCGCGATGGCGATGTCGGAGACGCAGGCCAGGCCGAAGCCGCCGCCGAGCACCGCGCCTTCCAGCACGGTGACCAGCACCTGGGGCTGTGCCTGGGCTTCCTCCAGCAGGCCGCCGAACGCGCGGTTCAGCGCGGCGTGGGCGTCGGGGCCGGCGGCGCGGGCGCTGGCCATGTCCTTGATGTCACCGCCGGCGCAGAAGTGCCCGCCGGCGCCGCGCAGGACAATGGCGCGCACGGCACGGTCGTCGCGCACGGCGGCGAGCACCGCACGCAGTTCGCCGACCATCGCCAGGCTCATGGCGTTGCGGCTGTCCGGACGGTTCAGGGTGACGTGCAGCACGCCGCCGTCACGTTCCAGCAGCAGGGTTTCGCAGTTCGGCAATTGGCTCATGCCGGGTTCCTCGTCAATTCTGTGTCGGCCTGCTTTCTGTAGGAGCGAGCTTGCTCGCGAACAGAGTTTCACTTAGCGCCGAGGTGCCATGTGGTTCGCGAGCAAGGACTAGGCGTCCCCCTCGATCCTACGAAGAGCCAAAAGGCTCTCAGCCTTTTTTCTTGCCCGGCAGGGTGCCCATCAGCTTGCAGATGATGCCCAGCATGATTTCGTCCGCGCCGCCGCCGATGGAAACCAGGCGGGTGTCGCGGTAGGCCCGTGCGATCGGGTTTTCCCACATGAAGCCCTGGCCGCCCCAGTACTGCAGGCAGGCGTCGGTGACCTCGCGGGCCAGGCGGCCGACCTTGAGCTTGGCCATTGAGGCCAGGCGGGTGACGTCCTTGCCGCGGATGTACTGCTCGGTGGCCTGGTAGGTGAGGGCGCGCAGGCACTCGATCTCGGTCATCAGCTCGGCCATGCGGAAGTGGATGACCTGGTTGTCGATCAGCGCCTGGCCGAAGGTCTTGCGCTCCTTGCAGTAGTCGATGGTGGCGTTGACGCAATACTCCATGCCCTTGATTCCGCTGGCCGCGCCGAACAGGCGTTCCTCCTGGAACTGCAGCATCTGCATCATGAAGCCCGCGCCCTCGGCGCCGATGCGGTTGCGCTGCGGGACGCGCACGTCGTCGAAGAACACCTGGGCGGTCTCCGAGCTGCGCATGCCGAGCTTGTCCAGGTGCGGGCTGACGCTGATGCCCTTGGACTTCATCGGCACCATGATCAGCGACTTGTTGACGTGGGGCTTGTCGTCGGAGGTGTTGGCCAGCAGGCAGATGAAGTCGGCGGACGGCGAGTTGGTGATCCACATCTTGCTGCCGTTGATGACGTAGTCGTCGCCATCCTTGCGCGCGGTGGTCTTCAGGCCCGCCACGTCGGAGCCGGCGCCGACTTCGGAGACGCCGATGCAGCCGACCATCTCGCCGGCGATCGCCGGGCGCAGGAACTCCTCGCGCAGCTCGTCGGAGCCGAAACGCGCCAGGGCTGGGGTGCACATGTCGGTCTGCACGCCCAGGGCCATCGGCACGCCGCCGCAATGGATGGTGCCGAACTCCTCTGCGGCGACCACCGAGTAGCTGTAGTCCAGGCCCATGCCGCCGAATTTCTCCGGCTTGGAGATACCCAGCAGGCCCAGGTCGCCGGCTTTCTTGAAGACTTCATGGATCGGGAAGCGTCCGGCCTTTTCCCACTCGTCGACGTAGGGGTTGATCTCGCGCTCGACGAAGTTGCGGACGGTGCGGCGGAGTTCTTCGTGTTCCTGGGTGAAGATCATTTCTTGTTCTCCGTGGGGTCTTTCAATTCAGGTAGGGCGAATAAAGCGGAACGCTTTATCCGCCGGCCTGGCGGATGACGCCCGAGGCGTCATGCGCCCTACGTTCAGAATCGTGAAACGCCGAAACTGTTGTTCTTCAGCGGCCGCACGGCCGCCTCCGCGCAGATGTCCAGCAGGTAGCCGAGCAGCGCACGGGTGTCGCGCGGGTCGATCAGCCCGTCGTCCCACAGGCTCGCCGTGCCGTAGAGCGCGGTGGACTGGGCGTCGAGCTTCTGCGCGGTCATCTGTTCGAGCATGTCGAGCATCTTCGGGTCGGGCTCCTTGCCCTCCTTGGCGTGCTTCTCCTCGGTGACGATGCGCAGCACCTTGCCGGCCTGGGCGCCGCCCATCACGGCGGTGCGGCTGTTGGGCCAGGCGAAGATGAAGCGCGGGTCCAGCCCGCGGCCGCACATGGCGTAGTTGCCGGCGCCGTAGGAGCCGCCGACGACCAGGGTGAGCTTGGGCACGGTGGCGTTGGCCACCGCCTGGATCATCTTCGAGCCGTGCTTGATCACGCCCAGGCGCTCGGACTCGGTGCCGACCATGAAACCGGTGGTGTTGTGCAGGAACAGGATCGGCGTGTTGCTCTGCTCGCACAACTGGATGAACTGCGCCGCCTTGGCCGCGCCCTGCGGGGTGATCGGGCCGTTGTTGCCGATCAGGCCGCAGGCGTGGCCTTCGATGTGCAGGTGACCGCAGACGGTCTGGCTGTCGAACTCGTTCTTGAAGTCGAGGAAGCGCGAGCCGTCGGCGATGCGCGCAATGATTTCGCGCACGTCATAGGGCTTCTTCGGGTCCGCCGGGACTACGCCGAGCAGCTCCTCGGCCGGGTGCAGCGGGGCATCCCATGCCTGCTTCGGACGCGCCGGCAGCTGCGCATTCCACGGCAGCGCGGCGAGGATTTCGCGGGCCAGGCGCACGCCGTCGGCGTCGTTCTCCGCCAGGTACTCGGCAGTGCCGGCGACCTGGGCGTGCAGTTCGGCGCCACCGAGGTCTTCATCGGTGGCGATTTCGCCAGTGGCGGCCTTGAGCAGCGGCGGACCGGCGAGGAACATCTTGGCCTTGCCGCGCACCACCACCACGTAGTCCGACAGCCCCGGCTGGTAGGCGCCGCCGGCGGTGGACGAGCCGTGCACCACGGTGACCTGCGGAATACCCGCAGCCGACATGCGTGCCTGGTTGGCGAAGCCGCGCGCACCTTCGACGAAGATGTCCGCCGCGTAGTTCAGGTTGGCGCCGCCGCTTTCGGTCAGCGCCACCACCGGCAGCTTGTTCTCGAAGGCGATCTGCTGCAGGCGCAGGGTCTTCTTCAGCCCGGTGGGGGAGATGGTGCCACCCTTGATCGCGCTGTTGCTGGCGGTGACCAGGCAGCGCACCCCGGCGATGTAGCCGATGCCGGATATGATGCCGCCGCCGGCCTGGGTGCCGTCCTTGTCGTCGTGCAACTTGTAGCCGGCCAGCGAGGAAAGTTCGAGGAACGGCGCGCCGGCGTCCAGCAGCAGGTTCAGGCGTTCGCGCGGCAGCAACTGGCCGCGCTTGTCGAACTTCGGCTTGGCCTCGGCGGCCTTGTCCAGCACCTTCTGTTCGACCTCGCGGAAGCCTGCCACGGCGGCCAGCATGGCCTCGCGGTTGCGGGCGAAGTCTTCGCCCTGGACATCGATTTCCGACTGGATCACCGGCATGGCTTACTCCTGGTCCTTGAGGACGTCCGGCAGGAAGGCACGGTGGAAGCCATTGTAGGAACGGCTCTGCCCCGGCTTGCCCTTCACCAGCGGGAAGGCGCGGCTGCCCTGGCTGGCGGCGCCGTCGATGCGGATGGTGTTGCCGCTGATGAAGGCGGCCCCGGGGGAGAGCAGGAAGACGATGGCGGCGGAGACTTCCGACTCGGTGCCGATGCGCTTGAGCGGCACGTGCTCGCGCAGGGTCGGGATCACTGCCTTGAACGCGCCTTCGTAGGTGTCCATGCCGCTGGAAGCGATCCAGCCCGGCGCCACGGCGTTGACCCGCACGCCGGCGTGGCCCCACTCGATGGCGGCGGTCTTGGTGAAGTTCTCCATGCCGGCGCGGGCGGCGCCGGAGTGGCCCATGCCGGGCATGCCGCCCCACATGTCGGCGAGCATGTTGACGATGCTGCCGCCGGTCTTGCTCAGGCTCTGGTTGAACACTTCGCGGGCCATCAGGAAGCCGCCCACCAGGTTGGTGCGCACCACGGCTTCGAAACCCTTGAGGTTGATCGAGGCCAGCGGCGCGGGGTACTGGCCGCCGGCGTTGTTGACCAGGTGATGGATCGGCCCGCGCTCGGCGATGACCTGCGCCACCAGAGCCTTCACCGCTTCCTCGTCGCGGATGTCGCAGCTGTGCCAGCTGGCGCTGCCGCCGTCTTCGATGATTTCGCCGGCGGTCTTCTCCAGCTTCTCCGCCTTGCGCCCGACCAGCACCACGTGGGCGCCGAGGGCCGCCAGTTCATGGGCGGTGCAGCGGCCGATGCCGCTGCCGCCGCCGGTGACGATGATGGTCTGGCCGTCGAACAGGCCGGGTTTGAAGGTCGAGTCGTAGCTCATTGTCGTTTTCGTCCTGCTCAATCGTTCTTTGTACGGGCTCTTCGTAGGAGCGAGCTTGCTCGCGAACAGGCTTCGCTGAGGGGCTGGGTTCGCGAGCAAGCTCGCTCCTACAGGTTCAGTTCATCGGCGATGTGCTGCGGCACCGCCACCGGGAATTCCAGCAGTTGCTGGGCGAAGGCCTTGCCCTGCGGATCGATGCGCAGGCTGGCGACGCCGCCGCCGCCCAGGGCGTTCTCCAGCAGGAAGTTCAGGCTGTGGCTGCCCGGCAGGTGCCAGCGGCTGACGCGGCCAACCTGCGGGTCGAGCACGTGCTGCATCCATTCGGCCACCGCGCCTTCGCTCAGCGCCTCGGCGATCCACGGCAGGTACTCGGGCTTGCGCGCCATCACGCCGATGTTGCTGTGATTGCCCTTGTCGCCGGAGCGCGCCACGGCCAGCTTCACCAGCGCCACGCTGGCCTGGGCCGGGCCTTTCATCGTGGCGACCGGGAGGTCATCGCCCAGCGCTGCCGGGTCGAAGCCATCGATCTTCGGCAGGACAACCGGCTGGCGCTGGCCATCGATCTCCACGGCCAGCTCGCAGGCGTCCTTGTCGATCAGGAAGGAGAACAGGCGGATCACCGGGTACACGGTGGGGCGGCCGCCGACGATGCCGGTCAGGCCCGGTGCCATGCCGGTGGCGGCCTGGGCGATCTCGCGGGAGAACAGCGCCAGGGCTTCCTTGCGGCTGTGGCGCACGGCGAGCTTCACCACGATCTCGCGGTTGTCCGAGCGGCGCCCGTGCGGGCCGTAGGTGGCCTCGCTGCCGAGCAGTTCGATGCTCACTTCGCGGTACGGGCCCCAGCCGCGTTCCATGAGGATTTCCTCGGTCTTGGCGATGATCGCCTGGCTGACCCGCTCGGCCTTCTTCACCGCGTCGATACCGGCGATCAGGCAACTGGCGGTGCAGCGGAAACCGTCCGGGTAGGTGGCGCTGACCTTGTATTGGCCGGTCGGCGGCAGGCCGCGCGCGCCGCTGATGGCCACGCGGTGGTCGCCCACCTGGGCGAGCTTGACCTGGGTGAAGTCGCAGACCACGTCGGGCAGCAGGTAGGCGCGCGGGTCGCCGATCTCGTAGAGCATCTGCTCGCCCACCGACAGCGGCGTCACCAGCCCGCCGGTGCCTTGCGGCTTGGTCACCACGAACTCGCCGCTGGCCTGCACTTCGACAAGCGGGAAGCCGATGTGCTCATAGTCCGGCACGCTTTCCCAGTCGGTGAAGTTGCCGCCGGTGCACTGCGCGCCGCATTCGATGATGTGCCCGGCCAGCGCGGCCTGGGCCAGCTTGTCGTAGTCGTTCCAGGCCCAGCCGAATTCGTGCACCAGGGCGGCGCTGACCACCGCGCTGTCCACCACGCGGCCGGTGATGACGATATCGGCACCGGCCTTAAGCGCTTCGACTATGCCGGGGGCGCCGAGGTAGGCGTTGACCGAGACGCACATCGGCGGCATCGGCGCGCCTGAGAACATCTCGCGGGTGCCGGCTTTGGCCAGTTCGCCCAGGCGCGGTTGCAGGTTGTCGCCGTGTACCACGGCGATCTTCAGCGCCACGCCGGCTTTCTCGCAGGCGACGGCCAGGGCGCTGGCGCAGGCCTGCGGGTTCACCCCGCCGGCATTGCTGATCACGCGGATCTTTTTCGCCGCGATGTCGCCCAGCAGGGGTGTCATCACTTCGACGAAATCGGTGGCGTAGCCTGCCTCGGGGTTCTTCAGACGCGCACCGGCCATGATCGACATGGTGATCTCGGCCAGGTAATCGAAGACCAGGTAGTCCATCTGGGCGCCGCGCACCAGTTGGGCGGCGGCGGTGGAGGTGTCGCCCCAGAAGGCGGAGGCGCAACCGATACGTACGGTTCTAGTCATTGTTCTGCCCGTGACGCTGAGTGATGGGTCGACATTACCAAGCAAGCGCTTGGTTGAAAAGCCCCGATCGAGCGACAACCCCAACCATTGGATGGCCAAGCGCTTGCTTGGTTGGTGCTCCCGGGCTTACATTTCGTCAGACAACACAAGCACTTGCAGGGCGTTCCCGTGAATCGCCGTGAACAGACGAGCCGGATGGGCCGAGAGAGGGGAGAGAAGGCGTGGATGACCGTAAAGCCCGCGAAGTGATGCTGGAGCTGGTCGGGACCGGGCAGATCACCGACCCGGAGAGCGCCCGCGGCAAGTTGTTGCACACGGCCGCGCACCTGTTCCGCAGCAAGGGCTACGAACGCACCACGGTGCGCGACCTGGCCAGCGCGGTGGGGATTCAGTCCGGCAGCATCTTTCATCACTTCAAGAGCAAGGACGAGATCCTGCGCTCGGTGATGGAGGAAACCATCCTCTACAACACCGCCCTGATGCGTGCCGCCCTGGCCGAGGCCACGACCCTGCGCGAACGCCTGCTGGCGCTGATCCGCTGCGAGTTGCAGTCGATCACCGGCGGCACCGGCGAGGCGATGGCGGTGCTGGTCTATGAATGGCGCTCGCTGTCGGAGGAAGGCCAGGCCTACATCCTCAGCCTGCGCGACATCTACGAGCAGATGTGGCTGGAAGTGCTGGAAGAGGCCCGCGCGGCCGGTTGCAGCCAGGGCGACCCCTTCATCCTGCGGCGTTTCCTCACCGGGGCGCTGTCCTGGTCGATCACCTGGTTCCGTCCCGAGGGCAGCCTGACTCTCGACGAACTGGCGGAGCAGGCGTTGCTGCTGGTGATGCGCGAGTAGGTTCCTGGTGTGGGAGCGAGCTTGCTCGCGAACCAACTCCGCTGCGGGGCTGGTGTGCGAGCAAGCTCGCTCCTACGAACAGCGGTCCGGTGCGGGATCAGAGAATCCGCAACGGATAACTGAACAGCAACAGGTGCAGGCAGTTCACTGCCGCATGCAGCAGCACCGCCACCAGCAGGCGGCCGCTGAAGTGGAAGGCCAGGCCATACCCCAGCCCCGCGATGCCCGCGACCACCGCGAACAGCGGGTTGATCGGCCAGTGCAGCATGCCGAACAGCAGGCTCGACGCGGCCACGCCGAAGACGGCGCCGAAGCGTCGCACCAGTTCGCTTTGCAGCAGGCCGCGGAAGAAGGCTTCCTCGGTCAGCGCGATCACGCAGACGTTGACCAGCATCCACAGCCAGAAGCCCGGCGGCCATTTCGGGTTCCATACCACCAGCCCGCAGGCCACGGCCACCAGCGGTACGGCGAACAGGGTGGTGACGATGGCGATGGCGGCGAAGTCCGGCGAATGCTTTTCCTCCGGCATCGGTGCGCGGCGCAGCCACCAGGCGAGCAGCGTCACGCCGACCAGGGCCTTGTCCCAGGACAGGCGCAGGGCATAGACGGGGGCATCCGGGCTGAGCTGGCGCACCGGCCAGAGTGTCCATGAGGTGGTGCCGGGCAGCAGGTGCGCGGCCAGGGCGACGCTGGCCATCAGGCACGCCAGCCACCAGAGCAGGCGCGGCATGTAATGTTCGCCGTAGAGCGTCCAGGTGACGTAGACGGCGCCGATCAGCAACCCCACCGGCTGGACATAGCCCAGCGCGAATCCGCAGAGCAACAACACGATTGGCAGCAGCGGCAGGAGTTTCCTGAGCATTCTTTCCTCCATCCAGGAGGCGCAGTCTAGGCAATTTCCACTACGGCCTGCCATCGTTGACGTCAGTTTTTGGCTGATCAGTCAGTGACTTGCAAAGGTTCAGCGTTTCTCTTCGGCGTCCTTGGCGTCCATTTCGGCATTGCGCTCATGGATGCGCCTGAGTTGCTCCTCGGTGAGCGGGAGCTTCTTCGCCGTATCGCGCAGCAGCATCAGCGCCCCGACAATCGAGCCCAGGGCGAGGGCCATGATCAACCAGGCATACCAGGGCATGATCCCGTCTCCGACAGTGGCAGTGGCCTTTAACGATACGCCGCGAGGGCGGAGTTGTCAGGCGCGCACAGCCCGAGCCGAAGGTCGCGCGCCGCGCCTAGGGGGCGTGTGAGCAGCGCGAGCGGGAGAGGGGCGGCGGCCTGCTGGGATGCTCGCTCGCCTGTGCGAGCGCCTGAGCCGGCAGGGCATTCCTGCCGGGCGGGCTACGGAAGTCGGCGCGTTTCTGCGACAATACGCGCCGATTTTTTCGCAACCTCCGAGAGAGCCCATGTCCGCCTGCCAGTCCCCGATCATCGTCGCCCTGGATTTCCCCACCCGCGAAGCCGCGCTGGCGCTGGCTGACCAGCTCGATCCGAAGCTGTGCCGGGTGAAGGTGGGCAAGGAGCTGTTCACCAGTTGCGCCGCCGGTATCGTCGAGACCCTGAACAGCCGCGGCTTCGAAGTCTTCCTCGACCTGAAGTTCCACGATATCCCCAACACCACCGCGATGGCCGTGCGCGCTGCCGCCGAGATGGGCGTATGGATGGTCAACGTGCACTGTTCCGGCGGCCTGCGCATGATGAGTGCCTGCCGTGAGACCCTGGACGCTTTCAGTGGCCCGTCGCCGCTGCTGATCGGCGTGACCGTGCTGACCAGCATGGAGCGCGAGGACCTGGCCGGCATCGGCCTGGACGTCGAGCCCCAGGAGCAGGTGCTGCGCCTGGCTGCCCTGGCGCAGAAGGCCGGCATGGACGGCCTGGTGTGCTCCGCCCAGGAGGCGCCGGCACTCAAAGCCGCGCACCCGGCGCTGCAACTGGTCACCCCCGGCATCCGCCCGGCCGGCAGCGCCCAGGACGACCAGCGGCGCATCCTCACCCCGCGCCAGGCGCTGGACAACGGCTCCGACTACCTGGTGATCGGCCGCCCGATCAGCCAGGCCGCCGACCCGGCCAAGGCGCTGCGGGATATCGTCGCCAGCTTGGCCTGAATCTTTCTCCAGGCATGAAAAAGCCCGCGCATCAGCGCGGGCTTTTTCGTTTCTGGCGGCCCGCTTTTCGTAGGAGCGAGCTTGCTCGCGAACCGCCCCCGTAGCGAAGCCCGTTCGCGAGCAAGCTCGCTCCTACAACAACGGCAGTCAGCCGTTGGCCTGTGCCATCTGCGCCCGACCAACCCAGCGCTCGCGCACCACGTCGTACACCCAGTTGAAGACGATGGCGTAGGGCAGGAAGAACAGGATCAGGCCGATATCCAGGATGAAGGCTTCCAGCAGGCTCACCGACAGCCACCAGGCGGCCAGCGGCACCAGCAGGAAGATCAGCCCCAGTTCGAACAGCGAGGCGTGCAGCACGCGCACTGGCAGGGTGCGGGTGAAGCCCATGCGCTGCTGGGCACGGTCGAAGCCGACGTTGAACAGCATGTTCCACAGGGTGGCGATGGCCGAGAACATCAGGGTCATGGCGCCCATGTGGCCCAAGGGACGGTCCATCAGCCAGGCCAGGGTCGGCGCACAGATGGCGACCGCCAGCAGTTCGAAAAGGACGGCATGGAACATCCGCTCTTTCAGGGTTTTGTTCGGGCTCATGGGATTCTCCAGTAAACAATTCTCTAGACAGCGATTCTCTAGATAGCGACAGGGCCGACTCCGCCCGCATTATCATCGGTCGACCGGCTGGATATAAGTTGGATACCATCGGTTAAACCGATGGAAGAGGGCGCCACCGATGCAATACTCCCCCGAATCCCTGCAGGCCTTCGCCGAGGCGGCCTGCCTCGGCTCCTTCAGCGCCGCCGCGCGCAAACTGGGCAAGAGCCAGTCCACCGTCAGCGAAGCCATCGCCCGCCTGGAGATCGACCTGGGCCTGCCCCTGTTCGACCGTGGCACCCGCCAACCACAACTGACCGAGGCCGGCTACGCGCTGCTCGGGCGGGTGGAGGAGGTGCTGATGGCCAACGACCGTCTCGGCCAGCTCGCCCAGCAGCTCGCCGGCGGGCTGGAGTCGCGGGTGACGCTGGCGATGTCCGATACCTACCCCTCGGCGCAGTTCGAGGCGCGGCTGGCGGAGATCGATGCGCGCTACCCGGACCTGGAGTTCGAATGGCTGATCGCCGAGCACGGCGATGTGCTCGACCTGGTCGTCCAGGGGCGCGCCAGCCTGGGCCTGCTAGCGGCGCAGCGGGAGTATCCGCCGGACATCGGCTCGGCCACCCTGAGCGAACAGGCCGAGTTCGGCCTGTTCGTCAGCCGCGACCATCCGCTAGCCAGCCGTGAGCGAGTGGAGCAGGAGGACCTGCTGGCCTTCCGCGCCCTGCGCCTGAATACCTACCTGGACGATGCCGCGCCCTCGCTCGGCGGACGCTGCTGGAGCGCGCCGAACTACCTGCTGTTGCTGGACATGGCCGTGCTGGGTTTCGGCTGGATCGAATTGCCCCGTTGGATGGTGGGACGTTTCGCCAGCGGCCGTATGCATGAGCTGAAGGTCGCCGGTTGGCCGCGGCGGGTGGCGGTGGACGTGATCTGGTCGCGGCAGCGTCCGACCGGGCCGGCGGCCAGTTGGCTGGTGGAGCGGCTGCTGGGGCGCTAGCGTCAGTGGAAGCAAGCGCTGGGTCACAGGAATCGGGACGAAATGTGTCCGGACCTATGACGGCTGGCGCGGGGCCAGTAGGATCGGAGTTTTCCTATAGCGAGAGGTCAGGATGCGCGCCAAGTTGGAGAGCTGTCTGAAGGCGGTGGATCAGGTTCTGCTGGGCAAGGAGGTGCAGGTGCGCCTGGCCCTGACCTGTCTGTTGGCGCGCGGCCATCTGCTGATCGAAGACCTTCCCGGCATGGGCAAGACCACCTTGAGCCATGCCCTGGCGCGGGTGCTGGGGCTGAGCTTCCAGCGCATCCAGTTCACCTCCGATCTGCTGCCCGGCGATGTGCTGGGGACCTCGGTGTTCGACCGGGACACCGGGCAGTTCGTCTTCCATCCGGGGCCGATCTTCGCCGAACTGGTGCTGGCCGACGAGATCAACCGCGCCACCCCCAAGAGCCAGAGCGCGCTGCTGGAAGCGATGGAGGAGGGCCAGGTGACCATCGAGGGCGCGACCCGTCCGCTGCCCGAGCCGTTCTTCGTCATCGCCACGCAGAACCCGGTGACCCAGGGCGGCACCTTTGCCTTGCCGGAGTCCCAGTTGGATCGCTTCCTCATGCGCCTGTCGCTGGGCTACCCCGGCCGCGCGGCGGAGAAGGCGCTGTTGCTGGGCGAGGCGCGCCGTGACCTGCTGCCGCGCCTGGAGCCGATGCTCGACCCGAAGGAGCTGCTGGCGCT
The DNA here is from genome assembly GCF_000349845.1 of Pseudomonas sp. ATCC 13867. NCBI lineage: Bacteria > Pseudomonadati > Pseudomonadota > Gammaproteobacteria > Pseudomonadales > Pseudomonadaceae > Pseudomonas > Pseudomonas sp. ATCC 13867. The sequence continues at coordinate 3,577,860 of NC_020829.1, read as the reverse complement.
GCAGGGCGAGGTGCTGGAGGTGCGCGCCAGCGACGCGCTGGTGGATTACGTGCTGCGCCTGGTCGAGGCCACCCGCAGCCAGCCGGCGTTCGCTCTCGGCCTGTCGCCGCGCGGCAGCCTGGGACTGCTCGCCGCCGCGCGCGCCTGGGCGCTGCTGGCCGGTCGCGATTATGCGATCCCCGAGGATGTGCAGGCGGTGTTGCCGTCGGTGGCGGGGCACCGTCTGCGCGACCAGGCCGACCCCACCGGGCACGGCGGCGGCGCGCTGGTGCAGTGGTTGCTGCGCGAAGTACCGGCGCTCTGAGGGCTCGCCATGCTGGTCAAGGTCAGGCCGTTGTGGCAGAGCTGGATCGCCCGGCGGATTCCGCCGTCGCCGACGCTGCAACTCAACCAGCGGCGCATTTTCATCGTCCCCACCCGCCAGGGCGCGGCCTTCGGCGTTGCGCTGACACTGATGCTGCTGACGGCGATCAACTACCAGAACAGCCTGGCCTACGGGCTGACCTTCCTGCTGCTGTCGCTGTTCATCGTCGCCATCCTGCACACCTACCGGAACCTGGGCGGCCTGCGCCTGACCGCACTGGGCGCGACGCCGGTATTCGTTGGCGAGCAGGTGGGCTTTGGTGTGCGGCTGGACGCGGAAGGGCGTGCACGCCAGGCCATCGGAATCGGCTGGACGGCGGAGCAGTTGCACTTCGCCGACGTGCCGGCCGAGGGCGCCGAGGCGCTGCGGCTGGACGTACCGGCGCAGCGGCGCGGCTGGCTGCGCCCGGGGCGCCTGCGGGTGGAGAGCCGTTTTCCGCTCGGTCTGCTGGTGGCCTGGAGCTGGCTGGATCTGGATCAGGCCGGCCTGGTCTACCCGAACCCGCTCGCCAGCGACCTGCCGCTGGACAGCGGTGCGGCGGCCGCTGACGAGGACGGCGTGCGACCCAGCGGCCGGGGCGTCGATGACTTCCAGGGATTGCGTGCCTACCAGCCCGGCGATTCGCGTCGGCGCCTGCACTGGAAGGCCTATTCCCGCGGCCAGGGGCTGCTGGTGAAGGATTTCTCCGCGTTGGCCGGACGCAATCTCTGGCTGGACTTCACGTTGCTCGGCGGCGATCTCGAGGGCCGCCTGTCGCGCCTGTGCTACTGGGTGCTGCAACTGTCGCTGCGCCAGCAGCCGTTCGGCTTGCGCCTGCCGGGCGTGCAACTGCCGGTCGCCACCGGCGACGCGCATCGCGAGGCCTGCCTGCGGGCGCTGGCGCTGTTCGGGGAGCGTCCATGAGCACGGCGCAGTCCATTCCCCGGGTGGCGCTGACCTGGTTGCTGGTGGCCCAGGCGGTGGTGATCCTCCCGCACCTGGGGCACCTGCCGCTGTGGATCGTCGGCCTCTGGCTGGGCTGCGCGTTCTGGCGCATCCAGGTGTTCCGCATGCGCGCCAACTATCCCAGTGGCCTGGCCAAGCTGGCGCTGGTGGGGGCCGCCGGGCTGGGCGTGTGGTTGTCGCGTGGCTCGCTGATCGGCCTGGACGCCGGCGTGGTGCTGCTGATCGCCGCCTTCGTCATCAAGCTGGTGGAGCTCAAGACCCGACGCGACGCCTGGGTGCTGATCCTGCTGGGGTTCTTCGCGGTGGTGACCAGCTACCTGTTCCAGGATGACATCCTCGCCGCCGCCTTCAGCGTGTTGCCAGTGGCGGCGCTGCTGGCGGCACTGATCGGCCTGCAGCAGAGCAACTTCGCCGCCCGTCCCGGCTCGACCCTGCGCCTGGCCGGCGGCCTGCTGCTGCAGGCGTTGCCGCTGATGCTCCTGTTGTTCGTGCTGTTCCCGCGCCTGGGGCCGCTGTGGTCGCTGCCGATGCCGGGCAGCAAGGCCAGCACGGGCCTGAGCGACTCGATGATGCCGGGCGACATGGTGGAACTCAGCCAGTCGCCCGAGCTGGCGTTCCGCGTCCGTTTCGAGGGGACGCCGCCGCCGCGCTCGCAGCTGTACTGGCGGGCGCTGACCCTGGAGAACTTCGACGGCGAGCGTTGGACCCAGGCCGGCCAGAACCCCGGGGCGCCGCCCCCGCAGTGGCAGCGACAGGGCGCGGCGCTGGAGTACCAGGTGGTCATGGAGCCGAGCGGGCACCGCTGGCTGTTCGTGCTCGACGTGGCACAGAACGAGCTGAACGATGCCCGGCTGATGCGCGATTTTCGCCTCCAGCGCCGTTCTCCGGTGCGCCAGAGCCTGCTCTACAACGCGACATCGTGGCCGGGCGCGCTGCTCGAACCCACGGACAACCGCCGCGCCCTCCGCCTCAACCTGAACCTGCCGGCCGCCGGCAACCCGCGTGCGCGGGCCTGGGCGCGGGCGTTGCACGAGCAGTACCGGCAACCTCGGGAACTGGTGCAGGCCATGCTGCGGCACTTCCGCGAACAGCCCTTCGCCTACACGCTCAAGCCGCCGGCGACCGGACCGCAGCGGATCGACGGCTTCCTCTTCGACACCCGCGCCGGTTTCTGCGAGCACTACGCCGGCGCCATGACCTTCGTCCTGCGCGCGGCGGGAATCCCCGCGCGGGTGGTGACGGGCTACCAGGGCGGCGAACTGAACCCGGCCGGCAACTACCTGCTGGTGCACCAGTTCGACGCCCATGCCTGGGTGGAGTACTGGCAGGCGGGCAGAGGCTGGACGCGGGTCGATCCAACCGGGGCGGTGTCGCCCGAGCGTATCGAGCAGGGCCTGGAGCAGGCGATGAGCGACGAGGGCAGTTTCCTCGCCGGCGATCCGTTCTCGCCGCTGCGTTACCGGGGCTTCAGCCTGCTCAACGGCCTGCGCCTGACCTGGGACCAGGTCAACTACGGTTGGCAGCGCTGGGTACTGGGCTATCAGGGCGAGCAGCAGGGCGACCTGATCCGCCGCTGGTTCGGCTCGCCCGACAGCCCCTGGCTGGCGCTGTTGACGGTGGGCGGCGGAGCCTCGCTGCTTGCCGCGCTGGCATTGTGGCTGTTCAAGCCCTGGCGGCGTCGGCGAGATGTCCAGCTGCGCAGTTTCGAGCGCTTCGAGCAGTTGCTGACGCCGCACGGCCTGCGCCGTGACGCGGGGGAGGGGCATCGCGAGTTCAGTGGCCGGGCGATGCGCGCGCTGCCCGCGCAGGCGGAGGCGATCCGCGCCTACAGCGAGGCGTTCGAGGCGCAGCGCTATGGCGGCGGCGCAGCCGATCCTTCGGTGCTGCGCGCGCACCTGGCGCGGTTGCGGCGCGAATTGCCGTGGCGCTGGCGCCGGCGTTGAGGCATGACGCCGGTCACTTGCCGGCGGCCGCACGCCAACTAACCTGATAGCTCATCCCACTGTGCGGAGCCTGCCGTGTCCTCCTTCAGCGACTATCTGGTGACTCATCTGATCGAGCAGGAGGTCGCGCTGTTTTCCGCCTCCGCCCGTCTGAGCGCCGGCTCCGACCCCGAAGCCCTGCATGACCTGCGCATCGCCGTGCGGCGCTTGCGCAGCCTGCTGCACCCGGTGCGCGGGATGCCGGGCATCGATGAGCTGGAAGAGTCGCTGGGCGACGTGGGCCGGCTGAGCGGGCCGCTGCGCGACCTGGAGGTGCTGTTGCCGGTCCTGCAGGCCGAAGGCTACGAGCAGGCTGCGGCGCTACGCCGTCCGGCCTTGCTGTCGGGCTACATCGCGCTGCTCGCCAGTCCGCAGTGGGATCGCCTGCTGATGCGCCTGGATGGCTGGCCGCAATTGTGGCGCACGGCGCAACGCCATGCCGTGCTGGGCGGCCTGCACGGCAAGGTGCGCAAGCGCCTGGCCAAGGAGTGGCAGAAGCTGCGGCTGGCGCTGAAGGACCCCGCGCACGACCGTCACCGCCTGCGCCTGCTGATCAAGCGGGTGCGCTATTCGCTGGAGGCCTATCCCGAGGAGTCGGCGGTGCCGCAGCGCCTGCTCGTACCGCTGAAGAATGCCCAGACGGCCCTGGGCGATTGGCACGACTACGAGCAGTGGCTGATCCGCAGCGAGCGCGAGCTGGACCTGATGCCGCTGCAGCCACACTGGAGTGCCCTCCACGACCTCGCCGAGCGCGATGCCGACGACAGCCTCGAGGTCCTGCAGAAAGCCCTGGGCTGACACCATAGAAGGCGTTGATGACGCGTCATTTTTTCTGGAGCGAACAGCGCTTTGGAGAGTGTGCGCATGCCGGCCTTCGGCCTAAGATCGCTGCCCGAACCCACACTGGAAGCGATCCATGACTTTCACCGAAATGCTTCAGGCGGTGCGTGCCGCACCGCGTTCCGTGGTGATCCCGACGACCTGGGCGCAGGGCCGGGCGAGCTTCGGCGGGCTGGTGGCCGCGGCGGCCTACGAGGCGATGCGCGCGGTGACCCAGGCGGGGCGGCCGGTCCGCTCGCTGGCGATCACTTTCGTCGGCCCGGTCGAGGTGGAAACACCGGTGAGCTTCGAGGCCGAGGCGTTGCGCGAGGGCAAGTCGGTGAGCCAGGTGTTCTGCCGCGCGGTGCAGAACGGCCAGGTGGTGGCGCTGGTACAGGGCAGTTTCGGCGAGTCGCGCAGCTCCAGCGTCGAGGTGGAGAACCTGCCGGCGCCCGGCTTCCAGGAGCCCGAGCATTGCCAGGAACTGCCGTTCATCCGCAAGCTGATGCCGGCCTTCACCCAGCACATCGCCATGCGCTGGGCGCGTGGGCACATGCCGTTCTCCTCCAGCCGCGAGGTCGAAATGGGCGGCTGGATGCGTTTTCGCGGTGACGGCGTGGGCGCTGCGTCGATGGAGGTGTCGCACCTGCTGGCGCTGATCGACGCCTGGCCGCCGGCGACGCTGCCGCACCTCAAGAGCCCGGCGCCGTCCAGTTCGCTGACCTGGACCATCGAGTTCATCCAGCCACAGCCGGACATGCCCGTCGACGGCTGGTGCCAGTACCGGGCGACCATCGAACACGCACGCGATGGCTATGGCCACATCGCCGCGCATTGCTGGGCGTCCGACGGCCGTCTGCTGGCGATCAGCCGGCAGACGGCGACCATCTTCGGCTAGCCCGGCGCCCGCTCGGTGCGGTTACGGCCGCTGGCCTTGGCGCGATAGAGGGCGCGGTCGGCGCGGGCCAGCAGGTCCTCCAGGCGCACCTCGCCGGGGAGGCGCTCGGCCACGCCGATGCTCAGGGTCAGGCGCAGCTCGCTGCCGTCCTGGTCATTGAAGGACAGTGCCTGCACGGCGCGGCGCAGCCGTTCGGCGACCTGCAGTGCCTGTTGCGGATCGGTTTCCGGGAGGATCGCAGCGAACTCCTCGCCGCCCAGCCGGCCGAGCAGATCGATCTCGCGCAGGCCGTGGTTCAACTCCCTGGCCACGGCCTTGAGCACCGTGTCGCCGAAGGCATGGCCGTGGTTGTCGTTGATCCGCTTGAAGTGGTCGATGTCGAACATCAGCGCCGAGCATTGGCGCTGATAGCGCTGGGCGGCTTTGAGCAGGCTGACGCCGCGTTTGACGAAGGCGTGGCGATTCTGCAGGCCGGTCAGCGGATCGGTGCTGGCGAGCAGGCGCAGTTCCTGTTCCAGCGCCTTGCGCTGCTGGATGTCGAAGCTCCACACCAGGGACGCGGGTTGCCCTTCGACGTTCAACTGGCGTGCCCAGACCACCGCCCAGTACGGCGGATCGCCGGCCAGCCGGGTTTCCCAGCCATCCAGCCGACCGAGCTCGCCGAGCGCCTGGCGGAAGCGGCTTTCTTCATCGGGGTCGTCGAACAGGCGGGCGAGGTTGAAGCTGTCGTCGTCCGCGCCGGTGCGTTGCAGCAGGCTCGGGCTGACGTAATGGGCGTGGCTGTCGTGGTCGTTGAGCAGCGCCACGTCGCTGGGGCTGGTGTCGAGGATGTAGCGCAGCAGCGCCTTGCGTTCGCTCAGTTCCTGGGTGCGCTGCTCCACGCGCTTTTCCAGGGACTGGTTGAGGTCGTTCAGGCGTTGGGTGAGCCGCCGCTTGCGCCGCGAGTTGGCGATGACCCGCCGGATCAGCAACACGCAGCACAGGCCCAGGCCGACGAGTACCCAGGCGAGCAGGATGAAGGCGTGCTGCAGGTCCTGGCGCTCCTCGTCGAGCTGGTTGGTCAGGGCGATGTGGGTGGCGACGATGAGGTCGTGGGTGGGTTTGAGCAGCGCTGGCAGCCGGCCGAGCATCTCCTGGGCGATCGTCCGTGCCGCTGCGGGCTGGCCCCAGGGCGCGCGTCCGGCCCAGTCCGCGCTGAGCCGGTCGAGCTGCTCCAGCGTTTCGCGGGTTTCCGGCCGTGGTTCGGCAAGATGGCTGAAGACCGTTGAGGTCCGCAGTGGCGCCAGCAGGCTGACCAGGACTTCGATGCGGGTGGCCAGGGCGTCGCTGTCGCTGCGGCCATCCAGCACGGCCTGGGCAGTGTCCAGCGAGCGCTCCAGTTCGGCGCGCACCTGATACGCCTGCCACAGCTCGCCGTGCGCGTTGGGATGCGCCAATTGGCGGGCATGCTGGTTGACCAGCAGCAGGGCGGCGCAGGCGCCCAGGGCGAGCCCCGCGATCAGCACGCAGAGCACGATGAAGGTCAAGCGGCGCCAGCGACGCCCGGAAGGCTGAGGGGGCAAGGCGATCACTCCAGGGTAATGCGGTTGACCTGCCAGACGGTCCGGTTGAAATAAAGCTGGGTGCGCAACTCGGGGTGGCGTACCAGCGGATAGATGATGAACAGCGGGCCGCGCTCGCTGATGCCGATGTAACGGTCATCGCGGCGATAGGCGAGGATCGGCTCGTAGGCGTTCAGGTCGCTCAGGGGGATCAGCGCGGAGTAGTCGTTCAGGGCGTCGATGCGCAGGCGTTGGGATGTCTCAAGATGGGCCTCATCGAACAGCAGGCTCAGGGGAACGCCCTGCCAGTGGGAGATGTGGCTTTCCTCCGGGAGCATGGCGGCATAGGTGCGGTGGGACAGACGCTCCAGCGCCGGCAGGGACAGGTGCCTGGTCGCCTCGGGGTGGCTGGCGATTTCCAGTGTGAGCACCTTACGTTCGGCGGGGCGGGGAGTGTGCTGGCTCGCCGATACCTGGCTGCCAATAATCAGGCAGACTGAAAAGCCAAAAAAATGACGAAAAACCGACATCTCGACAGCTCGTGACGTAATTTCGACGATTATATCGGCGAATGCCCGGCTGTCTTGAATGGCCGAAATGCCGCGCCCCCGTCAGCGCCTGCGATTTCGCCAGGCGCGCCACCAGGCGCCGCTGAGCACGAAGCGGGGGAAGGTGATGAATTGCTCGGCGAGCAGCCGGCCGATGGCGTCCTGGCGATTCGCGAAAGGCTCCGGCGGCTGTTCCTCGAGCTTATGCCCGCGCCCCTGGATCGCCAGCGAAGCGACGATACCGATCACGCCCAGGGCGACGCCGCTCAGGTGCAGGCGCAGCAGTCCGCTGACCAGGATCACGCTGGCGAGGATGAACAGCGGCACGGCGAGGATGTGCAGCGCCAGGTTGGTGGGGTTGCGGTGGTTGGCGGCATAGCCCCGCCATTGCCAGGCGAGCAGGTTGGGATGACGTTTGGCCATGAGCACGCTCCTGTACGAAGACGGACCCGCCGCGGGCGGCGGGTACCTGTTCGAAGTCTAGGTCCAGGCTGGGAAGCGGCGCCAATCGGCGCTGGCTATGCGGTCGATAGGGATTACAGGCGCAGTTGGCGGATCGCGCGGCTGAGTTCGCCGGCGAGGTCCGCCAGTTGATGGCTGGTGCCGGCCGAATCCACGGTCTGCTGCACGGTGAGCTCGGTGACGTCGCGGATGCCGACCACCGAGCGGGTCATCTCCTCGGCGACCTGGCTCTGCTGTTCGGCGGCCACGGCGATCTGCGTGTTGCTCTCGCGCATCAGCGCCACGGCCGAAGCGATGGCTGCCAGGGCCTCGCCGGCCTCGCGGGCTTCCTCGACGCAACCGTCGGCCTTGATCGAGCTTTCCTGCATGAACTCCACGGCGTCGCGGGTGCCGGATTGCAGGGCGTTGATCATCTGGGTGATCTCGTCGGTGGAGTCCTGCACGCGCTTGGCGAGGTTGCGCACCTCGTCGGCGACCACGGCGAAGCCGCGGCCCATCTCGCCGGCGCGGGCGGCCTCGATGGCGGCATTGAGGGCAAGCAGGTTGGTCTGTTCGGCGATGCCGTGGATCACGCTGACCACGCTGCTGATCTTGTGGCTGTCCTGGGCCAGTTGCTGGATCATCTCGGCGGTCTGCTGCACGCCCTGGGACAGCCCGGCGATGGACTGGCCGACGCGACCGACCACTTGCTGGCCGTTGCCGGCGAGGCGGTCGGCTTCCTGCGACTGGTCACGGGTGTCGGCGGCGTGCTGGGCGATGTGGTGCACGGTGGTGGACATCTCGTTGATGGCGGTGGCGGCCTGGTCGGTCTCGCTCTGCTGGCCGAGCATGCCCTGGCGCACCTGGCCCATGCTGGCAGCGAGGCTGCGAGCGCCTTCGTCGAGGCGGCCGGCGGCCTGGGCGACGGTACTGACGACCCTCTGGTAGCCCGCCTGCATGGCATTGAAGGCGGTGGCCATCTGACCGACTTCGTCGCGGCTTTCCAGCGGCACGCGGGCGGAGAGGTCGCCGCTCTTTTCCACGTGCAGCATCACGTCGCGCAGGGTCAGCAGGTGGGTCAGGATGAAGCGGATCAGCAACTGCGAGGCGGCGAGCAGTGCGAGCATCAGCACCAGCACGGCGACCGCGTAGGCCGGCGCGCGGTCCTCGAATACGCTCCAGAGGCTGGCGCCGGGTGCCAGCACGGCGACGCGCTGGCCGTCGTTCAGGTTCTGGACGTAGGCGCCGGCCAGCGGGCCGAGGCGGCTTTCGGCGCCTTGCAGGTCGACCCAGCCGTTGGCGCGGGCGAGGGCGGAGGCGTCCAGGCCGGGAACCTGCGGTGCGCTACCGGCGGCGAAGCCCACCAGCGTTGCGCTGCCGGGCAGCGGCGTGGCGGCAGGCCAGTCCTGCAGCAGACGAGCCTGGGCTTCGGCGCCCTGGCGCGCCTGCTGGTTACGGGCATCGAGCTCCTGGTGCATGGCGAACAGCACCAGCAGCAGGGTGGTGAAAAAGGTGACCGCGTTTACGGCCCAGAATTTGTATTTGAGGGAAATGTCGCGGATCCAGGCGGCCATGATGGTCTTCTTGTCGGTCGAATGGTGGCAATGCGCCGCCATTGTCGTGAAAAGGATGAAGGCTGGCTACTGATGGGGATCAAGCCACCTTCCACACCGGGGTTAACGGCCGCTGGGCGGTAATCTTGAGAGCGGCATCACACCTTTGGAAGATCGAAGAAGCGTCGTGCGCAATCGGTGGTGTGGGCGGCCACCTGCTCGGGGCTTTCGCCGCGATGCTGGGCCACGCAGGCCAGCACTTCCGGCAGGTAGGCCGGTTCGTTGCGGCCGTGCTTGGGCTTGGGCCGCAGCGTGCGCGGCATGAGATAGGGCGCATCGCTTTCCAGCATCAGCCGGCCAGCGGGGATTTCCCTGACCAGCTCCTGCAGGTGGGTGCCGCGGCGTTCGTCGCAGATCCAGCCGGTGATGCCGATGTGCAGGTCCAGGTCGAGGTAGCGGTAGAGCGCGCGGCGCTCGCCGGTGAAGCAATGCACCACGGCGGCGGGCAACGTGTCGCGGAAATCCTTGAGGATCGCCAGCAGGCGTTCGGCGGCGTCGCGTTCATGGATGAACACGGGCTTCTGCAACTCGACGGCCAGCGCCAGTTGTTCCTCGAAGGTTTTCTCTTGTTGCGGACGTGGCGAAAAGTCGCGATTGAAGTCCAGTCCGCACTCGCCGACGGCGCGCACCCGGTCTTCCTTCAACAGGCCGCGCAGGGTGCGGGCGCTGTCGTCGTTCCAGTGGCTGGCCTCGTGCGGGTGGACGCCCGCGGTGCAGTAAAGGCGCTGGTTTTCGTCCAGTCGCCGGCACAGCTCCAGGGCTTGCTCGCTGTCGTCCAGGCTGGTGCCGGTGATCACCAGTTGGGCGACTCCGGCGTCGAACGCGCGGGCGAGGAGAGCTTCACGTTCCGGCGCAAAGCTCGGGTGCGTGAGGTTGACGCCGATGTCGATCAGTTGCATGGTGCTTCCCTTGGTTCGGGCGAGCAGCATAGCAGAACCTCTGTTTTTCCATAAAAACCTTTGAAAACAGATAGTTGAAGCCACTTCTGAAAGTGCTTCCGGAATTTCGGGTTGGCATACGGCCCTTGCTATGAGACCCTCGCGCGCCCTCGGCGGCCGGGAACTTGTGGCCAACGCCGCGCTCTGATTGGGCCGGTGCCGTGTGCAACCCCCCCTGGAGAGCTGGATGACGCGACTGTTGCTGCTGATGCTGTGCCTGGTGGCCCTGATGCCACTGCCGGCGACTGCACGCCTGACGACCCAGCCAGAAAACTGGGAGCAGGATAGTGGTAGCAGCCATGATCTTGCCTCCATCCGTTCCGGTGGCGTTCTCCGCGTCCTGGTCAACCAGAGTCGCAACAGCTCCGGGGAGATCAAGGGCGAGCCCATCGGCATTGAATATCGCCGCCTGCGCGCCTTCGAGCAGTACCTGAACGACTCGGCCGCGGGCCGCAAACCGCTCACCATCAAATTCATTCCCAAGGCCAAGGATCAACTGCTCGGCGCGCTGCAGCGTGGCGAGGGCGATCTGGTCGCCCCCGGCGAGATCCTGCTGGCCCGCGATGGGCAGAATGTCAGCGCCAGCCTGCCGTGGAAGCAGGACGTACCGCTGGTGCTGGTGACCAAGCAGGGCAACCGCCGCTTCGTACGGCTGGAGCAGCTCGCCGGCCGCACCATCACCCTGCCGGCCGGCAGCGCGGCCGGGGAGGCCATACAGCGGGTCAACGAGCGTCTGGCCCAGCGCCGGATGGCGCCGCTGGTGCTGGAATGGACCGACTCCTCGCTGGCTGTGGAAGACGTGCTGGAGATGGTCCAGGCCGGTATCTTCAACTACACCGTGGTCGAGCAGCCCATCGCCGAGCGCTGGGCCAAGGTCTTCACCAAGCTGCGCGTCGACCGGCACCTGGTGCTGGACAACACCGAAAGCATGACCTGGTACGTGCGCCGCGATGCGCCGATGCTGCGCGCCAGCGTCAACGGCTTCCTCAAGGAATACCGTCCGCCGGCGGACCAGGACAGCGCCTTCCGGCGTCTCTATCGGCGCGCCTACCAGGTGCGCAACCCGCTGGTGGCCACCGATCGCAAGCGTCTGGAAGCGGTGCGCCCGACCCTGCAACGCTACGCCGAGCAGAACAAGGTCGACTGGCTGGCCCTGGCCGCGGTGGCGTTCAAGGAATCCAACCTCAATGCCAGCGCGCGCGGGGCCGGTGGCGCGACCGGCCTGATGCAGATCACCCCGGCGGCGGCGCGTGCCGTGGGAGTGGGCTCCGTGCACCAGAAGGAAAGCAATGTGCAGGCCGCCAGCCGCTATGTGGCGATGCTGCGCAAGCGCTTCTTCTCCAGTCCGCGGATCAACGAGCGCGATCGCATGGCCTTCGTGCTGGCGGCGTACAACGCCGGTCCCGAGCGGATCCAGAGCCTGCGCGCGGAGGCGCGGCGGCAAGGGCTCGACCCGAACCGCTGGTTCTTCCAGGTCGAGCGGGTGGCGGCCGAGCAGCTGGGCATGGGCGTGGTGAACTATGTCAGCAGCGTCAACAAGTACTATCTTGCATATCAGCGTGAACGTGATGGCCTGGAGCCACGGGAGAGCGTGGCAACGATCAAAAAATGATTGATTATTTCGATTGATTAAAGGGAATTTTTGCGCTTTTTGTATCGAGATAATTGTCTATATTGATCCCCAAGCAACCACGGTTGCGGCCCACTCCCTTCTGCACAAGGACTCACCATGAACCCGCTGATCAAATCCATCCTGTCCACCAACGCCGGCGCAGGCATCGCTGTCCTGCGCATCACCACTGGCCTGACCTTCATGGCACACGGCTCGCAGAAGCTCTTCGGCGCCTTCGGCGGCCCGGGGCTGCAGGGCATGGCGGGATGGCTGGAGTCCCTGGGTGTGACCCCGGGCTACCTGATGGCTGTCCTGGCCGGCAGTGCGGAGTTCTTCGGTGGCCTTGCGCTGGTGCTGGGGCTGCTGGTGCGCCTGGCGAGCATTCCGCTGATCGTCGCCATGCTGGTGGCCGTGTTCAGCGTGCACCTGGTCAATGGCTTCTTCATCACCGCCAACGGTTTCGAATATGCCTTCACTCTGATCATGATCAGCGTCGCGTTGCTGATCAGCGGCGCCGGTCCGTTCTCCCTGGATCGCAAGCTGTCCAGCTGATCGCCGCTGGGAAATGCAAAAAAAGGGCGGACACCGATGGTGTCCGCCCTTTTTCCTTGCTCGCCGGATCAGTGGAAGAGGTACTGCACGCCGCCATTGATCAGGCCGCCGCCGACCAGCAGGAAGACGAACAGTCCAGCACCCAGCAACAGCGGCTTGGGTCCTTCCTTGCGCAGGTCGCCCAGGCGGGTCGCCAGTCCCAGGGCGGCCATCGCCATGCCCAGCATCACGTCGTCCATCTGTTGCAGCGGCGCCAGCCAGCTGTGCGGAACCCAGCCCAGCGAACGTAGCCCGGTGACCAGCAGGAAGGCCACGGCGAAACCGGGAACGTGCAGCTTGCGGCGTTGGCCCGGCTCGGCGACTTCGCTGCTGCCGATGCGGCCAAGGATCAGCAGCGCCGGGGCCAGCAGCAGGACGCGCAGCATCTTGCTGATCAGCGCCGCGTCGGCGGCGGCCGGGTCCATAGCCCGTCCGGCGGCGACCACCTGGGCGACTTCATGGATGGTCGAGCCGCTGAACACGCCGAAGGCCTGATCGCTGCCGAACAGGTTGGGCAGCGCGGCATAGATCATCGGGTGCAACAGCATCGCCAGGGTGCCGAACAGCACCACGGTGGCCACGGCGACGGCGGTGTGCTCGGCGCGCGCCTTGAGCACCGGGCTGCTCGCCATCACCGCCGCGGCACCGCAGATGGCGCTGCCGGCGCCGATCAGCAGGGCGCTTTCGCGCGGCAGCTTGAGCCAGCGCTCGCCGATCCACCAGGCGACGGTCAGGGTGCTGGCGACCATCAGCACGTCGATGATCAGGACGGCCGGGCCGAGGGCGGCGATGTCCTGGAAGGTCAGGCGCAGGCCATAGAGCACGACGCCCAGACGCAGCAGTTGTTGGCGGGACAGGTCCACGCCGGGACGAATGCCGCCGAAGCGGGCGAGCCCGAGATTGCCCGCCAGCAGGCCGATCAGGATGGCCAGGGTCAGGCTGCCGAGGCCCAGGTGTTGCAGTGCGGGAATTTCCATCAGTTGGCGCGAGCCGAAAGCGATGGCGAGGCAGAGCAGGGCGCCGGGCAGGTAGTAGGGCAGGCGGCGTAGGGCGGCGTTCATGAAGGGCTCCTTGTGTAAGGTGTCGTCATGGTGCCGTGGCGCCACTTAGTGTAAAAACGGATTGTTCTTATTGAGTTGAACGGTTTTATCGATATGGCTCCTCGCATCACCCTTCGCCAGTTGGCGACCTTCACCGCGATTGCCGAACTGGGCAATGTCACCCAGGCGGCCACGCGCATCGCGCTCTCGCAGTCGGCGGCAAGCCAGGCGTTGCAGGAACTGGAACGGGCGCTGGGGACACGTCTGTTCGATCGCAGTGGCAAGCGCCTGGCGCTGAACGACAACGGTCGCGCCTTCTATCCGAAGGCCAGCGCGTTGCTGGCCCAGGGCGAGGAGCTGGAGAACCTGTTCGGGGTCGCGCCGGTGCAGCTCAGCCTGGGGGCGAGCCGCAGCATCGGCGGCTACCTGTTGCCACAAGTGATGGCGGGCTTTCTCGCTGAGTTGCCGGACAGCCGGCTGCAATTGCAGGTGGCCAACAGCCGCGATGTGATCGAGGCGCTGGCCGAGTTTCGTCTGGACGTGGCCTTCATCGAGGCGCCGATCCAGCATCCGCAGATCCAGCTCACGCCCTGGACCGACGATGAGCTGCTGCTGGTGGCCGCGCCGGACCATCCGCTGGCGCTGGCGCGGCAGGTCAGCCTGGAGGACCTGGCGGCGGCACGCTGGGTCTTGCGCGAGTCCGGATCGGGCACCCGCGTCACGTTCGAGCAGCAGGTGCTGCCGCGCCTGGGTAGCCTGAACGCGCCGCTGGAAATCAGCAACGCCGAGGCGATCAAGCATCTGGTGGGCCGTGGGGCGGGGATCACCTGCCTGTCGCAGCGCGTGGTCCACGCGGAGCTGGCGCGGGGAGAGCTGGTGCGCCTGGACAATCCACTGGGGCCGCTGCGGCGCACCTTCTTCCGCGCGTTGCACATCGATAAATTCCCCACGGCGGCGTTGCGTCGCTTCCTCGACTACGCGCAGTCAGGGGTGGTCTAGCGGCCATTCGCCGAGAGGGCGATAGCGCACGCCCGTCGGGCTGTTTTCCGAGCTGTACAGGGTGATCGCGCGGGCCGGCCATTCGAAGGACGGTTGCGCGGGCGGCAGGGTGTGGACGTGGCGCGCCAGGGTCAGGTGTGGATGGAACGGCCGCTGCTCGACCTCGAAGGCATTGGCCTGCAGCGCTTCGCGCAGGGCCTGCGCCAGCTCGTGGAGTTCGTCGGGCACCGTGCTTGGCGCCAGGTGCAGGATGCCGTTCCGCCAGCGGGCCAGGCGGTCCAGTTGCAGGGTGAACGCGCGGCGCGGCAGGCTCGCGCCGATGGCCAGCAGGTCCGCCTTGCGGCCGCGGGGGATGGCGCCGAGGAAGGCCAGGGTCAGGTGCAGATTGGCCTGCGCGACGCCCTGGCCATCCAGGTGCAGGCCGGTGCGCCAGGTGCAGATCGCTTCCGCCAGCTCCGGTGGACAGGGCAGGGCGAAGAACAGCCGCAGCGGGGGTGTGCTCATTGTGTTTCCCTCGACAGAAGTCGCCTTGACAGTATCGCCGGGGCTTATCTAGGATGCCGAACAGCGCCGATTTAAGTAGCAACTTGCGGGGCGCGGATGCGGCGAAGCCGACATCGAAATACCGCTAAAGCGCTGGTTTCGGTGTGCCTCTCGCCGCGTCCAGCAGGACTCAAGAGGCGGAAGACTAGAGACCATGACCTGCCCCAACCCGCATGTGCGCCTGGCCCCCATCACCACCAGCCTGGTGCGTCGCAACCCGAAGATCCTCCTGGGCGGCAATCACCAGCCCACTCTCGTTCGTTATCTCGATGGCTGGCCCAAGCGCTGGAACGGTTCGCGTACGTTCCTGGTCCAGTTCGCCGAAACCGTCGCCGACATCGCCCGTTTCCCATCCGACCGCTTCGACTTCGCCGTGGTCCAGGCGCCCAGTGCCGGGCAGTTGGAGTCCACGGTTCGCGAACTCACCCGTGTCGCCCGGCAGGGGCTGATCACCCGGCGGCCGCAGCCGTTCTGATCCCGGTTTATTCCTGTAGAAGCGAGCTTGCTCGCGAACGGGCTCACCGGTAGCGCCGGAGCCGAGGCGGGTTCGCGAGCAAGCTCGCTCCTGCAAGGGCATATCCCTTCATCGTGCCGATGATGGTTCAGGGATACTCGATTTCGATCACGAACCACATCTTTTCACCGGCCGGGCTGCGCACCATCACCTCGGCGTCCAGCTCCTTGCCCACCAGGGCGCGGGCGAGTGGCGAGTCGATGCTGATGTGATTGTTGCGCAGGTCGAGTTCGTCCGGGCCGACGATGCGATAGCGTGCCTGCTCCCCGTCCTCGTCCTCCAGTGTGACCCAGGCACCGAAGTAGACCTTGTTCGGGTCGGCCGGACGCTCGCTCACCACCTTGCAGTTCTCCAGGCGCTTGCGCAGGAAGCGCACGCGGCTGTCGATCTCCCGCAGCATCTTCTTGCCATAGGTGTACTCGGCGTTCTCCGAACGATCACCCTGGGCCGCCGCCTCGCTGACCGACTGGGTCACTTGCGGACGGCGCACGTTCCACAGCTCGTGCAGCTCGGCGCGCAGGCGCGCTTCGCCTTCGGGGGTGATCAGCGGGGTACCGGCGGGGCGGGGAGGGCGATAACGGCTCATGGCTTCCGAGGTGACAGGAATGATGACCGGAGTCTACCCGATCAGCCTTCGCGCAGCAGGCGCAACGGGCTCACGCTCAACGCCCGCCGCGTGCCGAGCAGCCCGGCGCCGCCCACCAGCAGTGCGCCCAGCACGGGCAGTGCGAGCAGCCAGGGATGCGGGCTCCACGGCAGCTCGAAGACCATCCGGTAGAGCAGGTAGCTGATCAGTTCGCAGCCCAGCGCCGCGAGCAGTCCGCTGACCGCCCCGAGCAGGGCGAACTCGCTGCGCCGGGTGCGCATCAGCAGTTGGCGTTCCGCGCCCAGGGCGCGGAGCAGGGCACCCTGGCGCAGGCGTTCGTCGAGGGTGGCCTGCAGGCCGGCGAAGAGCACCACGAAGCCGGCGGCGAGGACGAACACCAGCACGTACTCCACCGCCAGCGTCACCTGGTCGAGGATGCTGCGCAACTGTGCGAGCAACGCATCCACCGGCAGCAGCGTGACGGTGGGGAAGGCGCGCGCCAGTTCGATCAGGTCGCGCTCCTGGCTGATCGGCAGGTAGAAGCTGGTCAGGTAGGTTACCGGCAGGTCGGTGAGGGTGCCGGGTTCGAAGACCATGAAGAAGTTCGGCTGGAAGTTGTCCCATTTCACCGAGCGCAGGCTGCGCACCTGTGCCTCGCGGGTCTGGCCGGCAACGCTGAAGCTCAGGCGGTCGCCGACGTTCAGGCCGAGGTTGCCGGCGAGTTTTTCCTCCACCGATACACCGGGGAGCCCGTTGTTCTCGCCCGCCTGCCACCACTGCCCGGCGACGATCTGATTGCCCGCCGGCAGGCGCGCCGACCAGGTCAGCCCGAGATCGCGCTGCAGGGCGCGTTCGCTGCGGACGTCCTCGTTCAGCGCATGGACCGGCTGGCCATTCACCGCCACCAGGCGGCCGGGCACCATCGGGTAGAGGTCTTCGGCATTGGGCGAGAGTTTCTTCACCCGCTGCTCGAAGCTGTCCTTCTCGGCGGGCAGGATGTTCAGCGCGAAGTGATTGGGTGCGTTCGCCGGCAGTTGTGCGTGCCAGGTGTCCAGCAGCTCGCCGCGCAGCAGCGCGATGAGCGCCATCGCCAGCAGGATCAGGCCGAAGGCCAGGCTCTGTCCGGCGGCCGCCAGCGGGTGGCGCAGCAGTTGGCCGAGGCCGAGGCGCCAGGACAGGCTGGCGCCCTGCAGCGCGCTGCGAAGTCCGCGCAGGGCGAGCAGCATGATGAAGCCGAGGATCACCGCGGCGATGGCGCCGCCGCCGAGCAGGGCGAGGGTGAGCTTCAGGTCCAGGCTCAGGCGCCACATGATCAGGCCCAGGGCGAGCAGCGCGCAGGCATAGGCCATCCAGGTACGCATGGGCACGGGCAGCAGGTCGCTGCGCAGTACCCGCAGCGGCGGCACGCGGCCGAGGGCGGCCAGCGGCGGCAGGGCGAAGCCGACGAGGGCGACGAAGCCGGTGGCCATGCCGGCCAGTGCGGGGAAGATTCCGGCTTCGGGGATCTGCGGCGGCAGCAGGTTGCCCAGCAGGTGCATCAGGCCAAGCTGGGCGAGCCAGCCGAGGAAGGCGCCGCAGAGGCTGGCGAGCAGTCCCAGCGTGAACAGTTGCGTGCCGTACAGCAGCAGGGCTTCCCGGTGCGACAGACCGAGGCAGCGCAGCAGCGCGCTGGCGTCGAAGCGGCGGGTGGCGAAGCGGTTGGCCGACAGCGCCACGGCGACGCCTGCGAGCAGCACGGCGGCGAGGCTGGCGAGGTTCAGGTAGCGTTCGGCGCGACCCAGGGCGTCGCCGATCTGCCGGTTGCCGTGGTGGGCGTCCTGCAGTTGCTGGTTGGCGGCGAGGCTGTTCTTCGCCGCCTGGCGATAAGCCTGCAGCGCCTCGGGCGGGCCGCCCCAGAGGTCGCGGTAGCGCACGCGGCTGCCGGGCTGCACCACGCCGGTGGCATCCAGGTCCCGCAGGTTCATCAGCACCCGTGGCGTCAGGCTGTAGAAGTCGCCGGCGCGATCCGGCTCGTAGGTCAGCACGCGAGCGATGCGCAGGGGCGTGCGGCCGATGTCGACACTGTCGCCGACCTTCAGCTCGAGGCTTGCCAGCAGTCGCGATTCGACCCAGATTTCCCCCGGCTGCGGGCGGCCGCCTTCGATCTCGGGCTGCAGGGGTTCCGGCGCGCTCTTGAGTTCGCCGCGCAAGGGGTAGCTGTCGCCCACCGCCTTGACGCTGCTGAGCTGGATGCCCTGGTCGGTGGCCACCACGCTGGAAAACTCGACGCTGCGTGCGTGCTGCAGGCCGAGCCTGAGGCCGCTGTCGACCTGCTCGCCGGTGGCGGGCCGGGTGCCGCTGAGCACCAGGTCGGCGCCGAGAAATTCGGCGGCGCGCACCAGCATCGCGGCGTTCAGCCTGGCGCTGAAGTAGCCGATGGCGGAGCTGGCCGCCACGGCGACCAGCAGGGCGAAGAACAACACCCGCAACTCGCCGCTGCGCCCTTCGCGCCACAGTTGGCGCAGGGCGAGGCGGAACAGGTTGGGCAGCGACAGTGACTTCATCGGCTCTCGTCCGTCAGGGTTCGGCGTGGTCGATCAGGTGGCCGCTTTCCAGGCGGATCAGGCGTTGGCAGCGATGGGCCAGGCGTTCGTCGTGGGTCACCAGCACCAGGGTGGTGCCACGCTCGCGGTTGAGCTCGAACAGCAGGTCGCTGATGCGCTCGCCGGTGGTGGTGTCGAGGTTGCCGGTGGGTTCGTCGGCGAACAGCACGTCCGGCTCGGCGGCAAAGGCGCGGGCGATGGCGACTCGTTGCTGCTCGCCGCCGGAGAGCTGGCGGGGGTAGTGGGTCAGGCGCTGGCCGAGGCCGACGCGCTCCAGTAGCTCGCGAGCGCGTTGCCGGGCGTCCGCCCGGCCGTCGAGCTCCAGCGGCAGCATGACGTTTTCCAGAGCGTTGAGGCTGTCGAGCAGTTGGAACGACTGGAATACGAAGCCGACATGGGCGGCACGGACGCGCGCGCGCTGGTCTTCATCCAGGCTGCCCAGCGAATGGCCGAGCAGGAGGATGTCGCCGCCCGACGGCAAGTCCAGCCCGGCGAGCAGGCCCAGGAGGGTGGACTTGCCCGAGCCCGAGCTGCCGACGATGGCCAGGCTGTCGCCGCGGGAAAGATCGAGGGAGAGGTCGTGGAGGATGGTCAGCTTGCCTTCCGCGCTGGAAACAACCTTGCTAAGGTTCCGCGCGGTGAGAATGCGTTCGCTCATGGAGAATCCGATGCGTGCATGGCTAATGGGCGGCTGCCTGGCGTTGCTTCTGATTGCGCAGCAGGCCGCGGCGCAGACGCTGTTGATCGTCGGCGATAGTATCAGCGCCGGTTTGGGGCTGGATACCAGCCAGGGGTGGGTGAGCCTGCTGGACAAGCGCCTGAAGGCGCAGGGTTTCGACTACCGGGTGGTCAATGCCTCGATCAGCGGTGACACCAGCGCGGGTGGCCTCGCGCGCCTGCCGGCGCTGCTTTCGGAGCAAAAGCCCGCGCTGGTGGTGATCGAGCTGGGTGGCAATGACGGGCTGCGCGGAATGGCCCCGGCGCAATTGCAACAGAATCTTAGCGACATGGTTCAGCAGTCGCGGAAGGCGGGGGCCAAGGTGCTGTTGCTGGGCATGAAGCTGCCGCCGAACTACGGCCCGCGCTACACCGATGCCTTCGCCCGGGTGTTCGAGAGCGTGGCCCGGGAGCAGCAGATCGCGCTGGTGCCGTTCTTCCTCGACGGGGTCGGCGGCGTGCCGTCGATGATGCAGGCGGACGGAATCCATCCGGCCACCGTCGCGCAACCTAAACTGCTCGACAACGTCTGGCCGACGCTCAAGCCATTGCTCTGAGAAACCGCAGTATCAAGGCTTCCCCGCGAACGGCCTTTCGGCTATGTTTGCGCACCCTTCTGGAACCCCCTATGCCGCGCCCCGCCTGGACCCACTTCGCCTACCAGTTGATCGAACCCGACGAGCAACTGGATCTGTTCGCCTGCCGCGAGGTCCGGGTGCACCTCGTTGCGCGTCAACTGGAGCTGGGGACGCCGGCCGACCGCACGCTCTGCGGCAGCCTGCTGCCGGCCCAGCCGCTCTGGCGCGGACTTGAGAAGCCGCTGCTGCGCGACCGGCGCATCTGCAGCGCCTGCCTGAAACAACTGGAACAGGAAAAGCGCGGCGCGCGGACCTCCTGGCTCGTCTGATATCTCCCAGTGACGTGGTTCGCAATGGTAAACTGTTACCCCTTTGCCCATTGCCCTTGTCAAGGATTCCCGGATGTTGTCGCGCGTTATTGCCGCCTGCTCGCTGTCCTTAGCCGCGCTGCTCTCGGCCGGCCCCGTTTCCGCCATTGAATTGCCATTGCCGGCTCAGGGCGACGATATCGTCGGCCAGGTCCAGGTGATCAAGGCCAAGTACGAAGACACTTTTGCCGACCTCGGCGAGAAGTACGGCCTCGGCTACTCCGAAATGCTGGCTGCCAACCCGGGCGTCGATGCCTGGCTGCCGGGCGTGGGCACCGAAGTCATCATTCCGACCCGCTTCATCCTCCCGGCGGGGCCGCGCGAAGGCGTGGTGATCAACCTGGCCGAGTACCGCCTGTACTATTTCCCCAAGGACAAGAACGTCGTCTACACCTACGCCCTGGGTATCGGTCGCGAGGGTTGGGGTTCGCCGGTCGGCAGTACCAGCGTGATCGCCAAGACCAAGGACCCGGCCTGGTATCCGCCGGCTTCGATTCGTGCCGAGCACGCTGCCGATGGCGATCCGCTGCCGTCCGTGGTGCCGCCGGGGCCGGACAATCCGCTGGGTCCGTACAAGATGAGCCTGGGCTTCCACGGTTACCTGATCCACGGCTCGAACAAGAAGTTCGGTATCGGTACCCGTACCAGTCACGGCTGCTTCCGTATGTACAACTGGGACGTGACCCAGTTGTTCTCGATGATTCCGGTGGGCACCAAGGTGCGCATCATCAACGAGCCCTACAAGTTCGGCCGCAGCGAAGGCAAGATCTATCTCGAGGCCCATGCGCCGATCGACGACAACGGCAATCCGTCGGTGGTCGACAAGCACACTGCGGTGATCAATGCGCTGCTCAAGCGTGAAGACATCGCCAGTCAGATGCAGATGGACTGGAACGTGGTCCGTGAAGTGGTGGCTGCCGAAGATGGCCTGCCGGTCGCCATTGCCCAGCCGCAAGCGGAGGGCGCTCCGGTGGCGGCCACTGTCGATCAGGACGCCATGTCGCTGCAGTAACTCGTACTGCTATGAAAGAGCCCGCTTCGAGCGGGCTTTTTCTTGCCCGTCATTTCCCGTGGGCATGCTTTCTGTCGGCGCAAGAGAAATCGCAGGCATAAAAAAACCGACCCCGAGGGGTCGGTTTTTCGAACAGATCCGAAGATCTATTACTTGCGGCTGGCTTTGTCCAGCATACGCAGGGCGCGCTCGTTAGCCTCGTCAGCGGTCTGCTGGGCTTTCTGAGCGGCGGCCAGAGCTTCGTCAGCCTTGCGATAGGCTTCGTCAGCACGGGCTTGAGCGCGAGCAGCAGCGTCTTCAGTAGCAGTCAGACGAGCTTCGGTTTCTTTGGAGTTGCTGCTGCAACCGGTGGCCAGAACAGCGGCCAGAGCCAGAGCAGAGAATTTCAGAACGTTGTTCATCGTGTTCCCCTTAAGGTGGACATTTCCATTAAAAGCAATCTCCCAGGACTGGGAAATTAGCCGGACTACATAGTACCCATTACTTGTAGTAAGTAAACTGACCGGACGCAAGTACGGCACTTTTTTTTCATGTTAGGACGGTCTTTGCAGTTGCCCGAGGCGGATTTGGGCAAAAACTGTCCAATCTGGCAAAGGAGTGTTTCCAATGGGTGTCAGCAGGGAGGATAGCCTGTTTCCGGTGGTGGGGAACCAAGCTGTCAGATGATTGTCACTAATCATCGAGCAACTGTTTAATCGCCGTAATGAGTTGTCCGAGTGACAACTTGCAGGGCGTGAAGAAAGTGTGATGGCATAACGAAAAAGCCCGGCTAATTGCTTAGCCGGGCTTTTTCATGATCTGGCGGTGAGGGAGGGATTCGAACCCTCGATACGATTTCTCGTATACACACTTTCCAGGCGTGCTCCTTCAACCGCTCGGACACCTCACCAGATTTCTCGACAGCGCTGTGTCTGTCGAGGCGCGCACTTTACTCAAAGGTTTGTCCGAACGCAAATGTTTTTTGCATGCTTTTTTCAACGGATTCATCGGCTTAAGGAGAATAGGCCGGATCGCGGGTACACTGGCGCCTTCTGATACCAGGGAAAGCGCATGGCGAGCTGGGACATCTTCTGCAGTGTGGTCGACAACTATGGCGACATCGGTGTCACCTGGCGCTTGGCGCGCCAATTGGCGGTCGAGCACGGGCAGGCGGTACGCCTGTGGGTGGATGACCTGGCGGCTTTCGTGCGCATCTGCCCCCAGGCCGATGTGCAGGTGCAATCACAGCGGCTGTCCGGCGTGGAGATTCGGCATTGGCCGCAGGCCTGGCGCGATACCGATGCGGCGGATGTGGTGATCGAAGCCTTCGCCTGTGCCATGCCGCCTGCCTATATAGAGGCGATGACCCGGCGGCCGAAGCCTTCGCTGTGGCTGAACCTCGAATACCTCAGCGCCGAGCCCTGGGTGGAGTCCTGCCACGGCCTCCCATCCATGCAGCCCAACGGCCTGCAGAAATACTTCTATTTCCCCGGCTTCACACCGCTCACCGGCGGGTTGCTGCGTGAAGGCGATCTGATCCGGCGCCGGGATGCTTTCCAGTCCGATCCCGACAGCGGCGCTCGTTTCCTCGAAAGCCTCGGCGTGCAGGTACGCTACGGGGAGCGGCGCATTTCCCTGTTCGCCTATGAAAACCCCGGGCTCGCCGGCTGGCTGGACGCCTTGGCCGAGGGGGCGACGCCAACCCTGCTGCTGGTGCCCGAAGGGCGGGTGCTGGGTGATGTCCGGCGCTGGGCGCAGCGGCCGCTGGGGGTAGGGCAGGGCTGCGAGCGTGGCGCCCTTCGCGTGCAGGTGCTGCCGTTCGTCCGCCAGGAAGACTACGACCCGTTGCTGTGGAGCTGCGACATCAACGCGGTGCGTGGCGAGGACTCCTTCGTCCGCGCGCAGTGGGCCGGGCGCCCCTTCGTCTGGCACATCTACCAGCAGGAGGACGACCTCCATCTGGAAAAGCTGGAGGCCTTCCTGGCGCTGTTCGCCGAGGGCATGGATGCGTCGCTGCGGGAGGCGCTGAGCGATTTCTGGCTGGCCTGGAACGGGCGGGGGGAGGCCGGTGAAGCCTGGCGAAGACTGGACGGGCGGCTGCCGGAATGGTCCGCGTGGGTTGGCAATTGGCAGCGGCGTTTGACCGAACAAACCGATCTTGCCGCGGGGCTGGTGCGTTTTTATACAAATTGGCTATGATATGGCCCCTGTTTTTTGTCTCCAATCCAATCGGATAATCGTATGAAAACCGCACAAGAGTTTCGCGCTGGCCAGGTTGCCAACATCAATGGCGCCCCCTGGGTCATCCAGAAGGCCGAGTTCAACAAATCCGGCCGTAACTCCGCGGTCGTCAAGATGAAGCTGAAGAACCTGCTGACCGGTGCCGGCACCGAGACCGTGTTCAAGGCCGACGACAAGCTGGAGCCGATCATCCTCGATCGCAAGGAAGTCACCTATTCCTACTTCGCGGACCCGCTGTATGTCTTCATGGACACCGAGTTCAACCAGTACGAAATCGAGAAAGACGATCTGGAAGGCGTGCTGACCTTCATCGAAGACGGCATGGCCGACGTCTGCGAAGCGGTCTTCTACAACGAGAAAGTCATCTCCGTTGAACTGCCGACCACCATCGTTCGCGAAATCGTCTACACCGAGCCGGCTGTCCGTGGCGACACCTCCGGTAAAGTGATGAAGACCGCTCGCCTGAAGAACGGTGCCGAGCTGCAGGTTTCCGCGTTCTGCGAAATCGGCGACTCGATCGAAATCGATACCCGCACCGGCGAGTACAAGTCCCGCGTCAAGGCCTGAGCCTGAACCGAGACAAGAAAAAGCCCGGCTGATGCCGGGCTTTTTCGTTTCTGCCGTCTGGCTTTTCTCAGACGCTCACGTTCAGGCGTACGTCGATGTTGCCGCGGGTGGCGTTGGAGTAGGGGCAGACCTGGTGGGCCTTGGCGACCAGGTCCTGGGCATCGGCCAGATCCAGTCCCGGCAGGTTGATGTTCAGTTCCACTTCCAGGCCGAACCCGCCGGGGATCTGGCCGATGCCGACCTTGCCGGTGATCGAAGCGTCCGCCGGGATCTGTTTCTTGCTCTGGCTGGCGACGAACTTGATGGCGCCGATGAAGCAGGCCGAGTAGCCGGCGGCGAACAGTTGTTCCGGGTTGGTGGCTTCGCCGCCCGCACCGCCCAGTTCGCGCGGCGTGCTCAGTTTCACGTCGAGGATGCCGTCCGAGGAAACGGCGCGGCCGTCGCGGCCTCCGGTGGCGGTAGCGGTGGCGGTGTAGAGGGCTTTGATGGTTTGCATGGTGGTGTCTCCGATTGTCTTGCTGGTTAATATCTTGTGCGCTAAGCAGTGCGTGGGGATAAAGTTAGTTCGATTTAATTTAGTGCGCAAGATAAATGCTGGAAGATTTCGGACTAAAGAACGGTGCGCTCAGGCATAAGCCCCGGATCATGGGGCTTGCAGCTGTTCGCGCAGCTCCACCAATTCCTGTTGAAGTCGCTGGAGCTTTTCCAACGTTAGACGGCTGCTGGCGAGGATGCAGCCTGGAATGCTCTCCGCCTGTCGGCGCAGTTCGCGGCCCTTGTCGGTCAGGCGCAGTTGCACCACGCGCTCGTCGGCCTGGCTGCGGGTGCGGGTGATCAGGCCTTCGGCTTCCAGGCGCTTGAGCAGAGGGGTGAGGGAGCCGGGGTCGGTGAGCATCCGCGCGCTGATTTCGCCGACGGTGATGCCGTCGCCTTCCCACAGCACCAGCATGGCGATGTATTGCGGGTAGGTGAGCCCCAGTGCCTGCAGCAGCGGCTTGTAGACTTTGGTCATCTGCAGGGAGGTGGAGTAGAGGGCGAAGCACAACTGGTTGTCGAGTTTGAGTGCTTCGCAGGTCGGGTCTGGCCGGGCCATCGCACGTCTCCTGGATAGAGAGCCTGGGGAGACGCCCTGGGGGAGCGTCCGGAGTGAGCAGATAATTGCGCATTAATTTAGCGCGATGGCTATTTGTTGAACAGCTGTCTCATCGATTCCCGCCGCGGACGCGCCCCGGTCTCCCGTCAGGCGCGGAAGCCTTCGACGATGTACTCCGCCAGCTTGTCGGTGACCGGCGTCATCTTTGCCCCGCGCAGCAGCACGATGCTGGCGTTGGGCAGCAGCGGCAGCCCCTCCTCCTCGCCGAGGATGCGCAGGTTGCCGGTCAGCAGGCTGCGCAGTTGCGCGGTCACCGCCAGGCCGGCGCTGGCCACCGCGAACAGCGCCGACAGGCTTGGGCTGCTGTAGGCGATGCGGTAGTCGATTTCCAGTGCTTCCAGGGCGTTGCAGGCCCAGGCGCGGCAGAAGCAGGTGGTATTGAACATCGCCAGCGGCAGAGGGCGCTGGTCCTGCGGGCAGAAGCCTTCGGCGGCCATCCAGACGAAGGGTTCCTGGCGCAGCAACTGGCCGATCTCGGTGCCGGGTTCGCGGGTCACGATGGACAGGTCGAGGTCGTTGCGCATCAGCAATTGGGCTGACGAGTCGCAGTGCACTTCCACCTGCACGAGCGGATAGGCCTGGGCGAAGCGCGAAAGAATCTCCGGCAGGAAGCGCATCACGTAGTCGTCCGGCGTGCCGATCTTCACCGCGCCGACCATGTGGGGCTGGCGCAGGGTGTTGAACACCTCGCCCTGCAGGCGCAGGATGCGCCGCGCAAAGCCCAGCAGTACCTGGCCCTCCGGCGTCAGGCGCACCTGCCGTCCGTCACGCTCGAACAGCGCGCGTTCCAGCACGTCCTCTTCCAGGCGCTTCATCTGCATGCTCACCGCCGACTGGGTGCGGTTGACCACCTCGGCGGCGCGGGTGAAGCCGCCGTGATCGGCAATGGCGACGAAGGTGCGCAGCAGTTCGCTGTCGATGCTGGGGAAGCTGCTCATTCATCAATCTCCGAGATGGGATGCATAAGAATGATTCGTTGGATTGATCTTAGCGCCGAGGCGAGACTGCATCCAGGCCCACATGGAGGGATGCACGATGAAAGGTCAACCGGGTTTCGTATCGATGTTCCATCATGCTCACGAGGCGCCGGCCGCGCCGCTGTGGAAACGTGCCCTGAAGCGGTTGCTGCAATGGCACGAACTGGCTCGTCAGCGCCGCCTGCTGGCTGGCTTGAGCGATGAGGCGCTCAAGGATATCGGCCTGAGCCGTGCCGATATCCAGGAGGAAATCGAGCGTCCATTCTGGATCGATGCCCTGAAACGCTGAGCTGTACGGGCGGCACGCGAGATCGTCGTGCCGCCCGCTGTCGTGCTGGATCAAACACTTTGCCAGGGAATGCTCATGTCTTCGAACTACCACCTCGCCCAAGTCAATATCGCCAAGGCCCGCGCACCGCTGGACCAGCCCCTGATGAAAGGCTTCGTCGATCAACTGGACGCCATCAACCGGCTGGCCGAGGCGAGCCCCGGGTTCATCTGGCGCCTGCAGACCGATGAGGGCGATGCCACCTCGATCCGTGCCTTCGACGACCCGCTGATCATCGTCAACCTGTCGCTCTGGACGTCCGTCGAGGCGCTGCGTGAGTACGTCTACGGCGGTGAGCATCTCGCCGTGCTGCGCAACAAGCGCGACTGGATGGAGAAGCTGCCGACGCCGAGCCTGGCGCTGTGGTGGCTGCCGGCCGGAGAGTTGCCCGATGTATGGATGGCGCGGCGCAAGCTGGAGCTGTTGCAGGCGCAGGGGGCTTGCGATGAGGTGTTCACCTTCGCCAGGCCCTACTCGATGCCGGGACGTGTCGCGGTACCGTCCTGAGCGATCGGCGCGCCGGGACGTAGGGTTTGGCGCTAGGCTCTAGGGCCTGTCCGGTCGTGGAGTGTGTCGATGCCGATTGCCGAGTCGCTGTCCGTCAAACAGGCCCGCCGCCTGGCGCTGGCCGCCCAAGGGTTCACGCAGCGGCGGCCGGCCGAGGTCCAGCGCCGCCACGTCCGGGCGATGCTGGAGCGCCTGGGCGTGTTGCAGATCGACTCGGTGAACGCGCTGGTGCGATCCCATTATCTTCCGCTGTTTTCGCGGCTGGGCACCTATCCCCTGGCGATGCTGGAGGAGGCCGCCTGGAGTTCGGGGCGCCAGCGGCGTCTGTTCGAATACTGGGGGCACGAGGCCTCGCTGCTGCCGCTGGAGCTCTATCCGCTGATGCGTTGGCGCATGCGCCGGGCGTCGGAGGGGCGCGGCATCTACCAACAGCTCGCCCGCTTCGGCCGCGAGCAGCAACCGGTGATCCGTCGGGTGCTGGACGCCGTGCGTGACCAGGGTGCCCTGGGCGCCGGCAGCCTGAGCACCCGTGAGGAGCGCGCCGGCCCCTGGTGGGATTGGAGCGCGGAAAAACATGCGCTGGAGTGGCTGTTCGCCGCCGGCGAGGTGACGGTCGCCGGCCGACGCGGATTCGAACGTCTCTACGACCTGCCCGAACGGGTGTTGCCGCCGTCGATGCTGGCCGGAGCCGAGCCGGACGAGCCCGAGGCCCAGCGCCGGTTGCTGCTGCATTCGGCGCGCGCCCTTGGCGTGGCGACGGAAAAGGACTTGCGCGATTACTTCCGTTTCGAGCCCGGCGACAGCAAGGCGCGCCTTGCCGAACTGGTGGAGGAGGGTGCGCTGTTGCCGGTGCGGGTACAGGGCTGGCAGGCGCAGGCCTATTGCCCCGCGGATGCGGTGATCCCACGCAAGGTCGCGGCCAGTGCGTTGTTGTCGCCGTTCGACTCGCTGGTGTGGGAGCGCGCCCGTACCGAGCGGTTGTTCGACTTCCGTTACCGCCTGGAGATCTACACGCCGCAGCACAAGCGCGTCTATGGCTACTACGTGCTGCCGTTCCTCTTCGGCGAGCGCCTGGTGGCGCGGGTGGACCTGCGCGCCGAGCGGGCCGGGGGGCAACTGGTGGTGCATGCGGTGCACGACGAAACGCCGGGACCGGACGAGGCCGCCTGGAGCATGTTGGCCGAACGACTGGACGAGATGGCTGACTGGCTGGGCTTGCAGCGGGTGACGGTGCATTGCCGGCGGCCGTCGGGCGTGCGTCTGAAGGCGTTGCTGCGGGCGCGTTGAGGAAGGGCGAGCGGAGGCCGCTCGCCGATATCGCTCTAGCGGCGCACCTGCTTCAGGGTTTCCGCGATGAGGAAGGCCAGTTCCAGGGATTGGTCGGCATTCAGGCGCGGATCGCAGTGGGTGTGGTAGCGATCGCTCAGCCCGGCCTCGGTGATGGGGCGGGCACCGCCGATGCATTCGGTGACGTTCTGCCCGGTCATCTCGATGTGGATGCCGCCGGCGTAGCTGCCTTCGGCCCGATGCACCTCGAAGAACTGCCGCACCTCGGTGAGCACGCGCGCGAAGTCGCGGGTCTTGTAGCCGCTGGAAGCCTTGATGGTGTTGCCGTGCATGGGGTCGGAACTCCACAGCACCTGCCTGCCTTCGCGCTGTACGGTCTGGATCAGGCGCGGCAGGCCGTCGCCGACCCTGTCGGCGCCCATCCGTACGATGAGGTTGAGGCGGCCGGGCTCGTTGTCCGGGTTGAGGAGGTCGATCAGGCGGATCAGCTCCTCGCTGTCCATGCTCGGGCCGATCTTCACGCCGATGGGGTTGCCAACGCCGCGCAGCATTTCCACATGGGCGCCATCGAGCTGGCGGGTGCGGTCGCCGATCCACAGCATGTGTGCCGAGCAGTCGTACCAGTCGCCGGTCAGGCTATCGCGGCGGATGAAGGCTTCCTCGTAGTTCAGCAGCAGCGCTTCGTGGGCGGTGAAGAAACTGGTTTCGCGCAACTGCGGCGCGGTGTCCAGGCCGCAGGCGCGCATGAAGGCGAGGGTTTCGTCGATGCGGTCGGCGAGCTGCTGGTAGCGCTCGGACAGCGCCGAGTTGGCGATGAAATCCAGGTTCCACTGGTGCACCTGGTGCAGGTCGGCGAAGCCGCCGCCAGCGAAGGCGCGCAGCAGGTTCAGCGAGGCGGTGGACTGGTGGTAGGCCTGCAGCAGGCGCTCGGGGTCCGGCACGCGGCTTTTCTCGTCGAAGCCGATGCCGTTGACGATGTCGCCGCGGTAGGCCGGCAGCGTCACGCCGTCGACGGTTTCCTCGCCGGAAGAGCGCGGCTTGGCGAACTGCCCGGCCATGCGCCCGACCTTCACCACCGGGCAGCCGGCGGCGAAGGTCATCACCACGGCCATCTGCAACAGCACCTTGAAGGTGTCGCGAATCTTCGCCGCGGAGAACTCGGCGAAGCTCTCGGCGCAGTCGCCGCCCTGCAGCAGGAAGGCGCGGCCGGCGGTGACTTCGGCGAACTGCCGACGCAGCTCGCGGGCCTCACCGGCGAACACCAGCGGGGGAAAGCCGGCCAGGGCGCGTTCGACGTCGCTCAGGCGCGCGCTGTCGGGGTAGGTGGGTTGTTGCTGGATCGGCTTGCTTCTCCAGCTGTCGGGACTCCAGGGCAGGCTCATCGGTGGCTCGTTCGCGGTTAGGGGCGGTGATCGCTCATGGTATCAGCTCGCCCTGTGCGCAGCGCGCCTTCAGTGTACCGGCAGCGGTGCGAGCGGCGCGGTGCCGGGCAGGTCGCGGCGCAGTTCGGCGATGTGCTCGCGTACGGTGCGGCGATAGCTGTCCTTGTCCACGTAATAGGCCATGCGTTCGAGCGGCAGGTACTGGTAGCCGCCGTCGATGCGTTGGCCGGCAAGCATCCGTTTCAATTGGCGGAAACGCTCGGCGACCGGGTTGCCCGCGGCCAACTGGCGGATGTAGAGCGCGACCAGTTCGGCCTGCTCGGCGCGCCCCTGCCAGCCAAGGCCCGAGGCCTCCAGCATGCCGAGCATGAACAGGTCGTCGTACTGCGGGTGGAAGGCGTTGAGGTACAGCTGCGGCGCGGCGCAGTCGTTGGGCCAGTTGAGCTGCGCGCGGTCGATGAAGGGGTAGTCCAGGCGGTAGCCGGTGGCGAGCAGGATCAGGTCGTAGTCCTGGCGTTCGCCATCGCTGAACACTACGCGTTGACCTTCCAGGCTACGTACGTCGCGGCGCGCGCGGATGTCGCCGTGGGCGAGGTGGTGCAGCACCAGCGAGTTCACCACCGGGTGCGATTCGTACAGGCGGTGGTCGGGATCGGGCAGTCCGTAGTCCGACGGACGACCGATCAGCAGGCGCAGCAGTGCCGCGTCGAGCCGTTGCTTGAGCGGACGCGGCAGGCGGACCAGGTTGCCGAAGGTGTCGATTGGCCGGCCCAGGCAGAACTTGGGCAGGAAGTGGTAGCCGCGACGCACCGAAAGGTCCACGGAGCGTGCGCGGTGCACGGCGTCCACTGCGATGTCGCAGGCGGAGTTGCCGCAGCCGACGATCAGCACGCGCTTGTCGGCGAAGCAATCGGCGTTGCGGTACTGGCTGGCATGGAGGATTTCGCCGCTGAAGTCGCCCGGCAGCTCTGGCTGGTTGGGTGTATGCAGGGCGCCGTTGGCGATCAGCACGCCGTCGAACAGTCCTTCGTGCACCGTGCCGTCGCGCTCGCAGCGCAGCCGCCAGCCGCGCTCCTGGCGGAGCAGGGCGGTGACCCGTGTATTGAAGCGGTAGTGGCTGCGCAGGCCGTAGTGCCGCGCGTAGGCATGGAAGTAGTGGAGCACCTGCGTGTGGTGCGGATAAGGGGGGACGTCCATGTCCATTGGAAACTCGTCGAACTGGGTCGTGCCCTTGGAGGAAATCAGGTGGGCGGAGTGGTACAGGGTGCTGTGGGGATTGCCGATGTCCCACAGACCACCGACATCGCCGTGCAGTTCGAAGCCAGTGAAGGGGATACCGTACTTCTGCAACTGGCGGGCGGCGGCGAGGCCGGCCGGACCCGCGCCGATAATGGCATACATGCTGGGTTGTGCCTCTTGGGCTGTTATTCTTGCGGCTTTCGGGCCTGGCAGTCGGTTCCTGGCTGCTCGGGTTGTCCATGCCTGTTTTTGAAGGATTATCACGTGCTTCAGCCCTCGCTGTTCAATGGCAAACCGCGCCGTCTGTGCATCCTGGCGGACCGCAATGTCACAGTCGCCTTCCGGGAGGAACGCGCATGAGCGAGGAACGCCTGATCGTCGAGGAGCGCGATGCGTTCGGGGTGATCCGGGTCGTGGAGAGCGGCGACTTCCGCTACCTGGAGTTCGGCGACGAGGTCGAGCAGAGCTGTGTGCTGATGCAGGATCCCTGCTGGCTGGAGTACGACTACTCGCGGGCCATGCTGCTCGGCGGGTTGTGCCATGCGCACCCGCGCCGTGCCCTGTTCCTGGGCTTCGGTGCCGGTAGCCTGACTCAGGCCTGCTTGAAGTACCTGCCGCTGGAGGAGGTGGAGGCCATCGAGCTGCGCCCGTCGATTCCCCGGCTGGCTCGCGAGCACCTGGGGCTGGGCGATGATCCGCGCCTGCACCTGCGCGTGGGGGACGCGGTGGAGGAGCTGGCGAACTGCGAGCCGGCGGACCTGATCTTCCTCGACCTCTATACCGACACCGGTCCCGCGCCTGCGCACATCGCCTGGGACTTCCTCGGCGCCTGCCGCGAGCGCCTGCGTCCCGGCGGCTGGCTGGTGATCAACCAGTGGAGCACCGACGATGGCCGTCCGCTGGGCGCCGCGCTGTTGCGCGGGCGCTTCCACCGTCATTACTGGGAGTGTCCGGTGCCGGAGGGCAACGTGATCGTCTTCGTGCCCGCCGAGCTGGACCAGGAGCTCAACCTGCGGGCCCTGAAGAAGCGCGTTGCGAGCCTGGAACCCAGGCTCGGTTATTCGCTGCGCGGTTACATCGACTCGCTGTGCCCGGCGCAGTGAACCGGGTGCGACTGCCTAGGGGATCTGATAGCTGAAGGCGAAGTTGAGGCGCGGACTGCGCTGGTTGTTGTCCAGTGCGCGATCGCCGAACGGCTTGGCCACCTCCATCGACACCAGGTAGTGCTTGCGGTTGGACAGGCGTATGCCGACGGCCGCCGAGCCGAGCTGGGCATTGGGCAGGCCATCCTGGGTGTAGTGGGTGCGGGCGGTGTCCACCACCAGGTAGGGCTGGATCTGGTTGAGCACCGCGCTCTGGCGCAGGAATGAGTAGTTCACCTCGTAGGCGGCGCCCCAGCCCTTGTCGCCGCTGGCCTGGTCGTCGGGGTAGCCGCGACCGAAGTTGTTGCCGCCATAGGTGACCTGTTCCGAGTCGGGCAGCACGTCATCGGTCCACTGGAAGCCGGCGCTGACGACGCCTTGCCAGCGTTCGCCGAACTGGTCCTGCTGGGCGCCGTAGCCGAGCACGCGGGTGAAGTCCTTGCGGATGGGTTTCTCGGTTTCCGCGCCCATTCCGTTCAATCCCTGGTAGACCGCCAGGCTCCCGGCGCGCACGCGCTTGCTGGCGAACTGCTGGACCACCGTGTCCACGCCGACGACTCGCAGCTTGCTCTTCTGTTCGACGCGGTAGGGGATGTTCGGGTAGACCAGGTCGTAGCGGCTGGTGTCGTTCACCGTGTAGCCCCGCACGTTCACGTCCCAGGTCAGGTCGCGGCGCAGCAGCACGGGAATCCCGAGGCCGGCGCTGATCCGCTCGTTCTGCCGCTTGCGCGCGAACTCCAGGCCGTCGGCCAGGCGCAGGTTGTCGTCCGGGCGCGAGTTGTACTTGCTGTAGCCGGCCTGCAATTGCAGGCCGTTGTCGCCCAGCAGTTGGCTGTAGTTCCAGGCGCGGTAGTGCTCCTCGTCGTCGCCCGGCGGGTAGAGGTAGTTGAATTGCAGTTGCTCGCCCCAGCCGAGCAGGGACATCACTTGTGCGTTGAACAGGCCGCGCTGTTCGCCACGGCGCGAGTCGAGGTTCATGCCGGTGTTGAAGCGCTTGCTCTGGCCGGCCAGTTCCAGCACCGCGCCGCCGTCATTGGTGGTGGGCGGTTTGAGTGCCATTGCCAGTTGCAGGCCCGGTACGCGGTTCATTAGTACGCTGAAGCGCTCGAAGCTCGCGCGGGTCAGCGGTCGCTCGCTTTTCAGGCGGGCGATCCAGCGGTCCACGCGGGCCTGGTGCGCGCCCAGGTCGCCATTGCCGCGCACTTCCCTGATGTGGCCCTCCACCAGCACGATGCGCGCGCCGCCGCCACGAAAGTCCTGGTTGGGCACGTAGGCGAAGGAAATGAAGAAGCCGTCGTTCTGGTAGCGCTGGGTGATGGCCTTGGCCGCCGCTACCAGTTCGCTGACCTGGATCGGCCGCTGGGTCAGGGGCTCCAGCAGCGGGCGCCAGGTGTTCAGCGGGTAGTGGCCGCCGCCGGCGATCTCGATGCGCTTGAGCTGGATGCGTTGCTGCAGTATCTGGCCGGGTTGCCGGGCCGACGGCGCGGGTGCGCTGACCTTGGGCGCCGTCGGGCGAAGTTCGCCGCCTGGCACGTTGGGGCGGGGCAGGGTCTGTTCGATATCGGACCCCGGGAGCTGGATCGGACGCTCCGCCCACGCGAAAGGACTGGCCAGCAACAGGGTGAGGGTGGCGAGTGTGCGCATCTGGCTCCTCCGTGAGTCCGACTTCAGCGATGGCCAGGAGCCGCTCGTGGCTCCTGGCTACTGCGGTGTGGGTGAGATCAGGGTTATTGCCGGGGAGCCCCGATGCCAACTCCAAGACCCGCGCCCAGGCCGCCGAGCGCGCCGCCAACCGTGCCGAGCAGACCGCCCTGGGTCGTGCCGCCGCTGGTGGTGCCGACACCTGCGCCTACCGCAACGCCCGCGCCCTGCTCGGAGGTGCCTGCGCCGACGCCGGCCCCCGCCACCAGACCGCCCGTACCGAGCGCGCTGGTGACGCCACCCACCGCGCCGGTCACGCCGTTGAGCAGCCCGCCCACCGGGTTGCTGCTGCCCGTCGCGCCGCCCAGGCTACCGGTGACACTGCCGACCGCGCCGGTCACGCCGCCGACCAGCCCGCCCACCGGGTTGCTGCCGCCCGTCGCGCCGCCCAGGCTGCCGGTGACACTGCCGACCGCGCCGGTCACGCCGCCGACCAGCCCGCCCACCGGGTTGCTGCCGCCTGTCGCACCGCCCAGGGCGCCAGTGACAGTACCCACGGTGCTGGTGACGCCGCCGATGAGCCCGCCGACCGGGTTGCTGCCCGTCGTGCTGCCGCTGACCAGGCCGCCCGCATCGGTGACCACCTGCCCCGTATTGCTGACGATTCCGCCGACCGGGGCCAGCGCCGGGCTCTGGGCGGAGAGCTGATCGCCAGTCTGGGTCACCGCCGTGCCGACAGTGGTCAGCAGGTTGTTCACTGGCGCGCCCAGGCCGGTGGTTGTGCCGATGGTCTTGGTGGTGTTCTCCACGGTGCCCAACAGGTTCGTGGTGGTGCCGCTGAGCTGGGTGGTCAACTGGCTCAGCGGACCGGTGGTGACTGCTCCGGTGAGGGAGTCGCCGAGCATGGTGATCTTGCCGCCGACGCCGTCTACTACGCCACCCAGTTGCCCGGTGACGCCGTTGAGCGGGGTATTGGTCAGCAACGGGCCGTCGCCGATGGCGGCCACGGTATCTCCGAGGCTGCTGACAGCCTCGCCGGTGTGGCTGACCAGGTTGGTTGGGCCGGCCAGGGTGGTGCCGATGGCGTTGGGATTGTTGGCCAGGTTGCCCAGGCCGTCGGTGATGCCGTCGCCGACGTGATCCACGCCTGCGGCAAGCTGCTGGATGACGCCGCCGGTACCGTCGGTTACGCCGCTGCCGAGCAGCGGGACGTCGACGTTCTGGACCACGCCGCCGACGGTGCCGAGGGTGCCGCCGACGCTGGACACCACCTCGCCCGTTTCGCTCAGGATATTGCTGGTGGTGAGGTTAGGGGTGGTAGTGCCGCCGCCGGTGCCGCCGTCTCCACCGCCGGTGCCGCCGTCTCCACCGCCGGTGCCTCCAGTGCCACCGCCCGTGCCGCCAGTTCCACCGGTACCACCGCCGGTACCGCCCGTGCCGCCAGTCCCACCGGTACCGCCGCCGGTGCCGCCGGTGCCACCGCCGGTGCCGCCCGTTCCACCGGTACCGCCGCCCGTTCCACCCGTGCCACCGGTACCGCCGTCAGTACCGCCGTCGCCGCTGCCTCCCGAGCCGCCGTCGCCGGAGCCCGCGCCGCCGTCCTGGCCGCTGTCGCTCGCGGAGCGATGATGACTACTGCCGCCATGACTGCTGCATCCCTGCAGCGACAGGGCAACGACCAGAAGAGAAAGTGCGAAGACGCGAATCGGGCCTGACATGCGAGTTCCTCCATGAAGGATTAGATCCAGCGGAGGCTCGAACGGTACTTCCGACGAGTCACTGCGCTGCGCTCGATGTCAGTTGTAGAGATTTGTTTTCAATCGCGTAATTGGAACTTGTATATAGTCGTTTTGTTGTTATCAACTTATTGATTATAAAGGATAATATTTTAACTTGAATGCTTGCTTCGAGTGTTCTTAATACCTTGGATATAGTGCTTTTGATGCGGGCTCTGGAGTGAACTTACACGTTCATTCATTTTGCGCTGAAGCGGGCCTCGCGCTTTTCCTGCATGGCCCTGAAGCCTTCCTGGGCGTCTTCGCTGGAGAGCAGGCGGCTGGCCGTTGCCGGCAACTCGCGCGCGGCGGCCAGTTCTCCCTCGTCCAGGCACTGGCGGGCCGATGCCAGGGTGGCGCGGATGCCCAGTGGCGCCTGGGCAGCGACCCGCTGGGCCATCCACAAGGCACGGGGCATCAGTTCCTCGGGCGCGGTGACTTCCTGCACCAGCCCCAGGCGGCAGGCTTCGTGTGCATCGAACTGGTCGCCGGTGAGCAGCCAGCGCATGGCGTTGCCCCAACCGGCTACCTGGGGCAGGCGCAAGGTCGCGCCGCCGAAGGGGAAGATGCCGCGCTGTACTTCCAGTTGGGCGAAGCGTGCGTTGCTGGCGCACAGGTTGATATCGGCGGCGAGCATCAACTCGATGCCGAGGGTGAAGCAGTAGCCTTGGGCGGCGACCAGCAACGGCTTGCTCAGTCGGGGCCCGCCGAAGGTGCCCCAGGGATCCACGGCGCCGCTGGGCAATTGCCAGCCCGCCCGGAAGGTGTCGCTGACATCGGCCAGGTCGAGCCCGGCGGTGAAGTGCTCGCCGTGGGCGAACACCAGGGCGCAGCGCAGCCGGTCGTCACGCTCGTATTCGCCCAGGGCGAGCACCAGTTGATTGAGCATGTCCAGGTCGAATGCGTTGCGCTTTTCTACCCGGTTCAGGCCGAGCAGCAGAACGTGGTCGCGGTGCTCTCGGGTGATGCGGGGCTCGCGGCTGGGCTTCATCGATGGCCTCCGGCGGGAAGGGGCCTGCTCGGTATAGTCGGCCTTGCCGAGCTCGTCCAGGTGGCGACCGTTCGCCGGGGCTTGTCTGAAAAGACGCACATGGCACAGGATTTTCCGGTATGATGCGCGCCGGCCAAGCTAAGGCCTCGTTTCGGACCCCGCATTTTTCCGCAGCTTTCACGCTCGGTCTGTGCGTCCGCTGTGCGGACTTCCTTGACGTATTCTTCCAATCTTCATTTCGCAAATCCCCGCTTCCAGCTGCCTGGGTGACTTCATTGTCGTACAGGGCATGCGCAGCTCGGCTCTTGGGTCTTTGCGGATGTATTTAGAGGCAAAACCCATGACCCAGGAAACCGGCGGCTTCGCCGCGCTCGGCATTCATCCCAATATCCTCGCGGCCATCGCCGCCGTCGGCTATGAAGAGCCGTCCCCGATCCAGGCCCAGTCGATCCCGGTGATCCTCGAAGGCCACGACATGATCGGCCAGGCCCAGACCGGTACCGGCAAGACCGCCGCCTTCGCGCTGCCGCTGCTGTCGAAGATCGAACCGAGCCGCCGCGTTCCGCAGGTGCTGGTACTGGTACCGACTCGCGAGCTGGCCCTGCAGGTCGCTACCGCGTGCGAAACCTACTCCAAGCAGATGCCGGGCGTTGGCGTCGTTGCCGTCTACGGTGGCGCGCCGATGGGCCCGCAGCTCAAGGCCCTGCGCCAGGGCGCCCAGGTCCTGGTGGCCACTCCGGGCCGCCTGTGCGACCACCTGCGTCGCGACGAGAACCTGCTCTCCACCGTCGAGCGCCTGGTCCTCGACGAAGCGGACGAAATGCTCAAGCTCGGCTTCATGGATGACCTCGAAGTGATCTTCGAGGCCATGCCGGCCAGCCGCCAGACCGTACTGTTCTCCGCGACCCTGCCGGCTTCGATCCGCAGCATCGCCGAACGTCACCTGAAAGAGCCCAAGCACGTCCGCATCGCCGCCAAGACCCAGACCGTCGCCCGCATCGAGCAGGTGCACCTGATGGTCCACGCCGACCAGAAGCCGGCCTCGATCCTGCGTCTGCTGGAAGTCGAGCAGTTCGACGCGCTGATCGGCTTCGTCCGTACCAAACAGGCCACCCTGGACATCGCCGAGCTGCTCGAGCGCCAGGGCTACCGTGCCGCCGCGCTGAACGGCGACATGCCGCAGGCCCAGCGTGAGCGCGTGATCGAGTCGCTGAAGGACGGCTCGCTGGACATCGTCATCGCCACCGACGTTGCCGCCCGTGGCCTCGACGTGGCGCGCATCACCCACGTACTGAACGTGGACATGCCGTACGACCCGGAATCCTACGTACACCGCATCGGCCGTACCGGCCGTGCCGGTCGTGAAGGTCGTGCGCTGCTGCTGGTGACCCCGCGCGAGCGCCGCATGCTGCAGGTGATCGAGCGTGTGACCGGTCAGAAGGTCGGCGAAGTTCGCCTGCCGGACGCCGACACCGTCCTTGAAGCCCGTCTGAACCGCCTGGCCACCGGCCTGCAGCCGCTGCTGGCCAACGCTGTTGCCAGCCGTGGCGCCGTGCGTGACGAGCTGTGCCGCCGCCTGGGTACCGACATGGACACCCTGGCTGCCGTGCTGCTGGCCAAGCTGACCGAAGGCAAGGCGCTGGACCTGGAATCGGTCCGCCGCGAGCAACCTCTGACTCCGGCCGCCCCGCGTGAGCGCAGCGACCGTTACGAGCGTGGCGATCGCGCCGAGCGCGGTGACCGTCCGGAACGCAGCGGCGAGCGTCGCCCGATGGCGCCGCCGTCGGAGGGCAAGTCCCGCTGCCGTACCGCCCTGGGCGCCCGCGATGGCGTGCAGGCGAAGAACCTGCTGGGCGCCATCCTCAACGAGGGCGGCCTGTCCCGCGAGGCCATCGGCCGCATCCAGATCCGCGAGACCTTCAGCCTGATCGAGCTGCCGGACGAGAACCTCGACCGTCTGCTGACCAAGCTCAAGGACACCCGCGTCGCCGGCAAGGCCCTGCGCCTGCGCCGTTACCGCGAAGACTGAGTCCCGCTTCCA
Source organism: Pseudomonas sp. ATCC 13867 (assembly GCF_000349845.1). NCBI lineage: Bacteria > Pseudomonadati > Pseudomonadota > Gammaproteobacteria > Pseudomonadales > Pseudomonadaceae > Pseudomonas > Pseudomonas sp. ATCC 13867. The sequence goes on along the minus strand of NC_020829.1, from coordinate 3,539,379 downwards.
TGAAAAACCCCGCTGGTGCGGGGTTTTTTCTTTGTGCGTCATCGGTCCCTTTCGCATAACCCGGCCCAACCTGAGTTCGGGTTTCGTTGGTTGGGCTTCGTTGAATTCAGCCCAACCAACACCTGCAGGACACACTGCAGCAGCGTTTTCGGAATTGCAGAAATTTCCTACAGGTTCGCATCGTAATTACGGAAATGCCTGATATCTCCGTGTTTGTGACGCAAGCGACGATATGCCCGAATTTTCAGAAGGGGATTGCGTGATCTAGCAATCCCGCTCGTGGGCATATCGGGGTTTTGGTTCATGAACAGGGTTTATCGTGTCGTACGCAATGCGGCAACCGGCCAGTGGGTGGTTGCTTCCGAACTGGCTAAAGGCCACACCAAGTGTGCCAAGCACCCTGCGCTTCTCTCGTCATTATTGTTGTTGTCACTCAGCGCCGGCGACGCTTTCGCCAGCAACTGTGGGCTCAATATGGTGGCATCTGGCGGCACCTGCCAACTGCAGAACATCAACCCGGCCGACAACGATGGCCAATCTAGTGGCGCGCTCGCTAATGGTGGTGAGGCGCTTACGGTTAAGGGTCTGGCTACTGCTATTCGGTCAGGCATGTATGGTGGAGGGAGTCGTCCTCTCAGTGATTTCAATCCGAGCGCATCGAACTATGAGCGATTGAACCTGAGTGCCAAGTCGCAAGGTATTTCCACGCCAGACCCGGCAACAGGCGGCAAAATTATTGTGGCTACTTACACATCCAGTGGTATCAGTACCTCTGATTGGGGCCAGTATCCAGTCACGGGTGCCAGCAACATTGGCGACAACCAGTACATAGGTACGGTGCTGGCCACCGCACAGGGCGGCAGCGTGACGATGAACATCGGCGACGCAGCCGCGGCGCCATCGGCGGGTAGCAACAAGTTTGTGATGTATGCGAAAAACACTGTGCTCGGCCTCGCCGATGGTGCAGGAAGCACGTTGGAGTGGGCATCGCGCAATCACATCGAAATGAGTGGCATATACACGGCACCGGGAACCAGTACTTCGACCATCACCGCTACGGTGCCACTCTACGCCGGCAGCTTCACCGGGTTCGATGGGAGGAGCTATACCGTCACCAATGCCGCCGATTTGCGCGCCTACAACGATGTCCTGATCGATGCCCTGAAGTCGGGCAAGATCAGCTCGCAGGCCGGGTATGACGCAGCCTTCAATGCTGCGGTGACCTTTCAAAATAAGCCGATTCCATACACTCAGACGGTCGACCCGGATGACGATGTCGCGGTCAAGAGCGACTACACCCGCTCGCTGCGTGTACAAGGTGCGGGCGCGGAGGGCTATATCCGCGCAGGTGCGCAGATTGATCAGCGCGGGGCGGCTGTCGAAGCGCGAAATGGCGGCTACTTGGAGATAGAAAAGGGCGCGCAGCTATCGGGTCATTTCACCAGCCTGTACGTCAATACCGCTGGTACGGCAGTGAACAATGGCGTTATGTCGGGCGGGTATTTCGCCGAGAACGGCTGGGATACGACCAAGGCTGGCAACTACAGCAATACGGGCAAGTACGTCGAAGCCAACGTCGCCTGGATCACCAATGCCGGCAGTGAGTTCACCAGCAACGGCATCATGAACGTCGCAGGGTTCGATTACTCCAATAGTGCGGGCACCGAGCAATTCGCGGTCTACACCTCCAACAAGGCCACTGCGATCAACAACGGCATCATCAATGTCGGCGTGACCAACACCGCCCTGAACGGTTCGGTCATTGGCACCAAGGTAGCCGATGCCAGCTTCGTTAATAGCGAGCAGGGCGAGATTTATCTTGGCCGCGCCGCGCAGTACAACGTCGATACCCCTGAAGCCGTGGTTGATACCGCCAGCTCCATCGCGATGAGTGGTATCCGCGTGATCAACGATGGTCAGGTCGAGAACCAGGGGAAGATCACCATCGGAACGAAGGTGCAGAATGCCGATGGCATCTTCGTGAGTAGCCCGGGTAAGGCTGCCTCGACCGTGGTCAACAGCGGCACCATCAATATCAATGGTGCGGCCAGCGATTCTCCGATCGCCAACACCGGCATCCGGGCACGCGATACCGACTCCACCACTATCCGCAACTCCGGCACCATCAACGTCAATGGCGTGAACGGCATCGGTCTGAAGGCCGAGCGAGTGACCAGCACGGCGGCGACCATCACCAATACCGGCACGATCAATGTCAACGGCAGCACCGATCCTACTTCGGGTACGCGCAACTACGGCGCGTGGGCCGAGGGCAAGGGTGCCAAGGTGGTGATCGCCGGTGGTGCGGTTAACCTCGCCGGTGACGGCGCCATCGGCGTGCACGCACGCGGCAGCGGCAACATCACGGTGTCCGGCGGCACCGTCAATTTCGTCTCCGGTGCACAGCAACTCGGCTTCTTCGCTTACGGCACCGGCTCCTCGGTGGACATCAACAGCGCACCGGCCGCAGGGCTGAACGTATCCACCGATGGTTCGACGCTGTTCCGCATCGAGGATGGCGCCAAGGTCAACAACAGCGCCGGGGCCAAGTTGATCGCCTCGGGCAAGGACTCGACCGCGCTGCAGGTCACGGGCGTGGGCTCCACGGCCAACCTCGATGGCATGGACATCACCGTCTCCGGTGACGGCGCCACTGCGCTGAAAGTGGAGGGCGGGGCGACGGGGCAGATGTCGGGTGCAGCCAAACTGACCCTCAAGGACGGCGCCACGGCCGTGGTGGTGGACAACACCAAGTACGACCTGGCCGGCCAGGCGACCGGTTCGGCGCAATCGACCTTCACCAACAACGCCGCGGTCAACGTGCTCGACGCGCGCGACGTCACCGCGTTCGTGGTGAAGAACGGCGCCCGGCTGGTCAACACCGGCGATATTCACCTGTCCCACGGCACCGCCATCGAAGTGGCGGGCCCGGGTTCCACCGTGGTCGCCGATGCCAGCGGCAAGCGCGGCGCCATCACCGTGGACGACGGCAAGGCCGGCATCTACGTGCACGGCGGCGCCACACTGACCACGGCCGACACCATCACCGTCGACCACGGTGCCAGCGGCGTGCTGGTTGCCGAGGATGCCGGCCAGGTGGTCATCGCCCAGGACGCGCGTATTACCGGCAAGGGCTCCTCCTACGGCAACCTGATCACCAACCAGTCGGCGGCCGGCAATGTGCGGGTCGACGGTGCGACGCTGGAGATGCAGGGTTCCGGTGCGGCGCTGCTTTCGGAGCACAACCTCGACGCCGCCTCGCACGGCCACGTGATCGTCAGCAGCTATGTCGGCGGCAAGGGCATTGCTCTGTCAAACGCCGACGGCAGCCTTGTCGACGACAACCTGGAGCTGGGCCCGAACTGGCAGATAGACGTCACTGGCAATGGGGCGGGGGTGCATGCCAATACCCGCGGTGATCTGACCCTGGCGGGCACGCAGATACACATCAGCGGCCCGGGCAGGGGCGTGCAGGCCGATGCGGCCGGCACGGTGCGGATCGCCAGCGGCACCCAGATCAGCGCCTCGGATGCCGACGCCGTGCTGGTGGCCGGCAATCCGACGACCCTGATCAACGAAGGTAGCCTGCAGGCGGCCAACGCGAGCGCCACCGCTGTGCGCCTGGGTGCCGGCGACAGTGTCTTCGCCAATCTCAACGGCGGCCAGATCACCGGCGGCGTCGACCTGGGCGCGGGCAACGACTCGGCCCTGCTGGAAGACAGCGTGCTCGATGGCGCGCTGCTGGGCGGGGGCGGCGACGACCTGATCACCGTGCGCGGCAACGCCGTCACCCACGGCATGCTCGACGGCGGCCTGAGCGGTTTCGACACGCTGGTCTTCGATGGCCACGACTACACCGCCGATGCCGGCAACTCCGACCAGTTGCGCAACTTCGAGCAGTTCGACCTGATCAACGCCAGCCATCTCGAGCTGCGGCGCGACCTGGCGCTGGGCGATGGCGACAATGGCCAGGGTACCCTGGCCATCGATCCGACCAGCCTCCTCGCCATGAACACCGGCGCCTACACCCTCAAGGGCAACCTGGCCAACGCCGGCCTGGTCACCCTGAGCAACGGACAGCCGGGCAACACCCTGACCGTCGACGGCAACTACACCGGCCACGGTGGCACGCTGGAGATATCCACCGTGCTCGGCGACGATCGCTCGCCCACCGACAAGCTGGTGGTGAAGGGCGACACCGCGGGCAGCAGCTTCGTGAAGGTCAACGCCACCGCGGATACTGGCGCCTACACCCAGCAGGACGGCATCCAGGTGGTGCAGGTGGACGGAGCTTCCGCTGGCACCTTTACCCTGAAAAATCGCGTGGTGGCCGGTGCGCGGGAATACCTGCTGGTGCAGGGTGGCAAGAGCAACCCGGCCGATGGCGACTGGTACCTGCGCTCCGAAGCGCCGCCGCCGCCGCCGCCGCCGCCGCCTCCGCCGCCACCGCCGCCACCGCTGCCGCCGCCACCGCTGCCGCCGCCGCCGCCGCCGCCGCCGCCACCGCCGCCGCATCTCTACCGGCCGGAAGTCGGCGCCTACCTGGGCAATCAGTTGGCTGCCTTGGGCATGTTCCAGCACACCCTGCATGACCGCCTGGGTGAAGTGGACTTCACCGAGCGTCAGCGCAGCGAGGAGGGAGGCAAGGACCACCAGGCCGTCTGGACGCGCGTGGTCGGCCGCGGCTTCGACAGCTCGACCGGAGCGGATCAGGTGCACTCGACCACCCGTACCCAACTGATGCAGATCGGCGCGGAACTGGGCCAGTGGACACTGGATGACAGCCGCACCCACTTCGGCGTGATGGTCGGTGCGGGACAGGCCGACACCAATGTCAGCTCCAAGTTGATCGACGCCAAGTCCAAGGGCGCAGTGGATGGCTACAGCGTAGGGATTTATGGCACCTGGTTCGCCGACGCCTCCAGGCCCACTGGCCTATACGTCGACAGCTGGCTGCAGTACGGCTGGTACGACAACACCGTGCGCGGCGACGGCCTGGGCGAGGAACACTACAAATCGCACACCCTCTCGGCGTCGGTGGAAACCGGCTATGCCGTCGACATCGGCCACAGTGCCAAGAACGCCTGGTATCTGGAGCCGCAAGCGCAGGTGATCGTCAGCCAATACAAAGCGCCCAAGCACGTGGAAAGCAACGGCACCGAAGTAGAGGTCAATCAGGGCAACGGCGTTACCACCCGCCTGGGCGCCCGGGCCTTCACCCGCCCGCTGGACGCGAGCCAGAAGCGCATCCAGCCGTTCGTGGAGATGAACTGGTGGCACAACGGCGGCACCCAGTCCATGTCCTTCAACGGCGAGAACCAGAGCGCCAATCTGGCTTCGGATATATACGAACTGAAGATCGGTGCGCAGGCGGAGCTGGCCCAGGGGTGGACGGCCTGGGGACATGTCGGTGGCCAGCAGACCCGAGACGATCAGCATCAGGCGGAGGCGCAGATGGGGATCAAGTACAGCTGGTGATCTGCCTGGTTGTTTGCTGGACGTGGAATGCGATGTCCACCTGCGTCCGGAGCGGTTCCTGTAGGAGTCTCAGCTTGCTGGCGAAACGTTCGCGAGCAAGCTCGCTCCTACAGGTCTGGCATTCTGGCGATCCGTATGCACATTGGCGTGTCGCTTCCCCTCATCCTCTTGCGTGGGGCGCGCAGCCAGGGGCGGAGGGGAGCCCCAAACGCCAGAACCATCCGTAGGAGCGGGCTATGCCCGCGACAGCTCAATCAACCGAAGCGGTAGATGTCCATGCCCAGCGCGCCGAGGGTGAAGCCGGCGTGCTCCACGGTCATGGGCGCGCCGCCGGCGGCGCGTGCGAAGTACAGCGGCAGCAGGTGCTCATCGCTGGGGTGGTTGCGCATGGCCCAGGGCGCCTGCTGGCGATAGTCGAACAGGGCCGCGTCGTCATTGGCGGCCAGGCGTTCGGCCATCCAGTCGCGGAAGGCCTTGGCCCAGGGTTCGATGACGTCCGGCCCGGCGCGCCAGTCCAGCTCGCCGAGGTTGTGGGTAATGCTGCCCGAGCCGATCAGCAGAATGCCTTCCTTGCGCAGCGCACGCAGGGCCTTGCCGATACGATCCTGCATCGACGGGCCGAGGCGGCTGGGCAATGACAGCTGCACCAGCGGAATGTTCGCGTCCGGGTACATCAGGCTCAGCGGCACCCAGGCGCCGTGGTCCAGCGGGCGCTCGGCATCGAGGATGGCGGGCAAACTGTCTTCGGCGAGCAGCTCGACGACGCGCGCCGCCAGCTCCGGCGAGCCGGGGGCGGGGTACTGCACGGCATAGAGTTCCGCCGGGAAGCCGTAGAAGTCGTGCCAGGTCGCCGGCCGGGCGGCGGCGGTGACGCGCAGGTCCGGGGTTTCCCAGTGGGCGGAGACCACCAGGATCGCCTTCGGCGTCGGCAGCTCGCCGGCCAGGCGCTTGAGTGGAGCCTCGCTGGCGCCGGGGGCCAGGGCCAGCATGGGAGAACCGTGAGAGATGAACAGGGTAGGGAGCATGGTGAACCTCGCTACAGGGATACCGCTATGTTCGCCCCTGGACTGATCGATAACCAGTATGGGTTTTTGACGATTTCGATCGAATTTGTCGATATCCGCCGTGGGGTGGCTGGCGCGGGGCGGGCCGATTGCGGATCATGTGGGACAACGCTTCTGGAATCGGGTCTTTCCCATGCAACACGACTTCTGGCAGGCGCGCTGGGCGCGCAATGAAATCGGCTTCCATCAGAACGAGGTGAACTCCGGGCTTGCGCGTCACTGGCCGGCGTTGCGATTGCCCGAGGGGGCGCAGGTGCTGGTGCCGCTGTGTGGCAAGAGCCTGGACATGCTCTGGCTGGTGCAACAGGGGTACCGCGTGCTCGGTGTGGAGCTGGCGGAGCGCGCGGTACTCGACTTCTTCGCCGGGCTGGGCGTCGAACCCCAGGTGACCGAGGAGGGACAGGTTCGGCGCTATCGTCACGAGCGGCTGGAGATCCTCCAGGGGGATTTCTTCGACACCACCGCCGAGCAGTTGGGCGGGTGTGCAGCGCTGTATGATCGCGCCGCGTTGATCGCGCTGCCGCAGGATATGCGTCCGGACTACGTGGCTCATCTGCAACGCAATCTGCCGCCGCAGGTGCGCGGGCTGTTGGTGACGCTGGAGTACCCGCAGGCGGAAATGGACGGCCCGCCGTTCGCCGTCCTGGCCGATGAGGTACGCACGCATTTCGCCGAAGGCTGGCAACTGGTGGAGCGGGATCGCCTCGACGTGCTGGCGGAGAATCCCAAGTTCCTCAAGCGCGGCGTCAGCCGCTTGGACGAGGTGGTGTTCGACCTGCGACGCGGTTGAATCGCGGGCATGAAAAAGGGCGGCCCGAGGGTCGCCCTTTTTGCGTCTTGCGCCTTAGCGAGCCGCGGCGCGCAGGGCTTCGATGCGGTCTTCCAGCGGCGGGTGGCTCATGAACAGACCGGCCAGGCCGTGCTTGAGGCTGCCGTTGATGCCGAAGGCCTGCAGCGAGTCGGGCATCTGCACCGGCACGCCTTGTTCGGCGCGCAGGCGTTGCAGGGCGGCGATCATCGCGCCGCTGCCGGCCAGGTGGGCGCCGGCTTCGTCCGCGCGGTATTCGCGTTTGCGCGAGAACCACATGACGATGATGCTGGCGAGGATACCCAGGACCAGTTCGGCGAAGATGGTCGCGACGAAGTAACCGATGCCCGGGCCGTCTTCGTTCTTCAGGATGGCCTTGTCGACGAAGTTGCCGAAGATGCGCGCGAAGAACATCACGAAGGTGTTCACCACGCCCTGGATCAGCGCCAGGGTGACCATGTCGCCGTTGGCCACGTGGCCGATCTCGTGGGCCAGCACGGCTTTCACTTCCTCAGGGGAGAAGCGCTCCAGCAGGCCCTGGCTGACGGCGACCAGTGCGTCGTTCTTGTTCCAGCCGGTGGCGAAGGCGTTGGCTTCGTAGGCGGGGAAGATGCCCACTTCCGGCATCTTGATGCCGGCTTCGCGGGACAGTTCTTCCACGGTCTGCAGCAGCCACTGTTCATGACGGGTACGCGGTTGGCTGATGATCTCGGTGCCGGTGCTCATCTTCGCCATCCATTTGGAGATGAACAGCGAAACCAGGGAGCCGGCGAAGCCGAACACTGCACAGAAAACCAGCAGGCTGCCGTAATTCTGGCCCGTGAATCGGTCCACGCCGAGCAGTTTCAGGGTGATGCTGGCGATCACCAGAACTGCCAGGTTGGTGGCCAGGAACAACAGGATGCGCATCATGGCGTAAAGCTTCTCCTCACGGCTGGATTAGGGGAAAACCGCTTGGGAGCGCGGCTTTCCGGATCGCCGGGCACAGCAGGGCCCAGGATCGCTGAATAGTATGCGGGGTATATACGGTTGCCCCCGAGGTGATTCAACTCGGGGACTATTTCAAACTGTGTCGCTTGGGCGCCCGAGGTCACTTTCGAAGAGTAGACGGGTCAAGCGGGCGATGCGGTCACTGTGACGACTGGCGAGGGCTTCGCGCAGCTGGTTGGCCAGGGAAGCCTGGTCGCGGCGCACGCTGGGCGGCAGGTCGTCGCTGGGTCGTACCGCGTGGGGGACGATGCGGGTCAGGCGGAGGAAGGCTTTTTCGCTGAGTACGGCCTGGTCCAGCGCTTCGTAACGAATGGTTGCGTCGAAGCGCAGGTAGCCTTCCTCGGCCAGCCACAGCAACGCGCCCAGGCAACTCTGGTGGCGGGTGCTGGGCAGGCCGAACTCGTCGGGCTCTTCCCGGCCGATCAGGTCCTCGATGTAGAGGGCGATCTTGCGCGGGAAGGCCTGGTAGAGCATCAGCAGGCCGGAAGCGGCATCCTTGTAGAAGTCGTCGATCTGCAGGTCCATTTATGCGCTGGGATTCACTGGCGATGATTTATTGGCGGTAGGCTTTCAGGAAGTTGCCGATGCGTCCGATGGCCTGTTCCAGGTCATCGAGACGGGGCAGGGTAACCACCCGGAAGTGATCCGGCCAGGGCCAGTTGAAGGCGGTTCCCTGAACGATGAGCAGCTTCTCGGAAAGCAGCAGGTCGAGGACGAATTTCTCGTCGTTGTGGATCGGGCAGACCTTCGGGTCGATGCGCGGAAACGCATAGAGCGCGCCCATCGGTTTCACACAACTGACGCCGGGGATGTCGTTGAGCAGCTCCCAGGCGCGGTTGCGCTGTTCCAGCAGGCGCCCGCCGGGCAGGACCAGGTCGTTGATGCTCTGGTAGCCGCCCAGCGCAGTCTGGATCGCGTGCTGGCTCGGCACGTTGGCGCACAGGCGCATGTTGGCCAGGATATCCAGGCCCTCGATGTAGCTCTGCGCCTTGTGCTTGGGGCCGGAAATGGCGATCCAGCCGGAACGGAAGCCGGCCACGCGGTAGGACTTGGACAGGCCGTTGAAGGTCAGGCAGAGCACGTCGGGCGCCAGGGAGGCGGTGGAGATGTGCTGGGCCTCGTCGTAAAGGATCTTGTCGTAGATCTCGTCGGAGAAGATCACCAGGTTGTGCTGGCGCGCCAGTTCGACGATGTCCTGCAGCACTTCCTTCGAATAGACCGCGCCGGTCGGGTTGTTCGGGTTGATCAGCACCAGGGCCTTGGTGTTGCTGGTGATCTTCGCCTTCATGTCGGCGATGTCGGGGAACCAGCCGGCCTGCTCGTCGCACAGGTAGTGCACCGGCTTGCCGCCAGCCAGGGCCACGGAGGCGGTCCACAGCGGGTAGTCGGGCGCCGGGATCAGCACTTCGTCGCCGTTGTTGAGCAGCGCCTGCAGGGCCATCACGATCAGCTCGGACACGCCGTTGCCCAGGTAGATGTCCTCGATGCCGACGCCTTCCACCTGCTTCTGCTGGTAGTACTGCATGACCGCCTTGCGCGCGCTGAACAGGCCCTTGGAGTCGCTGTAGCCCTGGGCGGTCGGCAGGTTGCGGATGACGTCCTGAAGGATTTCGTCCGGCGCCTCGAAACCGAACGGCGCCGGGTTGCCGATGTTCAGCTTGAGGATGCGGTGGCCTTCCTCTTCCAGGCGCTTGGCGTGCTTGAGCACGGGCCCGCGAATGTCGTAGCAGACGTTGGCGAGCTTGTTCGATTTGGTGACCTGCATGATCTGGGATTCCAAAATAGTCCGCGGCCGGCGACTTGGCAGGCTGTAACGCGGGTGACAGACTGGCGTCAAATGATCGGTTCGGAAGTGCTTTTCCCTGGCGTCGACACTAAAAATCGACAGGAAAACAGTGGATTTCTCGAAAAAGTAGAGTTTTTAAGGCTTTTATATCGCGAGAATGTCTCTGTGCGGCAGATTCTGAACCTGACGTTAACCACGCGCATCATACGTGCGGCCCGATTCGCGGAAAAGAGCGGGATCGGGCATTTTTTCGTTTATGGAGGCAGATCGATGGAAAAGCTGGAAAAGCCCCTGGATTCCTGGCGTGACGAGCTCACCGACGAGCAGTTTCATATCTGCCGCCTGGGCGGTACCGAGCGCGCCTTCACCGGCGAATACCACGACACCAAGACTCCCGGCATCTACCACTGCGTGTGCTGCGGCACCGCGTTGTTCGACTCCGACGCCAAATACGACTCGGGCAGCGGCTGGCCAAGCTACTTCCAGCCGGTGAACGGCGAGGTGGTCAAGGAGCTGGAAGACTTCAGCCACGGCATGCAGCGCATCGAAGTGCGCTGCGGCAAGTGCGATGCGCACCTGGGCCACGTCTTTCCCGACGGCCCGCGGCCGACCGGGCTGCGCTACTGCATCAATTCGGCATCCTTGAAGCTGGTACCCAAGGAGTGACCCCAAGGCCCGCCACCGAGCGGGCCTGTTCTTGGGGCTCTTCGTAGGAGCGAGCTTGCTCGCGAACAGCCCAGCTCCGTTATCCCCGGGAACCTTGTTCGCGAGCAAGCTCGCTCCTGCAGGAGATCCCTGATGTGTCGCCATTCACTGGATGATTCGCGACCAATTGAATTGTGCACAATTCAATTGGTCACTATTCTTTGAGTTCCCACTTTCCGCCGGAGCCATTCACGATGAGCGACGCACTGCTGAACATTCCCGTGACCACCATCAAGGGCGAACGGAAAACCCTCGCCGATTTCGGCGGCAAGGCGCTGCTGGTGGTGAACACCGCCAGCCAGTGCGGCTTCACTCCGCAGTACCAGGGGCTGGAAACGCTGTGGCGCCGCTACAAGGACAAGGGCCTGGTGGTGCTTGGCTTTCCCTGCAACCAGTTCGGCAAGCAGGAGCCGGGCAATGAAGGGGAGATCTCGCAGTTCTGCGAGCTGAACTTCGGCGTCAGCTTCCCGCTGTTCAAGAAGATCGACGTCAACGGCGCCGCCGCCCATCCGCTCTACGTGCAACTCAAGCAACGCGCGCCGGGCCTGCTGGGTAGCCAGGGCATCAAGTGGAACTTCACCAAGTTCCTGATCGGCAAGGACGGCAAGGTCATCAAGCGCTTCGCCCCGACCACCAAGCCGGAACAGCTCTGCGCCGAGATCGAAGCGCTGCTGTGATGAAGGATTCGGCAGTTCTGCAGCCGGAGCTGTTGCTGGACAACCAGCTGTGCTTCCGCCTGTACGCGGTGTCGCGCGCGGTGATCCGTGGCTACCGGCCGATGCTCGAGGCGCTTGGCCTGACCTACCCGCAGTACCTGGCGATGCTGGTGCTCTGGGAGTGGCAGGCCGAGCCGCCGGAGCAACCCTCGGTGAAGGCGCTGGGCGAGCGGCTGATGCTCGATTCCGGCACCCTGACGCCGTTGCTCAAGCGCCTGGAGCAGTTGGGACTGGTCGAGCGCCGCCGGGCGCGGCACGACGAGCGGGAAGTGCACCTTCGGCTGACCCCGGCGGGCGACGCACTGCGTGACAAGGTGCTGCCGTTGCGTGAAGACCTGCTGTGCCGCAGCGGCTTGGATCTGAGCGCCTCCGACGGCCTGCGCGAGCAACTGGATTCATTGCTGTTGCAGTTGGCGAGGCTGGACGGCTGAGCTCAACCGCGCGGGCGGTGATCCACCCAGCGCTCCAGGATTTCCGCCAGTTCGTCACGGTGGAAGGGTTTGGCCAGGTAGTCGTCCATGCCGGCGGCGCGGCAGCGCTCGCGTTCGTCCGGCAGGGCGTTGGCGGTCAGGGCGATGATCGGCAGACCCGGCCAGCGCCCGCTTTCGCGGATCGCCTGGGTGGCCTGGTAGCCATCCAGTACCGGCATGTTGCAGTCCATCAGTACCAGATCGAAGGTGCCATCGCCCAGTTGGGCGAGCGCCTCTTCCCCGTTGGCGGCGACGGCCACGACGCAGCCGAGCTTCTGCAGCAGCCCCTTGGCCACCAGTTGGTTGACCGGGTTGTCCTCCACCAGCAGCACCCGCGCCGAGAACTGCTCCGCGCGTGTGGCGTCGGCCTCGCTGGAGGCCGGCAGCGGCTGATGCTCGAACGCCTGTCTGAGCGCCTGGTAGAGCACCGTCCGTGACAGCGGCCGGGCCAGTTGGCGCAGGGGCGCCAGGCGTTGCGCCAGCGGCTGTTCGAGGAAGTTGCCGTAGGCGGTGACCAGCAGGACCGGCTTGGCCAGGTGCCGGCGCAGGGTGATCAGGCAGTCCGGGCAGTCCGAAAGCAGCGCATCCAGTTCCATGCCGGCCAGGCTCGCGTCGATGTCCAGGCGCCGGTACTCGATATTCCAGTGCGGCAGCCAGCGTTCCAGCAGTGCGGCCAGGCCGCTGCTGGCGGCGCATTGCACGATCAGCCGGCCGCTCAGGGGCGGTGGCGGCGGGGCGGGCTCCAGCGCCGGAAGGGGCAGGGTAGCGATGAACTCGCTGCCAAACCCGGGTTCGGACTTGACCACCAGCTCGCCCTTCATGGCGTCGCACAGCTTGCGTGTCAGCGCCAGGCCAAGGCCGGTGCCGCCATACTGGCGGGCGATGCCGGCGTCGGCCTGGGTGAAGGGTTGGAAAATCTTCTGCAGGGCCTCGGGCGCGATACCGATGCCGGTGTCGCGCACGCTGATGCGTACGCCATCGCCATGCGGCTCGACATTGACATCGACGCGGCCCAGGCGGGTGAACTTGAGGGCATTGGACAGCAGGTTGCTGACCACCTGGCGCACCCGCGTCGGGTCGCCCGAAAGCTGCGCCGGCAAGCGCGGGCTGACCAGGCAGGTGAGTTCCACCGCGGGCGAGGCGTTCTGCGACAGCAGGCTGGCGGTGTCCTCCACCAGGGTGCCCAGGTCGAAGGGGATCTGCTCCAGCTCCAACTGGCCGGCCTCGAACTTGGACAGGTCGAGCACGTCGTTGAGCAATTCCAGCAGCACCTTGCCCGAGTCATGGGCGATGGACAGCTGCTGGCGCTGTTCGGTGGTCAGCGGGCCGTCCAGCGCCAGGCCGAGCATGCCCAGCAGGCCGTTGAGCGGGGTGCGGATCTCATGGCTCATGTTGGCGAGGAAGCTGCCGCGCGCCTGGGCCATCGCCAGGGCGGTCTGCCGGGCCTGCTCCAGCTCCTGGTTGGACAGGGTGAGGCGTGCGTTCGCCGCCTTCAGCTCGGCGGTACGGGCGGCGACGATGCTTTCCAGTTCTTCCAGGTACTGGGTCAACCGGTCCTCGGCCTCGCGGCGCTGCTCCATTTCCACCGAGATACGGTTGAGCTGGCGGTTGGTGACCTCCACCAGCACGCCGATCTCGTCGCGTTCGTGGCCGTGTGGATAGGGCAGGCGCAGGCGCGAGGGCGAACGCGGGTCGTGGCGGCTGAGGACGTCGATCAGGCTCACCAGCGGCTTGGTCAGCAGCGCGTAGAACAGCACCAGCAGGATCAGCGACAGCAGCAGGCTGCGGATGAAGCCGGAAATGAAGGTCATGCCGGCGCGGCGCAGGAAGTCGTTGCCGAACACGAAGGTGTCGATCTCCAGGCGCAGCACGCCGAGGGATTCGCTGGGGGCGTGATCGACGAACAGCGGCTCTTCGTAACTGCGCTGTTCGCCGAAGAGGAAGTCGCTCAACTCGCGCAGATGGCTTTCGGCAAGCGGCCGGCTGGCACTGGCCAGGGGCGTGCCGGCGTTGTCGATGATCTCGGCGCGGATCACCGCCGGCGAGCGCAGCAGGCCGACCACCAGTTCCTGGGCCAGTTCGGCGTCGATGTTGTAGGCGATGCGCGCGGCGGGGTTGTGGCTGACGTCCAACAGGGCGCGCACTTCGCGGTTGATGGAGGCGTCCTGGCTGGCATAATCGACGGCAACCTGGACAAGGCTGAGCAGCGTCCCCAGCAGGAACGCCACCAGCACGGTCAGGCTGGCCTGCTTGAACGAGAGGCGATGGGTAAGCGCAATATCCATGGAGTGCGGAGCGTCGCCTCGCGAGAGCTTTTCTGCGGCGTAGCATAGCCCATCGGCACCGTCTGTCGGCATGGCCTGCCGCCCAACTTCGAACGATCCGTGGAGATCAGCGTGGATTCCCGTCTGAACGATTTTCTCGCGCGCGCCGAATCGGTGCTTGCGCGTCTGGAGCCTTTGTTGCCGGCCTTGCGCGCGCCGGTCGACTGGCAGCGCAGCCTGGCCGCGCGCTGGCACCGCGATGGGCGCAGCGGGTACCTGCAGCCGCTGGAGGTCAGCCTCGACCTGCGCCTGGGCGACTTGCTGGGTGTCGACACCCAACGTGACCAACTGGCGCGCAACACTCGCCAGTTCGTGGCCGGCAGGCCGGCCAACCACGCCTTGCTGTGGGGCGCGCGAGGTACCGGCAAGTCCTCGCTGGTGCGGGCGCTGCTGGCCGAGCTGGCCGGCGAGGGACTGCGCCTGATCGAGATCGAGCGCGATCACCTGGCCGACCTGCCGCGGGTGGTCGAACAACTGCACGGTCTGCCGCAGCGCTTCGTGCTGTTCTGCGACGACCTGTCGTTCGACGCCGGCGAGGGCGACTACCGCGTGCTCAAGAGCGTGCTCGACGGCTCGCTGGAGCAGGCGCCGGACAACGTGCTGCTGTATGCCACCTCGAACCGCCGTCACCTGGTCTCGGAAAAACAGAGCGACAACGAGAACTGGCAGATAATCGACGGCGAGCTGCATCCCAACGAAGCGGTGGAGGACAAGATCGCCCTGTCCGACCGTTTCGGTCTTTGGCTCTCTTTCTATCCCTTCACCCAGGAGCACTTCCTGAGCGTGGTCCGCCACTGGATCGATGCGCTGGCGCAGAAATCCGGCCTGGTCTACTGGCACTGGGATGATGCACTGGAGAAAGAGGCCATCCGCTGGGCACTCGGACGCGGCAACCGCAATGGCCGCTGTGCCTATCAATTCGCCCGCTACTGGGTGGGCCGCCAATTGCTGGAAGGAGAAACCCCATGATCGATCTGCAGCAGGCCGGCGCCGGCCTCGATGGATATGCGCTGCTGGCCGCGCAAGCGGAGTCGCTGTTCGCCGACGAGCGCGATTTCATCGCCAACGCCGCGCAGTTCTCGGCATTCCTGTTCAACGAACTGACGGACCTTAACTGGGCCGGCTTCTACCTCAACCGCAACGAGGAACTGGTGCTCGGCCCGTTCCAGGGCAAGGTCGCCTGCGTGCGTATCCCGTTCAGCAAGGGCGTGTGCGGTGCGGCGGCGCGTACTCGGGAGAGCCAGCGGGTCGAGGACGTGCATGCCTTCCCCGGCCATATCGCCTGTGACAGCGCCTCCAGCAGCGAGCTGGTGGTGCCGCTGGTGAAGGACGGTCGGTTGATCGGTGTGCTGGACCTGGACAGCCCGAAGGTCGGTCGCTTCAGCGAAGCCGACCAGGCTGGCATCGAGCGTCTGGTGGCGATTTTTCTGCGGCTGACGGACTGCTGATCCCCGGTCCAACGAAAAAGCCCCGCAATGGCGTTTTTTTCGTTTCCGAGGGCCGGGTTCGCGAGCAAGCTCGCTCCTACGAAGAGCGCTGCCAGTTTCCTCCTGTGCTCGCGAATCGACCCCACGCCGGCCTGACCGGTGAATATATCCGCCATGATGGGTGTCGCTTCGCTCCACGCCACCCTACGGGCTTGCCAGGGATGGATCAGCGCTTGGCCAGGATCTTGGCGATGATCTGCTGCTCGCCTTCAAGGATGGCCGCCAGGGTGGGACGGCTGGCGATGCGCTCGAAGTGCGCCGCCAGTGCCGGCCAGCGCTGGGTATCCAGTTTCTCGCCGCCGTGGCCCATGTTCACCAGTTGGCTGGCAATGGCGATGTCGGCGAGGCTGAAGCGGTTGTCGATGAAGTAGTCGTTCGCGGCCAGGCATTTTTCCAGGTAGTCGAAATGCTCCGGCAGTTTTTCCTGCATGGCGCCCTTTACCGCGTCTTCATCGCAGGGCTTGCCCATCAGCGGCTTGAGCAGGCGGTTGCGGAAGACGGTGAAGGTGGCCAGCGGCGCGACTTCGTAGTCGGCGTACTTCTCCAGCCAGCGGATGCGGGCCTTTGCCTGCGGAGTCTCGCCGCACAGCGCGGTGCGTTGCGGGTCGCGGTCTTCCAGGTAATGGCAGATGACGCTGGAGTCGGCGAGGGTGAAGTCGCCATCGCGGATCGCCGGTACCCGGCGCAGCGGATTGAGCTCGCGATACCAGTCGGGCTGGTTGAACGGATTGACGTTCTCCAACTGGTAGTCCAGGCCTTTCTCGGCACAGAACAGGCGGACTTTGCGAACGAACGGGGAGAGCGGGGCGCCGAAGACTACGAGGCTCATGGTGGGCTCCTGGGGCGAGGTATGCAGATTCGACGTGTCAGTCGTCGTAAAGGTTCTTCTTCTTCCACAGATCGTCGTCGTCGAGGGCCTTGAGGCCATCGTTCAGCGCGCTGTTCTCGTCGGCGGCGGGCTGGGTATTTTCCAGCACCATCGCGTTGGCGCGGGCCAACTGGTTCTCCATCTGTTGCAACTGAGCCTGGTAGCGGCCGATGTCCTGCTGTTTGCGCAGGTATTGGGCGCCGCGCTCGAAGGCCAGTCGCGCCTGCCCCGGCTGGCCCTGCTGCAGGGCTTGCTGGCCGAGGTTGCCGAAGAACTCTATATGGAGGAGTGCAAGCAGGTGGCGGATCTCCTTCACCCACTGCTGGGCTTCGTTGCGCGGCAGCAGGCCGTCCTGGGCGCAGCGGGTGAGCTGGGCGTGCAGCGCTTCGAACAGGAAGCGGACGTCCTTGGCCTTGGCTTCGGTGAGGATGGCCTGCGGCGCATTGCGCACGGGAATGGATTCGCCCTGGGCGATGAGCGGGCGCAGTTCGGCGATCCGTTCCTTTATCTGGGTATTCTGCTTGTCGACGGTCAGCAGGCGTTCACCCAGGCTCAGCTCGAAACGACTGAGCAGCAGCTTCAACGCCGGCGACATGAACTGGCCGGGCATGGACTCGGAAATATCGGCACAGCGCCGGCAGCGGTCGAGCAGGTCGGCCTTCTGCCGGGCCTGTTCCAGCTTGCGGTTCTCGACCAGATGGTTGATATAGCCGATGGCAACCAGCAGGGCGATGCCGACGAGGACCAGGACGGTAATGACGAGTGGCGACACCTGGAAAGCTCCCCAAGGTTTTTTCGCGAGTGTAATGTCTTAGTGCTACCGCTGATAGCAGTCGCTCGCTTTTTAGCCAGAAGTCTTTGATTTAAAAAAATTTTCTTCTGAGGGTTGACGACCCCTCAAAGGCTCCATAGAATGCGCGCCACTTCGACGCGAAACGCTGAAACAGCAAGGCGGCGAAGTCGGAAAGATGTTGAAGTTCCGGGCCGCGTCCCCTTCGTCTAGTGGCCTAGGACACCGCCCTTTCACGGCGGTAACAGGGGTTCGAGTCCCCTAGGGGACGCCATTGCGGGAATAGCTCAGTTGGTAGAGCACGACCTTGCCAAGGTCGGGGTCGCGAGTTCGAGTCTCGTTTCCCGCTCCAAATTCTCGATTGTCGCCGAATGGCGATGACCGAAAAATGAAATGGCGTTACTCTTCGGCGAAAGCTGAAGGTTGCAATAAGTTGATGCGGGAATAGCTCAGTTGGTAGAGCACGACCTTGCCAAGGTCGGGGTCGCGAGTTCGAGTCTCGTTTCCCGCTCCAAAATCGAAACACCGCCCTTTGGGGCGGTGTTTTCGTTTGTGCGGCAGAAAAATCCGTGCCTTTGACAAAGCCCGCTCGCAGCGGGCTTTTTCGTTTCCGGGCCCAGCGCTTCCGGACGCATCGCTCGGCGGCGACCGCGGACCCATGCCGCGTGCTCGGGCTTCGAATCGCAGTCGCTTCGAGTGCTCGCCGTCGGGCTGTTGTCACGCGGTATACCGGCTGTCCGGGAGTGTCTGGCCATTTGCTACACAGAGTCTTTCGGCGTGATCTAAGCTCCACGAAGGTTGGCCTCTCGAGCAGAGGTTTCCATGCGAAGCACACCTGAAGACAGTCTCAAAAACGCGTTGAAAGCCTGCCGCGAGAGCTTCTTTTTTGTTGGCTTTTTCAGCTTATTCATCAATGCGCTAATGCTCGTTCCAACCTTCTATATGCTGCAGGTGTATGGACGAGTGATAACCAGCGGAAGCCTGACGACCCTGTCCATGCTGACGTTGATCATGACCGTGCTGGTGATCACGCTCGGCTCCCTGGAGTGGATTCGCTCGCGCATCATGGTTCGGGTCAGCACCCGGCTGGATGTGTTGCTGAGTCGTCAGGTCTACAAGGCCAGTTTCAAGCGGGCCCTGGACAGTGGTGGCATGGATGCCTCGGCGCAGTCGCTCAACGATCTGACGGGTTTGAGGCAGTTCCTTACCGGCAGCGGGCTGTTCGCCTTCTTCGACGCGCCCTGGTTGCCGATCTATATCGCCGTGATGTTCCTGTTTCACCCCTGGTTCGGCTGGGTGGCGACGGGCAGCGCCCTGGTGTTGCTGGTGCTCGCGTTCGTCAACGAGAAGCTGACGGCGCCGGCACTGGCCCAGGCCAACAAGGAACATATCGGGGCGACGCTCTACACCACGAAGAACCTGCGCAACGCGGAAGTCATCGAATCGATGGGCATGCTGGAAACCCTGATGGATCGCTGGGGGAGCCGGCAACGGAACGTTCTGCTGCTGCAGTCCCTGGCGAGCGATAAAGGGGCGATGATCACGACGCTTTCCCGGACCTTCCGGCTCCTCGTGCAATCCCTGGTGCTGGGGTTGGGGGCGTACCTGGCGGTGGACCATCAGGTGGGGGCGGGCATGGTGTTCGCCGGAGCCGTGCTGCTGGGCCGTGCCCTGGCTCCCATCGATCTGCTCATCGGCAGCTGGAAGGGCTTCATTTCGGCGCGTTCGCAGTACGGCCGCCTGAATGAGGTGCTGGGCAAGCTGCAGGCGCAACCCGAGCGCATGCCGTTGCCGGCGCCCCTGGGGCACATGCAGATCGAGAACCTGGTTGTCGCGGCGCCGGGCTCGACGATTCCGATCATCCGAAACATCAGTTTCAGCGTACCCGCCGGCTGCGTGGTGGGCATCATCGGCCCCAGTGCCGCGGGCAAGTCGACCCTGGTCAGGGCGCTGCTGGGAGTCTGGGCGCCGCAGCGTGGGGTGGTCCGCCTGGATGGTGCGGACATCAGCACCTGGGACAAGCATGCGCTCGGTCCGCATGTCGGCTATCTGCCCCAGGATATCGAACTGTTCGAAGGCAGCATCGGCGAGAACATTGCCCGTTTCGCCGAGGTCGATCCGGAGAAGGTCATCCAGGCGGCCAGGATGGCGGGCGTGCACGAAATGATTCTGCTATTGCCCGATGGCTACGACACCGTGATTGGCAGTGAGGGCATCATGCTATCGGGCGGGCAGCGCCAGCGCATCGGGCTTGCCCGTGCCTTGTATGGCAATCCGCGGCTGATCGTTCTCGACGAGCCCAACTCCAACCTCGACGACGTTGGCGACCGTGCCCTGGCGGTGGCCATCCAGCAGCTCAAGCAGACCGGTGCGACGCTGTTCGTCATTACCCACCGCACCAACATCGTGTCGCAACTCGACCGGCTCCTGCTGATGAACGATGGAATGGTCACGCTCTACGGATCCCGCGACCAGGTGCTGGCCGAACTCAACGCGAAGCAGTTGCAGGTTCAACAGCAGGCGCAGCAACAGGCCCGGCAGCAGGTGCATCAGCGGGTCATGCCGGCGGGCGCCAGTATCGCTCCGGTGGACACCGGCAAGGACGACTGCGATGTCCAGTCGTCAAATTGAAAGTTTCGTCGACCTGCCGATCTCGGACCGCAAGATCCGTCGGCTGGGCCTTGTCATCGTCGGGGTGACCTTCGGCCTGTTCGGCACCTGGGCGGCGTTCGCCCCGCTCGATGGTGCCGTCTACGCGCCCGGAGTGGTCACCGTGCAGACCTACCGCAAAACGGTCCAGCACCTTGAGGGCGGCATCGTCAAGGAGGTGCTGGTCCACGACGGCGACATCGTCAAGCGCGACGATCCGCTGATCGTTCTCGATGATGCCCAGTTGCGCTTCGAATACGAGATGACCCGGAACCAGCTTGTCGCGACCGTGGCGATGGAGGCACGCCTCAAGGCCGAACGCGACGCGCTGTCGGCGATCGGTTTTGGGGAGTCCGCCGATCTCGCCAGCCCGCGAGGCATGGAGGCGCGCCAGAGCGAGACTCAGGTGTTCAATGCCCGGCAGGGCTCACGGCTGGGACAGATCGCGGTGCTGCGCGAGCGCATCGGCCAGTTGAATCAACAGATCAGCGGGCTGGAGGCGGTGATCGATGCCAAGCTTCAGCTCGAGCGATCCTATCGCGGTGAAATCGGTGAGCTGTCCGATCTGCTGAGGCAGGGGTTCGTCGACAAGCAACGGCTGGTCGAGCAGGAACGCAAGCTGGGGATGCTCCGCTCCGAGGTGGCGGATCATCGCTCCACGATCAACCGGGCCCGCCTGCAGATCAACGAGACACAATTGCAGATCCTGCAGGTCGACAAGGATTTCAACTCCGATGTCGCCAAACAGTTGGCCGAGGTTCAGACCAGGATCTATGACCTGCGGGAGAAAGCCTCGGCGCTGGAAGACCGGCTCAGCCGCATCATCATCCGCGCGCCCGACACGGGCATGGTCATTGGCATGACCGTGCACACCGTGGGCGGCGTCGTGCATCCGGGGACGCCGCTGCTGGACATCGTTCCATCGGTTTCCGAGCTGGTCATAGAGGCTCAGGTGCCGCCGATGGATATCGATCGCATCGCCGTCGGCAAGCGTGCCGACATCCGTTTCAGCGCGTTCAATAGCGCGACCACTCCGGTGATTGAAGGCGAGGTCAGCAATGTCTCGGCTGATCGGCTGATCAACGAAAAGAGCGGGACTGCCTATTACCTGGCGCGGGTCCGGGTCACCGAGCACGGCGTGCGCACCCTGGGTGAGCGCAAGCTGGTGCCGGGGATGCCGGCGGACGTGTTGATCATTACCGGGCAGCGCACGCTGTTGCAGTACCTGATGCAGCCGGCCCGCAACGCCCTGTCTCAATCGATGATCGAGGAGTGATCATGGGCCCATCGGCGGTTCTGCTGGCGGGTGCGTTCATGCTTGCGGCGGGAGGCGCCCTGGCGCAAACCGTTGCGGCAACGCCGGCTGGCGTCAGTGTTTCGACGGATTCCACCGACCTCATGCAGCTGTATCGCGAGGCGCGGCTGGAGGATCCGAAAGTCCTCGCATCCTTTGCGCAAGCGCAGGCGGGCCGGGAACATCAGCGCGAGGCAATGGGCGCGTTGCTGCCGCAGGTATCGCTCAACGCCGGGACAAACCGGATTCACCAGGAAAGCGACCTGGTGCAGGACAGTTACGATAGCGAGAGCTACAGCCTGGTGCTGCGCCAGTACCTCTACAACAAGGCCGCGTGGGAGAACTATCAGAAGTTCAAGAGCCTGGCCCGGCAGACCGAATCGGCGGCGCTGGATGCCCAGGCGGAGGCCACCGTGGAGTTGGCGCGGCGTTATTTCACGGCATTGGCGGCCGAGGATGAGCTGGAACTGGTGAGGGCGGAGCGGCAAACCACGCAGGAAAGCCTGGATCGGGTCAACGCGTTGTACGAGAAGCAGCTGGCGCTGATTACCGACCAGCTCGACCTCAAGGCCAGGGTGGACTTGCTGGCGGCGCAGGAACTGGAGGCTGGCAACCAGGCCATCATCAGTCGCGAGGCGCTGGCGGAGATCGTCGGGCGACCGGTCAAGGAGCGGCTCAGTCGGGTGCGCGATGACGTGCATCTGCGGGTTTCGGCGCAGAGTCTGGAAAACTGGGTTCGCGAAGGCATCGCGCAGAACCCGGCGCTCAAGGCCAGTGAAAGCGGCGTCGAAGCCGCGGGCGCGGCGTTGCGCAGCGGCAAGGGCGGGCACTACCCGACCCTGAGCCTGAGCCTGAGCGCACAGCAGACCAACGAGGGCTACAACAATGCCCTGGCGCCGCGCACGGACAGTTACGTCGCCGGAGTCGGCATTCAGGTGCCGATCTACAGCGGCGGCTCGACGTCGGCGCGGGTCCGTGGGCTCTACCAGGATCAACTGGCCGCCGAGGAGCAGTTGGAGGAGATCCGTCGCCGGGTGGTCAAGGAGATCACCAGCGCTTACCTGACCGCCAATTCCAATGGCGAAAAGATCGAGGCGAACCGGCTGGCCCTGTCCTCGGCGCAACTGTCACGGGTGGCGGCGGAGAAAGGGCTGAGCTACGGCATGGTCAATGCCGTCGACGTACTGGCCGCCGTACGCAACGAGTTCCGCGCTCGGCGGGACCTGCTCAAGACGCAATACGAATTTCTCAGCAATGTATTCACCCTCAATCGCTGGGCGGGAAAACCACCGGTCGAAAGCGTCGAAAGCGTGAATGGTTGGCTGAGTCCCGGCGTTCCCCGCCAGGCCTTCCAGCATCCCTGAGCCTGCCGGGCCGGTTGCATGCGGCCCGGTAGCCGATCCTCGCTCCCTTGCGCCTGTAGGCGCGGCCTGCTCTCGCCTGGGGTCTGCTCGCTCACCCTCATCCGCGTTGCCGGGCGGGTCGCTGACTTCGTCAGGATTCGGCTGTGTGTGATGCGGCGAAGCAGGGTTAGACGATAATTTGACGTAATCGTCATTCTGTGCTTTTTTTGATCGCCTTTCGTCGTTTAATTGACGATCTACGCCGGGGTCAAGTGCGAGCAGCAAGGCCTCCAAGGTGCATCCAAGACCTTGATTTCAGGGGCTTAACGCCATTCTTCGAGCGGATTGGCAGAGGCGACTGGCGCGAGGTTCGAGCCGACCTCAGGTGGAGAGGCTGATCGGTAGCCCACTGGGCTGGCCTAGACTCAGTTGACCGATTCGAGGGAGCACGGCATCGCTGGGCAAGTGATAGCGGTTCCTGTCCGTGTTGTCTCGACGGCTCTGTCCGGCTGCTGGAAACGTCCGCTGCCTCTGCCGGTACAGCGGGTGGACGTCCCCCCAGAGCCGGCAGAAACCCTGGTTGTCCACACCCGGACGGCCTTGGTCAAGGCCTGTCGACGCTGGTACCTGTCCTTCGATCACGCAGGCCAGGCGAGCGAATCGTTGATCCCGAAAGGCCCGCGGGTGGAGGTCATCGTTCATTTTTCAAGGAGGTCAGAGAAAATGCCTGACCACAGAAAACCGATACGTGTGATGCTGATTGACTGTCGTCCCCTCGTTCTGATGGGCCTGCACGACTTGATCAATGCCAGGAAGCCCCGGATGGAAGTGGGCGGCCAGGCCACCACCTATACCTACGCGCTGGACCTTGCGGACCGGTCGCGTCCCGATGTGATTTTCTTCAGTTTCTTCCCCGATGTGCTGAACCCGCTGGAGGTCATCGCGGAACTCACCCGCAGCGCCGAAATGAAAGTGCTGGTCCTCAAGGGGTTGTACGAAGCCGTACCCGTTGCCCACGCGATAGAGGCGGGGGCGCGTGGCGTGGTGCTGGCGGAGGATCCGACGGAGTCGATCATCCAGGCCATCATCAACGTTCACCATCGCGATATCGGGCTGGACAGAGCCTGGGCCGGGGGGCTTTCCGGTTATGCCGCGAGCGGGCACGTTCCCTTGAAATGCAACCTGGAGCAGGCGAAACAGGCGCGGCTGACGCTGCGCGAGCGAGAGCTGATTCGCGCCATCGTGGAGAAACCGTCCGCCAAGTACATGAGCATCGCCGAGCGCCTGGGCATCAGCGAACACACGGTGCACAACCACCTCAGCAGCATTTATCAGAAGCTCGACCTCATCAATCGCATCGACTTGCTGATGTATGCGCTCAAGCACGGGCTCACCAGCAGCGAAAATCCGCCCGAGTCCACCTGGGTGGAACTGGATCGACTCGCACGCCAGAACACCCCTCACCTTCGGGGCGCCTAGCGCGCCACCGCCCCAGGTGGAGCGTGATGCCATTCCCGCGGTTCTCGCCGTGTGAACGGGTATGTCTCCACCGCGTTCTTTAAGCCTCAGGGTGCCCGGACGTTCGTCGCGGAGGCGCTGGCGCGGAGCTCATCCCGGCAGCGCAAAAAATGCGAGGGTGGTTTTCACGCCACCCTCGCATTCATTCGCTCAGGCGATGTTTCAGACACTGCCATGAACGATGTCGGTATTCAGGATGTCGACTCCGACCAGGGTGATGGTCGTGACTTGTCCGCCCGACTCGGTAACCGTCACGACACTGTTCGCGCCGCTGGTGTCGATCGAATCGACCACGGCGTTCTGGTCGCCATTGAGCACCAGGGTGTCCCGCTGGCCCGCGGTCACATCGAAGCCGGTGACCTCATACTTGCCCTCGGTACGGGACAGGTCGACGTTGAAGGCCTCCTGCGTACCGGCGATGCCCGCCAGCGTGAAGTCGAAGGTCGAGCCCGCCTTCTCGTTGGCGAACAGGTTGGCGGTAAATGCACTGGTTGCCGTATCACCGTCCTTGTCGGTGACCGTGGCGTTGAACGACAGCTGGATGTCACTGGCGAGGTTTTCGACCTGCTGGGTGAACTCGATTACCGGGATCTTGACCGCGCCCTTGCCCATCGTGAGCTGGACTGCGTCGATCATCTTCCCGCTGGCCGCCTGGATGGTGAAGGACTGCTGGTTCCCGGCCTCCGCGGTCAGGTCTCCGGCCAGCACCTTGGTCGGCGCACCGGAAATCGTGTCGTCGGAGTAGTAGATCGTGTAGTACAGCTCCTCCGTGGCCGGGTTGTAGCCCTGCAGCGAGTTGTCGATGAAGACCTTCATGGAGGTCAGCAAGGTCTCGGGATTGACGACGAAGCTCTCGTCACCGGCATTGATGCCGGTCGTGTTGTTGCCTTCGAAGTTGTTGTTGGCGATACCGATGCCCGACGTACTGACGTTCATCGCGGCCGTGCCGATGTACGAGGGCAGGGGATCGGTCTGCAGTTGCGTTTCGGTGAGGTCGTCCTCCCCGGATCCGATGCCGATCTGGATGCTCTCCGGCAGTGCCGTCGGGACTGCGGCAAAGAAGACGACATGTTCGGTGCCGATCGTCAGTGTGCGTACCGGGTCCGGACCGCCCGCATCAAGCGAGCCGTTGGCACTGCTGAGGGTGTGCGTCGAGCTGAAGCCTTCCAGCAGGTCCAGTGTGTAGGTGCCATCGGCGAAGGCTGTCAGCGTGTAGTGGACGGCGGGGTCCGTGGTGCCGTCGTTGTTGAAGTCGGCCGTCAAGGTTCCGTCGAAATGGAATGCGCCGTTAGCGTCCGGTGAGGGTGACTGCTCGGTGAGCGTACCGCTCCCGGTCGCGGTCGAGTTGTCGGGCCTGACGAGGGTGAACTGGTCATTCACCAACGAGATATCCAGGCCGGCCGCGCCCAGTCCGTCGGTCCCGTACGACTTGTCCCAGTATCCCAACTGCGGAAGGACACTGCCGGTGCCGACCAGATTGCCGAAGGCAAGCGAGGGGCCGTCATCTTCGAACCGGAAGGCACTGCCGATATCACGGGATACCGACGCGGTGTCGCCGTCGCCGTCAGTGATGGTGGCTGTCAGCGTGATCAGATTGGCTGCTGCCAGGCCAGCGGCGGAGGCGCCGGCTTCAACCGGATCCAGTGGATCGTTGTGCATCACCGAGTTGTTCTGCGTCAGCGTCACGGCGCCCGTATTGGCGGCGACCGTGATCATGAGCGCCACGTCTCCCGCTGGATCGGCCATGTTGCCTGCGGTTCCGACCCGACCCAGGACCGCGCCGTTCTGCAGGTAGAGGTAGATCTTGTGACCCGACTGCGAATCCACCAGGCCGCTGTCCACGCCACCGTCGGCGCTGACTCCGAGGGAGTAGGTAACCGCGTCGGCGTCCTGGACATTATCGTCGTCGGCATCCTTGAAGCCATCCTTGCCGAAGTCCGGGTTGAACAGGTCGGCGAAGCTGGTAGGGCCTGCGCTGTCCGGGATATGGGTGTCGTCGGTGGTCAGCGTGGGTACCGAGGCTTCACTCGGGGTGATCGACGGGCCATCGTCCTCGAACTTGAAGGCGTCGCCGATATCCCGTGAGGTCGAGGCAGTGTCGCCGTCACCGTCAGTGATGGTGGCTGTCAGTGTGACCAGATTGGCCGCTGCCAGGCCCGCAGCGGAGGTACCGGTTTCAGCTGGATCCTGCGGATCGTCGTGTACCACCGAGTTGTTTTGCGTCAGCGTCACGGCGCCGGTATTGCTATCGACGGCAATCGTGAGGGCGATGTCTCCGGTGGGATCGGCCTGGCCAGCGGCGGTGCCAACCCGGCCTACAACGGAGCCGTTTTCCAGGAACAGGTAGATCTTGTCGCCCGACAGGGTGTCTACGAGACCGCTGTCCACGCCATTGTCGGCGCTTACGCCGAGGGAGTAGCTGATTGCATCGGCATCCTGGGCGTTGTCGTCATCGGCATCCTTGAAGCCATCCTTGCCGAAGTCCGGGTTGAACAGGTCGGCGAAGCTGGTGGGGCCTGCGCTATCCGGGATATGGGTGTCGTCGGTAGTTAGCGTGGGCGCGGAGGCTTCACTCGGGGTGATCGACGGGCCGTCGTCCTCGAACTTGAAGGCATCGCCGATATCCCGTGAGGTCGAGGCAGTGTCGCCGTCGCCGTCAGTGATGGTGACTGTCAGTGTGACCAGATTGGCCGCTGCCAGGCCCGCAGCGGAGGTACCGGTTTCAGCTGGATCCTGCGGATCGTCGTGTACCACCGAGTTGTTTTGCGTCAGCGTCACGGCGCCGGTATTGGCATCGACGGCAATCGTGAGGGCGATATCTCCGGTGGGATCGGCCTGGCCAGCAGCGGTGCCAACCCGGCCCACGACCGTGCCGTTTTCCAGGTAGAGGTAGATCTTGTCGCCCGACAGGGTGTCTACGAGGCCGCTGTCCACGCCATTGTCGGCGCTTACGCCGAGGGCGTAGGTAACGGCGTCGGCGTCCTGGACGTTATCGTCATCGGCATCCTTGAAGCCATCCATACCGAAGTCCGGGCTGAACAGGTCGGCGAAGCTGGTGGGGCCGTCGCTGTCCGGGATATGGGTGTCATCGGTGGTCAGGGTGGGTACCGAGGCTTCGCTCGGGGTGATCGACGGGCCGTCGTCCTCGAACTTGAAGGCATCGCCGATATCCCGTGAGGTCGAGGCAGTGTCGCCGTCGCCGTCAGTGATGGTGGCTGTCAGTGTGACCAGATTGGCCGCTGCCAGGCCCGCAGCGGAGGTACCGGTTTCAGCTGGATCCTGCGGATCGTCATGCACGACCGAGTTGTTTTGCGTCAGCGTCACGGTGCCGGTATTGGCATCGACGGCAATCGTGAGGGCGATGTCTCCGGCAGGATCGGCCTGGCCAGTAGAGGTGCCAACCCGGCCTACAACGGAGCCGTTTTCCAGGAACAGGTAGATCTTGTCGCCCGATAGGGTGTCTACGAGGCCGCTGTCCACGCCATTGTCGGCGCTTACGCCGAGGGAGTAGCTGATTGCATCGGCATCCTGGGCGTTGTCGTCATCGGCATCCTTGAAGCCATCCTTGCCGAAGTCCGGGTTGAACAGGTCGGCGAAGCTGGTGGGGCCTGCGCTGTCCGGGATATGGGTGTCATCGGTGGTCAGCGTGGGTACCGAGGCTTCACTCGGGGTGATCGACGGGCCGTCGTCCTCGAACTTGAAGGCGTCGCCGATATCCCGTGAGGTCGAGGCAGTGTCGCCGTCGCCATCGGTAATGGTGGCTGTCAGTGTGACCAGATTGGCCGCTGCCAGGCCCGCAGCGGAGCTACTGGTTTCAGCTGGATCCAGTGGATCGTCGTGTACCACCGAGTTGTTTTGCGTCAGCGTCACGGCGCCGGTATTGGCATCGACGGCAATCGTGAGGGCGATATCTCCGGTGGGATCGGCCTGGCCAGCGGCGGTGCCAACCCGGCCTACAACGGAACCGTTTTCCAGGAACAGGTAGATCTTGTCGCCCGACAGGGTATCCACGAGACCGCTGTCCACGCCATTGTCGGCGCTTACGCCGAGGGCGTAGGTAACGGCGTCGGCGTCCTGGACGTTATCGTCATCGGCATCCTTGAAGCCATCCTTGCCGAAGTCCGGGTTGAACAGGTCGGCGAAGCTGGTGGGGCCGTCGCTGTCCGGGATATGGGTGTCATCGGTGGTCAGCGTGGGTACCGAGGCTTCGCTCGGGGTGATCGACGGGCCGTCGTCCTCGAACTTGAAGGCATCGCCGATATCCCGTGAGGTCGAGGCAGTGTCGCCGTCGCCGTCAGTGATGGTGGCTGTCAGTGTGACCAGATTGGCCGCTGCCAGGCCCGCAGCGGAGGTACCGGTTTCAGCTGGATCCTGCGGATCGTCATGCACGACCGAGTTGTTTTGCGTCAGCGTCACGGCGCCGGTATTGCTATCGACGGCAATCGTGAGGGCGATGTCTCCGGTGGGATCGGCCTGGCCAGCAGCGGTGCCAACCCGGCCTACAACGGAGCCGTTTTCCAGGAACAGGTAGATCTTGTCGCCCGATAGGGTGTCTACGAGGCCGCTGTCCACGCCATTGTCGGCGCTTACGCCGAGGGAGTAGGTGATCGCATCCGCGTCCTGGATATGATCGTGGTCGGTGTCCTTGAAGCCATCCGTACCGAAGTTCGATGTGAACAGATTGGCCAGGCTGGTTGGGCCTGCGCTGTCCGGGATATGGGTGTCGTCGGTGGTCAGCGTGGGCGCGGAGGCTTCGCTCGGAGCGATCGATGGCCCATCGTCTTCGAAGATCATCCTGGAGCCGATTTCGGCATGGTCAGCCGCGACCTGGACCAGCATGAAGCCGCCGATGTCGAAGTCGGCATGGGTGTTGCCCGTGGCGTTGAGCGCGGCGCCGTTCTCGACGAGCACGCGGTTGTGGTCTCCCTGTGTGGTGTATTCGATCTTGTAGCCGGCCTTCACGCCGGTGATCGTAGCTATCCCGGAAGCAATCGTGATCACGATGCTCCCATCGTTCACCGAGCCGTCCGAGTTTTCGATCACCTGCCCGGTGCTCTTGTTGATGACGCGGACGCTGGTGATTTCGACGGCACTGTCGTCGGAATAGCCGTTGACGAAGTCCACGCCGGATTCTTTATCGGTGGTGAATGCGCTGATCTTTACGACGGCACTCTTGCCGCTTTGCAACTGCACCACGTCAAAACTGGCCGCCTTCGCATCGAAGAGGCCGGTAAAGTCGATGTTGGCTTCAACATCGGCTTCATTCTGATCCAGGTTGGGGATGGTCACGCTCTGCTTGGCGCCGGTGACGAAGGTAAAGCGGATGCCCTCCTGCTCCACGATCATCTGGTTGTTGGTGCCGAAGGTGGTTGGACCACCCCCCTGGCTGGTATTGATCGTGTCACCGCTGGTGATGTTGGCGCCGGCCGACTGGTCCGCGGGGTTCTTGCCCGTGGCGATGATGGCGGGGCTCGAGATCCTCACGGTGTTGCCGTCGAGGTATGTTTGCGGGCTCGCCGTCGTGTACATCAGGAAGAGGTTCTGCCCGGAGGGGGCGTTTTCCAGGCTGAATGTCAGGTCCTGGCTGGCGCCGATGAACACGGTGTCGTGCAGGTCGAGAGCGTCGTCGGGGTCGGTGGCGTCGGAATGCTGGATCGGTTGGTATTCCACGGTCCAGATCTTGCCGCCGGTGGGCGGCGATTGGGGCGAGTCCTTTATCTCCTCGATATAGGCGGCGAAGACTATCGCGCCGTTTTCCCCGGCGCGGCCCAGCAGGATGTTGTTGTCCGTATCCGTGTAGAGAAGGATGCTGGTGCCGTCGAGGGTCAGCAGCCCGCTGTCATCGCCATCGAGCGGTTTACCATCGACGCCGACGAAGCTGACATCTGTGATGTTCGCTCCGGAGAGGCTGAACGCCGTGCTGCCCGTGTCGCCCACGGCACCCGTATAGCCACTCAGGGCCGCGCCCATTGCGGTACCTGCCTCCAGTTCCGCCAGCCGGTCGGAGAAGGTCGTGGGTAGACGGCTCAGCAGGATGTCGTTGTCGTCAGCATCTCCAGAAGTGCCCGACGAGGCGATGGCGTTCTGCAGTTCGGTGGTTTCGTCCAGGGTAACGAGCACTCCGGGCGTCACGGTGATCAGGCCGCTGTCGGTGAACGATGCCATCGCCAGCGTGTCGTCGGCGGTGCCGAAGGTCTGATCGGCGCCGGTCGAGGCCGCGCTGAGCTGGAAGGTCGCGCCGGCCGAGTCGTCGGGGTTCACGTACCAGGAGGTGATGACGCTGCCATTGGTTTTACCGTCGAGATCGCCGGCGCCGCCATCGGTTACGTACCAGGGCGCGTGTCCTGCGCCGGCGTTGCCATCGAGCACGTCGTCGGGCGTGCCCCACGTTCCATCCGGGCCGGCGCTCGTGGCGTGGCGTACCTGGAACATCACGGTGCTGCCGGCGGCGAAGCCGTTGGCCGTGATGCTGGCAGTGCTACCGGGGGCATAGTCTTGCTGGTCGGTACTGACAGAGGCGTCGCTCGTGGACGAGGCGTTTTTCTTGTGGGTAGCCATGAACATTCTCCCTTGCAGTTCCATTCGTTGAGGCCGGGCTGCTGGCCTTTTACTGCCACATGCCACAACTATGGGGATGCGTCGGGGGGCTGCGCATCGGCTGATACTCCCAGGCGGGGTGGGAGTTTCAGCCTATGGAGGCGAGGGTGGCGAGGGAGGCGCCGCGACGTCGCTTCGCGGGTGCCCGGCGGCCGTGGCGTCTGATCGAAACGCTTCGAATGTCAGGGTATCGCCCATGAAAAAGCCCGCATCGTGCGGGCTTTTCTCGTTTTCAGATGCCGTCAGTGCTTCGGCGCGTCGTCCGGCAGGGCGAGTATCTGCTTCTCGCGGTTCCAGTCGAAAGACTCGCCGTTCTCTTCGGCTTCGAAGCGGCGCTCGTCAAGTTGCTGATACATCTGCAGCTCTTCGTCGGGCATGAAGTGCAGGCAGTCGCCGCCAAAGAACCACAGCAGGTCGCGCGGGACCAGGTGGGCGATCTGCGGGTAGCGGTGGAAGACCTGGCTGATCAGATCCTGGCCCAGATACTGGGCGCCTTCCGGGTCACGGGGCAGTTCGCTCATCAGTTCATCGAAGCGTTCGAGGAACAGGCCGTGGTTTTCTTCCGGCACCTGCTCGGCTTCGCCCAGGGCGCCAAGGATGGTGCGCAGGTGGTTGAGCAGGGCGAGGTGGTGGTCGAGATAGGCGTTGGCCATGATGCTTCCTCTGGGACAGCGTTGAAACGGCTGCGAAGTATATCGACATCGGGTTTCGCCGGCACTGCCGGACTATCGGCGCAGCGGTTGCGACTGGATTTGCCGGCGGCGGTTGTCGATCTGCTGTTGCTGCATGTCGAGCTGGCGTTGCTGCTGGTCCAGGCGCCATTGCTGCTGGTCGTACTGCTGGCGCTGGATCACCTGGTCCTGCAACTGGCGACGCTGCTCCTGCAGCCGCTGGTTATTCTGCTGGCGCCTGAGGTTTTCCTGCTCCAGTTGCAGCCGTTGGCTTTCGTACTGCAGGCGCTGGCGGTCCAGTTCGTTCTGGCGCGTCTCGCTCTGCCGTTGCAGGCTGTCCTGCTGTCGCTGGATGGGATCGATGACCGGCGTGGGCGGTGCGACCGGCCGTGGCCGGCTGGGATAGAGCCAAGGGTCGGCCTGGGCGCCGCCGGCGAGCAGGATCGCCAGCAGCAGGGGGATGCTTCGGCGCATGGCGCATTCTCCATGACGGGGATAGTAGCAGTGTGCACCCTGCGGCCGGCGGTGGCACTGCTGTGTGTCGGTAAAGACGCACATCGAAAAGGGGCGCCCGCAGGCGCCCCGAGTCGTCGCCGGGTGCTTCAGTCGGCCTTGCCCTGCAGTTCCTCCGGAGAGAAGTCGTCCACGTCGATCACGGCGCGGCGCGCGCGTTCGGCTTCGTGCAGGGCTTGCGCCTCGCTGGCGTCGAGCACGCCGGCGTCGCGCGCAGCGTCGATGGGCGACTGGCCGGCGGCGGGGACGATGCGGCCGTCGCGCAGCGCCTGGCGCAATTTCTCCTGCAGCGGCGCCGTCTCGGCGAGCCGGTCGTAGGCCACGCCGAGCTTGCCGACCGGGTCCTGCGGGTCGTCGGGCAGGAAGGCGCCGGCGAGGATCGCCTGCAGCGCCGGGTCGTCCTGCGGTCCGCCGAGGATGGCGGCGATCTCCGCATCCAGGGCGTCGCCAGGGCCGCGATGGCGGCGGCCCAGCGGCAGCACCAGCACGCGCAGCAGGCAGGCGAAGGGGCGGCTGGGGAAGTTGTCGATCAACCCGGCCAGCGCCGCTTCGGCCTTGCACAGGTTTTCCTCCAGCGCCCAGCGCAGCAGCGGTTGCAGGTATTCCGGGTTGTCCAGGTCGTGGTAGCGCTTGAGCGCCGCCGAGCCCAGGTACAGGTGGCTGAGCGCATCGCCCAGGCGCGCCGACAAGCGTTCGCGGCGTTTCAGTTCGCCGCCGAGCAACATCATGCTGACGTCGGCGAGCAGGGCGAAGGCTGCGGCCAGGCGGTTGAGCGCGCGGTAGTACGGGCGGCTGACGCGGTCGCCCGGCACCTGGTCGAAGCTGCCCAGGCCAAGGCCCAGCAACAGGCTGCTGGCGGCGTTGCTGACGGCGAAGCCGGTGTGCCGCAGCAGCAGGTCGTCGAACTCGCGCTCGGCCTGGTCCTGGTCGTCGCGGCTCGCCAGTTCCATTTCCTTGAGCACGTACGGATGGCAGCGGATGGCGCCCTGGCCGAAGATCATCAGGTTGCGCGAGAGAATGTTGGCGCCCTCGACGGTGATGAAGATCGGCGCCGACTGCCAGGTGCGTCCCAGGTAGTTGTTCGGGCCCATGATGATGCCCTTGCCACCGTGGATGTCCATCGCATGGGCGATGCACTCGCGGCCGCGCTCGGTGAGGTGGTACTTGAGGATGGCCGAGAGCACCGAGGGCTTCTCGCCCAGGTCCACCGCGCTGGCGGTGAGGATGCGCGCGCTGTCCATCATCCAGGCGTTGCCGCCGATGCGCGCGAGGGCTTCCTGGATGCCTTCGAAGGCCGCCAGCGGCACGTTGAACTGCTCGCGGATGCGCGCGTAGCGGCCGCTGACGTAGCTGCCGGTCTTGGCCACGCTGGTGCCCACCGCCGGCAGGGAGATGGAGCGACCCACCGACAGGCAGTTCATCAGCATCATCCAGCCTTTGCCGATCATGTCCGCACCGCCAATGATGCAGTCTAGCGGCACGAACACGTCCTTGCCGGCGTTGGGGCCGTTCATGAAGGCGGCGCCCAGCGGTACGTGACGGCGGCCGATCTGCACGCCGGGCGTGTCGGTGGGGATCAGCGCCAGGGTGATGCCCAGGTCTTCTTCCTCGCCCAGCAGGTGGTCCGGGTCATGGCACTTGAAGGCCAGGCCGAGGAGGGTGGCCACCGGGCCGAGGGTGATGTAGCGCTTTTCCCAGGTCAGGCGCAGGCCGAGAACTTCCTCGCCGTTCCACTGGCCTTTGCAGACGATGCCGATGTCGGTCATGCCGCCGGCATCGGAGCCGGCCTGCGGGCTGGTGAGGGCGAAGCAGGGGATTTCCTCGCCGCTGGCCAGGCGCGGCAGGTAGCGCTGGCGTTGCGCGTCGGTGCCGTAGTGCAGCAGCAGTTCGGCCGGGCCCAGGGAGTTGGGTACCATCACGGTGGAGGCGAGATCGCCGCTGCGGCTGGCGAGCTTCATCACCACCTGCGAGTGGGCGAAGGCGGAGAAGCCCTTGCCGCCGTATTCCTTCGGGATGATCAGGCCGAAGAAGCCCTGCGCCTTGATGAACGCCCAGGCTTCCGGCGGCAGGTCCATGCGCTGGCCGATGTCATGGTCGCTGACCAGGGCGCAGAGTTGTTCGGTGGGGCCGTCGACGAAGGCCTGCTCTTCCTCGGTCAGCTGCGCGCGCGGATAGCCGAGCAGGGTGCCCCAGTCCGGGCGGCCGCTGAACAACTGGCCGTCCCACCAGACCGTGCCGGCCTCGATGGCCTCGCGCTCGGTGTCCGACATCGGCGGCAGGGTCTTCTTGAACCAGGCGAACAGCCGCGAGGTGAACAGGCTGCGGCGCAGGTCGGCAGCGAGGATGGTCATTGCCGCCACCGCCCACAGCAGCCAGAACAGCACCATCCAGCCGTGGGCGCGGCTGAGCAGGCTCATCAGCACCAGGTAGCCGGCGACCAGGCCGAGGGCCTTGAGTGGCGCGGTACGTCGATGGGCCAGCCAGGCGACCCCGAGAATCAGGACGAGCAACCAGAGCAACAGCATGGGGATTCCTCCATGACAGTCCGCCACGACAACAGGCCGCGGCGGGCTTGATGACGAATGGTGCGCGGGCAGGGCGCGGGGTACCTGCCGCAATGCCCCGCAAGCTTAGCCCGTCGAACAGGATCAATGGCTGCTTGGCCGGACAGCTTGGCCGGATTGCCGTGCCTGCCGGGCGCGCCGGCTGGTTAGACTGACGGGACAGGCATCGCGGAGACAGCTTTATGCAGGAATACCTCAAGCCCAGCCGCTTCGTGGATAGTGACCACCCCGGGGTGATCGAGTTCGCGGAAAATCACCGGGGCCAGGGCGGCACGCCGCTGGAGCAGGCGGTAGCGCTCTACTACGCGGTGCGCGACCGGATCCGCTACAACCCCTACGTGTTCAGCCTCGACCCGCAGACCCTGTGCGGCAGCCACGCGCTGCAGGCCGGGCAGTCCTACTGCGTGCCCAAGGCCACCCTGCTGGCGGCCTGCGCCCGGCATTGCGGGATTCCCGCGCGGATCGGCCTGGCCGACGTGAAGAACCACCTGGCCACGCCGCGCCTGCTGGAACTGCTGCGCAGCGAAGTGTTCGCCATGCACGGCTATACCGAGCTGTTCCTCGACGGCCGCTGGGTCAAGGCCACGCCGGCCTTCGACATCGGCCTGTGCGAGGCTTTCGGTGTGCTGCCGCTGGAGTTCGATGGCCGCAGCGACAGCGTGTTCCATCCGTTCAATCGCGAGGGGGCGCGGCATATGGAATACCTGCGCAGCCACGGCCAGTTCGCCGATGTGCCGGAGGCGTTCTTCTTCGGCTACCTGCAGCAGTGCTACCCGCACCTGTTCGCCGGGACACAGGAGCCGCTGGCAGGCGATATGCGTGCCGAGGCGGCCAAGCATGAAAGCAATCGATAGTCATCATCAGTACAGACGCCTTTTTTCCTAGCGCCCGAGCCGGTAGGGTGCCGTCATCCAAAGTCGCGTCCAGCGGACGCGGCACCATCGAATGACGAGAACAAGAGAGGCGCAGCATGCTCAAGATCTGGGGCCGGAAAAATTCCTCCAACGTGCGCAAGGCGCTCTGGTGCGCGGAGGAGGCCGGCCTGGCCTATGAGCGGATCGACGCCGGCGGCGCGTTCGGCCTGGTCAACGAGGCGCCGTACCGTGCGCTGAACCCCAACGGCGTGGTGCCGACCCTGGACGACGACGGCTTCATCCTCTGGGAATCCAACACTATCGTCCGCTACCTCGCCGCGCGCTACGCGCCGGCGCTGTACCCGCAGGACCCGCAGCAGCGCGCCAGCGCCGAAAAGTGGATGGACTGGACCACCTCGTCCTTCGCCGGACCGTTCCGCACGCTGTTCTGGGGTACCCTGCGCACGCCGCCGGAGCAGCGCGACCATGCGGCGATCCAGGCGGCGCTCGAGACCTGCGCGCAGCTGCTGGACATCCCGGCACAGGCACTGGCCAAGCAGCCGTACCTCTCTGGCGAACAATTCGGCATGGGTGACATTCCGCTGGGCAGCTTCATCTATGCTTGGTTCGAGATGCCCATCGAGCGCCCTTCGCAGCCGTACCTGGAGGCCTGGTACGCACGCCTGAAGGCGCGCCCGGCCTACCGCGAAGCGGTCATGACCGAACTGACCTGAGCCACTGCGCGCGCAGCAGAGGTTGCAATCCGCGCGGCGGACCTTTATCAAGCAGGCCTTTTTCCAAAGACTTGCGACTTTCCAAAGACTTGCAACGGGAATCCCCATGAGTTCCGCGCTGTCCATCCGTCAACTGACGAAGACTTACGGCAACGGCTTCCAGGCCCTCAAGGGCATCGATCTGGACGTCGCCGAAGGCGATTTCTTCGCCTTGCTCGGCCCCAACGGCGCCGGCAAATCCACCACCATCGGCATCCTCTCCACCCTGGTGAACAAGACCGGCGGCACGGTCAACGTATTCGGCCACGACCTGGACAAGGACCCGTATGGCCTCAAGCGCTGCCTGGGCGTGGTGCCCCAGGAGTTCAACTTCAACCAGTTCGAGAAGGTGTTCGACATCGTCGTCACCCAGGCCGGCTACTACGGCATCCCGATGAGCGTGGCCAAGGGCCGTGCCGAGAAGTACCTGACCCAGCTGGGCCTGTGGGACAAGCGCAATTCCGCCTCCCGCGAGTTGTCCGGCGGCATGAAGCGCCGGCTGATGATCGCCCGCGCGCTGATCCATGAACCGCGCCTGCTGATCCTCGACGAACCCACCGCCGGTGTGGACATCGAACTGCGCCGCTCGATGTGGAACTTCCTCACCGAGCTCAACCAGGACGGCATCAGCATCATCCTCACCACGCACTACCTGGAGGAGGCCGAGCAGCTCTGCCGCAACATCGCGATCATCGACCACGGCACCATCGTGGAGAACACCAGCATGCGCAAGCTGCTGAGCAAGCTGCACGTGGAAACCTTCTACCTCGACCTGAAGGCGACCCTGAGCGAGGCGCCGAAGCTCGACGGCTACCCGGTGCGCCTGGTGGACGACCATACCCTGGAGGTCCAGGTGGACAAGTCCAAGGGCATCAACGGCCTGTTCGCCCAGCTCAACGCCCAGGGCCTGGAGGTGCTGAGCCTGCGTAACAAGAGCAACCGCCTGGAGGAGCTGTTCGTGTCGCTGGTGGAGAAGAATCTGTCGAAGGTGGCGGTATGAGTCACGAGTTGCGCGCCAACTGGGTCGCCCTCAACACCATCGTCTACCGCGAGGTTCGCCGCTTCCTGCGCATCTGGCCGCAAACCCTGCTGCCGCCGGCGATCACGATGGTTCTGTACTTCGTGATCTTCGGCAACCTGATCGGCCGGCAGATCGGCGACATGGGCGGCTTCACCTACATGCAGTACATCGTGCCGGGCCTGATCATGATGTCGGTGATCACCAACTCCTACGGCAACGTGGTGTCGAGCTTCTTCGGCAGCAAGTTCCAGCGCAACATCGAGGAACTGCTGGTGTCGCCGGTGTCGCCGCACACCATCCTCCTGGGCTTCGTCTGCGGTGGTGTGCTGCGCGGGCTGGCGGTGGGCCTGATCGTCACTCTGCTGTCGCTGTTCTTCACCGACCTGCAGATCCACCACATCGGCATCACCGTGCTGGTGGTGGTGCTGACGGCGGCGATCTTCTCGATGGGCGGCTTCGTCAACGCGGTGTTCGCCCGCAATTTCGACGACATCTCGATCATCCCGACCTTCGTGCTGACGCCGCTGACCTACCTGGGCGGGGTGTTCTACTCGATCACGCTGCTGCCGCCGTTCTGGCAGACCGTGTCGCTGGCCAACCCGATCCTGCACATGGTCAACGCCTTCCGCTACGGCATCCTCGGCGTGTCGGACATCCGCATCGGTACGGCGGTGATCTTCATGCTGGTGGCGACCGTGCTGCTCTACGTGTTCTGCATTCGCCTGCTGGTGAGCGGGCGCGGCATGCGGCAGTGAGCGGCGCGTTGCGTTGATGACAAAGGCCCCGGTTGGGGCCTTTTCTTTTTCGGAGTATTGGGTGCGTTACCGCCGGGGGCATTTGATCTTGCAGGAGCGAGCTTGCTCGCGAACCGCCCCCCGCCGGAGTTACGGGTAACTCTGTTCGCGAGCAAGCTCGCTCCTACAAAAGCGCTATCGCGGGAATTCGATGACGAACCGCGTCCAGCCATCCGCCGATTCGCAGCGAATATCCCCGCCGTGGGCCCGAACGATGGACCGGCAGATCGCCAGCCCCAGCCCGGCGTGCTCGCCCTGGCCCTCCCGGCGAGCGGGATCGGCACGGTAGAAACGGTCGAACAGGCGTGGCAGGCGCTCGGCGGGAATCTCCCGGCCGGGGTTCTCCACGCTTATCCGGCCGGGCTCCAGGCGCACACGGACGGTACCGTTCTCGGCGGTGAAGCGCAGGGCGTTGTCGAGCAGGTTGGCCAGCACGCGGCGCAGCAGCGGGCGGTCGCCCTGGATCTGCAGCTCCCCCTGGCGCTCCAGGCGGATGCCGCGTTCCTCGGCCAGCGGTGCGTAGAACTCCAGCAACGCGTCCACCTCCCCGGCCAGCGCCAGTTTCTGCCGGTGCGGCGCCAGCAGGCCGTGGTCGGCCTTGGCCAGGAACAGCATGTCGTTGACCATCGCGGTCAGCCGCTCCAGCTCTTCCAGATTGCCGTGCAGCGCCTCGCGATAGTCTTCCAGGTCGCGCGAGCGCGACAGCACCACCTGGGTCTGGGTCAGAAGCCCGGTGAGCGGGGTGCGCAGTTCATGGGCGATATCGGCGGAGAATGCCGACAGGCGCTGGAAGGCCTCTTCCAGGCGGGCCAGCATGGCGTTCAGTTCGCCGGCCAGGCCGCGCAGCTCCTGCGGCATCTGGCTGGCGTCGAGGCGGGTGGTCAGCGAGTGCGCCGAAACCCTGGCGGCGACCTCGCTCATGCGCCGCAACGGGCGCAGGCTGCTGCGCGCCGCCCAGGCGCCGAGCAGTGCGGTGGCCAGCGCGGAAAGGCTCATGGTCAGCCAGATCAACTGCTGCATGCGTTGCAGGAAGTGCTGGTGGTGGGTGATGTCGAGCACCAGGGTCAGTTGCGGGCCGCTCGGCGCCTTGGCGTCCAGCGGCGCCTGCAGTTCGCGGAAAGCGGGTGGGCTGTCGGGCATGACCCGCGCCGGCATCTGTTCGAACCAGGCCCGGCCGTCGGCGCCGTTGAGCCGCAGGCCCAGGTCGGGATGGCGCTCCAGTTCGCGGCGCAGCTCGGCGGTGTGCGGCTGCAGTTGGGCCGGGTCGGCGACGTTGCCGAGGATGTCGCGGAAGATCGCCAGCTTGCCGGCCATCACCTGGAGGTCCAGCTCGACGAAATGCGCCTCGCTGGCACGGCTGAAGACGATGCCCGCCAGCAGCGAGACGGCGGCGGTGCAGGCGGCGAACAGCAGGCTCAGGCGTACGCCCAGGGAGAGGCGGGCGGCCATCATGCGTCGCGCTCTTCCAGCACGTAGCCCATGCCGCGCACGGTGTGGATCAGGCGCTGCGGAAACTCGTCGTCGACCTTGGCGCGCAGGCGGCGGATGGCGACCTCGATGACGTTGGTGTCGCTGTCGAAGTTCATGTCCCAGACCTGCGAGGCGATCAGCGACTTGGGCAGCACTTCGCCGCTGCGCCGCAGCAGCAGCTCCAGCAGGGCGAACTCCTTGGCGGTCAGGTCGATGCGCTTGCCGGCGCGCTGTACCCGGCGGCGCAGCAGGTCCAATTCCAGGTCGGCCAGTTGCAGGGTGGTTTCCTGCAACTGCTGGCCACCCCGCCGCAGCAGGGTGCGTACCCGCGCCAGCAATTCGACGAAGGCGAAGGGCTTCACCAGGTAGTCGTCGGCGCCTTGCTCCAGCCCGCGCACGCGGTCTTCCACCGCATCGCGCGCGGTGAGGAACAGCACCGGCACCGCGCTGCCGGTCTGGCGCACGGCCTGGAGGATCTGCCAGCCGTCGCGGCCGGGCAGCATGACATCGAGGATCAGCAGGTCGTGTTCGCCGGAGAGCGCCAGTTGCAGGCCTTCGTCGCCGTCCTGGCAGAGGTCCACGGCGAAGCCGGCTTCGTTCAGGCCCTGCCGCAGGTACTGGCCGATGCGGGGTTCGTCTTCGACGATCAGGAGTTTCATTTCGGGGGTATCCATTCAGGCGCCAGCGGCGCAGCTGTCGATAGGGTAATCACTGTGTCAGCGCTCTGACAGCCTGGTCCGCGCAGACTGCGGGTACATCTTCCAGGAGACCCACCATGCACCTGTTCATCGCCACGCTGTTCTCCGTCCTGTTGTTCCCCGTCCCCCCTGCGCTGGCCGATGGGGGCGGGGATATCACCTTCCAGCGCATGCAGGAGCGCGCCGCCGACGTCAGTCGTCATGGCTGAAACCTGTTCATCGAGAGGTTCCTCGCCCGCCACCCGGCGGGCTTTTTTTCGTCGTCTTTATAAACCCGCCAGCGGCGAAGGGTGCGAAGCTGACAGAACTGTAATCTTCCTGACAGCCAGGCGGCAGGCGGGGAGGGCGAGGATGAGCCAAACCCAATCGAGGAGTTGCGATATGTCCCTGCGTCATCTGTTCTGCGCTTCCGCCCTGGCCATCGCCGCGAGCTTCAGCCTGTCGGCCCTGGCCGATGCCGGGCATGCCTACGACTTCGGCAAGCCGGGCAAGGCCGCCCAGGCCACCCGCACCGTGGAAATCAAGCTGGGGGAAATGTACTTCGACCCGGAAAACATCGACGTCAAGGCCGGTGAAACCGTGCGCTTCGTCATCCACAACACCGGCAGCCTGTTGCACGAGTTCAACCTCGGCAGCGCGGCGATGCATGCCGGCCACCAGAAGGAAATGCAGCAGATGATGGATGCCGGGATGCTGACTCCCACCGGCATGCAGCACGACATGAGCAAGATGGACCACAGCAAGATGGGCCACGGCAACATGCCGATGGGCCAGATGATGAAGCATGACGACCCCAACAGCGTGCTGGTCGAGCCGGGCAAGACCGCCGAACTCACCTGGACCTTCAGCAAGGCCACCAGCCTGGAGTTCGCCTGCAACATCCCGGGGCACTACCAGGCCGGCATGGTCGGCAAGCTGACCGTCAAGCCCTGAGCCGGGAGTGCCAAGATGATCCGCGCAAGGAATTGGGCGTTGGGCGCGCTGCTGCTGATGCCGCTGGCGGCGCAGGCGGGCGTGTATGAGCTGACCATCGGCGAGGGCAAGCTGAAACTCTCCGACGGTGCGCGCAAGGCGTTGACGGTGAACGGGCAGACACCCGCGCCGGAGCTGCGTTTCAAGGAGGGTGAGGACGTCGAGCTGCGCGTCACCAATACCCTCGACCGCGACACCTCGCTGCACTGGCACGGGCTGATCCTGCCCTACACCCAGGACGGCGTGCCGGGTATCAGCTTCCCCGGCATCAAGCCCGGCGAAACCTTCACCTACCGTTTCACGGTGAAGCAGTCCGGCACCTACTGGTATCACGCCCACAGCGACTTCCAGGAGATCGAGGGGCTCTACGGCCCGCTGGTGATCGAACCCAGGCAGCGCGAGCCGTACCGCTACGACCGCGAATACACCCTGCTGCTGGCCGACTGGCATGACACCAGGCCGGAAACCGTGTTCGCCAACCTGAAGAAGCAGAGCGACTACTACAACCGCAACCAGCGCACCCTCGGTGACTTCATCGCCGACTCCAGCGCCAATGGACTACTCGCGACCTTGCGCGATCGCCTGGACTGGGGCGGCATGCGCATGACGCCGACGGACATCGCCGACATCGCCGGCTTCCGCTTCCTGGTCAACGGCCAGGACGCCGAGCAGAACTGGAGCGGGTTGTTCAAGCCGGGCGAGCGGGTGCGCCTGCGCATCATCAACGGCTCGGGCATGAGCTACTTCGACCTGCGCATCCCCGGCCTGAAGATGACCGTGGTGCAGGCCGACGGCAACGACGTGCAGCCGGTGACGGTGGACGAGTTGCGCATCGCGGTGGCCGAAACCTACGACGTGATCGTGCAGCCGCAGGAAGACCGCGCCTACACCTTCTTCGCTGAAGCGATGGACCGCAGCGGCTACGCCCGCGCGACCCTGGCACCGCGCGCCGGGATGCGGGGCGAGATACCGCCGCTGCGCGAGCGTCCGTTGCTGACGATGGCGGACATGGGCATGGCCCACGGCGGCATGGACCACGGCAGCATGGCGATGCCGCAGCAGGACGGGGCGATGGATCACTCCAGCATGGCCGGCATGGACCATTCGGCGATGCAGGGCCAGGAGGCTTCAGGCATGGCCGGCATGGATCATTCGCAGATGGCCGGCATGGATCACGCGTCCATGAGCGCCGCCCCCGCGTCGAAGTCCGACTACGCCCCCGGCAGCGGCCTCACGCCGCAACCGGCCGAACCGGGCAACCGCCTGCTGGTCTACGCGGACCTCAAGGCCATGCGCCCCTTCGCCGATTACCGCGCGCCGGACCGCACCATCGAGTTCCGCCTGACCGGCAACATGGAGCGTTACTTCTGGTCCATCGACGGCAAGAAGTACTCCGAGGCCGAGCCGATCCGCCTGACCTACGGCGAGCGGGTGCGCATCCGCTTCATCAACGACACCATGATGACCCACCCCATGCACCTGCATGGCATGTGGATGCAACTGGACAAGGGCAACGGCCGCTTCAACCCACTCAAGCACGTGGTCAGCGTGGCGCCGGGCAGCACCCTGGACGTCGACGTGCCTGCCGACGCCCTGGGCGAATGGGCCTTCCACTGCCACCTGATCTACCACATGGCCGCCGGCATGATGCGCAAGGTCATCGTCGAGCCGGCACCTGCCGCCGCCAGCCTCTGAGGAGTCGTCATGAAACGCATAGCAACGGTGGCCTGCGCGGCGACCCTGGGCCTGGCATTGCCCGCGCAAAGTGCCGAGATGGACGATATGCCGATGGGATCGCTGCTGATCCAGCGCCTGGAAAGCCGCTTCC
This sequence comes from Pseudomonas sp. ATCC 13867, assembly GCF_000349845.1. NCBI lineage: Bacteria > Pseudomonadati > Pseudomonadota > Gammaproteobacteria > Pseudomonadales > Pseudomonadaceae > Pseudomonas > Pseudomonas sp. ATCC 13867. The sequence continues at coordinate 3,496,334 of NC_020829.1, read as the reverse complement.
ACGGCAACGATCAGGCGCTGGGCTGGGAGGCCCAGGGCTGGTACGGCACCGATTACCAGAAACTGCGCCTGAAACTGGAGGGCGAGCGTGACGCCGGTGGCCCGACCACCGACAACGAAGTGCAACTGCTCTACCAGCGCATGGTCGCCGACTTCTGGGACTGGCAGGTGGGCGTGCGCTACGACGACCAGCCGGGACCGTCGCGCACCTACGCCGTACTCGGCATCCAGGGACTGGCGCCGCAGTGGTTCGAAGTGGACGCCAACCTCTTCCTCAGCGAGAACGGCGACCCGTCGCTGCGCCTGGAAACCGAGTACGAACTGCTGCTTACCCAGCAACTGATCCTGGAGCCGTCGCTGGAGTACAACCTAGCGCTGGCCGATGACCGCGACATCGGTGTCGGCGCGGGGGGCAGCGAGCTGGAGGCCGGCCTGCGCCTGCGCTACGAAGTGCGCCGCGAGTTCGCACCGTACTTTGGTTACGTCTGGAACAAGACCTACGGCCGCAGCGGCGACATCGCCCGCGCGGAAGGCGAGGTCGACGAGGAGGGCTACTGGGTCGCCGGCGTGCGGATGTGGTTCTGACGCTCGACCTGCTCTTCGCAGGAGCGAGCTTGCTCGCGAACGGGTCACCCGGCAGCCCCGCCGTCTGGACTGTTCGCGAGCAAGCTCGCTCCTACAAGGCCATGTGCGCCCCGGACACCTTTGTAGTCAGCGGAGTTCGTCCTCCATCCGGCTCGTCCGCCGGCTGCTGAAAGGACCGGCGGATTTGTATACACTCGCCGCCTCGCGTCACCGCCCGCATCGCCGATCCAGCAGGTCCTCCTCATGCACCATCCCGCCGAACACTCGCCCCTGGGCAAATCCAGCGAATACGTTTCCACCTATGCGCCGGAGCTGCTGTTCCCGATTTCCCGCACCACCAAGTGGGCCGAGCTGGGCCTGACGGCCGAAACCCTGCCGTACCGGGGCGTGGACATCTGGAACTGCTACGAGCTGTCCTGGCTGACCGCATCGGGCAAGCCGGTGGTGGCCATTGGCGAGTTCGCCATTCCGGCACAGTCGCCGAACATCATCGAGTCCAAGTCGTTCAAGCTCTACCTCAATTCGCTGAACCAGACCGCCTTCGACAGCGCCGACGCCGTGCGCACGCTGATGGAGCGTGACTTGTCCGCCGCCGCCGGCGCGCCGGTGCGCGTGCGCGTGCGCAGCCTGGATGACGTGGCGGGCGAGGGCATGGCCCTGATCGAAGGCACCTGCATCGACGGCCTGGACCTGGCGGTGGACAGCTACGATCGCCCGCGCCCGGAACTGTTGCGCTGCGACGACACCCGTCGCGTCGACGAAGTGCTCTACAGCCATCTGCTCAAATCCAACTGCCCGGTCACCGGCCAGCCGGACTGGGGCACGCTGGTGGTCGAATACACCGGTCCGGCGCTGGATGCCGCGAGCCTGCTGGCCTACGTGGTGTCCTTCCGGCAGCACCAGGACTTCCACGAACAGTGCGTCGAGCGCATCTACCTCGACCTGCAGCGCCTGCTGCAGCCGGCCCGCCTGACCGTCTACGCGCGCTACGTACGCCGCGGTGGGCTGGACATCAATCCCTACCGCAGCAGCGAGGCCGTACAGCCGGACAATCGCCGGCTGGTGCGCCAGTAAAGCGCGGATACAAAAAACCCGGCCTGGGCCGGGTTTTTTCATGCGTTGGTATCACGAAGCCGGGGTTCAGATGCCCATGTTCGCCAGGCTCTGCATGATCGAGCGCAGGGTGCCGGCCAGGGTCGGGTGGCTCGCCTCGAAACGTTCCACGGCCAGGTTGATGCTGTCGGTCAGGGTTTCGTCGGCCAGCGCCTCTTCGTTGGCCAGCTGCATCTCAATGTCCTTGATCAGGGCCCGCAGCGCGGCGCGGTCATCCTCGGTCAGCGGCGGCTGGCGCTCCAGTTGCTCGCGCAGGGCCTGGAGTTCTTGCTGGAGGCGTTGTGTCGGCATGGTGGTGTCCTTCTGCGGTACGTGCCCAAGATGGACCTGCCCGGTAGGGGAAAGGTCCATCGCCATGTCTTTGAGCTTAACTCGCCGCGCGCACCCCTGCCTGATGCCGATCAACATGCAGCAGGCGTTCGAGCAGCGGGAAGAAGTGTTCCAGCTCCGGCGTGCGCATGGATGGGTCCTTGCCCAGGTCGTCCAGGCGACGCAGGGTGATGGCGTCCTGGGCATAGGGGGCGCTGACGAAGGCGCTGGCGGCGCGCTCGTCGAAGGCGCCGCCCTGCAGCGCCAGGCTCTGCCGCGAGGCCCAGGACAGGCCGGCCTGGTAGGCCGGATCCACGGCGCACAGGTAGCGCTTGGCGGCGACGTGCAGGCGCACCGGCTGCCAGACCGACTCGGGCAGCAGCTCGCGCAGCAGGTTGGCGCCGAACTCTTCGTGGCGCAGGTCCCGGGTTTCCAGCACGGCCGGGTCTTCGTAGAGATGGCCGATGTCGTGGAGCAGGGCGGCGATCACCAGGCTGTCGGCGCAGCCGGCGCGTTCGGCCAGGGTCGCGCATTGCAGGGCGTGCTCGGCCTGGCTGATGGCTTCGCCATACGGCTCCGCGCCGTGGCTGGCGAAGCGTTCGGCCAGTTCGTCGATGAAGCGATGGCGAGCGGGCTTCATGGTTTCTCTCCTTTCAGGCGGCGGCTGGTGATGTCCTGCAGGCAGGAATCCAGCTCGCCCAGGTGATCGATGACCGAATGCACGCCGAGGCGGTACAGGCCGAGGGTCGCCTGGGCGCGCAGGCGGTCGCGCTCCAGGTTCGCCAGGGCGTCCCAGTCGCCCGGGGCATGTCCGCAGAGTGGGCCGCTGGCGGCCAGGCCGATGGTCCAGAGCCCGGCGTTCAGGCCGGCCTGCAGCAACCGTGGCTGGCTGCTGACCAGCACGCAGCCGTCCAGGCGCGGGCTGTCCAGGCGCATCAGCGCTTGCCAGCAGGCATCCGGCGCCGGCCATTGGCGGCCGCCGACTTCCAGTCCGGCGGCCAGTCGTTCGTCCAGCGCGGTGGCCAGGCGAAGCGTGGTGGGGGCGGGCAGCTCATCGAGCCAGGCGCAGGGAACGCCGTGCTCGTGCAACGCCTGCAGGGCATCCAGGGCGCCGGGCGTGGCCTCGGCGTGGGCCTGGGCGGCTTCGTCCAGGGCGGACTGGAAGCGGCTGCGCTCCTGCGTATCGGCACTGCGTCCCAGGGCATGCTCGAGGGCATCCTGCGGGGGCAGGACGAGGGCGTCGGCCAGGCGCTCCGGCGGACAGTCGGGACAGGTGCGCCGCAGGGCCACCGGCAGCGTCCTTGCGCCGAAATCCACCAGATCACCGGACAGCCCGAACAACAGGGTGGTGAAGCGCGGAAGGTCGGCAGTGGCAGGCATGGCGGGCTTTCTGATAATTGGTCTAGGCCAGACTAGCGGGCCAATGTGACGGTCCGATGAAGTCGAGGCGGCTGCCGTTATAATCGCCGCGCATTTTTCGGAGACAGCCGCATGCCGGTCGAACCCATGCCTCATTACCTGCGGATCCGCGACCAACTGGCCCGTGACATCGCCGAGTCGACCCTGGGGCCGCGCCTGCCACCCGAGCGCGAACTGGCCGAGCGCTTCGGCTGCACCCGCGTGACCCTGCGCGAGGCGCTACAGCAGCTGGAAACCGAGGGCGTGCTGTACCGCGAGAACCGTCGCGGCTGGTTCGTTTCACCGCCCCGGATTCGCTACAACCCGACGCGCACCACGGGGTTCATGGACTATGTCCAGGCCCAGGGGCGTACGCCGCGCACCGAGGTGCTGTCGGCCGAGCGTTGCGCCGCCGGCCCCCTGCTGGCCCGGCGGATGGGCCTGGCGGACGACGCCGAGGTGTTCCGGGTCCGTCGCCGCCGCTGGGTCGATGAGCGTCCGGTGATGCTGGAGGAGATCGTGCTGGACGCCGGCTGGTGTCCCGGCCTGCTCGACGAGGCGCTGGACAGGTCCCTGACCCGGGTACTGCGCGAACGCCTGGGGCTGACGCTGTCGCGCTGCGAACTGATGATGCATCCCACGGCGCTGGATGACGTCTGGGCGGCGCCCTTGCAGCTCACGCCGGGGTCGCCGGGGCTGCACGTGGAGCGGACAAACTACACTGCCGGCGGGCGGCTGGTGGAGTTCGACCGGGAGTTCTGGCGTTCGGATGCGCTGGAAATCGTCATCGACGCACGCTTCCCGGACTGAACTGGCACTATGCTTTGTCCGTGGAGGTCGTCGCGGGCGGCATGCTTGCCCGCGGCGGCGGCCTTTTCGAAACTCCACGATGGTGCTGCCTGTCATCAAAATGCTCGCGGACCTATATACTCCGCCCGCATAGCGGCCTGCTCGGACGGGTCCGAAATGTCATTCACTGGAGAACTACCGATGCGCCCACTAGGCGTCCAATGGACGAAACGCTGCCTCAGCCTGCTCGCCGCTACCTGCCTGGCGACGACTCCCATCCTGGCCCAGGCCGAGAGCGAGGATGATCCGTGGGAGAGCATCAACCGCCCGATCTTCACCTTCAATGACACCCTCGACACTTACGCGCTCAAGCCGCTGGCCCAGGGTTACCAGTACGTCACCCCGAACTTCGTCCAGGACGGCGTGCACAACTTCTTCAGCAACATCGGCGATGTGCGCAACCTGGTCAACGACCTGCTGCAGCTGAAAATGCGCGATGCCGGCGTCGACACCAGCCGCCTGCTGTTCAACACCACCTTTGGCCTCGCCGGCTTCTTCGACGTCGCCACCCACATGGGCCTGCGCCGCAACGACGAAGACTTCGGCCAGACCCTCGGTCACTACGGCGTCGGCAGCGGCCCCTACGTGATGCTGCCGCTGCTGGGCCCGAGCACCCTGCGCGATGCGCCGTCGCTGATTCCGGACGCCTACACCGGCCCGTATCCGTATATCGACAACGTATCGGTGCGTAACAGCATCCGTGGGGTGGACATCGTCGATACCCGCGCCGACCTGCTGAAGTCCGAGAAGCTGATCAGCGGCGACAAGTACACCTTCATTCGCAACGCCTACCTGCAGAACCGCGAGTTCAAGGTCAAGGACGGCCAGGTCGAAGACGACTTCTGATCCTGGCCCTCCCGCTCCGCAGGCACAGCCCCCGCGCCCGGCAGACCCGGTCGCGGGCGGCGCCCGCTTGAACCCTCGGACGGATGGGAGTAGTGTCTGCGCCTTGTCGCACCCGACCCGCGCCGTTGTTCCCTTGAATGAGCGCCACCACCACTACCTCCGGCGCCGTTTGCCTGGATGACCCATGCACAAACCCAGTGCCTCGCTGCTGATCATCGATGACGACGACGTCGTTCGAGAAAGCCTCGCCGCCTACCTGGAAGACAGCGGATTCACCGTCCAGCAGGCCACCAATGGCCAGCAGGGCCTGCAGGTATTCGAGCACTCGCTGCCCGACCTTGTGATCTGCGACCTGCGCATGCCGCAAATGGATGGCCTGGAGCTGATCCGCCGCGTCAGCGAGATGGCGGTGGAGACTCCCGTCATCGTGCTTTCCGGCGCCGGCGTCATGAGCGATGCGGTCGAGGCCCTGCGCCTGGGCGCCGCCGACTACCTGATCAAGCCGCTGGAAGACCTCGCCGTCCTGGAACATTCGGTCCGCCGCGCCCTGGACCGCGCCTTCCTGCGTTCGGAAAACCGCCGCTACCGCGAGAAGCTCGAAACCGCCAACCGCGAGTTGCAGGCCAGCCTGAACCTGCTCCAGGAAGACCAGAACGCCGGTCGCCAGGTGCAGATGAACATGCTGCCGGAAACCCCGTGGGAGTCCGACGGCCTGGTGTTCTCCCACCAGATCATCCCGTCGCTGTACCTGTCGGGCGATTTCGTCGACTACTTCCGCGTGGATGCCCGCCGCATCGGCTTCTATCTGGCGGATGTGTCCGGCCACGGCGCCTCCTCGGCGTTCGTCACCGTGCTGCTGAAGTTCATGACCACGCGCCTGCTCTACGAATCGCGGCGCAACGGCATGCTGCCGGAGTTCAAACCCTCCGATGTGCTCGGGCATATCAACCGTGGCCTGATCAACTGCAAGCTGGGCAAGCACGTGACCATGCTCGGCGGCGTGATCGACCTGGATACCGACCGCCTGACCTACAGCATCGGTGGCCACCTGCCGTTGCCGGTACTCTATGTCGACGGCGAAGCCCGTTACCTGGAAGGCCGTGGCCTGCCGGTCGGGCTGTTCGACGAAGCGACCTACGAGGACCATGTCCTTGATCTACCCAAGTCCTTCAGTCTTTCGTTGTTCTCCGACGGCATTCTCGATGTGCTGCCGGGAGTTACCCTGAAGGAGAAGGAGACGGCCCTGCCACAGCAGGTCGTCGCCGCCGGCGGAACGCTGGATGGCCTGCGACAGGTCTTCGGGCTGGCCAAGTTGTCCGAGATGCCGGATGATATTGCCTTGCTGGTGTTGAGCAGGAACCTTGCATGAGTACCGGTAAAATCCAGTTCGCCGAGCAGGATGGCTCATTCGTCCTGAAGTTCGTGGGCGAAGTCCGACTGACCCTGTGTTCGGCGCTGGATGCCACCATTGAAAAAATCTTCGCCGCGCTGAATTTCTCGGCGATCATCATCGATCTCACGGAAACCCAGAGCATCGACAGTACCACGCTGGGCCTCCTGGCCAAGCTGTCGATCCTCTCGCGGCAGAAGGTCGGCCTGTTGCCCACGCTGGTCACCACCAACGCGGACATCACCCGGCTGCTGCAGTCGATGGGCTTCGATCAGGTGTTCAACATCGTCGATCGCCCGATTCCGTGCTCGGATTGCCTGACCGATCTGCCTCCCCAGGACCAGTCCGAGGAGGTGGTGCGCGGCAAGGTGCTGGAAGCCCACCGCATCCTGATGGGACTCAACGAGTCCAATCGCGAGGCTTTCCACGATCTGGTGAACGCCCTCGAGCGTCACTGATCCGCTGATCCCCGAATGAGAACCGGCGCCCTGGGGCGCCGGTTCTCATTCGTGCGCGCCGGGATTATTGGCCGGAAAGCAGCGCCTCGAGCTTTTCCTGGTCGCGGGCGAACAGGCGGATGCCTTCGGCCAGCTTCTCGGTGCCCATCGCATCCTCGTTCATTTGCCAGCGGAAGGCGCTTTCGTCCAGCACCTGGCGCGCTTCGCCGCCGCCGGGTTGCAGTACGCGGGGCAGGTCGCCCTGGGCCTCGGCCAGTTGCTGCAGCAGGTCCGGGCTAATGGTCAGGCGGTCGCAGCCGGCGAGCTGTTCGATCTGGCCGAGGTTGCGGAAGCTGGCGCCCATCACCACGGTTTCGTAGCCGTTGGCCTTGTAGTAGCGGTAGATGCGCGAGACGGACTGCACGCCTGGATCTTCCGCGCCCACGTAGTCGCGGCCGTTGGCCTTCTTGTACCAGTCGTAGATGCGGCCGACGAAGGGCGAGATCAGGAATACGCCGGCATCGGCGCAGGCTGCGGCCTGGGCGAAGGAGAACAGCAGGGTCAGGTTGGTCTGGATGCCTTCGCGCTCCAGTTGCTCGGCGGCGCGGATGCCTTCCCAGGTGGAGGCGATCTTGATCAGCACGCGGTCGCGGCCGATGCCTTGCTGGTCGTACAGTTCGATCAGGCGATGGGCGCGCTGCAGCGTGGCTTCGCTATCGAAGGACAGGCGGGCGTCCACTTCGGTGGAGATGCGCCCCGGAATCACGCCGAGAATATCCTTGCCCACGGCGACGGCGAAGCGGTCGCAGGCCAGGCCGGCGTCACCGCGCGCGCCTTCGGTGGCGCGGGCAAGGTGCTCGGCGTAGCGGGGCAGGGCGGCGGCTTTCAGCAGAAGCGAAGGGTTGGTGGTGGCATCCACCGGCCTCAGGCGGGCAATGGCGTCGAAATCGCCGGTATCAGCGACGACCGTGGTGTACTGCTTGAGTTGTTCGAGCTTGGAAGTCATGGCGAGTTTTCCGTGGAGGATGCATCGACCTTACCCGAGGCCGATGCATCGCTCAACGGGACTCAATGACCCGCGAGAAGTTCGCCCGCCTGGTCGAGCAAGGCCAGCGGATCGGCGGCCTTGTGCACGTCCACCGACAGCAGTTGGCGGAAGCGCCGCGCGCCGGGGAAACCCTGGGCCAGGCCGAGGATATGGCGGGTCACGTGGTGCATCGCGCCGCCTTCGGCGATGTGCCGCTCGATGTAGGGACGCAGGCGCGCCAGGGCGTCGGCGCGGCTGATCGCGGGTACGTCCGAGCCGTACAGCGCCGCGTCCACCTGGGCCAGCAGATAGGGGTTGTGATACGCCTCGCGGCCGAGCATCACGCCGTCGAACACCTGCAGGTGCTCGCGGCATTCCTGCAGGGTCTTGATGCCGCCGTTGAGGATGATCTCGAGGTTGGAGAAGTCGCGCTTGAGTTGCGCGGCGATGTCGTAGCGCAGCGGCGGAACCTCGCGGTTCTCCTTCGGCGACAGGCCTTCGAGGATGGCGATGCGCGCGTGCACGGTGAAGCTGCGGCAGCCGGCATCGCGCACCTGAGCGACGAAGTCGCAGAGCTGTTCATAGCTGTCGCGGCCATTGATGCCGATGCGGTGCTTGACCGTCACCGGGATCGACACGGCGTCGCGCATGGCCTTCACGCAGTCCGCCACCAGTGCCGGATGTCCCATCAGGCAGGCGCCGATCATGTTGTTCTGCACGCGGTCGCTGGGGCAGCCGACGTTCAGGTTGACTTCGTCGTAGCCGGCGGCCTCGGCCAGCTTCGCCGCCGCCGCCAGGTCCGCCGGATTGCTGCCGCCCAATTGCAGCGCCAGCGGATGCTCGCACTCGTGGTGGCGCAGGAAGCGCGCGGTGTCGCCATGCAGCAGTGCGCCGGTGGTGACCATCTCGGTATAGAGCAGGGCATGGCTGGACAGCTGGCGCAGGAAAAAACGACAGTGACGGTCAGTCCAGTCCATCATCGGGGCCACGCTGAAGCGGCGGGAAGGCTCGGGACGGGTGGTGGCGGTCATCGTGGCAGTGGTCATCGGTGCGTCGGATCAGGGGTCGCTGGGTGGCGCGAAATCGATCGCGCCGGCGGAAAGGGCGGAGATTTTACCGGTCTTGCCGGCCGAGCGCACGGAAACCGGCGGGCGGTCGATGCATGTGCCTGGCGTGCTACTAAGGAACGATAGCCGCAGCCCGCCGCAGGCTGCCTAATGGCCCCGACAAGAATAATCAGGGCTCCCGGCGGGGTCGCACGAGTCCCGGCCGAGCGCCTGCCAGAAGAGAGCTGCCGCCATGGATACCGCGCGTCCGCGTATCGTCCTCACCCTTTCCCTGCAGACTTCCGGTCTGGTGCTGTTGTTCATCGCCCAATCCCTGGGTGGCTGGCCCTTGTCGTTGTGCCTGTTGCTGGGAGCGGCGCTGCTCTGGGTGCCCTGGTTCCTCCACTGGTACTCATCCTCGCCCAGCGAGCCGGCGACGCTGCCGGACATCGCCGAGCTGACCCGCGAACTGTCGCGGGGGACCAGCCGCAACGCGCTGTCCGCCGCGGGTGTGTCCTATTCGGTGCAGCGGCTGGTGGAGAAGCTCGAATCCCAACTGGTGGCCGCCGAGCAGATCGTCGGCAGCGCCGAAGTGATGATCCATACCGAGCGCGCCACTTCCAGTCTGGCCCGCCAGGCGAAGGAGGCTGCGACGCGCGCGCGGGCCGGCAGCGACCAGGGACGTGGCGAATTGCAGGCGGCCATCGATTGCATGCATCAACTCAGCGAGCGTGCCAATGCCAGCCGGGCGCTGATCGAGACCCTGAACCAGCGCAGCGAGGACATCCAGCGGGTAACCCAGGTGATCCAGTCCATTGCCAGCCAGACCAACCTGCTGGCGCTCAACGCCGCCATCGAGGCGGCGCGCGCTGGGGCGCATGGGCGTGGTTTCGCAGTGGTGGCGGAGGAGGTGCGCGGGCTGGCCGGACGCACCGCCGAGGCGACCGATGAAGTGGGGCAGATGGTCGAGGACATCCAGCGCCAGACCAGCGAGGTGGTGGAGCAGATCCGCCAGTTGGTCGACGATCTGGTACAGGGCGTCGGCCAGGTGGAAGGCACCGGGCGGCAGTTGCAGGACATCGCCGGCCTGGCCGCCACGGTGGAAACCCAGATCACCGAGATCGCCGAAGGCGCGGAGATCAACCGCAGCCAGCTGGACAGCCTGTTCGCCGCCGTCGAGCAGGTGCGTGGCGACCTGCGCGTGAGCGACGAGCAGACCCATCGCCTGGCGGAAGCGGCGGTGCAGCTGGAAACCCAGGCCGAGATGGTCAGCGAGCGCCTGGCCCAGGTCGCCCTGGACGATTATCACCAGCGCGCCTATGACCTGGCCCGTGAAGGCGCGCAGGCCATCGCCGCGCGTTTCGAGACGGACCTCGATGCGGGCCGCATCGGGCTCGACGACCTGTTCGACCGTGATTACCAGCCGCTTCCCGGAACCCGTCCGCAGAAGTACCGCACGCGCTTCGACCGCTATACCGACGAAGTCCTGCCGCGCATCCAGGAGGACCTGTTGCAGCGTCACGAAGGGCTGGTCTTCGCGATTGCCTGCACCGCCGAAGGCTACGTGCCCACGCACAACCAGGCGTTCAATCATCCGTCGAGCGGCGACCTGCAGGTCGACATGCTCAAGAGCCGAAGCAAGCGCTTGTTCAACGATCGCACCGGCCTGCGCTGCGGCAGCCATAGCCAGCCGATGCTGTTGCAGACCTACTGCCGCGACACCGGCGAGCTGATGCATGACCTGTCGGTGCCGATCTTCATCGGCGGCCGGCAGTGGGGTGGCCTACGCCTGGGCTATCGCCCGGAGGCTTGAGCGTGTGCTGCGCTTTGGCATGTCTGCGTTAAGGCGGGCGCCCCCGGAGGGTTGCCTGTGGCAGATGACGGGGCCTGTGCCAGGCTCGGTTTCTACCGAACTGCCGAGTTGGAGCCCCGTGCGGGGGGCGGCTTGCCGTGTAGGAGCGAGCTTGCTCGCGAACCGCCCAAACATCGGAGTCATCGGTAAACACCGTTCTCGAGCAGGCTCGCTCCTACGAGACAGAGAGATCCTGCGCAGACGAAAAAAAGCCGCGCAGGAATAGGCGCGGCTTTGAAACGGGTGCCCGGGAAGCACCCGCGAAAGCGCCTCAGTGATGCCCGCAGAGGGCATCCCGGCCATGTTCTCCAAGGATGTTGAACAGAATGTTCAGCACCACGGCCCAGATCGAGGTCATGGCGATGCCGCTGTGGGTGATCGGCTCCATCCACTGGGGCAGGGCGGCGAAGAAGTCCGGGCGGACCACCGGGACCATGCCCATGCCGATGCTCACCGCCACCAGCAGCTGGTTGCGGCGGTCAACGATATCCGCTTCATGCAGGATGCGGATGCCGCTGGCGGCGACCATGCCGAACATGGCGATACCGGCGCCACCCAGCACCGCCGGCGGAATCGAGGCGACCAGGAAGGCGGCCTTGGGCAGCAGGCTCAGGATGATCAGGAAGACGGCGGCGGCCGCGGTGACGTAGCGGCTGCGCACCCCGGTCATCTGCACCAGGCCGATGTTCTGGGCGAACGAGGAGTGGGTGAAGGTGTTCATGAAGCCGGCGAAGAACGACGCGCTGGCGTCGCACAGCAGGCCGCGACGCAGGCGGTTGGGGCAGATCTCGGTTTCGGTGACCTTGCCCAGGGCGAGGAACATGCCGGTGGACTCGACGAAGATGATCACCACCACCAGGCACATGGAGAGCACGGGGGCCAGGTGGAACTCCGGCGTGCCGAAGTGCAGCGGGGTGACCACGTCGAACCAGGGGCGCTGTTCGATGCCGTCCAGGCTGACCATGCCCATGCTGGCGCCGATGATGTAGCCCAGCAGCATGCCGATCAGTACCGAGACGTTGACCCAGAAGCCTTTCAGGAAGCGGTTGATCAGCAGGATCACCGCCAGCACGAAGGAGGACAGGCCGAGGTATTCGAGCGCGCCGAAGTTGGCCGCGCCTTCGCCGCCACCGGCCCAGTTGATCGCCACCGGGAACAGGCACATGCCGATGGAGGTGATCACGGTACCGGTCACCAGCGGCGGGAAGAAGCGCACGATACGGCTCATGAACGGCGCGATGATCATGCCGAAGAAACCGCCGGCGATGGTCGCGCCGAAGATGCCGTTGAGGCCCACGCCGGGCATGCCGGCCATAGCGACCATGCTGCCCACGGCGGCGAAGCTGGCACCCATCATCACCGGCATGCGGATGCCCACCGGACCGATGCCGAGGGATTGTACGAGCGTGGCGATACCGGCGACCAGCAGGTCGGCGTTGATCAGGAAGGCGATTTCTTCACGGGAGAGACCGGCGGCCTGGCCGACGATCAGGGGAACGGCGACGGCGCCGCCATACATCAGGAGAACGTGCTGGAACCCGACCAGCAGCAGCTGCAGCAAGGGCAAACGCTGATCGACAGGCGAGCCGGGAATGCGGCGTTCAGATACCACGGACATGCAACACCTCGGTTTTTATTGTTGTCAGTCACAGGCTGCCGGACGGGCGCGGCAGCTGGGAGATACTGGCCATCATTCACCCCCGGGGCCGAGCGGGTGAAGCGGTGCGGCACTTTATACTTGCGATATGTATTAGGTTCAATCGATTTTTGTATACAACTCATCGGTCACGTTCTGTCTCGGTGGTGTTGGATGCCTCTAGGTCGCGTGTTTCCTGGCTTCGCGATTTATGTAGCCATTGGTCGAGTGGACTACATTTTTTGCTTTATTGGCTTTTCGTAGGAGCGAGCTTGCTCGCGAACCGGGCCGCAGCCTATTGATCCGGCGTGCACTGATGGTTTGTTTGCGAGCAAGCTCGCTCCTACAGGTTTGCTTTATTCGCAGGCATAAAAAAACCGCACCCGAAGGTGCGGTTTTCCTGGCCGTGCCGCAGGCTCAATTAACCTGGGCACCCTTGGCGATCCAGTCGCCAACGAGCTTGCGCTCTTCCGGGGTCATCTGGGTGATGTTGCCCAGCGGCATCACCTGCGAAGCCACGGCCTGCGCCTGGATGCGCGGGGCGAGCTGCTGGATCTGCTGCGGGGTGTCGAACATCACGCCAGCCGGAGCGGCACTGAACATGTTGCTGGTCGGCTTGGACGAGTGGCAGACAGTGCAGCGTTCCTGGATCACGTGGTGGACCTTGTCGAAGCCGGCACCGACGCCCGTGGAGGCTTGCGCCTGGGCGGGAGCCTGCTCGACAGTGGCGGGTTTCGCGGCGTCTTCCTTGGCGCGCTCGGCCGGGGTCTTGCCACCGATGGCGGTTTCCGGCAGCGGCTGGTACTCCACCTTCGCAGGCTGGGCGCTGGCGGCGCTGTCGCTGCTGGGGAGGTTCGGGCCGGTGACGAAGGCCAGGGCGATCATGCCGACGGCGCCGGCGGGCAGGGCCCAGGCCATGCCGTTGCCTTCGTGGCGGGTGTTGAAGTAGTGGCGCACGATCACTGCCAGACCCGCGATGCCCGCCAGGATCAGCCAGTTGTACTGGCTGCCGTAGGTGCTCGGGAAGTGGTTGCTGATCATGATGAACAGCACCGGCAGGGTGAAGTAGTTGTTGTGGCGCGAACGCAGCAGGCCCTTGGCCGGCAGCACCGGGTCGGGCTGGCGGTTTTCCTCGATGGCCTTAACCAGCGCGCGCTGGGCCGGCATGATCACGCGGAACACGTTACCCACCATGATGGTGCCGATGATGGCGCCCACGTGCAGGTATGCGCCGCGGCCGCTGAACACCTGGCTGAGCAGGTAGGCGGCGAGGACGATCAGGGCGAACAGGATGGCGCCGAGCAGGGCAGGGGTCTTGCCCAGCGGGGAGTCGCACAGGGTGCTGTAGATGAACCAGCCGGCGATCAGCGAGCCGATGCCGATGGCGATGGCGGCGGCCGGGGCCAGGTCACTGCCCGGAGCGATCAGGTACAGGGTCGGGTTCAGGTAGAACACGATGGTCAGCAGGCAGACGCCCGAGAGCCAGGTGGAGTAGGCCTCCCATTTGAACCAGTGCAGGTTGTCCGGCATTTTCGGCGGGGCGAGCTTGTACTTCTCCAGGTGGTAGATACCGCCACCGTGGATCGCCCATAGATCACCGGAGAGCCCTTCGCGCGGGTTGGCGCGATTGAGGTTGTTTTCCAGCCAGACGAAATAGAACGAGGCACCGATCCAGGCGATACCGACGATCATGTGTACCCAGCGAACCAGCAGGTTCGCCCATTCGATGAGATGTGCTTCCACTGTTATTACCTCTTGCCCGGACGCCGCCGTCGCGGTGAATGGGCCACTCTTATTAGTTTAGTTGGGGGTCGAGGAGGAGCTGTTCGTCCTCGGTGAAGAAATGCTCGTCGCAGTTGTTGCCAGAACCGCTGCGATCGACCACCAGGAAGTCATCCCGCTTTTCGATCGTCAGCACCGGGTGGTGCCAGACGCCGCGGTGGTAATTGACGCCCTGCTTGCCGTTGGACAGGAAAGCGCGGACGAGGCCCGATACAGGTACGTCGCCAACTGGCGCGACCACGATCAGAAATTGGTTGCCGAGCAGCGGAATGAACGCTTGGCTGCCCAGCGGATGGCGCTCCAGCATGCGGATGCGCAACGGCATCTCCAGGGATTCGGCGCTGAAGATGCTGATGATCGCCTTGTCATCGGGCTGCGCCGTTTCGACGGTGGCGAGCTTGTGATAACGGCGGGTGGAACCGTTGTTGATCATGAAGAAGTCGCTGCCTTCGGTTTCGATGACATCACCGAACGGTGCGAAGGCTGACTGGGTCAACGGCTCGATCTTCAGGGTACGCATGGCTGGTCTTCTTATCTCGTTGTTCGCATGGGCCCCTTCGTACGGAAGGGGAGTGAAGGTCCGCTCGCTCAGAGCTGCTGCAGGCGGAACATCGCGATCTTGTTGATCTCCGCCAGGGCGGTCTGGAACTCCTGCTCCGGCGTGTTGTGGATGCGCTCTTCGAACGCAGCCAGGATCTGGTGGCGGTTGCTGCCCTTCACCGCCTTGATGAAGGGGAAGCCGAACTTGGCCTTGTAGGCGTCGTTGAGTTCGGTGAAGCGGGCGAACTCCTCGGCGGTACAGTCCTGGATGCCGGCGCCGGCCTGTTCGGCGGTGCTCGAGGCGGTCAGTTCGCCGCGGATCGCGGCCTTGCCGGCGAGGTCCGGGTGGGCGTTGATCAGTGCCAGCTGGGCTTCATGACTGGCGGACAGGAGGATGTCGGCCATGCGCTGCTGCAGCAGCTCGATGTCGTTCAGGCTGTCGTCGACGCCCAGGTCATAGGCCTTCTCGGCGACCCACGGGGAGTGCTCGTAGATGTCGGCGAAGGTGGCGACGAACGCGGCGCGGTCGAGGCTGGCCGGAGTCAGGGTCTGGAAACGGCTCATGCCTGGTTCTCCTGGGCTTTGAACGGGTGGTTTTCGTGCCAGTGCTTGGCGATGTCGACACGGCGGGTGATCCACACCTTCTCGTGACCCTTAACGTACTGGATGAAACGCTCCAGCGAGGCCATGCGGGCCGGACGGCCGAGCAGGCGGCAGTGCATGCCGATGGAAAGCATCTTCGGCGCGCCCTCGGCACCCTCGGCGTAGAGCACGTCGAAGGCGTCTTTCAGGTATTCGAAGAAGTCGTCGCCCTTGTTGAAGCCCTGCACCTGGGTGAAGCGCATGTCGTTGGTGTCCAGGGTGTAGGGGATCACCAGGTGCGGCTTCTCGGCGGTGCTCGCCGGGTCCCAGTAGGGCAGGTCGTCGTCGTAGGTGTCGGAGTCGTAGAGGAAGTTGCCGTCCTCGCGGACGATGCGTCGGGTGTTCGGGCCCAGGCGGCCGGTGTACCAGCCCTGCGGGCGCTGGCCGGTCAGTTCGGTGAGGATGCGCACGGCCTCGAACATGTGCTCGCGCTCCTGTTCCGGATCCATGTACTGGTAGTCGATCCAGCGGTAGCCGTGGCTGCAGATCTCGTGGCCGTCGGCGACCATCTGGCGGATCGCCTCGGGGTGGCGCTGGGCGGCCATCGCCACGGCGAAGATGGTCATCGGCAGGTCGTATTTCTTGAACAGCTTGAGCAGGCGCCATACGCCAGCGCGGCTACCGTATTCGTACAGCGACTCCATGCACATGTTGCGCTCGCCCTTGAGCGGCTGTGCGGCCACCATCTCGGAGAGGAAGGCTTCGGATTCCTTGTCTCCGTGCAGGATGCAACGCTCGCCGCCTTCCTCGTAGTTGAGGACGAAGGAGAGAGCGATGCGGGCATCGTTCGGCCAATGCGGATGGGGGATGTTGTTGCCGTAACCGATCAGGTCGCGTGGGTAGTCGGCGCTCACTGCAGTGTTCCTTCTTGTGGTTGGCGGTCTGCGCGGAGTCGGTGGACCGGGCGCTGCCGTTGATGGGCGCATTGTATACAAAATGTTTGGCGATCTGTAAATACAATCCGCACAACGGTCATTTCTCTTCCGTATACGCGTGGGAGTCGCCGCAAGAACCCCGCCTGACCACGTTCCATGCTGTCTGCGACGCCCATTCTCAGGCATCTGGTGCACCCGTGCAGGCGGCTGTCCTGGTGGCTTTTTGCAAGGTTGAATTACTTTTTTGTATACAATTGAGCGCATCGCTGGGTATATTCGATTCCGCACAAACGCACTTGCCGGCTGTCCGTGCGGCAGCCCGCCGAATTTGAATCAACGAGACAGAGGAGGAAGGTGTCCGCCGGCGGCGCCGGAGACATCGATAAGCCAATGGGACGCTTGACCACTCACGTACTGGATTCCGCCCACGGCTGCCCTGGCCACGGCATCAAGATCGAGCTGTACCGCGTCGAAGGTCAGCAGCTGGAGTTGATCACCACCCGTGTGACCAATGACGACGGCCGTGTCGACGAGCCGCTGCTGCAGGGCGACGATTTACGCGCCGGCGTCTACCAGTTGCTGTTCAATGCCGGCGATTACTACCGCGCCCGTGGTGTGGAACTGCCGACCCCGGCCTTCCTCGACCAGGTCGTACTGCGCTTCGGCATCGCTTCCGAGAAAGATCACTACCATGTGCCGCTGCTGATTTCGCCTTACAGCTATTCCACCTATCGCGGCAGCTAGCAGGCGCTTCTTCGACGGCCTGCCGCCGGCCCGGGCATTACCCCCGACTCTTCGTGGAGTCTCCTTCAGCCCGCCGATTGGCGGGCTTTTTTATCCTCCTCCTGAGTACGTCTGCCTCATGGTTGGCGCACCGTTGCCTGCGCGGTCGCTGCCCGGGGCATAGCCATCTATTCTTTCTGTCCTGAGTATTCGATGGAGTTCTGGATGAGCAGGATCCTGATCGCCGACGCGCAGCCGGTGACCCGGCACGCGATCCGGCTATTGATGGAAGAAGATGGCCATGAGGTGGTGGGCGAAGCCGACAATGGCCCGAAGACATTGCAACTTGCGCGCTCCCTGCGCCCCGATCTGACCATCCTCGAACTTTCCATTCCCGGTCTGGGCGGGCTCGAAGTGCTCCAGCGCCTGATTGCCGCCGAGCCGGATGCGCGAGTGCTGGTGCTGACCACCCAGGATTCCGAGTACTTCGCCGGGCGCTGCCTGCAGACGGGCGCCGGTGGCTTCGTCAGCAAGCAGGACGATCCCCTGAATCTGCGGCGTGCGACGAACGCCATACTGCGGGGGCACAGCTATTTCCCGGATGGCGCACTGACTGGCGCCGCCCCCGCGCTGGTGGGCTGCCAGCAGCCGTCGCTTTCCGCGCGCGAGGTTTCGGTCCTGCAACTGCTCGCCCGTGGCTTCAGCAACATCGCCATCGCCGAGCAACTGGCGATCAGCGACAAGACCGTCAGCACCTACAAGGCGCGTCTGCTGCAGAAGCTGCACGCATCATCGCTGGTGGAGCTGATCGACATCGCCCGCCGCAATGACCTGTTGGGCTCGTCCAGCGGCGACGCGAAAGCCACTGACCTCGGCCCCGGACAGGGCGAGCAGCTCGAACTGCTGCAGAAGATGATCGACGCCGTGCCCGGAACCCTTGCGGTGCGCGATATCGACGGGCGAGTGATGATCTGCAACCAGGCCTTCCTCGAGATCTCGGGATTGTCCAGCGACGAGGTCATCGGTAGCCGCTACGCCGATATCATGACCTATTCGCTGGAGGATGCCCGGGCGGTTCAGGGCAACTACCTGCAAGCGGTTGCGCAGAACGCGCCGATGACCTTCGAGCGGGTATTTACCGACAAGCGCGATGGACGTCGGGTGCTGACGCTGTGGGCCAAGCCTCTGCATGACGCGGGTGGGCGACTGATAGGCATGCTGTGCGGATCGCAGAACCAGACCGAGCGCGATGGTCTGCTGCGCGAGTTGCGCGATACCTCCCGGCGCATGGAAGCCGGGAATCGTGTCAGGGATGCCTTCATACAAGCCATGAGCCGGGAAGTGGGCGCGGTATTTCGCGGGATCTCGGCGATGATCGATCTGACGCTGTCGCAACCGCGCATCGGCGACGCCCAGCGCGAGCCGTTGAAAGTGGCCCATGAGATGACGGCAAGTCTGAGCAGCGTGTTCGCCGATCTGCAGGACTTCGGCCTGTTGCAGGCCGGAAGGCTGACCCTGGATCCGCAGCCCCATGACCTGCGCGAGCTGGCCGAGAGCTGTATTGCCGGGCAACGGGATCAGGCCCAGGCCAGGGGACTGGCGCTGGAGCTGCAGTGTGGCCGGTTGCAGGAGCCCAGGGTGTGGGTGGATGCCGGGCGACTGCGCCAGGTGCTGGACAACCTCCTCGGCAATGCCGTGAAGTTCACCGACGACGGCGGCGTGTTGATGCGCCTGAGTGCGGTGGCGGGGGGCAAGGGGCAGGTCGAGGTCATGCTGGCCGTGGAGGACAGCGGCCCCGGCATCGACGATGGAGAGCTGGAGCGGCTGTTCGAGCCATTCCGCCAGTTGCCGGACGCCGGGCACATTCTGCGCGGCGGCTCGGGCCTTGGCCTGACGCTGTGCCGCATGTTGCTTGAACTGATGCACGGCAGCATCGAGCTGAAAAGCCATCCCGGCGCGGGTACGCAGGCGCTGGTGCGGTTGTCGTTGCCGGTAGCGGAGGGTTGATGCGGATGTCGAAGTCTGTGGTGATTCCGGGAGGCCGCGGGTGAGCAGGATCCTGATTGTCGATCCGGAGCCGGTAATCCGGCATGCGATCCGTCTGCTGATGGAAGCGGAAGGGCATGAAGTCGTGGGCGAAACCGGCAGCGGTCCACAGGCGCTGCAACTGGCTCGCAGGCTGTTGCCCGACCTGGTGGTGATGGAGCTTTCCATTCACGGGCTGGGAGGGCTGGAAGTGATCCAGCGCCTGGTTGCGATGGAGCTGGGCTGCAGGATTCTGGTGCTGACGGCCCAGAATTCGGAGTATTTCGCCGGCCGCTGCCTGCAGTCTGGGGCGCGGGGTTTCGTCAGCAAGCAGCAGGACCCGCGTGAACTGAAGGCCGCCGTACATGCTTTGCTCGCCGGTCAGAACTATTTCCCCAGCCACATACTACTTGGCGCAAGCCAGCATAGCGAAGTGCTGCAGGACCTGTCGGTACGCGAACTGGCGGTGCTGCAACTGCTGGCGCGCGGGCTCAGCAACGTCGCGATCAGTGAACAGCTGGCGATCAGCGACAAGACCGTGAGCACCTACAAGGTCCGCCTGATGCAGAAACTGCATGCGACGTCGCTGGTGGAACTGATCGACATCGCCCGGCAACAGGGGCTGGTCGAAGCCTCCGGGAGCGAGCCGGAGCCTCAGGCTGGCGGCCCGGGGCTGAAACAGCGGGAAAGGCTCGAAATCCTGCAGAAACTGATCGATGCCATGCCGACCCCGCTCACCCTGCGTGACCCCGAAGGGCGGCTGATGGCCTACAACCAGGTCTACCTGGATTCGATCGATATGCCGCGCGAAGAGGTGATCGGCAGTCAATTCGTCGAGGTATCCAGATTCACCGACCCGGAAGACAGGCGGGTCATCCGGGAGGCTTACCTGAAGGCGGTGGCCGAACGGAAACCGCTGTTCATCGATCGCGTGGTGGAAACCAGGGAGGGGCGGCGCACGCTCTCCACCTGGACGAAGCCCATGTTCGACGCCGATGGCTCGCTGCTCGGCATGTTCTCCGGCTCCGAGGATCACACCGAACGGGAAGAGCTGCTGCGCCAGTTGCGCCATTCCAGTCTGCAGGCGCGGTCGACCGAACGCATGCGCAGTCACTTCCGCGGCGCGGTGACGCGCGAGATCGGTGTGGCCTTGCGCGGAATCTCGAAAACGCTGGAGCAGGTACTGGCCGGGACGGAAATCGGCGAGGGGCAGCGTGACCTGCTGACGGCCGTTGGACAGATCGCGGAGAACCTGCAGGGCGTGTTCGCCGACGTGGACGATTTCGTCCAGCTGGATACCGGCACTCTGCTTCTAGAGCCCCGGCGCCATGATCTGCGTGAGCTGATCGACGCCTGCCTGCCGGACTACCGCACCGAGGCTTCGACGAAAGGGCTGGATTTCAAGGTGCGGCTGGAGCGGCTGCAGGCTAAGCCGGTGTGGATCGATGCCCCGCGTCTGCGCCAGGTACTGGACAATCTGATGGGCAATGCCCTCAAGTTCACCGATCGTGGCGAGGTACTGCTGCGCGTCGAGACCAGCGAGAGTGCCGGTGGTCAGGTCGAGTTCGTGCTGGATGTCGAGGATAGTGGCCCGGGGATGGCCGACGAGGAGCTGGCGCACCTGTTCGAGCCGTTCCGCAGGCTGCCCGACTCGGAGCACCTGGTGAGTGGTGGGATCGGTTTCGGGCTGGTGCTGTGCGAAGGGCTGGTGAAGCGGATGGGGGGCAGTATCGACGTCAGCAGCGAGCAGGGCGTCGGCACAAAAGTGCGTGTGCGCCTGCTGCTGCCCGTTGCCAGTGACTGAGCCTCGGCGGCTCGGCAGGGAAGCTCCGTCTGCGGCGGCGAACAGTGCGGCGTTGCTGTAGAGCAGCCGGGTATCCGGGATCATCGACGGTGTTTCGCCGAAAGTGAAAGCCCCGGCGCAGTTGCGCCGGGGCCCCAGGGTCTTACAGGAAGATGAACTTGGCCACGAAGATGGCGCACAGCGCATACAGGCTGACGGTCACGTCCTTGTGGCGGCCGGTGAAGACCTTCATCGCCACGTAGGTCACGAAGCCCAGGGCGATGCCGTCGGCGACCGAGAAGGTCAGCGGCATCATGATCACGGTAACGATGGCCGGAATGGTTTCGGTGTGCTCGTTCCAGTCGATGTGGGCCATGCCGCCCATCATCAGCATGGCGACATAGATCAGCGCGCCGG
Organism: Pseudomonas sp. ATCC 13867; assembly: GCF_000349845.1. Classification (NCBI taxonomy): domain Bacteria; kingdom Pseudomonadati; phylum Pseudomonadota; class Gammaproteobacteria; order Pseudomonadales; family Pseudomonadaceae; genus Pseudomonas; species Pseudomonas sp. ATCC 13867. The sequence goes on along the minus strand of NC_020829.1, from coordinate 3,475,060 downwards.
CGGTGGCGTAGGCGGGGATCATGCCGGCCAGCGGAGCGAAGAACATCGCGGCGACGAACAGCAGGCCCACCACCACGGCGGTCAGGCCGGTACGGCCACCGGCGGCGACGCCCGCGGCGCTTTCCACGTAGCTGGTCACCGGCGGTACGCCGAGCACCGCGCCGAAGGCGCTGGAGGTGCTGTCGGCCTTCATCGCCTTGGACAGGTTCTCGATGCGACCGTCCTCACGTACCAGGTGCGCACGCTGGGCCACCCCCATCAGGGTGCCGGCGGTGTCGAACATGTGCACGAAGAGGAACGCCAGGATCACGCTGATCATGGTCACGTTGAAGGCGCCGGTGATGTCCATCGCCATGAAGGTCGGCGCCAGGCTCGGGGGCATGGAGAACACGCCGCCGAACTGGACGATGCCCAGGGCGATGCCGGCCACGGTGACGGTGAGGATGCTGATCAGGATGCCGCCGAACACGCGACGGTACTCCAGCACCGCGATCATCAGGAAGCAGAGGGCGGCCAGCAGCGGCCCGGGGCTGGTCAGGTCACCCAGGTGTACCAGGGTGGCGGGGCTGGCGACCACGATACCGGCGGTCTTCAGGCCGATCAGCCCGAGGAACAGGCCGACGCCGGCGCCCATCGCGAAGCGCAGGCTCACCGGGATGCTGTTGAGCAGCCATTCGCGCACGCGGGAGAAGGTCAGGATCATGAAGGCGATGCCGGAGATGAACACCGCGCCCAGCGCGATCTCCCAGCTGTAGTTCATGGTCTTGACCACGGTGTAGGTGAAGAAGGCGTTGAGGCCCATGCCCGGCGCCAGGCCCACCGGCCAGTTGGCGTACAGGCCCATCAGGAAGCAGCCGAGCGCCGCGGCAAGGCAAGTCGCGACGAATGCGGCGCCGTGGTCGATGCCGGCGTCGGCCATGATGTTGGGGTTGACGAAGATGATGTACGCCATGGTGATGAAGGTCGTGAGGCCCGCGGCGAGTTCGGTCTTCACGGTGGTGCCATGCTGGCTGAGCTTGAACAGACGTTCGAGCAGGCCGGTAGCAGGCGGGCTTGAAGCAAAGGCTTGTTGTTCTTGTTTGGTGCTTTCCACAGCGGTACTCCTCAACGCTCTTGTTGTTGGTCCCTTGCCGTCGGCTGGTTCACCTGCGTCCCTTGCGCAAACGGAAAGAGTTGTGAGGGTGTGATTTGTTGACTCTTAGGTCAGGAAGTCACGCCGCGATTATGCAGTTGTGTACAAAAAGTTCAAATAATGTTTGGTGCCTTTTTGAAAGATTTTTACAAGCAAAGGCATGGATTGGTCGCAGGATGGTGCCGGAACCCCTGGCGAATCCCTTCCTATTGGCGCCAATCGCGACTCGCTTGGGACGGCTGCACGATGCTGGCCATTTTGTGTACACTGTTGCCCAATACCTGGCCGACGCCAGCTCTCCGCTCGCTCCAACGGATTTCGCGCCGGCCCCACGCCGGCTGATCAGGGTTCGACACCAATGACCGACCAGTTGCAACAGATCAGGAAGCAGCCGCGCAATGGCAAGAGCCGCAGCGGTACTCAGGACGAGATCGTCTACGCGCACATCTTCGATGCGATCCTTGAGCAGCGCCTCGCTCCCGGCACCAAGCTGAGCGAAGAGGCCCTCGGCGAAATCTTCGGTGTCAGCCGCACCATCATCCGTCGCGCGCTGTCGCGCCTGGCCCATGAGCAGGTCGTGCTGCTGCGCCCGAACCGCGGCGCGGTGGTGGCGAGCCCGAGCATCGACGAAGCCCGGCAGATCCTCTTCGCCCGCCGCACCGTCGAGCGCGCGATCACCGAGCTGGCCGTGGACAACGCCAGCAGCGATACCCTCGCCGAGCTGCGCGACATGGTGAAACAGGAGCAATCCAGCTTCGCCCGTGGCGACCGTGGCGCCGGCATCCGCCTCTCCGGGGAATTCCACCTCAAGCTCGCCGAGATGGCGAAGAATGCGCCGCTGGTGGTCTTCCAGCGCAGCCTGGTGTCGCAGACCTCGCTGATCATCGCCCAGTACGAAAGCGGCGGTCGCTCGCACTGCTCGTTCGACGAGCACAACGAGATCCTCGACGCCATCGAACGGGGCGACAAGGAAAAGGCCGTGATGCTGATGATGCACCACATGGCGCACATCGATGACAAGCTGAACCTGGACGTGGATGGCGCATCCGGCGACCTGCACGCGGTGTTCTCGCACCTGCTGGCCGGCAAGAAGAAGCCGCGCCGCAGCAAGGCGGATGCCGATTCGGCGGCCTGATCGCCAGGCAGAAAAAAGCCCCGCAAACGCGGGGCTTTTTTCGTTCTGGCGGCGTCAGTTCTTGAATGCCGAGTGCTTGCTGCCCTGGTCGAACGACGCGGCGATCACCAGGATCACGGCGGCAACGAACAGGATCGCGACCACCCCGGCCGTGGAGTGGGTCGGCGACGACGCCACCAGCGACAGCGCACCCAGCGGTGCCAGGCCGCCTGCCACCGCGGTGCCAATCTCGCGGCCGGTACCCACGCCGGAGGAGCGGGTGTGAGTGGGGAACTGGCGGCTGAGGAAGGAGCCCTGCGGAGCGAACATCATCGGCGCGAGGAGGCCGGTGCCGATACCCAGCGCCACGTAGATCCACAGGCTCTCGCCGGTTTCCAGCAGCGCCATGAACGGGTACGCGCAGATCGCCGAGAGTACGCCGCCGGCGATCAGCACCTGCTTGCTGCTGTAACGGTCGCACAGGCGGCCGAACAGTGGCACGGCGAAGATGGCGATGAGGCTGGCGATGGTTACCGACAGCGAGGTGACGTTGGCCGTGACGTGCTTGTACTGGGTCAGATAGGCCAGGGAGAAGGTCTTGAAGATGTAGCTCAGCGCGTTGTAGCCGATGGCCACGAAGAACACCACCAGCAGGCCTTTCAGGTCGTTGCGGAATAGCGCCAGCAGCGGGACTTTCTGCACGCTGTGCTCGTCGTGGCTGACCAGTTCGCCGGCCTTGGCTTCGTGCAGTTCGCTGTATTCCGGGGTTTCCGGGATGCTGCTGCGCACCCACAGGCCCACGCCCACCAGTACGATGCTGGCGATGAACGGGATGCGCCAGCCGCCATCGAGCAGGAACTGATCGCCATGCAGGGTCAGCGCGTACACGGTGAGGGACGACAGCAGCAGGCCCAGGTTCAGGCCCAGCGCCGGCCAGGCGCCCTGGCTGCCGCGCTTGCCTTCGGAGGCGTGTTCGTAGGAAGTCACCGCGGCGGCGGCCAGTTCGGCGCCGGCGCCCAGGCCCTGGATGATGCGGATCGCCACCAGCAGGATCGGTGCCCAGATGCCGATAGTGTCGTAGTTGGGAATCAGGCCGATCAGCGTGGTGCACACGCCCATCAGCACGAAGGTCACCACCAGCATCTGCTTGCGGCCGAACCTGTCGCCCATGTGGCCGAACAGCATGCCGCCGAAGGGACGGGCGATGAAGCCGATGGCGAAGGTGGAGAATGCCAGCAGCGTCGCGGTTTGCGGGTCGCTCGGGTCGAAGAAGATCTTGGCGAAGACGATCGCCGCCATCGTCGCGTAGAGGTAGAAGTCATACCACTCGAGCATGGAACCGACGATGGTGGCGGCGGCCACCTTGCGCAGACGGGTCTTTTCCTGGGCAGGCGTTTCCCGCAAGGACGCGGGCCTTGTTGCGGTCATCTGTTGTTTTCCTTGTGTGAATGACGAGGTCGGGCGTTGGCTCAGGCCTGTTGCAGCAGGCGGTCGGCGATCATTTCGCCGATGGGGATGGCCGAGGTGGCGGCCGGCGAGGGCGCGTTGCAGACGTGCAACATGCGCGGCGTTTCGAGGAACAGGAAATCATGCACCAGCGTGCCGTCGCGCATCACCGCCTGGGCACGGATGCCGGCCTCGATGGGTTGCAGGTCGTCCAGTTGCAGGGACGGGCAGTACTTGCGGCATTGCTCCAGGTAACCGGCCTTGAACAGCGAGTTCTTCATCTCTGCCAGGCCCGAGCGCAGGTTGGCGCCGATGGTTTTCCAGAAGCCGGGGAAGCGCGCGTACTCCAGTACGTCGGCGAGGTGCGTGGAGAACTTCGGATAACCCTCGCGGGCGAAACCGAGCACCGCGTTGGGGCCGACGGTGACGCTGCCATCGATCATCCGCGTCAGGTGGATGCCGAGGAACGGCAGTTCCGGGTCCGGGATCGGGTAGATCAGGTGCTTGACGATGTCGTTCTTGCTCGCCGGCAGGCGGTAGTACTCGCCGCGGAACGGAATGATCTGATGCTGCGTTTCGATGCCCGCCAGGCGCGCCAGGCGGTCGGACTGCAGGCCGGCGCAGGCCACCAGTTGCCGTGCCGTCCAGCCTTCGTCGCCAGCACGGATGTGGACGTTGTCGCCGCCCTCGCGGATCGCATCGACCTTCACGCCCAGGCGGACTTCGCCACCGCTGCGTTCGATGACTTTCGCCATCGCCTGGCAGACCTGGCGGTAGTCGACGATGCCGGTGGAGGAGAGGAACAGGCCGCCGAGGCCGACGATGTTCGGCTCGCGCTCGCGCAATTCGCCGGCCTCCACGCGCTTGACGTCCAGGCCGTTGAGCTTCGAGCGCTCCAGCAGGGCGTCCATGCGTTGCAGTTCGAGGGCGCTGGACGCCACCAGCAGCTTGCCGCAGACGTCGTAGGCGATGCCGTGCTCGTCGCAGAAGTCCTGGGTGGCCTGGGCGCCACGCTTGCACAGGTCTGCCTTCAGGCTGCCCGGCGCGTAGTAGATGCCGGCGTGGATCACGCCGCTGTTGTGGCCGGTCTGGTGGCGGGCCAGGCTGTCTTCCTTTTCCAGCAGGAGCAGCGACGCACCGGGGCGCACCTGCAGCAGGCGCATGGCCGTGGCCAGGCCGACGATGCCGCCACCGATGATGCAGAAGTCGTAAGTCATTGTTGTTTCTCTTGTACCGCGGTCGGGTTGTCAGACTTTATTGATCAGGTCAGGTTGTCTGACAAATTCAGCTGGCGGCGATTAAATCAGGTTGTCAGACAAATTTCGAGTCCGACTTACGGATGAATATGTTTCAGTGGGGCAGGGGCGCCAGTTCGATGCCTAGGCGCTTGGCCGAGGCGCGCAGATGGCTCTCGGCGCTGTTCGCGGCGGCGTCCGCATCGCTGGCGGCGATGGCTTCGTAGAGCGCGCGGTGCTCGTTCTGCGCAGGAGACGAGCCGCCCTTGAGGCCGGCGGAGTTCTCCCAGGCGGTGCGCCGGGTGTGCGCCAACTGGCCGCCGAGGAAGTCGTGGAAGGCCACGAAATAGTCGTTCTTGCAGGCGGCGGCGATGGCCTTGTGGAACTCCACGTCGGCCCCGCCGGAGCGGTCGAAGTCGGCGCGGTGCTCGTCCATCACCTTCAGCGCCTCGGCCATGCGCGCAAGGTCGGCGGCGCTGCGGCGCTGGGCGGCGATGCGGGCGGCCTGAATCTCGATCCACAGGCGCATCTCGAACAGTTGCGCCAGCCCCTGGCCGCCATCGTTGCGGCCAGGCAGACGAAACACCGTACCGCCGGGTGTGCCGGAGATGAACGAACCGCTGCCCCGGCGGCTGACCAGTACGCCGTCGGCCTTGAGCTGCGCCACCGCCTCGCGCACCACCGAACGGCTGACGTTCAGCTGTTCGGAAAGCTGGAATTCCGTGGGCAGGCGCGAACCTGCGGGCAGGCGACCGGAATCGATTTCACGGCGCAGGGAGGCGACCACGCGCTCCACCAGGGAGTCGGGGCGTTCGAGTTCGATCATGGGATTCGTCAGGTTGTCGGACTGGATGGCGCATAGCGTGGCTGATCGACGCGCGCCAGGCAACCGCCGCGTCAGACGCGGTGGGTGCCGTGCAGCCTGTCCGAGGTGCCGGCGGGGGATCATTGCACCGCCACTTTCCGCTCATCCGCGGCGTGCTTGCCGGTGTCGATGCGCGCGATCACCGACATGCCCACGCGCAGCTTCTCGCGCAGCGGTTGGTCGGTGTCGAGGACGATCTTCACCGGGATGCGCTGGACGATCTTGGTGAAGTTGCCGGTGGCGTTGTCCGGAGCGATGGGGGCGAAGCTCAGGCCGGTGGCCGGGGCGATGCTGTCGACGTGGCCGTGCAGGGTTTCGCCGGGGAAGGTGTCGATGCTGATCTCGACGCGCTGCCCTGGCTGCACTTCGGTCAGCTGGGTTTCCTGGAAGTTGCCGACCACGTAGGCGTCCTGCAGCGGCACCACCGCCAGCAGGGCATTGCCCGGCGTGGTGTAGGCGCCCACGCGCACAGCGCGGCGGCCGACCATGCCGTCGAAGGGCGCACGAATCTCGGTGTACGACAGGTTCAGTTGCGCCTGCTGCAATTGCGCCTGGCCACGCTTCAGTGCGCCGAGAGCTTCGGCCTGCTGGGCCAGCAGGACGTCGAGCTGCTTGCGCGCGGCGAGGGCGGCGGCCTTGTCCTTGTCCAGCACGGCCCTGGCCGAGTCGATGCGGGAGCGCGCCTGCTGGGCGTTCTGCAGGGTACCGGCGCCCCGGCTGACGAGGTGCTCGTAACGCTTGAGCTCCTGCGAGGCGAAGACCAGCGCGGCCTGGTCGGCCTGTACCTGGGCGGCGCTCTGGGCGATCACCGCCTGCTGGCGTTCGAGGTCGGCGGCGACATGATGATGGCGCGCCTCGGCAGCCAGCACGTCGGCCTCGGCGGCCTCCAGCGCGGCACGGTAGTCGCGGGCGTCGATGCGCGCCAGGACCTGGCCGGCCTTCACCGATTGGTTGTCTTCCACCAGCACTTCTGCGATGAAGCCGGCGACCTTCGGCGCCACCAGGGTGAAATCGGCGTGGACGTAGGCGTCGTCGGTGCTCTGCTCGCGGGCGGGACCCAGCAGGCGCAGCAGCAGGTAGACGACCAGGGCGAACAGCAGCACGGCGACCAGGGCCAGGCTGCCGCGACGGGCGTTCAGTTTCGACATGGGCAGACCTTCGAATCAGGGAGTGGGAACGACAGGGCGCGGCGGGTAGACCCGCAGCGGCATCAGCGGAATCAGGACGAGCAGGGCGGCGGCCAGGCCGGCCATCGCCAGCAGGGTGTCGGAGGCGGCGAGCACGCCGGCCTGGCCACGTACCTGGCCGGCCAGGCGGTCGATGTTCTCGACGCCGCCCAGTTGCTCCAGGCGCAGGCCGAGGGCATGCGGGACGTTGCCCAGATGATCGACCAGGCGGTTGGAGTGGTAGTGCTCGCGCCAGGTCATCAGGATCGACACCACGGCGCTGCCGAGCACCGCCGAGAAGCCGCGCACGCTGTTGAACCAGGCCGAGGCGAACGGCCCTTCGATGGGCGCGACCACACTGGTGGCGGACATCAGCAGCGGCACCACGGCCATCGGCTGGCCGATGATCTGCAGCGCCAGCAGCCAATAGAAGTTCTCCCGCGTCCACTCGCTGGTCAGTTGGCTCATGCCGAAGGCCGACAGCCCGCACAGGCTGATGCCGATGGCCAGCACCCAGCGGCAGTCGACGCGGGGGATGTTGCACAGTCCGGCGACCAGCGGCAGCGAGATCAATTGCGGCAGTGCCACCAGCAGCGCCATCGGCGCCGATTGCAGTGGGCGATAGCCGTGGGCCGAGGCAAGGTAGGACGCCGGCACCCCGGCGCATGCGCCGAGCACCACCAGCACGCCGGCGAGGGTGATCAGCGAGTGGGTGAAGTTGCGCCGCTTGAGAATGTCCAGACGGTAGAAGGGCAGCGGGTGCGTCCATTCGTTGATGAAAAAAGCCACCAGCAGCCCGGCCCCACCGATCACCAATAGGATGATCAGGTCGGATTCGAACCAGTCCAGGCGTTCGCCCTGCAGCAGGCCCATCACCAGCATCAGGATGCCCGGCAGGCCGAGGGCGAGGCCCAGGTAATCGAACTGGCGCAGGCGCTCCAGGCGCAGCGGGTCCTGTGGGATGCCCCAGGCGACGGCGGCCAGCGCCACCGCGCAGAGCGGGATGACCTGCCAGAACACCCACTGCCAGCCGACGAACTCGGTCCACAGCGCCGCCAGCGGCATGCCCAGGTTGGGCGCGAAGGTGGCGGTCAGCGCGTAGGCGCCCAGGCCGTAGAGCTTGATGCCCGGCGGCAGGAAGCGCAGCGCCACGGTCATCAGCATCGGTGGCATGCAGCCGCCGGCGAAGCCCTGCAGCAGGCGCAGCAGGTAGAGCGTCTCGACGTTCGGCGCGAACGGGCAGAGCAGCGCCAGCAGGGCGAAGCAGGCGATGGCGCCGAGGGTGAAGCGGCGCAGCGAGACGGTGACCGAGAACCAGGGCGCGAAGGCCATCGCCGCCACCTGCGCCGCCGAATACAGGGCGAGCAGCCAGGTGCCCTCGTCGTGTCCGATGGCCAGCGCGCCGCGCACGTCGGTCATGGCCAGGTCGGTGACCTTCTCGTTGAGCCCGGCGCTGAGGGACGCGATCAGCACGCCGAGCATGCCGACCACGATGCGCAGGCCGAATGGCTGGGCAACAGGTGCGGAAGGTTTCGCTGGTGGCGGGCTGGCAGCTGAAATCGGGGCGAGCGCGGTCATGGCCGGCCTCCACGAGGGTGGCCGATGCCGCCGCCCTTGGGCGGTGAGGTGCAAGGCATAGGAATCAACTCGGATATTTTCGACCGAGTCTAGGGAAGGGCGATAGCTGTGGAAATTGAAATGATTGCAGCTAATCAGTGTGTCTGATGCACTTGTTGTTCGCTCAGCTCAGCAGGCCGGAGCTCTCGCGCAATTCGATGCAGACCCGTTTCACCGTCTGCCGCAGCCAGCAGTGCGCCGGGTCGTTGTCGAAGCGCGGGTGCCAGGCCTGCAGGATCACCACGGATTTCAGCGGCAGCGGAATGTCGAACTGGCGCAGGGCGAAGCCCAGGCGATCCAGGCGCCAAAGCGAGTGCTCGGCGATGGGCAGCACCAGGTCGGACTCCAGCAGGGCGAAGATCGAGGAGTGGAAGGTCGGCGCGGTGAGGCGAATTTCACGGTGCAGGCCGAGGTTCGCCAGTTCCTCGTCGATCGGCCCGATGGCGCGGCCGCGCCGCGAGACGCTGATCTGCGGGAAGGAGGCGAAGCGCTCGGCGGTGATCTCGTCGTCGAAGATCGGATGGTCGCGCCGCGCCAGGCCGACGAAGCTGGTGGTGAACAGGGTCTGCGTGCGGATTTCCGGTTCCAGCGTCGAGGTGGCGCCGATGTACAGGTCGATGCGGTTCTGCCGCAGGGCTTCGTCGTCGAAGTCGGCTTCCGGGGCGATGCGCAGGCTGCAGCGCGGCGCTTCCTCCTTCATCACCGCCAGCATCCGGGCGGCGAAGCCTCCCACCAGCACGTTGTTGGAGCGCAGCACGAAGCAGCGTTCGAGTTGGTCCATGCGCAGGTTTTCCTTGGCATTGAACAGGCGCGTGGCGTGTTCAACCAGGTCGCTGACTTCCTCGCGCAGCTGCAGCGCACGTGGCGTAGGCACCAGGTTGCGCCCGGCACGGACCATGATCGGGTCGCCCACCGCCTCACGGATGCGCGACAGGGTGCGGCTCATCGCCGGTGCGCTCAGGTGCATGCGCCGTGCGGCACCAACCACGCTGCCTTCTTCGAGCAGGATGTTAAGGGCGACCAGCAGGTTCAGATCGGGCAGGGCCATGACGACTCCGAAGGGGCAGGGCAGTCCGGACATGTTCCATTTCGACGGGCCTGCCTGGCAAGCGTGCGTTTCCTGCAAGGGTCCATTACGTTTTGCGTGTCTTTACGGGGCCCGGTGAGGCCCGAAGAATGCCCCTGGGTTCTTGTTTCGGAAGGAGAGCGGCATGTTCAAACGGATTCTGCTGGCCATCGATGGCGCGGCGCAGTCACCACGGATCATCGCCACGGCGGGGGAGCTGGCGCGTTGCAACGGCGCGGAGCTGCACGTGGTCTGCGCGGTGGACCGCGCCTTCGCCATGCCCCGCCAGGACGTGCTGGAGTACCCGCCGGCGGAGCTGGAGCAACATGAGGCGCAGGTGCTGGTGGATGACGCGGTGGCGCAGTTGCAGCCGTGCGCCGCTTCCGCTGCCGTGGTGGCGGGCGACCCGGCGCGGGCGATCCTGCGCGAGGCGGAGCGGCTGGCGTGCGACCTGATCGTGATCGGTCATCGGCACCTGGGGCGTATCGAGCGGCTGCTGGACCCGTCGGTGGGGCAGCGGGTGATCGAGCGGGCGCCTTGCCCGGTGCTGGTTGAGGTGCGGGGGGAGTAGAGGCTTTCGCAGGAGCGGACTTCGTCCGCGATCCAGTGCCGTGCTGTTCGCGAGCAAGCTCGCTCCTACAAGTCAGCTCCGGTGCGCTCTTCGTAGGAGCGAGCTTGCTCGCGAACCAACACCTGCACCGTGCCACGGCCCGGAAATCCAGGTGTTGGGTGGGAGCGGTCGCGTGCAAGGCGCGCGAGGGGGGAATGAAAAGCGGCCGCAGCGCCGGGTTGGTCCTGAGCGAGGCCCCGGCGCTGCGACCGTAAGGGTCAACCGCGGCGATGAACGGAACGGCCGTGCGCGAAGGTTTCCTTCACGGTACGGTCGTCGCCGAGGATGACCAGTGCGAAGAGTTTCTCCTCCAGGGTCCTGGCCTGCTGCAGGCGATAGTCCAGCAGCGGGGTGGCCTTGTAGTCGAGGACCACGAAGTCGGCCTCGTTGCCCTGGGCGAAGCTGCCGACCTTGTCCTCCAGCTCCAGCGCGCGGGCGCCGCCGAGGGTGGCCAGGTACAGCGACTTGAACGGATCGAGCTTGATGCCCTGCAACTGCATCACCTTGTACGCCTCGTTCAACGACTGCAGCTGGGAGAAGCTGGTGCCGGCACCGACGTCGGTGCCCAGGCCGACCTTGACCTTGTGCTTCTCCAGCTTGGCCAGGTCGAACAGGCCGCTACCGAGGAACAGGTTGGAGGTCGGGCAGAAGGCCACGGCCGAACCGGTTTCCGACAGGCGCTGGCATTCGCCGTCGCACAGGTGCACGCCGTGGGCGAACACCGAGCGCGGGCCGAGCAGGCCGTGGTGGTCATAGACGTCCAGGTAGCCCTTGCGCTCCGGGAACAGCTCCTTGACCCACTCGATTTCCTTGAGGTTCTCCGACAGGTGCGTGTGCAGGTACACGCCGGGGTGTTCCTTGAGCAGGCGGCCGGCGGCGTCCAGTTGCTCCGGAGTACTTGTGGGAGCAAAGCGCGGAGTTACCGCGTAGAGCAGGCGGCCCTTGCCGTGCCAGCGCTCGATCAGCGCCTTGCTGTCCGTGTAGCTGGATTCGGCGCTGTCGGTCAGGTAGTCCGGTGCGTTGCGGTCCATCATCACCTTGCCGGCGATCAGGCGTAGGTCGAGCTTCTGCGCAGCGCCGAACAGCGCGTCCACCGACTGCGGGTGCACGGTGCCGAACACCAGCGCGGTGGTGGTGCCGGCGCGCAGCAGTTCCTTGAGGAAGATGCCGGCGACATCGGCGGCATGGGCCGGGTCGGCGAACTGCTTCTCGGTGGGGAAGGTGTAGGTGTTCAGCCAGTCCAGCAACTGCTCGCCGTAGGAGGCGATCATGCCGGTCTGCGGGTAGTGGATGTGGGTGTCGATGAAGCCGGGGGTGATCAGCGCGTCGCGGTATTCCAGCACGTCGACACCGCCCAGTTGCGGCAGCAGCTCGGCGGCGTGGCCGACGCGGGCGACCTTGCCGTCTTCCACCAGCAGGATGCCGTCCTCGAAGTACTGGTAGGACTTCTCCACACCGACTTCGGCCGGGTCGGCGACGCTGTGCAGGATGCTGGCGCGGTAGGCTTTGGCTTGAGTGCTCATCGATCTCTCTTCAGTCGGGTTTCGGGGCCGGGGCGCTCGCAGGCGCCGGGGCGGGATGGGCGGCGCGGAATAGAGATGCGCCCATGCTACGGAAATTTCAGGCGCCGCTTTCGGCGGTGCGTGCGCGACGGCTCGTGGGTAACAGTTTGGCCACAGTGTTCTCGCCCTTGCCGGTCTGCTGACCGAAGGTGGCGTTGTAGGTGGCGATCACCTCGCCGGCGATGGACACGGCGATCTCCACCGGCAGCTTGCCCTTCACCTCGCCGATGCCCATCGGGCAGCGCATGCGTTGCACGGTGTCGGCGGCGAAACCGCGGTCGCGCAGGCGGTGTTCGAACTTGGCGCGCTTGGTGTCGGAGCCGATCAGGCCGAAGTAGGCGAAGTCGTTGCGTTCGAGGATCCTGGCGGTCAGCTCCAGGTCCAGCGCGTGGTTGTGGGTCATGACGATGAAGTAACTGCCGGCGGGCATCTCGTCGATCTCGTCGATCACGTCCTCGTTGATTACTCGGGTCACGCCTTCGGGGATGCGGTCGGGGAACTCGGCCTCCCGCGAGTCGATCCAGCGCACCTTGCACGGCAGGCTGGCGAGCAGCGGCACCAGGGCGCGGCCGACGTGGCCGGCGCCGAATACGGCGATGTGCGCCTGGGGCTGGCCCATCGGCTCGAACAGCAGCACGGTGGCGCCACCGCAGCACTGGCCGAGGCTGGCGCCGAGGCTGAAGCGCTCCAGCTTCGGCTCGCGCTCGCGGGCCAGGAGCATCTCGCGGGCGATTTGCATGGCCTTGAACTCGAGGTGGCCGCCGCCGATGGTGTCGTAGGCCTTGTCGGCACTGATGACCATCTTCGAACCAGCATTGCGCGGGGTCGAGCCGCGCTCTTCGATGATGGTCACCAGCACGCTGGCTTCGGCGCGTTGTTGCAGGTCGGCGAGGGCACTGATCCAGTTCATGGCTTCAACCTCTGAGGCTGGGCTCTTCGTAGGAGCGAGCAAGGACTAGGCGTCCCCCTCGCTCCTACAGGTTCTTGAAAGGATGGGGCGCCGCTGACCCGGGGGAGGACGGGATTGGGGACGTCTTCCCGTGCCAGCGGCACCCCATGGTCACATCACGCCGGCTCGACCTGAGCCGGTGCCTTCTCCGCCTGGGCCAGCTTCAGCTTGCGCATCTGCTCCACGCCCCAGAGTACGCGCTCAGGGGTGGCCGGGGCGTCGATCTGCGGCTGGGCGCGATAGTCGGCCAGGCTGGCCACGGCGTCCTTGATCGCGCAGAACACCGAGATGCCCAGCATGAACGGCGGTTCGCCGACGGCCTTGGAATGGAACACCGTCTGCTCCGGGTTCTTGCGGTTCTCCACCAGCTTCACCCGCAGGTCGATGGGCATGTCGGCGATGGCCGGGATCTTGTAGCTCGCCGGGCCGCTGGTCATCAGCTTGCCCTTGGCGTTCCAGACCAGCTCTTCCATGGTCAGCCAACCCATGCCCTGGACGAAGCCGCCTTCCACCTGGCCGATGTCGATGGCCGGGTTCAGCGAGGCGCCGACGTCATGCAGGATGTCGCTGCGCAGCATCTTGTACTCGCCGGTGAGGGTGTCGACTATCACTTCCGAGCAGGACACGCCGTAGGCGAAGTAGTAGAACGGCCGGCCGCGCGCCTGGCTGCGGTCGTAGTAGATCTTCGGCGTGCGGTAGAAGCCGGTGGAGGACAGCGACACCTGGCTGAAGTAGGCCTGTTGCACCAGTTCCTCGAAGGGCAGGATGAGGTCGCGCACACGCACCTGGTTGTTGCGGAACTCGATGTCTTCCTCGGTCACCTTCCAGTGTTTGGCGGCGAATTCCACCAGGCGCTGCTTGAGGGTCTCGGCGGCGTTCTGCGCGGCCTTGCCGTTCAGGTCTGCGCCAGACGAAGCGGCGGTCGGCGAGGTGTTGGGCACCTTGTCGGTGTTGGTCGCGGTGATCTGCACGCGGTCGATATCGACCTGGAAGACCTCGGCCACCACCTGGGCGACCTTGGTGTTCAGGCCCTGGCCCATCTCGGTGCCGCCGTGGTTCAGGTGGATGCTGCCGTCGGTGTAGATGTGGATCAGCGCGCCGGCCTGGTTGAGGAAGGTGGCGGTGAAGCTGATGCCGAATTTCACCGGGGTCAGCGACAGGCCTTTCTTCAGCACCGGACTGCTGGCGTTGAACTCGCGGATTTCGGCGCGGCGCTTGGCGTACTCGGCGCTGGCTTCCAGCTCCTCGGTCATCTCCTGCAGCAGGTTGTGTTCCACCTGCTGGTAGTAGTGGGTGACGTTGCGCTCGTCCTTGCCGTAGTAGTTGCGCTTGCGCACTTCCAGCGGGTCCTTGCCGAGGTGGCGGGCGACCGCGTCCATGATTTCCTCGATGGCGACCATCCCCTGCGGGCCGCCGAAGCCGCGGTAGGCGGTGTTCGACGCGGTGTTGGTCTTGCAGCGGTGACCGTTCACCGTGGCGTTGCCGAGGAAGTAGGCGTTGTCGGAGTGGAACATCGCGCGGTCGACGATGGAGCCGGAGAGGTCCGGCGAGTAGCCGCAGTTGCCGGCCAGCTCGATGTTGATGCCGTGCAGCAGGCCGTCATCCTCGAAGCCCACGTCGTACTCGACGTAGAAGGGGTGGCGCTTGCCGGTCATCTGCATGTCTTCGACGCGCGGCAGGCGCATCTTCGCCGGGCGACCGGTGAGGCGCGCGATCACCGCGCACAGGCACGCCGGTGCGGCCGCCTGGGTTTCCTTGCCGCCGAAGCCGCCACCCATGCGGCGCATGTCGATGACCACCTTGTTGAAGGAGATGCCCAGCACTTCGGCGACCAGCTTCTGCACTTCGGTGGGGTTCTGCGTGGAGGTGTAGACGATCACGCCGCCGTCTTCGGTGGGCATCACCGAGGAAATCTGCGTCTCCAGGTAGAAGTGTTCCTGGCCACCGATGTGCAAGGTGCCCTGGATGCGGTTCGGCGCGGTGGCCAGCATGGCCTGCGAGTCGCCGATCTTGTGCTGGTGGCTGTCGAGCACGAAGTGCTTCTTGCGCAGCGCCTCGACCACGTCGAGCACCGGCTCCAGGTCTTCGTACTCGATGATCGCGGCCATGGCCGCCTTGCGCGCGGTTTCCAGGCTGTCGGCGGCGACGGCAATGACCATCTGGCCGACGTATTCGACCTTGCCGTCCGCCAGCAGCGGGTCACCGGCGACCACCGGGCCGATGTCCAACTGGCCGGGCACGTCGTCCTTGGTGATGGCGATGGCGACGCCGGGGAACTGGTAGCAGGGGCTCAGGTCCAGCTTGGTGATGCGCGCATGGGCGCGGTCGCTCATGCGGGCATAGACGTGCAGCTGGTTGGGGAATTCCAGGCGATCGTCGATGTACTGCGCCTCGCCGCTGACGTGCTTGGGCGCGCTCTCGTGCTTGACGCTGCGGCCCACGCCGGTGGTGAGGTCGGCGCGGAACAGTTCGGCGAGTTCTTCCTGGCTCTTCTGGGGCTTATGCATAGTGGGTCACCCGGGTTACGGCCTGAGGGGCTTCCAGTTCCAGGAAGCACTTGCGCAGCAGGTTCTGTGCGGTGAGCAGGCGGTATTCCTTGCTCGCACGGAAGTCGGTGAGCGGGGCGAAGTCCTCGCTCAGAGCCTGCGCGGCACGTTCGAAGGTGGCGCTGTTGAAGGTCTGGCCCAGCAGCGCGGCCTCGCAGGCCTTGGCGCGTTTCGGGATGGCGGCCATGCCGCCGAAGCCAGTGCGCACGGCGGTGATCCTGCCGTCTGCCACGGTGATCTGGATCGCGGCGCAGACGGCGGAGATGTCGTCGTCCAGGCGCTTGGAAACCTTGTAGGCGCGGAACGCCTGGTTGGCCTGCGGACGCGGGATGATCACCTGCTCGATGAACTCGCCTTCCTGGCGCGCGGTGACCTTGTAGTCGATGAAGTATTCATCGATGGGCAGTTCGCGGCGCTCGGAACCCTTGCGCAGCACCAGGCGTGCGCCGAGGGCGATCAGCAGCGGCGGCGAGTCGCCGATGGGCGAGGCGTTGCCGATGTTGCCGCCCAGGGTGCCCTGGTTGCGGATCTGCAGGGAGGCGAAGCGGTGCAGCAGCTCGCCGAAGTCCGGGTAGTCGCGGGCCAGGGTTTCGTAGCAATCGGTCAGCGGGGTGGCGGCGCCGATCTCGATGCGGTCGTCGAAGACTTCGACGCGCTTCATTTCCTCGACGTGGCCGACGTAGATCATCACCGGCAGTTCGCGGTGGAACTGGGTGACTTCCAGGGCCAGGTCGGTACCGCCGGCCAGCAGGCGCGCCTGCGGGTTGGCGGTGTAGATGTCGGCCAGGTCGGCGATGGTCAGCGGCAGCAGGCAGCGCTTGTCGCCGCTGTTGAGCTCTGCGGTTTCGCGCGGGGCGATGGCTTTCAGCTGGGCGATGGTCTCGGCTTCGGCGGCGTCGAACTGGTCCGGCTGCTTCTGGCAGCAGGACTGCTCGGCGGCATCCAGGATCGGACGGTAGCCGGTGCAGCGGCAGAGGTTGCCGGCCAGTGCTTCATGGGCTTCGGCCTTGCGTTCCTCGACGCTTTCGCCGGAGCTGTTCTTCTGCAGGGCAAACAGCGACATGACGAAACCCGGGGTGCAGAAGCCGCATTGCGAGCCGTGGCAATCGACCATCGCCTGTTGCACGCCGTGCAGTTCGCCACGGTGCTTCAAGTCATCGACGCTGATCAGCTGCTTGCCGTGCAACGAGGATACGAAGGTGAGACAGGAGTTGAGGGTGCGGTAGCGAATGCGCTCGGCGCCATCTTCGCCCACCAGCTCGCCGACCACGACGGTGCAGGCGCCGCAGTCACCGGAGGCGCAGCCCTCCTTGGTGCCGGTCTTGCCCAGGGTCTGGCGCAGGTAGTTGAGCACGGTGAGATTGGGGTCGAGGCGGTCTTCGACGCGCAGCTCGCGGTTGAGCAGGAACCTGATCAAGGCTTGCCTCCAGGCTGGTTCTTGTTTTTGGTAGGGCACTGGAGGGTGAATCTATGAAAAGCTGACTTTTGAGTCAATAAAAATTCTGTCCAAATGGTCAGAAATTTTTTCGCAGGCGATAAATGGTGCTTTTTGTAGGAGCGAGCTTGCTCGCGAACAGCCGGAATTGCCGGCGAGCGCGGTGCTGGTCGGGCATGCCAATGCGCTCCCTCTGCCTTTGCGAGAGAGTAGGGGGAGGTGATTCCAGGTAGAAGAGCTTCGCGAGCAAGCTCGCTCCTACCAAAAGCCAAAGCCAATAGCAAAAAAGGCGGCAAGCCGGGGTAAGGGCTTGCCGCCAAGGCGTGGAACGCGCGGATCAGGCTTGTTGGGTGGCGCTCAGCTGGTACTCCTCGCCGGCGTAGTAGGCGCGTACCCGCGGGTCCATCACCGCGCGCCAGAGCGGCGGGAACAGCGCGAGGACGATCATCCCGGCATAACCATTGGGCAACTGCGGACTCTCGTCGAAGTGGCGCAGCACCTGATAGCGGCGCTTGGCATTGGCGTGGTGGTCGGAATGCCGCTGCAGGTGGAAGAGGAACAGGTTGGTCAGCAGGAAGTTGCTGTTCCAGGAGTGCTCGTGGGTGGTCCGCTCGTAGCGTCCGGACTCCAGGCGACGACGGTGCAGGCCGTAGTGCTCGACGTAGTTGACGATCTCCAGCAGGGTGAAGGCCATCACCGACTGGCCGATGAAGTACAGCGCGCCGATCCAGCCGAAGGCGACGCTGAAGCCGACCAGGAACAGCGCGCTGATCGCGTACCACCAGATCAGTTCGTTGCGCCAGTGCAGCGCCGGCAGGCCCTTGCGCTTCAAGCGCTCACTCTCCAGTCTCCAGGCGTTGAGGAAGTTGTGCCTGTAGGCGTGGGGCAGGAAGGCATAGAGGCTCTGGCCGTAGCGCGACGACGAGGCGTCTTCCGGTGTGGAGACGTTGACGTGGTGCCCGCGCACATGCTCGACCTTGAAGCCGGCGTAGCACACCGCCGCCAGCAGCAGGCCACCGGCGTTCTGCTCCAGTTGCGGGTCCTTGTGGATCAGTTCATGGGACACGGTGATGCCGATGGCCCCCATCACCGTGCCGACGGAGAGAATCCAGCCCAGTTGGCCGATCCAGTTCCACGCGTCATAAGTGGCCAGCACCCAGCCGCCGTAGACCAGCATGCCCAGCAGCAGCGGTACGGTGGCCAGGCTCAGCAGGCGGTAGTAGCCCTCGCGCTCCAGCCGCGGGACGTCCTCCGCCTCATCGGGGTTGGCCGGGTCGCGGCCGACCACGAAATCCAGCAGCGGGATCACTCCGAAGACCACGGTGATTACCAGCCAGGGCCAGGCGTTGGGATACTCGCTGCCGTAGGACCACCAATAACTGACGGGAATGCCGAAGACCGGCACCAGCCAGATCCAGTAACCGGCTTTCTTCAGGCGCAGCGTCCAGGCGGGGGAAAGGAGGGCGAACATGGGCGACTCCCGGCATGTCTTTGTGTAGGATTGTCCGACAATCCTGCGCCTGTTCTGCCCGTCGGGCGCACCAACCTTTGTTCTGTCGCCCACCCGTCAGAGGAGATGGCGCGGTAACACCCTGTGTTACACTTCGCGCCCGCGTCACCCCCTCGAAAAGCGCCCAGATTCTTAAGGACAACCATGACGTTCAAGGCCCCGGACAGCCTGGCTGAGCAGATCGCGCACCACCTTGCCGAACGCATCATCCGGGGCGAACTCAAGGAACGCGAGCGCATCCAGGAACAGAAGGTCACCCAGACCCTCAACGTCAGCCGCGGCTCGGTGCGCGAGGCGCTGCTGATCCTCGAGCGCCGCCATCTGGTGGTGATCCTGCCGCGCCGGGGGGCGCAGGTGTCCGAGCTCTCCGCCAGCCATGTGGAAAGCCTCTACTCGCTGGTCACCGAGCTCTACATCATGCTCGCCAGCAGCGTGGCCCGGCGCTGGCGCGAAGAGGGCGACCTGCAACCCTTCCTGGCCATCCAGCAGCGCCTGCTGGACAACCTCGAGCGCGGCGATATCAATGCCTTCGTCGAATCCAGCTTCGACATCATGCGCGTCGCCTTCCCGTTCGCCGCCAACCCCTACCTGCAGGAAACCGTGGAAAACCTCCTGCCGGCCATCAGCCGCACCTATCATCTGGCCCTGGAACGCCGCAAAGGCGAAATGAGCCAGTTCATCGGCAGCTTCGAGCAATTGCTCCGCGCCGTGGTCGGACGTGACGAGGCGGCGATCCGCGAGGTGCTGCTCGACTACAGTCGGCGCAACAGCCAACTGGTCCTGGCCGCGCTGGCTGAACGATAAGAGATAGGGGGGGGCGCATGCGGCTCAAGTGCATCAAGCTGGCGGGCTTCAAGTCCTTCGTCGATCCGACGACGGTCAGTTTCCCGAGCAACATGGCGGCCGTGGTCGGCCCCAACGGATGCGGCAAGTCCAACATCATCGACGCCGTTCGCTGGGTAATGGGCGAGAGTTCGGCGAAGAACC
This sequence comes from Pseudomonas sp. ATCC 13867, assembly GCF_000349845.1. Lineage (NCBI taxonomy): Bacteria > Pseudomonadati > Pseudomonadota > Gammaproteobacteria > Pseudomonadales > Pseudomonadaceae > Pseudomonas > Pseudomonas sp. ATCC 13867. Next base: position 3,455,820 of record NC_020829.1, on the reverse strand, counting down.
TCCGTGGCGAGTCGATGACCGACGTCATCTTCAACGGCTCCAACACGCGCAAGCCGGTAACCCAGGCGTCCATCGAACTGGTGTTCGACAACTCCGACCAGACCCTGCTGGGCGAGTACGCCAGCTACACCGAGATTTCCATTCGCCGCCGCGTCACCCGCGACGGCCAGAACACCTACTTCCTCAACGGCACCAAATGCCGGCGCCGCGACATCACCGACATCTTCCTCGGCACCGGCCTGGGCCCGCGCAGCTACTCGATCATCGAGCAGGGCATGATCTCCAAGCTGATCGAGGCCAAGCCGGAGGACCTGCGCAACTTCATCGAGGAAGCCGCCGGCATCTCCAAGTACAAGGAGCGCCGCCGCGAGACCGAGAACCGCATCCGTCGCACCCAGGAAAACCTCGCGCGCCTGACCGACCTGCGCGAAGAACTGGAGCGTCAGCTGGAACGCCTGCACCGCCAAGCCCAGTCGGCGGAGAAATACCAGGAGTTCAAGGCCGAGGAGCGCACCCTCAAGGCCCAGCTCGGCGCCCTGCGCTGGCGCGACCTGAACGAGCAGGTCGGGCAGAAGGAAAAGGTGATCGGCGACCAGGAAGTGGCCTTCGAGGCGCTGGTCGCCGAGCAGCGCAGCGCCGACGCCAGCATCGAGCGCCTGCGCGACGGCCACCACGAGCTGTCGGAAACCTTCAACCAGGTGCAGGGTCGCTTCTATTCCGTGGGCGGCGACATCGCCCGCGTAGAGCAGAGCATCCAGCACGGCCAGCAGCGCCTGCGCCAGTTGCAGGACGACCTGCGCGAGGCCCAGAAGTCCCGCCAGGAGACCGAATCCCACCTTGGTCACGACCGTACCCTGCTGGCCACACTGTCCGAGGAACTGGAGCGTCTGGCCCCGGAGCAGGAAATCAGCGCCGCCGCCGCCGAGGAAGCCACCGTTGGCCTGGAAGAATCCGAGCTGCGCATGCAGGACTGGCAGCAGCGCTGGGATGCCTTCAACCAGCAGAGCGCCGAGCCGCGCCGTGAGGCGGAGGTGCAGCAGTCGCGCATCCAGCACCTGGAGCAGAGCCTGGAGCGCCAGGGTGAACGCCAGCGCCGCCTGAACGACGAGCGCGTGCAACTGGCCGCCGACCCGGAAGACGCCGCGATCCTCGAGTTGAGCGAGCAGGTCGCCGCTATCGAGTTGCTGCTGGACGAGTCACAGATTGAAGAGCAGGAACTGGCCGAACGCCTGGAGCGTGTGCGCCAGTCCTTGCAGGAAAGTTCCGCCGCGCAGCACCAGGCGCAAGGCGAGTTGCAGCGCCTGAATGGCCGCATCGCCTCGCTGGAAGCCTTGCAGCAGGCGGCGCTCGATCCGGGCGACGGCACTGCGCAATGGCTGCGCGATCAGGGGTTGGAGCAGCGTCCGCGCCTCGCCGAAGGGCTGCGCGTGCAGCCGGGCTGGGAGCTGGCGGTGGAAACGGTGCTCGGCGCCGACCTGCACGGCGTACTGCTGGATGATGTGAAGGGGCTGCCGTTCGATGCGCTGGAGAAGGGCGAGCTGCGCCTGCTCGACCTGGCCGCCGGCGCCGCGTCCCGTCCCGGCAGTCTGCTGGACAAGGTCGAGACCACTGTCGACCTGAACTACTGGCTGGGCCGCGTGCGCCCGGTGGAAACCCTCGACCAGGCGCTGGCGCAACGCGCTTCGCTGGGCGACGGCGAAAGCCTGATCAGCCGCGAAGGCTACTGGGTCGGGCGGAATTTCCTCCGCGTGCGCCGTGGCGAGTCTGCCGATGGCGGTGTGCTGGCGCGTGGCCAGGAGCTGGAGCGTCTGTATGTCGAGCGCGAAACGCTGGAGCAGCGCCTCGCCGAAATCGATGAACAACTGATGCGCCTGCGCGATGAGCAGCGCCAGGCCGAAGAGGGTCGCGACCAGGTGCGCCGTCGTCTGCAGGACGAAGGCCGTCGCCAGGGCGAGCTGAAGGCGCAGCTGTCCGCGCAGCAGGCCAAGGTCGAGCAGTTGACCCTGCGCCGCCGACGACTGGACGAAGAACTGGCGGAACTGGCCGAGCAGCACGCCATCGAACAGGAACAGCTGGGCGAAGCGCGCCTGAGTTTGCAGGAAGCACTGGATGCGATGGCGGTGGACACCGAGCACCGCGAGTCGCTGCTGGCCGAGCGCGACGGCATGCGCGAGAAGCTCGACCGTATTCGCCAGGAATCCCGCCAGCACAAGGATCATGCTCATCAACTGGCCGTGCGTGTCGGCTCGCTGCGCGCCCAGTACGAATCCACCCGCCAGGCGCTGGAGCGCCTGGACAGCCAGGCGGTGCGTCTGGTCGAGCGCTGCGAGCAGCTCAACCTCAACCTGGAGGAGGGTGCCGCGCCGCTGGAAGAGCTGCGCATGCGCCTGGAGGAGTTGCTCGACCGGCGCATGGCGGTGGAGGACGAACTCAAGCACGCGCGTCTGGCCCTGGAAGACGCCGACCGCCAGTTGCGCGATGCCGAGAAGCGCCGCACCCAGGCCGAACAGCAGTCGCAACTGCTGCGCGGCCAGCTGGAGCAGCAGCGCATGGAGTGGCAGGCCCTGAGCGTGCGGCGCAAGTCGCTGCAGGAGCAGCTCCACGAGGACGGCTACGACCTGCACGGCGTGCTCGGCACGCTGCCGCACGATGCCGCCGAGAAGGTCTGGGAAACCCGCCTGGAAGAACTGGCCGCGCGCATCGGGCGCCTGGGCCCGATCAACCTGGCGGCCATCGAGGAATACCAGCAGCAATCCGAGCGTAAACGCTACCTGGACGACCAGAACGACGACCTGGTGGAAGCGCTGGATACCCTGGAAAACGTGATCCGCAAGATCGACAAGGAAACCCGCAACCGCTTCAAGGAAACCTTCGACCAGATCAATGCTGGCCTTCAGGCATTGTTCCCCAAGGTTTTCGGCGGCGGTCACGCTTATCTGGAACTTACCGGCGAGGATCTACTCGATACCGGAGTGGCGATCATGGCGCGCCCGCCGGGCAAGAAGAACAGCACCATCCATCTGCTGTCCGGCGGCGAGAAGGCCCTGACCGCCCTGGCGCTGGTATTCGCGATCTTCCAGCTGAACCCGGCACCGTTCTGCATGCTCGACGAAGTCGATGCGCCGCTGGACGATGCCAACGTCGGCCGCTATGCGCGGTTGGTGAAGGAAATGTCGGAGAAAGTGCAATTCATCTATATCACCCACAACAAGATCGCGATGGAGATGGCCGATCAATTGATGGGGGTGACGATGCACGAACCGGGATGTTCGCGACTGGTGGCCGTGGATGTCGAGGCGGCGGTGGCGCTGGCCGAAGCCTGATGTGGATACAACTTGCAAGGCGCTATCGGAATACTACGCTACGCTTGTAAGGCGTTGATTATATTGAGGTAGCCATCGCGCCAAGGATGAACTCGCGATAGGCTATGAAAAGTTGCAAAGACCAGGGCGGAGTGTCGCTACAAGCAGTGTAAAGTTGTGTGCGAGCGTGTTAGCTTAATGCCCACTTTTGTATCGCGTGGAAAACATCAGTCAGAACATGAAGTTGGCTCCACGTTTTCAAGGGATAGGATGTCCTTTTCTTCATCATCATTTTTTGTTCAGGGGCTACGGGATTAGATGGATATCGGTCTGCGCGAATGGCTGATCGTCATTGGGCTTATCGTGATCGCCGGCATTCTGTTCGACGGCTGGCGTCGTATGCGGGGTGGCAAGGGCAAGTTGCGCTTCAAACTGGATCGCCACTTCGCCAACCAGCCTGACGATGGGGATGATAGCAACCCCGAACTGCTCGGGCCGTCCCGCGTGGTCGAGCACCGCGAGCCGGCGCTCGACGAGGAAGACCTGCCCAAGGTCAGCGCCAGGGAGTCGCGCGGCAAGCGCCGCGGCGAGCCGCGCCAGGGCGACCTGAACCTGGACGATCCGGCGCCGAACCTGCTCGGCCCGCTGGACGAGGAGGATTTCCCCAACCCGCTGGACGAAGCGCCGCAGGAGAAGGAAAAGCCCAGGAAGGAGCGCAAGAAGGACAAGGAGCGCGCCGCCGCACCGGCTGCTGCCTCCGCGCCTCTCGCCCCGGTCGAGGAAGTGCTGATCATCAACGTCATCAGCCGCGACGAGAACGGCTTCAAGGGCCCGGCGCTGCTGCAGAACATCCTCGAAAGCGGCCTGCGCTACGGCGAGATGGATATCTTCCACCGTCACGAGAGCATGGCCGGCAACGGTGAAGTGCTGTTCTCGATGGCCAACGCGGTCAAGCCGGGTACCTTCGATCTGGACAACATCGACCAGTTCAGCACCCGCGCGGTGAGTTTCTTCCTCGGCCTGCCGGGCCCGCGCCATCCCAAGCAGGCGTTCGACGTGATGATCGCCGCCGCCCGCAAGCTGGCCCAGGAACTCAACGGCGAGCTGAAGGACGAGCAGCGCAGCGTGATGACCGCTCAGACCATCGAGCACTACCGCCAGCGGATCATCGACTTCGAGCGGCGCGCGCTGACCCAGAAGCGCTGATCCTGATACGAAAACCGCAGCGATAAGCAACAGGCCCCAAGCTGCAAGCCCTAGCGCTTGGCTTGGGGCTTTGCTTTTCTTTAGGGCTCCTGTCCTGCCGCTTACAGCTTGCAGCTTGAGGCTTCCCCAATGACCGATTCCCAGACCGCTGCCGAACGCATCGCCCAGTTGCGCAGCGAGCTCGACGACCACAACTACCGTTACTACGTGCTCGACGAACCGAGCGTGCCGGACGCCGAATACGACCGCCTGTTCCGCGAGCTGAAAGAACTGGAAGCCGAGCATCCCGAGCTGATCACCGCGGAGTCGCCGACCCAGCGCGTTGGCGGTGCGGCCGCCTCGGCCTTCGGTGAGGTGCGCCACGAAGTGCCGATGCTCAGCCTGGGCAACGCCTTCGAGGAGCAGGACCTGAGCGACTTCGACCGCCGCGTGCGCGAAGGCCTGGCCGACCAGTTGCCGTCCTCCGACCTGTTCGGCGGCGGCGTCGACGTGGAATACAGCTGCGAGCCCAAGCTCGACGGCCTGGCGGTCAGCCTGCTGTACGAGAATGGCCTGCTTACCCGTGGCGCCACCCGTGGCGATGGCACCACCGGCGAAGACATCAGCACCAACGTGCGCACCATCCGCAATGTGCCGCTGCGCCTGAAGGGCGACGGCTGGCCGGCAGTGCTGGAAGTGCGCGGCGAGGTGTTCATGTCCAGGGCTGGCTTCGACGCGCTCAACGCGCGGCAGATGGAAGCCGGCGGCAAGACCTTCGCCAACCCGCGCAATGCCGCCGCCGGCAGCCTGCGCCAGCTGGATTCGAAGATCACCGCCAGCCGTCCGCTGGAATTCTGCTGCTACGGCTTCGGCCGGGTCGAGGGCGGTGTGCTGCCGGATACCCAGGTTGGTATCCTCGAAGCACTCAAGGGCTGGGGGATCCCGATCAGCCGCGAGCTGAAGCTGGCCAAGGGCGTCGAGGGCTGCCGCGCCTATTACGAAGACATCGGCAGCCGCCGCGACAGCCTCGCCTACGAGATCGACGGCGTGGTGTTCAAGGTCAACCGCATCGACTTCCAGCGCGAACTGGGCTTCCGCGCCCGCGAGCCGCGCTGGGCCATTGCCCACAAGTTCCCGGCCCGCGAGGAGCTGACCGAACTGCTTGACGTGGAGTTCCAGGTCGGTCGCACCGGCGCGGTGACGCCCGTGGCGCGCCTGAAACCGGTGCAGGTGGCTGGCGTGACCGTATCCAACGCCACCCTGCACAACATGGACGAGGTCGCCCGCCTGGGCCTGATGATCGGCGACACCGTGATCATCCGCCGCGCCGGCGACGTGATCCCGCAGGTGATGCAGGTGGTGACCGAGCGCCGCCCGGCGGACGCCCGCCCGGTGGAAATCCCCACCCAGTGCCCGGTGTGTGGCTCGCAGGTCGAGCGCACCCAACTGGTCAAGCGCAGCAAGGGCAAGGAATCGGTCAGCGAGGGCGCCATCTACCGCTGCGTCGGCCGGCTGTTCTGCCAGGCGCAGCTCAAGCAGGCGATCATCCACTTCGTCTCGCGCCGCGCGATGGACATCGACGGCCTCGGCGACAAGATCGTCGAGCAACTGGTGGACAAGGGCCTGGTGAAGTCCCCGGCCGACCTCTACACCCTGACATTCGAGCAGGTCATCGAGCTGGAAGGCTTCGCCGAAGTTTCCACGCGCAACCTGCTCGCCGCTATTGCCGACAGCTGCAAGCCCACCCTGGCGCGCTTCGTCTTCGCCCTGGGCATTCCGGACGTGGGCGAGGAGACCGCCAAGCTGCTGGCGCGCTCCCTGGGCTCGCTGGCGCGCATCCAGAAGGCGTTGCCGGAAGTGCTCACCTATCTGCCGGACGTCGGCGGCGAGGTGGCCTACGAGATCCATAACTTCTTCGATGACGAGCACAACCGCAGCGTCATCGCCGAGCTGCTCGACCCCGAGCATGGCGTGCAGTTGCAGGACGAGGGCGAGGTCTCCGCCGAGTTCGCTGCCGTTGCCACGCTGGCGGGCTTCATCGACAAGCTGAATATCCCCTTCATTGCCGCCACCGGCGCCGAGAAGCTGGCTGACCGGACCGGCAGCCTCGACGCGCTCGTCACCCTCAGCCAGGACTGGCTGGACCTCAGCACCCTCAAGGGGGTGAACGAGAAGGCCAGGCAGTCGGTGCGCGAGTATTTCGCCAACGCTGTGCGTGTGGAGCGTGCCAAGGCTGTCGAAGCGCAGCTGGTAGAGTTCGGCATGCACTGGCGCAGCGAGCGCAAGGTGGTCGAAGGTCTGCCACTGGCCGGCCAGACCTGGGTGCTCACCGGCACGCTGGAGGCCATGAGTCGCGACGTCGCCAAGGAAAAGCTCGAAAGCCTGGGCGCCAAGGTAGCCGGTTCGGTCTCGGCCAAGACCCATTGCGTCGTTGCCGGACCGGGAGCGGGTTCGAAGTTGGTCAAGGCCCAGGAACTTGGCGTCGCCGTGATGGACGAAGAGCAACTGATCAGGCTGCTGGCCGATCACGGTATCGGCGCCTGACACGCCTTTCAACCGATCGAAGAATCAAGATCAACCTATCAAGGAGTCATTCCATGCCCATGACCAAGGACCAACTGGTTCGCGATATCGCCGAATCCCTCGACCTGACCCAGGCCGCCGTGCGCGGCGTGTTCGAGCAGTTGGCGCAGATCGCCCAGGACGCCCTGGAAAATGACGGCGAGCTGACCCTGCCGGGTATCGGCAAGCTCAAGGTCAGCGAGCGCGCTGCCCGTACCGGCCGCAACCCGCAGACCGGCAAGACCATCCAGATCGCCGCGAAGAAGTCGGTGCGCCTGGTGCCCGCCAAGGCCCTGGTCGACAGCCTGAACTGATCGGCAGGCCCGTTCCGCACAACGGGGCGGGCTGTCCGCTAGCGGAGAGCGAGATGGACAAGGCAAGAAAACAGCGCCTGCTCGGCGTGGCGGCACTGGTGCTGCTGTTCGGGGCCTACGTGGCCTGGACCGAGCGCCCGCAGATCGTCCTTCACTACGAGGGGCAGGGCGGGCCGGCGGTGAGCTACAGCTTCAAGGAAAATGGTGAGGAACGCCTGGCAGGAGAGATCAAGCCGGGCGAGGCGCGCGCATTCCCGCTGCGCCTGTGGCGCTCGGGCGAGTACCGCGTGGCCTTCCAGTTCCACCAGGGCGCGGAGCGCTATTCCACGTTCAGCACCCGTCCGGGCTACAGCAAGATGGACCTGTTCATCGGGCCGAACCTGGAAGTCTCCACCCAGCCCCGGCCCGAAGGATTGCTGCAGGCGCAGTGAGTCCCGTTACAGGTACTCGGCCACGAGCACCAGGTTGCGTTCGGCGCCAGCGGCGGCGCCTGCCGTCATGGCGCGAATGACCCTGTCGGTGCCGCCAGTGGTGGTGACCGCCGGGCCCAGTGCGCGCCCTTTCGTGTCCGTCAGCTGATAGTGCTTGCTGGGCAGTGCGCCCCGTGGCTCGTTGAGTTGCAGGAACATTGTCTGGTTGCATTGGCGTACCTGCACCTGGGCACTGCTGGCGGTCGAGCTCCCCAACTGGAGCTGGCAGCCGTCCTCGACGACGGCACCGGTGAACCGGACCATGCCATCGGCGGCCAGGAGCTGGCCACTGAAAAGCGTGGCCAGGAGCGTGGTGGATCGCAGGGCAATAGACATATCGGCATTCCTCGCTCGGTATTGGCCGCCCCTCATGGGCGGCCATGTTCCTAAGCGTCGGCCTGGTCGGGCGTTTCTCAATGAGTTGTAGGGTGATTCCCTTACTTTTCAGGGCGATTCGTGATGCTGATCGGGAATTGCTTGAAGGACGCACCTAAGTGCTTGAAGTACTTGTAACTTGCGAACAAGCCGCTACAATGGCGCGGCTCGCCGAACTGGCGAGATTCGCGATGGTGGCCCTGTCGGTCCCCCCGCAACGATTACTCGCTTACCTGGTCAGGTCCGGAAGGAAGCAGCCAAGGCGGGGACATTGTGTGCCGGGGTGTGGCTGACGGGGCCGCCTCCATTTCGTAAGTCCTTAATTCTAAAGGACTTCCTCTCCTGAAATTCTCTGAGTGTGACAGCGCCTTGGCACACCTGTGTGGTGCACCGAGAGAATACGCTACAGCATTCCATTCGTGCCTTCTAGACAGGTTTTCTTGTCGAATCCCTTCCTATCTTCTCAATGCCGAGGCTCGCCGGCCGAGAGATGTGGAGTGACAGAATTTTGGAGGGAAATGCCTCTGAAATATTCAGAAACAAATGGTACGACAATGGCTTGACGTTTCTCTCGGGAAGGAGGGAATACGCTTAAGTGCAGGCTGTGTAAGGGCTTTTGCTCTTAGGTGGGGGAATTGATCACATATTGCCCACCATTCACGCACAAGTTATCCACAAGAATTCCCAACCTGGTCTGCCTTGCAAATGCTCTGATGCCCCGTATCATGTGGGCTGTAGCTGGTGCAGACACAATATATTGTGATCTGTTCGCTGCATCCTGCGTATTGAGTGAAGGTAAAGACTACGGGCAGTGCCGCTTCGGTCGACCAAAACTTGGCGACACCACCCGTACCACCGGAGCCAAGCGACAGGAATGACGCTGGTTCTGATAGGGGTGGCTATTCAGCCTAGTATTGCTTTCCGTCGTCAATGGGCAATCTGCTGAGCGGTTTCCTCTATCGGAGTTGGCACATCACTCCTTGGTTGAGGAATATTCCCATGACCAATCGCAAGACCACTTCTGGCGACGTATCCAAGCTCGCCTCTGACACCCTCCGTGATCCCAACGCTTCCGCTATCGCCAAGAGCTTGGCTGCATCTGCCCTTTCGCAATCGTCGACCTCCAAGGAGACGGGAAAGGCGATGGAGACGAAAGCATCCAAGGTGCTTCAGTCGGAAAAGTACAGTGATGACACCAAGACGCTCGCCGCCTCGGTTCTGTCGCAGTCTGATAAGCAGCGCTGAGGGTTGATGCCATGTACAGCAACTACTACGTCAATCGCCAAGCTCAGTCCAATGGTGACCATGAGGTCCATCGTGACGACTGCCGCTACCTGCCGTCGAACCGACACTACCTGGGAGTGTTCACGAGTTGTTCTAGTGCGGTCGCAGAAGCACAGCGTCTGGGGTTCTACCGGGCGAATGGATGCTATTTCTGCTCCAATGCATGCCACACGAGCTAGACGGCAGATGGAAGAAGGGGGTGGCGGAAATCGCCGCCTCCTTTAATTGACGATCGTAGCGACGAGCGCGACGTCGGAAAGTACCTCCGGAACCCCCTCCGCAGTCTATAAGCCTGAAAAATCAGTCATCGCCTTCGATTTCACTCAGTCCCTCGGTTGTACTAGCTTTGCTAAAGCTCTCGAAGGGAATGGTTTGGGTGCCAAAGCGGATCGATCCTCTACTACTATTCAGCAAAAGGACATCGCATCGCAGTCGACCTACATCTGTTGATGTCAATCTGGAATCACTATAGATTTCATGGCTAACCGCATTAGACCTCGCAGCGCTCTCTCGAAGGCCCTGTCTAGAGCGGGGTTTTTGTCATCAAAAATGGAAAAAGACATGGATGCCCAAAAAGTAGAACGACTCAAGTCCTTAGAAAAAGAAGTCCAGGATTTTCATCCATTGTTGAAGGTTCTTCTGTCCCGTATTCCATATATACGGAGTGTGGAGTATCGGCAGGGGCCTCATGAGAATGGAGCTGACTTTGTTCTTGAGAAAAATGACGATATTTTAGGGTCTACGACTTATATTGGAGTAATTGTAAAGGTCGGGAAGATTAAGCAAGATCAATCTGATATTGAGCGCCAGGTTGATGAGTGTGGTATGGAGCGAACTTTTGATGGGGGGAAGAGGAAGATATTTTTGAATGAGGTTTGGATAATAACGAACGATGCAATTACAGAGAATGCTCAACAAAAAATTCATCATAAATACAAGAGTACCAATATACAGTTTTTTGATGGCGTGAAGATTGTAAGTTTGCTTGATAGGTTCTATCCTGAGTATTGGACTGATATAAGCGTTAAGCTTGGTGAATATATTCGTAGGACTAGAGCTTTTGCTGAAAAGATAACCAGGAACTCTGCGCTTTTGGAGTTTCAAGAAAACATAAATATAGAGCAGAGGCTCGTAAAGCTATCTACAAAAATTAAGCCTGATCAAGGTCGGCCTCAAGAGCAAAAGAAGACAACAATTCATGAGGCCATACGAAGTGAGCAGTTGATTTTTTTAGAAGGCTTTATGGGTTCGGGTAAGTCCAACCTTGTAAAACGTGCTATCGAGAGGATTACTAAGCCAGATGTGCTTAATCTGGAAAAAATAATACCGATAGGTATGACCTTTAAAGAGTATCTCGATCTATATGGAATGGACTTGGAGGGGGTTTTCCAGTCAGCCATAGATGATTCCAGTACGGATCCGAAGGCTCATACTTACCTATTGGTTCTTGATGGCCTTGATGAGGTGGCCCTTTCTACAGAAGAAAGGAGGGAAATACTCCAAGAGATCAGTCAATTTATACGAAATAGGGCAAACTACAAGGTTCTAGTAACAAGCAGGCCTTTGGATGATCTCAAGGAAAGAAATGAAATAGATAAGCATTTCTGTAGATATCAAGTTCTTTCCTTGTCCACAAGTCAGCTGATTACCTTTATATCAAATTCTTGCGATAATCCGGTGGCGATTGAACGATTGACCTCCGGTATCGAAAGGTCACTTCTTTTTAAATACCTTCCTAAGACTCCTATTTCTGCAATTCTCCTCGCTAGAATAATAAAAGAGGATCCGGCAGAGTTGCCATCGACGATGACGGAACTGTACTCAAAGTACTCTGAGTTAGTTCTGGGGCGTTGGGATATGAGCAAAGGCCTTCAGTCGCAGAAAGAGTATGAAATTATTGATAGTGTTTGCACGGATTTGGGCGCCTATGTAATTCAGAATGGTCTTGATGAGGTTTCTTCTGCGGAGGCTCGTGAATTCTTCTCTAGATACATAAAAGAGAGGAATATAAAGCTTGATCCTGGTGTTGTATATGAAAGGTTTTTGTCGAAGAAGGAAATAATAAATTACAATGTTAATAATTTGACTATTAGCTTTAAGCACAGGACTTTCGCTGAGTATTTTTCGGCTAAGAAGCTTGTTCGAGAAAACTCGGCAGTCATTGACGAAAAGGTTTTTGACTCCTACTGGTGCACTGTTTATTTCTTTTTCGTTGGCCTGAAGAGAGACTGTCCCGAGCTAATTGATGCGATTGTGGCAGTGGAAAGCAAGGACGAAAGGCAAAAAATTATTCGTGTGTTCCAGATGAGTCAATATTTACTTGCTGGACACTTAACTCCTTATAAAAATATTCAGAATGGACTCAAGAAAACCTATAAACTCGCAGCAACCTTACTGCGTGAAGGGCTTGATGGAAGTTCACCATTGTCATCTTTGCCTCCGATGCAGATGGTCTATATTTTTAGTCATGGTATAAGCAATGCTTATGGTTATGAGTATTTTAGTGATGCAATACATAACGCTATGCTTGAGTCGCTGAATGGCGAGCTAACCGAAGAGGAGTTAATAGAGCTGTTTTTGTTGAGTACTACCTCTGCCTATCTCGGAAGGAACGACGCTTTCGATGCAATGATAGAAGAGTATGGTGCTGCCCTTCCTGAAGTCCTGCGGTTAGGGATAAAACATATTAATGATGATTTCTCTCTAAAGTCTGATGTGGCAAATAAGTATATTAAGAAATTGAATAAAAATCTTCGTGCAAGACAGAATATGCGCGAATTGGTTACACAGCTTTACGAAACTCCAGTTTCAAAATAAGAGAGTAGGATTTTTGTATCCAGGGGGCTTGGTTGCAGAATGCGTGCTCCCTGGGTTTTTAGTTTTCGGCTTGGAAGGTAGGGGATGGTAAGCAAGAAATCTTCAGAGATGATTGGATGGTACTTCATCGATGGCGGTGGTAGGGGAATTGAGTATGAATCGCCCCGGCTTTCCTAGACACTCTCCAAGCTCTGGAAATAGCGCTTTTCAAACTCCACTGGCGATAGCTGCATAGCGCTGCTGTGCCGGCGTTTGGGGTTATAAAACATCTCGATGTAATCGAACACATCACTGCGAGCTTCTTCGCGAGTGCCGTAGGTTTTCCGTCGGATGCGTTCGCGCTTCAGCAACTGGAAAAAGCTTTCTGCCACCGCGTTGTCGTGACAGTTGCCGCGTCGACTCATGCTGCTGATGAGATTGTTGGCCTTGAGGAAACTCTGCCAGTCCGAGCTGCTGAACTGGCTGCCCTGGTCGGAGTGGATCATCACTTCCTGCTTGGGCTTGCGCCGCCACACCGCCATCAGCAACGCATCGATGGCCAGGTCGCTGCACATCCGTGGTTTCATCGACCAGCCAATCACCTGGCGTGAAAACAGATCCAGCACCACCGCCAAGTACAACCAACCCTCATAGGTGCGGATGTAGGTGATGTCGGTGACCCAGACCTTGTTCGGTTCACTGACGTTGAACTGCCGCTCCAGGCGATTGGGCGAGGCCACCGTCGGTCTGCCACCGTAATAGCCGGGACGCCGACGATAACCGGTCTGCGAGCGCAGCCCTCTCCCCGCCATCAGGCGAGCCACGCGGTGCCGGCCACAGGACTCCCCCAGTTCACGCAGGTCGTCGTGGATCTTGCGGTAGCCGTAGACCCCACCGCTTTCCAGCCAGGCATGCTTGATCAATCCGAGCAGGCGCTGATCTTCCTTGGTGCGTACGGATTTCGGCTCGGCCAGCCAGGCGTAGTAACCGCTGGGATGCACCTTGAGGGTCTGGCAGAGACGCCGTACCGGGTACTCCACCGACAGCTTGCTGATGAAGGCGTACTTCAGCCGGACTCCTTGGCAAAGTACGCGGCGGCCTTTTTTAGGATGTCTCGCTCTTCGGTCACCCGCTTGAGTTCGGCGCGCAGACGACGCAGTTCGGCCTGCTGATCGTCTTCCTGCTGCCGTTGTTCCTGGGGCTTGCCGTAGCGCTTGATCCAGGCATACAGGCTATGCACCGACATGCCCAGCCGCGCTGCCACCTCGGCCACGGGGAGGCCGCGCTCGGTCACTTGCTTGACCGCTTCGATTTTGAATTCTTCGGGGTAACGCTGGTTGCTCATGGCACCTCCTAACGGGCCTCATTATGAGGCTTGGAGGTGTCTACGAAACTAGGGGCGATTCAGGTGTCGCGTTGACGGTGTAGGTGCTTGGGCAGTCTCAAGTTGAGGTAATAGACAGCGCCGCGACGAAGGATGAATGCCATGAGTGTGACACCTGGGTGGTACAGCAAAGTGTGACAGTGCAGCCACACCCAGAACTTTCAGGACCGATTCTTTATGAAAATTTCGGTTTGGAATTCCTTGAAAACCACGCCCCACAGGGCTTTCAGCGATGCATTTGCCGATCTGGAAGGCTTCGGAAATAGTCAGCCAAAACAACGGGAAATACCTTGCCAAATGCTGACGGGGCCGCCTCCATTTCAGGGCCAGGAAAATCGCTCCGCCGTCCCGGGTGTCGAGCTTTTGCCTTGCCCTTGATGGTGCGGCCCCCTCAACGATAGTGGCTGAGGATGCGCTCGATCTCTCCGGAAGCCTTCAGCGCCGCCAACGCCGCCAGCACCTCGTCCGTGGACGTTTCCGGGCTGTCCAGCACCATGCACGACAGCGGGGTTTCCTCGATGATGCTGGCGGGTGTCAGCCGCTGGCTCTGCGGCAACGAGCGGTTGAACCAGTCCAGGGCGATTTCGCTGCTGATCGCGTACTGGTAACGGCCAATCTGCAGCTTCTTCAGTACCAGCTCCTGATTGCGCGCTTCATCGCGGGTTGCCCGGCCGCTTTCCAGCAGCGGCTGCAGGCGCGGGTAGTGGTAGCCGAGCACGGTGCCGACGGCCTGGCCGGATAGGCTCTGCAGGTCGCCCTTGAGGCCGGCGCGACTGACCAGCACGTCGCGCTGCATCATCAGCGGCACGCTCCAGCGGTAATCGTGGAAGTCGTGTTCGGTCCAGGCCGGTGCGACGTAGCAGCGCACGTCCACCGCGTGGCTGAGCAGCGCCTGCTCCACGCGGGCGCGGGGCAGGATATGGAAGACCGGCGTCCGATGCACCTGGCGGGCGGTTTCGGTGAACAACTCGAAGAGAATACCGCCGGTCAGCTTGTCGTCTTCGATTCGCGCCAGGGGCATCGCCCAGCTGTCGACCACCGAGAAGCGCAGGGGGCGGTCCTCGGCAAGGGTGACGGCAGAGCTCAACAGCAGGACGATGGCGAGCAGGCGCATCTAGACTCCGATGGCGGCGTAGTGGCGACACAATGCCTGTACGGGTCGGGCCTTGCCAAGATGTACCAAAGGCCAGAGCGGACATCGGGTGCAATTTACGGTCCGCTTCGCTAGGATTAGCCCACTTCTGCTCACCTGTCGCGATGGATATCAATGAGTTATCAGGTTCTTGCCCGCAAATGGCGTCCGCGTTCGTTCCGCGAAATGGTCGGCCAGACCCATGTGCTCAAGGCCCTGATCAACGCGCTGGACAACCAGCGCCTGCACCACGCCTACCTGTTCACCGGTACCCGCGGGGTGGGCAAGACCACCATCGCGCGGATCCTGGCCAAGTGCCTGAACTGCGAGAACGGTGTCAGCTCGACCCCGTGCGGGCAGTGTTCGGTGTGCCGCGAGATCGATGAGGGGCGCTTCGTCGACCTGATCGAAGTGGACGCCGCCAGCCGCACCAAGGTCGAGGACACCCGCGAGCTGCTCGACAACGTGCAGTATTCGCCGACCCGCGGGCGCTACAAGGTGTACCTGATCGACGAAGTGCACATGCTCTCCAGCCACAGCTTCAACGCCCTGTTGAAGACCCTGGAGGAGCCACCGCCCCACGTGAAGTTCCTGCTCGCCACCACCGACCCGCAGAAGCTGCCGGTGACCATCCTCTCGCGCTGCCTGCAGTTCTCCCTGAAGAACATGCCGCCGGAGCGGGTGGTGGAGCACCTGACCCATGTGCTGGGCGCCGAGAACGTGCCGTTCGAGGACGATGCGCTGTGGCTGCTCGGTCGTGCCGCCGACGGCTCCATGCGTGACGCCATGAGCCTCACCGACCAGGCCATCGCCTTCGGTGAAGGCAAGGTGCTGGCCGCCGACGTGCGCGCCATGCTCGGTACCCTGGATCATGGGCAGGTCTACGGCGTGCTCCATGCGCTGCTCGAAGGCGATGCCCGCGCACTGCTGGAAGCCGTCCGCCACCTGGCCGAGCAAGGCCCGGACTGGGGCGGCGTGCTGGCCGAAATGCTCAACGTGCTGCATCGCGTGGCCATCGCCCAGGCGCTGCCCGAGGCGGTGGACAACGGCCAGGGCGACCGCGACCGCGTGCTGGCGCTGGCCCAGGCGCTGCCCGCCGAGGACGTGCAGTTCTACTACCAGATGGGCCTGATCGGCCGCCGCGATTTGCCGCTGGCGCCCGATCCCCGTGGCGGCTTCGAAATGGTGCTGCTGCGCATGCTGGCGTTCCGCCCGGCCGATGCCGACGGCGCGCCCAGGTCGCCACTAAAGGATCTGGGGATCAGCAAGGCCACGGCTGATTCCAACCCGAACCCAGTGGCCGCCGCCGCCGTTGCAGCGCCGGTTGCATCCATTGCTCCGCCGCCTGTTGCGCCTGCGTCGGTCGCTCCCGTAGCTCCGGTCGCCGAGGTTGCGCCGATCATTGCCGCGCCGCAGCCTCAAACGGCTCCGGTCGTGGAGGCAGTGCCTGCTGCTCCCGCGCCGGTCGTCGAAGCGTCCTCGGCTACGGTCGAACCGCAATCGGAAGGGATCTCTGAAGCAAAGCCGGCTCCGGCCGTCGAACCTCAGCCGGCAGTTGCCGAAGCGCCGGTCGACCTGCCGTGGGACGAGCCTTCGGCACCGGTTGCCGCCGCCCCCGCGCCAGTCGAACCTGCCGCACCTGCACCTGCACCTGCACCTGCACCTGCACCTGTAGCGGCAGCACCGGCTCCGGTGGAAGCGCCCGCTCCGGTCGTGGCCGAGGCTGACGATGACGACCGCGACGACGAGCCGCCGCCCGCCGAGGACTACTACGAAGTCGACATGGAGTCCTATGGCTACCTGGAAAGCGAAGCGCAGCTCGAAGCCGCCGAGCCGGAACCCGAGCCCGCCGCCATGCCGGCAACGGGCCTTGCCGCCGAGTGGCTGGAGTTGTTCCCGCGCCTGGGCCTGGCCGGCCTGACCGCCAGCATCGGCGCCAACTGCACCCTGGTGGCGGTGGAGGGCGACAACTGGTACCTGCACCTGGACCCAGGGCAAAGTGCGTTGTTCAACCCCAACCAGCAGCGTCGCCTGAACGATGCGCTGAGCCAGTTCCACGGGCGCGCCCTGAGCCTGCAGGTGACCCTGCAGAAGCCCGAACAGGAAACCCCCGCCCAGGCCGCCGCGCGCAAGCGCGCCGAGCGTCAGCGCCAGGCCGAGGCATCGATTGCCGCCGACCCCTACGTGCTGCAGATGAAACAACAGTTCGCCGCGATCGTCCGCGACGGTACTATCGAACCCCTGGAAGCAAAGGCTTGATCGCCTGCGCCGACGACTGAACGAATCGAGGAACTCGACATGATGAAAGGTGGCATGGCAGGCCTGATGAAGCAGGCTCAGCAGATGCAGGAAAAGATGCAGAAGATGCAGGAAGAGCTGGCTAACGCCGAAGTGACCGGTCAATCCGGCGCCGGCCTGGTGAGCGTGGTGATGACCGGTCGCCATGACGTCAAGCGTGTCACCCTGGATGACAGCCTGATGCAGGAAGACAAGGAAATCCTCGAAGACCTGATCGCCGCCGCGGTAAACGACGCCGTGCGCAAGATCGAGCAGAACAACCAGGAGAAGATGTCCGGCATGACCGCCGGCATGCAGCTTCCCCCTGGTTTCAAGATGCCGTTCTGATCCAGGCGCTTCCCCTGTAGGAGCGAGCTTGCTCGCGAACGCTCTTCCGGCCCTGGTGGCTGGGGCAGGGTTCGCGAGCAAGCTCGCTCCTACAGTCGTTCTAATCCCCAGAAAACCCGAGACCGCCCCATGAGCTTCAGCCCGCTGATCCGCCAACTGATCGACGCCCTGCGCACGTTGCCCGGAGTGGGACAGAAGAGTGCCCAGCGCATGGCGCTGCAGCTGCTGGAGCGTGACCGCAGCGGCGGTCTGCGCCTGGCCCAGGCGCTGACCCAGGCGATGGAAGGCGTCGGCCATTGCAAGCAGTGCCGCACCCTGTCCGAGGACGAGTTCTGCCCGCAGTGTTCCGATCCACGCCGTGACGACAGCCTGCTGTGCGTGGTGGAAGGCCCCCTGGACGTGTTCGCTGTCGAGCAGACGGGCTATCGCGGCCGCTACTTCGTGCTCAAGGGGCACCTGTCGCCGCTGGACGGCCTCGGCCCGGAAGCCATCGGCATTCCCGAGCTGGAAGCGCGGATCAAGGCTGGCAACTTCAGCGAGATCATCCTGGCCACCAACCCCACGGTGGAGGGCGAGGCGACCGCCCACTATATCGCCCAACTGCTGGGCGGCGGCGACCTGGTGCTGTCGCGTATCGCCCACGGCGTACCGCTGGGTGGCGAGCTGGAGTTGGTGGACGGCGGCACCCTGGCCCACGCACTGGCGGGACGTAGGCCGATCAGCGGCTGATCCTTGCTCGGCAAGGGCTCCGGCGGCAGCAACGGTGCGATTCCCCGGCGCGCATGAGTTTGACGGCGCTTTTGTCCTAGCCGATGGCGGGTGTCTCGCCTTGTAAACCAAGCAAGCGCTCGGTAAGTTCTCAGGCATATTGTCTGGAGCCTTGCCATGTCCGTGTTCACCGACTACTTCGATGACAGCCACCGCCTGGTCCGCGACAGCGTTCGGCGCTTCGTTGAACGGGAAATCCTGCCCCACGTCGCCGACTGGGAGGAGGCCGAGGAGTTTCCCCGCGAGCTGTACCGCAAGGCCGGCGAGGCCGGCATCCTCGGCATCGGCTATCCGGAGGTGCTCGGCGGCAGCCACGAGGGCGACCTGTTCGCCAAGGTGGTGGCCAGCGAGGAGCTGATGCGCTGTGGTTCCGGCGGGTTGGTGGCGGGGCTGGGCTCGCTGGATATCGGCCTGCCGCCGCTGATCAAGTGGGGCCGCCCGGAACTGCGCGAGCGCATCGCGCCGCAGGTGCTGGCCGGCGAGAAGATCATGGCGCTGGCGGTCACCGAGCCGTCCGGCGGCTCCGACGTCGCCAGCCTGAAGACCCGCGCCGTGCGCGATGGCGATCACTACCGCGTGAGCGGCAGCAAGACCTTCATCACCAGCGGGGTGCGTGCCGACTACTACACCGTGGCTGTGCGCACCGGCGGCGATGGCTTCGGTGGCGTCAGCCTGCTGCTGGTGGAGAAGGGTACGCCCGGCTTCACCGTCAGCCGCAAGCTGAAGAAGATGGGCTGGTGGGCGTCGGACACCGCCGAGCTGTTCTTCGACGACTGCAAGGTGCCGGTGGAGAACCTGATCGGCGCGGAGAACATGGGCTTCGCCTGTATCATGGCGAACTTCCAGAGCGAGCGCCTGGCCCTGGCAATCATGGCCAACATGACCGCGCAGCTGGCGCTGGACGAGGCGCTGGCCTGGTGCCGCGAGCGTGAGGCGTTCGGCAAGCCGATCGGCAAGTTCCAGGTGCTCAAGCATCGGTTGGCGGAGATGGCCACGCAGGTCGAAGTGTCGCGCGAGTTCACCTATCGCCAGGCGGCGAAGATGGCGGCCGGCAAGAGCGTGATCAAGGAAATCTCCATGGCCAAGAACTTTGCCACCGACGTCGCCGACCGGGTGACCTACGATGCGGTGCAGGCGCTGGGCGGCATGGGCTACATGCGCGAGAGCCTGGTGGAGCGGCTGTACCGCGACAACCGCATCCTTTCGATCGGCGGCGGCACGCGGGAAATCATGAACGAGATCATCGCCAAGCAGATGGGGTTGTAACGGGTACGGACCGCTTTTCGTAGTAGCGAGCCTGCTTGCGAACCGGCCCGCTGGGAGGTTTGTTCGCGAGCAGGCTCGCTCCTGCAAAAGCTGAAGCCGTACGCCAGCGCTCTGACTGCGCCGCCAGGTTGCCGGCGGACAACCGATCAGACCCTGGAAGCGCTCGGCCAGCAGCGATCGCGAGGTGCCGGCGCAGCGTGCCAGTCGGGACTGACCCGCTCGCCGCCGCCCTTCCAGTGGGCGGTGGCGGCGACATCCTGACTCCGGGCGATGGCGGGCCGCTGGCGCACCCGGTGGGCCAGGCGCCGTTGTGCGGCGAGGATGGTTTGGACAGTCCCTCGCCGGGAGCTTTCAGAAATTCTGGGCGTGATCCGACCGCCGCGATGGGCCGTCGGACGATCGGGCGGGGAAGGCCGACGCCGGAGCAGGACGGAAGCCGGCGCGCGGCGCAGTATGAAGGTGCGGGAGGTTGCAGTCCCCGTCCGTTCCTTCCCACTGGAGACTGCCATGCCCAGGTTCGTTATCGAGCGCGAAATCCCCGGCGCCGGAGCCCTGCCCGAGCGTGATTTCAAAGCCATCGCACAGACGTCCTGCAAAGTCCTGAATCAGTTGGGGCCGCAGATTCAATGGCTGCACAGCTACGTGCTCGATGACCGCATCTACTGCCCGTACATCGCCCCCGACGAGGCCACCGTGCGCGAGCACGCGAGCCTGGGCGGCTTTCCGGCCAGCGGGGTGTCGCAGGTCGTCACCATCCTCGATCCGACCACCGCCGAATGAGCGCGCCCGCTCGGCCTGGAGAGATACCAATGAGCACCGCCGTAGACCTCAATGCCCTGAAACAACGCCAGATGGCCACCTGGGCCAGCGGCGACTACGCCGTGATCGGCACCACCCTGCAGATTGTCGGCGAGCGTCTGGCCGAAACCTGCGACCTGCTCTGCGACGAGCGGGTGCTGGATGTCGCCGCCGGCAACGGCAATGCCACCCTGGCGGCGGCCCGACGCGGTTGCCGGGTCATGTCCACCGACTATGTGCCGCGCCTGCTGGAACTGGGAGCCGAACGTGCCCGCGCCGAGCATCTGGATGTGGAATTCCGCGAGGCCGACGCCGAAGCGTTGCCCTTCGAGACGGGCGGTTTCGATGCCGTTGTCTCGACCTTCGGTGTGATGTTCACTCCCGATCAGTCCAAGGCAGCCTCGGAGCTGGCGCGAGTCTGCCGTTCCGGCGGGCGCATCGGCTTGGCCAACTGGACGCCGGAAGGCTTCATCGGTCAGTTGTTCAAGGTGCTTTCGGGTTACGTGCCGCCGGCTGCCGGCGTGCGTCCGCCGTCGGCCTGGGGGCGGGAGGAGCACCTGCGCGAACTGTTCGGCGACTCGATCAGTGAACTGCGCGCCTCGCGGCAGACCTTCAACTTCCGTTATCGCTCTGCGGCGCATTTCATCGAGATCTTCCGCGACTGGTACGGCCCGTTGCACAAGGCCTTTGCCAGTCTGCCGGAGGCTGAAGCGAAAGGATTGGAGCGTGACCTGACGCAATTGCTGGATGCGAGCAATCGTGCGGGGCCGGCGTCGCTGGTGGTGCCCAGCGAGTATCTGGAGGTGGTGCTGATTCGTCGCTGATAAAAAAGGCGCTCACCCGGGGGTAGAGGGTGAGCGCCGCCCCGACAGGGAAAAAGGGACTCTTACTTGGCTTCGTACCCTTCAGCACCTTGCTTGCGCTTGGGTTTGGGGGCGAAGCGCTTGGCCAGTTTCATGCTGCCGGTGACCACGTTCTGGTACCAGACCGGTAGCAGGCGCAGCATCAGGTCGATGGCGTGGGCGTCCGTGCCGATCAGGATGCGCCGCGAGTCGCGCTCCACGCCTCGGATGATTACCTGCGCGGCCCTCTGCGGGGTGGTGCGCAGCAATTGGTCGTTGAACTGGCTGCGGGCGGCTTCGGCGTTCTGCCCGGTGACCTTGGCCATGCTCTCGTTCATTCGCGCGGTCTTGGCGATGTTGGTCTTGATCCCGCCGGGGTGCACGCAACTGGCGGAGACGCCGCCGCGTTCCATGTCCAGCTCCTGGCGCAGCGACTCGGTGAAGCCGCGCACGGCGAACTTGGTGGCGTTGTAGGCGCTCATGCCTGGCTGGGAAAACAGGCCGAACACGCTGGAGACGTTGACCACGTGGCCGTCGCCGGACGCCTTCAGGTGTGGCAGGAAGGCCTTGGTGCCGTAGACCACGCCCCAGAAGTTGATGTTGGTGATCCACTCGTACTCTTCGTAGTCGCTGGCTTCCACGGTGCCGGCATGGGCGACGCCGGCGTTGTTGAACACCAGGTTGACCTTGCCGTGTTCGCGGGCGGCCTTGTCGGCCCAGGCGTGCACCTGCTCGCGGTCGGCGACGTTCACCGTATCGATGGACACACGCACCCCGGAGGAGGTGAGCAACTGACGGGTTTCCTCCAGGCCGGCGGCGTTCACGTCCGCCAGCGCCAGGTGGCAGCCACGGGAGGCCAGTTCGATGGCCAGGGCGCGGCCGATGCCGGAACCGGCGCCGGTGATGGCGGCGACTTTGTTCTCGAAGTTCTTCATGCCGACATCTCCTCGGCGTGGCGTTGCGGTTGGACGACAGGGCTGCTCAAGGGCTTGGCCTTCAGATGATAGGCGCTGGGGTCGAACTGGCTGGTCAGCGCGCGGAAGCGCCAGGTAAAGCCCGGCCACAGGGTGCAGTTGCGCCCGCTCACCGGGTGCAGGTACCAGCTCTTGCAGCCGCCGGTGTTCCACACGCTGTGGTTGAGGCCGCGCTGCAGCTTCTCGTTCCAGCGCTCCTGCACCTCTTCCTTGACTTCGACGCTCTGCAGTTCGCGGCGGTCCATCAGCTTGATGGCGCCGAGCACGTAGGTAATCTGCGACTCGATCATATAGACCATCGAGTTGTGGCCCAGGCCGGTGTTCGGACCCATCAGGAAGAACAGGTTGGGGAAGCCGCGGGTCATGGTGCCCTTGTAGGCTTCCGGGCCGTTCTTCCAGGTATCGAGCAGGTCGACGCCGTTCTTGCCGAACACCACGCCGCGCGGGATGGGGTCGTTGGCGGTGAAGCCGGTGCCGAAGATGATGGTGTCCACCTGGCGCTCGCGGCCGTCGCTGGTGACGATGCTGTTGGCCTTGATCTCGCGGATGCCGTCAGTGATCACCGAGGAATTGGAGGCGGTCAGCGCCGGGTAGTAGTTGTGCGACATCAGCACACGCTTGCAGCCGATGGTGTAATCCGGGGTCAGCTTGCGGCGCAGGTCCGGGTCCTTGACCTGTCGGCGGATGAAGCGCTCGGCCTGCTTGCCCACCAGCTTCATCGCCCAGGGCGCGAAGGTGAAGCCCAGTACACGGCCTTCGAGCATGCTGTACAGCGCGCCGCGCCAGAGCTTCTGTGCCAGCGGGAAGTGGCGGAAGCGTGCGCGCTCCTTGTCGCTGATGGCACGGTCGGGCTTGGGCAGGATCCACGGCGCGGTGCGCTGGTAGAGGTCGAGCTTGGCCACCTGCGGCTGGATTTCCGGGACGAACTGGATGGCCGAGGCGCCGGTACCGATCACCGCCACGCGCTTGCCGGTCAGATCGTAGTCATGGTCCCACTGCTGCGAGTGGAAGGCCTTGCCCTGGAAGTTTTCCAGGCCGTTGAGTGCCGGGATCGAAGGGATCGACAGCGCGCCCATGCCCGACACCACGGCCTTGGCGGTGTAGTGGTTGCCGGCGGCGTCGAACAGGTGCCAGAGCTGCTGCTCGTCATTCCACTCGAAGCGCAGCATCTCGGTATTGAGCAGAGTCTTGTCTTCCAGACGGTACTTCTTCCAGCAGTTCTCCAGGTAGGCGCGGATTTCCGGCTGGGGGGCGAACATGCGCGTCCAGCCCGGGTTCGGCTCGAAGGAGAAGGAGTAGACATGGGATTGCACGTCGCAGGCGCAGCCCGGGTAGTTGTTGACGCGCCAGGTGCCGCCGACGCCGGCATCCTTTTCGAACAGCAGGAAGTCGTTCTCGCCTTCCTGCTTCAGGCGGATCGCCATGCCCAGCCCGGAAAAACCGGTGCCGATGATGGCGATCTTGCAGTGTCTGCTCGGGGCAGTCTGAGGTTGCGTGCTCATACCCGTACTCATGGCCAAGCTCCTGTTATGATTATTGCTGGCGTATACAACTGTCTACGTGGCTAGAATGTAGACATCTGTATACTTCGGGGTCAACCAACCTTAGGTAGGGTCGGACGGGAGCCTTATGGACATCGAACAGGAAGAACGGCCGGCGGAAGCGGCGGGCAAGCGGGCGTTGATCGATGCGGCGCTGCGTCTGGCCTCGGGGCGGCGCAGCCTGAGCAGCCTGGGATTGCGCGAACTGGCACGGGAAGCGGAGTTGAATCCGAACACCTTCTACCGGCATTTCGGTGACGTCGACGACCTGGGGCTGGCGATCATCCGCGACATCGCCGCCCAACTGCGCCAGCCGCTGCGCGACCTGCGCCGTGAGGCCGCCGAGCGTGCACAATCGGGGGAGGGCGCCGCCAGCGCGCCCTTCGGTCTGGACATGGAGCGGGGCCTACGGGTGACGCGGGAAACCGTGCGGCTGTTCTTCGACTGCGTCGAGAGCCACCCGGAGGCCTTCATCATCGGCGTGCGCGAACTGCACGGCCCGTCTCCGGTGCTGCGCGCGGCGCTGGCGCGAGTGATGGATGAGTTCGGCGAGGACATGGCCGAGGATATCCGCCAGTTCCACCTGCTGCCGGAGATCGACGAGGGCGAGCTGAACCAGCTGTCGCGCGCGATCAGCCGACAACTGTTCCAGCAGTCGCTGGATTACCTGGAGCGCCCGCCGGAGCAGCGTGCGGACGTCTGTGCCCTGGCCGTGCGACAAATCCTGTTGCTCTTCACCGGTGTCGCGGTGCTGCAGACTTTCGGCATGCTGGCCAGGCTCTGAATCTTCTTTGTCATGATCGGGTTGCCTGAGATGGCCATGTCGACCTTGCCCCTGTTCGGTGGTTGCGCCTGTGGCGCGGTGCGCTACCGTGTGGACGCCGAGCCGCAGGAGACCGGCTACTGCCACTGCCGCATCTGCCAGAGGTCCAGCGCCGCGCCGGCGGTGCCCTGGGCGGTGATTCCGCTGACGGGGTTCGCCTACCTGTCCGGTGAGCTGGGCCTGTGGCGTTCGAGCGAGGAGGGCGAGCGGCGCTTCTGCGTGAAGTGCGGCACGCCATTGGAGTTCCGGGTGCGGGACGGTGAGACGGTCGGGCTCAACATCGTGACCCTGGACGAGCCGGAACGGATCGAGCCGCAGTGCCATATCTGGTGTTCGTCGCAACTGTCCTGGTTCGATACCAGGGACGATCTGCCACGTCGGCAGGAGGGCTAGCCGGCTTTCGTAGGAGCGGACTCCGTCGTCTGCGATAGGGCCGCATCGCGCTGGACGGCATCGCGGACGGAGTCCACTCCTACGTACAGATGGCCATTGATGCATTAGGTTGAATGAAAAACGCCAGGCATTGCCTGGCGTTTTCTATTTCACCCCGAGGATCAGCCGGCAAAGTCCAGCTGGTCTTTCCAGCGGGTTTCCAGTGCCTTGGTGTCATGGTCGAAGGGGTGGAAACCAGGGCGGAAGTAGTCCAGCCACGGGCGGATCAGGTTGACGAAGTAGCCACGGCGCGGGTGCAGCAGCACGCCCAGGCCGTGCTTCCAGCTGCGCCAGTTGAACAACTGGCCGTCGCGGCGCAGCAGGTTGATCTGGAAGCCGGCGATGACCCCGAGGAAGATCACGGTGGTCAGCAGCATCACCGCTGTACGAGTGAAATAACCGCCGTAGACCTGCTGGTAGACGTCGTAGGCCACCGCCTTGTGCTCGTTCTCCTCGACGGCGTGCCACATCCACAGCTTGTACATCTTGTCCGACTTCATCTGGCTGCTCAGGTCTTCGCGCTTGAGCAACTGCTCGGCCATCGTCGCGGTGAAGTGCTCCAGGGCGCAGGTGATCGCCAACTGGTGCTTCTTGGTGGTGACCTTGCTGATGTTCTCCAGCAGGACCTTGATGCGCAGTTCCAGGGTCTCCAGGTCGATCCCGTGCTCGTCGGCATACTCGTTGTAGGCCGCGTGCTCCTTGGAGTGCATGGCTTCCTGGCCGATGAAGGCGCTGACGTCCTTCTGCAACTGCGGGTCCTGGATGCGCTCGCGTACGGCGCGCACGCTGTCGACGAAGAACTTCTCGCCGTAGGGGAAGAGCGACGACAGATTGTTCATGAAGTGGGTCATGAAGGGTTGTCCGTCCCACCAGTATTTCGGCGTTTCGCTGAAGCTGAAGTCCATGCGACGGACTGGGAAGTTGGCGCGGATCGGCGTGGTGCTGGCATTCATGACTAACTCCTTGTTGTTGTGCGGGCTTGGGATGCGGGAGCGCGGCAGGTGCGGCGACCCGGGCAAGTCCTGTCGTTAGTTCGCTATGCCACCTCGGAATGTGTCATTAGCTGATGTCATATTCGAAGTGTTGTCGGACAATCGCCAGGTCATATCCGGTCATGGATGGGTCGAATCAGGCCAATGCGGCCACGACCAGCCTTAGGATGGGGCGGTAGAAACGACAACGGGCGCCGAAGCGCCCGTTGTCTGGAGGCAGTAGCGCCGATCAGCGTTCGTCGAGGGTGAAGGCGGTCAGGCTGTAGGTGGGAATCTGCGCGTCGGCCAGTTTGGCCGAGCCGCCCAGTTCCGGCAGGTCGATGATCGCGGCGGCTTCGAACACGCTGGCACCCATGCGGCGCACCAGCTGCGCGGCGGCCAGCAGGGTGCCGCCGGTGGCGATCAGGTCATCGAAGATCAACACGCTGTCGCCTTCGCACAGGCTGTCGGCGTGGACTTCCAGCAGGGCTTCGCCGTACTCGGTCTCGTAGGCCTGGGCCAACACGTCGGCCGGCAGCTTGCCGCGCTTGCGGAACAGTACCAGCGGCTTGTTCAGTTCGTAGGCGATGATCGAGCCGATCAGGAAGCCGCGCGCGTCCATTGCGCCAATGTGGGTGAACTCGGCCTCGACATAGCGCTGGATGAAACTGTCGGCAACGAAGCGCAGGGCCCGCGGCGACTGGAACAGCGGAGTGATGTCACGGAAGATCACGCCCGGCTTGGGGAAGTCGGGTACGGCGCGGATCATGGATTTCAGGTCGAGTTGATTGAGGATCATACTGGTTTTGCACCTGACGGACGCGGAGTTTTCAAGGGCGGAAGTATAACGGGCCCGCCAGTTGGCGAGCCCGTTTTCGATGACCGGAAAGTCGACCGATTGGTTAACTTTCCAGTTGCCCACCGGCCAGTGCGCACAGCTCGATGGAGTCGAGGATGTGCACCTCCTTGCCTTCGGCGGCAATCAGGCCGTTCTGCTGGAAGCGGGTGAAGACGCGGGAGACGGTTTCCACCGCCAGGCCCAGGTAGTTGCCGATCTCGTTGCGCGACATGGCCAGGCGGAACTGCTGGGCCGAGAAGCCGCGGGCGCGGAAGCGTGCGGAGAGGTTCACCAGGAAGGTGGCGATGCGCTCGTCGGCGGTCTTCTTCGACAGCAGCATCATCATCTGCTGGTCGTCGCGGATTTCGCGGCTCATCACCCGCAACAGCTGGCGGCGCAGTTGCGGCAGTTGCTCGGAGAGCTCGTCCAGGCGTTCGAAGGGAATCTCGCACACCGACGTGGTTTCCAGGGCCTGGGCCGATACCGGGTAGCTCTCGGTGTCCATGCCGGACAGGCCGACCAGTTCACTGGGCAGGTGGAAACCGGTGATCTGCTCTTCGCCGCCGTCGGTGATGCTGAAGGTCTTGAGTGCGCCGGAACGGACCGCGAAGACCGAGCCGAAGGCGTCGCCCTGGCGGAACAGAAATTCGCCTTTCTTCAGCGGCCGACCGCGTTTGACGATTTCATCCAGGGCATCCATGTCGTTGGTGTTCAGCGACAGGGGCAGGCAAAGGGGCGCCAGACTGCAATCCTTGCAGTGTGCTTGGGGGAGGGCGCGCACTTTGATGGTTTCGGCCATTGGGAGTTCCTTGAATGGGAAGGCACACAAAAACCAAGGGTACCCCAGTCGAAGGATCTGACGCCAGTTGCCGGCCCCTCTGAATCGGCCATTTGAGCGATGGAGGCGGGGGCCCGTGAGGGCTTCGAAACAGCTCGAGACGGTCCGAAGAGGGCCGGTTCAGGGCGGTTCCCCGAGGTGGAGGCGAGGGACACATCCTGTTGCAATGGTGCGACAGTCAGTCTCGGCCGTCTGTCGCGTCATGGGTGGATCAGATGACCCGCGAGAAGCGTTGCAGGTTCTGCATCGGCAGGTAGCGATCGAACGCCATGCAGATGCTGCGCACCAGCAGCCGGCCCGAGGCGCTGACGTCGATGCCGCGTTGGCTGAGGCTGATCAGCCCATCGGCGGCAAAGCGCTCGAGTTCCGGCCAGATGTCGTTGAAGTAACCACGGAAGTCGATGTTGTAGAGCTCCTCGATCTCGTCGAAGTCCAGTTGGAAATGGCAGATCAACTGCTGGATCACCGCGCGGCGGATGCTGTCGTCCTTGTTGCAGTGCAGGCCGCGACGGGGCGCGAGCTGGCTCTGGTCCAGCGAGCTCTGGTAGTCGGCGATGTCGCTGCTGTTCTGGCTGTAGAGGTCGCCGATATGGCTGATCGCCGAAACGCCCAGGCCCACCAGGTCGCAGTGGCCGTGGGTGGTGTAGCCCTGGAAGTTGCGTTGCAGGGTGCCGTCTTCCTGGGCCATTGACAGTTCGTCGTCCGGCAGGGCGAAGTGGTCCATGCCGATATAGCGGTAGCCGGCGCTCTCCAACTGCTCGGTAGTGTGCTGGAGCATTTCCAGTTTCTGGCCGGGGGAGGGCAGGTCGTCGACGTTGATCCGGCGCTGCGGCATGAAGCGTTCCGGCAGGTGTGCGTAGTTGAACACCGACAGCCGGTTGGGCTGCAGGGCGATGACCTGTTCGACGGTGCGGGCGAAGCTGTCGGGAGTCTGCTTGGGAAGGCCGTAGATCAGGTCGATGTTGATCGAGCGGTATTGCAGGGTGCGCGCGGCATCGATGATGGCGCGGGTCTCGTCGAGGCTCTGCAAGCGGTTGACGGCCTGTTGCACCTCCAGGTTGAAGTCCTGTACGCCAATGCTGACACGGTTGAAGCCCAGCTCGCGGAGCAGGCCCATCGTCGACCAGTCGGCCTCGCGCGGGTCGATCTCGATGCCGTAGTCGCCGGAGTCGTCGTCGAGAAGGTGGAAATGCGTGCGCAGTTGGCTCATCAGCTCGCGCAGCTGTCCAGGGCTCAGGAACGTCGGGGTGCCGCCGCCGAAGTGCAGTTGCTCGACCTGCTGCTGGCTGCCCAGGTGGCGGCTGACGATCTCGATCTCGCGAATCAGGCGGGCGAGGTAGGGGGCGCTGCGGCCGCGGTCCTTGGTGATGACCTTGGTGCAGGCGCAGTAGTAGCAGATGTTGGCGCAGAACGGGATGTGCACGTAGAGCGAGAGCGGGCGCTGCGCCTTCTGGCTATCGCGCAGCGCGTGCAGCACGTCGAAGGGTCCGACGCCTTCGTGGAACTGCACGGCCGTGGGATAGGAGGTGTAGCGCGGGCCGGACAGATCGTAGCGGCGTATCAGATCTGCATCCCAGCGAATATTGTCGAGCATGCCGAGGTCCCCGGTGGCGAGCTTTTCCCGCGCAGTCTAGGGAGTGTCCGATGGGGGGCTGTTGACCTGTATCAAGCGGCTTTATGGTGGGTGTCGGCCGCGCCGGCGTGCATCTCGTGCCCCATGATCCAGGCCTGGTGTGGTCCAGGCAGGGTCCACAGGCCGAAGAGGATCACCAGGATGCCGCCAGTCATGCGCACGCTGCGCTTGCGCAACAGTGCCGTGACGCGTTCCGCCGCAAGACCCGTGGCCAGCAGCACCGGCCAGGTGCCCAGGCCGAAGGCAAGCATCAGTAGTGCGCTGTCGATCGCCGAACCCTGGCTGGTGGCCCACAGCAGGGTGCTGTAGACCAGGCCGCAGGGCAGCCAGCCCCAGAGGGCGCCGAGCAGCAGCGCCCGCGGGACGGTGGCGACCGGCAGCAGGCGGCTGGCAAAGGGCTGGATGTGTTTCCACAGGCCGCGGCCGAGGGCTTCGATACGGGTCAGGCCGCTCCACCAGCCGGCCAGGTACAGACCCATGACGATCAGCAGTAGTCCTGCAGCGACGCGCAGCGCGGAGGCGAACGGCGTGCGGGCGATGGCCCAGCCGGCGAGGCCCAGCAGAAGGCCGGCGCAGGCATAGCTGAGAATGCGCCCCAGGTTGTAGGCCAGCAGCAGGCGCAGGCGTCGACCGCGCTGTTCCGGCGGAATCGCCAGGGTCAGAGCGCCCATCAGGCCGCCGCACATGCCCAGGCAGTGGCCGCCGCCGAGCAGGCCGAGGATCAGCGCCGATGCCAGCAGCGGCGCCAGCTCAGGCATCGCGCTTGTCCTGCGGCTGATCGTCCGGGGAGGCGGCGCCCTCGGCCTCGTCGATGCCGGCCTGGTGCTTGGGATCTTCGTCGTCGAACAGGATGCTGTGGGCCGGTCCGTCCATGTCGTCGTACTGGCCGCTGTTCACCGCCCAGAAGAAGATCACGATGCAGATGCCGACGATCAGCACGGCGATCGGGATCATGACGTAGAGTGCGGGCATTTCAACTCCGTGGCAGCGCCTGGGCCGCGAGCGGGGCGGCTGACAGGGCGGTGGTCGCTGAGGGGGTGTCGGCGCCCTTGGGCAGCCGGGTCAGGCGCAGGGCATTGAGCACCACGGTCAGCGAGCTGATCGACATGCCTACCGCCGCCCACACGGGCGTGATCCAGCCGAGGGCGGCGAAGGGCAACATGAGGCCATTGTACAACCCCGCCCAGACCAGGTTCTCGATGATTACCCGGCGGGTGCGGCGCGCGAGGCTGAATGCCTGCACCAGGCTGTCCAGTCGATTGGACAGCAGCACGGCGTCGGCGCTGGTCTTGGCCAGGTCGGTGGCGGAGCCCATCGCGACGCTGATGTCGGCGGCGGCCAGTACCGGCACGTCGTTCACGCCGTCACCCAGCATCAGCACGCGGTGGCCGTCCTGGTGCAGTTGGCGCAGTACGTCCAGTTTGTCGTCGGGGCGCAGGCCGCCCCGGCAGTCGTCGATGCCCAGTTCGGCGGCAACCCGGCCGACCATCGGCGAGCTGTCGCCGGACAGCAACAGGGTGCGCCAGCCACGGGCGCGGCAGGCGTCGAGGAGGGCGGAGGCGTCCTCGCGGATGCGGTCGTCCAGCACCAGCCAGGCCAGTGCGCCGCGCTCGTCGCCCAGCAGCAGCCATTGGCCGGGCTCCTGTGGGTGCGCCGGCGCCGCGGTCTGGCTCAGGGTGCAGACGAAGGAGGGTTCGCCGATACGCAGGCGGCGTTCGCCAACCTGGCCTTCCAGGCCGAGGCCGGGATGGCTTTCGACACCTTCGGCGGGCTGCGGCGCGCGGCCGAAGGCACGGGCGATGGGGTGTTCGGAACGGTTCTCCAGCGCGGCGGCCAGGGCCAGGCAGGTGTCGCTGTCCAGGTCCGCCAGCGGGCGTACGGCGCGCAGGGTCAGGCGGCCTTCGGTGAGGGTGCCGGTCTTGTCGAAGATCACCGTGTCGATGTGGTTCAGGCCTTCCAGTACATGGCCCCGGGTCAGCAGCAGGCCGAGCTTGTGCAGGGTGCCGGTGGCGGCGGTGAGTGCGGTCGGCGTGGCCAGGGACAGCGCGCACGGGCAGGTTGCCACCAGCATTGCCAATACCACCCAGAAGGCGCGGGAGGCGTCGTGCTGCCACCAGAACAGGCCGACCACGGCGGCCAGCACCAGCAGGGCGACGAGGAACCACTGCGCGGCTTTGTCGGCGAGTTCGGCCAGGCGCGGTTTGTCCGATTGGGCGCGCTCCAGCAGACGAACGATGGCCGAGAGCCGGCTGTCGCCGCCCAATGCGCTGACTTGTACGGTCAGCGGGCCTTCCACGTTCAGCGTGCCGCCGGTAACACCGTCGCCGACCTGACGCGGTTGCGGCAGGTATTCGCCGGTAAGCAGGGACTCGTCGACACTGGACTGGCCATCGAGGATCAGGCCGTCGGCGGGAATCACCGCGCCGGGCTGCACCAGCACGCGGTCGCCCAGCTTCAGTTCGCTGAGCAGCACGCGGCTACTCTGGCCGCGCTCGTCCAGGCGCAGGCAGGAGGCGGGCAGCAGATTGACCAGCTGTGCGGTGGCTGCAGCCGTCCGCTCACGGGCGCGGCGTTCCAGATAGCGGCCGGTGAGCAGGAATAGCGCGAACATGCCGACGGCGTCGAAATACAGGTCGCCGCTGCCGGTGACGGCGGTCCAGATGCCGGCCAGGTAGGCGCCGCCGATGGCCAGGGAAACCGAGACGTCCATCGTCAGGTGGCGGGTGCGCAGGTCGCGCAGGGCGCCCCGGAAGAACGGCTGGCAGGAGTAGAAGACGATCGGGGTGGTGAGGAACATCGCGACCCAGCGCAGGATTTCGTGCAGCTCGGGGCTGAGATCGATGTTGAACTCCGGCCAGGTGGCCATCGTCGCCATCATCGCCTGGAACCACAGCAGGCCGGCGACGCCCAGTTGCCGCAGGGAGCGGCGGTTTTCTTCGTGCAATTGCTCGGCGGCACGGTCGGGCTGGTAGGGATGGGCGGCGTAGCCGATCTTGCGCAGTTCGGCGAGCAGTGCGCTCAGGGGCATCTGGCTGTCGGACCAGCGCACGTGCAGGCGGTGGTTGGACAGGTTGAGGCCGGCCTCGGCGATGGCGGGCAGGCCCTTGAGGTGCTTCTCGATCAGCCAGCCGCAGGCGGCGCAGCTGATACCTTCCAGGATCAGGGTGGTTTCCGCCAGTTCGCCTTCGTGGCGGACGAAGGGTTCCTGCACGTCGGGGCGGTCGAACAGCTTCAGCTCGTCGCTGAGCTGCTCGGGCAGTACGTCGGGATTGGGCGCCGCTTCGGTGCGGTGACGGTAGTAGCCTTCGAGGCCGCCGGCGACGATGGCTTCGGCCACGGCCTGACAGCCCGGGCAGCAAAATTCGCGGGTTTCACCAAGAACCTGCGCCGTGAAACGGCTGCCGGGAGGAACCGGCAGGGCGCAGTGGTAGCAGGGCAGCGGGGCGCTCATGGGCGCTCGGCTTCGTCTCCCTTGAGGGGTTCGTCGCCAAGGACGAACGAACCGCCGGGGGCGACTTTCTCTTCTTCGAACAGACGCCAGGCCTGACCGTTTTCCTGGCCGAGCAGTTCGATGAAGCGACGACCCTTGACGGCGGCGTCGAGGCTGCCGGTGTAGCGGCCGGGCTCGACCGGGCTGGGCAGCAGCTCGATGTGCTTGTCCTGGGCTTCCAGGGTAGGGGAGAGCAGGTTGAGGGTGAGTTTGTCCGGGTGGCTGCCGCCGGAGAGGCGCAGGTCGATTTCACCGGTCAGCTCGTCGAAGCTGATTTTCGCTTGCAGCTTGAGCTGCTGCGCCAGGTGTTCGCGGTCCAGGGAACGGTTGATGCCCTTGCCGGCCTCGTAGTAGTTGTCGCTGACCAGGGAGTCCTGGTTGTTCACTGCGATGTTGACCATCACCAGGCTGAGGAACACCGAGGTGGCCAGCATGCCGATGATGATCCACGGCCAAAGGTGCTTGTACCAGGGTTGCACGGGCGTTTTCATGGCCGTTTGCATTGTCTTTTTCTCTCGCTGGAATGGCCCGCGCTGACGCGGTCTACCCGTTGACGGGGCGGGCGGATTCTACGTACTTCGATCGGCACTGGCACCCCATGCGCAACATGGGGTGCCAATTCGTTCAGCCGGGGTTCAACGAACGCGCGGACCGATGAAGCGGCTGGAGGATTCCTTGCTGATGGACGGGTTGTCCACCGACTGGATGGTGAAGCTGATTTCGTTGGTGGTGGAGGGCAGCTTCTCCGGGTCGATGGAGAGTTCCACCGGCATGCTGATGATATCGCCGGCGGCCACCGAAATTTCCTTCTTGCCTTCCAGGATCAGGCCGTCCAGGCCCTTGGCGCCGAGTACGTAGGTGTGGTCCTGCTGATCCTTGTTCATGATCTTCAGGCTGTACACGTTCTCGATGCGGCCTTCGGCGTTCTCGCGGTAGAGCACGCGGTCCTTGCTGACGTCGAAGCCTACCAGCGGGCGGATGGCGATGGCGGTGATCAGCAGGCCGATCATGATGCACAGGGCGATGGCATAGCCAATCAGGCGCGGGCGCACCAGGTGGGTTTTCTGGCCGGACAGGTTGTGCTCGGTGGTGTAGCTGATCAGCCCGCGCGGATAGTTCATCTTGTCCATGATGCTGTCGCAGGCGTCGATGCAGGCGGCGCAGCCGATGCACTCGATCTGCAGGCCGTCGCGGATGTCGATGCCGGTCGGACAGACCTGCACGCACATGGTGCAGTCGATGCAGTCGCCCAGGCCCTGTGCCTTGTAGTCCACGGTCTTCTTGCGCGGACCGCGCGTCTCGCCGCGACGGGGATCGTAGGAGACGATCAGGGTGTCCTTGTCGAACATCACGCTCTGGAAGCGGGCGTAGGGGCACATATAGATGCACACCTGTTCGCGCAGCCAGCCGGCGTTGCCGTAGGTGGCGAGGGTGAAGAAGCCGACCCAGAAATAGGCCCAGCCATCGGCCTGGCCGGTGACCATGTCGGTCAGCAGTTCGCGGATGGGCGCGAAGTAGCCGACGAACGTCAGGCCGGTGACCAGGCCGATCAGCAGCCAGAGACTGTGCTTGGCGATCTTGCGCAGCAGCTTGTTGCCGCTCATGGGCGCCTTGTCGAGCTTCATGCGCTGGTTGCGGTCGCCTTCGGTGACTTTCTCGCACCACATGAAGATCCAGGTCCACACGCTTTGCGGGCAGGTGTAGCCGCACCAGACCCGACCGGCGAATACGGTGATGAAGAACAGGCCGAAGGCGCTGATGATCAGTAAGCCGGACAGCAGGATGAAGTCCTGCGGCCAGAAGGTCGCGCCGAAGATGTAGAACTTGCGCTCGGGCAGGTCCCAGAGCACTGCCTGGCGACCGTTCCAGGTCAGCCATACGGTGCCGAAGTAGAGGAGGAACAGGAAAGCGCCTCCGGCCATTCGGAGTTTTCGGAAGAATCCGGTGAAGGCTCGGGTATAGATTTTTTCCCGAGAGGCATAAAGATCGACGTTTTCACCCTTGCCCTTGGCGGGCGGGGTGACGTCTTGGACGGGAATCTGTTTGCTCATCAGTGTATTCCACGGCAGCGGGAGGGCGCCCTGTCGATACATGCCGAGCAGGGTCAGAGATATGCTTGCACGCCTAACAATGATACGGCGTGGAGGGCGCTCCAAAGGTGCGACAGTTGGTCGCGCAAGGAATTATGGACCCAGAAATAGAGCGGCGCCGGTGTAGGAACCGGCGCCGCTGGGGGTCGCTTTTGGAGTAGGAGGGCAGAGGCTTATTCGGCGCTCTTCTCACCTTCACCATGAGACAGGCTGTACACGTAGGCTGCCAGCAGGTGGACCTGGTCCTTGCCCAGACGTTCCAGCTGAGCCGGCATCTGGCCTTGGCGGCCGTAGCGGATGGTTTGCTGCAACTGAGCGAAGCTCGAGCCGTAGATGAAGGCGGCCGGGTGAGTCAGGTCCGGTGCGCCCATCGCGGCGGTACCTTTGCCTTCCGGACCGTGGCACGCCACACAGTTGGTCTGGAAGATCTTCTGACCGCTGGCAACCTGCTCGTCAGTCACGCCTTCGGGCAGCTTGCGGCCGTCCAGCTTGGTGGTGATGAAGGCGGCCACGTCGTGAACGCCAGCGTCGCCGATGACTTCGCCCCAGGCCGGCATGGCCGCGTGGCGACCGCCTTCGATGGTGGCGATGATGTCTTTCGGCTCGCCGCCCCAGCGCCAATCGGTGTCGGTCAGGTTCGGGAAGCCGTGGGCGCCCTTGGCGTCGGAGCCGTGGCAGACCGAGCAGTTGGAGGCGAACAGGCGGTTACCCATTTTCAGGGCTTGCTCGTCCTTGGCCACGTCCTCGATCGGCATGGTGCCGAACTTGGCGTAGATCGGACCGTACTTCTCGTCCGCCTTGGCCATTTCCTTTTCCCATTGGTGCACACCGGTCCAGCCTTGTTCGCCGTTGGCGAACTCGGCCTTGTCCTGGTAGCCAGGCAGCAGACCTTTCCAGTTGCCCAGGCCCGGGTAGAGCACCAGGTAGGCGAGGGCGAAGACGAAGGTGGCCACGAACAGCATGAACCACCACTTCGGCAGCGGGTTGTCGTATTCCTCGATACCGTCGAAGGCATGGCCGACGGTTTCGTCGGTGGCTTCGCTGCGCTGGCCGCGGCGGGTAGCGAACAGCAGCCACGCCAGGGCGAAGATGGTGCCCAGGGTAAGTACGGTGACGTACAGACTCCAGAAGGTTGTCATTCTTTGTTGCTCCTAGAAGCTTGCTCTTGCTCGACGTGCTTTTTGGCGACCGGGTCGTCCGCGAAGGGCAACAGGGCGTCTTCGTCGAAACGCTCCTTGCGCTTGCCGCTGTAGGCCCAGAGCAGTACGCCGATAAAGGCGACCATCACTACTACGGTGCCGACACCGCGAATCGTCCCGATATCCATCACCGTCACCGTTTGCTCTTGATGATGGTGCCGAGGCCTTGCAGGTAGGCGACGACAGCATCCATCTCGGTCTTGCCTTTGACGGCATCACGTGCACCGGCGATGTCTTCGTCGGTGTAGGGCACGCCCAGCGTACGCAGGGCTTCCATCTTCTTCGCCGTGTCCTTGCCATCGAGCTTGTTCTCGACCAGCCACGGGTAGGACGGCATCTTCGACTCAGGCACTACGTTGCGCGGGTTGTACAGGTGCGCGCGGTGCCAATCGTCGGAGTAGCGGCCGCCGACACGGGCCAGGTCCGGACCGGTACGCTTGGAACCCCACAGGAACGGGTGGTCCCAGACGCTCTCGCCGGCGACGGAGTAGTGGCCGTAGCGCTCGGTTTCGGCGCGGAACGGACGCACCATCTGCGAGTGGCAGCCTACGCAGCCTTCGCGGATGTAGATGTCACGGCCTTCGAGCTCGAGCGCGGTGCGTGGCTTCATGCCTTCGACCGGCTTGTTGGTGACGTCCTGGAAGAACAGCGGGACGATCTGGGTCAGACCACCGATACTCACGGCGATGACCATGAAGAAGGCCAGCAGGCCGATGTTCTTCTCGACTGCTTCGTGCTTCATCAGTGGGCTCCTACAGCGGGAATCTGAGCGGCGGCATCGGCTTCAGCCTGCTTGTAACCGCGTACGGTACGGAAGGTGTTGTAGGCCATCAGCAGCATGCCGGTGGCGAAGAAGGCACCGCCCAGCGCACGGACCATGAAGCCCGGGTGGCTGGCCTGCAGCGCTTCGACGAAGGAGTAGGTGAGGGTGCCGTCGGCGTTGACTGCGCGCCACATCAGACCCTGGGTGATGCCGTTGACCCACATGGAGGCGATGTACAGCACGGTACCGATGGTGGCCAGCCAGAAGTGCGCGTTGATCAGGCCGACGCTGTGCATCTGTTCGCGACCGAAGACCTTCGGAATCAGGTGGTACAGGGAGCCGATGGAAATCATCGCAACCCAGCCCAGAGCGCCGGCGTGTACGTGGCCGATGGTCCAGTCGGTGTAGTGCGACAGGGAGTTGACGGTCTTGATCGCCATCATCGGGCCTTCGAAGGTGGACATGCCGTAGAAGGCCAGGGACACCACCAGGAAGCGCAGGATCGGGTCGGTGCGTAGCTTATGCCAAGCGCCGGAGAGGGTCATCATGCCGTTGATCATGCCACCCCAGCTCGGAGCCAGCAGGATCAGGGACATCACCATGCCCAGCGACTGGGCCCAGTCCGGCAGCGCGGTGTAGTGCAGGTGGTGCGGGCCGGCCCAGATGTACAGGGTAATCAGCGCCCAGAAGTGCACGATGGACAGGCGATAGGAGTAGATCGGACGCTCGGCCTGTTTCGGCACGAAGTAGTACATCATCCCCAGGAAGCCGGTGGTGAGGAAGAAGCCCACGGCGTTGTGGCCATACCACCACTGGATCATCGCGTCGGTGGCACCGGCGTAGATCGAGTAGGACTTGAAGGCTGTTACCGGGATTTCCGCGCTATTGACGATGTGCAGCATCGCGGTCACCAGGATGAAGCCGCCGTAGAACCAGTTGCCCACGTAGATGTGCTTGGTCTTGCGCTTGACGATGGTGCCGAAGAACACCACGGCATAGGTGACCCAGACGATGGCCAGCAGGATATCGACCGGCCATTCCAGTTCGGCGTACTCCTTGGAGGAGGTGTAGCCCAGCGGCAGGGTGATGGCGGCCAGCACGATCACGGCTTGCCAACCCCAGAAGGTGAAGGCGGCGAGGCTGTCAGAAATCAGGCGAGTCTGACAGGTGCGCTGTACGACGTAGTAGGAGGTGGCGAACAGAGCACAGCCGCCGAAGGCGAAGATCACCAGGTTGGTGTGCAGCGGACGCAGGCGCCCGAAACTGGTCCAGGGAAGGTCCAGGTTCAGTTGGGGCCAAACCAACTGTGAGGCGATGTAAACACCGAGCCCCATTCCAAGTATCCCCCAGACCACCGTCATGATGGCGAACTGGCGGATGACCTTATAGTTATAAGCAGTCGGACTGATTGCTGTGCTCATTCTAAGGTTCCACGGTTTTTGAGTATTTATGGACAAAAAAACGGCGGCAAGTATGGAGAAAGCAGATAGGCAATGCAACGCGCCGGGCCTGGGCCCAAGGCCGGTTCGATGCCTGCTTCAGAGCGCTTTCGGCCGTTGTTCGCCGCTCGTTTCGAGTCGCTCGTAGCAACCTGGGGCGTGGGTCAGGTTAGTCATATTGCAGGTTTGCGAATGGAAACCAGCTTAGACGCGAACGCTGAGGGTGTGAAGAAAGGGGATGGGGAGGGTGCGACACTTCGTCGCTAGAGGCGGGAAAACTCGCGCCCGATGACGGGCGCGAGTGGGGGAGGGGAAATTACTTCGCCTGACCGGAGATGTTGTAGATGTAGGCGGCGAGGATGTGCACCTTGTCCTTGCCCAGGTACTGTTCCTGCGCCGGCATCTGGCCCTGGCGGCCGTGACGGATGGTTTGCTGCAGTTGCGCGTAGCTGGAGCCGTAGATGAAGGCGCCCGGATGAGTCAGGTCGGGGGCGCCCATCAGCGGGTTGCCCTTGCCTTCCGGACCGTGGCAGGCGACGCAGGTGGTGGCGAACAGATTGCTGCCGTTGTCGACGTTGTCCGCGGTCACGCCCTCGGGCAGCTTGCGGCCGTCCAGTTTGGCGGTGACGAAGGCGGCTACGTCCTGCACTCCCTTGTCGCCCAGCACGTCACCCCAGGCCGGCATGGCGGCGTGACGTCCACCGAGGATGGTGGCTTCGATGCTCTTGGCATCGCCGCCCCAGCGCCAGTCACTGTCGGTGAGGTTCGGGAAGCCGACAGCGCCCTTGGCGTCGGAACCGTGGCAGATGGAGCAGTAGGTGGCGAAGAGGCGCTCGCCCATTTTCATGGCTTGCGGATCTTTCGCGACTTCTTCCACGGGCATGGCGGCGTATTTAGCGAAGATCGGGCCATATTTCTCTTTGGCCAGTGCTTCTTCGCGCTCCCATTGCTTGTCCTGGGTCCAGCCGCCGTCGTAGCCCGGCAGGATGCCTTTCCAGGTGCCCAGGCCCGGGTAGAGGACCAGGTAGCCGGCGGCGAACACGATGGTGCCGACGAACAGCAGGAACCACCACTTGGGCAGCGGGTTGTCGTACTCCTCGATGCCGTCGAAGGCGTGGCCCATGGTCTGGTCGGTGGTGTTCGAGGACTGTCCGCTGCGGGTGGCGAATACCAGCCACAGCAGGGCGATCAGCGAGCCGACTGTTAGAACGGTGATGTACAGACTCCAGAAGGTAGTCATGCGTTGTTGCTCCTAGAAGCTTGCTCTTTCTCAGCGTGCCGCTTGGCCACCGGGTCATCCGCGAAGGGCAGCAGGGCGTCTTCGTCGAAGCGCTCCTTGCGTTTGCCGCCGTAAGCCCAGAGCAGTACGCCGACGAAGGCCGCCATCACGATGACGGTGCCGAGGCCGCGAATGGTCCCGATATCCATGCTGTCACCGCTTGTTCTTGATGGAGGTGCCGAGGACCTGCAGGTACGCGACCACCGCGTCCATTTCGGTCTTGCCTTTGACAGCGTCGCTGGCGCCAGCGATGTCGTCGTCCGTGTAGGGCACGCCCATGACACGCATCACTTCCAGTTTCTTCGCCGTGTCCTTGCCGTCGAGTTTGTTCTCGACCAGCCAGGGGTAGGCGGGCATCTTCGATTCCGGCACCACGTTGCGCGGGTTGTACAGGTGCGCGCGGTGCCAGTCGTCCGAGTAGCGGCCGCCGACGCGGGCCAGGTCCGGGCCGGTACGCTTGGAGCCCCACAGGAACGGGTGGTCCCAGACGCTTTCGCCGGCGACGGAGTAGTGGCCGTAGCGCTCGGTCTCGGCGCGGAACGGACGGATCATCTGCGAGTGGCAGCCTACGCAGCCCTCGCGGATGTACACGTCACGGCCTTCCAGTTGCAGCGCGGTGTAGGGCTTCATGCCTTCCACCGGGGTGTTGGTGACGTCCTGGAAGAACAGCGGAACGATCTGGGTCAGGCCGCCGATGCTGACGGCGACGGCCATGCACAGGGCCAGCAGGCCGACGTTTTTCTCGAGTACTTCGTGTTTCATGTCGGTCTCCTCAGGCCATCTGCGCCGCGGCTTGCATTTCAGCCGGCTTGGCGGCAGCGACGGTGCGCCAGACGTTGTAGGCCATGACCAGCATGCCCAGCAGGAAGATGGCACCACCGATCATCCGCACGATGAAGCCGGGGTGGCCGGCGGCCAGGGCTTCGACGAAGGAGTAGGTGAGGGTGCCGTCTGAGTTCACTGCACGCCACATCAGGCCCTGGGTGATGCCGTTGACCCACATGGAGGCGATGTACAGCACGGTGCCGATGGTGGCCAGCCAGAAGTGGGTGTTGATCAGGCCGACGCTGTGCATCTGCTCGCGACCGAAGACCTTCGGGATCATGTGGTACAGGGAGCCGATGGAGACCATTGCCACCCAGCCCAGAGCACCGGCGTGTACGTGGCCGATGGTCCAGTCGGTGTAGTGGGAGAGGGCGTTGACGGTCTTGATGGCCATCATCGGGCCTTCGAAGGTGGACATGCCGTAGAAGGCCAGGGACACCACCAGGAAGCGCAGGATCGGGTCGGTGCGCAGCTTATGCCAGGCGCCGGAGAGGGTCATCATGCCGTTGATCATGCCGCCCCAGCTCGGAGCCAGCAGGATCAGGGACATCACCATGCCCAGAGACTGGGCCCAATCCGGCAGCGCGGTGTAGTGCAGGTGGTGCGGACCGGCCCAGATGTAGACGGCGATCAGCGCCCAGAAGTGCACGATGGACAGGCGGTAGGAGTAGACCGGACGCTCGGCCTGCTTGGGTACGAAGTAGTACATCATCCCCAGGAAGCCGGCGGTCAGGAAGAAGCCCACGGCGTTGTGGCCGTACCACCACTGGATCATCGCGTCGGTGGCGCCCGAGTACAGCGAGTAGGACTTGGTCAGGCTGACCGGGATCTCCATGTTGTTGACCACGTGCAGGATCGCCACGGTCAGGATGAAGCCACCGAAGAACCAGTTGCCCACGTAGATGTGCTTGGTCTTGCGCTTCATCAGCGTGCCGAAGAAGACGATGGCGTAGGAGACCCAGACGATGGTGATCAGGATGTCGATCGGCCATTCCAGCTCGGCGTACTCCTTGGAGGAGGTCATGCCCAGCGGCAGCGTGATGGCGGCGCACAGGATCACCAACTGCCAACCCCAGAAGGTGAAGGAAGCGAGCGTGTCGGAGAAAAGACGGGTCTGGCAGGTCCGCTGCACCGAGTAGTAGCTGGTGGCGAACAGTGCGGAGCCGCCGAAGGCGAAGATCACCGCATTGGTATGCAGCGGACGCAGGCGACCGAAGCTCGTCCACGGTAAGCCGAGGTTAAGGTCCGGCCACACCAATTGAGCAGCGATCAGGACACCGACGGCCATGCCGACGATCCCCCACACCACTGTCATAATGGCGAACTGGCGGACCACCTTGTAGTTATAAGCGGTCTGATTGGTTGTGCTCATTTATGGGCTTCCATCCACGGTTATGGGCTATGCCCATCCCGGCAAGGTTTTTTACGGCTTACGGCGTATGCCGCCCCTCCCCCTTGGGATAGGTACTAATTTCGAAATTAGCGGAGTGAAGGATGGATAAAGGCACCTCTTGGAATATTGATTCGGATCAATTTCCACTTGAGACCCCTGTCGCGAGCGCCTGCGGTCCTTTGTCGCTGCTATGGAACCTGACACGCTGCGAACGGTCAGCGACGCTGGTTCTGGCGCACGGAGCGGGTGCGCCGATGGACAGTCCGTTCATGGACGACATTGCCGCACGCTTGGCCGAAAGAGGTATCTCGGTAGTGCGCTTCGAGTTCCCCTATATGGCTATGCGCCGTGAGGACGGAAAGCGCCGCCCGCCGAACCCGCAGAAGCAATTGCTGGAGTGTTGGCGGCAGGTCTACGCGCAGCTTCGCGCCGAGATTCCGGGCAAGCTGGCCATCGGCGGCAAGTCCATGGGCGGGCGCATGGCCAGCCTGCTGGCGGACGAACTGGATGCCGATGCGTTGGTCTGCCTGGGCTACCCGTTCTACGCCGTCGGCAAGCCGGAGAAGCCGCGCGTGGCGCACCTGGCCGAGCTGGAGACGCCGACCCTGATCATCCAGGGCGAACGCGATGCGCTGGGCGATCGCCCGACGGTGTCCGGCTACGCCCTGTCACCGGCTATCCGGTTGCATTGGCTGGCGGCTGCCGACCACGATCTGAAGCCGCTGAAAGCCTCCGGCCTGACCCATGAGCAACATCTGAAGGCAACGGCGGAGCGCGTTGCCGAATTTCTGCGGAATTTGCCCGCCTGAATGAAAAGCCCGTCTCAAGGACGGGCTTTTTCTTGTGTCTCTCATCTCGGCGGTTGAACCGCACCACCCGCGAGTACTGGCGGTGCGCGGTCTGGGTCAGCTCTTCGCTGAGCAGGGCCGTACGCTGGGTGATCGACTGGATGTTGCGCATGTCCGGACGTCCACGGTGGAAGCGAACCGGTGGGTTGGGTTATCGGCTGCCGGACGCCAGGTCGATGGTTGTGACGGAAAGAAGTCGGGACAGTGGCGCCAGGATAGTGCCTGGCTTTGCAGCCGTGGTGCGGCGGCCCGTTGCGGGCCGCCGCCGGTGGCTCAGATCAGGCTGCGCAGCACGTAGTGGAGGATGCCGCCGGCCTTGA
Organism: Pseudomonas sp. ATCC 13867; assembly: GCF_000349845.1. Classification (NCBI taxonomy): domain Bacteria; kingdom Pseudomonadati; phylum Pseudomonadota; class Gammaproteobacteria; order Pseudomonadales; family Pseudomonadaceae; genus Pseudomonas; species Pseudomonas sp. ATCC 13867. The sequence goes on along the minus strand of NC_020829.1, from coordinate 3,413,021 downwards.
AGTACTCGACTTCGTTCTGGGTATCGATGCGGCAGAGCACCTCGAAGCTGTCCTGGCTGCCGTCCTCGCGCGTCACCCCGATCCTGAGGCTCATGTGCGGCTTCAGTTCACCGGACAGTCCGCTGATGCTCAGCACTTCCTTGCCGGTCAGCTTCAGGGTCTTGCGATCCTGGCCGTCCTTGAACTGCAACGGCAGAACGCCCATGCCCACCAGGTTGGAGCGGTGGATGCGCTCGAAGCTCTCGGCGACCACCGCCTTCACGCCCAGCAGGTTGGTGCCCTTGGCCGCCCAGTCGCGGGAGGAGCCGGTGCCGTATTCCTTGCCGGCGATGATCATCAGCGGCGTGCCGTCCTGCTGGTAGCGCATGGCCGCGTCATAGATCGCCAGCTTGTCGCCGCTGGGTACATGGAGGGTGTTGCCGCCTTCCTCGCCGCCGAGCATCTCGTTCTTGATGCGGATGTTGGCGAAGGTGCCGCGCATCATCACCTCATGGTTCCCACGGCGTGAGCCGTAGGAGTTGAAATCGGCGTAGGCCACGCCGTGCTCACTGAGGTAGCGGCCGGCGGGGCTGTCCTTCTTGATGTTGCCGGCGGGGGAGATGTGGTCGGTGGTCACCGAGTCGCCCAGCACCGCGAGGATACGGGCGTTCTGGATATCCTCGACTTTCGGTGGCGCTTCGGCGATGTGCTCGAAGAAGGGTGGATGCTGGATGTAGGTGGAGTCGTCCTGCCAGGTGTAGGTCTTGGCGTCCGGTACCTGGATCGCGCGCCATTTCTCGTCGCCCTGGAAGACTTCGGCGTATTCCTTGTGGAACATCGCGGTGTCCACTTTCTGGATCGCCTCGGCGATTTCCTGCTGGGTCGGCCAGATGTCCTTCAGATAGACCGGCTGGCCGTCCTTGCCGGTGCCCAGCGGGTCTTTCGTCAGGTCGGTGCGTACGGTGCCGGCCAGGGCATAGGCCACCACCAGCGGCGGCGAGGCCAGCCAGTTGGTTTTTACCAGCGGGTGCACGCGGCCCTCGAAGTTGCGGTTGCCGGAGAGAACCGAGGCGACGGTCAGGTCGGCCTGCTGGATGGCCTTCTCGATGGGCTCCAGCAGCGGGCCGGAGTTGCCGATGCAGGTGGTGCAGCCGTAGCCCACCAGGTCGAAGCCCAGTTCGTCCAGGTAGCGGGTCAGGCCGGCGGCGCGGAAGTAGTCGGTGACCACCTTGGAGCCGGGCGCCAGCGAGCTCTTCACCCAGGGTTTGCGCTGCAGGCCCTTCTCCAGCGCCTTCTTCGCCAGCAGGCCGGCGGCCATCATCACGCTGGGGTTGGAGGTGTTGGTGCAGGAGGTGATGGCGGCGATCGCCACGGCGCCGTTCTTCAGCCGGTAGGTGTGGCCGTCCTGCTGGTAGTCGATCTCGCCGGATGGCGTCGAGGCGCCTACGGCAGCGCCACCACCGCCTTCGCTGAGTAGCCGGCCTTCCTCGGTGGAGGAGGGTCTGATCTGCAGGCCGAGGAAGTCGTCGAAGGCCTGGCTGACGTGGCCGAGGGCCACGCGGTCCTGCGGGCGCTTGGGGCCGGCGAGGCTGGCTTCGACGTCGCCCATGTCCAGTTGCAGGGTGTCGGTGAACACCGGCTCATGGCCTTGTTCGCGCCACAGGCCCTGGGTCTTGCAGTAGGTCTCCACCAGCTTGACGGCGTCTTCCGGGCGGCCGGACAGGCGCAGGTAGCCCAGGGTGATCTCGTCCACCGGGAAGAAGCCACAGGTGGCGCCGTATTCCGGAGCCATGTTGGCGATGGTGGCGCGGTCGGCCAACGGCAGGTCGGCGAGGCCGTCGCCGTAGAACTCGACGAATTTTCCGACGACGCCTTTCTTGCGCAGCATCTGGGTGACCGTCAGTACCAGGTCGGTGGCGGTGATGCCTTCCTTCAGCTTGCCGGTGAGCTTGAAGCCGATCACCTCGGGAATCAGCATCGACACCGGCTGGCCGAGCATGGCCGCTTCCGCCTCGATGCCGCCCACGCCCCAGCCGAGCACGCCCAGGCCATTGATCATGGTGGTGTGCGAATCGGTTCCGACCAGGGTGTCGGGGAAGGCGTAGGTGCGGCCGTCCTCGTCCCTGGTCCACACGGTGCGCCCCAGGTATTCCAGGTTGACCTGGTGGCAGATGCCGGTGCCCGGCGGTACCACGCGGAAGTTGTCGAAGGCGTTCTGCCCCCAGCGCAGGAAGGCGTAGCGCTCACCGTTGCGCTGCATCTCGATCTCGACGTTCTGGGCGAAGGCGGCCTGACTGGCGAACTTGTCGACCATCACCGAGTGGTCGATGACCAGGTCGACCGGGGACAGCGGGTTGATCTTCTGCGGATCGCCCCCGGCCTTGGCCATTGCATCGCGCATGGCGGCGAGGTCGACCACCGCCGGCACGCCGGTGAAGTCCTGCATCAGCACCCGCGCCGGACGGTACTGGATCTCGCGCTCGGAGCTGCGGGTCTTCAGCCAGCCGGCCAGCGCCTTCAGGTCGTCGCCGGTGACGGTGTTGTCGTCCTCCCAGCGCAGCAGGTTTTCCAGCAGGACTTTCAGGGACATCGGTAGCTTGCCCAGGTCTCCGAGACTCTTCGCCGCTTCGGGCAGGCTGTAGTAGTGATAGGTCTTGCCGGCGACCTCCAGGGTACGCAGGCTGTTCAGGCTATCCACTGCGGGCATGACTTTCTCCTCAGGCTTGGATCGGCAGCGTATGGCCGATACTGGGCGAAGGGCGGGCAAAATGCCCTGATCCATCGCATAAAAATCACGATTGGCGTCGATCTTCGCCATACTGGGTGATCACCGGCGCCGGTCGGCGGCGGTGCACCGGAACACTCAAGCTAGACCGCCGTGCAGGGTCTTGCCATCTGTTCTGGACCGGTCGCCCGGTTCAGGGGGTCCTGCCAAATGCAGGTCATGGTCGGAGAATACCCGCGAATCTGAATGAAACCTTCACGAGCAGGCTCTTATAGTGCGCGACCGAGGAGACACCCCGATGAATACCCTGTTACTGCATTGTCGTCCGGGCTTCGAGAGCGAGGTCTGCGCCGAGCTGTCCGAGCACGCCGCGCGCCTGGGAATCCCCGGTTACGCGCGGGCCAGGCCGTCCGCCGCCTATGCCGAGTTCGTCTGTCAGGACGCCGATGGCGCCGAGCGCCTGATGCGCCAACTGCGCTTCTCCGAGCTGATCTTCCCGCGCCAGTGGGCGCGTGGCGTCGGTTTCACAGTGTTGCCGGAGCAGGACCGCATCGGTGCGATCCTCGAGGCGCTCGCCGGCGCTCCCCAGTGTGGCAGCCTCTGGCTGGAGGTGTTCGACACCAACGATGGCAAGGCGCTCTCGACCTTCTGCCGCAAGTTCGAGAAGCCCCTGCGCGCCGCCCTGGCGAAGGCCGGCAGGCTGCTGGACGACCCCAGCCTGCCACGCCTGCTGCTGACCTTCCGCTCCGGCCGCGAGGCGTTCGTTGGCCTGGCCGAGTCGCGTAACTGCGCCATGTGGCCGATGGGCATCCCGCGCCTGAAATTCCCCCGCGAGGCGCCCAGCCGTTCGACGCTGAAGCTGGAAGAAGCCTGGCACCACTTCATTCCGCGCGCCGACTGGGACCGCCGCCTGGCGCCGGACATGCTCGCGGTGGACCTGGGCGCCTCTCCCGGCGGCTGGACCTGGCAGCTGGTGAACCGCGAAATGCGCGTCGTCGCCGTGGACAATGGGCCGCTGGCGGAGAACCTGATGTACTCCGGGCTGGTCGAGCACCAGCGTGTCGATGGCTACGCCTATCGTCCGCGTCAGCGCATGGACTGGATGGTTTGCGACATCGTCGAGAAGCCCGCGCGCACCGGGGCCATGATGGAAACCTGGATCGGCGAAGGGCTGTGCCGCGAGGCCATCGTCAACCTCAAGCTGCCGATGAAGCAGCGCTACGCCGAGGTGCGGCGTATCCTCGACCGCCTGCGGGAAGCCTTCCGCGAGCGTGGCCTGAAGGTGCAGGTCGGCTGCAAGCAGCTCTACCACGACCGCGAGGAAGTGACCTGCCACTTGCGCCGGCTGGGGAAGGGCGAGCGCTGACGTGCCGGAGTCGCCCGGCAGCGCCACCCGACCTTCGGTGACTTGTCGCGGCGCGCCGCCTTGGCCCATGCTGTGCGGCGCGAATCCTTGCGGAGACCTTCGTGAAGCGAAAGTTGCCCTCCCTGCTGGGCAGTTACAGCCGCATGCTGCTGCCGCGCCGTGGCCTGGGCCAGGGCGAACGCGTCCCCTACCTGGCGATGGACAGCCGCACCCTGCATTTCGATCTGCGCCACTTGCGCGCCTACCGCGAGCACTTCGGCCTCGATCCGGCGCTGGGCGTGCCGCTGCTCTATCCGCAGGTGATCAGCCTGCCGTTGCACCTGCGCCTGCTCAGCCGCTCGCGCATGCCGCTGTCGGTGCTCGGGCTCATCCACTTGCGCAGCCATATCCAGCGCTACCGCCTGCTCGACGAGCACGAGCCGCTGCAGTTCGACTGCCGCATCCTCACCAGCCGGCGCAGCGCGCTGGGCCTGGAGGTGGACGTACTCACCGAGGCCTGGCACCACGACATGCTCTACTGGCAGTCGATCACCACCTACCTGCGCCGTGGCGACTTCCTCGACCCCGGCGCCGCGCCTGACCCACTGCCGGAGCGGGCCCAGTGGCATACCCTGGAGGCACCGATCCACGCGGGCGTGCAGTGGCGCGTACCGAAGATCGTTGGCTGGCGCTACGCCGGGTTGAGCGGCGACTTCAATCCGTTGCACCTGTCGCGGCTGATGGCCTCGCACTATGGCTTCGGCAAACCCTTCGCCCACGGCATGTGGGGGCTGGCACGCAGCCTGACCGGCCGTCGGCTGGCGGAGAACGTGCGGCTGGACGCGCACTTCAAGGCGCCGCTGCCGCTGGGCAGCCAGGTGAAACAGAGCTATCGCCGGTTGGGCCAGAAGGAGCAGTGGGCGTTGCTGCCAGTCGAGGGGGATGGGGAGCCGATGCTGTTGGCGCAGCTGGACGAGGCGCCGGACGGGCCTTTGCGTTAGTTGTCATGCGGGAGCGTCGGCGCGCCTCTGTTCGCGAGCAAGCTCGCTCCTACAACGAGCGCACCGAGCTCGTCCTGTAGGGGCGAGCTTGCTCGCGAACCGCACGGCAGAGCGGTTACGGGTGCACGGCAACGCGGGGCTGCAGCGGGACGAGGCTGGGCAGTTGCACTTCACCCTGCAATTCCACGGGGGATAGCCGCCAGGAGCTGTTGAACAGGTACTGGTCGCTGAACCCGCTCACCAGCAACCCAATCTCATCCCCCGGCGCGAGGCTGGCGCTGACGGCGTTTAGCCGCGTGCTGCCCTGGTTCGCCAGCGGTTTCACCTGTTCGTCCAGGCGCCGGGTACGGCCATCCGCGCTGCGGATCGCCAGAGCCGCGAACACCTGCGCGTCGGGGCGCCCGGCCAGCGGCTGGCTGAGGTGCACTTCGGCGCTGCCGAGCAGGGCGCTGTGCTCGCTGACACGTTGCAGGGGAATGAAGCGGGAGGGTTGCAGCAGGCCGCTCACTGCCGGGCGGATGGCCGTGGCTGGCAGCGTCACGGTAGGGCCGGGCGGCGGCAGGTCGTCCAGCGCCAGGCCCTGGTCCAGGTCCAGGCTGATGCACAGGTCCGGCACGCCGTCGGCGGCGCCGGGACGCTGGCGCAGCTTTTCCTCGTACCAGGCGACGATGCCGGTGTAGAGGTTGATCGCCCGCGAGCCGCAGTGGATCACCGGCTCGTTGTTGAACGGCGGCAGCCCGCTCCAGGCCTGCAGGGGCGGCGGCAGGATGTGCCCGCCCTGCATGCCCAGTAGGCGCACGTCCGCCGGGCCCTGTTTCAGGCACTGGCGGATCTGCAGGCCCTGGTCCAGCGGGAACAGCGTGTCGCGCAGGCCCTGGATCAGCAGGGCGTCGGCGTGGGGCCGGCGGCCCGCCGCGCAATAGCTGGCAAGGCTGTTGGCGTGCAGTTCGGCTTGCACCGGCGCGGCCATGCGCCCGCCGGTGGTGTGCAGGTAATCGGCCTGGACGAACTTGCCCAGGTCGTAGCCGGTGGCCAGGCCCAGGCTGACCAGTACGCCGCCCCAGCCGATCTTCAGTTGGCCATCGGGTGCCAGGGCATCGGCCAGGTCGTACCAGGTGGCGATGGGCACGATGGCATCGATGCGCGGGTCTTCCGCCGAGGCGAGCAGTTGCACCGCGCCGCCGTAGCTTTCGCCAAGCATGCCGACGCGCGGGTCGTTCGGGCCGTCCATCCGCAGGCGCGGCAGGTGCGCGGCGGACCAGTCGATCACCGCGCTGGCGTCCTGTACCTCGAACTGCGGGTTCATCATCTCGATGCGCCCGTCGCTGCCGCCCCAGCCGCGCTGGTCGTAGCTGACCACCCAGAAGCCGGCCTTCCAGGCGCGCAGCGCGGCGCGGCCGGACATCATGGTCTTGCCGTAGTAACCGTCCGGCCCGGTGACCCGCCAGCCGCCCCAGCCGTGGGTATGGACGACCAGCGGGGCGGTTTCGCCGGCTTTCAGCGCGGGCTGGAATACGGTGGCGGAGAGCTTCGTGCCGTCGCGGGCGACGATCACCGCCTCGAACCAGGTGGCGGGCAGGTCCTTGTCGGTACTGGCGTCGAAGTCGGGCAACTGGTCGCGGGCGGCGCAACCGGCGAGCAGCAGGACGAACAGGCAGAAGAGGGCGCGCATCGAAACTCCTGTCGGGAAGGGTGGGGGCGGATGCGCCAGCATGCCCGGCACCCGCGGCGCCTTCCCCCAACCAAGGTTCGGTGACCCGGACGGACGCGGGGTGACCGCACGGTGCGCTTTGCGCGAGAATACGTCATTGGTTTTTCTGGAGTTAAGCGATGTCCCAGCCTGTCGACGCGATTCTCGACGCCACCGGCCTGAACTGCCCCGAGCCGGTCATGATGCTGCACAACAAGGTGCGCGACCTGCCGGCCGGCGGCCTGCTCAAGGTGATCGCCACCGACCCGTCCACCCGTCGCGACATTCCCAAGTTCTGCGTGTTCCTCGGGCATGAGTTGGTGGAACAGCAGGAAGAAGCGGGGACCTACCTGTACTGGATTCGCAAGAAGGCGGAGTGATCCGTCTGAAGAGGGGCTTTCGTAGGAGCGAGCTTGCTCGCGAATTACTCAGCGTAAGAGCTGCCGGGAAGCTGGTTCGCGAGCAAGCTCGCTCCTACAGGTCAAGTCCTCAGTTCCCCACCGGCCGCGCCGCCAATTTCTGGGCAACCATCCGCCCGACCAGCGCAACGAAGGTCAGGGCGATCAGCACCACCGAGATGGCCGCCACGGCCGGGTCGATGTTGTCGCGCAGGCCGGACCAGATCTGCCGGGGCAGGGTATTCACCTCGGTGCTGGTGACGAACAGGGTCACCGCGATCTCCTCCCACGAGAGCGCAAAGCACAGTAGTGCGGTGCTCGCCACGCCCAGCTTGAGGTTCGGCAGCACCACCATGAAGGTGGTCTGGCCCAGGCTCGCGCCGAGGTTGCGCGCGGCCAGCTCGATGCGCCGGTCCAGTTGGCTCAGCGCCACCAGCATGGTCACCACGCCGTAGGGCACGACCATCACGATGTGCGCGATGGTCAGGCCGAACAGGGTGTCATAGCCCAGGCCGGGGGCGAACTGGCTGACCTTGGTTTCCATGAAGTACAGGACCATCGCCGAGATCATCGGCGGGATCGCCATGGGCAGCAGCACCAGGCCGATCAGCAGGGTCGCCAGGCGCGAGCGCAGGTACCAGATGCCGAGGCTGAAGCTCACCGCCAGCGCGGTGGCGATGATGCAGGTGGCGGTGGCGACCATCAGGCTCTGGCCGATTGCCGAGAGCCATTCCGGGCTGTCCAGCAGCGCTTGGTAATGCCGCAGCGACCAGTTGCCGTTGGGCATCGACAGGAAGCGCTTGCTGGTGAAGGACACTGGGATCACCGCCAGCAGCGGGAAGACCATGAAGATCATCGCCATGGTCGCCAGCAGGCGGCTCGGTGCCTTGGTTTCGTGTGCGTTCATTTCTGCGGCTCCTTATCCCACCAGCTTGTCGACGCGGGTCATGCGCAGCAGCGCCCAGATCATCCCGCTGACCAGCGCCAGCAGCACCACCGAGAGCGCGGCGCCCAGGCCCCAGTTGCTGGTCTGGAACATCTGCAGGTAGACGTACTCGGCCACCATCACGGTCTGCCCGCCGCCGAGGATCGCCGGGGTGATGAAGAAGCCCAGGCAGAACACGAAGACGATGATGAAGGCGCCGAGGATGCCGGGAATGGTCTGCGGCACGAAGATGCTCCAGAAGGTGCGCATCTGCCCGGCGCCCAGGCCGCGCGCGGCCAGCAGCACGCGCGGGTCGAGGCGGCGCATGGTCGAAACCAGCGGGAACAGCGCGAAGGGCACCATGAAGTGCACCATGCCGATCACCACGCCCATCTCGTTGCGGGTGAGCTGCAATGGCTCGCTGGTGATGCCCAGGTACTGCAGCCACTCGTTGAGCAGGCCGTTGCTGCGCAGGGCGATCAGCCAGCCGAAGGCGCGCACCAACACCGACAGCCAGAACGGGATGAACACGCAGATTTCCACCACGCGCTGCCAGAACGGCGGGCTGTAGACCCAGCAGTAGGCCATGAGGTAGGCGATCAGCAGGGAGATCACGCTGACCGTGGTGCACAGGCGGAAGGTCCGCCAGAGCACGTCGTGGATCGCCGGGTCCGTCATGATCCGCTGGTACTGCTCGATCCCCGGCTCCGGCAGGGTCACGCTCCAGCCGAGCACGCCGAGGAAGGGCAGTACGTAGAACACGATCAGAACCACCGGCAGCGGCAGCAGCAGGGCGCCCAGCTTGAGCCGCGAGGGGGCGTTATCGGCCATGACCTGCGCTCCGCGTCACTTGGAAATGTGGGTCAGGTACTGCTCCAGGGTTGCCGCGTAGTGGTCGGTGTACCACTCGTGGCTGAGCATGATCTGCTTGGGCAGGTTGGCCGGGTCGGTGCAGTTCAGGTGCTTGCGGTCGTCCGGGATCAGCGCGGCGGCGGCAGGGTTGGCCGGGCCGTTGCCGAACATCTTGAACAGTTCCACCTGGGACTGCGGGTCCTGGGCGTAGGCGATGAACTTCATGGCCGCCTCGGTGCCGGCCGGGTTGCCCTTGAGCACGCCCCAGTTGCTGCAGCCCAGCAGGGCGTTGTCGAAGGTCCACTTGATGCGGTCTTCGCTGTCCTCGGTGATTACCTGGGCGCGGGTGTTCCAGATCGCGCCCATGGATACTTCGCCCTCGATCAGCAACTGCTGAGTCTCCGCGCCCGAGCCCCAGAAGGCCAGCACGTGGGGTTTGAGCTCCTCGATCTTCTTCATGGCGCGCGCCACGTCCAGCGGGTAGAGCTTGTCCGGCGCCACGCCGTCGGCCAGCAGCGCGGCCTCGAGCATGCCGTTCATCCACTTGTAGAGGGTGCGCTTGCCGGGGAAGGTCTTCACGTCCCAGAAGTCGGCCCAGGTCTTGGGCGCCTTGTCGCCGAAGCGCTCGCTGTCGTAGGCGATCACGTAGCTGAGCATGTAGTCGGCGATGCCGTATTCGTAGGCGAAGCCGGGCAGCACCTTGTCCTTCGAGACGACGTTGTAGTCGATGGCCTGTACCAGGCCTTCCTTGCCCAGGTTCTGCAGGATTGAGCTTTCCGCGTCGACCACGTCCCAGCTCACCCGGCCGCTGGACAGTTGGGTGCGGATGGCGCCCTCGGTGGGGCCGCTGCCGTCGATCTTCACCGGGATGCCGGTGGCCTTGCTGAAGCCCTCGGTCCAGGCCTTGCCGAACGCCTTGATGGCGTCGCCGCCCCAGTTCACCACCACCAGCGGCTTGTCGCCGGCAGCGAAGCTCACGCCGCTGCGCAGGGCCAGCGGCAGGGCGGCCATCAGGCCCATACCCTTGAGGAAGGTGCGGCGGTCGATCTGCCCGCGGCGGGTCTTTTCGATGAGGACTTCGATGCAGTCTTGCTGGTGAGGATTGAACTCTTTCGGATTGAACATGGGTGCAGCTCCCGATCAGGTGGGATGGCGAATAGGGGACGAACGCGTTCGGCGACTCAGGCGATCAGCAGGCTTTTCTCGATGGGCCAGCTCAGCCAGACCTTGGCACCCTGTTCCAGGCGCGAGGCCTGGTGGTCGGCGTGCACGGCCAGGCTCATCGGTTGCTTGCCCTCGCTGCCGGCACCCAGGCACAGCTCGGTGCTGGCGCCCTGGTAGGTCTTGGCGGTGAGTACCGCCTGCACCACGTTGTGGCCATTCACCTGGGGCGGCACGCTATGCAGCTGCATGTGTTCCGGACGCACGGCCAGCAGCGGTGCTTCGGCCTGCACGGCCGGGGAGTAGCCGGCGCGCAGCTCGGCCTCGCCGAAGCGTCCGCAGGCCAGTTCGCCGGCACGGCCCACCTGGCTCAGCGGGAACAGGTTCATCTTGCCGAGGAACTCGGCGACGAAGCGGTTGCTGGGTTGGTTGTAGATGGTCTGCGGGTCGTCGACCTGGGCCAGTTGGCCACGGTTGAAGATGGCGATGCGGGTGGACAGGGCGAGGGCTTCGTTCTGGTCGTGGGTGACGAAGACGAAGGTGGTGCCGACCTGGCGGTGGATGCGCTGCAGTTCGGCCTGCAGCTGCTCGCGCAGGTTCTTGTCCAGCGCCGAGAGGGGTTCGTCGAGCAGCAGCATGTCCGGCTCGAACACCAGTGCGCGGGCGATGGCCACGCGTTGCTGCTGGCCGCCGGAGAGCTCGCCGGGGCGCTTGCCCAGGTGCTCGCCGAGGCCGACCACTTCGAGCATGTGGCGCACGCGACGGTTGCGTTCCTCGGCCTTCACGCCACGGATCTTCAGCGGGAAGGCGACGTTGTCCTCGATACTCATGTGCGGGAACAGGGCGTAGCCCTGGAACACCATGCCGAAGTTGCGCTTCTCGGCAGGGCGTTTGGTGATGTCGGCGCCGCCCTCTTCGAGCTTGCCGCGGGACGGGTCCTGGAAGCCGGCGAGGATCATCAGGAAGGTGGTCTTGCCGGAGCCCGAAGGCCCGAGGAGGGTCAGGAACTCGCCCTGGCGGATGTCGATGGACACGTTGTCCAGCGCGTTGAAACTGCCGTAGCTCTTGCCGATGCCGATGGCACGTAGTTGGGGCTGTCGCTCCACTGCATTTACCTCGATTTCTTGTTCTTGTTCGAGCAGCCGCCGGGTGAGGATCGGGGTAAAAATCGGCGGCCTTTTTTTAATGCAGTATTGTTAAAACTCTCTTCGCTTCAATCGCGTTTTTTCTCCCTTATTGTTCGAAATTATTCACCAATCAGGACATTGCGACCGCCCTGGCGGAACTGCTCGGACATGCGCAGTTCGGCCTTCATCCAGGCCTTGAAAGCCCGCACGTCGGGGCGTTCGGTCTTCGCCGGGTCGGTGACGAAGTAGTAGCGGTTGGGCGGCTCGATGGCGACGTTGAACAGCCGCACCAGTTGCCCCTTGGCCATCGCATCGCCGCTGACCAGTGCGTCGCCCATTGCCACGCCTTGTCCGGCGATGGCCGCCGACTGCACCAGGTGGGCGTCGGAGAAGACGATACCGTTGCGCACGTTGAGGTCGCGCACCCCGGCCGCGGCGGCCCAGAGCAGCCAGTCGGAGTGATCGACCATGTGCAGGAAGGGCAGGCTGGCGAGATCTTCCGGCGAGTCCAGGCCGCCCACCGAGTTGAGCAGCGACGGGCTGCACACCGGGAAGGTGTCGAGGGTGGCGATCAGCTCCACATGCAGGTCCGGCCAGTCGCCCACGCCGTAGGCGATGAACAGGTCGACGTCGCGGTTGGTGACGTCGTCGGGAATCCGGGGCGAGACCAGGTTCAGTTCCACCTGCGGGTGGGCGCGCTGGAACTTGCCGATCTGGTGGCACAGCCAGTAGGTGGCGAAGCCCGGCGTGCAGCTCACGCACAGGCGGCCGGCCACTTCCTCGGCATTGGCGAAGCGCCGCGCCTCGTTGAGGATCGCCAGGGCGCGCTGGGTTTCGCGGGCGAAGCATTCGCCGTGGTAGGTCAGCGCGATGCCGCGGCCGACCCGTTCGGTAAGCGGGATGCCCAGGCAGTCTTCCAGGCTGTGCAACTGGTGGCTGACGGCGCTGCGGGTCAGGCTCAGTTCGCTGGCCGCGCCGGACAGGCTGCCCAGGCGGGCAACGGCGTCGAGCACGCGCAGGGCGGTCATCGAGGGGAAACGCATGGCTCACTCCAATTTCGAAGTGGAGCCTTTATCCCTGAGCGCGGCGGTGGTGTCGAGTGGCTGCGGGTACGGGCGCACTGGGCGCCTGTTTCCTGGCGTTTCGTGATGCGCAAGTCGCTGCGGCGATGGTGACGGCGAACCCCCTGTAGGAGCGAGCTTGCTCGCGAATTCCGCCCCGCTGCGGAGCCCGTTCGCGAGCAAGCTCGCTCCTACAGGTTGGCCTCGCAGTCTGCTATCAGCGCAGCTTCTCCATCATCTGGTAGTACCACATGCCCGCGGCCAGCATCGGGTTGCCGAACACGTCGCCCATGGGCACGCGGATGTGCTTGCACTGGGCGAAGGTGTCGAACTTCTCCAGGTCGCCGGTCATCGCGGTGGCCATGATCTCGCCCATGATGTGGGTGGTCGCCACGCCGTGGCCGGAGTAGCCCTGGCAGTACCAGACGTTCTCCGACAGCTTGCCCAGCTGCGGGATGCGGTTCATCACAATGCCCATGGCGCAGCTCCACTGGAACTCGATGTCCACGCCCTTGAGCGCCGGGAAGGTGCGTTCGATGCACGGGCGCAGTTCGCCGGCGATGTCGCGCGAGTCGCGGCCCGAGTAGTTGGCGCCGCCGCCGAACAGCAGGCGGCCGTCGCCGGTCATGCGGTAGTAGTCGAGCACGAAGCGGCAGTCGTAGACCGCCAGGTCCTGCGGGTTGATGCGCTTGGCCAGCTCGCCCAGCGGCTTGGTGGTGACGATGCCGCCCATCGCCGGGAAGATCATGCCCTTGAGCTGCTTGCGTTCCAGCTTGTGGTAGACGTCGCCGGCGAGCATCACTTGCGCGGCGTTGATCCGCCCGCCTTTGGTGACCACCGCCGGGCGCGCGCCGTGGATGATGTCCAGTACCTCGGAGTGCTCGAAGATCAGCGTGCCCAGGCTGGCGGCGGCCTTGGCCTCGCCGATACACAGGTTGAGCGGGTGCAGGTGCATGTTGCGGGTGTTCTTGATGGCGCCGCAGTAGAGGTCGCTCTCCAGGTGCGCGCGCACGCCGGCACCGTCCAGCAGGCTGATCTCGTCGCCCATGCCACGGCGCTTGGCGTCGTCGAAGGTGGCCTTCAGCTCGTCCATGTGCGACGGCTTCATGGCCGCGTGCAGGTGGCCGAACTTCAGGTCGCAGGCGATGCCGTACTTCTCCACGCGGCTCTTGATGATCTCGTGGCCGCGCCAGCGCAGGTGCCAGATGAAGTCGTCGACGTCGTCGCCCAGCCACTGGCGCATCTGCTTCTCCATCGCGGCGTCGCCCGAGAGGCTGCCGGTGACCTGCCCGCCGTTGCGCCCGCTGGCGCCCCAGCCGACCTTGTTGGTCTCGACGATGGCCACCTTGTAGCCGCGCTCGGCCAGTTCCACGGCGGTGGCGACGCCGGTGAAGCCGCCGCCGATGATGGCGATGTCGACGCTCACCTCGCCTTGCAGCGTGGGGTAGCCGGTCTCTTCGTTGAGGCTCGCGGAGTAGTAGGACTTCGCGCGCTCGGGGGCGGGCGTGGCGGGGTTCAGTGCAGCGTTCATTTCGGTGTTCCTGTTGTTGTTCGCTTTCCCTCTCCCCAGCCCTCTCCCTGAAGGGAGAGGGAGCTGATTGGAGCGGGCTGAAAATTCGGTTTCCGCCGATGGCTTCAGTGAGCGAAAGGCTCATCTCGGCACGAACGGCCCCCTCTCCCTCTGGGAGAGGGCTGGGGTGAGGGGTTCTTCAATTCTTCCATCACAACTTCACGCTTGCGTCAGATACCAGCGCCAGTCCTGCTCGCCGACCTCACCCATGAACTGGCGATATTCGGCCTGCTTGACCTTCAGGTAGACGCCGAGGAATTCGTGCCCCAGCGCATCCCGCGCCCAGCTGGAGCGCTCCAGCGCGCGCAGTGAGGTCAACCAGTCGGTGGGCAGCAGTTCCTTGGCCTGGGCATAGCCGTTGCCTTCCACCGGCGCGCCCGGGTCGATCTCCTCGCGGATGCCGCGATGGATGCCGGCGAGGATCGCCGCGGCAGCCAGGTAGGGGTTGGCGTCGGCGCCGCAGATACGGTGCTCCACGTGGCGGGTATGGGCCGGTCCGCCGGGTACGCGCAGGCTCACGGTGCGGTTGTCGCAGCCCCAGGTCGGCGCCAGCGGCGCATAGCTGTTGGCCTGGAAGCGACGGTAGGAGTTGGCGTTGGGGCAGAACAGCAGCAGCGAGTCGAGCAGGCTTTTCAGCATGCCGCCCACGGATTGGCGCAGCAGCGGCGTGCCGGCAGGGTCCTCGCTGGCGAACAGGTTGTTGCCCTCGGCATCGGCCAGCGACACGTGCATGTGCATGCCGGTGCCGGCCAGGTCGTCGAACGGCTTGGCCATGAAGCACGCCTGCATCCCGTGCTTGTGCGCCACACCTTTGACCAGGCGCTTGTAGCGCACCGCCTGGTCCATTGCGGTGAGTGCGTCGCCGTGCTCCAGGGTGATCTCCACCTGGCCCGGCGCGTACTCGGAAATCGCCGTGCGCGCCGGAATGCCCTGAGCCTTGCACGCGGCATAGAGGTCGGCGAGGAACGGCTCGATCTGTTCCAGCTCGCGCAGGCCGTAGACCTGGGTGGCGCGCGGGCGGCCGCCGTCGGCATCCAGCGCCGGTTGCGGGCGGCCGTTGGCGTCGCGCTTGGCGTCCAGCAGGTAGAACTCCAGCTCGCAGGCCATCACCGGGTGGTAGCCAGCGGCCTTGAGACCGTCGATCACGTGGATCAGGACATGGCGCGGGTCGGCGATGTCCGCCGGCTTGCCTTGCTCGGGGTGCATGCTGACCTGCACCGCCGCCGTGGGAATCTGCCGCCAGGGCAGGCGCACCAGGCTGCCGGCCAGCGGGTAGGCGCGGCAGTCGATGTCGCCCACGTCCCAGACCAGCCCGGAATCCTCCACATCCTCGCCGTGCATGGTCAGGCCGAGGATGGTGCTCGGCAGCGGCCGGCCGGACTGGTACACGGCGAGCAGTTCCTCGCGGTGCAGCAGCTTGCCGCGCGGCACGCCGTTGGCGTCGAGGATGAACAGCTCGACCATCTCGATATCGGGGTTCTGGGCCAGGAAGGTGTGGGCTTCTTGCACGGAGGCGAAATTCATGGGGCTCTCGTTAGCATCCAGCCGGATGCGCTGACGACCTGCAGGCCAGGGCCGCACTTGGAGTGCGGAGATAAAGGCAGGCAAGCGATGTGACGGGCTACGTCTGGTTCGGGGAGGGCGTCGGGCCTTCCTTGAGCGTAGTTCCGTCGATGGAGTTCGGGCGCGGCGGCCCGTCAGCGGTTGGCGCTATCCGGTGGACGCGCATGGCGGCAATGCCAGAGCGCCCAGAAGGCCAGTTCGAGAGGCAGGGTCAGCGGTTGCAGTTCGAGCCAGCGGGCATGTTTGCGCGGCAGGCGGACGACGCTGCCGGCCTTGCGGGCGGCGACGGGTTCCAGCGGTGCGGGCGAAACGAGCAGATGCATGGGGGACGAGTTGGCTGACGTTGGAAGCAGCCTCGCACAGGCACATGCGTTTATTAAATGTGATTTTCAAGATGCTTGGTTTTGAAAAAACGAAACTGAATGCCGAGGCCCCGTCGCTACGAGCGCCGTGCCAGAGGTATCGCGGGGGATCGAGTGCAGTTGGTCGTGTGCTCCGATGGGGGAGTGTGCCTCTCTTACACTGGGAACATCGTTCGTCAGTATCGGGCCCGCCCATGTGCCGCATCGTCTTCGCTCCCTCGATCCAGCGCCACGTCGCACTGGAGGAACGCGAGCTGGCGGCGCCGACGTTGCGCGCGGCGCTGGAGACGGTATTCGCCGAGGCGCCGGCCCTGCGCGGCTACCTGCTGGACGACCAGGGCGGGCTGCGCCGGCACCTGACGATATTCATCGACGGCCTGCGCCTGCGCGACCGCGCCCGCCTCAGCGATGCGCTGGCGGCGGACAGTGAGGTCTACGTGGTCCAGGCCCTGAGCGGCGGTTAGGAGGCGGAAATGGACGATCGACTGCTGGTGGCGACCCGCAAGGGGCTGTTCACCTTCCAGCGTGGCGCGAACGGCTGGCAGGAGGCGCGCCGCGAATTTATCGGCGAGCCCCTGAGCATGGTGCTGGCCGATCCCCGCGACGAAACCCTCTACGCCGCCCTCAACCTCGGCCACTTCGGCTGCAAGCTGTGGCGCCAGCGTCCCGGCGAGGCCTGGCAGGAGGTCGCCGTGCCGGTCTACCCGCCGCAGCCGGACCCATTGCCGACCCCGAAGGAGGGCGATGCCCCGCCCGCGCCCTGGACCCTGCAACAGATCTGGTGCCTGGAGACCGGCGGCGCCAGCGAACCGGGCGTGCTCTGGGCCGGGACCATTCCCGGCGGGCTGTTCCGCAGCGCCGACGCTGGCGACAGCTGGGAGCTGAATCGTTCGCTATGGGACCGCCCCGAGCGCGCCCGCTGGTTCGGCGGCGGCTACGACTGGCCGGGCATCCACTCGGTCAGCGTGGATCCGCGCGACAGCCAGCACCTGACCGTGGGGGTGTCCTGCGGCGGCGTCTGGCAGAGCGACGACGGCGGCGCCAACTGGCGCAACACCACGGCGGGCATGTACGCCGACTACATGCCGCCGGAACTGCGCGAGGACGGTGCCATCCAGGACCCGCACCGCCTGGTGCAGTGCCCGGCGCAACCCGACCGCCTGTGGGTGCAGCACCACAACGGCATCTTCACCTCCGCCGATGGCGGCGCGCGCTGGCACGATGTGCCGGTCAAACCCTCCAGCTTCGGCTTCGCCGTCGCGGTGCACCCGACCCAGCCGGATACCGCTTGGTTCGTCCCGGCGGTGAAGGACGAATGCCGGGTGCCGGTGGACGGCCGCTTCGTGGTTACCCGTACCCGCGATGGCGGCGCCAGTTTCGAGGTGCTGGACGGCGGACTGCCGCAAGGCCCGGCATTCGACCTGGTGTACCGCCACGGCCTGGCGGTGGACGACGATGGTGTGTGCCTGGCGATGGGCTCCACCACCGGTGGGCTGTGGCTGTCGGAGAATGGTGGCGACCATTGGCAATGCCTCTCGGCCAACCTGCCGCCGATCTACTGCGTGCGCTTCGGCTGAGCCTTGCGCCTGGCCTGCTCGCGCACCTCGCGCGGCCTCATGCGATGGTCGAAATAGTTGATCGCGGTGCCGAAGACGACGATGGCGATCAGGATAGCCAGGTCATAGCGCGCCAGGCGCCGCGAGTTGGGCTGCGCCAGACGCGCCGGCTGAAGCGGTCGAGGGCGTCGGCGATGGTTCTCCCGCAGCTAGTGCGGGGCGCCGGGGGGCGCACCGGCGATAGGCCAGGCATCGGTGCGGCGGAAGTCCACCAGCAGGATCGGGCAGGGGAAGGCCTCGAACAGCTGGCGGGCGATGGGCTGCAGCGGTTCGAGGTCGATTCTGGCGCAGGGGGGGGCTGGGCGGTGGCCTGCTGGAGCAGGCGGAACTGTTCGCCGCGCGGCACGGCTGCAACGTGCTGCGGCTTGCAGTGCGCGTCGATAACAGTGTTGCCATCGGCCTCTACGAATGGCGGGGTTATCGGCGCTCCGGCCATATCCGGGGGTTCTACGCGGACGCTGCCGATGCCTGGCGCTATGAGCAGCCGCTGATCTGAGAAAGGCCTGAGGGTCTGGTCAGGGCACGAAAAACAATCTATAAAAATATAGATTATTTATTGGTAGATCGTTCCCATGACCGCCACCACGCTCGACCCCGCCGACGCGCTGCGTCTGCATCAATCCGCCGAATCCGCCTGCCAGCTGCTCAAGGCGCTGGCCAACACCGACCGCCTGATGCTGCTCTGCCAGTTGGCCCAGGGCGAGCTGAACGTCGGCGAGCTGGAAGCCCTCACCGGCATCAGCCAGCCCACCCTGTCGCAGCAACTGGCCGTGCTGCGCCGCGAAGAACTGGTGGAAACCCGCCGCGAGGGCAAGCAGGTCTACTACCGCATTGCCAGCCAGCAGGCGCTGGCGGTGATCGAGACGCTGTACCGGCTGTTCTGCGCGGAGGCAGCGAAATGATCGACTGGACCAGCTTCACACCCTGGAGCGCCCTGGCCGGTGGCGCGTTGATCGGGCTGGCGGCGGGGCTCTTCGCCGTGCTCGATGGCCGTATCGCCGGCATCAGCGGTTTGCTCGGCGGCCTGTTCAAGCGCGCCGCGTGGGGCGGGGAGGGATCACTGTTCCTGCTCGGCCTGCTGGCGGCGCCGCTGCTGTGGGCGCTGCTGCGGCCGCTGCCGGAGATTCGCTTCGACGCCGGCTGGGCGACCTTGCTGGTGGCGGGGTTGCTGGTCGGCGTCGGCAGCCGCTTCGGCTCCGGCTGCACCAGCGGGCATGGCGTCTGTGGCCTGTCGCGGCTGTCCGGCCGCTCCCTGGTGGCGACGCTGTGCTTCATGGGCACCGGCTTCACCACCGTGTTCATCCTGCGTCACCTGCTGGGAGGCTGAGACATGGGCAAGATCGTCGCGTTTCTGGCCGGGCTGCTGTTCGGCGTCGGCCTGCTGCTGTCGGGGCTGGCCAATCCGGCGAAGGTGCTGGGTTTCCTCGATCTCGCCGGGCGCTGGGACCCGTCGCTGGCGCTGGTGATGGCGGCCGCCATCGGCGTGGCGCTGCCGTTCTTCGCCTGGGCGCGGCGGCATGATCGCGCGCTGCTGGGTGGGGCCATGCAGTTGCCCACGCGGCGCGATCTGGATGGCCAACTGATCGGCGGAAGCCTGTTGTTCGGAGTCGGCTGGGGGATTGCCGGCATCTGTCCGGGACCGGCGCTGGTGACCGTTGCCGCCGGCTACTGGCAGGGCGCGCTGTTCTGCCTGGCCATGCTGGCGGGCGTGGGCCTGCACGCCGGCTACGAATGGCAACGCGACGCGACGAGGAGACCCGCATGAGCGCCACTCTCCAACCCTTCTTCGATCCGGCCACCTCCACCTACAGCTATGTGGTGGCCGACCCCGGCACCGGGCGCTGCGCCATCGTCGACCCGGTGCTCGACTACGATGCCGCCGCCGGACGCATCGGTTACGGCAATGCCCGGAGCATCCGCGACTACGTGCGCGAACAGGGGCTGACGGTGGAGTGGCTGCTGGAGACCCACCTGCATGCCGATCACCTGTCCGCCTCGGCCTGGCTCAAGGACGAACTGGGCGGGCGGCTGGCCATCGGCGCAGCCATTGCGCCGGTGCAGCACACCTTCGCCGGGTTGCTCAACCTGGGCGCGGCGTTTCCCTGCGACGGCAGCCAGTTCGACCACCTGTTCAGCGATGGCGAGCGTTTCTTCATTGGTGAGCTGGAAGCCGAGGCGCTGCATACCCCCGGCCACACGCCGGCGTGCATGACCTACCGGGTGGGCGATGCGGCCTTCGTCGGCGACACCCTGTTCATGCCCGACTACGGCACCGCCCGCTGCGACTTCCCAGGCGGCGATGCGCGCCAGCTGTACCGCTCGATCCAGCGATTGTTCGCGCTGCCGGACGAGACCCGGCTGTTCATGTGCCACGACTACCTGACGCCGGATCGGCAGGAGCACGCGTACGAAACCACCGTCGCGCGGCAGCGCAGGGACAACGTGCACGTGCACGATGGCGTGGGCGAGGAGGCTTTCGTCGCCATGCGCCGGCAGCGCGACGCGACGCTGCATGCGCCAGCGCTGATCTGGCCGTCGATCCAGGTGAACATGCGCGGTGGGGTGCTGCCGGAGGCGGAGGACAACGGCGTGCGCTATTTGAGGATTCCGCTGGATCGGATGTGATGGGTTCGCGAGCAAGCCCGCTCCTGCGAAGAGCAGGCCTGCCCCACCTGTAGGAGCGAGCTTGCTCGCGAACCGCGTTACAACAGCAGACTGCGAATATCCCCCAGCAACTCGCCCAGCCGCCGGGTGAACCGCGCCGCCGCCGCGCCGTTGATCACCCGGTGGTCGTAGGACAGCGATAGCGGCAGCATCAGGCGCGGCTGGAAGGCCTTGCCGTCCCACACCGGCTGTATCGCCGCCTTGCTGACGCCGAGGATCGCCACTTCCGGCGCGTTGACGATCGGCGTGAAGCCGGTGCCGCCGATATGCCCCAGGCTGGAGATGGTGAAGCAGGCGCCCTGCATGGCGTCGGCGGAGAGCTTCTTGGTCCGCGCCTTCTCCGCCAGTTCGGCGGCCTCGGCGGCCAGTTGCAGCAGGCTCTTCCGGTCGACGTCGCGGATCACCGGCACCAGCAGGCCGTCCGGGGTGTCCACGGCGAAGCCGATGTGCACGTACTTCTTGCGGATCAGCGCCTTGCCGCTGGGAGCCAGGGAGCTGTTGAAGTCCGGCAGCTCGCGCAGCAGATGGGCGCAGGCCTTGAGCAGGATCGGCAGGATGGTCAGCTTGGTCCCGGCCTTTTCCGCCGCCGCTTTCTGCGCGATGCGGAAGGCTTCCGCCTCGGTGATGTCGGCGGACTCGAACTGGGTGACGTGGGGCACGTTGAGCCAGCTGCGGTGCAGGTTGGCGGCGCCGACCTGCATCAGGCGGGTCATGGCGACTTCTTCCACTTCGCCGAACTTGCTGAAGTCGACTTCCGGGATCGGCGGGATGCCAGCCCCGCCAGTGGTACCGGCCGACGCCGACTTGCCGCGTTGCAACTGCTCCTTGACGAACGCCTGCACGTCCTCCTTGAGGATGCGGTCTTTCGGACCGGTGCCTTTCACCTGGGCGAGATCGACACCGAACTCGCGGGCGACCATGCGCACCGCCGGACCGGCATGGACCTTGGCGCCATCGCGGCTGGGCGCGCCCACCGGGGAGACGTCCGGCGCCTTGGGCGGCTCGGCCCTGGCGACGGGCTGCTCCGCGCTGGGCGTCTGAACCCGGGATTGAGCCTGGGCCGGCGCGGCGCCACCGGCGACTTCCAGTTCGAGGATGGCATCGCCTTCCTTGAGGGTGTCGCCGATCTTCACCTGGAGCGCCTTCACCACGCCGGCTTTCGGCGCGGGGATTTCCATGCTGGCCTTGTCGGATTCCAGGGTCAGCAGGCTCTGGTCGGCCTCGATGCGGTCGCCGGCCTTGACCATCAGTTCGATGACCTGGCCCTCGCCATTGCCGATGTCCGGCACCCGGATGGTTTCCACGCCACCACCTGAAGGGGCGGGTGCCGTTGCCGGTGTTGCGGCGGGCGTGTCTTGCGCCGCCGGCGCCGGTTCGGCGGGCGCGCTGGCGGCCGGCGCGCCACCCTCGGTTTCCAGCTCGAGGATGTCGTCGCCTTCCTTGAGCGTGTCGCCGATCTTCACCTTGATCGCCTTCACCACGCCGGCTTTCGGCGCGGGGATTTCCATGCTGGCCTTGTCGGATTCCAGGGTCAGCAGGCTCTGGTCGGCTTCGATGCGGTCGCCGACCTTGACCATCAGTTCGATGATCTCGCCCTGGCCGTTGCCGATATCCGGGACCTTGATGGTTTCCAGGCCGCCGCCACCGGCAGCGGGTCGGGGCTCGGGCGTTGCGGGCGGTTTCGGAGCCGCGGCGGCGGGCGGGGTGGGGGCCGGCGCTTCGGCGGCTCCGCCTTCGGCCTCCAGCTCGAGGATGTCGTCGCCTTCCTTGAGGGTGTCGCCGATCTTCACCTTGATGGCTTTCACCACGCCGGCGCGGGGACAGGGGATTTCCATGCTGGCCTTGTCCGACTCCAGCGTCAGCAGGCTCTGTTCGGCCTCCACGCGGTCGCCGACCTTGACCAGCAGTTCGATGACTTCGCCCTGGCCGTTGCCGATGTCGGGTACGCGGATGGTCTCGCTCATCGTGCCTCTCCTCAGCAATCCAGCGGGTTGGGTTTCTCGGGATCGAGGCCGAACCTGGCGATGGCCTCGGCCACCACCTTCGGTTCGAGGTCGCCACGGTCGGCCAGGGCTTCGAGCGCAGCCAGCACTACCCAGTGACGGTCCACCTCGAAGAAGTGGCGGAGCTTGGCGCGGGTGTCGCTGCGGCCGAAGCCGTCGGTGCCCAGCACCTTGTACTCCTTGCCCGGTACCCACTGGCGGATCTGCTCGGCGTAGACCTTCAGGTAGTCGGTGGAGGCGATCACCGGCCCTCGCCGGCCGGAGAGGCATTGCTCGACATAGCTGGGCCTGGGCTTCTGGCCCGGATGCAGACGGTTCCAGCGCTCCACCGCCAGGCCATCGCGGCGCAGTTCGTTGAAGCTGGGTACCGACCAGACGTCGGCGCCGATGCCGAAGTCTTCGCGCAGTATCCTCGCGGCGGCCTCGACCTCGCGCAGGATGGTCCCGGAGCCGAGCAACTGCACGTGGTGCGCCGCGTCCTTCCTGTCCTCGTCGAGCAGGTACATGCCCTTGATGATCCCGGCCTCGACACCCTTGGGCAGCGGCGGGTGCGGGTAGTTCTCGTTCATCACGGTGATGTAGTAGAAGACCTCCTGCTGCTCCTGCATCATCTGCCGCACGCCCTCCTGGATGATCACCGCCAGCTCGTAGGAGTAGGTCGGGTCGTAGGTGCGGCAGTTGGGGATGACCGAGGCCAGCACGTGGCTGTGGCCGTCCTCGTGCTGCAGGCCCTCGCCGTTGAGCGTGGTGCGCCCGGCGGTGCCGCCGAGCAGGAAGCCGCGCGTCAGGCTGTCGCCGGCGGCCCAGGCCAGGTCGCCGATGCGCTGGAAGCCGAACATCGAGTAGAAGATGTAGAACGGCAGCATCGGCTGGCGGTAGTTGCTGTAGGCGGTGCCGGCGGCGATGAACGACGACATGCCGCCGGCTTCGGTGATGCCTTCCTCGAGAATCTGGCCCTTCTTGTCCTCGCGATAGAACATCAGCTGTTCCTTGTCGACCGGCTCGTAGAGCTGGCCCACCGAGGAGTAGATGCCGAGCTGGCGGAACATGCCTTCCATGCCGAAGGTGCGTGCTTCGTCAGGGATGATCGGCACGATGCGCGGGCCCAGCTCCTTGTCCTTGACCAGTTGCGAGATGATCCGCACGAAGGCCATCGTGGTGGAAATCTCGCGATCGCCGGTACCGTCGAGCATGGCTTTCAAGGTTTCCAGCGGCGGTGCCGGGATGCGCTGGCTGTTGCCGTGGCGATGGGGCATGAAGCCGCCCAGGGAGGCGCGGCGCTCCTTCAGGTAGCGTGCTTCGGCACTGCCTTCGTCGGGGCGGTAGAAGGGCAGCTTGGCGAGGTCCGCGTCCTTGATCGGGATGTCGAAACGGTCGCGGAAGGCGCGCAGGCTGTCGACGTCGACCTCGTGGATGTTGTGCGCGATGTTCTTCGCTTCGCCGGTGCCGGTGCCGTAGCCCTTGATGGTCTTGGCCAGCACCACGCTGGGCTGGCCGGTG
Source organism: Pseudomonas sp. ATCC 13867 (assembly GCF_000349845.1). Lineage (NCBI taxonomy): Bacteria > Pseudomonadati > Pseudomonadota > Gammaproteobacteria > Pseudomonadales > Pseudomonadaceae > Pseudomonas > Pseudomonas sp. ATCC 13867. The sequence goes on along the minus strand of NC_020829.1, from coordinate 3,389,479 downwards.
TGGTTCACCGCGGCATGGTAGGCGGCGTAGACCTTGTAGGGGTCGTGCCCGCCCCGGTTGAGCTTCCAGATTTCCTCGTCGGAGAGGTCCTTGACCATCTCCAGCAGCTCCGGCCGGGTACCGAAGAAGTGCTCGCGGACGTAGGCGCCGTCCTTGGCCTTGTAGTTCTGGTAGTCGCCGTCCACCGCCGCATCCATCCGTGCCTGCAAGAGGCCGGTGGTGTCCTTGGCGAAGAGTGGGTCCCAGAAGCGGCCCCAGATCACCTTGATCACGTTCCAGTTGGCGCCGCGGAATACGCCTTCCAGCTCCTGGATGATCTTGCCGTTGCCGCGTACCGGACCGTCGAGGCGCTGCAGATTGCAGTTCACCACGAAGATCAGGTTGTCCAGCCTCTCGCGCCCGGCGAGGGAGATCGCGCCCAGGGATTCCGGTTCATCGGTTTCGCCGTCGCCGAGGAAGCACCAGACCTTCTGCTTGCCGGCGGGAATGAAGCCGCGGCTTTCCAGGTATTTCATGAAGCGCGCCTGGTAGATCGCCTGGATCGGCCCCAGGCCCATCGACACGGTCGGGAACTGCCAGAAGTGCGACATCAGGCGCGGGTGCGGGTAGGAGGGGAGCCCCTTGCCGTCCACCTCCTGGCGGAAGTTCACCAGTTGCTCGTCCGTCAGCAGGCCTTCGATATAGGCGCGGGCGTAGATGCCGGGGCACGCGTGGCCCTGGAAGTAGATCAGGTCGCCGGCGTGTTCGTCGGTGGGGCCGTTGAAGAAGTAGTTGAAGCCGATGTCGTAGAGGGTCGCCGAGGAGGCGAAGGTGGAGATGTGTCCACCCAGCGACGAGTCCTTGTGGTTGGCGCGCATCACCATCGCCAGGGCATTCCAGCGCACCAGCGAGCGGATGCGGCGCTCCATGAACAGGTCGCCGGGCATGCGGGCTTCATGGGTGACCGGGATGGTGTTGCGGTAGGGCGTGGTGATGGCGTAGGGCAGTTGGGTGCCGGTGCGGCTGGCCAGCTCACCGAGGCGGGTCATCAGGTAGTGGGCGCGCTCCTCACCTTCCTTTTCCAGTACGGATTCCAGCGCGTCCAGCCATTCCTGGGTTTCCACGGGGTCGATATCGTGCATGGTCAGGGGTCCTGGTTTACGGGGTCGGCTCTACGCTATGCCGGCTCCGGGGCCAGTCCCACCGCCAGGTTGGCGGATAGGCCAGGGTCCGATTCCGGACCTCGTTGCCTGCCGCCGGCACGCGCGTGTGGGATAGAGCTTAGACAGCCTTGCCGAGACTGTCGGGGCAGATTGTCGTGTCAGGAGGTCGCAGCGCCGCAAATCAGCGTGTGCCGTCCCGCATCGAGCCCTCGTCACGCGACCATTGCGCCGCCGCCAGCCGGTTGCGTCCGCCCTGCTTGGCCTGGTAGAGCAGCCGGTCCACCGCCGCCACGAAGTCCAGCGGACGATCGCCCGCGCGGGGCACGGCGGTGCCGACGCCGAGGCTGATGGTCAGCAGCGGGGCGACGCTCGACTGCTCATGGGCAATGCGTTGCTCGCGGATGAAGCGGCGGCAGCGCTCGGCCACCTGGAGCGCGGCGTCGCCGTCGGTTTCCGGCAGCACCAGGACGAACTCCTCGCCGCCGAAGCGGGCGATGAAGTCGCGCGGGCGGTGCAACGCGCCGGCCAGCGCCTTGCCGACGCTGCGCAGGCAGTCGTCGCCCTGGATGTGGCCGTAATGGTCGTTGTACTGCTTGAAGTAGTCGATATCGAGGAGGATCAGCGACAGCGGCTGGCCGCTGCGCTGGGCGCTGGCCCATTCGGTTTCCAGCACCGAATCGAACATGCGCCGGTTGGCCACGCCGGTCAGGCCGTCCTTGTAGGAGTACTCCTCCAGCTGGCGCTGCAGCTGGATCAGCTGTTCTTCGGCGCGCTTGCGTTCGCTGATGTCGAACATGAAGCCGATCAGGGCGTCCACCTCGCCGTTGCCGTCGCGCATCACATGCACCACGTCGCGAATCCAGATGTAGTCGCCGGAGGCGGTGAGGGCGCGGTAGTCGGCCTCGTGATCGGTGCCGTTGCGCGATTGCGACACGCAGAAGTCCACCACGCGCTCGCGGTCCTCGGGGTGCATGCGCTCGGCCCAGTCGTTGGCGCTGACCCAGCTGGACTGGCTCCAGCCCAGCAGCGTTTCGATCTGCGGGCCGATGTAGGCGAAGGTCATGGTCTTCCAGTCGATCTTCCAGGGGATGGCCCGGGTCGATTCGAGCAATGTCTTGTAGACCGCGCTATCGGTCGGGGCGTCGTGCAGCATGGTGGCTCTCTAGTGTCAAAGTGCCTTGCTTATACCGTACCCACGGGGCGCCCGGTACGCCGCCAGGCGCCAGTTCGATGCACAGGGGGCGCCTTCTCGACGGACGGTCGCGGCGCCACCGGCGCCAGCGCTCGCGGGTGGCTGCGCCGGGGGACGTTGCGGACGCTAACGGCATCTTCAGCAATTCATGACGGGTTCTTCACGAACCCGGCGCTAGGTTGCCCTCGCCCGACATCTGAAAACCCGCAGTGCGGTGTGAGCCCCACGGATGGGCCGGGCCTCGGAGGCGCGCCACGGCGCTCCGGGCGGGGCAGGGATGCAGCCTTGTTTGCCCGTCACTGGAAATGAAATGTCGATTTCCCTGCTCGTCCGGAAAGCGCGACGAACCCTTGCCAGCCGCTGGCTGCTGTTTCCCCTGGCGCTGCTTGCGTTCGGCCTGATCAGCGGCTTCTGGCTCATCCGCCCGTCAACCGCACAAAGCATCGCCCATGACCCGGTCCGGCTCGAGGCGCTGCGCGAGCACTGGCGCAACGGCGATCTGATCGTCCTGGTGCGTCATGCCGAGCGCTGCGACCATTCCAGCGCCCCCTGCCTGTCCGCCCCCGAAGGCATCACGGTTCGCGCCCAGGCCGCGGCCCATGAGCTGGGTCGGCATTTCCGCATGCTCGGCCTCGCCGGCAGCGACATTCTCAGCAGCCCGCAGGTCCGCGCCGAACAGACCGCCACCTCCATGTTCGGCCAGACGCCGGCGCGGCAGGACTGGCTGTTCGATTGCCGCGGCTCGATGCTGCGCGACGCCCGGCAGCACAAGCAGCCTCACCGCAACCTGATCCTGGTGACCCACAGCGAGTGCATGGAGGACCTGGAGTCCACCGTGAGCATCGCCGATCCCCAGACGCCCGATTACGCGTCGTCGCTGTTCCTCATCAGCGACGGCCACACCGCACCCAAGCTGCTCGGCTACCTGGATGCCGACCAATGGGCCGCCGTCGCACCGATCCGTTGACCCTGCAAGGACCCTGCATGTCTGCTCCCCGCTTCTATCTGCACAATCTCGGCGTACCGCTGCTGCTGGCGGTCGTGCTGTTCTGCGCGTTCGATCTCACCCAGCTCGACGTGCTGATCAGCAATCAGTTCTACGATCCGTTGACGCATACCTTCGTGCTGGAGCACGACCGTCTGTTCGAGAAGCTGACCCACAAGCTGCCGCGCATCCTGCCCGACACCACGGGGGAACTGGCGGTGATCGGGATGCTGCTGTCGTTCGCCTGGACGCTGCTGCCCAAGGGGCGCTTCAGCGCCTGGCTGGAACGCGTGCGGGTCGCGCCGGCCCTGCGCTGGCTCACCGCACACCGGCGGGACTTCATCTTCCTGGTGGTGTCGTTCGCCATCACCACCGGCATGGTTCATTACTTCAAGAGCCACACCAGCGTCTGGTGTCCGGTGGAAACCACGCTCTACGGCGGCATTCACGAGAAGCGCGAATGGTTCGAGAACTTCAGCCTGCTGCACGAGGCAGGCGAGGGGCGCTGCTGGCCGGGTGGGCATGCCTCCAGCGGTTTCACCCTGCTGGCGCTGTATTTCGTGGCGCGGCGCTACCGCTGGCGGCATGCCCGCGCGCTGTTCATCGCGGTGATGACGCTGGGCATGATCTACGGCAGCACCCGCGTGCCGCAGGGCTGGCACTTCGTGTCGCACACTTTCTGGTCGGGCATCATCGTCTGGCTGTCGATGCTGGGCACCGCCCTGGCGTTCTACGGGCGTGAGCGCCTGAGCCAGCCGGCGCTCGATGCTCCCCGGCACGCGCCGGAGACGGCCGCGCCAGGACTGTCGGAAGGGCTTTCCGTCAGCGGACGCTGAGGCTGCGGGGCGCGCCGCCCAGACGGTAGCGCTCCAGTTCCTGCGGCGAGAGCACGCGCATTTTCTGCGGCTCGATGCTCTGCATGTCGTCGGCCAGGGCGAGCGGGATGTCCATGTCGCGCAGGTAGCTGCGCGCGTTGTAGCCGCCGCTGGCCTGGGACGAGTCGCCGCCGGGGTAGTAGGGGCGGTGCAGGCCGACGTAGCCGCGCACCGTCTTGCGATGGCCGGCGGCCAGCAGGTAGACGCACGACCCCTGGCACAGACCGTTGGTCGGCACCAGGGTCTCGAAGCCGGACTCGCGCAGAAGACGGCCCATCTTGATCGATTCCGCCGCGCTGCCACCGATGCTGTCGAGCAGCGCCACCTTGCGCGCGAACTTGCCGGGATTGCCCATCAGCCCCTTGAGCAGGCGTTCGTAGTCGCCCGGCGCGATGTCCTCGGAAATACGCACCGCCAGCACCGGACCGACCTTGCTGTGTTGCACCGGCTTCACCTCGACCTTGGCCAGGACGCTGGCGGAGCACAGAAGGGTGGCGCAGAGCAGGGTGACGCGGCGCATGGGCGGGGAGTCCTGACAAAAGGTGCGTTCGGAAGGCGCCGAAGATACCGCGAAGCGCCTGGGTCTTGCACCTTTCTCAGGGGCGTGGGAAGCGCGACCCGCTGTTCAGCTCGCCTTGGACAGGCAGGTGCGCAGCAGCCGGCGCACCGACTTGTTGACCTTGCGCCGCTCCACTTCGTCCGGGGCAAACCAGCGGCAGTCGGCGATCTCGTTCAGCGGCACCGGTTGCTGGGCCGGATCGACCGGCGTTTCGAAGACGTAATGCAGCGTCTGGTACAGCTCCAGCGGGGCCAGGTAGCTGAGCTGCGCCGCATGCAGACCGGTTTCCTCGTTCAGTTCGCGCAAGGCTGCCTGGCCTGGCCGCTCATCCCGCTCGATACGCCCGCCGGGCAGGTTCCATTTCGACTTGGCCTTGCGCACGAAGAGGATCTTGTCGTCGAGACGGCAGATGACCGTTGCACGTTCCTTCAGCGATTTACCCATGACGGCACCTCTGCGGCAAAACCAGTAACTCTGTAAACCTCGGACGCACGGCCACGGGTAAAGAATTGCTTGGTGGGGTAGTCAGTTACGGACATGAAGTCGGCGGATGGTAGTGGTTGGGGGACGGAGGCGTCTGTAGGGAATTTCCTAGCGCCATACTCCGAGATCCTGAGTCTTGAGTGCCCCGGAGTCTTGTCAGTGAGACGCCAGATAGCCATCACACGTTCATTGAGAATATTTCCCATGACACCTTCCCCCTACGGCAGAGCGCGGGTGCGCTTTCCATAAGCATAAGACGCCCGGAGAAAATCTCCATCGATCGAATGGGTTATGTGCAGGATCTCGACACGGACTGAGGTTCAGGGCGAGGATTGGCCCTGTACCGGCAGGCGCACGCGCGCCTCCAGGCCACCCTCGGGACGGTTGCCCAGCCGCACGTCGCCGCCCAGCCGCTGTACCGCCCGGCTCACGATGGACAGGCCAAGGCCCGCGCCATTGGGGTTTCCGTCGCTGTAGAAGCGCTCGAACGCCCGATCCATCCGGGTTTCCTCGATCCCCGGACCGCTGTCCTGCACGGTCAGCAGCAGGTCGCCGCCCTGGCGCTCGAGGGTGACCCGCACGGTGGCGCCGGCGGGGGAGAAGTTCACCGCGTTGCTGACCAGGTTCTGCAGAACCACTTCCAATGCCCCGCGATCACTCAGGGTGCGGTAGTCGCCGCTGGCGATTTCCAGGTCGGGCTCGACCTGCTGGCGCAGCATCCAGGGGGTCAGCTCGGCGAGGCTGTCGGTGACCAGCGCCTGCACGTCCAGCGCTTTCCAGCGGCTGCGGTTGGACGCCGGCTCCAGGCGCGCCAGGGTCAGCAACTGGTTGACGACCCGGCTGAGACGGTCGACCCCGTCGATCAGGAAGTCCAGGGCCTTGTCCCGCTCCTGTTCGTTGTCGGCCTGGGCGGCGTTCTGCGCGTGCAGCCGCAGGACTGCCAAGGGCGTACGCATCTCATGGGCGGCATCGGCGATGAAGCGGTGTTCGCGCTGGAGCAGGGATTCCACCTGGCTGAGCAGGCGGTTGAGGGCGGCCTGCATGGGTTCCAGCTCGCGCGGCAGAGGCACCAGTTGCAGCGGCTCCAGCGAGTCGGCGTGCCGCCCGCGGATGACCCGCGCCATGTTCTGCAGCGGCTCCAGTCCGCGGCCGATCGCCAGCCAGACCAGCAGCGCCAGCGCCAGGCTGCCGGCCAGGAAGGGCATCAGGGTATGGCGCACGATGCGGCCCACCAGGTCGTCGCGCACGTCGTAGCGCTCGCCGACCCAGATCACCAGTTTCTGCGCCGGCACCGGCAGGACGAAGCCGCGCCATTGCCGGCCGTCGCGGGTCTCGGTGCTGAACCCGGGAGCCTTGGGTGGCGTGTCGAAACCCGGCGCGCTGGCCGAGCGCACGCGCAATTGGCCGTCTTCGCTCCAGACGGCGAAGGCCAGCTTGTTTTCGTAGGGGTGACCGGGGCCGCCGGCGCCGGACTGGCTGAGTGCCTCGTTGAACGCCTGGTACAGCGTCTGGCGCTCGGCGCCGGCCAGCGGCAGGCTCATCACGCCCTGCAGCAGGCGGGCGTTCTGCGCCAGGTGGGCGTCGTAGACTTCGGCGATCTCGTGGCTGCTGTCGTGGTAGTTGTACAGCGCCAGCAGACCGGTGCCTGCCAGCAACAGGAGCATCACCCGCCACAGGGTGCGGCTGCGCAGCGAGCCCATCAGGCTTCCACCAGGTAGCCGATGCCCCGTACGGTGCGGATCAGGCCGCTGAACAGCTTCTTGCGCAGGTGCGAGATGTGGACTTCCAGGGTGTTGCTTTCAGCGCTTTCATCCCAGCCGTAGAGCAACTGGGTCAGGCGGTCGCGGGTGAAGACCTTGCCCGGCTGCGCCAGCAGTTCGTGCAGCAGTTGGTATTCCTTGGGGGTGAGGACCACGGGCTGCCCCTGGAAGCGGACCTGCTGGGTCGACGGGTCGAGGCTGACCCCGGCGTGCTCGATCAGCGCCCGCGCCCGTCCGCTGCTGCGGCGCAGCAGCGCGCGCAGGCGGGCCTGGAGTTCGTGGAGGTCGAAGGGTTTGACCAGGTAGTCGTCGGCGCCGGCGTCCAGGCCGGCGATGCGATCCTCGGTGGCGTCGCGGGCGGTGAGGATCAGCACCGGGACCGTCGAGCCGGCCGCGCGCACGCGGCCGAGTACGTGCAGGCCGTCGAGGCGCGGCAGCCCGAGGTCGAGCACCACCAGGTCGAACTCTTCGGTCCGCAGGGCGTGCAGTGCGCTGGCGCCATCCTGCAGCCAGTCGATGGTGTAGCCCTCCTGGCGCAGGCCGGTGCGTACGCCTTCGCCCAGGGCCTGGTCATCCTCCACCAACAGCAAACGCATGGTCAGTCCTGTCTTGCCTGAATTTCCCTGAGTAAAGCATCGAACTCGCCGTGCCGTGCCCGCTCACGGCCGAGCGGCCGCGGCTGCCGTCAGGGCTGCTGCCCGTGGCGGCTGTGACGGCGAATCAGCGGCAATTGCTTGCGCAGCGCGCGGTCGACGATGCCGGGCAGCATACCGTTGATGCGTACGAAGAGTTTTTCCGGCCAGCCCAGGTACAGCTCGCTGCGCTTGTGTTCGATGGCCGAGAGCACGGCTCGGGCGACGTCGCGGGGATCGTCGGTGCTGGCCTTCAACGCCTCGTTCAGCGCCATCGCCGCCGCGCTGTTCATGCCGGTGCGGGTGGCGCGCGGGGCGACGTAGAGCACGTCTACCGAGGTGTCCGCCAGCTCGCGGCGCAAGGCCTCGGAGAATCCGCGCAGGGCGAACTTGCTGGCGCAGTAGACCGCATAGCCCGGATAGCCGATGGAGCCGTAGATGGAGCCGACGTTGACCACCAGCGCGTGGGGCTGTTCACGCAGTATCGGCAGCAGCAGGCGGGTGAGGTGCAGGGTGGCGGCTATGTTCAGCTCGACCATGTCGTCCAGGCGCGACTCGTCCAACTGGTCGAGCATGGCGAACTGGTTGACCCCGGCGGCGTTGATCAGCAGATTGATCCCGTCGCCGCGCCGCAGGCTGTCCAGCAGCGCGTGGCGATCGGCGCCCAGGCGCAGGTCGGCGGCCTGCCAGCGCAGGCGCTCGGGGTAGCGACGCATCAGTTCGTCCAGCGCCCCGGCGTGACGGCTGACCGCCAGCACCTGGGCGCCGGCCGCGCAGAGCTGTTCGGCCAGTTGCAGGCCGATGCCGCCGCTGGCACCGGTGAGCACCACGCGGCATTCAGGCAGGCGCATGCTGCACCTCGTCCTGCTGCGCCTGGGCGCGCGGCAGGCCACGGAACATGTCGGCGTACAGGCGGTAGACGACCTTCGCCGCATGGATCACCGCGTCCTGGTCGGCCGGGTCTTCCAGGCGGTTCATCAGGCGCCGGTAGGTCTGCATGTGATCCTGGTCCAGCGTGCCGTGGGAACTGAGATAGCTGAAGGCTTCCGGGGGCAGGCCGAGGCTGCCGCGGATGGTGTCGGCGGCCTGGGTGGCGAGGGCGATGCTGGTGCCTTCGAGCACGTTGACCATGCCGAACAGCCCCACCGGGTTGCCACGCTGGATGAGGTCATAGAGGAAGGCCACCATCAGCTCGATGGCCAGCGAAGGGCGGCCGGTGCGCACGGCCTCCGGGTCGCCGCCGCAGGCCGCGATGTCGTCGAGAATCCAGCGCTCGTGGCCGTATTCTTCGTCGATGTACTCGCACACCGCGCCGCGCAGCCATTCCAGGTGGGCGGGCAGGCGCGCGCCGCAGGCCATCATCAGCGGCACGGTGTGGCGGACGTGGTGGTAGGCCTGGGACAGGAAGGCGACGTAGCCCTCCAGGCTGACGCTGCCGGACAACGCCTCGCGGATCACCGGGACGCTGAACAGCGCCTCGCGCTCCTGGGCGGTGGTCGACTGCAGGGTGTCGAAAAAGGACATGGGGCAAACCTCACTCGGTAACCATTGCGGAAAGGATTTCGCGATACTGCTCGAGAATGGCCATGCGGCGCGGACGACCGTTGGCGGTGAGCAGGCCGCTGGCGCTGCTGAAGGGTTCGGGCAGTCGCGCCCAGCGGTGTACCCGGGCGTAGTCCGGCAACTGCTCGTTGCACTGGCGCACCGCCTGCTCCAGAACCTGGTCGGTGCAGGCCGGGTCGACCGGCCAGAGCAGCGCCAGGTTCTGGTGCAGGCCTTCGCCGTGGACGAAGGCCTGGAGCACCACGCCGTTCTGCGTCAGCTCGGCTTCGATCCATTCCGGGTTGACGTTGCGTCCGAAGCTGGTGATGAACTGGTTCTTCTTGCGCCCGGCGAGGTAGAGGTAGCCGTCCTCGTCGAAGCGGCCGAGGTCGCCGGTGGGCCACCACTGGCCGAGGTGCGGCGGCTCGCCGAGGTAGCCGAGCAGGGATGAGCCGCTGACCAGGACCTCGCCATCGTCGGCCAGCTTTACCTGGACGTGGGGCAGGGGGCGGCCCACGCTGCCCGGCCGCACTGCGCCGGGACGGTTCAGGCAGACCACCGAGGCGCACTCGGAGAGCCCGTAGCCCTCGTATACCGGCAGTCCTACGGCAGCGGCGCGCCGTAGCAGCGAGGGCGCCACCCGCGCGCCGCCCACGGCGACGAACTTCAGCGGGCCGGGACGCATCACGCCGCGCTCGATGGCGGTCACCAGGCCGAGCAGCAGTTGCGGCACCAGGATCAGGCTTTGCGCGCCGCTCAGGGCGATGCTGGCGAGCAGGCGCTTCCAGTCCACGCTGCTCGATCCCCCCAGGCCCAACTGTTCGCCGGGCAGCAGGGTCAGGGTGGCGCCGGCGCAGAGGGCGGCGTACAGCCCGAGATTTTCCAGCAGCACCGCCAGCGGCAGGATCGCCAGGTAGTGGCTGGGCTCGGTGGGCCGGCTGGCGGCCTCCAGTTCGCGGGCCACGCGGAGCATGGCGCCGGCGTCCAGGCATACGCCCCTGGGCGTGCCGGTGCTGCCGGAGGTGTAGGTGATCTTCGCCGTTCCCAGGGGCAGGCCGGCGTCCACCACGGCCGGGCGGTACCAGAAGGTTTCGCCGTGGCTGAAGCCGTTGCCGCGCAGTTCGTCTTCCAGGCGCGGCTCGACCAGCGCCAGGCTTGCCTGGCTCTGCATCAGGCAGTGGGCACGCTGGGCGGGGCTGAAGAAGGGCGGCAGGAGGAGGCAGGGGCGTTCGCTGAACAGCGCGGCCAGGTCCCAGATCAGCGCATCCGGGCCGTTGTCCAGCGCCAGGGCGAGGGCGCCGGCCGGCTGTGCGGCGAGGTGCGCGGTGCGCTGCTCCACGGCTTCCAGCAACTGCGCATAGCTGTAGCGCTGCGTCGCGCCGCGCAGCGCCAGGCGTTCGCCCTGGTCGCGGGCGAGGTGGCGCAGGTGATGCCGGAAGTCTTCCAGTTCAGGCCGCATGCTCGTGTCTCGCGCAGTAGGGCAGCGCCGGGAAGCCCAGGCGCTGGTACGTCCCGCTGTTCTCCAGTTGTTCATGGCCGTAGCGGATGCTGCCGGCGAACACCTGCGGATGCTGTTCGTAGTAGCTGCCCCAGTCGGCCAGGTCGCCGTTCAGGCGCTGCGGGTCCGCCTGCGCCAGTACCGTCGGTTCCAGTCCCAGGCGGTGGAAGCTGTTGATCAGCGTCGCCGCGCCGGTGAAGGCGACCCAGCGCAACCCGCGCGCGGCCAGCAGCCAGGTCACCGCGGCGATGATCAGGCGCGCGCTGCCGGCGTTGCGGGCGGCCAGGTTGCCCACTTCCACCAGCTCGTGGCGTGGCACGTTGTAACCGGCGATGCGCGACACCGGGCCTTCCAGCGGCTCATCCAGGTAGCGTTCGAGGAACAGCGACTCCTGCGCCGCCAGGCGCATGCCGACGACCGCCACCAGCGCGCCGTGGCGGTCGCGCAGGCTGAGCAGTTCGGGCAGGTACTGGTGCACGTCGGCATGGTGGACGCGGTCGAAGCGCTCATGCACGAACGCTTCGACCTCGTGCCGCTGCGGGTCGTCACCGTCGACCAGGCGCAGACTCGCAAGGTGCGTGTCGCGCGGGCCGAAACGGAACGGGAACAGCGACTCCCATTCGGATCGGGTCATGGCTTCCCCCCTCTGGAGCTCATTCATGGGGGAGAGTATTCGCGGCGAATCTGAATGCAGTCTGAAGATGCGCGCGGTCTACGCCATGTCGCTGTGCTCGAACGCGTTCGCGAGGAAGTCCAGCAGCGCCCGCACCGATGGCAGCAGCCCGCGCCGCGAGGGGAACACGGCATGGACTATCCCGGTGCGCGGCGCCCAGTCGGGCAGCAGGTTGACCAGGCCGCCGTCGTTGAGGTCGTCGCTTACCACCACCGCCGGCAGGTGCGCCGCGCCGACGCCGGCCAGCGCGGCCTGGCGCAGCGCCAGCAGGTCGTCGGTGACCAGCCGGGGATGATGGCGCACCTGGGCGCTGGCGCCCTTGGGACCGTCCAGCTGCCAGTGGTATTCGCGTTGCACCGAGCCCCAGTGCAGGGTCGGCAGCGCCGCCACGTCGGCGGGGATCGGCCGCGCCGTCAGCCGCTCGCGCAATGCCGGCGCGCCCACCACGCACTGGCGGCTCTCGCCCAGCACCTTCATGACCAGGTCGCTGCTCTCCAGCGGCGGGAAGCGTACCCGCAGGGCGATGTCGACGCCTTCCTGGATCATGTCCACCTGGCGGTTGGTGGCTTCGACATGCAGCGCCACCAGCGGGTGCTCGACCATGAAGCGCGCCAGCATCGGCCCGACCCAGAAGTTCAGCAGGGCGGTGGGGCAGCTCAGCCGTACCACGCCCTGCGGCTCGGAGCGGTGACGCTCGATCACCTCGGCCGCGCCTTCGGCTTCCACCAGCATCGCCAGGCAGTGGCGGTAGTACTCCTGGCCGATCTCGGTCACCGAGAAGTGCCGGGTGGAACGTTGGATCAGGCGTACGCCCAGGCGCTCTTCCAATGAGGCGATGCGCCGGCTGAGCTTCGACTTGGGCTGGTCCAGGGCGCGCCCGGCGGGTGCGAATCCGCCGTGCTCGACGACCTGGGCGAAGTAATAGAGATCGTTGAGGTCTTCCATTTCAGTGTTCTCCAGATGGAACTCTGAGGTGAATTATCGCTGTCTACCGGCAATATTGTTGCAGTTCTATCGTGTCTCCCATGCACTACAGGAGGCACCCCATGAAACAGATTCTCGGTATCTACAGCGCACCCCGCCCGCATTGGGTCGGCGATGGCTTCCCGGTCCGCTCGCTGTTCTCCTACGACAACCTGGGCGAACACCTTAGCCCCTTCCTGCTGCTGGACCATGCCGGTCCCCATGACTTCACCCCCAGCAGCAGCCCGCGCGGCGTCGGCCAGCACCCGCACCGCGGTTTCGAGACGGTGACCATTGTCTACCAGGGCGAACTGGAGCACCGCGACTCCAGTGGCGGCGGCGGGCGCATCGGCCCCGGCGACGTGCAGTGGATGACGGCCGGTGACGGCATTCTCCACGAGGAGTTCCACTCGCCGGACTTCAGCCGCACGGGCGGCACGCTGCACATGGCGCAGTTGTGGGTGAACCTTCCGGCGAGCGACAAGCGCACCGCGCCGGCCTACCAGACGCTGCTGGCGGCGGACATCCCGCAGATCGAACTGCCCGATGGCGCCGGCACCCTGCGGGTGATCGCCGGGCGCTATGGCAACGCGGCGGGGCCGGCCCATACCTTCAGTCCGCTGGATGTCTGGGACATGCGCCTGAATCCGGGCCGACCGCTGGACCTGCGGGTCACGCCGGGACGCAACACCGCCCTGGTCGTCCTGCGCGGCAGTGTGCGCCTGGGTGGCGCTGAAAGCCTGCGTGAAGGGCAACTGGCGCTGTTCGACCGGCGCGGCGACAGCCTGCTGCTGGAAGCCGACAGCGACGCCCTGGTCCTGCTGCTCAGCGGCGAGGCCCTGAACGAGCCGATCGTCGGCTACGGGCCCTTCGTGATGAACAGCGACAGCGAGATCCGCGAGGCCATCGACGACTTCCGCGAAGGTCGCTTCGGTCAACTGAGTCACTGAGTGTCATATCCCAGACTTGGCGGGCGCCTAGTCTGGGTCATCTTCCGCGCCGCAATGCGCGGGCCACAGCGGGCCGGAAGGGCCCCTTCGAGGAGAAACCAACATGAGCAACTTCTCTCAGATCGCCAATTTCAACGGTCAGCGTCCGGTGATCGATCCCGACGACACCGCCATGCTGCTCATCGACCACCAGAGCGGTCTGTTCCAGACGGTCAAGGACATGCCGATGACCGAGTTGCGCAACAACGCCATCACCCTGGCGAAGATCGCCACCCTGGCGAAGATCCCGGTCATCACCACCGCCTCGGTGCCGCAGGGCCCTAATGGCCCGCTGATCCCGGAGATCCACGAAGCCGCGCCGCACGCCCAGTACGTGGCGCGCAAGGGCGAGATCAACGCCTGGGACAACCCCGAGTTCGTCGCCGCGGTCGAGAAGACCGGCAAGAAGACCCTGGTCATCGCCGGCACCATCACCAGCGTGTGCATGGCATTCCCGGCCATCGCCGCGGTCAATGCCGGTTATCGGGTTTTCGCCGTGATCGACGCGTCCGGCACCTACTCCAAGGCGGCCCAGGAAATCACCCTGGCCCGCGTGGTGCAGGCCGGCGTGGTGCCGATGGACACCGCCGCGGTGGCTTCCGAGATCCAGCGTACCTGGAATCGTCCCGATGCAGCCCAATGGGCCGAAGCCTATAGCCTAATCTTCCCTCACTACCAACTGCTGATCGAAAGCTACGCGAAGGCGCAGCAGGTAGTGACCGAGCACGAAGTGCTGGACTCGCAGCGCTGAGTCCAACCCCTGGCCCGGCGCTTACGCCGGGCTTCCCACCTGTAAACGAGGAGTCGCCATGAGCAAGCCCTACGTCCGTCTCGACAAGTCCCAGGCCGCCGTACTGCTGGTCGATCACCAGGCCGGTCTGCTCTCGCTGGTTCGTGATATCGAACCGGACAAGTTCAAGAACAACGTCCTGGCCCTGGCCGACCTGGCCAAGTACTTCAAGCTCCCGACCGTCCTTACCACCAGCTTCGAAACCGGCCCCAACGGCCCGCTGGTGCCGGAACTCAAGGAAATGTTCCCCGATGCGCCCTATATCGCCCGCCCCGGCAACATCAATGCCTGGGACAACGAAGACTTCGTCAAGGCGGTCAAGGCCACCGGCAAGAAGCAACTGATCATCGCCGGCGTGGTCACCGAAGTGTGCGTGGCCTTCCCGGCGCTCTCGGCACTGGAAGAAGGCTTCGATGTGTTCGTCGTGGCGGACGCTTCGGGCACCTTCAACGAAGTTACCCGCGACGCCGCCTGGCGCCGCATGGAAGCCGCTGGCGCGCAGATGATGACCTGGTTCGGCGTGGCCTGTGAGCTGCACCGCGACTGGCGCAACGACATCGAAGGGCTGGCCGCGCTGTTCTCCAATCACATCCCGGACTACCGCAACCTGATCACCGCCTACAGTACGCTGACCGCGAACAAGTAAGGCGGCCCTTCCGGGCGCCGCACGTGCAAGTGCGGCGCCCGGTTCCGGCGCTCCGGCCGGCTGTGTAGAGCCGGCCGGAGCGCCGGAGCTTATTACCCCGCACTCATGGCGCTTGCGGCTCAGTCGGCGACGACCCGGTTGCGGCCCATCTGCTTGGCGCGATACAGGCGCTCGTCGGCGGTCTTCAGCACGGCATCCGGCTCGCCGTCACCCTGGGCGACGCCAATGGAGAGGGTCAGGTGCCCGATCTGCGGCACCTCGGCGGCTTCGACGGCCCCGCGAATGCGCTCGGCGATGCCGCCCGCGGTTTCCAGCGGGGTGTCCGGCAGCAGCAGGATGAACTCCTCGCCGCCCGATCGACAGGCCAGGTCCTCGCTGCGCGAATACTGCTGGAGGACCGCCGCGACCTGCTTCAGCGCCTCATCCCCCGCGTCGTGGCCGTAGGTGTCGTTGACCCGCTTGAAGTGATCGATATCCAGCGCCAGCACCGAATACTGGCGCTGGGTCTGTTGCAGCAGCGCCAGTGCCGTGTCCAGCGCCCGCCGGTTGGCCAGGCCGGTCAGCGGGTCGCTTTGCGCTTCATGGCTGAGCCGGCCCAGCTTCTGCTGCAGCAGCTGCACGCTGGTCAGCAGCGCCTGGCGTATGGCGGAGGCCTCCGCATACCAGGCATTCACCTGGCGCAACTGCCCGGTAGTCTCCGGGGCCGACAGGTGATTCGCGCTCTTGGCCAGTTCCCGCAGTGGCCGGCTGATCAGCGCCACCCCCAGCCAGATGATCACCAGGCCCACCAGGCTCGCCGGGATGATGTCGAGGAGCATGGCGATCATCAGTTGGTGCAGCGGCGCGAGCGTGCGTTCCCGCGGCTGCTGTGCCACTACCGCCCAGTTGGCGTCGGGCACCGGCGCATAGCCGGCGAGCATCGGGACGCCCCGGTAGTTGATGATCGACGCGGTGCCGCTTTCGCCGCGCAGCGCGGCATCCACCGTGGCGCTCTTGCCCAGCACCTTGCCGAGCCGGGAGTGCTCGGGATGATAGAGCAGGCGCCGGTTGCTGTCGGTGACGAAGGCGTAGGTGCCGTCGTGGTGGAAGTGGCTGCTGATGATGGAGTGCAGCACGCTTGGCTTGAGGATGTACACCGAACCGCCCACCACGCCGAGGAACTCCCCCGAGGGGCCGATGATCGGCTGGGAGATGAATACCACCAGGTTTCCCGCCACCGATATGTAGGCCTGGCTGACCAGCGGCCGGCGCTCCTTCAGCGCCTGCAGGATGCCCACCGAGCGCAGCGTGGTGCCGACGATCTGCAGCGCGTCCGGGTAGGCCTGCAGCACCCGGCCGTCGGCGTCGACGATGGCGATGGAGTTGAAGTACGAGTCCTGCGCCTGCAGTCGCACGGCCTCGGCCCGGATGACAGCCGGGTCGTCCATGTTCCGGGACAGGATCTCGGTGCTGTAGCGCAGATGACGGTGCGCCGACTGGAAGAACTCGCCGATGCCGGAGGCGACTTTCGCGGCGTAGGCATTGTTGGCCTCCAGCGCCGAATGGATCAGCGCCTCGCGTTGCACCCGGTAGGCGACGAGCAGGCTGTTGCACAGCGTGGCCAGGGTCGTCAGCAGCACGAAGACCAGGATCAGGCCGCGCAAGGTGATGGAGCGGCGCCTGATCATGCCGCTCGCCACTCCGGCAGAGCGCTGATGAGTCTGGGGAAATCGGTGACGGGTGTCTCTGTCGCGCTGTTCGCGGGTTGGGTCATGGAAATGCTCGGATCCGGTCGGGTCGGGAGGCGCCGCCATGCGGGGACGCCTTGCAGAGCATAGGCAAGTGTTGGCGGATGGTCATGAGGGATGTTTCAGAGAACGTGGCGAGTGAGGGGGATGTGCTTGTTCATGCTTGCCGGATTTTGGCTCGGAGCGATCATTGAGTCTTCTCAACCTGAAGTCACTAGTCGAGAGCAAGGTCCAAATGTTCTGTGACGGATGCTCGCGAAAAGGGTTTACGCCTCCTGGCTCGGGGGCAAAACTGTCGCTTCGAGAATCATGGAGGAGATGAAAGTGTCCAGGTGGAAAATACACTGGCTTGAGGCGGAAGGGCCTTTGGAAGACATCAAGGGGGATGTCACTGCTGCCGTCGGAATCGCGCAGGAAGTCCTGGGCAGGCACGCAGGACACCAGCCGCTGGACATTCTGGTGCAGCAACGAGCTGGGGAAGTGATTCCGGAAATCGGAGTCCTGGGAGTCGCCCAGCGTAAGTCACTGTTCAGCTTGTCCGTCGACACACTTAATCCGAATTTCGCCAGCTCTCTGGTTGACGGCACATTGAGCCGCCATGTCGCCCATGAGGCCCATCACTGCTATCGAATGGCTGGTCCCGGTTATGGGCGTACCTTGGGAGAGGCGCTGGTCAGCGAGGGGCTTGCCGGCCAATTCGTGAGCAGGACATTCGCCAGCGCCCCGGAACTCTGGGAATGCGCGATATCGCTCACTGAGCTGCTGCGCTACCTTCCGCGCCCAGAAGAACTGCATTCGACCAACTACGATCACGCGTCGTGGTTCTTCGGTACGAGCCCCCAACGGCCTCGATGGCTGGGATACAGCCTTGGTTACCAGATCGTCGCCCACTGGATCGAGAAGGTGTGCCCGTCCGAGCCACATCGATGGATACAGGTATCGGCGAATGAGGTGCTTGAGAGCGGACTGGCTGCGCTCTACCAGATGGATCTTCAAGGAGTCTGAGGTTCCCAGTGGGGATGATTTGGGGGATGGCCTTACCTGGGCAAAGCCTCATCGTTAGTCCGCATATGGCCGGATGTGCGAGCGGCAGTCTTGACCTTATCGGTCACGGGGATTTCTGAACGGTGTGTTGCAGCCTGAACCAGGTGATCGGAGACAGGAAATGGCTTGCCAGCGACTGTCTCTGTCGTCGCGAGCGTGACTCTCGGTGGTGTAGTGTGGGCGTATGTACTACTGGTGGGGGCTGGGGCTGGGGCTGGGGCTGAGTGGCGAAAGCCCCGGCTGATGGGCGTGTGGGCTGCCTGCGCAGCCAGGTGCTGTTCGGAGCGCGTGGCATGGCGTCGGGGCGCGGACATCGGACTTTCGTCGCGTGAGGTGATTTTCATGGGCTGTCCCCAGGTTTGTAGCGGTGCAACCCTGCAGTGCAGCTTCGGCGTGGCGCCGTCGATGCTCAACGTGTTGCCGGTCAACCGTACGTTGTCGAGCGGCATGCCGGCGGCCAATCTGCAGGATCACATTCCCCTGGTGAACATCCTGCCCTTCGGCATGTGCAGCAGTCTCGCCAACCCGACGGTGGCGGCGGCCACGGCGGCGGCACTTGGCGTGCTGACGCCCATGCCCTGCATACCGGCCACGGCGTCGCCCTGGATACCTGGCGGCCCGCCCACGATGCTGCTGGGGGGCATGCCGGCGCTGGACTCGAACGGTACCTTGATGTGCAACTGGGGCGGGGTGATCAAGGTGCTGATGCCGGGGCAGGTGCAGATGCTGATTCCCTGACCTGATCGAGGACATGTGTTGCGATAATCGGCTTGCTTAAAGGCCGTCATCGTCGGGAAGTGGGGTTGCTACGGCCAGGCCGAAGCGCAGGAATTCCCTGATCAGATCCACCGCCGCCAGAAAGTCATCGGCATCGGCGTGGATCTGTGCTCGCTGCAACATGCTCAGCGCGGCAGCCTTTGCTGTCGGGTTGACGGGCATGGAAGCCTCCATGCGGGTCTTGTACTTGAGGTAGCGCACCTTGGCGTATTGCTGCCAGAGCGCAGCGTCCTCCTCCCAAGGAGGCGGTACCTGCTCGAGGTTGCGGTAGAACAGGACCGGTGTCTTCAGTCGTTTCTGCTCACGATAGACCGCACGTAGTTCAGACGTCGTGACCGGAACGGCCGTGCCTCCGCCACGCATCATGTCGTTGCTCTTATAGGCTTCCTTGTGAACGATCTGGCGCATGCGATCGCCTTGCAGACTGTCCAGCACGAAGTGAATCTTCGCCCGCGTACCGAGGGCCTGGGCCAGGTTCAGGACACCGAACTTGCAGGAGCGGCGAATTCTTTGCAGGGCCAGCAGGTCGTAGTCTCGCGCAGTGGGGATGCTGGATTCCTTTGTTCGTTGCTGCGAAGTCAGAGTGGTGGGTTTGGTGGAGGAGGGATGGTCAAAGAATGCATTGACGTAACGGGTGGCGCGCTCTCGTGGCAACGTCCCCGCTATCCCGGCAATGGTCTGCAAGACCCCAGGTCTCTCGTCGAAAGGTAGAAAGGTGGTGTTGTTGTACTGGTCGATCGTGACCCATACATCGTCAAAGACGGCTTTCAGCGCAGCCTTACCGGTGCTGGAGGCATCATAGAGAATCTCTGCTGCATTTTTGTACTTCTTCCGGTCTTCGCGATCGCCGTAGATAACGTCGCCATCGATGAATGAGAAATTGTCGATGAACTTGGGCATACCGACCTCCGGTGTACATTGTGTCGTCCAACGGTGTTGTTACGTACCCGAGGGCTACTGTGCCTATCCTTCGGGCACTCCGCGCTCGAACCACCAGCGCAGCCGCGAGATTGGCTTGCCGTTGTCGTCCAGCGGCCGGCCGTCTTCGGCGAACGCGCGCGGCTGCTCCAGTGGTGCGCCCTTGAGGTAGCGGGTTTCCTGGGCCAACTGGCCATTGCCGTGGAAGCGGCGGAAGGGGCCGTCCTGTACGCCTTCACGGTAAAAGGCCTGTTCGGCGAGAGTGCCGTCGGCCAGGTAGCTGCAGGCTTCGCCATGCATCAGCCCGTCGCGGTAGTTGACCTTGCGCTGTAGCCAGCCTTCGGCGACGAAGAAGCGCGCCTCGCCGTGCAGCCGCCCACGGACATAGGGCAGCTGCGCGCTGATGCGGCCGTTGGGGTGGTAGAGCGTGCCGGTGCCGTGCAGTTCGCCGTCGCGATAGTCGAGGCTGGCCTGGGGGCGGCCGTGCTCGCTGATGCGCAATGGACCTTCCAGTTCGCCGTCCTGCAGGCGGCCCTGCAGGGTGCTGTCGCCGCGCTTGAGGTCCAGGGTTCCGCTGTTGGCCATGTCGTGGTCCTCAGTTGACCTTCACCAGGCCGCCCTTGAGGGTCAGCATGCCGCCGCCGTCCACCGTCTGCTCGGCACTGGCCTTGTTGGTGAGGCTGACGCCGGCGTCGTTGGTCAGGGAGGTGCCGGCCTTGTTGGTCAGGGAGGTGCCCGCCTGGTTGGTGAGTGACGTTCCGGCCTTGCTGGTCAGCGAGGTGCCGGCCTGGGCGGCAAGATCGGCGTCGGTCTTGAGCGTCAGGCTGCCGCCGCTCTGCAGGGTGAGGGTGCCGCTGACCTTGATGGTGAGGTTGCCATCCACCGTCAGCTCGAAGTTGCCGCTGACCTGGTGGCTGTAGTTGCCGCCGGTGCTGTGGGTCTGGTCGGCGCCGACCTTCACCGTGCGGGTGTCCTTCACGTCCAGCGTGTCGCTGCCGGTCTGGATGGTCACGCTGCGCTTGCCCTTTTCCAGGGTGACGGTCTCGTCGCCTTCCTTCACCGTGCGGGTGCGGGCGTTCTGCACCGTGAGCGTCTCGTCGTGGCCGATGGTGGCGGCGCTGTCGTTGAGCACGTTCACCTTCATGTCCTTCTGCGCCTGCAGGAAGACTTCCTCGGCGTCCTTCTTGTCCTCGAAGCGCAGTTCATTGAAGCCGCCGCCACCTTTCGAGGAATTGGTCTTGATACCCGACTGCGTCTGGTTGTCCGGCAGCGCATAGGGCAAGGCGTTGTCGCCGTTGTAGACGCAGCCGGTGACCAGCGGACGGTCCGGGTCGCCGTCGATGAAGGTGACGATCACCTCCTGGCCGATGCGCGGGATGAACTGCATGCCGAAGCCCTTGCCGCTCCACGGCAGCACCACGCGCACCCAGCAGGACGAGGCCTCGTCGTTCTTGCCCTGCAGGTCCCAGGGGAACTGGATCTTGATGCGGCCGTACTGGTCGGTCCAGATTTCCTCGCCGGCCTTGCCCACCACCTTGGCCGTCTGGGCGTGCATGCGCGGCTTGGGCGTGGTGCGGGGAGGGCGGTAGGCAGTGGCCTTGGGGATGGCCTCGAAGCGGTTGCAGTAGTGCTCGTGGTCGGCCTCGTGGGTCACCGAGATGAGCACCCAGTCGATGTTCAGTGATTCGTCGTCATGCCCGGTGAGGGTGAACCAGTGCCCCGGCACCAGCCAGCGGCAGTCGCTCTCGCCGATCAGGCGCTTCTCCTGGCTGCGCAGGCCGTCCACGCGCAGCTTGGTCAGCGCATCGCCGCGGGCCTTGGCGGTGTAGCCGCCGGGGTGCTCGTACTGCGTGCGTGGCCCGGCTTCTGCCTGGGCTTGCGAGTAGAGCGAAGTGGTGGGCGTGGTGAACTCGTAGTCGGTGGCGCTGTAGGTCCCGGCCACCGCCTGCAGGCAGTACTGCGCGGAGCGAATGCCATGCAGTTCGCGCACGCCGATCTCCTGGCCCAGGTGCGGCACCTTCGGCCCGTTGGGGATAGGCGGGAAGGCATCGTTGCTGTCCGCCAGCACCAGGGTGTGCTTGCCCTCTTCGTGGGTGAAGAACCAGAAGATGCCTTCCTCCTCCAGCAGCCGCGAGACGAAGGCGAAATCACTTTCGCCGTACTGCACGCAATACTCGCGGGGCTCGTAGCTGCCCGTCAGCGACAGCTTGAAGTCGGTGAAGCCGTGGGACTTGAAGATCGTGGTGACGATGTCGCTGGTGGCGAGGTTCTGGAAGACACGGTTGTTGCTGGCCAGGGTCAGCCACCAGAGCCAGGGGCGCAGGACCAGTTGATAGCGGTCGGAGGTGGCGTCGGCGGGGAGTTGGTGGATTTCGGCGACCAGGGCGTCGAGGGGGCGTTGGTTGGCATCGTTGTGCAGGGTGGTGGTGAGGTGGCTGGCTATGGCGCCGGGCAGCGCCAGTGGATTGCTGCTGAAGCCAAGCAGGTTCAACTGGGTGAGATCGTTCAGCGCCTCCTGCCCGGTAATACGCTGCGGGTAGAGATCCGCCAGCGCCGGGGCGTTCAGGAAGAAGCTGGTGGTGGTATCGGTGGGACGGGGCATCGAAGTCCTTGGCTAATCATGTCGTTGCTGGATTATCGAGCTCCAGATGTGCGTGTTTTTGCTGAGCCTATCTGCGCGGAACACGCTCAGACCTCTCCCGGAGCAGGTTTTGAAAGTCCCTCGATAGCATTTTCCAGAATTTTTTCCAGTTCGCCCTGGCCGTATGATTCACAGCTTTTTATGCAGCTTTTAACAAGTTTCTGTTCGCGGATTAAATTGTACTGATTAATGACGGCAACTGTCCCGCCAGCAGTGTTGAGGTAATTGGTGAACTTGATGGCTGCCAATGCGGTTGCACAAGCAGCGGGATGCCTGAATTGCAGGGCTGCTCGAGTGAGTGTCCCCAGGTAATTCATGGCCATATATTTGATCGCTACGGCTGAAGCCATTCCGCCTAGTTGATAGACGATTTGGGATTTTATTTCATTATCCATTCGATTTATCGTTGTTTGGCCGAGATATGGAACCTTGGAGACATACCATCCGAACCCGGAGTAAGTCAGGGCGTTTTGGCCTCCGAGGGCATATCCTATACCTGCGCAGAACATGTTTTTGAAGCCGGGATATATGTTTTTATTTATCTCTTGGAGGTGTTGTATGGTTATTATTTTTGGCGCGAGAAATCCATTTTTGAAGCTTGCCCAGTAGTCTGGGGTGAACCAGAAATAACGTTTTACGTTTGAGTTTATGCTTTGAATGGACCAGCCCTTGTTGTCGCACATTTAACGTATCCTTATGCTTTTCAGTTATCCCAGCACCCACTCCGCCAACTTCCCCGTCACCTCCGCCATCAACACATTTTCAATATCCCGCGCCCCCGCCGAACTGCACTTGGCGAGCACCGCCTTGACGATCGCCGGGTCGAAGTCGAATTGCTTGCCGGTAGCCGCCTTGTAGCGCTCGCGCAGCTTCTCCAGCTTCGCGACGACGATCCCTTCCAGCGTCGCTTCCTCCAGCGGCCGGTAGGGCACCACCGTCATGCGCGCCAGGAAGGCGGCGCGGAAGGCTTGCAGCAGCACCTTGCGCAGGCGTTCGTCGAAGGTGGGCGTAGCGGTCTGTTCCGAAGGGGTGTCCAGCAGCAGTTCGGCGCCGACGTTGCTGGTGGCGAGGATCACGGTGTTCTTGAAGTCCACCACCAGGCCGGTGCCGTCCTCCATCACGCCCTTGTCGAAGACGTTGTAGAAGGCTTCCAGCACGTCGGGGTGGGCCTTCTCGATTTCGTCCAGCAGGACCACCGAGTAGGGCCGGCGGCGCACGGCCTCGGTGAGCACGCCGCCGCTGCCGTAGCCGACGTAGCCGGGCGGGGCGCCCTTGAGCTGGCTGACGGTGTGGGCTTCCTGGTACTCGGAAAGGTTGATGCTGATGAGGTTGCGCTCGCCGCCGTAGAGGGCGTCGGCCAGGGCGTAGGCGGTTTCGGTCTTGCCCACGCCGGTGGGGCCGAGCAGGAGGAACACGCCCACCGGCTTGGCCGGGTCGGTGAGGCCGGCGCGGTAGGCCTGGATGCGCTGGGCGATGGTGCCCAGCGCCGCTTCCTGGCCCATCACCCGCTGGCTCATGCGTTGCGCCAGGGTGCGGATGGCGTGGGCCTCGTCGGCGAGCATCTTGCCCACCGGGATGCCGGTCCAGCCGGCGATCACCGCGGCCACGGTCTTCGAGTCGACCTGTTCGGGCACCAGCGGGTCGTCCTCGCGGATGGCGTCGAGGCCGGCTTCCAGGCGCGCCAGTTCGGCGGCCAGATGATCGATGCGGCCGTCGAGTTCCTCGTCGGGCTTGGCGGCGTCGGCGCTTTCGCTCAGGGTCAGTAGTTCGCGGCGCGATTGCAGCAGCTCGCGCACCGCCTCGCGTTCCTCGCCCCAGCGTTTTTCCAGGGCGCGGATGGCGGCGAGGTTGTCCACCGATTCCTGTTCCAGGCTGGTGATGCGCGTGCTGTGGTCCAGGCCGGTGGCCTGTTCGCGACGCAGGCGTTGCAGCTCTTCTTCCACCGCCAGTTCGCGGTGGCGCAGGTTTTCCAGTGCCGGCGGGACATCGTGCTGGGCCAGGGCGACGCGGGCACAGGCGGTGTCCAGCACGCTGATGGCCTTGTCCGGCAACTGGCGGCCGGAGATGTAGCGGTGCGAGAGCTTCACCGCGTCGTGGATGGCCACGTCCAGCACCTGCACGCCGTGGTGCTGTTCGAGCTTGGCGGCCACACCGCGCAGCATGTCGACGGCGGTGGCCTCGTCCGGTTCCTCGACCTGCACCAGCTGGAAGCGCCGGGCCAGCGCCGGGTCCTTCTCGAAGTACTTCTTGTATTCCAGCCAGGTGGTGGCGGCGAGGGTGCGCAGCTCGCCACGGGCCAGGGCCGGCTTGAGCAGGTTGGCGGCATCGCTGCCGCCTTCCGCGCCGCCGGCGCCGATCAGGGTGTGGGCCTCGTCGATGAACAGGATGATCGGCTGCTCGCTGCTGCGCACTGCGTCGATCACGCCTTTCAGGCGCTGCTCGAACTCGCCCTTGACCCCGGCGCCGGCCTGCAGCAGGCCGAGGTCGAGTACGCGCAGAATCACGCCTTGCAGCGGAGGTGGCACTTCCCCGGCGGCGATGCGCAGGGCCAGGCCTTCCACTACGGCGGTCTTGCCGACGCCGGGCGCACCGACGAGGATCGGGTTGTTCTGCCGGCGGCGCAGGAGGATGTCCACGCACTGGCGGATCTCGCCGTCGCGCCCGACGATGGGGTCGATGCGCCCGGCGTGGGCGTCGGCGGTGAGGTCCTGGGTGTATTGGTCGAGCACGCTGTCCTGGGCCGCCGCGTTGGCGGGTTTCGTCTTGTCCGGAGTGCGTGCGCTGGGTGGCTGTTCGCGGGAGCCTTCGGTCCATTCCAGGAGTTTTTCCCGCAGCGTTTCGTGGGGAATGCGCAGCAGCGACGAGGCGCTGTTGAGCAGCAGGGCGCGGCGTTCCTCGCGGTCGAGCAGGGCGAGCAGCAGCAGCCCGGAGCGGATCGTCGGCTGGCCGAGCACGCTGGTCTGCACCACCGCGTCTTCCAGCAGGCCGATGGTTTGCGTGGAGAGTGCCGGGGTGCGCGTGCTGCCGATGCGGAACAGCTCCAGCGCGGTGTTGATCTCGCCCACCAATTGGTCGCGCTCGAGGCCGAAGCGCGGCAGCAGCCGGGCGAGGTCGCCGCCGTCGATGTCCAGCAGTTCCAGCAGCAGGTGCTCGATCTCGACGTAGTGATGGGTGC
Organism: Pseudomonas sp. ATCC 13867; assembly: GCF_000349845.1. NCBI lineage: Bacteria > Pseudomonadati > Pseudomonadota > Gammaproteobacteria > Pseudomonadales > Pseudomonadaceae > Pseudomonas > Pseudomonas sp. ATCC 13867. Next base: position 3,364,468 of record NC_020829.1, on the reverse strand, counting down.
GTTGCAGGCAGCGCTGCGCGGCGCGCTCCAGGGCGCGGCGGGATTCGGGATTGAGGCGGCCGATCAGGCTGGCGAGGTCCATCAGGGCATCTCCGCGTGGCGCAGGGTCAGGTCGATGGGCTGCACGGCGCCGCCGCTGCGGCGCAGGCCGGTGTTCCAGTTCAGCCGTGGGGCATTGCCGCGACCGAGGGCGAGCGGCCCGCTGGCGCGCACCAGCAGGCGCAGCCGGCAGTCGAGGTCGGGGCCGAAGTACAGCGCGCACAGATGTGCCAGCAATGGATAGGCGGCACCATCGGGGAGGAAGTGCCGGGCGGTGGTTTCGTCCAGCGGGCCGAGGCGCAGGTGGAAGCCGGCGTGCTCGTCCCAGACGCGGGTACCGGCGATGGCGTCGCGGCCCAGCCCGAGGTTGGCGCCGCCGCGCTTCAGCATGCTGCGCCTGGCCGGGGGGATCTCGCGCCAGGCGCCGGCATAGGCTTCGCACTGGGCGGGAATGCCGAACTGTTCGCGGAGTATGACGGCGAAGCCGACCAGTGAGCGGCGATTGCCGGCGAAGTGCGCACTGCGGGCGAGGACGCTGGCGTCGGGTAGCGGGCCGCGCTCGTGCAGGGCCGCAGGCAGCAGGCCGACCAGGGCGCGCAGCGGCTGTCGCAGGGGAGCCTCTGCCGGTGCCTGGAAACCCACGGCCAGCCGGTGCTTGCGCAACACCCGGTAGAGCAGGCTGAGCAGGCGGTGCTGGAACAGGTCGAGGAACTCGCCAGGCGCATGATCCTTCTGCCGTGCGCGCTGCTGCAGCCACTCCTGGTAAGCGTAGGGCAGGGCGCCGTCGGCCCCGCCCAGGCCGAAGATGGAGGTGCTCAGCAGCGGCCGGCCGTCCTCGTCTTCCAGTGCATCGATCTGGCTGGGGGCGAAGACCGGCGTCAGCGGCCCGCGCAGGCGCAGCGCTTCGGCATCCGGACGGCTACCGTGGCCCAGGGGCGTTGCCTGGGGTTGTTCGTGCTCCAGCAGGAGCAGGGCCTGCAGCCACTCGAAACGATGCGGCTCGGCGCGCAGGCGCCGGCTCAGAGAGTGATGGGCTGGCCGGCCTGGGGTTGCCATCGGCAAATCTCCTGGTCCGATTGCACCAGCACCGTGCGCACGAAGCGGTTGGCGTTGGCGTACAGCGAGAAGAACTGTGCGAGCACGGCGCTGAACAGCACCGCGCTGGCGCCGACGAAGGCCTGGCGCTCCAGGTGCACGCGTACTTCCAGGCCGTTGCGCCAGCCGCGCCAGGCGTCGCTGCCGACATGGTCGACCACGCGCTCGCAATCCAGCGCCACCAGTCCCTCGATCTGGCGCGAGGCGAGTTTGTCTTCGCTGAAATCGTGCAGCGCGAGGATTTCCCGCAGGGCGTCAAGGGCCTGCGGACCCTCCACCAGGGATAGGTGGTTGAGCGTCAGTTGCGAGACCAGTTGCCAGCGCGAGGGGCCGTCCAGGGCTGGCTGGGATTGCCGGCTCGGTGCCCGCAGCAAGGTGGCGCGGGCCACCGGGCCGGGCCGTTCGAAGGACAGTTCGGTGCCCGCCGGCAGGTATTCGGCCAGGCTGCGGTTGGTGCACAGCAGTTCGGCGCTGAGGCTGTACTGCGGAGTCTCTTCCAGCGGTTGCAGGCCGGCGTCGACCAGGCTCAGCAACAGGTCGCTGCCGCGCCGGTTGGGTGTCATGCCCTCGACTCGCCGTGCGTGCCAGTAGAGGCCGAATGCGCCGGGGCGGTGCTGGGTGCCGTGGTAGGGCGCGACCTCGACCACGCCCTGCGGGGTGCTGGCGCGCAGCGAGCGGATGCTGTGGATTTCCACCGAGTTCTCGCGGTGGGCGTCGGCGACCAGCCGGTATTCGCTGCGCGTACCGTCCGGCCGCAGCGGCTCGGAGGTGCGCGGGAACAGGTTGATCGCCGGCACGCAGCCCAGCGCCAGGTCGCTGGCCTGCAGGGTCAGGCGGGCGGGGGCGGGGCGATCGAAGAGGATGTAGAGATACAGCTGCTCGCCGCTGGCGCGCAGGCCGTGCAGCGGCACGTCGAAGAAGGCGAACTTGTCGGGGAAGGCGAAGTACTCGGCGAGCAGGCGCAAGCCGGGGTGGACGCGGTCGTCCTCGGGCAGCAGGGCCTGTTCGGCGGCGAAGCCGACCCGTTGCGGCAGGCTGGCAAGGCGTTGCGGTTCGGCGCCCTCGGCCTTGGCGATGAGGCCGCAGGCATGGGCGCCGAGCAGGTCGTAGAGGGCGGCCTTGGCGACGGCGTTGGCGGTCAGGTGGATGCGCAGGCTGTCGATGCCCAGTGCCGCCCAGCCGTCCTTGTCGAGGCAGCGCAGGTCGAGACGCAGGGCGGAGCGGATGCCGGCGACGCCGGTGGCGGCCTGGGCTTCTTCGGCTCCCAGCAGCACGGCCTCGGCGATGCGCAGCGGCCACAGCGTGACTTCGTCGGCGGTGCGCCAGTGCAGGGTCTGGCCGCGCAGCTCGTCGGGCAGTTCGATGCGCTCCTGGCCCGGCACGCTGACGAACAGTGGCGTGCCGCGTGGCAGGCGGTAGCCGGCGCTCAGGTTGCCCTTGGCCGGGTCCGGCTCGAAACGCACCACGGCGCAGGAGGGCAGGGGCCGCAGGGCGAGGGGGTAGAGCTGTTCCAGCAGGGCGTCGCTGAACTGCGCGTAATCGTCGTCCAGGCGCCGTTGCAGGCGCGCGGCGAGCAGCGCGAAGCCTTCCAGCAGGCGCTCGACGTGCGGGTCGCCACACTCGCCGGGGCCCAGTTCCAGGCGTCGCGCCACCTTGGGATAGCGCGCGGCGAATCCAGCGCCGGCGTGGCGCAGCCAGGTCAGTTCGCTCTGGTAGTAATCCAGCAGTTCGGCGTCAATCGAGTCGCTCATGGCGTACTTCCAGTGTTCCGCCAACGGGGATGAGTTCGAACAGCAGCGGTGCGCGGCTGGTGTCCTGGCGCAGGTTGCCGAGCAGGCGCACGCGCAGGCGCTGCGGCTGGAGCGGGTCGGCGTCGACCACCACTTCGCTCAGCCCCAGGCGTGGTTCGAAGCGGGTCACCGCGCGACGGATTTCCCGTGCCAGGTGCAGGCGGTCGGCTTCGCGGCGGGCTTGCAGGGCGGTCCAGTCGGCGATGCCGTAGGCGAGGATACCGACGCCATTGCCGGCCGGGCTGCGGCTGTTGAGCAGGCGCGACAGTTCCTGCGCGACCGAGGCCGCCAATGCGCGGCTGTCGAAGGTCGGGTCCGCCCCTCCGGAGTCGGCGAGGCGGTCCAGCAGCGGAGGCCGACCGATGCTTTGCAAGGTCCGGCGCCCTTAGCTGGCCAGCTTGTTGGCGGCCATGTCCCAGGTCGAGGCGGCGGTGCCTTCCTTGCTGCCGTCGTCCTTCTGCGCGGTGAGCTCCCATTTGATCTTGGTGAAGTTCAGCGACAGGGTTTCCACCGGCTTGCCGCCGGCGCCGCCGCTGACGCTGACGTTGGACAGCACCACGTTGTTCAGGGTGTAGGTGATGAAGGGCATGACCTTGCCGTCGCCTTCGGCGGCGTTGCGCCCGATGGTGAGGATGGCGGTGGGGATGGCTTTGCCGGAGCAGCAGTATTCGTTGAGCGTCGGGGTGGAGGTGTCGACGAACTTGGTCAGGGTGAACTCGCCGATATGCGGCTTGCCGGAGGTGCGCTCGGAGTTGCTGACATCGTTAGTCACCTGCATGGCGACGTTGTGGCTGTAGGACATGATTTCGATCTTGTCTTCGAAGCCGGCCAGCAGGCTGTCGCCCTTGATGTCGTCGCCCAGGTCGAGAAGTATCGCATCCATGTTGGAAAACTCCGCTGCATGAAAGAAGTTGGATCAGGTGAAGGGGGCCGCCCGCGCGGGCGACCCCTCTGGGTCAGGCGGCGACCGGCGGCGGCAGGCTGGCTACCAGGCGGATCGAGGCGGTCAGTTCTTCCAGCTGGAAGTGCGGCCGCAGGAACACCGTGGCGCGGTAGACCCCGGGCTTGCCGGCGACCTCGCTGACGTCCACGCGGGCTTCGCGCAGCGGGTACTGCGCCTTGATCTCCTGCGGGGCGTTGTCGTTGATCAGCACGTAGTCGGCGATCCAGTTGTTGAGGTAGGTCTGCACGTTGTCGCGGGTCATGAAGCTGCCCACCTTGTCGCGCATGATCACCTTCAGGTAGTGGGCGAAGCGCGAGGCCGCCAGCACGTACGGCAGCATCGCCGAGAGCCGCGCGTTGGCGTTGGCCTCGTTGGTGTTGTACTGGCGCGGCTTGTTGGTGGACTGGCCACCGAAGAACACCGCGAGGTCGGTGTTCTTCTTGTGGCACAGGGCGATGAAGCCCAGGTCGTTGAGCTCCTTCTCGCGGCGGTCGGTGATCGCCACCTCGGTCGGGCACTTGAGCGACAGGTCGCCGGCCTGGGTGCGGAAGGTATGTGCCGGCAGGCCTTCGACGGCGCCGCCACCTTCGCTGCCGCGGATCGCCGCGCACCAGCCGTACTTGCTGAAGGCATCGGTGATGCGCTGGGCCAGGACCCAGGCGGCGTTGCCCCAGAGGTATTTGGCGTGGTCGCTGCCGTCCACGTCCTCGATGAAGTTCATGCCTTCCACCGGCAGGGTTTCCGGGCCGTAGGGCAGGCGCACCAGGAAGCGCGGCAGCGCCAGGGAGACGTAGCGCGAATCCTCGCTCTCGCGGAACGAGCGCCACTTGATCAGCTCCAGGCTCTCGAAGACCTTGCTCAGGTCGCGCGGCACCGCCAGTTCGGTGAAGCTGCCCATGTCGAACAGGCGCGGGCTGGCGGCGGCGATGAAGGGCGCATGGGCGGCGGCGGCGACGTTGGAGAGTTTCTCCAGCAGGGCGATGTCCTGCGGGTGACGGCCGAAGGAGTAGTCGCCCAGCAGCAGGCTGAACGGGTGGCCGCCGAAGGTGCCGTATTCCTCTTCGTAGATCTTCTTGAACAGCGCGCTCTGGTCGAACTCGACGGCCTTCTCCAGGTCGTTCTGCAGGTCCTGCTGACTGACGTTGAGCAGGCGCAGTTTCAGCCGCGCGCCGGTCTCGCTGTTCTGCACCAACTGGTGCAGGCCGCGCCAGGAGGATTCGAGTTGCTGCACCTCGGGATGGTGCAGGATCTGGTTGAGCTGGGCGCTGATCAGCTCGTCGATGCGGCCGATGCGCTCGTTGATCATGGCCACGGTGTCCTTGCTGACGCTCATGCCTTCGTCGAGGACCTGGGTGGCGAACTCCGCGAGCATGTCGCGGGCATATTCCTGCTGGCTGTCGTCGTGGGCCATGCGGCCTTCGGCGATGATGTGGTCGAGCAGGTCGAGGGTCTGGGTGCTGCCTTCGGCGCCTTGCGCCGCAGCCGAACTGGGTTTGGCCATTGCTGTGCTCTCCTGGCGGCGGAATCAGGCTTGTGGTTCGGTGGGTGCTTCGCCGTCGTCGTCGGCGGCCTGGGCAGCGTCGTCGGCGGCGCCGGCCTCGGCACTCACCGGGTGGGTCGCGCGGATTTCCTGCAGACCCTCGGTGTTGCTCACCACGTCCTGCAGCAACTGGTCCAGCTCATCGTTGCCGTCGAGCTTGGTGAGCAGGTCGCGCAGGCGCTGGCGGGCCTCGAACAGCCGTCGCAGGGGGACCACTTGGTTGACGATGCTCACCGGGTCGAAGTCGTCGATATGCTTGAAGTTCAGCTCGACGTTGAGCTTGCTGCCGTCGTTGGCCAGGGTGTTATCCACCTGCAGCGCCACGCGCGGGCCGATGGAGGACAGCACGGCATTGAAGTTGTCGCGGTCGATTTCGGTGAAGCGGCGTTCGCTGAGCTTGGGCAGGGGAGTGTCGGGCTTGCCCGAGAGGTCGGAGAGGATGCCGAGCACCAGGGGCAGTTCCTTCTTCTCGATGGCGTTGCCGATTTCGACGTCGTAGGTGATCTGGACCCTGGGTGGGCGCACCCGGTCCAGCTTGTGCTGTGTGCTTTCTGCCATGCTGGCGAACTCCGCTGCGTAGGAGGCGGGCACGCCGCAGCGGTGTCGCTGTCGTCGCGCTCCTTGGCAGGATCACACGCGACAGGAAGGGGCATGCTACTCAGGCCTGTCCTTGGCGATCCCATCTGGGCTCGTTTGTCCACGAGCTACCCCAAGCACGCTAGATCAGGTTGATAAAAACGCAAATGCGAAAATAATCTCTGACAGACATTTCACAAGGATGTTTCATGAAGTCGACGAAAGCCTGTCTCTGTGCTGTGCTCCTGGCAGTCATCAGCGGTTGTTCATTGTTCGGCCCGAAGGTCGATGTCGACCGTCTGACCCTGGATGTCGCGAGCAAGGCCAATGGCGATTCGCCCATCGCCGTGGACTTCGTCGCGGTACAGGATGCGGATCTGCTCAAGCTGCTCTCGGCAATGAGCGCCAAACAGTGGTTCAGCGATCGCGAACAGTATCGCCGCGACTACCAGAAGCAGCTCTCCGTGTGGAGTCTGGAGCTGGTGCCAGGGCAGTTCATGGAGGCCAGGGATTTCCCCCTGGCCGGCAAGCCGGCGGCTGGACTTTTGGTCTTTGCTGGCTATAACACTCCCGGCGCTCATCGCATGCGTCTGGAGCAGCAGCCCAACGTTTGGCTGCGTTTCGACAGCAGGGAAATGCGCCTGCTGAGTGCCGACGAGCACTGAGCCGCCGTCCCCCGGGGCGGGCTCATGACAATCCAGGATGTCGAAGGGGGAGTGGTGTGAGAGTTCTGCCTGACGCAGTTTGTTGGCACGAAGGGATGCAACTGCTTCCCCAGCACTTCCAGTTGCAGGGGTTGCGCGCCGAAGTGTTGTCCGCGCGCCTGGCCCATGCGGCCAATCCCTGGTTCTGGGGGCTCGAACACCTGGAGCTGGACCCTTCCGCACTGAGTGGCGGCGTGGTGCGCATCCTGGCGCTGGAGGCGATCCTTCCCGATGGCTTGCCGGTCAGCCTGGGGCAGGGCGATACGCTGGTCTTCGATGCCACCGCGGCCGTCGCCGGTTCCGTCGATGCCGGCATCACTCTCTACCTGGCTCTCAGTCCGCTGGCTCGTGGCGGCCAGGTGTTGCCGCTGAAGGGGCGCCTGCAGTCTGCCAGCGGGCCGGCGGTGCCGGACCTGGCCAGTGGCGAGAATCCCGAACCCATCGTGGTCTGGCGCCCGGCGCCGCGCCTGGTGACCGAGGCGCAACGCGCCGATTCGGTGTGCCTGCCGCTGTTGCGCATCGGCAAGGATGCCGGCGGTTTCGTCTGCCTGCCTTATGTCGCGCCGACACCGCGGATCGCGCCGGCTTCACCGCTGGGCCAGGCGCTGGTGGGGCTGTGCGCCCGTGCGCGGGAGAAGTGCGTGTTCCTTGCCGGCCGCCTGCGCCAGGCGCAGCAGGCGGAGAACACCGAGGACAGCCAGGAAATCCGCCGCCAGCTGGCTGCGCTCTGGTCACGGCTACCGGAGCTTGAGGCGGCGCTCTACAGCGGCGCGGCGAGCCCGGCGCACCTGCACGGGCTGTTGTGCGGCATGACCGGCAGTTGGAGCGTGCTGGACCCGCTGGGCGGCGTGCCGGCTTTCCCGACCTTCGACTTCAACGAACTGCTGCGTACTTTCACTCCAGTGATCGAGTGGCTGGAAGTGACCCTCGGGCGGGTGCGCGCAGGCTACCGCAGCCTGGCCTTCGAGCGTTCGGGGCATGACTTCGCCCTGGCCCTGCCGGACCTGAGCTCGCCGGTCCAGCGCCTGGTCATCGGCTTGCGCATGCCGCCGGGCTGCGGTGAGGAGCAGGCGCACGAGTGGTTATCGCGCTGCATCGTCGCTTCCGAAGCGAGCCTGGCGATACTGGGCCGGCAACGCATGTCGGGGCTCGAACATCTGCCCATGAGCCGCGCTGAGCAGATCGCCTACAGCGTGGGCGAGGACACCCACCTGTTCGTCGTGCAGGCCGAGGGCGACTGGTTCGATCCTGCACAGCGCCTGTGCCTGCGGGCGTCCGCCCTGGGAACTGGCAACGGCCCCTGGCAGGTGGTGCTGTTCATCGTGGACGGCGCCGGCGGCGCCTGAGGCAAAACGAAAATGCCCGAAGGGAATCAGGCGATCTATCCTCCATCGTTCGGCGAAGCCCCGTTGAGCCACGCGTTCCAGGTCGCCTGGCTGGACTGGCGGCAGCGTTGGGACAGCCTGCGGGACTCGGTCGGCGAGCAGGACGCGCTCATCGAACGGGTTTCCGAGGAGGCCCAGGCGGTCGTGCGCCGCCTGTGGCGCAGCGCCTTCGGCAGTGTCGGCGAGGCCGCCGGCGAGCAGGTCAAGGGCATGGTCTACGCCTTCGTTGCACTGCTCGACGAGAACCTGCTGTTCGATCCCTGGAACGGTCAGGCGGCCTGGCAGGAGCGGCCGCTCGAGTCCCGCCTGTACGGCACGCGCAATGCCGGGGAGCGCGTTCCCCAGGCCATCCACCGGTTGCTGGAAACGCGCGCGCCGGGTACGCGCGATCTCGCCAATGTCTACCTGCAATGCCTGTTGCTGGGGTTCCACGGACGGCTGCGCGGCCCGAAGGGCGAAGCCCTGCATGAGAAGTGGCGGCATGCGCTGTTCGCCCATGCCTGGCAGCGCGACGCCGAAGCACCGGCGCTGCTGGAGACCCTGGCGCGCCCGGCAAGCGCCGCGGCCCTGCGCCTGCCGTTGCGCCGCACCTTGCCCGATGGTTTGCGGCTGACGCTGATGGTGGCGGCCGGCACCCTGCTGCTCATCGTCCTCGGTCACTGGCTGTGGAGCGACGTGCGCGGCGAACTGACGCCGCTGCTGGACCTCGCCTGCTCGGTTACCGCCACGGAGCGGATGGGGTGAGCAGCTGGCTGATACTGGCGCTGTTCCTGCTGCTGGTGGCGGCGCTGGCGGCGGGAGTCTTTCTCTGGATTCGCAGCAAGGGTGGCGAGGCGGTTCGCGCCTTCTACCTGACGGTACGGCAGATGGAGCAGGACCAGGACGTCGCCGATCGCTACGATGTGCCCTGGTTCCTCCTGCTGGGCGATCCCTTGCTGGGCGAACGCCTCGCCGCCGACTGGAGCCTGACTCCGGCCGGCCGGCCGGCGTGGTTCGGTCGTTGGTGGGCCGATCAGGACGGCGCCGTGCTGGCGGTGCCGCAGGCGTTGTTCCTGCCGGAAGAGGGTACGCCCTCGTCGCTGCAACCCTGGCGACGGCTGCTCGGCCTGCTGTTGCGGATGCGTCCGCGCCGCCCCCTGGACGGGGTGATCTGGACCGTGTCGGCGGAGCGCCTGCTGGACCCGGCCAGCCTGGCCCAGGAAAGTGTCCTGCTGCGTCGCCGCTTCAATGACCTGTTGCAACGGCTGGGATTGAGCCTGCCGGTCTACGTGGTGGTGACCGGGCTGGAGGAGCTCGACGGTTTCACCGAGCTGCGTGCCGCACTGCCCGCTGACGTTCGCGAGCGGCCACTGGGCTGGGCTTCGCCCTTGCTGGCGGACGCGGCCTGGCAGGGCGAGCATCTGGAGCGCGGCTTCGACCAGGTGCTGCAAGCGCTGCAGGCGGCGATTCTCGAGGCAGGGGTGCTCAAGGGGCAGTTGAGCGAGGAGTTGTATCGCTTCCCACAGACGCTGGAGAGCTTGCGCGATGGGCTGCGCCAACGCCTGGAGCCGGTCTTCCAGGGCAATGCGCTGGGCGAGGCGCCGCGCCTGCGGGGCCTGTACTTCAGCGGCGCGTTCCGGGTGGTGGCCAGTGACGATGAGTGGGCGCTCTCCGCTCGGGAAGGGGCTCCCGCACAATTGCTGTTCACCCAGCAGCTCTGGCAATCGCGTCTGCTGGCCGAGCGCGGGCTGGCCCAGGCGGTGCCACGGCTGCTGCGCCTGCGCCAGCGTTCGCAGCGCCTGCTGGGCACCGTCGCCGGCGTCGTCGGAGTCTGCTGGCTGCTGGGGATGTTGTGGGTCTGGCACGAGGATTCGCGTGAAGCACAAGCCCTCGGCCAGCGTATCCAGGCCATGCAGCATGGGTCGGGTGAGGGTTCGGCGAGCGCCACGGCGCCGGTCGATGCCGCGCGGCTGCGCCTGCAAGCGTACTGGGCACTGCTGCAGGGGGCGCCGCGCTGGCATTACCGGTCGCTGGTGTACCCGAGCTCCTGGTTCTCCGGTTTCGACAGCCAGATGGACGAACTGCTCAGGGATCTGACCCGGCGCGAGGTGCTGACGCCTCTGCAGCAAACCCAGGCCGCGGACCTGGTTCGGCTGCGCGTCATCCGCAGCAGCGAACGTCGCGCCAACGTGCAGAGCGACAGCCCGGAGCAATGGCCCAACTTCGTCGCCGCGCGCGAGCTGGCCAGCGGCGTTCTGGCGTTCGAGCAGCGCAATCGCTGGTACAACGAACTGCGTACCGGCACCTCGAAGAATCCCCTGGAAAGCCTCGCCAGGCTGGGTGAGCAGACCTATGGCCTGACGCTCGAACCAGGAACGTTGCGCAACGCCCGCTACTTGCAGTCGGTACTCGGGAAGGGCATTCCCGAGGCACCCGCGCCGGTCGACCCCGGCCCCCGGGATGGCCCGCTGGCGCGCAATTTCGACGACCTGATGGGGCTCTGGCTCGACCAGTTCTTCCTCTCCGACAACTTCGTGCGCCCGGCCGGCTTCCTGCGTCTGCACCTGAACGAGCTCAAGGCGCGGCAAGGCAACAGCCTGGAGGAGCTGGAGGAAACCGCCGCGCAGATCGATGCCCTGCGCAACATGGTGGCATTGACCAACGCCGCCTGGAGTCATGGCAATGCCCAGGAGATTGTCCCCGGTTATCGGGCGCTGCTGGACGACGTGCGCCAGTCCTACCTGCTCGGGCCTGCGGCGGAAGCGACGGTGACCAGCCAGGCGAGCAAGCTGCAGCGCACCTTCCACGACCAGTGGATCGCCGCCGCCGGTTCCCGCGATAACCTGCTGCAACTTCAACCCGGCGGAACCCTGGCGCTACAGGAGCATGTGGTGGCGCTGGGCAGCGCCATCGAGTCGCTGATGCGCCAGGATTTCGCCGGTACCGCCCTGCGTCAGCAGGAGCAGGAAATCGATCCGCGCCGCCTCGGCAACCTGGACGCCCACGCCCTGAATGCCGCGCTTGCGTACTACGACAGCTATCGCAAGTACAGCGAACAGGAGCAGGCGCGGATACCGGCCGAGTACCGCGACGCCCTCGCCGGAAGCGCCGCCGCCGCCACGGCCAGCGCCATGTGGAGCAGCCTGAGCCAATCCGTGCCATCGAGCGGGGCTGCTGCGCAAATCACCTTCGACGTCCCGCTGGAGCCGGCGCAGCAGGTGCGCCAGGCACTGGAATCCTTGCAGCGCAACGATCTGGCCAATGCGCTGGATATCCACCTGACCCGTGGCGCGCTGGCCGACGTCGACACCGTACTGAAGTCGATCGACGCATTGCCGTTGTTCCGCGTGCGTTCGGAGCTGTCCGGTTGGGACGGCTCGCGCAATTTCGGCCTGCAGCTCTATCGTTCCACCGACACCCAGGACCTCAAGCGCAGCCTGGCCCAGCAGTTCGAAAGCATGCTCACCCTGAGCGAGGAACATGCGCCCGCGCTGACCTGGCTCAGGGACCGGGGCAACCTCGGCTTCGCCGATCAGGACAAGGTGCGGCGCTTCGCCAACCTCAGCGATGAGCTGAGCAAGTACAAGGCGCAGAACCCGACGAGCTCGCCCATGCTGCTGGATCAGCTGGTCACCCGCGACTTCGTGGAAATGGACGCGGCAAGTTGCGCCAATATCCTGCGTACCTCGGCGCTGGTCCCTGGGCAGGGCGACGTGGCGCGGTTCACCCGTGGTCTTCACAGTCAGGCGCAGCAGCGTTGCCTGGAGTTGCAGCAGAAGGGGGCTGCCGCGGCCTGGTCCGCCATTGCCGACTACTTCAACCAGTACCTGGCCAACCGCTTCCCCTTCGCCTACAGCCTGCAAGCCGAAGATGCGGATCCGGCACGGGTGCAGCACCTGGTGGAACTGCTCGACCAGAACCTCGCGCGGGCCCAGGAGGGCCTGAAACTCAGCCAGTCGGTGGACCGCACGGCGGCGACGGATTTCCTCCAGCGCCTGCAACTGGCCAGGGCCTGGATGGGCCCGCTGTTCCAGCGTGACAAGGGCGGAGCGCGGGGTGTCGATCTCGACGTGCGTTGGCGCACCGACCGCGAAGCCGAGCGTGGCGCCGACCAGGTCATCGCCTGGACGCTCTATGCCGCCGACCGATCGCTGAGCTTCCCCGGCGGCGATGGCCAGCGCCTGCACTGGAATGTCGGCGAGCCGGTGAAGGTGCTGCTGCGCTGGGCCAAGGACAGCCCGCAGCGGCCGGACATCGACCCGCAGCAGGCGAGCATGGCGGTGGCCGACCTGGAAGTGGGCTGGGAGTACAGTGGTCCCTGGGCCCTGATCCGTATGCTGCGCTCGCACCTGATCCTGCAACGCCAGCCCAGCGCCGACTACACCGACTTCCCGTTGGCGCTGCGGGTGCCGATCCGCTCTCCCAACAGCCACGAGCCCGAGGCGCGGATGTTCCTGCGAGTCTCCCTGATGACCCCGGACGCCAAGCAGCCACTCTCGATCCAGCCGCTTCCGGTGCGCGCGCCGCGCACGCCCTTCAGCGGTGTCGGCATTGCGACCTTTGCCGGCACCCAGGAGTTGCCATGATTTCCGACCAGGCGCTACAGGCGCTGTTGCGCCCCTTGCCGGGTGACGCGCCGTGCGGCGAATCGCTGCGCTATGACCCGCGGATGGACCGCTTGCGCGAGCTGCGCCGCGAGGACGATATGCAGCTACCGACCGGCGTCTGGCAGGCCGAGCCCAAGCGTGCCGATTGGGTGGCGCTGGCAGCGCTGGCCGAAGAGCTGCTGGTGGAGCACAGCAAGGACCTGACCATTGCCGCCTACCTGGGCGAGGCCTGGATCATCATGGACGGACCGTCCGGGCTTGCCGCCGCGCTCGGCTTGCTGGCCGATCTCTGCGATGCCTACCCCGAGCAATTGCATCCGCGGGCCGCCGACAGCGATCAGGAGTGGCGCGCTGCACCGGTGGCGTGGCTGGTCCGTCGCTACAACGAACTGCTGCTCACCCGGGTGCCGCTCTGCGCCGACTGGCCGCAGACTACCCTGCATGCCTGGCAGGAGTTGCAACGGCGGCAAGTCCAGAGAGGCGACAACAAGGCTGACAAGGCTGCTGCGGAAAGCGCCCGGCAGGAACAGAAGCGACTGGATGAAGCCGTCCGCAGCGGTGCGGTGGGCGGTTGGTCCGCCACGCTGACGGCGCTGGGGCTGGCCGTCGAACACCTCAAGCGGCTGGACGCCTGGTGCGATCGCCAGCTCGGCGATGCCGCGCCAAGCCTGCACCTGCTCACCGAGTCCATCGATACCTTCGTCAATGTCATTCAGGGATGCAAGATCATGGCACCGCAAGAATTTGCACCCGCCGCGTCATCGGACAACCACGCGGAGCCGGCTTCCATCGCTGCGGTGGCGCCGGCCGCGCTGCCGGCCGGCGGTCCTCCGCAGAGTCGTGAGGAGGCCTACCGGCAGCTCACCGCCATTGCCGAGTACCTGGCGCGCACCGAACCCCATAGCCCTGTGCCGTACATCATTCGCCGTGCCGTGGAGTGGGGCGCCATGCCCTTGAGCGCGCTGATGGACGAACTCGTCCATGCCGACCCCGAGGCTCGTCGGGTCTGGGTCATGCTGGGAGTGTTGCGCTGACGTCGGTTTCGAACGGGACGGGAGCTCCGGGCAACCCTGAGTAGCGAACCCCTTGAGCCGGGGCATGCGCCTGGCGTCAGGAACGCAGGGATCAGCCAGGACGCGAGATGCCGCCTATGGCCTGTAGCTGTTCTGCGCGGACGAATCCGGTGTAGTCGAGATTGAGCAGCAACTGGCATGCTTGCTGGATGGTTACCAGAGCGCACGCGAGGAATCTACCGATGGAGCAGACTTACACCACTTATTACTTGGAAATGACCTCAGCAGACGAGTTGAAGGCAAAGTCACAACCGCATGACCTTCAAATTATCGAATGTGAAGTGCCTCAGGCCGCATTCAACCGGTTTCTCTATGAGCTGGTTGGCACGCCCTGGGAGTGGGGCGATCTCGATGCCTGGAGCGATTCCGATTGGCAGGCACTCGTTGAGCAGGACTGCCACCGTACCTGGGTCGCCTATCACCGTGGTGCGATCGCCGGCTATTACGAGCTGTATCGCCCCGACGGTTGCAACAGCGAAATCCGTTACTTCGGGCTGGCATCTCAGTTTCTAGGGTGCGGCTTCGGCGGAGCACTCTTGAGTCATGCCATTCGATCCGCATGGGAATGGCAGGGTACGGAAAGGGTGTGGGTACATACATGCACATTCGACCATCCTGCTGCGCTTGGAAATTATCAGGCGCGCGGGTTCCGCATTTTCAAACAGGAGGAAACGGAGCTAAGGCGATGATTGCTTCTGGCCGATTTTGTTGAAAAAGTAGCTGCCACCCGATGCCGCCGGCAAAATCGCCCGCTCAGCGGGCGTGGGGGCAGGTAGCATGATGGGACAGTTACCGGGAGGGCAGGCGCGCCTGTTCTGCTCGTTCAATCTGGAAGAGCACGTCCCACCCCAACACCTCCTGCGCAGCATCGACCAGTGCCTGGACCTCAGTGACCTGCGCGCCCACCTGGCGGATTTCTACAGCCCCATCGGGCGCCCCTCGATCGATCCGGAATTGATGGCACGCATGCTGGTCGTCGGCTACCGCTATGGCATCCGTTCCGAGCGTCGATTGTGCGAAGAGGTGCACCTGAACCTCTCGGAAGATCGTCCGCAGCATCCATGAAGCGGCCCGCGACGTAGCGCAGCATCGCCAAGACACCGGAATATCTCGTCTTTCGCTGCGAGCGCAAGAAGGTGGAGATGCTCTTCGCCCACTTCAAACGGATCATGAAACTCGACCGCTTGCGGCTGCGCGGCCTGACAGGCGCGACTGACGAATTCACCTTGGCCGCGACCGTACAGAACCTTCGCCGCATGGCCAAGCTTTTGCCTCAAGGGCCACCGCTCACGGGATAGGTACGCCTGCGGCGAGCAGAAACCCTCGAATTAACCATCACACCTGAGCCCGGACGCTCAGTTAATCGCCGAAAGGCAACTTGAAGTGACTTGCAGCCACTTCGAATGCTGGCGCACCCGGGCGGCTGGCTGCCGCAGAACCGCCTTTTTCAAAAGAATCGGCCAATAGCGGACCTCGGAGATTCAGACTACAGACTGATACGCACCGC
This sequence comes from Pseudomonas sp. ATCC 13867, assembly GCF_000349845.1. Taxonomy (NCBI): domain Bacteria; kingdom Pseudomonadati; phylum Pseudomonadota; class Gammaproteobacteria; order Pseudomonadales; family Pseudomonadaceae; genus Pseudomonas; species Pseudomonas sp. ATCC 13867. The sequence continues at coordinate 3,349,230 of NC_020829.1, read as the reverse complement.
TTGGGATTCAGTTGCCGCCTCAGAAAGGTGTGAATACACTGCCCAGCATGATCCGTCGCCTTCGATTGCTCATGGTTTTGCTTCTAAGCCTTACGCTTCCTCTCACTGGGATGGCGGGAATCGCGGCGCCCACTGAACCTTGCCCGATGCAGAGTGTGGGTATGGGCCAAATGGCAGGCATGGATCAGGACTGCTGCCAGGACTTGGGCAATATGACCCAGCATGGCAAGAAGGACTGTAAGAGCGGGCAAGAGTGCAAGACCAGCAGCCTGTTGCAGATTAGCGTTCTGAAGTCGCCTCATCCCGTAGCTACTCCCCCGCGCCCATCGCCATACACCGATGTAGTACTTAGCCAGGCACCTGCAGACCTCTGGCGACCTCCCTGCGTCTGATTCCTCTCTCGACCTGAACCCTGCCCGCAGCTCCAACGGCTGCCGGGTGGCTTGCGCTCACGCGCTGGTTTTCCAGAGGAATCCTCATCGTGACTCACGTCCGACTAAATCCCGGCTGGCTGCTGCTCGCGCTGTTGCCGGGTCTGTCGGCGCAGGCATCGTCTCTGTCACTGGACGACGCCCTGTTGCTGGCTGAACGCAACGCCCCTTCATTACTCGCACAGAGCGAGAAAGTCTCCGCAGCCAAAAGTGCCGCCATTCCCGCCGGGGAGTTGCCCGACCCCAAGCTCAACCTGGGATTGCAGAATGTCCCCATTGAGGGTGATGAGCGCTGGAGCACTCAGCGCGACAACATGTCCATGCAGGTGGTCGGTCTGATGCAGGAGATGCCCAACGGCGACAAGCGCAAAGCGCGCATAGAGTCCGCGCTGGCCGCCGTTGCTCGCGCTGATGCCGAAGCGGAAGTAGAGCGGCTGAAAGTCCGCAGCGCCTCGGCCCAGGCCTGGATCGCGGCCTATACGTTGCAACGCAAGTTGGCGATGTTCGACGACTTCTATCGCGAGAATCGCCTCCTTGATACCACCGTCCGCGCACGTCTGGCCGGGGGTAGCGCAAGCACAGTCGATGCGGTAGCCCCACGTCAGGAGGCAGCCCTGCTCGACGAGCAGAAGGACGATCTGCTGCGCCAATCCGCCCAGGCGCGCGCAGCGCTCAAGCGCTGGATTGGCCAGGACGCGCCGCAAGAACTGAGTGGTGACTTCCCGCATTGGTCCATCGACGCCTCCCACTCGTTGCAGCACCTGCATCAGCACCCGGAGCTCGCTGCCTACGAGCCAATGACCCGAGAAGCTGAAGCCCTGGTGCGCGAGGCCGTAGCGGAGAAGAAGCCGGATTGGAGCTGGGAGGTTGACTATCAGCGGCGAGGCCGCGAATTCGGCGACATGATGACGCTGCAGGTGAGCTTCGACCTGCCGTTGTTCACCGGTACCCGCCAAGATCCGAAGATCGCCGCACGGCGCGCCCAGGTTCGCCAATTGGAAGCCGAGCGCGATGCACTGGCTCGCGAGCACGAACAGACGCTGGAGGATGATCTAGCCGAATACCTGCGCTTGCAACGCGCCGTCGAGCGCAGCGCTGCCACCCTGGTGCCGCTGGCTGAGGAGAAGGTGCACCTTGCCAGCGCCGGCTACCGCGCCGGTAAGGCCGGGCTCGATGGCGTCGTCAGCGCCCGCGGGCAACTGGTCGAGGCCAGGCTCAAACAGATCGACCTGCAAGGCGCCCTGGCACAGGTCGCTGCGCGTCTCTACTTCACCTACGAGGAGGGGCGCATATGAGCCGTTTCCCCTGGAACACTTCAGCGCTATTGATCCTCACCCTGGCGGTGGGGGGTGCTGGCGGTTATTGGTTGGCCCGTCAGAACCAGGCGCAGTCACCTGCAGTTTCGGTCACCCCGGAGAGCAAACCGCTCTACTGGTACGACCCGATGGTTCCGCAGCAGCACTTCGATGCGCCGGGCAAGTCGCCATTCATGGACATGCAGCTGGTGCCCAAGTACGCCGAGGCTGCCCCTGCCGCCGACAGCGCGCCAGCGGTGCGCATCGAGCCTGGCATCCAGCAGAACCTCGGCGTGCGCCTGGCCAGCGTCACCCGCGGCAAGCTTGACCGCACGCTGCAAGTCACCGGCGTACTGGCCTTCAACGACCGCGACGTGGCTGTGCTACAAGCTCGCGCTGGCGGTTTCGTCGAGCGTACCTATTCCCGCGCGCCCGGCGATGTGGTGGCCGCCGGGGCCCCGATTGTCGATGTGCTGGTGCCGGAATGGGCGGCGGCGCAGGAAGAGTTCCTCGCCTTGCGTCATGCTGGCGAACCGGCATTGCTGGCGGCGGCGCGCCAGCGGTTGCTGCTGGCAGGCATGCCGACCGGACTCGTGCAGCAGGTAGAACGCAGCGGCAAGGTCCAGGCCGTGACCACTCTGAACGCCCCGATTGCCGGGGTGATCCGTGAGCTGGAGGTGCGCCCCGGGATGACCCTGGCGGCCGGTGCGCCCCTGGCCAGGATCAATGGCCTGGGGCACGTCTGGCTGGAGGCTGCTGTACCGGAGGTGCAGGCTGCGGGCCTCAAGGTCGGCCAGTCGGTCGATGCCCGCCTGCCGGCCTTTCCCGATCGCCCGGTGAGCGGCACCCTGACCAGCATCCTGCCGGAGAACGACCAGCAGAGCCGCACCTTGCGCCTGCGCATCGAGCTACCCAACCCGGACGGGCAACTGCGCCCCGGCATGACCGCGCAGGTCAGCCTCGGCCTGGCTGGGCAGAGCGCCGTGCTGCAGATCCCTGGTGAAGCGGTGATCCGCACCGGCAAGCGCAACCTGGTGATGCTGGCGGAAGACCAGGGGCGGTTCCGTCCGGTGGAAGTCCGTCTCGGCCAAGAGAACGATGGGCTGGTAGCCGTGCTGCAAGGTCTGGACGAAGGCCAGCGAGTGGTCGCCTCAGGACAATTCCTCATCGATTCGGAAGCCAGCCTGAAAGGCATCGAGGCGCGCACGGTGGATGAATCGAAGGCGCAGATGACGATGCCCCCTGTGCATGAGGCGGATGGCCGCATCGTGGACATCACCGCACAGGGCATGACCATCAGCCACGGCCCATTCAATACGCTGGGCATGCCCGGCATGACCATGACCTTCGCCCTTGCTCGTCCTGAGCTGGCAGCCGGCCTGAACCCCGGCGATCGCATCCGCTTCGGCGTCAGCCAGGGAGATGCAGGGCTGGTAATCGAACAGGTGCGCAAGCAGGAGCAACGGCCATGATCGCGAAGCTCATACGCTGGTCGGTAGCCAATCGTTTCCTGGTACTGCTGGCCACCCTGTTCATTGTCGCTTGGGGCGTCTGGTCGCTGCGCAGCACGCCTGTCGATGCACTGCCGGACCTCTCCGACGTGCAGGTGATCATCCGCACCAGCTACCCGGGGCAGGCGCCGCAGATCGTCGAGAATCAGGTCACCTACCCGCTGGCCACCACCATGCTGTCGGTGCCCGGCGCCAAGACCGTGCGCGGGTTTTCCTCCTTCGGCGACAGCTTCGTCTACGTGCTGTTCGAGGACGGCACGGACCTCTACTGGGCGCGATCGCGGGTGCTGGAGTACCTGAACCAGGTGCAGTCGCGCCTGCCGCCCACGGCGAAGACGGCGCTCGGCCCGGATGCCACCGGTGTCGGCTGGATCTACCAGTACGCCCTGGTCGACCGCACGGGCCGGCATGACCTGGCCCAATTGCGAGCTCTGCAGGACTGGTTCCTCAAGTTCGAGCTCAAGACGGTGCCGGATGTCGCCGAGGTTGCCACGGTCGGCGGCATGGTTCGGCAGTACCAGGTGTTGCTCGACCCGGTGCGCCTCGCCAGCCTCGGCATTACTCAAGGCCAGGTGATCGAGGCCATCGGCAAGGCAAACCAGGAGACCGGCGGCGGCGTGCTCGAGCTCGGCGAGGCGGAGTTCATGGTGCGTGCCTCGGGTTACCTCGAGACTCTTTCCGACTTCCGCGCTATCCCCTTGCGCCTGGCCGCCAACGGCAGCCCAGTAACCCTGGGTGATGTCGCCACAGTCCAGCTCGGCCCGGAGATGCGCCGGGGCATCGGCGAACTGGACGGCGAAGGCGAAGCGGTTGGCGGAGTGATCGTCCTGCGCAGCGGCAAGAACGCCCGCGAAGCCATCGCACGGGTGAAGGACAAGCTGGAGTCGCTGAAGAAGAGCCTGCCCGAGGGGGTGGAGATCGTCACCACCTACGACCGCAGTCAGCTTATCGACCGTGCCTTGTCCAATCTCAGCCGCAAGCTGATCGAGGAGTTCATTGTCGTCGCGCTGGTCTGCGCGGCCTTCCTCTGGCACTTGCGCTCGTCGCTGGTAGCGATTGTTTCGCTGCCCGTGGGCGTGCTCATCGCGCTGATCGTCATGCGCCAGCAGGGGATCAATGCCAACATCATGTCCCTGGGCGGCATCGCCATCGCCATCGGCGCGATGGTCGACGCGGCAGTCGTGATGATCGAGAACGCACACAAGCGCATCGAGGCTTGGCACGTGCGCCACCCCGGTACGCCGCTGGTGGGCGAACAGCACTGGAGGGTGATGACCGAGGCCGCCGTGGAGGTCGGACCGGCACTGTTCTTCAGCCTGCTGATCATCACCCTGTCGTTCATCCCGGTGTTCACCCTGCAGGCGCAGGAAGGCCGGCTATTCGGCCCACTCGCATTCACCAAGACCTACGCCATGGCCGGCGCCGCCGGACTTTCCGTAACCTTGGTGCCGGTGCTGATGGGGTACTGGATTCGGGGGCGCTTGCCCTCGGAACAGCGCAACCCGCTCAACCGCTGGCTGATCCGCCTTTACCAGCCTGCGCTGGATGCGGTGCTGCGCCATCCCCGGACGACACTCGCAGCCGCGGCAATGGTCTTCCTCACCGGCCTGTGGCCGCTTTCCCATCTGGGGGGCGAGTTCCTGCCGCCGCTGGACGAGGGCGACCTGCTGTACATGCCCTCCGCGCTGCCCGGCCTGTCTGCGCAGAAAGCCTCGGAGCTGCTGCAGAGCACCGACCGGCTGATCAAAAGCGTGCCGGAAGTGGCCAGCGTGTTCGGCAAGGCCGGTCGCGCCGAGTCGGCCACCGACCCGGCGCCGCTGGAGATGTTCGAAACCACCATCCGCTTCAAGCCAAAGGAGCAATGGCGGCCAGGCATGACCAGCGAAAAACTTGTGGAGGAACTGGACCACGTGGTGAAGGTGCCGGGCCTGACCAACATCTGGATTCCGCCGATTCGCAACCGCATCGATATGCTCGCCACCGGCATCAAGAGCCCCATCGGGGTCAAGGTCGCCGGCACCGACCTGACCGAGATCGACCGCGCCACCCGGGCAGTGGAGCGGGTGGCTAGGGGAATTCCCGGTGTGAGTTCGGCTCTGGCCGAACGCCTCACCGGCGGGCGCTACATCGACGTCGACATCGACCGCCAGGCGGCGGCCCGCTACGGCATGAACATCGCCGACGTGCAGGCCATCGTCAGCAGCGCCATAGGTGGCGAAAACGTTGGCGAAACGGTCGAAGGTCTCGCCCGCTACCCGATCAACGTGCGCTACCCGCGCGAGTGGCGCGACTCCGTTGATGCGCTGCAGCAATTGCCGATATACACCTCCCAGGGTGGGCAGATCACCCTCGGCAGTGTGGCGCGGGTGCGCATCAGCGAAGGTCCACCGATGCTCAAAAGCGAGAACGCTCGCCTTTCCGGTTGGGTCTATGTCGATGTGCGCGGCCGTGACCTAGCGTCGGTGGTGGCGGACCTGCGCCAAGCGGTGGAGCGCGATGTGAAGCTCGCGCCGGGTATGAGCCTGAGCTACTCCGGCCAGTTCGAATATCTGGAGCGCGCCAACGCCCGGCTCAAGCTGGTGGTGCCGGCGACGCTTGCGATCATCTTCGTGCTGTTGTACCTGACTTTCAGGCGTTTCGATGAGGCTGTGCTGATCATGGCCACACTACCGTTCGCCCTGACTGGGGGGGTGTGGCTGTTGTACCTGATGGGCTTCAACCTGTCGGTAGCCACCGGGGTCGGCTTCATTGCCCTGGCGGGGGTTGCAGCGGAGTTCGGCGTGATCATGCTGGTCTACCTGAAGAATGCCTGGGCCGAACGCCCGGATACCGGTGGGCCTGATGAACTGCTCGCGGCCATCCGCGAAGGCGCGGTTCAGCGTGTACGTCCAAAGGCTATGACGGTTGCCGTGATCGTTGCCGGGCTGCTGCCGATCCTGTGGGGCAGCGGCACGGGCAGCGAAGTGATGAGCCGCATCGCCGTACCCATGGTCGGCGGCATGATCACCGCCCCTCTGCTCTCGCTTTTCGTCATCCCTGCGGCTTACTGGCTGATGCGCCGTCGTCATTCCAGTGAGGCCGCTCATTCCCACAAAGGAGTTACCGCATGAGCACCCCACTCATTACCGCTGGCGCACTGATGTTCGCCCTGTCTTTTTCCGCGATCGCCGAAGATATGCCCGGCATGAAGATGGATGGAATGAACATGGAGAGTAGCCAGGCGGCTGCACCTGCCAGCGCGGAAGGCACTATCAAGGCCATCGACGTCGAGCGACATACCGTTACGCTCGCTCACGGCCCCGTCGCAGCACTGAAATGGCCGCCAATGACGATGGGCTTCAAGGTGACCGAAGAGCAACTGAAAGGGCTGCAGATCGGCGATAAGGTGGATTTCGAGTTCCTCTATGAAGGGGGAGCCTCGAAAATTGTGAGTATTCGGAAGAAGCAACTCTGAAATGAGGCCCAGTCGAGCAGGTATGCCGGCTGGGCTGCCCTAAGGGGCCAAACGTCCGCTTTCGACCGATTCTGTTGAAAAAGTAGCTGCCACCCGATGCCGCCGGCAGAATCGCACACTCAGCTAGCGTGGGGGCAGGCAGCATGATGGGACAGTTACCGGGAGGGCAGGCGCGCCTGTTCTATTCGTTCAATCTGGAAGAGCACGTCCCGCCCCAACACCTCCTGCGCAGCATCGACCAGTGCCTGGATCTCAGTGACCTGCGCGCCCACCTGGCGGATTTCTACAGCCCCATCGGGCGCCCCTCGATCGATCCCGAATTGATGGTGCGCATGCTGGTCGTCGGCTACTGCTATGGCATCCGTTCCGAGCGGCGATTGTGCGAAGAGGTGCACCTAAACCTGGGCTATCGCTGGTTCTGCCGGCTGGGCCTGGAGGATGAGGTTCCCAATCACTCGACCTTCTCGAAGAATCGCCACGGCCGTTTCCGTGACAGCGATCTGTTCCGCTGGTTGTTCAATGAGGTGCTGCGGCGCTGCATGGCGGCCGGCCTGGTCAAGGGTGAAGGGTTCGCCGTCGACGCCAGCATCATCAAGGCGGATGCCAGCCGGCAACGTGGGGTGGCGGGAGATGAGGTCGACTGGCGCGATCCGGCGCTCAGCACTCGCGCCGTGCGCGAATACCTCGAAGCCCTCAATGAGGAGGCGCTGGCAGAAGCCCTTCCCAAGAAGATTTCGCTCACCGATCCGCAGGCCCGTTGGACCGCAGCGCCCGGTGGCCCGGCCTTCTTTGCCTACTCCACCAACTACCTGATCGACACCGCGCACGGCGTGATCCTGGATGTGGAAGCCACCCCGGCGCATCGGCCTGCCGAAGTCGAGTCGACCAGGACGATGGTGGATCGTGTCGAAGCGCAGTTCGACCTCACGCCGGAGCGCCTCATCGGCGATACCGCGTATGGCACGGCTCCGATGCTGGCCTGGATGGTCGAAGAGAAGAACATCGAGCCGCACGTGCCGGTGTGGGACAAGACCGAGCGCAAGGACGACAGCCTTTCCAGCAATGACTTTCACTGGCATCAGGAGGCCAATGAATACCGCTGCCCAGCCGGCAAACCGCTACGCAGTGAATGGCGGGCCTTCACTCAGCAAAGATCGCGGGTGACCAAGGCCAACACCATCATCTACCGCTCCAGCCAAGCCGACTGCACCACCTGCCCACTGAAAGCGAAGTGCTGTCCCAATACGCCGATCCGCAAGATCGTCCGCAGCATCCATGAAGCGGCTCGCGACGTGGCGCGACGCATCGCCAAGACACCGGAATATCTCGTCTCTCGCTGCGAACGAAAGAAGGTGGAGATGCTCTTCGCTCACCTCAAACGGATCATGAGACTCGACCGTCTACGACTGCGTGGCCTGACCGGTGCCACTGATGAATTCACCTTGGCGGCGACCGTGCAGAACCTGCGACGCATGGCCAAGCTCATGCCTCACGGGCCACCGCTCACGGGATAGGTCCGCCTGCTGCGAGCAGAAACCCTCGAATTAACCTTCAAACCTGAGCCGGGACGCTCAGTAAAACGCCGAAAGACAACTTGAAGTGGCTTGCAGCCACTTCGAAAGCAGGTGCACTTGGCTGAGTGGCTGCCGCAGAACTGCCTTTTTCAACAGAATCGACCCTTTGCTGCCGTTCAATTTGATCTTCAGGCAACAGAACGCAGCAAAGAGTGCGCGCAGACGATTGCCTCTTTTTCCCATGAACGGGTTGTCAACTTCGAATGGCAGCCGATACGGGAAATCTGCTGAAAGGTACGAGCTCCCCGCCAGTTGATCGTTGCGCCCACTTCACGAGCGAAGCGAGGGGCCCGACGACCGTTCGCAGACAGTTTAATTAGTTCTTGCTGATTCCACTGGCTCTGGATGGAAACAGTAATCTCGGCACTTTTTTAGATCATTCCTTTCCATTGAACGGCAGTAGCGATGTCAGCTCTGGTGGTGCGGAAACTGTTTGCGGGATGAGAGGGTTCGGCATAGCCAAGCGAGATGCCACATACAACCAGGCGGTCAGACGACAATCCGAAGTAGTCGCGCACCCGCTGCGGCCGTACTGCGAGCGCTGCTTGCGGAATCGTAGCGACTCCCAGGCTCGCTGCTGCAAGCAGGAAGTTAGCGACATACGCTCCACAGTCCACCGCGCCGTAGACGCCGAGCGCCTGATCGGTGGTAATCATGGCGACATGCGGGGCGCCAAAGAACCGGAAGTTTTCCATGATCTGTCGTCCTGACGCAGCTCGGTCACCATGCTCAATGCCGAGGCTCTCATAAAGCGCCTGGGCACACTCCCGTCGGCGGGATTGGTATACCCCACGATATTCGCTTGGCCACGGGAAGTCGGGGGTGGGCTCACCTTCCTGCTGTGGCGCTTGCATGACGTCTCGAAACTGCTCGGTCGCTTCCCCTTGGGTTATATGAACCTGCCATGGTTGAGAGTTGCACCAGGATGCCGTGCGTTGTGCCATCGCCACGATGCGTTGGAGCGTGGCCTGAGGGACGGGTTCGGTAGCGAAGGCGCGGCAGCTGAATCGCTGCGACAACAGTTGATTCAGTGCGGTTGCATTGTTATCTGGGGGCATCTTGGAACCTGTTTCTCTTGAATTTGGCTTTGCCGGGGCACGGTACCAAGGAGCGGTAAGACCGCCCCTGCTGCTGTGCTGTCGTTTCTGTCGTGGTTAGCTGTCGTCACGCAGGCTTCAACTGGACGTCCAGAGCGGTGCTCGTTTTTCGAAGAAGGCGCGAATACCTTCTTCAACATCATTTGTTCCTTTGATTGTGTTCATTGCATTGCCGGTGGCTTGCCATCCCGCATCGTCACCTGATGCCAGTAATTCATTCATGGCTGCCAGGGAAGCTTGTACGGACAAGGGGGCGTTTTTCGCGATCCGTTCAGCCAGGACTACGGCCTGCTCCAATACTTCGCCGGGTTTCGCCAACTGATTGATCAGCCCCAGCATATGGGCACGATCAGCCGGCATTGGCTCGCCGCCCAGTACGAGTTCGCGCGCAATGTTGGGTGGAAGCGCGTGTAATGCGCGGAATAGCGCTCCGCACGTTGGAAGCACTCCACGCTGGACTTCCGGCAACCCGAAGCGAGCATTGGTTGCCGCCACAACGATGTCGCACGCAAGCACAATCTCCAATCCGCCGCCTAATGCCACGCCTTCGACCGCTGCGAGCAAAGGCTTGCGACGGCGGCGACGAATGATCCCGTATTCCCCGCCACGTTCCGTGACATAGTCGCCTCGCGAAGAGAGGTCACTGCCAGCACTGAAACATGCGACTCCACCGGTCAGCACTCCCACGTAAAGATCCTCGTCATCGTCGAGCAGGTTAAGAGCCGCATCTAAAGCGTCGGCGAGTGGCCGGTTCACTGCATTGCGTTTTTGTTCACGTCTCAATGTCATGATCAGGACATGGCCTTGTCTTTGAATTTCGACGTCATCAGTTGGGCTCATCAGCTGAGAATCCCTAAGTTTTTGGTTGCAGGCCGAGCCTTCGGCGTTATGCCACGAGAAACCAACCGGCACCCAGCGGATAGGTGGGCGGTTGAATCGGAAGGTCTTTGGGGCAATTTTCAGTCGATTCTATTGATTCACTATTCGGATCTATATAGCGTTTAATGGATTAGACAAATGCGAGCTATGCATGAGTAAGGCAAGCTTTTCAGAGGCTGAGGCATTTCTTGCCGTTGCAGAATGCGGTGGTTTCGGTGCTGCAGGCCGCGAATTGGGTGTGACGCAATCCACTATTAGCCGGCGCGTCGCGGCCTTGGAGGCGCGCATCGGTCGCACCCTAGTTGAAAGGACGACGCGACGGGTCACCCTTACAGAAGCAGGACACACATATGCCAATGAGCTGCGCGAAGTGCTGCTGCGACTGCAGCACGCAGAGGCACGCGCGCAGAATCAAGCTGCGGAGCCGGAAGGTGTGCTCCACATTACGATGCCGACCGCATTCGGGCGCCTCTGCGTCCTGCCATGTGTAGCCACGCTTGCGCAGCGATATCCGCGACTTCGATTTGAACTGGATCTATCGGATCGCTATGTCGATTTGCTTGAAGGGTCGTTCGATGCTGCCGTCAGACTGGATTCTGGCCAGCAGACCGGGATAGAAACCGAGCCCGTCTGGAGTTTTGGCCTCCGACTATGCGCGTCGCCGGACTACATTAGTGAACACGGATTGCCTCTTAGTCCGGCCGACCTTCCTTCGCACTCATACCTTGCGTTGCGCACTTATGCGCCACGTCTGAAGTGGAGCGCTTTTTGGCACGGTCGGAAGGTCGAGCTCGATCTCTTGCCAAGGATTACCGCGAGCGACTCGACTGCACTGCGCACCCTCGTCTTGAGCGGAACGGGGATTGCGGTACTTCCCACTTATCTGGTTTCAAGCGATCTCGATGCGGGCAGGATCATTGATGTTCTACCTGGTCTTGGCTTGCCACGGCGGGATATGGTTGTGGCTTATCCGCGTCATCGTGCCGACCTCAGCAAGCTACGTGTGTTTACCGACGCAATGAGACGGATGTCGATGACCAATGAGTAAGAACTCATCCTTGCTCAGATGGCTGCTTCTGGCCGGTTGTTGCCTCTGATAAGCGGTGGCCACCAAAACAAAGACGATCTCTGCGGGCGCCCGTCTGACACCGATCAGCCTGGTGTTATCAAGGGGGCTGCTGAGTTTGATATCGGGGACGAGGTGTTCCTCCATAGTTGTGGAGATATCCCGGTCCATAGCTTGAAGGCCCTTGAGAAAGCGTTGGGATCCTGGTACTGGAGCGACTGCGCAACCGTGGATACTGGCAGGTTGGTGTGAGCGAGCAATTGCATCGCCAAACTCCGCCTGGTCTCGGTAATGAGTTGTTGGACATGGGTCCCTTCGGCATCTAGACGTCGATGCAGGGTTCGGATGTGCAGCCCTACACGCTCAGCGATCTGCTCGGCCCGGGCCTCGCCGGCCAGCAGTAGGGAATGCAGTTGATGCCTGATCAGCTCCGACGTCGTCAGGCCGGCGGTGGCTGCCACAATGGCGCCCCGCAGTTGCTGATGCCGACGTGGGTTGGCCGTTTTGAGCTTCTGGCGCAGTTGCTGATTGAGGATGACCAGACCAGAGACGTTCGCATTGAACTGCACCGGGCAGCGGAACATACGGGAATAGGCCGAAAAATCCTCGGGCTTGCGGTAGGCCAGTTGCGCGCGGACGGGCGTCCAGCCGGGGCCGAGGAGCTCCCGCAGGGCGCGGACGCCGACCATCATCGCCGTATCGATGAGCGGCCTCGGAGTGACGAGATCGTGGCGGTGGATCACATAGCCGAGCAGGCTGAGTTGCCCAGTCAATGGAAAGAACAGCGGCGCGGCGCCGCGGTCATGCAGCTTTGAATGCGCGACCAGATCGTGCAGAGCCTCTTCCGCCGTGGCGGCACAGCGCATGAGCTGTCCCACCGGCCCCAGGTCGTCGAGGCTGGAGCGTCGGCCCACCAGTATCCCAAGATGGGGGCACTCCGTCTGCCGGATGGCCGTGCAGAACAGTTGGGTGGTCAGGTTGTAGTCGAGTCGCTGTTCTCGGTCGTTGACAAACCTATCCAGGTCGATGTCGGCCGACTCGAAGACGCCAACAGGGTTTCCGCCCAGAGCGCTGATGACGTAAGGAAGGCTTTTCACCGGGCCTGTCCGCACCTCGCCGGAATTGCTGAATATCAGTGGGGAAGGGGCCAACGCACGCTCAGCCATGGGTGACCGTTACCTGCCGTAGTTTGTTTTTGTGATGAAGGTAAACCTTAGACCAGAAAATTCTCCAGAGCTGTCCGAAATTGCAAGGTGCCTTGTAGGAGGAAACCCTAGAGTGAGGTGGCAACTTGTCACCCGCAGGCCTATACCACCTGTACTCCGGGCAGGACTGCCCACGACTCCGTAGATTCGTACGTGTGGCGACCGAGGATGCCAACCTTGTCAGGGATTACGAGATGAACTCACGCGTTTACATGGCTGTGTCGGTCGCTCTGCTGGCAGTGCCTGAGCAGTTGCTGGCGGGTGGGCTGATGCTTTACGAGATCGGCACGGACAACGTTGGGTTGGCGAACGCGGGTGCCGCTGCCCGCGCCCAGGGCCCGTCCACCCTGGCCAGCAACGTGGCCGGCATGGCCTGGCTGTCCGGTACGCAGATCACGGCGGGTGCCCAGGTGCTGCATGGCAACCTGGACTTTGAAACGGACGACGGCACCAATATCGCGGGCGGAAACAGCGGCAACGCGATGGACTGGGCGCCGGGCGGGAGCCTGTTTGTCACTCGGGAGCTCGGCAATGGCTGGTCTGTGGGATTCGCCAGCTATGGCGATTTCGGTCTAAACCTCAACTACGACAACGACTGGAGCGGCCGCTACTTCCTGCAGAACGGTGAGCTGACCGGCATGACGCTGATGCCGGCACTGGCTTATCGCCTCGATGAGCAGTGGGCGTTCGGCATCGGCCTGCGCGCGTTCTACGCGACGCTCGACAGTCAGATGGCGGTGGACAACGCGCCTTTCGAAAGGCTCCAGCGCCCCGACGGCCAAATGAAATACCGGGACCATGACTGGGGGTACGGCGCCAATCTGGGCGTGATCTACGAACCCCGTTCGGGAACCCGACTGGGCCTGAGTTATACCAGCGAGATCGATGTCGAATTCGAAGATGGCCTGGATCTCCAGGGCGTTGGCCCGCTGACGACACAGTTGCTGCGCGATCGCGGGGTTCTCGACGCCAGCACCCGCATCGACATGAATGTGCCGCAGACTTTGACCTTCAGCCTCTACCACCAGCTCGATGAGCAGTGGGCGCTCCTGGCCAGCGTCAACTGGCAGGACTGGTCCCGGTTTGGCGAGGTGGGGGTCGACCTGGATAGCGACACTCCCCGCTCCGCGACGCTCGAAGCGGATTACAAGGACACCTGGCATCTCTCGGTGGGCACTCAGTACCGCTTCGATCCACGCTGGCTGTGGAGTGCCGGCGTCGCCTACGACAGCTCGTCGGTGGATGACGACAAGCGTTCGCTCACCGTGCCGATGGCGGAGAACTGGCGCCTGGGCACGGGCCTGACCTATGCCGTGGACAAGCAGACCGATGTAAACCTGAGCTATGAGCTGGTCTGGCTCGGGGACATGTCGGTCAGTCAGGAAAAGTCACTGCCGCTGAACGACCCCAAGCGCGTATCCGGAGAGTTCGATAACGCCTGGATCCAGGCATTGAGCGCAAGCGCTACCTGGAAGTTCTGATCTTCCGGCCGTGCAAGGGCCCGGTTGTCCGGCAGGGCCTGTACCCAACACCCGGCGGCCGCTGAGCCCGCCGCAACCTACTGACTGAAGCATTCATATTCAGGGATGTCCCGGACCCTGGCGTCCAACAAGGAGATTGTATGAAGAAGGCCAAGGCACTGTTCGCATGCGGCGCGGCTGCCGTTGTACTGCTCACGGCTGGCTGCACCAGCAAAACGGTCGATCAGGCGCAATATTCAGGGTTCCTGCCCAGTTACGACGGCCTGGAATCCGTCGATACCGCGAGCGGCCAGAAGGCCCTGCGCTGGGTGGACCCCGCATTCAATGTTGCCAACTACGACAAGCTGATCTTCCAGCCGCTGCGCTTCTATCCCACGCCACAAACGACGGACCGCATCGGGCAGCAGACCTACGACGATCTGCTGGAGTACGCCAATGCCCGCCTGGGCGAGGCCCTGTCGCAGCGGTTCCAGTTGGTCGGTTTCTCCAGCGGGCCTCGGACACTCGAATTCCGCGGTGCGATTACCGGTGTCAGCGCCAGTAACGAGGGACTCAAGCCCTACGAAGTCATCCCGGTGGCGCTGGTGGTGGCCGGTGCGATGGCGGCAACGGGCGAGCGTGACCAGAACACCGAGCTGTTCCTGGAAGGGGAGTTGATCGACACCAGTACCGGAAAGCCCGTGCTCCGGGTCGTACGCAAGGGCTTCGGGAAGACGCTGAGCAATGACAAGCAGGCCGTTGATTTTGCCGACCTCAAGCCGGTCATCGATGAGCTCACCACCGACGTCATGAAGTTCCGCTAGCTCGGCGAGGGCGCGCGTCGTGTGCGAAGCAGTGGCGCTGCCCAGTTTGCATCGAGAGTCGATATCCAATCCGCGCCGGAGTCCGGGCGCACAAGAAAAGTCATCTCATAGCCAAGGAGAATGCACATGAGAGTTGCCTCAACCACCCTGCTGGCAGCTGCCATCGGCCTGGGGTCACTGGGTCAGGCGTCGGCCGCCGAAACGGATGAGCTTCTGCAGATTGCCAAGGATGCCTACGTCTACGGTTATTCGCTGATGACCACCGAGGTCACGCGTGTGCAGCGGACCAACGTGGACAAAGTGAGCAACACCCATGCGCCCATGGGACAGTTCGCCAACATCCAGCGTTATCCGCCGGCCGATTTTCGCGGTGTGTCTGCGCCCAACGCCGACACGCTCTATTCGATGGCCTGGGTGGACCTGAGCGAGCCGCAGGTGTTCAGTCAGCCGGACATGGGCAAGCGCTACTACCTGATGCCGATGTACGACCTGTGGATGACCATCTTCCATTCACCGGGCGCGCGCACCACCGGTGGCGCCGCGGCCAATTACCTGCTGACCGGGCCGGGTTGGGAGGGCAAGGTGCCCGAGGGCATGACCCAGATAAAATCGGCCACACGCAAGATGCTGATCCTGGGGCGGACTTATGCCGATGGCACCGACAAGGACTACGCAGCGGTCAATGTCCTGCAGACGAAATTGAAGATCACCCCGCTGTCGGCCTGGGGCAAGCCTTATACGCCCAAGACACCGGCCGTCGACCCAAATCCGGGCTTCAGCATGACTGCCAAGCCGCAGGATGTGATTCTCGGTATGAGCACAGAGGTCTACTTCAACAAGCTCGCAGACCTGATGTGCGAGGACGCGCCGCCTGCGGCCGGAGATGCTCCGATCCTGGCGCGCATGGCCAAGCTGGGGATCGCTCCTTGCAAGCCGTTCAAGCTCAGTGCCTTGCCGTCGGAGCTACAGGCGAAACTCGCCGACCTGCCGAAGGTCGCCCTGCAGGAAATCGGCGAGGGGCAGCCGACCCTGGGCAGCAAGGTCAATGGCTGGACCTTCACCAAGGGTCTCGGCGTCTACGACACCCACTACATGAAACGCGCCGTGGTGGCCGCCTTCGGATGGCCGGCGAACGTGGAGCAGGATGCCGTCTACCCCTACACCACGATCGACAGCGCCGGCCAGAAGCTCAACGGCGCCAACCGTTATACCCTGACCTTCGCCAAGGGGAAGACGCCGCCGGCGAATGGTTTCTGGTCCATCACCATGTATGAAATCGATCAAGGCTGGTGGTTCGTGCCAAACCCGCTGGACAAGTTCACCGTCAGCCCGCGCAACGACCTGAAGTACAACGCCGATGGTTCCCTGACCCTGTACTTCCAACACGAGTCGCCCGGCAAGGACAAGGAAGCCAACTGGCTGCCGGCCCCGAAGGGGGACTTCCTGCCGATGCTGCGGATGTACTGGCCGAAAGTGCAGAACCCCTCGATTCTGGACGGTAGCTGGACCCCTCCGCAGATCGTGCGTGCCGAGTAAGTCCCTGGAGCCTTGGCCCTGGCAGCTTGCCTGTCGAGGTCAAGGCCGCGCGGGAGTGGTACGAGCTGAGAGTCGGGCCGACGCTGATGTGACCGCGAGGACAGCGTGCCGAGCGTTATCGCCCACCCCAAGACGCTGGCCTCCAGGTAATGGCGCGGCGGGACTTCCGAGGGCGTCCCGCTACACCCGCCGAAACCAGCGACCTTTCGCTGTTGCGTAGTGCCACCGGCCGTCGCCTGCCGATGGCCCATGAGAACCCCAGGCTTTCAAGGAGATTGTGATGAAGCACATCCAGTACGGATTCTTTGCCTGGCTCCTCGCCAGTGCGCTGAGTGGCTGCGCCTCCGTGGATACGGGCGGCGCCAATGGCGGTCCCGGGGAAGTGGAAATCCGCACCGGGGTGGTGGAGCAGCTCACCGAAACCCAGGTTCAGACCAACCATGACACCGGTGTGGGCGCGATCCTCGGTGGTATCGGCGGCGCGGCCCTGGGCAGCCTGGTCGGAGGGGGCACCGGGCGTGACGTGGCGATGATCGCCGGAGCGTCGGCCGGTGGTGTGGGTGGCAACTATGCCGAGCGGCGTCATTACGACAAGCCGCAAGAGGCCCAGCAGGTGATCGTGCGGATGAAGAGCGGCGTGCTGGTCTCGGTGACGCAGCCGGTGAACGCGGAGCTCCGCCAGGGCGAACGGGTGTACATCGAAGGACAGGGTGCGGGTGCGCGGGTGGTGCCGCAGAACGAGTGAGTCACCCTGCTGGTGACGGCCCAGCGCCGCAGCGCCTGGGCGCGTCGGCAGCGCTCGCAGCTGTACCGGATGGTTGAGCTGATCGGCTACTGGTCGATGCTCGATGTGCTGGTGGTCGCGCTGGTGGCGGCCCTGGTGCAGTTGCGCGAACTGGGCACCATCGAGCCGCGGGCGGGCATCCTGTTTTTCGGCCTGGTGGTGGTGCTCACCATGCTGTCCGCCATGAGTTTCGATCCACGACTGATCTGGGACAACGGAGGTCCTGTCGATGCAACAGCCGTTTCCTGAGCTCGGCCCCCCTGGGGCGGGGCAGGTCGTCACCCGGCGCTGGAGCATTTCCCTGGTCTGGATCGTCCCCATGATCGCCCTGCTGGTCGGTGCGTCGCTGGTGGTGCGCAACTGGATGGGGCAGGGCCCGACCATCGAAATTTCCTTCCGGACCGGCGAAGGCCTGGTCGCCCACAAGACCCAGGTGAAATACCGCAGCGTCATGATCGGCGAGGTCGAGGCGGTGGCGTTGGCCAAGGACAGGAACAGCGTCACCGCGACCATAAGGCTCAACAAGGAAGCGGAAGCCTTCGCGACCCGCGATGCCAGGTTCTGGGTCGTGCGTCCGCGGATCGGTGCGGGCGGTGTCAGCGGGGTCGATACCTTGTTGTCCGGCAGCTTCATCGGCGCCGACTCCGGCCAGTCGAGCGTACCGGCGAAGCGCTTCGTGGGACTGGAGACGCCGCCGCCTCTCACTTACGGCGCCAAGGGGACGAGCTTCATCCTGCATGCCGACGATCTCGGCTCGCTGGACATCGGTTCACCGATCTATTACCGCAAGATCCCGGTCGGACAGGTCGTCTCCTATGCGCTGCGTGCCGATGGCGAGGGGGTGGATGTCGGTATTTTCATCGAGGCGCCCAACGATGGCTACGTCACCCGCAACACCCGGTTCTGGAATGCCAGCGGGCTGGACGTGAACGTCGATGCCAATGGCCTGAAGGTCAATACCGAGTCCCTGTCGGCCCTGCTGGTAGGCGGCCTGGCCTTCGGTGTGCTGCAGGGGGCGGAGAGCAGCAAGGGCGTGGCAGTGGCGACCCAGAGCCAGGAGTTCGACCTGTATGCCGATCGCGACAGTGCGCTCGCTCCGCCGTCGGGCAAGGCGCAGTACCTGCGTTTTCGCTTCGACCAGTCGATGCGCGGGTTGGCGGTTGGCGCACCAGTCGAGTTCATGGGGATGGCGTTCGGCAAGGTCACGTCCGTGCAGTTGGACTATGACGAGAAGAAGCAGAGTTTCCCGGTCATGGTCGATGCTGTGATCTACCCGCAACGATTGGGGCCGGCCTACCAGAAGACACTCAGGGCCCTCGACCACTCCCCGGAGGATGACGCCGGCACCAGCCGTCTGGTCGCCCGCTTCGTCGAGCACGGGCTGCGCGCCCAGGCTCGCAACGGCAACCTCCTGACCGGTCAGCTCTATATCTCCCTGGACTTCTATCCCGATGCCACGCCGGCCGTCGTCGATACCACTGCGCGCCCGATCCGTATTCCGACCATTGCGGGCAGTCTCGACAAGCTCCAGGAGCAGTTGCAGGAAATCGTGGAGCGCATTCGCAAGCTGCCGCTGGAGAGGATTGCCAACAATCTCGACGGCAACCTCCGGGAGCTGCAAGGCAGCCTGAAGCAGTTCAACCGCCAGACCCTGCCCGGGGTGAACAGCACGCTGGACGAGGTGCGCAAGACACTGGCCACGGCCAACTCGGCGCTGGCGGCAGACTCGCCACAACGGCAGCAACTCAGCGATACGCTGGATGAGCTGGACCGCACGTCGCGTTCGTTGCGCGATCTGTCCGACTACCTTGGGCGACACCCCGAGTCGCTCATCCGTGGTCGCTCCAGGAGTGCGGATGTGGAAAACCTGCTGCCCTGAGATGGCGCTGGGTTAAGGAGAAGGTTCAGATGCCCAGGTTGCCCTTGCGGTTGTTGGCAGGCTTGTTCCCCCTGCTGTGGGGATGCAGCAGTGCGCCGATTCATTACCACACCCTGGTTCCCGTCAAACCAGTCGCCTCCCCCGGCAGCCAGGTACGGGTCGAACGTGTGTCGATGCCGCCCCGGGTTGACCGCTTGCAGCTCGTCATCCGGCAGGGAAGCAGTGGGCTGGCGATCCTCGACACCGAATGGCGGGGAGCCAACCTGACGGATGAATTCAGCAGCGCACTGGAGGACCAGCTGGGCTCGCCCGCGGGCGGTCACGCCATTTCGTCGTTGCAAATCGATGTCCAGCGCTTCGATTCGGTACCGGGGCAATACGCGTTACTGGACGCCCGCTGGCAACTGCAACTACCCGGTGCGGCCAAGCCGCTGTCCTGCCACAGCCGTCTGCAGCCCCCTCGAACAACAGTGTGGAGGGGCTGGTGGCGTATCAGGCCAACCTGAGCCAACTGGTCGCATTGGTGGCGAGTGCCAATGCAGAGGGGGTAAGTGCCCGCCCCTGAGCCGATCGGACACGCCTGTCGCAAGCCCCCACCTGCAACCTGAAACCCCGCCCTGTCGATAAGCCTGCAGCGTCTTCCCCGGCTGCGGGTGGCTCGTGGCTTGCGCTGGCGGTCGGCGGGAGGGGCTGCTTTTCTTCGCTGGCGGATGGGTGGCTCTTCGAACGATACTTCGAGGTGCGATGTAACCCTTCCCCCTGCCTGAGGCGCAGCACAGTGGAAAGAATGGAGCCCGAACTGGTACTCAAGACGACTCCGCCGAGGAGCCAGAAAACGGCTTATCGACGCGAGCGCCTGAGCCTTGAAATGGAGGAGATGGCCTCCCGAGTGGCCATTTCCGTCCATGCGCCAGCCGGCTTCGGCAAGACCTGGCTGCTGGCCCAATGGCGCCGGGAACTGCTCTCGAGGGGCGCCGTGGTCGCCTGGCTGACCCTGGATGCGCGCGACGACGACGTACGCTTCGTCCAGGGACTGGCTGCGGCGATGCTGGTGGCCAGCGGACGGCAGGCTTTCGCCAGCTCCGCCAGCCAGGCCATGAGCCGACGCGATGCGCTGGGCTGCCTGACCGAATGGCTGGCGGAAGTGGCTGACCTGGGATGCGAAGTCACCCTCATGCTCGATGAGGTCGATGCGCTGCCCGATGAGGTCATTCGCAATGCGCTGACCTACCTGCTGCACAACGCGCCCGCGAACCTGCGTGTCCTGATGGCCTCGCGCCGCCGCCCCAATCTTCAGGCGGCCGAGATGCAGGCGCGGGGAGCGTTTCTGGCGCTGAACCTGGAGGCCTTGCGCTTTCGCGTCGATGAAACCGTGGCGGTGCTCGGCAGCCGCTTCGGCGACGGCCTCGACATCGACCTCAAGGTCATCCTGCATGAACTCACCGAAGGGTGGCCCCTGGGCGTGCAACTCGCCATCGCGGCCATCGAAAGAAGTACCAGTCCGCCCCACGCCGTTCAGGAGCTGAAGGCCTGCACAGGTGATATCCAGCGGTATTTCGTCGATAGCCTGGTGGCGCGCCTGGCGCCGGAGCAGGTGGATTTCCTCATCAACATCGCCGTCCCGGAAACCCTGCACCCCGACTTGTGCATCGCCCTGACCGACAACCCGCGTGCGGGAGAGCTGCTGGCTGAGCTATGCGCCAGCACGCCGATCTTCGTCGAAGGGCAGGGCAGTGACTGGGTGCGTGTCCATCCGCTGGCCCGAGAATTTCTCCAGCAGCGCGTGGCGATGCTGTCGCCGGAGCGTCGACAGGAACTTCATCATCGGGCCGCCTCGTGGCTGGAGGCTAACGGCCTGTTCGAGGAAGCCGCGCGCCATTACCTCTGTGCCGAGCGGTCCGCGCAGGCCTACGACATGATCGAGCCATGTCTGTACGAAATCATGTTGCGCGGTCAGTTCAACCGCGTCATCGAGTGGGTCGCGGAGCTTCCCCCGGAGGAAGTGGAGACGCGTCCGCGCCTGTGCCTGGCGGCAGCCTGGGCGCTGGCCATGAGCGATCGCTCGGCGCAGGCCGGGCACCTGGTTGCCAGGCTCCAGAGCGACCCGTCAATAGGCGAAGCCGACAGTTGCGAGGCGGCGGCCATCGCCTCCGCGGCGGCCTACTTCGCCGACCGTCCGGACGAGTCGCAAGCCATCATCGGTCCCTGGGCTGAGCGCCCGCCGGCGGGCTCGGTCAAGGTCCAGGCCATCGTGGCGAACCAGCAGGCCCGCCTGGCGTTGTTCCGTGGCCAGCCGGAAGTGGCCCGGCGCATCTGCCAGCGTGCGCCGCAATACGACTGGACGGTGGGGCTGGATGCCATTCGCGGCTTTGCCGAGTGGCTGGTGGCCACGACCTACGTCTGGGAAGGGCGCCTGGTGCCGGCCGAGAACGCCTTGCGTGGCACCTTGCTGCACGCCGAGCGGGACATCGGTCGGCGCAGCTCGGTGGCCATCCTGCTGGCCTGCAGCCTGGCGACGGTGTTGCTGGAGCGGGACGAGCCCGACGAGGCGGCCACTGTGCTGGCCAATCGGATGGACAGGGTCGAATGCCTGGCCACTCCCGATGCCATCGTTGCCGGTTTCGTCACGGCGGCGCGGCTGGCAACCCTGCAAGGTCAGCCCCATCGCTGCCAGGATCTGCTCGAAGCCCTGCATGCGCTCGGCGAGGAGCGGGAGATACCACGCTTCTGCATGGTCTCGCTCGGCGAGCAGATCCGCTTGCACGCGGTACAGGGGCGAGCCGATACCTGCCAGCTGCTCTGGCGGCGGCTGGAGGAGGCGATTCCACCCTGTTTCCATGATCCGGACAGCCTCCTCGGACCGGAGCTGCGCCTGTGCGCCGGCATTGCGCGGGCCTACACGCTGCTGGCGCAGGGGAACTGGGAGGGGGTGTTGAGCGTAACGGCCGATATCCATGAGTTGGCCGGCCGGATGCGCTGCGGACGCGAGCGGGTCCAGGCGCTGCTGCTCAAGGCACTGGCGCTGCGCGAGATGGGACTCGATGGCGAAGCGAGCCTGCTGGAGGCCAGGAGCCTGGCGCAAGAGTTCGGTATGCGCCGCGTACTGCTGGACACCCATCCGCTGTTGGCCCGCTGGCTGCGGATGCTGGAGAGCGGCGAGCCGTCCCGGACAGCGCTGCCGGCGGAGGCCGTCCCGCGTCCGGTGGCGGTAGCGAAAGTCGCGCCGAGCGGGCTGTTGACACCCAAGGAACAGGAGGTGCTGGAGCTGCTGGCCCGCAACCTCTCCAACAAGCAGATCGCGCTGGCGCTGCACGTTGGGGAAGAGACCGTGAAGTGGCACCTGAAGAATCTGTTCGGCAAGTTTCAGGCGGGAACGCGCCGACATGTCGTGGATCGCGCCTACATGTTGGGGATCCTGGAGGCAGACCGCTAGCTTCCCCCCGACGCTGGCGGCATCGACCTGATTCGCCCGCGATCCCCCCTTCCTCCGACTGTAAAACCGTGCCGTCCCCCCAGGCGATGGGGGGGTGCGCTCGCCTTCAGGCCAATACCGTCTCCCCAATGATTGAGTGCCCGGGACTGTCCGGGGCTGGGAGAACGGGTATGGCGGAACGCGTGCTGATCGCTGGGGTAGGGGTAACACCCTTTGCTCCGTTGAGCGTTCGACGTCCTTTGCATGGGCTGGCGGGGCAGGCGGTACGGGCCGCGCTGGAGGATGCACGTATCGACAACGACCTGATCGACCAGGTCTTCGTCTCCAGCGCGAACACCCGGGTCGGTATCAGCGAGCAGGTGCTGCTGCAGATCGGCCTGTCCGGTATCCCGACCTTCTGCATACGCGATGGCGGGGTATCGCCCAGCACGGCGGTGCATCTGGCGCGCAACAGCATCCTGGGCGGTGACGCCGAGGCGGTCCTGGTCCTGGGGTTCGAGGACATGCACGACGGTATCTCCAACCGGATGCTCTTCGGCCTCGACGCGTTTCCCGACGATGACTGGAGCGACCTGCTGCGCCGTGATGACCCGCTGGCGATGGTCGCCCGGCGCGATCATCCCGCCGCCTTGTATGCCGCGCAGGTGCAATGGCTGCAGGCCCGGATGGGCGTCACCGAGCGCTGCTTCGAGCGTGTGCTGGAGCAGGCCAGGACCCGCGCCAGGCTCGTTCCCGGCGGCCTGCCCGACGCACCTGCGCGGGAGGGTTGGCTACCGCCCTACCTGTGCCCGCCAGCCTCCGGCGCCGCCGCGATCCTGCTGTGTTCGGAGAGCTTCGCGGATCGTTACGGCATGCGCCGCGGGGTGGCCATCCTGGCCAGTACCCGCAGCAACGACCTGCTCTGTGAGCTGGCGGCGGGCAATGTCCTGGACGTGCTGGGCCGGGCGGCGACGCGTCGCGCCGCCGCCCAGGCCTACGCCCAGGCGGGCATCGGCGTCGAGGAGCTCGACGTGGTCGAGCTGCATGACCAGAGCGTCGGCGATTTCCTGGTCTTCGCCTCGGCCATCGGCCTGTGCGAGGAGACGCAGATGAGTGATTTCGCGTTCAGGCAGAGGAGCAAACCGATGGTTTGTCCTTCGGGAGGGCTGCTGGGCGGCGGCCTGGTGCCTGGAGTCAGCGCCCTGGCGCAACTGGCGGAACTGGTTCGCCAACTGCGTGGGGAAGCGGGGGGGCGGCAGGTTCCCGGCTCACGGATAGGGCTTCAGCACAGCGCCGCTGTCGGGCGTTCGGTCTCGATCACGATTCTCCAGAGGGATTGAGGGCATCGCCGGGACGGCATTCAACACAACACAGTGAGTAACTCGATGAAGAACAAGAACAATAAGATCTGCCATTGCGTGCAACCGAGCGTCTGGGCTTCGGCGCTGATGCTCGGTCTGGGAAGCTTGCCGGCCCAGGCGCTCGAGCTGGATACCGGCGTCGAGGACCTGCAGGTGCGCTTCGACAACACGGTCAAGCTCAATTACGCGCAGCGCGTGGAGAGCGCCAACTCCAAGCTGGCCAACGCCTGGAACAACAACGACGGTGACCGCAACTTCTCAGCGGGCAGCGCGGTGTCTCAGCGCATCGACGTGCTGCACGAGCTCGACGTGGTCTACCGCAAGCAGTTCGGCTTCCGGGTCAGCGGCAACAGCTGGTACGACCATGCCTACGACAAGGTCGGCAGCGCCAACCCATCGACCAACCAGTTTCAGGACGGCGTGGCCGACTCGCGGAAGTTGAGCGGCTACGCGGAGCGCTATTACAACGGGCCATCGTCGGAATTCCTCGATGCGTTCGTCTTCGGCAGCACCGAGATCGGCGATGAGTCGATGCTCAGCATGAAGGTGGGCAGCCACACCCAGTACTGGGGGGAAAGCATCCTGGCGTTCGCTCATGGCAACAGCTACGGCCAGTCCGGCCTGGACATCGCCAAGGCCCTGGCGGTGCCGGGCACCGAGGCCAAGGAGCTGTTCATCCCGCGCAACCAGATCTCGATGAACTTCACCCTCAATCCGGAGCTGTCCTTCGGCGCCCAGTATTTCCTCGACTGGGACGCCTCGCGTCTGCCCGAGTCGGGCACCTACCTGGGCTTCAACGATGCCATCCAGCACGGCAGTGACGACCTGTCGCTGATCGCCCAGCCCAACCCCATCTTCGGGCTGGTGCCCGGTGCGCCGCAGTTTCTGCGCCTGACGGGCGGGCATACCTTCACGCCGGACAAGCATGGCGATTTCGGCCTGATGCTCAGGTGGACCCCGGAATGGCTCGACGGCTCCCTCGGCCTGTATTACCGCAAGACCTCCGACATCCTGCCGAACATTGCCCTGCAGCCTTCGGCGGTCGGCATGCCGCAACTGATGTCCGGTGTCGTCGGCAGCTACAACCAGTTCTACGTCGACGATATCGACATCTACGGGATCAGCCTGTCCAAGAACATCGCCGGCGTCAGCGTGGGCGTTGATCTGAACTACCGCGAGAACATGCCGCTGGCCAGCGTTCCGGCCAACGTCAATCCGCTCGCGCCCGCGGGGACGCCTGGCTTCGTCAGCAGCTTCGACGGCAACGACGGCGTGGCGCGCGGCAAGACCGTGCATGCGGTGGTCAACGGCCTGACCACCTTCGCCGACACCCCGGTGTGGGATGGCGCCTCGCTGCTGGTCGAACTGGCCTACAGCCGCTGGCTGGACGTGACCGACAACCAGCAGCTGTTCAAGGGCGAGGACTGGTACCGCGGCGTCGACAAGGTGACCCGCGACAACTACGTCATGGGCGTCAACTTCACGCCGACCTGGTACCAGGTCTTCCCCGGCGTCGATGTCCAGTTGCCGCTGACCTACAACGTCGGCCTGGACGGCCAGTCCGCCGTGCAACTGGGCGGCAACGAAGACTCGGGCAGCTACTCCGTCGGCGTAGGTGTCGATCTGCGCAACCAGTACCGCTTCGACCTGAAGTACGTGGACAACTTCGGGCCGTTCGATACCTGCGAGTCCCCGGTGGATGGCGCCACGCCCGGCGCCAACGGCCAGTACAACTGCGCGCTGGGACAAACCACCGCGTTCGCGGGAACCCCGGCCCAGCTCAAGGACCGCGGCATGGTCACCTTCACCTTCAAGACAACCTTCTGAGCAACCCACGTAGGAGATTACACATGGCTCTCATCAAGTCGTTGATGGCCAGCGCCCTGGCCTGCGCCATGGTCTCGGCCGCACAGGCGGCCGTTTCGCCGGAACAGGCAGCCCAGCTGGGCCAGACGCTCACTCCCGTTGGCGCCGAGAAGGCTGGCAATGCGGACGGCAATATCCCGGCCTACAACGGCGGCCTGACCACGCCGCCGAGCGGCTACCAGGCTGGCAGTTCCATGCGTACCGACCCGTTCGCCGACGAGAAGCCGCGCCTGGTGATCGACGGCAAGAACGCCGCCGACCAGGCGGACAAGCTCACCGCCACCTCGCGGGAGCTGCTCAAGCGTTTCCCGTCGTTCCGCCTGGATGTCTACCCCACCCATCGGACGGTCGCGCTGCCGCAGCGCCTGCTGGACAACACGCGCAAGAACGCTGAGGCGGCGCGTACGACCAACGCGGGGCTGGCACTGGAGAACGTGCTGCCGGGCGTGCCGTTCCCGATCCCCAAGGATGGTTACGAGGCGATGTGGAACCACCTGTTGCGGTACCAGGGGTACGCGATCAACTCCAAGTACGATTCCTGGAATGTCGATGCTTCCGGCAACGCCTCGCTGGCCACCACGGGAGACGCGTACCTCGAGTACCCTCTGTTCGATCCCGAGCGCAATGACGTCCAGGCGCGGCCCGAGGACCTGTACTTCAAGACCAAGCTCTACTACCAGGGGCCGGCCCGCCGCGCTGGCGAGGCCATTCTCATCAACGACGCGGTCGATCCGTTGAGCAAGCCGCGCCACGCCTGGCAGTACCTGCCCGGCCAGCGCCGGGTGAAGCTGGCCCCCGATATCGCCTATGACACGCCCAACCCCGGCTCCGCGGGCAGCTCGACCTACGATGATGCCTGGGTCTTCAACGGCGCCATGGACCGCTTCGACTTCAAGCTGGTCGGCAAGAAGGAAATGTACGTTCCGTACAACACCTACAAGCTGAACTACCACGAGAAAGCGGC
Source organism: Pseudomonas sp. ATCC 13867 (assembly GCF_000349845.1). Taxonomy (NCBI): domain Bacteria; kingdom Pseudomonadati; phylum Pseudomonadota; class Gammaproteobacteria; order Pseudomonadales; family Pseudomonadaceae; genus Pseudomonas; species Pseudomonas sp. ATCC 13867. The sequence goes on along the minus strand of NC_020829.1, from coordinate 3,322,632 downwards.
CGACATCACCACGCCTAACCACGTCAATCCCGACCTGGTGCGCTGGGAGCTGCACCGTGTCTGGGTGGTCGAGGCGACGCTCAAGCCCGGCAAGCGGCACATCTACAGCAAGCGCACTTTCTACCTCGACGAGGACAGCTGGATCGCTCTCGCCTCCGATGAGTTCGATGCGCGTGGCCAGCTCTATCGCGGCGCGTTCGCCCACATGGCCTACAGCTATGACGCGCAGGCGCCGAACTCGGACAATCACATGTTCTACGACTTCGTTTCCGGCAGCTACAACATCACCGGCATCTACGGTCCGCATGGCGGCGTGAAGTACATCAAGCCGCTCTCGAAAGCCCAGTGGGTGCCCGACGCGTTGGCCGGCGCCGGTATCCGTTGACGACAGGAAAAACGCCGCCGGTTCCGCAAGGGCACCCGGCGGCTTTCGAGCGAGATCGACTCATGAGCATTTTCAAGTGGACCCTGCTGGCCGCGCTGGCAGCGGCGGTCGTCGCGCCTTTCTGTCGTCCGGTCGTGGCGCAGGAATTCGTCGATGTGCTGGATACCCCCTCGCAGGTCAGCCCCCTGGCCGAGCACAGCCTGCTGGTCGGGCTGGCGAGTGCCGGCCAGCGCCTGGTGGCGGTTGGGCAGCGGGGGCACATTCTTTATTCCGACGATGCGGGTAAGCACTGGCAGCAGGCGCGCGTCCCGGTCAGTTCCGACCTGGTCGCGGTGCATTTCCCCTCGGTCCGTCACGGTTGGGCCGTGGGCCACGACGGTGTCGTGCTGCACAGCGCCGATGGCGGCGAGACCTGGGAGCGTCAGTTCGATGGCCGCCAGGTCGGGCCGCGCATGCTCGAGCACTACCAGGCGCTGGTGCAAAAGGCGCCAGGCGACGAGCGCTTGATGGCGCTGGTGGACGAAGCCCGGCGCATGACGGACGAGGGCGCGGACAAGCCGTTCCTCGATGTGTGGTTCGAGAACGAGCAGGTCGGCTACATAGTCGGGGCCTTCAATCTGCTCTTCCGCACCGAGGATGGCGGACGTACCTGGACGCCCTGGATGGAGCACGCGGACAACCCCAGCGCGCTCAATCTGTATGCCATCCGGCCGGCCGGCGGCGAGTTGTACATCGCTGGGGAGCAGGGGCTGCTGCTGAAGCTCGACCGCGCCAGCGGCCGCTTCGAGCCCCGCCCGACGACCTATGCCGGCAGCTTCTTCGGCATCCTCGGCAAGCCGGGCGTGGCGCTGGTCTTCGGCCTGCGCGGCAACGTCTTCCGCAGCGTCGACGGTGGCGAAAGCTGGAGCCAGGTCGAGACCGGCCTGCCGCTGAGCATCACCGCGGGTACCCAGCTTGCCGACGGCCGTCTCGCGCTACTCAGCCAGGCCGGGCACCTGCTCATCAGCAGCGACGATGGCGCCAGCTTCCAGTTGCAAGCACAGCCCTCCCTGGCGCCGGTCGCCGCCGCCGTGGGAGCGGGGCCGGGCGCCCTGGCGCTGGTCGGCACGCGTGGCGCGCGCCAGTTGCTCGTCCAATGACTGCGAAACCGGAGAGACACCGACATGGGTAATTACGAGCACGACGGCCGCCCGGTGGTGCGCGACCTGGAGGGCTTCGAGACGAGCTCCGGCAGCCTGCTGGAGCGCATCGTTTTCAACAACCGCCTGCTGGTCGTACTGACTTGCGCGCTCATCACGCTGGTGCTGGGCTATGCGGCGGCAACTCGCCTGAGCCTGACCGCCAGCTTCGAGAAGATGCTGCCGCAGAGCCAGCCCTTCATCCGCAACTACCTGGAGAATCGCGATTCGCTGCGCGGCCTGGGCAACGCCGTGCGGGTGGTGGTGGAGAACACCAGCGCGGACATCTTCGACCCCGGCTACCTGCAGGTGCTCAAGGAGGTCAACGACGAGCTGTTCGTGACTTCCGGCGTCGATCGGGCCTGGATGAAGTCGCTGTGGACCCCGGCGGTGCGCTGGACGGAGGTGACCGAGCAGGGCTTCCAGGGCGGCCCGGTGATGCCGGACTCCTACGATGGCTCGCCGGCGAGCGTCGAGCAGCTGCGCCTGAACACCGCCCGTTCCGGTATCGTCGGCAGCCTGGTGGGCAACAACTTCCGCTCCAGCATGATCTTCGTGCCGCTGCTGGAGAAGGACCCCGTCACCGGCCAGGCCATCGACTACCATGCCTTCTCCAAGGTGCTGGAGGACAAGCTCAGGGCCCGCTACGAAGCCCGGGACGGCGGGACGATCAAGATCCACGTCATCGGGTTCGCCAAGCTGATCGGCGACCTGCTCGACGGCCTGCTGCAGGTCATGGCGTACTTCGCCGCCGCGGCGCTGATCGCCACGCTCATCATCTATGCCTATACCCGTTGCGTGCGCAGCACCGCGATGGTGATCTGCTGCTCGCTGATCGCGGTGGTCTGGCAACTGGGGCTGATCGCGCTGCTGGGCTATGCACTGGACCCGTTCTCGATTCTGGTGCCGTTCCTGGTGTTCGCCATCGGCGTGTCCCACGGCGCGCAGAAGATGAACGGGATCATGCAGGACGTGGGGCGTGGCACCCATCAGCTGGTAGCCGCGCGCTACACCTTCCGCCGCCTGTTCCTCGCCGGGCTCACCGCGCTGCTGGCCGATGCGGTGGGCTTCGCGGTGTTGATGGTGATCGACATCCCGGTCATCCAGGACCTTGCGATCACCGCCAGCGTCGGCGTGGCGGTGCTGATCTTCACCAACCTGCTGTTGCTGCCGGTGCTGCTGTCCTACCTGGGCGTCAGCCAGCGCGCCGCTGCCCGTAGCCTGCGGCATGAGCGGGAGGAGGAGGGGGGGCATGGCCTGGGGGCATTCTGGACGGGGCTCGACCGTTTCACCGAGCGACGCTGGGCGACTGGTGCCCTGCTCGTGGCCGGCACGCTCGCCGTGGTCGGCTTCGCCGTCAGCCTGCATCTCAAGATCGGCGATCTCGACCCGGGCGCGCCCGAGTTGCGCGCGGACTCGCGCTACAACCTCGACAATGCCTACATCACGTCCAACTATTCGCTGTCCAGCGACCTGTTCGCGGTGATGCTGAAGACGCCCAAGGAAGGCTGCCTGAAATACCAGAGCCTGATCGAGGCGGACCGGCTGGGCTGGCTCCTGCAGCAGCAGACGGGCGTGCAGACCAGCGTTTCGCTGGTGGACGCGGTGCGCCAGGTCACCGCGGGTTCGTACGAGGGCAACCCCAAGTGGCTGACCATCGCGCGTAACCAGAACGTGCTGAACTACGGCGCCCAGCAAGCCTCGGTGAACAATCCGGAGCTGTTCAACACCGATTGCTCGATGATGCCGGTGGTGGCCTACCTGTCGGATCACAAGGCCGAGACCCTGGCCCATATGGTCGAGGTGGCCGAGGGCTTCGTGCGCGAGCACAGCACCGAGCAGCGCCAGTTCCTGCTGGTCGCCGGCAGCGCCGGCATCGAGGCCGCCACCAACATCGTGGTGCGCGAGGCCAATCGGACCATGCTGCTCTACGTCTATGCCGCCGTGATCCTGCTGTGCTTCGTGACCTTCCGCAGCTGGCGCGCGGTGCTGGTCGCGGTGCTGCCGCTGATGCTCACCTCGATACTCTGCGAGGCGCTGATGGTCTGGCTGGGCATGGGGGTGAAGGTCGCCACGCTGCCGGTGATCGCGCTCGGCGTCGGCATCGGCGTCGACTATGCCCTCTACCTGCTCAGCGTGCAGCTCGCCCAGCAACGGGCCGGCGCGTCGCTGGCGGTCGCCTACCGCAATGCGGTGGCCTTCACCGGCAAGGTCGTCGCCCTGGTCGGGGTCACCCTGGCCGCGGGTGTCGTGACCTGGGTGTGGTCGCCCATCAAGTTTCAGGCGGACATGGGCATCCTGCTGACCTTCATGTTCATCTGGAACATGGTCGGTGCGCTGGTGCTGATCCCGGCGCTGTCGCATTTCCTGCTGCGCAAGGCGCCCTGAGCCGGAGCCGGCAATGGACCGCCCCTCTGCCCTAGTGAGGCAGAGGGGCGGTCTTGCATTTTCGGTCAGTCATCCTGCCGAGCCGCGATGGTCACGGTGCCTGATTCGAGGCGCGTTCGGAGCGTCGGGCGGGGGCGGAGGGGACACCACGAACACCAGGGGAGGGGTGCAACACCGGGGTTGCCAGATGTTGCGTATAAGCGCTGCTTCCAGGTTGGCGCGCAGGAACCCCCAGCCGAGACCCTGCCGGGCTCAGGCGATCGCCGAGGGCATTCGAACCGGGGTTACAGCTTGATCAGCAACGGGCCGTTGAACGCCTGCATGATCAGATCGGCAGGCTGGCCATGGGCGAGCAGCTTGGCCATGGCGTTCATGTAGGGCGTGATGTGGCGGAAATAGGTCTTGTAGCCCGCACACAGGTAATTGAGTCCCGGCTTGCCGTCCGGCGTCTCGATGAAGCGGTTCTTCGGGCACTCGCCGTGGCACGCGAACAGGTAGTCGCAGCCCTGGCAGTAGCTGGGTAGCGACTCTTCCTTGGCGGCGCCGAAGGCTTTCTGCGCGGGCGAGTCGAGAAGGGCGGCCGGGTCCTGTTCGAGGATGTTGCCGAGGCGGTACTCCGGGTACATGTAGTGGTCGCAGGAGTACAGGTTGCCATCGTGCTCGACGATCGCGGCCTTGCCGCAGCGCGGGGCGAACAGACAGACGCTGGCGGGCAGTTGGCACCACGCGGCCAGGGCCCACTCGAAGTTCATCACATGGACGCTGCCGACGTCACGGCGCACCCATTCATCGAAGATCGTGGCGAGGAAATTCCCGTAGGCCTGCGCTTCGACGCTCTGCTCGGTCACGCCGGCCGCTTGAGGCGCCTGCAGATCCCGCAGGCGCAGCTCCGGCGGCGTCGCGAAGTGTTGGCCACGCGCCGCGTCGGATTGCGTCGGCAAGCGCTCGACCACGGGATTGAACTGGATATGGCGCACGCCGGCGTCCTTGAGGAAGTGATAGACCTCCAAAGGATGCCGGGCGGTTTCGCGGGCTACCGTCACCAGCACGTTATAGGACACGGAGTGTTTCTGCAGCAGGCCGAGGCCGCGCATGACCTGATCGAAACTGGAGCGGCCACGCTTGTCCGGGCGGTGCAGGTCGTGCAACGCCTTGGGCCCGTCCAGGCTGATGCCGACGGTGAAGTTTTCCTGCGCGAGGAAGGCGCACCAGGTGTCGTCGAGCAGGGTCCCGTTGGTCTGCAGGGTGTTGCGGATCACCTTGCCGGCGGCGAACTCGCGCTGATAGGCGCGGGCCCGTTGAAAGAATTCCAGCCCCAGCAGGGTGGGTTCGCCGCCCTGCCAGGTGAACTCCACTTCCGGACTGCCCTGGGCCTCGATGTAGCGCCGCACATAGGTCCGCAGTACCTCGTCGGACATGCGGAAGCGGCTGTCGCGCGGATGGAGCTGCTCCTTTTCCAGGTAGAAGCAGTAGTCACAGTCGAGGTTGCAGATCGGCCCGACGGGCTTGGCCATCAGGTGCAGACCTTGGGGGACGGTATCGGGCATGGGGCATCATTCCGGGCGGCGGACATGGCGCCTGGCGTCCATGCCGGGGATGGAGTCAGAGATAGCCGATCTTGCGCGCATCGTTGAGCACGATGCGCCGCAGCAGTCCGACGGACAGGCGCCGGAGCTGGAAGATCAATTGGGCGAACGGGCCGACCAGCAGCAGGTCATTGCCTTTCAGAACGGCCTGCACCATGCCTTCCGCCACCCGCTCCGGGCTGCAGCCCTTGCGCCGGTAGTAGTCCTGCAGGCGGTCGATCTGCTCCGGCGCCACCGAGGCGGCGATATTCTTTCGATTGGCCACGATCGGCGTATTGATCACCCCTGGGCACACCGTCGTCACGCCGACCCGGGTGTCGCTCAGCTCCATCTTGAGGACTTCGCTGAGGCCGTAGACCGCGTGCTTGGAGGCGGCGTAGGCCGCCATGCTGGGGGAGGGGAACAGCGCGGCGGCCGAGGCCACGTTGAGCACCCGGCGCGGGCCGCCCGCTTCGATCATGCGCGGAATGAAGGCGTGGCAGCCGTGCACCACGCCCATCAGGTTGATGTCCAGCACCCTGCGCCAGTGGGGCAGGTCGCTGTCGAGGAAGCGACCGAGATAGCCGACGCCGGCATTGTTGATCAGCACATCCAGGGCGCCCTGGGCGGTATGGATGCGCGTGGCCAGCTCGGCCACGGCATTGGCATCCGTGACGTCCACCTTGTAGGTGAAGCATTCGCCCCCCGCGCCCACGACTTCCTGCCGCAGGGACTCCAGGCCGGCCGAGTCGATGTCGCAGAGGAGCAAGGTGGCTTTCCGGCGCGCAAAGGCCAGGGCGGCCGCTCGCCCGATGCCTGATGCGGCACCGGTGATCAGGACTTTCTTGTGCGTGAGATCGGTAATCGGCATGGCGCTCTCCGTGGCCGGGATATCAGGGGGTATAGGTCACTTGCAGGTCGCGCACCTGGCCGTCGAAGGCAAATGGCGCTCGCTCGAAATAGTCCAGGGACACCGGCGAGCCGAGATCCTCGGCGACGTCGAAGGTCTCGCTGGCGGTGAAGGTCAGCGGCGGCGTGAACGGCGTGGTGCCGGTGGCCACTTCCTCACCGTTGACCAGCAGGGCCAGGTTCGCCGGTGCTCCCGGCTTGGCACTGGTCATCCGGGTGCGTACTTCGATTTCCGCCGGACCGGGAGCCACCGGGTGCTCCGAGCGCAGCTTCACGCGGGCGATGGCCATGTCGTTGTACTCGTAGACCACATGCCCCTGGTCGAAATACAGGCTGACGCCACCACCGATGCCGCCCAGGGCGAAGACCACGCCACTGGCGTTGTCCTTCAGCTCGACGCTGGCCCGGACGCTACTGTTGCGGCTGCGCAGATTGGGCGCGGTGAACTCCGGCAGGCGCTTGGTCCGGGAGCTGAATCGCCATTCCTTGCGGCCATCGCCTGCCAGCACCGAGGGATTGAGGAAGGGGTACAGCCCCGCGCCGATGGGGTAAACGTGATTGGCCTTGGCCTGTACATCGAATTCCGCTTTCAGCTCGGCGAGCTTCTCGGGGTACTGGTCGGCCAGGTCGGTCGCCTGGGAGTAGTCCTTGCTCAGGTCGTACAGGGCCCAGTGATCGGACTCCGGATACCAGCCCATGAACTGGGCGAAGCCTTGCACCCAGGGTTTGCGCGGGCCGAATACCGAGGCCATCCAGCCGTCCTTGTACAGGCCCCGGCTGCCCAGGACTTCGAAATACTGCGGCGGTTTGCGCGAGGGCGTGCGGGCGTCGGTGAAGGTGTAGCGCATGCTGATGCCGTCCAGCGGGTCCTGGGCGACGCCATTGACCACCTTCGGCGGCGCGATGTCCAGGATGTCATAGACGGTCGGCGCAATGTCGTTGACGTGATGGAACTGGTTGCGCACCTGCCCATCCGCCTTGATCCGCTTGGGCCAGGAAATGGCCAGCGGGGTGCGGGTGCCGCCGAAGTAGCCGGCGACCAGCTTGGTCCCGGGGAAGGGGCCGGAGCCCGCCCAGGCCCAGGCGGCGTTGTACATGCTCTCCAGCTTGGCGCCACCCAGTGCCGGGAGGCCGCCGTACTGGGCGTCGAGCACCTTCAACTGCTGCTCCTTGGGCACCGGAATGCCGTTCTGCGCGAGCAGTTCGT